>NZ_JBISEQ010000009.1:0-55209 GCF_044383785.1 Terribacillus sp. JSM ZJ617 | reverse complement strand
GAACACAGCAGTTAAGCTCTTCAGCGCCGATGGTAGTTGGGTTCGCCCTGCGAGAGTAGGACGCTGCCAGGCAAGATGAAATCCCTGATCCTTATTGGATCAGGGATTTTTTTTATATGGCGGAATGAAGTTGATGAGAGAATTTCCATTGAGGCTCCACCTCTTGAATTTCAAATCGTTGAATTGCTTTAATTAGCTGGATATGCAGCTCCTGTTCCAGGTCTTCTTTCCATGCATATGATGCGGAGCTGCTCAATTTTCTGATCTTTGGCTGAAATCGAATTAGTATAGCTTCCAGTGCGGCTGTATCTTCTGCCTTTGCTCTAATTGTAAGTTCAAGCAATGTGGTCAACTTTAGCTACCTCCTTTTTGAATCTGTTCTATCAGAACTTGCAGTGTTTGTTCCAGGCGCTTAATGTTCTGCTCGAGTCGAATGAGCAAGTAAAATGAGACTACTATAGGAAAGCCAAGGTTACCAATCATGGAAATAATCGTTTCTGTTGTCATGGCGCGTCTCCTTCCTGTAAGACTGAACGGAGTTTCCTAAGTGCTGATTGAACTGACTTTGAAACAGCTTGTTGGGAAATGTCCAGCTTCTCAGCAATTTCAGTATGGGTCAGCTGATGGATAAAATGGAGCTCTAGATTTTGTTTCTGTTTAGAAGGCAAATCCTGAATAGCAGTTAAAAGAGCAGGATCATGGATGGCCTGTTCCCAGCTGTACACAGTCTGGTCTTCCTTGGCTACGAGCATCTCCTTCTTACTGGTTTCTTGGTCTTCGCCAGCAGGCTGGTCAAGCACAGCTAATTCCCTTCCTTGTAGTACGGTTGTTTGTTTGCTGTAATTCCTCGCATAGTAACTAAGAGTCATCGTTAGGTAGTTCGTTAATTGTATTTCTGTATAAAATTGCTGAAAAGCAGAATTAAGCTTTCGCAGGTTTGCCTCGGAAGGATAACGTTCTGCTTGTTCGTAAACAATGCGGTGCTGTTCCTCTTTCAGGAATCCTTGTATCAAGGCTGGATTTGGATGAAATTTTCCTTTTTCGGGTTTTTCCTTGCTGCACATCATTATGTTCCCCCTTTCAACCAAAAACGAACATATGTTCTATTTTAGTGTAAAAAAAATCAGCCTTTTTGAAAAGACTTTTTCGGATAGTCCCAACCTGCTTGTCCAATTGCGTTTCCTGTTGCAGTTTTCAGAAGCAAGTTTCCTCTTTCTCCTATAGTTTATAAAAGGCCATCGGCACCTCATATGACAACGTCAATACGTACAAACCGTACAAACAACATCTGTCTCAGTTGAACATAAACTTAGAATACAAGATTAGCAGGTATGAAGTTCGTTAGTTTAGGAGAAACTAACCTAACGGAGGTGGAGAATGATGAGCAAAAGCTGTTTATGCGGTATTTGTGACCAAGAGAAACAAGAAGGTATACATCTTTATCGCTTATTTATCTGCAGGGAATGTGAGCAGAAAATCATCGAGACGGAACCGAAGGAAGTACAATACCATTACTTTGTGAAGAAACTTCGGAACTTAAATCAAATGACATTTCATTAAAGCCTAAGCCAGGCTTTTTTCTTTTTGTATGTGTGCGTATAATAAATGAAAAAGCTCAAAGGAAGAATGAAATGAATCAGTTAGATACGCCGCTATACGATAGGTTAGTACAGTTTGCTAGGCAGGATCCAATTTCGTTCCATGTGCCAGGACATAAGCATGGAATGCTCTTTGAAGAGGGATCATTCTTTCAAACTGCTGCATTGCTCGATCAGACGGAGCTGACAGGGTTGGATGATCTGCATGCTCCTGAAGGGGTTATAGCAGAGGCACAGGAATTGGCTGCGTCTTTTTTTGGGGCACAGCATACACGATTTTTAGTGGCTGGAAGTACGGTAGGAAATATTGCGATGATACTCGGGAGCATCAATAGAAATCAAATCGTTCTCGTGCAGCGCAACTGTCATAAATCAATACTGAATGGACTGGAGCTCGCTGGCGCAAAGCCAGTCTTTTTGGCACCTGCGTATAATGAGGAGAAAGGGAGATATACCCATCCCACGCCGAAAACGATACAGAAAGCGATCCAAAGGTATCCAGAGGCAAAAGCACTCATATTGACGTATCCGGATTATTTCGGCACGGTATTTGATTTAAAAGATACCGTAGAGATGGCACATGCAAGCAGGATACCAGTTTTAGTCGATGAGGCGCATGGAGTTCATTTAAAGACCGCCAAGACACTTCCTTTAAGCGCATTAGAAGCAGGAGCGGATGTTGTCGTCCAGTCCGCTCATAAGATGGCACCTGCACTTACGATGAGTTCCTATCTTCATCTGAATAGCGAGTATATCTCCATTTCTTCTATTGATCGTTATTTGAGGATGCTGCAGTCCAGCAGTCCGTCTTATTTGCTGCTGGCTTCACTTGATACAGCCAGGAAGTACTTGGCTACGCGTACAGAAAGAGATATGGAAAAACTCCGCACTGCTGTCGACGCTTTTCGAAAACTACTGTCTGCGTCGGATTTATGGGAAGTGGAAAAGCAGGATGGCGATTGGCTGAAAATAGTTTTACGTGTACATGCGGGTTATCAGCCAAGGCAGCTTGCCAATATGCTGGAGTCATCCGGTATTTATCCGGAATTGGTCACAGATCGGCATATTTTGCTTGTCCATGGATTAGAAGCACTATCAGATGACGATTTGAATTTTGTCAGAACAGCTATTAGTGATATGGAAGCACCAGCATTCATCCCGCCTGTCCAAGCAGCTCACCTTTTCTCTGAGCCGGTACAGGAGCTTGCTGTAAGCTATGCTGAGATGGAAGAGCAGCAGCCAGTCCTTGCAAAATGGGATGAGGCTATCGGCTGTATTGCAGCAGAATCGATTATTCCTTATCCTCCAGGTATACCGGTACTTGCAAAAGGAGAAATCGTTACAAAACAGCATGTGGAAATGATACAATTATGGAAGAATAGCAGCATCTCTTTTCAAAATGAACATATTGAACAAGGGATGCTTACGTATAGAGGCACAAACGAAGGAGAATTATTTTGACAGGATTGTTTATCACGCTGGAGGGCGGCGAAGGAGCAGGAAAGACTTCTGCAGTACCGTTTTTGACAGCTCGTTTAGAAGAACAAGGCTATCAGGTGCTTGCTACACGGGAACCAGGCGGTATCGAGATAGCGGAGGCGATACGGGCAGTGATTCTGGATCCGGCCAATACGAGCATGGATGGCCGTACAGAGGCACTGCTTTATGCAGCTGCCAGAAGACAGCATCTGGTGGAAAAGGTGTGGCCGGCGCTGAAAAAGGGAATGATTGTACTATGCGATCGTTTTGTGGACAGCAGTTTGGCTTACCAGGGCTATACACGCGGTCTTGGGATGGAAGAAGTGATGGAAATCAATCGATTTGCTGTTGAAACTACCATGCCGGATTTGACATTATTCTTTGATATTTCCCCAGAAGCAGGATTAGCACGAATTTCGGAGAATAAAGGTAGAGAACAGAATCGGTTGGACTTGGAAGCACTATCCTTCCATGAAAGTGTCTATGAAGGATATCGGATTCTTCGGGAACAATACAAGGACCGTTATGTGACACTTGATGCTTCCAAACCGCTTGCTGACGTAGCTGAAAATGCTGTGCAAGCGATCATGGCTTTTTTGCAAGATAAAGAAAAGTGATGGAAAAGACATGAGGAGGAAATAAGATGAAACTAGTATTAGCAATTATTCAGGATAAAGACAGCAACAGGCTGACAGATGCACTCGGAGATAAGAATTTCAAAACAACTAAACTATCCACTACAGGCGGTTTCCTGAAAGCAGGGAATACGACGCTGATGGTTGGTTGTGAGGATGATCAAGTCGATGATGTGCTTGATATTATCAAGGACAATTGCAGTCAGCGTAATCAGATGGTAGCACCAATATCTCCAATGGGGGGCAACGCGGATTCTTATATTCCGAACCCTGTCAAAGTAGAGGTTGGCGGAGCTACTGTTTTCGTACTTCCTGTCGATTCCTTTATAAAGTTCTAAAAAAAGGAGACAATACCGTTGAAAATCGGTCCGGAGTTACGCGCGCAGCTGGATGCTGCACGTAAGAATACAACACAGGCACCAGCTGAGCCGAAGAGGTTTCAGGATTTGGTGCAGTCCCAGAGCAGGAAACTGCAGGGACAGGAACTGCAGCAGCTGATCACGGACATCACCAAGCAAGGGGAACGGCTTGCGCGTACGCGCTCGTTCCGTGAGCTTGCTTTGTATAAACGTAAGATTAAGAAGTTCATGGAAGATGTAAAGGACAACGGGATGGAGCTGCATCATGAGCATTCCTGGAACCAGCATGGGTCCCGGAAGCTTACGACTGTGCGGCTGATCGATGAGAAGCTGATGGAGCTGACGGAAATCCTGATGGATCAGGAGAAACAGCAAATCGGTGTACTCGGTTTGATCGGAGAGATCAAAGGGCTCCTTTTCAATCTTTACACGTGAAGTAACTGATAAAGGAAGAACGTTATGTTAAATTGGGCTGACATGTCTACTAAACAGCCTGTTGTCAGTAAGATGCTCGTCAACAGCCTGAAACGCGACCGTATTTCTCATGCCTACATATTCCAAGGATCGCGTGGAACTGGGAAATCAGCATTAAGCCGCTTGTTTGCCAAGAGTATCTTTTGTAAAAACCGCAAGGACGCAGAGCCTTGCAATGCATGTAAGGATTGCCGCCGCATCGATTCTGGCAACCATCCGGATCTCCATTGGATCGTTCCGGATGGTGCCTCCATAAAAAACGATCAGATACTGCAGCTGCAAAAGGAATTTTCTTATACAGGTATGGAATCCGATCGTAAGGTATATGTAATGGAAGACGCAGATAAAATGACAGCCAATGCATCCAATCGACTGCTCAAGTTTCTTGAGGAACCAGGTGCCCATACAACAGCGATCCTATTGACGGAAAATAGTCAGGCATTGCTTCAGACAATTCAATCCAGATGTCAGATACTCGCACTGCAGCCTTTACATGAAGGACAGTTCGAGGAATTGCTGGTTTCGGAAGGTCTGCCGCAGTCAACAGCCCGACTTTTGTCACAGCTAACGCAGAATTATGAGGAAGCAATGGAGATTTCCGGTCAAGAGTGGTTTGCTAAAGCGCGAAAACTAGTGGTACAATTAGTAGAAGTGCTGGAAACCAGGCCTAACGAAGCGCTTTTGTTTATCCATAGTCAATGGATGCCTGTGATGAAGGATCGCGAGCTGCAGCAGCTGGCGTTACATCTGCTATTATTGTGGTTTAAAGACATAATCTATCTTTATGCTGACAGGCCGGATTCCATTATCTATATACAGGAGAAAGACAGGCTTGAGAACAGCCTTCGCCATTGGACAAGGCAGCGAGCTACTGATAGCTTGCAGTCCGTTATGGAAGCGAAACGCCAATTAGACCAGAATGTCCATCCTGCACTTGTTATGGAAAAATTGACACTTCAGATGCAGAGGTGAATGGGTAGATGCAAGTCATTGGTGTCCGTTTTAAAAAGGCGGGTAAAATCTATTACTTCGATCCGGGCAAACTTTCGGTTGCTTTGGACGATTATGTTATTGTAGAGACTGTTCGCGGCGTAGAATTTGGACGAGTTGTGCTTGCAGATAAGCAAGTGGATGAAGAGGATGTCGTCCTTCCTCTGAAAAAAGTCATTCGTATCGCAACAGACAAAGATAAATTTACCGTAGCGGAAAATACAGAGAACGCTGCGCAGGCACATAAGGTTTGTGAGAAGAAGATTCGAGAGCACAAGCTCGACATGAATCTGGTCGAAGTCGAATATACCTTCGACCGAAATAAAGTCATCTTTTACTTCACAGCAGACGGCCGGGTTGATTTCCGGAACCTGGTGAAGGATCTGGCTGCAGTCTTCAAGACTAGAATCGAACTCAGACAGATTGGGGTGCGGGATGAAGCGAAGCTGCTGGGCGGTATTGGTCCTTGCGGCAGAATGCTTTGCTGCTCCACTTTCCTGGGGGATTTCGAGCCGGTATCAATCAAGATGGCAAAGGATCAGAATCTATCGTTGAATCCAGCGAAGATTTCTGGTCTATGCGGACGGCTGATGTGCTGTCTGAAGTATGAAAATGATGAGTATGAAGAGGCGAAACGTGAGCTTCCGGATTTGGGTGAAGCGATTCGGACTTCTTACGGATCGGGTAAGGTAGTCGGCTTGAACATTTTGGAACGGTTGATTCAGATTGAAGTGCCGGAGAAGGAACGGGTTATTGAGTATACCTTAGATGAACTGATCGAAGAAGGAGTTATCTCAACGCAAGCCATGGAATAATGGGGTGGAGAGACGGTGAATAAGAAGGAAATACTGGAGCATGTCACACAGATGGAAGAGCAAATCGGACAGCTGTACAAGCAGTTGGGTGATGTAAAGGGTCATGTAGCGGAGCTATTGGAAGAGAATAACCGTCTGACGGTCGAAAACCATCACCTGCGCAATCGTCTTGATGGTCAAGCTGAACAGGAACAGAAAGCCGGAAGCATTGCCACACCGTCCAAGGATGCACAGATTGGTGAAGGATATGATAACCTGGCGCGTTTATATGAAGAAGGTTTCCATATCTGTAATGTGCATTTCGGCAGTCCGAGACGTAATGAAGATTGCTTGTTCTGTTTGACATTCTTGAATAAGAATAAATGATGTGGCGGCCTTTCTTACAAATTAGTAGGGAAGGCCCTTTTTTGTAAAAAAACAGAAGGGAATTAATTGTATGGTGGAACTAAAAGGGGATGAGCGGCTGGATTACTTGCTTGCTGATGAAAATATGCGCATCATCCAGAGCCCGACTGTATTTGCCTTTTCATTGGATGCAGTGCTCCTGGCTGACTTTGCATCGATTCCAATTTCGAAAGGGAGAATATTGGACTTATGCTCCGGTAATGCCGTAATCCCATTATTGCTCAGCAAAAGGACAAGAGCACGAATAACAGGTGTCGAGATTCAGGAGCGACTATATGATATGGCAGTGCGGAATGTTGTACTGAATGGGCTGGAGGATCAAGTGGAGATGATACATGGTGATCTGAAAGAGATGCCAGCTGTATTAGGGAACGGTCCTTTTGATGCGATTACGTGTAATCCTCCTTATTTCAAAACACCAAGCAAAAACGAGCAAAACCTGAATGAGCATTTAACCATTGCCCGGCATGAAATCATGTGCACGTTGGACGATGTTATCCTAGCTTGCAGGAAACTGGTGAAACCAGGCGGCAAGGTCACCCTGGTTCATCGTCCGGATCGGCTGCTGGATATTGTCACCAGTATGCGTGAGCAGAAAATCGAACCAAAACGGATGAGACTTGTCTATCCGAAGCCCGGGAAAGAAGCAAATATCCTCCTGATTGAAGGCGTCCGTAATGGCAATCCTGGGTTGAAGATTTTGCCGCCGCTGTATTCTCATAAGCAAGGCGGAGGATATACTGAAGAATTAGAGGAAATCCTGTATGGCAGCAAATGAGCATATGGTCTATATGCTGAAATGCAAGGATGGAAGTCTGTATACTGGATATACAAACGCGCTCGCCAAACGCTTAAAGCAGCATGCTTCCGGCAAAGGTGCAAAATATACAAAGGGCAGGGGTCCATTCATCCTTGTTTATATCCGAGGTTTCGATTCCAGGCAAGCTGCTCTCAAAGAGGAATACAGGATCAAGCAGCTCCCGAAAAATCGAAAATGGGCGCTTATCCAGGAAGGAGGAAAACCATATGCAATCACAGAAAAGCTTTGAAGAACGCCAGGCAGGTACCCTGTTCATCATTCCTACGCCGATAGGAAACCTGCAGGATATTACGTTAAGAGCACTAGAGACGTTAAAACAAGTACATACTGTCGCTGCAGAGGATACACGGAATACGAAGAAACTGTTCAATCATTTTGAAATTCCAACACCGCTTATAAGCTACCACGAGCATAACCGGAAAGCGCGCGAGCAGATGCTTCTCGATTTGCTGGAAGAGGGAAAAGATGTTGGTCTGGTTAGCGATGCCGGTATGCCGGCTATTAGCGATCCGGGCCAGGAGTTGGTTCAAGCAGCTGCTGCAGCTGATTATCCAGTTGTCGTACTGCCAGGAGCTAATGCGGCGCTCGTTGCATTGGTCGGATCAGGCCTTTCCACAGATGCTTATCAATTTTACGGTTTCCTGCCGCGGAAAAAGAAGGAATTGACAGGAGAGTTAGAGAAACTGCGGAAAGTCGCGGCAACTCTGCTTTTCTATGAAAGTCCGCATCGATTAAAGGAAACACTCGCTGCCTTGCAGGAGGTTTTTGGGAACCGAAGGATAGCGCTTGGCCGAGAGCTGACAAAGCGTTATGAAGAATTTCTGAGAGGAACCATACAAGAAGCACTGGATTGGGCTTCCTCTGAAACAGTGAGAGGCGAGTTCTGCCTTGTTGTAGAAGGAGCTTCAGAAGCAGAGCAGCTGGAAGAAGTCGAAGCTTTTTGGCAGAGTATGAGTGTGCAGGAGCATGTCGACTGGTATATAGAGAATGAGGGATTACCCTCAAAACAAGCAATCAAGCAAGTGGCTGTAGATCGTCAGCTTCCTAAACGAGACGTGTACCAGGCTTATCATGTCGAATAAATAGAAAAACCGCTCCAGAACGGAGCGGTTTTTTATTATTTGTTCAGGCGTGTTTGGATTTCGTTGATTAGCTCTTCTGCACCTTCGCGGCTAAGAACCAGTTTACCGTTAGCCAAAGACAAGTTGTCATCGGAGATCTCACCAGTAATATGGCAAGTCATGTTCGGTTTGTATTTTTTAAGGATGATGCGGTCATCATCTACGTAGATTTCCAAAGCATCTTTCTCGTTGATTCCTAGTGTGCGGCGCAATTCGATTGGAATAACAACTCTTCCCAATTCGTCTACTTTACGTACAATACCTGTTGATTTCATATAATGTTTCTCCTCTCGGGTGTTTATATATGTTTATTCGTCATTATTCGACAATTTAACTATTGAATATCGTACCAGTGATTGACATAAGTGTCAATTCAAAAATCTTGCAGTTAAGCATGTTGCTGACAGTAAAAACATAAGAAAGGGAATATGGTGGGTATATGATACTATTATAATGGTTGTATATGTAAAAAGAGTAAATTAAATAGGGATATATAAATAGAAAGATGATAGGAGAGTTATGTCGAATGCTCGACATAATTCGACACATTTGCTTTATGTGTCGGATTATTACCATAGAAATACGTATATGTGCTTATTTTTATGTCGCATCCGTCAAGAAAAAAATTTCTGCTGGATTGGAATTTATGGAGGAAAGTCGCTACAATAGAGATAAGTGTAATAGCGATACGAGTAGCTCACGCTGGTGGGCTTTTTTCTTAATGGAGGGTAAGCACATGCAGAAAGAGAATAAAACGTTTTATATTACTACGCCAATCTACTATCCGAGTGGCAAGCTGCACATCGGACATGCCTATACGACAGTAGCTGGAGATGCGATGGCTCGCTATAAGCGTCTGCGCGGATATGATGTCGCGTATTTGACGGGTACGGATGAGCATGGTCAGAAAATCCAGCGCAAAGCAGAAGAACAAGGTATAACTCCGCAGCAATATGTGGACAACATCGTAAAAGATATCAAAGCTTTATGGAAGACACTTGAGATCACCAATACAGATTTCATCCGCACTACTGAACCGCGTCATAAGGAAACCGTGCAGAAAATCTTCTCCAGACTATTGGAACAGGATGATATTTACCTGGACCAATATGAAGGCTGGTATTGTACTTCCTGTGAATCCTTCTTCACGGAAACACAGCTGGACGATGGCAGATGTCCGGACTGCGGCGGTCCGGTCGATCGGGTAAAAGAGGAGTCTTATTTCTTGCGGACTAGCAAATATGCAGACCGCCTGCTGAAGTATTATGAAGAAAATCCTGAATTCATCCAGCCAGTGAGCCGGAAGAATGAAATGATCAATAACTTCATCAAGCCTGGTCTGGAAGACTTGGCAGTTTCCCGTACATCATTTGAATGGGGACCGAAAGTGCTTGAGAATCCGAAGCATGTTATTTATGTATGGATAGATGCGCTATCCAACTATATAACGGCACTCGGATATGGCTCCGATGATGACAGTCTTTATCAGAAATACTGGCCAGCGGATGTTCATTTGATGAGTAAAGAGATTGTCCGTTTTCATACCATTTACTGGCCGATCATGCTGATGGCATTGGATCTTCCGCTGCCGAAGAAAGTATTCGCACACGGCTGGATTTTGATGAAAGACGGCAAGATGAGTAAATCAAAAGGGAATGTCGTGAGTCCGGTTGATTTGAAGGAGCGCTATGGTCTTGATCCGCTGCGCTACTATTTGCTTCGTGAAGTACCATTCGGCGCAGACGGTGTGTTCACGCCGGAAGGCTTCGTCGATCGTACGAACTTTGATTTGGCAAATGACCTTGGTAACTTGCTGAACCGTACAGTAGCCATGATCAGTCAATACAAAGAAGGAATTGTGCCGGCTTATGTTGCTGGAGAGACGGAATTTGAGCAGGCATTGGAAGAAATGGCGAAACAAACTGTCAAGGAAGTAGAAGACGGAATGGAGAACATGGAGTTCTCTGTCGTTCTTGCGAAAATCTGGCAGCTAGTCAGCCGAGCAAATAAATACATCGATGAAACGAAGCCTTGGGTGCTGGCAAAAGACGAAGCCCAAGCGGACCGTCTTGGAAACGTTCTTGCTCACCTTGCAGAAGTGCTGCGCCAAGTAGCTATTTTGCTTCGTCCATTCCTTGTCGAAACACCTGCTAAGATCTTTGCGCAGCTTGGTGTAGAGGAAGCAAGCCAAGACTGGGATACGCTTCTGGCAACAGAAGTGAAAGCAGGCCGTCAAGTGAAGAAAGAAGGCCCGATCTTCCCTCGTCTGGATGCAAAGGTAGAAGTGGAAGCGATCAAGAACATGATGAAAGTTCCTGAACCAGAGAAAAAAGAACAGCCGAAAAAAGAGCAGGAAACTGCCAAACTTCCGGAAGTGCAGTATGAGGACTTTGCGAAGCTTGAATTCCGCGTGGCTGAAGTTATTGCTGCTGATAAAGTGAAGAAAGCAGATAAGCTATTGAAAATTCAGCTTGATTTGGGAACAGAGAAGCGTCAGGTTATTTCTGGTATAGCAGAGCATTATACTCCAGAAGAGCTTGTCGGCAAAAAAGTGATTTGTGTGGTGAATCTGAAGCCGGTTAAACTTCGCGGGGAGATGTCCGAAGGGATGATCCTGTCCGGTGAAAGTGCAGACGGCAAGCTTGCGCTGGCAACAGTGGAGTCGGATTTGCCGAATGGATCGGTCGTAAAATAATAAATGAGGGGGAGACGCTTGCACGCAAGCGTTTTTCCTTTTTTAACAGATAGAAAGGACATCATGCTATGTTATTTGATACACATGCTCATATTAATGATAAGCAGTTTGCGGAAGACCGCGAAGAAATGCTGCAGCGGGCAAAGGATGCGGGCGTCTCCCGTCTTGTAGTTATTGGCTGTGATGCGGATGGTATCACCTCTGCAATCGAGCTTGCGGAGAAATACGAATTCGTTTACGCAGCAATCGGCTGGCATCCTGTCGATGCAATTGATATGACAGACGCCGACCTGAATAGAATCGAGGAGCTTTCGGCACATCCAAAGGTTGTGGCGATCGGTGAAATGGGTCTGGATTACCACTGGGACAAGTCACCGAAGGATATTCAAAAGGACGTGCTGAGAAAGCAGATTCAGCTGGCTAAACGCGTCAAGCTGCCGATCATCATTCATAATCGGGAAGCGACGCAGGATATCATTCCTATCTTAAAAGAAGAAAATGCAGCAGAAGTCGGAGGCATCATGCATTGCTATAGTGATGAAGCGGATCTTGTACAAGAGTTTTTGGACATGAATTTCTATATTTCCCTTGGCGGACCTGTCACTTTTAAAAATGCTAAGGCGCCGAAGGAAGTAGCGAAAATCGTGCCAGCTGATCGGCTGCTTATTGAAACAGATTGTCCGTATCTGGCACCTCACCCTAACCGCGGCAAACGCAATGAACCAGCTTACGTGAAGTTAGTAGCTGAACAAATCGCTGAGCTGCGCGGCATCGGCTACGAGGAATTGGCAGAGCTGACAATGCGGAATGCAGAAAGACTATATCAAATTAAATCATAGAGGGTATAACGTGCAAATTAAAGAAGTGATTGTCGTAGAAGGTAAAGACGATACTGCGAAGATAAACCAGGCCATCCAGGCAGATACGATTGAGACGAACGGATCTGCCATACATGCAGGTATCATTGAACAAATTAGACATGCGCAAGCGAAGCGCGGTGTAATCATTTTTACTGATCCCGATTATCCCGGTGAGCGTATTCGTCATATTGTCTCTCAGGCGGTGCCTGGTTGTAAGCATGCGTTCCTGTCAAAGGACAAAGCGCGTGCGCGTAATAACAAAGGAATAGGGATTGAGCATGCTTCAGCTGAATCGATTCGGACAGCCCTGGAGCAAGTGTATGAGATGAGCGAGCAGTATGAACCGGAGATCTCCAGGGAAGCTGTCATAGCATACGGTCTCCTTGGCGGGCCAAAGGCAAAGCAGCGGCGGGAAAAGCTAGGGGAAAGACTGGCAATCGGCCATACAAATGGCAAGCAGCTTATCAAACGACTGGCTATGTTCCGGATACCGGAGCAGTTGTTTGTCGAAACGATGCAGCAAATTATACAGGAGGAAGACAATGACGAATGAACGGCATATTGCCACACCGACAAGGACGAAGGAACTGCTTAAGAAATATAACTTTTCCTTCAAGAAAAGCCTCGGGCAAAATTTCCTGATTGATACAAATATCCTGCGCAATATCATCCATCACGCAGGGGTGACAGAAGACATAGGTGCGATTGAAATCGGACCGGGAATGGGTGCATTGACGGAGCAGCTGGCTATCGCAGCAAATAAAGTATTGGCTTTTGAAATAGATCAGCGTCTATTGCCTATCCTGGAGGATACATTGTCTCCATATGATAATGTGAAGGTCGTGAATGAGGATATCCTGAAAGCAGACGTGCAGCAGGAGCTGCAGGGCTATTTCGGAGATCAGGAAGTGAAGATTGTCGCAAACCTGCCTTATTATATTACAACGCCGATACTGATGAATCTGCTTACGCGGGATCTTCCTATCTCAAGCATTACAGTCATGATTCAAAAAGAAGTAGCAGACCGTATGGCTGCTTCTCCGAACACGAAAAGCTACGGTTCCCTATCACTGGCAGTCCAGTATTATACACAGGCAGCAGTCGTAATGACTGTACCAAAAACGGCATTTATGCCGCAGCCGAATGTGGATTCTGCTGTTCTTCATCTTGAGCTGCGCAAGGAACCGCCAGTCCGTGTAGATGATGAAAAATTCTTCTTCGACTTGATTCAAGCTTCCTTTGGTCAACGCAGGAAGACGCTTCGCAACAACTTAAATAGACATTTTGCGTCGCGTTTCTCGAAGGAGGAGCTGGAGGATATCATGATCGAAGCTGGAATCGATGGCACAAGAAGAGGAGAGTCGCTGTCAATGGAGGAATTTGCTGCTCTGGCGAATACCTTTACAGCTAAAGGCTGAACATTTTTGCCCATCCATCATACGCTGTAGGAGAAAGCTTTGGTGGGTGAGGTGAACGGAATGGATTTGGCGATTGGTGATATCGTCACTAGAATATCATATAAACACGATTTATTGTTCCGTGTATCCAGCTTTACAGCCAATAAGGTCATTCTGCATGGAGAAGACATGCGTCTCATTGCAGATGCTCCCCGGGATGATCTTGTAAAGACTGGAACACGTGAAATAACGAAACGCAAGAAAACGTGGCAGGATAAAGAAGATTACTCCTACCGCCTCTTTCGCCAGGATTACCTGCTTATGAAGGATAAGCGGGATTATGAATCAACCTCAGGTTATAATCATAGCCCAAATTACTTCCAAATTCCTGCGAAGGTACTCCACATAGATGGAGATAAGACATATTTGAAAAAATGCATCGATTTTTATCAGCGTTTCGGTATCCAAGTACATGGTGTCCATCTGCATGAAAAAGAAATGCCTCTTCAAATTGCTTCCCTACTGGAAAAGATCCAGCCAGATATTATTGTCATTACAGGACATGATGCTTTTCAGAAGAACAAAGGAGATAAGCAGGATATCCGAGCTTACCGGAACTCCCAGTATTTTGTCGAAACAGTGCGGGAGGCACGCAGGCTATATCCGCATTTGGATCAATTAATCATCTTTGCTGGCGCATGCCAATCCCATTTTGAATCCCTGATACGAGCAGGAGCGAATTTTGCAAGCTCACCAAGCAGGATTAACATACATGCCTTGGATCCGGTTTATATTGTCGCCAAGGTCGCATTCACGCCGTTTATGGAAAAAGTGGGGGTATGGGATGCTCTCCGGAATACATTGACAGGAGAACGCGGTCTTGGCGGTATCGAAACGCGCGGCTTGCTGCGGACAGGATTGCCTTTTGTGGATCCAGATGAGGAGAAGGAAGAGGACTCCTAGACGCCTGCGAAATCGTAAATTTACCACTGATGCATAATTTTGTATGGATTTGAAAGAATAAAGTGAAATAAGAAACATTTAATCTTTTCATTGACATCAAAATTGGTATGCTGTTATAATAAAAAGTTTTATTTGACTCTATACCTAAAATATGCTATGATTAGATCAGTGAGGTGGAGTGCAGTGGCTAAAACATTAGTGGAAATTAAGCAGGGTCTGGAAGGACAAATTGGTAAACGTTTAAAATTGAAAGCTAATGGTGGGAGAAAGAAAACCATCGAACGTTGCGGAGTACTTGCAGAAACGTATCCAGCTGTATTCATTGTAGAACTTGATCAAGATGAAAATGCGTTTGAGCGTGTCTCCTATAGCTATGCAGATGTCTTAACCGAAACAGTCGAACTAGATTTTGATACGGATGATTTGAACGAAATTGCGAAATAACGCATGAACGAAAGCAGGGGACTTGGTCCCCTGCTTTTTATTTTGTCTTATTTGCAAACATCTGACAGGCATAGTGTACGGTCAAGGACAGAAAATAAGGTTGTCGTGATAATCTCTGAAGGGAGCTGTTTTCTTTGGGCAGAAGAAGAGGAATCATGTCTGATGCACTAAAAGAGGAAATTGCAAAGGAGCTTGGATTTTACGACACTGTACAAAAGGAAGGCTGGGGCGGCATACGTTCCCGCGACGCCGGGAATATGGTCAAGTATGCCATTGCCATGGCCGAACAGTCGATGCGCGATAAGCAATAAAGAGAAGCCTTCCTCCTTTTTATGAAGAGGAAGGCTTCTTCTTTTTAGGCAGAATAGCCTGTCCTTCCTTTTTATGATACAATTTTGGAGAAATTCAACTAAAGTAGGTGACATGACATGTATTTGCTCGAAAAGGCGCCAGCTAAGATCAATCTTTCGTTGGACGTACTGTATAAACGCCCGGATGGCTATCATGAGGTAGAGATGGTTATGACAACGATCGACCTGGCAGACCGGATAGAGTTAATCGTGTTACAGGAGAACAAGATCGAAATCGAATCGGACAATCGCTTTGTACCGAACGATGAGCGTAATCTTGCCTACCGTGCGGCGCAATTGATCAAAGATACATATAATATCAATAAAGGTGTCAAGATATACATAGACAAGCAGATACCGGTAGCAGCTGGCCTTGCTGGAGGAAGCAGTGATGCAGCGGCAGTATTGCGCGGTCTGAATACACTATGGAATCTGCAGCTATCGTTGGATACGCTGGCTGAGCTCGGTGCGAAAATTGGTTCGGATGTATCCTTCTGTGTATACGGTTCAACAGCATTATCAACTGGACGTGGAGAAAAGATCAAGGAACTTCCCGCTCCTCCAGCATGCTGGGTTGTACTTGCCAACCCTGGAATCGGTGTATCCACCCAAACGATTTATCAGCAGTTAAAAATCGATGATATTCAGCATCCTGATACGGCTGGAATGGTCGAAGCTATTGAGCAAGGCGATTTTCAATCCATCTGTGACAAGGTTGGTAATGTACTTGAACCTGTTACGCTTAAGCTTTGCCCGGAAGTGAAACAAATCAAGCAGCAAATGATTGAAGCAGGTGCTGATGCAGTACTCATGAGCGGAAGCGGACCGACTGTCTTCTCACTCGTTTCCCAGGAGAGCCGTGCTTATCGGATCTACAACAGTTTAAGGGGATTCTGTGAACAAGTGTATGTGGTACGGATGCTCGGAGGGCGAACGGAGCTTGATTAAATCCGTACGAGAATGTTATTATCTAACAATAACATTCGGTTTTGAGGTGTAGTGATGAAAAGAAGTGAACGTTTGGTTGCGATGACCAATTATTTAATGGATCATCCGCAGCAATTGGTGTCCTTGCCATATTTCTCGACGACGTACGCTGCTGCCAAATCCTCCGTCAGTGAGGATTTGTCGATTATAAATGATATGTTCCAGCATGAAGGAATTGGGTACTTACAATCCGTATCCGGTGCTGCTGGCGGTGTTCGCTATATCCCGGTATACTCCAAGGAGAACAGTGCTGCTTTCATTGATGAGCTATGCAGTAAGCTTGCAGATTCAGACAGGCTTCTTCCTGGGGGATATCTATTCATGAGCGATATACTCGGGGAACCAGCAACAGTGAATAAGATCGGTCGTCTTTTTGCAACAGCATTCCATGATCGTGAAATCGATGTGGTGGTTACGGTCGCTACAAAAGGAATTCCGATTGCTTATGCAACTGCTGCTTATCTGAATGTCCCGGTTGTCATTGTAAGACGGGATCCGAAGGTGACAGAGGGTTCGACGGTCAGCGTGAATTATGTTTCCGGTTCATCCAGAAAGATACAGACGATGGTATTGTCCAAACGCAGTATACCCGATCAAGCCAATGTCTGTATTGTGGATGATTTCATGAAAGCAGGCGGAACCATTAATGGAATGAAGAGTCTTTTGCAGGAATTCAATGCAAATGTGACTGCTATAGGCGTATTGGCTGAAGCAGAGGACGAAGAAGAAGAACGTGTAGTGGAAGATTACACGTCATTGATCAAGATTCAGAACGTTGATGTACGCAATCAGCGAGTCGAAGTACAAAAAGGTAATTACTTTAACTGATCCAGCTTTGCCCCCTGCCGATATAATTTTTAAAAAAAGTTTTAATTAGAGCAGGAGTTCCCAGCTTTATGTAGAATTACTGGTAATAAGTTCTAAATAAGGTAAGGGTGGTGAAGCATAATGGAAGTAACTGACGTAAGATTACGCCGCGTTAATACCGAGGGAAGAATGCGTGCTATCGCTTCTATTACAATGGATCAGGAGTTTGTTGTACACGATATTCGTGTCATCGAAGGAAATAACGGCTTGTTTGTCGCTATGCCTTCCAAACGCACACCAGACGGTGAATTCCGCGATGTAGCACATCCAATCAACTCTGGTACACGGAGCAAGATTCAGGATGCTGTACTGCAGGAATATCATCGTGCAGGAGAAGAAATAGAAGTGGAGTATGAGGAAGCCGCTGGCGCTTCTTGATATGAGCTCAGATAGATGGCGAATGCGTCATCTTTTATAAAGGTGAAATTAACAGCTGTTCTAACATATGGGATAGCTGTTATTTTTATGCTTATAATCCAGTTGATTGGTGAAAAAATTGTCTCGAATTACGTGAATTCAAGCGCTGCTCCTGTTGAAATGACAATTATTTTAAGATATATTTACAGAGGATAAAAAGAATGGAGGGTTCGCATGTCAAACCGATATGCAGTCATCCTTGCTGCTGGCAAAGGCACCAGGATGAAATCGAAGCTGTACAAAGTGCTGCATCCTGTCATGGGAAAACCAATGGTACAGCATGTTACTGACCAGTTAAATTCTTTACAATTAGATAAATTGATCACCATTGTAGGGCATGGAGCAGAAGACGTGAAAGCCCAGCTTGGAGATGTAAGTGAATATGCCTTGCAGGAGGAACAGCTTGGTACAGGACACGCGGTACTGCAGGCGGAAGAGTTCCTGAATGATAAAGAGGGTGTTACGGTCGTTTTAAGCGGGGATACGCCCCTGATTACAGGTCAAACGATTCAAGCATTACTAGATCATCATGAACAGCAAGGGGCAAGCGCAACGGTATTGACTGCAAAAGCACCGGACCCAGCAGGATATGGGCGTGTCATCCGCAGTGACGCTGGAGAGGTACTGCGTATTGTAGAGCATAAAGATGCAAATGCGGAAGAGCTTCTCGTAGATGAAATCAATACAGGTACATACTGCTTTGATAACAAGCTATTGTTCCAGGCATTGCATAATGTATCGAATGATAATGCCCAAGGTGAGTATTATCTTCCGGATGTACTTGAGTTGTTGAAAAAAGATAACAAGCTGGTGACCGCTTATCAGACAACTGATTTCGATGAAACGATGGGCGTAAACGATCGTGTAGCTCTTTCCCAAGCAGAACGGATTATGAAACGTCGTGTCAATGAACAGCATATGCGCAATGGCGTAACAATCATTGATCCGGACTCGACATATATCAGTACCGACGCGGTCATTGAACAGGATGTTACGATCTTGCCAAACACGATGATTCTTGGAAAGACAGTTATCAAAGAAGATGCTGTCATTGGTCCGAATTCAGAAGTGAAGGATGTCACAATCGGCAGCCGCACAGTCGTGAAGCAAAGCGTAGCACATGACAGTGAAATCGGAAATGACGTCAATATCGGGCCTTTCGCCCATATTCGTCCACAAGCACAGCTTGGAGATAATGTGAAAATCGGAAACTTCGTCGAAGTGAAGAAAGCATCTATCGGTGAGGGGAGCAAAGTTTCCCATCTCAGCTATATCGGAGATGCTGAAGTTGGTAAAGATGTAAATGTCGGTTGTGGTACAATAACAGTGAACTATGACGGAAAGAATAAACATCTGACGAAGATTGAAGATAATGCCTTTATAGGTTGTAATGCGAACTTGATTGCGCCAGTGACGGTCGGCAAAGGTGCCCTGGTGGCAGCAGGCTCGACCATAACAAAAGATGTACCAGCAGATGCTTTATCAATTGCCAGAGCAAGACAAGAAAACAAAAATTCTTATCTAAAGAATAAATAATTTTGGAGGGTTACTCGACATGCCTTATAATGATCCATCGTTAAAAGTTTTTTCTTTGAATTCTAATCCGGAGTTAGCTAAGTCAATTGCAGACCACATTGGCGTAGAACTGGGTAAAATCACTGTTTCCCACTTTAGCGATGGCGAAATCCAGATCAATATCGAAGAAAGTATCCGCGGCTGTGACGTCTACGTTGTCCAGTCCACTAGTGCGCCTGTCAACCAGCATATGATGGAACTTCTCATCATGATTGATGCACTGAAACGCGCTTCAGCTAAAACAATCAACATCATCATGCCTTATTACGGTTATGCTCGTCAGGACCGCAAAGCCCGTGCCCGTGAACCAATTACAAGCAAACTGATCGCTGATATTTTGCAAACTGCCGGAGCTACACGCGTCTTGGCATTGGACTTGCATGCACCGCAGATCCAAGGTTTCTTCGATATTCCGATCGACCACTTAGTAGGTGTTCCAATTCTATCCGACTATTTCGAGAAAAAGAATTTGGAAGATATCGTCGTTGTATCTCCTGACCACGGCGGCGTAGTCCGTGCACGCCGTATGGCTGATCGTTTGAAAGCACCGATTGCAATCATCGATAAACGCCGCCCGCGTCCAAACGTGGCAGAAGTGATGAACATCATCGGAGAAATCAAAGGCAAAACTGCAATCATCATCGATGATATCATTGATACGGCTGGAACTTTGACGCTAGCTGCTAATGCGTTGAGAGAAAAAGGCGCGACAGCAGTATATGCAGCATGTTCTCACCCAGTTCTATCCGGACCGGCAATCGAGCGAATCCAAAATTCACAAATTAAAGAGCTTGTTGTGACAAACTCAATCCCTCTTCCAAAAGAGAAGCAAATCGAAAATATCACGCAGCTTTCTGTTGCACCATTGTTCGGTGAAGCGATTATCCGCATCCACGAACAGCAATCTGTTAGTATCCTGTTTGATTGATTTTATGTTTATTACTGGAATTGTAAGGGAAACCTTATCTGTAGACACGTAAAAACTATGGAGGGTGATTACGATGGCAGTAAAGCTTAAAGCAGACAAACGAGATAACAATACAAAATCTTATATCAGAGGACTTCGCGAAGAAGGAGTCGTCCCTGCAGTCGTATATGGCAAAGGCAAAGAGCCTGTCAGTGTTGCAGTTGATAGTGTGGATCTACTGAAAACTGTACGAGATGAAGGTAAGAACGCCATTATTTCTTTGGATATCAAAGGCGAATCGGTAGATGTAATGCTACATGATTACCAAACTGATCCTTTGAAAGCAAGTCTTGTACATGCGGATTTCTATGTGGTGAACATGTCGGAAGCACGTAATGTAGAAGTGCCGATCCAGCTCGAAGGTGAAGCGCCAGGATCTAATGAAGGCGGCGTTCTTCAACAGCCTTTGTTTGATCTGGAAATCAGTGCAAAACCGAATGACATCCCAGATCAAATCACAGTCGATGTCTCCAAACTTGAAGTCGGTGACAGCATCAGCGTTGGTGACCTGCCAACAGACGGTGCTTATGAAATCCTAACCGATGCTGATACAACAATCGCTACAGTCACTGCACCTACTGCAGAGATTGAAACAGATGATACAACTACTGGTGATGCGGGCGATGTAGAAGCAATCGAAGAAGGATCTAAGGACGATCAAAAAGATTAAGTGATAAAAAAAAGCTGTGCCTGAAAAGGCACAGCTTTTTTTATTTCGTTTCGTTTGAACTATTCATATTCCTCGAACGTCTTATAGATAGAGAAGAAAGGGGGAGTGAGATGGAGGACTCAGCGGAATCCATATCGATTGAAGATGCAAAACAAGATAAATCAGCATTCGGTCAGCTTTTCCATCAATACTATACGTTTTTATATCGTTATCTTTTTAAACTCACGATGGATAAAGAAATGACAGAAGACTTGCTGCAGGAAACGATGATTCGGGCTTATATAAATCTTCAAAAATTTAATCATCAGTCTAAGTTTTCTACATGGCTCATATCCATCGCGACACGCTTATATCTGGATGAGCAACGGAAAAGGAAGCGAGATAGGAAAAGGCAACAGCAGCTGACAGAGAATGAGAAACGAAAAATGAAATGGGAACTAGAACAAGGCAATATGGATTGGTCATTACATCTGAACCAGTTTGCATCGCTACCTATAGAAACTAGAACATTAATATTACTTCGTCATTATTATGGTTATTCATTTGAGGAAATTAGTTCCATGACAAAATTAAGAAAAGGGACAGTGAAGTCTCGTATCCATTATGCGTTAAAGAAATTAAGAGAGGAGTGGTCAGATGAAACAAGATGAATGGGTAAAAAAGATGGACGAAACGTGGAATGAAATGGATGCAAAATTACATATTGACGTTCCTGAAACTAATGAGATGCTGCAGCAGATTAGCTCTGGTGAGAAACGATATCGAGAAAGGATGCGCAGGGAACTATGCAGGTTCATCTTTCTGGCTTGCGTGTTGCTTTCCTTCTACATTCTAATGGCCATACATATCAATTGGGTGTTCTACGTTGTGCAGGTCATATCCATTATTGTTGTTGTCGTCCTATTACTAGTTGAAAGAAGCAAAGGAAGGGTCACATGATATCAACGAATGAACTGATAAGTATAATCTTGGCAATTCCTATATTGCTGGCACAAGGAATTTGGTTGTACATAGATGCAAAAAGAAGAGGTACTTATGCATGGGCGTGGGGGATTGTTGGGCTGATTCAGTTCCCCACACCGCTTCTTTTATATTATGTATTTATCATTCGCAAAGATAAAAAAAGGAGGCACTGATAAATGGAGAACACTGTGACATTGCTGCTGCCTGTTATATTGATCCAGTTTCTTTTGCTCGTTATTGCGTTGATCAGTTGTATTCGAGCTGAGGAAACCCTTGGGCCCAAATGGGCTTGGATATTAATCATTTTCTGTATCAGTATCATCGGACCTATCCTTTATTTCGTGATCGGGCAAAGAAAGGATGCATATAAATGACTATTTTAGAAGCACAAGGATTGACGAAACGATACGGGAAACATGTCGCAGTAAAAAACTTAAATCTTAAGCTGAAGGAAAATGAGTGTATTGCGCTTTTGGGACCAAACGGAGCTGGTAAGACAACAACTTTGCATATGCTGGCTGGATTGATTACACCTACTGATGGAGTGATATTGAGTGACAATAAGGTACTTAACAAAGATAAAATTGGATTTCTGCCTCAATATCCTACTTTCTTCGACTGGATGTACCCTATAGAATATCTTATGTTAGCAGGAACATTATCTGGACTTACGAAGCAAACCATAAAAAAACGAAGCTTGCATGTATTGGAAATGACAGGCTTGTTAGAGGCACAGAAACAAAAGATAGGGGCTTTCTCTGGAGGAATGAAACAGCGACTTGGGTTAGCGCAAGCAATCATGCATGAACCGAAAATTCTTTTGCTAGATGAACCTGTATCCGCTCTTGATCCGACTGGAAGAATTGATGTCATGAATATATTGGAGGATTTGAAAAAGGGTATGGCTATCCTATTTTCTACACATGTACTGCATGATGCTGAACAGATATGTGATAGGGCGTTAATTATGAACTCGAGTCAAAGCATTTCCTATAAAGACATGAAGGAATGGAAAGGAAACCGGCTAAGAGAACGGTATCGTTTAGAAACATCAGATCCTTTACAGATTGAAGAACTACAGGAGCTGTATGAAGAGATTGATATAAAGGAACCAAGGAAGATCATTGGTACGCTGCGTCATAATGTAACGCCCAATATCTTGCTGCAAAATTGCATCCAGAAAAATATAGGAGTTCGGTACTTCGGAGCAGAAGAAAAAACCTTAGAAGAACATTACATAGAGGTGATAGAAGGTTGAAGAGGTTCAACGCACTATTTCATAAAGAATGGGTAGAAGCTTGGAGAGAGAAGAAGCTCGTCTGGCTTCCTGCTGTCATCCTGCTAGTGACACTTCTACAGCCAATTAGTTTGTATTTTATGCCAACTATTTTAGAGAATTCGAATAGTCTGCCGCCAGGCGCAGTAATTGAACTGCCAATCCCTAGCGGTGCTGAAGTTCTGGCGGGGACTTTGTCTCAACTACATACAATTGGCACAGCAATTATTGTGTTAGCTTGTATGAATGTAATTGTACAGGAGAGAAATAATGGCTCTCTTATGCAGCTATTCTCCAGACCTGTAAATACCGCCACCTACATATTCAGTAAGTGGACGATGCTCGTATTGCTTCATCTCGGTGCCTTTACTATCTCCTATGGAGCCGCATGGTATTATACAAATATCCTATTTTCTGATGTGTCGTTTAGTTCCGTCTGGAAAAGTTTTATAATTTATTGTTTATGGATTGTACTAGTTATAACAGTGACGTTATTTGTTAGTACGTTTCTCCGTCGAAGTGGAGGAGTAGCAGGCATATCTATTCTAATAATGGCGAGTATCGCCATCTTGTCGACTGTTATACCTGATATAGCTATATATTTGCCTTCAAGTCTTCTCAACTTGGCAACGGAGGCACTGGATGCAAATAAGGGAAATATGCACATGGGAGCTATCCTCGCTACAACTATTAGCTTTATTGCTTTACTACTTTTAACCATGATTAAACAATTTGAAAAAAGTGTAAAGTTTTAATGAAGTAGGATTATTCCTTAAGCGCAAAGGATATGATAAAAGTATAGGCAAAGCATGTCAAGGATGGGAAAGAAGCATCCTTGATGTGCTTTTTGTGCAGGAAGGAAGGAATTTTCCTTTCTGTCGGAGAAGGATAAGAGCTGGAGTGTTAAACGCTGCTAACCGTACTTCTCCGTTTCTGAACGGCTTTTTCCGCTTTTCGGTTATGTCTAGCTGCGAAAGCCAGAAACTGCGCCGTAAGTGATAAATCCCTGCGTGAGAAAAAGCATCTCACTCCGGGCTTTCTCGCTTACTTCTCCGTTTCTGAACGGCTTTCTCCGCTTTTCGGTTTTTGTCTAGCTCCAAAGACCAGAAACTGCGCTGTAAGCAATGGATCCCTGCATGGAAAGGTCATCCACTCCGGGCTCCCTTGCTTACCGCTTCGTTTCTAAACGGTCTTTTCCGCTTTTCGGTTTTCTTGTATTTTATTTTCTGTTAAGGTATAGTTTTTTGGGAATGGACTATGAGTAAAGGGCGTTTATAAATATGAAAATGATTGTTGGACTTGGGAATCCGGGTCAGAAATATGATCAGACACGGCATAATATTGGGTTCATCGCGATTGATGAATTAGTGCACCGGCACGATTTGCCGTTAACAAATAAAAAGTTCAATAGTGTATATGCGACAGGCATGATAAATGGGGAAAAGGTAATCTTGGTGAAGCCTATTACTTTTATGAACCTTTCAGGTGAAGCAGTACGACCGCTGATGGATTACTATAATGTCGAGCTTGAGGATTTGGTTGTCATTTATGATGATTTGGATCTACCGGCAGGAAAGGTAAGACTGCGGGAAAAAGGCGGTCATGGGGGCCATAATGGAATCCGTTCTTTGATTTCGCATTTAGGCACGAAGGAATTCAAACGCATTCGTCTGGGAATCGGCCGCCCGGTCGGTCAGCAGCCAGTTGTAGATTATGTTCTCCAGCGTTTCCATAAGGAAGAATTGCCGGACATCGTCGATAGTGTGAAGAAGGCTGCCGATGCAACAGAAACATGGCTTAAGGAGCCTTTCCTGAACGTGATGAATGATTTTAATCGCTAATTCATACACTGCAAGGTGATAAGTATGAATCCAGATGCTTTCGGGCAGACTTTGACAGAGTCAAATCTAAGTCCCGGAGGCATAACTATGGCTATCGTTTACCGTTGTCGACATTGCAAAACGCAGCTAGCAGAGCTAGATGAATATAAGGTGGATATCAAAGCGCTCGGATGGGATCGATTATCCGCGGCGGACTATCAGGAAATGGTGCAGATCGATTCGGGTCATATCGTCTGTCAGGTCGCATGTGAGGATTGTGAAAATGCGCTGCAGCAAAACCCGCATTATCATGAACTGGATCATTTCATGCAATAACGTAAAGCTAAATAATGCTGTCATACAAAGCTTTGGTGCCTGAACCAAGGCATTTTTTGCTTATGACATGTACTAGCAGAAGGAGGCATTATGCAAGAGATCAAGCAATTTATCTCAACTCAGGATGACATACAATCAGTCATCAATGGGATAAAGTCTGGGATGCACGAACAGCTTTTGACAGGATTGTCTGGTTCGGCAAGGGGGGTCCTGGCAACTGTGCTGCAGGACTCCATACGGCGGAAAGTAATCCTGGTCACGCATCAGCTGACCCAGGCGCAGACACTTTATGAGGACTTATTGGAGCTGAGTACGCATTCCAATGTGTACCTGTATCCTGTGAATGAATTATTAGCATCGGAAATTGCCATCTCCAGTCCGGAGCTTCGCTCACAGCGTTTAGATGCATTGCGGAATTGGATGCATAGTGAGAATGGCGTCCTAGTAGCTCCGGCTGCAGCGCTAAAAAGAATACTGCCACAACCAGCTAAATGGGAAAGCTATCAGCTGGCTTTTCGTGTTGGGGAAGAAATCGATTTAGAGCACTACTTACGTGCGTTGGTCGATATGGGATACGAACGTACGGATATGGTTGCGTCTCCAGGAGAGTACAGCCTGCGCGGAGGTATATTGGATATTTATCCATTAACGGAAAACAACCCGATCAGAATCGAATTGTTCGATACAGAAGTCGATTCCATTCGTTATTTTGATTCGGACACACAGCGCTCTCTGGAGAAGAAAGACGCGGTTGAAGTAGGCCCTGCAACGGAATTGCTCATCGATAACGAGGATATCGCCCGAGCAGCGGACCGGTTGGAGAAAGCATTAGGGGAAACAATAGCTAAACTGCAGGCCGATGAGCATAAGCAGCAAGTTCTAGAGTCTGTCAGTCAGGATCTTGAAAGGTTACGGCAGCAAGAGCGATTTCAGGGCATGGCCAAGTATGCAGGCTATTTTTACGAGGAACCAGCTAGTCTGTTAGATTATCTTGGTGAAGGCGGCTATATCATCCTGGATGAAATGAGCCGAATCCAAGAAACAGCTAACCGGCTCGATGAAGAGGAAGCAGAATGGCATCAGAGTCTGCTGGAAGCACATCAAACAGTAAGAAAGCTGAAACTGTCGTTTGACTGGCATGAAGTACTACAGCAGATGAAGCAGTCACGTTTGTATTTGAGCGTGTTCTTGCGTCATATACCGAATACACAGCCCCAAAATATTGTGAACGTGACATGCAGGGCTATGCAGCAATTCCATGGACAGATGCATTTGCTGAAAAATGAGCTGGAACGGTGGGAAAAGAGCAATTATTCTACTATCTTAATGGCACCTACCCAGCAGCGTGCAGAGAAGATCCAAGCTGTTCTGGCTGATTATGATATGGAAGCAGTCATCGCAGAGCGTGTTTCCTTGCCGGTGAGCACACCGACTATCTTGATAGGTAATATCAGCAGCGGTTTTGAGCTGCCATTTCATAAGCTGGCAGTGCTGACAGAGAACGAACTGTTTAAAAAGCGTTCAGCAAGACCGAAGCGCAAGCAAAAAATATCCAACGCGGAGCGGATTAAAAGCTACCAGGAGCTTGCTGTAGGCGACTACGTTGTTCATGCAAACCATGGTATCGGCCGCTATGTTGGTATAGAAACGCTGCAGGTGCAGGATCTGCATAAAGATTTCATGCTCATCCGCTATTCCGGAGACGACAAGTTATTTGTGCCAATTGATCAGATTGACCTTGTTCAAAAGTACGTTGGATCAGAAGGAAAAGAACCGAAGCTTTACAAGCTTGGCGGAACAGAGTGGAAAAAGGTTAAAAGCCGTGTCCAATCGTCAGTGGAGGATATTGCTGATGAGCTGATCAAGCTTTATGCCGAGAGGGAAGCCTCCAAAGGATATGCGTTTTCAGAAGACACCGAGATGCAGCGGGAGTTCGAAGCTGCGTTTCCTTATCAGGAAACCGAAGATCAGCTTCGTACCATTGATGAAATCAAAAAGGATATGGAACGGGAACGTCCTATGGACAGGCTGCTTTGCGGGGATGTCGGATACGGGAAAACAGAAGTGGCTATCCGTGCAGCTTTCAAAGCAATTGCGGATGGCAAGCAGGTAGCGATTTTAGTACCGACAACCATTTTGGCGCAGCAGCATTATGAGACGATTCTGGAACGATTCCAGGATCATGCGATCAATGTAGGCCTGATGAGCCGATTCCGTACGCGTAAGCAGCAAAATGAAGTCATGACCGGGTTGAAGAGTGGGGTTATCGATATTGTTGTAGGCACACACCGCCTATTATCCAAGGATATCGTATACAAAGATCTTGGCTTATTAGTGGTGGACGAAGAGCAGCGCTTTGGCGTTAAACACAAAGAAAAGCTGAAACAGCTTAAGACGAATGTTGATGTTCTGACATTGACTGCCACACCAATCCCTCGTACATTGCATATGTCCATGCTTGGTGTGCGTGACCTTTCCGTTATTGAGACACCACCTGAAAATAGATTCCCGATTCAAACGTATGTGATGGAGTACAATCCAGTCTTTATCCGCGAGGCAATCGAACGGGAAATGGCTCGGGATGGACAGGTATTCTTCCTTTATAACAAGGTAGAGAATATTGAGCGTAAAGCACAGGAAATCGCAGCTTTGGTTGATGATGCCAGAGTCGCCTTTGCGCATGGTCAAATGAACGAATCTGAGCTGGAAAGTGTTATGCTCGCCTTCCTTGAAGGGGAATATGATGTACTTGTCAGCACGACTATCATTGAGACAGGGGTGGATATCCCGAATGTGAACACATTGATCGTTGACAATGCAGACAGAATGGGACTTAGTCAGCTATACCAATTACGCGGTCGAGTAGGACGTTCCAATCGGGTAGCATATGCTTATTTCACTTATCAGCAGGATAAAGTGTTAACAGAGGTGGCCGAAAAGCGTCTGCAGGCAATCAAGGAATTCACTGAACTTGGATCAGGATTCAAAATTGCGATGCGGGACTTGTCTATCCGTGGAGCAGGTAACTTGCTCGGTTCTCAGCAGCATGGATTTATTGATTCTGTCGGTTTCGATATGTATTCCCAGATGCTTACGGAAGCAGTGGAAGCACGGAAGGCAGGTAAGCCAGCAGAAGAGATCAAACCATTCGAAGTTGAGCTTGACCTGGATATCAATGCGTATATCCCGGAGTCTTATATCAGTGACGAGAAACAGAAAATCGATATGTATAAACGTTTCCAGAGCTGTTCATCCCAAGAGGAAATCCATGACTTGCGGGAAGAACTGATTGATCGATTCGGTGACTACCCTGAAGAAGTGGCCAACCTCTTCCATGTAACTACATTGAAAATGTATGCTAAACGGGAAAAAATCGAATCCATCAGTGAGAAGAAGAAAAAACAGCGCATGGAGATCTTAGTCGATTCTGATATGAGCCAGCACGTTGACGGCAGCAAGCTGTTCGAATTCGCTAATCAATATGGCCGGATGGTACAGCTAGGTACAGAGGACAAGAAATTGAAGATCGTCTTCAATTGGGATCGGAACTCTTATGAACGCCGATATGAGATAGCTGAAGAATTCATACAAGCTATGCGCGAGCTAAAACGAGCTAGTTAAACTTCCACTACAAAAAATCTACAGGAAATGTATAGTAATGCCGATGTGTATCATACTAACAGCACAACTGGTGAATTCTTCTTTTCTTCATAATAAGTAGAAAATACCCCAGAGCAGCTTATGATACAGAAAGAGAGGCAATGGAAGATGAAGGCTACAGGAATCGTACGTAGGATCGATGACTTGGGACGTGTTGTTATCCCGAAGGAAATACGCCGGACACTGCGCATTCGAGAGGGGGATCCGCTGGAGATCTTTGTTGACCGTGATGGTGAAGTTATCTTAAAGAAATACTCTCCGATCAGCGAGTTGGGCGATTTTGCAAAAGAATACGCAGAGGCATTATTTACTTCGATTGACCACGGAGTACTTATATGTGACCGTGATGAATACATTGCAGTTGCAGGAGAATCGAAGAAAGAATACATGAATAAAGGCATCGGGGCTGTAATTGAAAAGGCGATGCAGGAAAGATCGACTGCCACGAATAATCAAGCAGGCAGTATCGAGCTTGTAGAGGATAAGGAAGAAGACATCCAAGCATATGTGGTAAGTCCGATCATTGCAAGCGGTGACCCAATTGGGTGCGTTATTATTGTCAGCCGCAATGATGGTGAATTAAGCAAGGTAGAAGAAAAAGCAGCAGAAACAGCTGCTAATTTCCTCGCAAGACAGATGGAATAGTAAGAAGGAATCCCGCAGCTTATTATGTTGCGGGATTCTTTTTATGCTAAGCTAATCCCAAAGAGGAGGAGAGGTTATGATAGAGGAGCATGCGAATGGTCTCTTATTAAACCGGACAACAATGCTTGGTGAAAGAAACTGGCGGGATGATGATACATATAAATTGATTTTCAGCCCTAACGGTCATGCTGTCTACCAATTTCAGGGACATAATATGGAATTGTCTGATGGTGAGGCTATGCTTCTTAATCCGCATGAGATACATAAACAGCTCCGCCATACGTCGGAGAAGTGGATTGTTGAATTGCAGCCAGCTTTTATAGCAGAAGTAGCACAGGAACTGAGCGGTAGCAGGGTAGATCCGATGTTCGCACTAGTAGCATGTAAACACCCACTTCTTCACCAATGGTTTTCTACGACTCGTCTCTACTTGGGAATGGCTGCTACAGAAAAGGAAAGTGCTCTATGGCTGGAGAATAGCTGGATTCAGCTTGCGATGGTTCTGCTCCGCCTTGTACCAGGCACCCATAGCGATAAGTGGGACATGAAAGGATATGAGCCAACTGTGCACATCGTTTTGGATGCTTTGAAACAAAGTTATCAGCAAGACTGGACACTGGATAAGATGGTACAGCTGACCCAACTAGGGAAATATCAATTCAGTCACCTTTTTAAAAAGGAAACGGGTCTGTCACCGTATAGCTGGCTCCAAATATATCGTGTCATCCAAAGTCAGAAGCTGCTCCGTCATACCGATGCTTCCATTCTTTCCGTCGCCTTGGAAGTAGGCTTTAAGAATGTGTCTTCTTACCATGCTGTATTTCGGCGAATTTACGGTCAGACTCCTGGTTTATTTCGGAAAAGCATATGTAATGTATAGAAAAAAACAATTACTAAAATACTCGCTCCGCTTATCAGGATGAGACTTCGAATAGATAGGAAGGATAATAAGCTGGCATACAGTGCTAGTGACAAGGTATTTGAAGCGTATAGCAGTACAGCATTAGAGCTGAATGCCCTTCCAAGCATCAATTTTGGTACATGAGTCTGTATGAGATACACCCTGGTTAGGCTGCTCACAGGAAGACCTATACCGATAAGGATAGCGCCGGCAAAGAAGAATGGTTCCTTGTAAGCTAAACCGATTATACTGATTCCTGCACCCCATATAACGCATCCTAGTATATATTTTTTCATGTCCAATCGTTTTATCAGTATCGGAATTAGAATGCTGATAATTGTCGCTCCGATGCCAAATACAATCTGAAGTGCGTTATACCACGGCTCGCCATTTTCCGTAATTTCCTCGAATGCGAGCAAAATTCCAACCTGCCATACCCAAGTGTTGAAAAAGACTACGAAAAAGGTAGTAATGAATAGATGCACTAGGGTAGGCTTTTTTCTTACCCATTTAAAGAAATCAAATAGTGACCTATAAAGCGATGCGATAGACAGTCTGACTTCCTTATCAGTCGGAGCCATAGCCGGCAAACGAGAAAGGCAAAGAGCACTAATAGCATAGGAAGCTGCATCTATAACAAAGAAATAGATAATATCAGCACTTGCAATCAGCCAAGCAGCGAGAACCGGACCCATTAAGGAAGCGGAACGTTGGATTGTATCCCAGGTACTATTGGCGTTAGGTAGTTCTTCTTCCGGTATTATCTCAGGGAGTACAGCTCGGTGAGCCGGATTGAAAAAACATCCACAGCATTGAAGCAAGAAACTTCCTGCAAGAAGATAAGGGTAGGTCAGACCATCCTGTAGATAGAGAGAGATGATTAATGTAAGGATGATCAATCTTATTAAGTCTATGATTACCATTATATTTCTTCTGTTTATATGGTCTGCTAAAGCTCCGCCGAATAATCCGAAGAGAAGGTATGGCATAGTTTCTGCAATGGCTACAATTGTTGTATGTATGCTAGAGTCAGTCATACGAAAAGCAAGAAACAGGAATGCCAACCCGGATAGGATATCACCGATGTGGGAGACTGCTCCACCTAGAAAGTAATAGACTGCATTTTTATTTTTGATAACTGCCATATACATGCTGTTCACCTCTTATCCAGCATATATCCTTAATGGATGAAGGTCGTATGGGATCTTGCTCAAAGTTAAAGCAGGATATGGCATATGGTATAATCCCAATAGGAAAAGTTTGGAGGAATCATTGAATGGGGTTAGGGATGAAGCGGCTGTTTCATGGTGCTTTTGTGCTGGCGGTCGCTGGTTTGATCAGTAAGATTTTAAGTGCGGGCTATCGGGTCCCGTTTCAAAATATAGTAGGCGATAAGGGCTTTTATATTTATCAGCAGGTATATCCATTCCTTGGGATAGCAGCAAGCCTTGCTCTATACGGTATTCCGGCAGCTGTGTCCAGATTAGTTGCTGATCGTTATCGCAGCACATCGCCGTCTCTTCGTTCGTTCTATTTACCGGTAGGGACTTTCTTGCTCGGTCTGGCTGTGATTACCTTTGTTTTGCTGTATATGCTAGCACCGCAAATAGCCGAATCGATGGGCGATACAGCTTTGGTAAAACCACTCCAAGCTGCGGCTTTTATTTTCTTGGCAGTTCCGTTCACTTCGATTCTGCGAGGTGTTTATCAAGGAAAGCAGAATATGACGCCGACAGCTGTTTCACAAGTAGTGGAGCAGCTAGTCCGCGTAAGTTTGATTCTTGCTGTCACTTTCCTGCTTGTCCGTTCAGGGAGTGATTTGTATGACATAGGAGCTAAAGCTGCAATGGCATCTTTAGCAGGGGCGTGCTTTGGTATTGTAGTACTTAGCTTTTATATGAGAAGAGAACCGATTATTTCCTCTGTGGAGCAGCGGCTTCCGTGGGGATATATCATAAAGACGATCCTCGTATATGGCTTTTTTATTTGTCTAAACTATATGCTATTGCTGTTATTGCAGTTTGCCGATGCTTTTACGCTCGTTTCCGGATTGCTGTCACATGGTTTGAGTTTGGATGAAGCACGTGAATGGAAAGGGATATATGATCGCGGACAGCCGCTAGTACAATTAGGTATCGTCGTCGGCTCCTCCCTGGCATTAGCATTCGTACCGTCTATAACAAAGGATCAGCTGATCAGTGAGAAGAAAGCGGTCCTACATTTGCTGCATAGCGGGTGGAAACTAAGCTTCCTGTTATCAATTGCAGCTACAGCTGGATTAGTCGCTCTGCTCCCGCTAGTCAATGAATTGCTGTTTAAGGACGATGTTGGTACATATTCTTTGCAAGTATTCACGCTGACGATTTTTGTTTGTTCCCTCACATTGACTACTGCTTCCATGTTAGAGACTTTAGGGAAATGGAAGCAGACAGCTGCTATAATCGCGGCCGGTTTTCTTCTCAAGTGGTTTATGAATGTATGGCTCGTTCCGATTTATGGCATCTTGGGTGCTTCATTGGCGACTGTCATTACTGTAACATGCATATTAGCTTGCAATATGTATTTGCTTAAACGGCATCTGCCGGAGATTAAATTATTCCAGCTTCCATGGAAAAGTTTATTTGTCGGATTGCTGTTCATGCTTGTCGCAGTAGGACTTTTAAATGTAGCTGCCGTCGAATTGTTTCACGTGAAAACACGAATTTTGTTATTAGGGTATGTATTGTTTGCGGTTATGGCTGGTGCTTTATTGTATGGAATAACCTTAATTAGGACTGGGGCATTCAATCGGGCAGAGTTAGAATCATTGCCGTTCAGCAAACATTTACTGCGCTTAGAAGGGAGAAAAGAAAAATGAAACATACCATTGAAGTTGTCGGTCTTGGTGGTGGTGATATAAATCAGTTGTCACTAGGAATCTACAAGAAGTTAAAAGAGCATGGACAACCAATCTTTGTAAGAACCAAGGACCATCCTGTCGTCAGAACACTGGAGGAAGAAGGGGTGGAGTTCCATTCCTATGACGAAATCTACGAAAATTATCCTGATTTTCAATCGGTTTATGAAGAGATAGCTAACAGCTTGTTTCGGCAAGCAGAAGAAGGGTCATTGATTTATGCAGTTCCCGGTCATCCGATGTTAGCTGAAATGACTGTTCAGCTGCTGCTTGCTCAGCAAGAAGTGGACGTAAAGATTATTGGGGGGCAGAGCTTTTTGGATGATTTGTTCTCTGCTCTGCGAATTGATCCGATTGATGGTTTTCAATTCGTCGATGCGACATCATTCAAGCGTGATGAGCTGGAATATAGACAACACCTCATTTTCTGCCAAGTATATGATCAAATGGTGGCTTCGGAAGTAAAACTGGAGTTATTGGAAGATTTACCGCCGGAATATCCAATTACGATTGTGGATGCAGTAGGCAGCTCGGATGAGAGTATCAAGACTGTAATGCTGGAGGATCTGGACAGGAGCGTAGAATTCAGTAACTTGATGAGTGTGTATGTACCGCCAGCAGTATCTTTGGAGATGAACCACAAATTCTATCGATTGCGTGAGGTAATTCAGACGCTGAGGGGTCCGGGCGGCTGTCCATGGGATCAAAAGCAAACACATGAATCCTTGCGGAAGTACTTGATCGAAGAAGCTTACGAGCTTATTGATGCCATCAATAAGGAAGATGATGAGAATCTTATCGAGGAATTAGGGGATGTACTGCTCCAGGTTATGCTGCACAGTCAGATTGGAGAAGATGATGGTTATTTCTCTATTGAGGATGTCATTCGAAGTGTGACCGAAAAAATGATCCGCCGTCATCCACATGTTTTCGGAGAGGCAGTTCTGGAGACTGAAGAAGAGCTGAGCAAGAGCTGGGAAGCTATCAAGCAGGAAGAAAAGGCAGAATATAACCCTGATCAGAGTGAAGAATCCATGCAGCCGGAGCTGATGAAAGCAGCAGAGATTGGCAAGCAGAAACCTTCTCCATCTAATTTGGCGCAGCAGCTGGCGGAATTCAGCAGAAGAGCATCAGTGGCAGAGGTGGATGAAAATGTCATTGGAGAGCTTCTGTTTGCTATTGCTTCTTATGCGGGCTATTATAAAATAAATCCAGAAATTGCGTTACATCAAGCAATAGAGGGAAAGAAAAGTACGGATAAGGGAAGTGAATGATATGCGTTTGGATAAATTTCTAAAAGTCTCACGACTGATCAAACGCCGGACATTGGCAAAAGAAGTGGCCGATCAAGGCCGTATCACTATTAATGGCGTTCAGGCAAAGGCTTCAACGAATGTAGCTGTTGGTGATGAGATGGCGATCCGTTTTGGTCAGAAGCTGTTAACGATCGAGGTACAGCAGCTGAAGGAAGCAGTTAAGAAGGAAGATGCTGCGACACTGTACACAGTGAAAAAGGAAGAGCCTGTACAATAAAAACCGTTCTAACCTTGTCCCTGCCCTCATAGATTGTTAGGGATAAAGGGAGGCGGTAACGATGGATCAAACCCGGAAAACCCAAGCGGATCATGATATAAAGATGTTCAATCGGAAATCGCTCGAGATCAGCGGTGTGAAGGAAGTGGACAGCTTCGACAGTGAAGAATTCCTGCTCCAGACTGAGATGGGCTATATGATCATTCGCGGGAGCAACCTGCATATGAAGAACCTTGATCTGCAGGAGGGGAAGGTATCAATCAAAGGCAAAATCCAAGAGCTATCCTACTTGGATGAGCATCATGGGGAGAAGGCTAAAGGAATCTTTAGCAAGCTCTTCAAATGACGCTCACTGTCCAATTCCTCACCATCGTGTCGATGATTGCCGGCGGGGTTTATCTTGGCGCAGCCATGGATACATTCCGCCGCTTCGAACGACACTGGAAAAAGCAGGTCTTCATGCGTTACATCATGGAATGCGGGTTCTGGCTGCTGCAGACGTTGCTATTGTTTTCCTTGCTGTTTCAAGTGAATCAGGGGGAAATGCGCTTTTATATACTTTTAGCATTGTTATGTGGCTTTGCAGGATATAGAGCTTTATTCCAGACAAGTTATCGACGAGTGCTTGAATGGCTGATCCGTGTCATCCGGCGGACTATCCTGATTGTCAGAAGGATCTTACAGGTACTTATCCTGACACCAATACGTTTACTGCTGCAAGGGCTCCTGCTGCTGGCAGGAGGAGTAGTGACGCTGATATGGAGATTGATACGTTTGGTTTTGGTTATACTCTTCTATCCAATCCGTCTGATCGGGCGGCTGGTATGGAGAATGACGCCAAGTAAGCATAGAAAAATTTACTCCAAATTAGCAGGTATATATAGTAAAATGAAGAATATAGCAAGGAAAGCACTAGATACACTGCGCAGAGCAAGGAGGTAAAAATGGCGTGGCAAGAAAGAAACGTAATGTAACGAAGATGGAGTCCAACTACACGAGACAATACGATGCATATACGGAACGGCAGCGAAAAAAACAGAAAAGACTCTTTCGGCGTTTGATCTTGTTCGCCGCTTTTGCAGTTGTTCTGCTTGGATTAATGACAGGTTATCATATTCATCAGCGAGGTGTTTATGCTTCTAAGCAAGCAGAATATAAAGAGAAGCAGGAAGAGTTGGCCAGCTTGCAGAAGAAGGAAGAGGATCTCAAGGAGGAAATCGAACTTTTGAACGATAAGAGTTATGTACTGGAAATCGCCAGAACGAACTACTTCTACTCAAAAGACGGTGAAACCATCTTTAAAATCACCGAAGAGGAACCCTCTTATTGACACCCTTTTCCAAGCTTTTATATAATATATAAGAAGTATATTTCTTTCAAACTTTAAGGAGGAGCATTTTTTTTATGTCAATTGAAGTAGGCAGCAAGTATCAGGGTAAGGTAACGGGAATTACTAATTTTGGCGCATTCGTAGAACTGCCGGGAGGTTCTACCGGTCTAGTCCATATTAGTGAAGTTGCCGATAATTACGTGAAAGACATTAATGAACATTTGTCTGTTGGTGATATGATCACAGTCAAAGTCATTAATGAAAAGGACGGAAAGATTGGACTTTCTATCAAGAAAGCGAAAGATAATCCGCCACCAGCACGTCGTAATAACAACAACAGAGGTTCCGGACATGGCGGCGGTCATCGTGAGCGCACCGAAACTTTTGAAGCAAAAATGAATCGCTTCTTGAAGGATTCAGAGGACCGTCTGGCGTCCCTTAAGAAACACACAGAATCAAAACGTGGTGGCAGAGGCGCTAAAAAAGGTTAAACTTGCTGTCTATATATTGGGATTTGATAAAATGCAAATCTTGAGATATAAAATAATGAATCGGATGCAAAAAAGCATCCGATTTTTTTATGTAAATATTTATACAAAAAAACAAGGAATGCGATTTGCATTCCTTGTTTAGGGATAGCGGCGGAGGGGATCGAACCCCCGACCTCACGGGTATGAACCGTACGCTCTAGCCAGCTGAGCTACACCGCCATATAAATGAATTGTTTAGAAGCACAAGGAATATAATACAATAGCCTGGACTATATGTCAACAATAATTTTATCGATAACGATTAACAGGAAAAATACGGTATAGTAAGACTATAGATTAGGGGAGGGGATCAGGATGATTTGTCTTGTCAGGCATGGAGAAACAGATTGGAATAAACTAGGTAAAGTACAGGGAAGTACAGATATACCACTGAATGAAAGAGGAATCAGACAGGCGCAAGCTACTCGTGATTATCTGGCAGGAAGTGATTTTGATCTGATCATAGCAAGTCCGATGAAGCGGGCCAGAAAGACAGCTGATATTCTTAATGAAGCATTACAGCTGCCGCTAGTGGAGATGAAAGGTTTCGTTGAAAGAGGTTTTGGCGAGGCAGAGGGACTGACTCGGGCAGAGCGGGAGGCAAAGTATCCTAGCTGGGACTTCCCTGGTATGGAATCATGGGAGGACTTAGTAGAACGTGTCATGCTGGCTTTGCAGGAAGTGAATGCGAAGTACGGTGATAAGAAGGTACTGCTCGTTTGTCATGGCGCCGTCATCTCAGCCATCCTATCTACCATCTCAAATGGAGAAATTGATAGTGAAAATACACATCTAGTCAACGCTTGCTTGAGCAATATCCAGTTTATAGAAGAAAAGTGGAAGGTACATGATTATAACCTTTCCGAACATCTGGCCAATATATAAAAAAAAACTGCATCCATAACGGATGCAGGTTTTTCTATTAATGCGTTTCGGAAGGTTTTCCGACAGGTGTTGTAGTAGCTGTTGATTGTTCCTGTTCAATCTCATCTGCAGGGCGAACCTTTTTCAGGAAGAAGGAAAGGATGAAACCGACAGCTGCGATAAGTGTAGCAATCCAGAAGGCATCATTGATACCTTCGATGGAACCTAGCAATGTAGCTTGCTGCTGCGGTGTGCCAGACATCATCATGTCTGTAACGTGTTCCTTTGTTTGAGTAGAGAACACAGTAACCAGCAATGCAGTACCGATCGCACCGGCCATCTGACGAAGTGTGTTCGCCATCGCCGTACCGTGAGCGTAATACCGTTTAGGAAGCTGATTCAAACCAGCTGTCATAATTGGCATCATAACCATGGATACACCGATCATACGGAAGGTATAGACAGTCATCATATACGTGTAAGTTGTATCGATAGACAACGTACTTAGGAAGTAAGTTGTGATTGTTGTGATCAATAGTCCGATCAACGCAAGCGGACGAGCACCGATCTTATCAAACAATTTACCAGTAATCGGCGACATGATCGCAGAAACCAGTGCACCAGGCAGTAGCAATAGACCTGATTTAAGCGGTGAATAACCTAGCATATTCTGTGTGAAAATCGGGATCAATAGCATCGCTGCAAACATAGCCATTGTAATAACGACGTTGATTGTAGTCGATAGAGAGAACATCCAGTATTTGAATACACGGAACTCGAGCATTGGTTTTTTGATTGTCAATTGTCGGATGATGAAGATGAGTAAGGATATACCACCCACTACAAGTGTAGTGATAACCGGTGTGGAATCCCAGCCTTTATCTCCGGCAACACTAAAGCCGTATAGCAAGCCGCCGAATCCGATAGTGGACAGGATGACGGATAACACATCAACTGAAGATTTCTGTGTTTTCGTTACATTTCGCAGGATGAATACTGCAAGGATGATATCGATGATAGCGATAGGAAGAATGATGAAGAATAACCATCTCCATGATACGTGCTCGACTACAAAACCAGAAAGTGTAGGTCCGATTGCAGGTGCGAACATCATCGCTAGACCGATGACACCCATGGCGCTGCCGCGTTTTTCAATTGGGTAAAGGCTCAATACAGTATTGAATAACAATGGCATCATGATACCAGCGCCGGCTGCTTGTACGATACGACCGATTAAGATGGTTGTAAAATCAGGGCCGACTCCACAAATAAGTGTTCCGATTGCGAACAAGCTCATTGCAGTGATAAATAGTTTACGAGTTGTGAATCTTTCCATAAAGAAGGCAGTAATCGGAATTAAAATACCATTTACCAGCATAAATGCTGTTGTCAGCCATTGTGCTGAGTTTTCTTCTATATCCAAATCCACCATCATGACAGGCAACGCGATGTTCATCAGTGTCTGGTTCAGGATAGCTACGAAAGCACCCAAAACCAAGATAGCGACGATCGGGCCTCTGGTTAATGATTCTGGATTAACATAGGCTGAACGATCTTTCATGTTGTTTCATCTCCTTGAGTTGTTATCTTTTTTAGCAAACGGCTGTGAAGAGACAATAAAGTCTCCACTTCCTCCGTGCTGAAGTCTGAAATGTTCCCCAGTCTTTGCAAATAGGTTCGGTAGGCTGTCTTTTTCTGCTCCAGTCCCTTTGGAGTCAGTGACAGAACGATTGCGCGGCGGTCATGGGTAGAGCGCTCCCGTTTCACCAATTCAGCTTGTACAAGCCTTTCAACCGTTTCGCTTACTGTACTCTTGCTTGCATTCACCTTTTGGGCAAGGTCGTTCAAGCCAGTTCCAGGCTCGTCCGCTAATACTTTCAGGATGTGCAGTTGAACGACAGTCACACCTAATTGATCAGCATTATGCCAAAATTGCTTATGAAAAGCTTGATTCAGACATCGAAACGATTGGATCACTTGGCTGATTTTTTCCTCATCAGTCAAAGTTGTCATCCCCTCAACAAAAAAATAGTTCGCATGCGAACTGTTTCAGTAGGAACTATTCTACTCCTCTTTCACAAAAATGCAATATAGAAGTTTTATGGAAAACGCTTCCTATAAAAAATAAAAGTTTTCTGACAAGACTTACGAAACCAGAGCTAAATACGACAGGGAAAAATGCCGCAAAAAAGCTTAAGCTGTCCAAGTCGTGTTGAAGCCGGTGAGAAGGTATGGGATTAAGTCGAAATGTTTTTAAGTCACGCTCGGTTCTTTTGACAAATTATGAATATGGGATGTGGTTAAATGACTATATTCAAATAAGAGTTTGTCCCGGGGATTACCATAGTATGTACACAGAGCCTCGGTAAATATGAGGATAGGATAGGAGTGTTAATGAAATGGAGACAGTATCAAGAAAGAAATGGGGCATTTACGGAGTGGAGCAGAAGCGGTTGGAAAATTGGAAGAAGAAGGGGTTCGATCTGGCGAAACTTCTATTGATAGAGAAGGCATGGCTTTTGGCTTTAGTAGGCTTCTTGCTTGGACGGGCTGTCGTACTGACCACTGTCTCCCCATTTGCGGCAGCATTCCTGGCATCTATCTGGCTGACAAGAAGAAAGAGAATGGTGCCAATCACATTGGCAACAATCGCTGGTGCGGGAACCTATCATTGGACACATGGGCTATATATAGCAGGAACAGCATTCGTACTTTATTTCCTTGCCATGATTAGTAAGAAGATACCGCATCAAATTCGGGTCATGGCTGTACTCGTCTTTCTGGCAAGTTCCCTCCCGAGGATGCTGGCACTCTCCTATGAAAACACCTTGTCCAGCTTTGACTGGATGATGATCGGCGTCGAAGGAATTCTTGGTTCTGTACTCTTTATCATCTTTATGCAAAGCATTCCGTTATTATCCATTAAAAGATATTATCCGGCATTAAAAAATGAAGAGATAGTCTGCTTGATCATTTTGCTAGCCTCAGTACTCACCGGCACGATCGGCTGGCAGATCCAAGGGGCTGGAGTGGAGCAGATATTCTCCCGCTACTTCGTATTGCTGCTGGCGTTGATCGGCGGGGCGGCAATGGGCTCGACTGTTGGGGTAGTTGCTGGCTTGATACTCAGTCTCGCCAATGTTGCAAGTCTATATGAGATGAGCCTCTTAGCCTTTGCTGGTCTGCTTGGCGGCTTATTAAAGGACGGAAAAAAATTCGGGGTGAGCATCGGTCTTATTATAGGAACATTACTTATCGGTGTGTATGGGCAGGAGCAGGGCATGCAGGAGGTATATCCATCCTTGCTTGCATCAGCTATTAGTATACTGCTGCTCGTTTTGACGCCGGACAGCTGGATCCGGCGTATGTCCCGTTTTGTTCCTGGCACTGCTGAGCACAGCCAGGAACAGGAGCAGTATCTTCAAAAGGTACGCGATGTTACGGCTAATCGCGTGCAGCAGTTCTCCAATGTGTTTGATGCATTGGCGAAGAGCTTCGCTACGCCTGATCGGGAGGCAGAGGATGTGCGGAATCGGGAGACTGATTTTCTGCTTGGCAATGTGACCGAGCAGACATGCCAGCTGTGCTTCAAAAAGGATCGCTGCTGGGGCGCACAGCAGTTTGATCGAACCTATCAATTAATGGAGAGTCTGAAAGAGGATATGGAGGACGGAGGGCCTCCGAATAAACTGCTGGAGCGGAACTTGGAGTCCCACTGTGTCAAATCGAAGAAAGTGATCGAAACGATGAAGCATGAGCTGAGTTTCCATCAAGCTAATCAGATGCTGCGGCGGCAGGTACAGGAAAGCCGTCGCTTTGTTGCCGATCAGCTTAACGGTGTATCCGAGGTTATGGGCGACTTTGCAAAGGAAATCGTCAAGGAAAAGGAGAACCATGAGCATCAAGAGGTGGAGATGATGGCTGCTTTGCGGGCGGCTGGCTTAGTCGTGGACAAGCTGGATGTATTCTCCCTGACGAAAGGGAGCATCGATATTGAGATGCATGTATCTATACAAGGATACCATGGCGAGGGGCAAAAGCTGATCGGCCCTATTTTATCCGACATTCTGGGGGAGACTGTCGTCGTAACGAAGGAAGAAATAGCGCCGTTTCCGGATAAGTCCTGTTTCCTGGCGTTCTCTTCCATTAAGAAATTCGTCGTGGATACAGGTGTTGCACATGCGGCAAAAGGTGGGGGGTTCGTATCGGGAGACAGTTTTTCCACGATCGAACTAGGGGCGGGCAAGTACGCGATTGCAATCAGTGATGGTATGGGCAATGGAGACAGAGCACATGAGGAAAGCACCGAGACATTACGGCTGCTTCAGCAGATTCTGCAATCAGGCATCAGAGAAGAAGTGGCAATCAAATCGATCAATTCCATCCTCTCGCTCCGCTCCAACGAAGAGATATTCGCAACATTGGATCTGGCAGTCATCGATTTGCATGACGCAGCAGTCCAATTCCTTAAAATCGGATCGACACCAAGCTTCATTAAGCGCGGTGATCAGGTCCTTAAAATAGAGTCTGGCAACTTACCGATCGGCATCGTACAGGATCTGGAGGTGGACGTCGTACAGGAGCAGCTGCAGCCGGGTGACTTGCTCGTCATGATGAGTGACGGAATCTTTGAGGCTCCGCGGCATGTGGAGAACACGGATATCTGGCTGAAGCGGAAGATCAAGGAGATGAATACAACTGTGCCGCAGGAGATGGCAGATTTGCTCCTGGAAGAGGTTGTTCGCCACCGTGCTGGAGAAATAGAGGATGACATGACTGTCATGGTGGCAGCAATTGATCGCAATATGCCGCAATGGGCTTCCATCCCTACTTATAAAAACAAAGTGAAGGAGGCATAGCGAACGTATATTATCTCTCTTTCCCGTCGATGATGGAGATAACGAATGGAGAAGAGGGATAACGATGAAACCGAGTACGCTGAAACAGATCCTGCTGATCACAGATGGATGCTCCAACCGCGGCGAAGATCCAGCAGCGGTCGCTGCCTTGGCTTATGCCCAACACATTACGGTAAATGTAATCGGTATTCTGGAGGAGGGGCATACGGAACATTCACTTAGCCTCGAAGAAGTGGAGAACATTGCTAAAGCAGGAGGCGGTGTCAGTCAGTTGATTTATAAGCAGGCTTTGACAGAGACTGTCCAAATGGTGACAAAACAGGCAATGACACAGACGATCGAGGGGGTCGTTAATCGGGAATTAAAGCAAATCTTAGGGCCGGGTAATTCATTGGACGATTTGCCGCCGGAAAAAAGGGGCGATGTACTGGAAGTCGTTGAGGAAATAAGTGAAACGGCTAATCTGGAAGTGCTTATACTTGTAGATACGAGTGCCAGCATGCACCATAAGCTTCCTGTCGTAAAGGAGGCGCTGATCGATCTTTCCATTAGTATGAATGCACGCCTTGGCAATAATAAGTTTGCCATACTTGGTTTCCCTGGAAAAAGGGATCCTGCAGTCAAAGTGATGGAGTGGACGGAGCGACTGGAAAACGTGTCTTCTGTTTTTCCGAAGCTTGCTACAGGCGGAGTCACACCGACAGGGCCTGCGCTGCGGGAAGCAATTCACGAATTCAGCCGCAAATCTCTGCCAAAGCGTACAGACGGGATAGCTGAATATGAAGAATTCGGCAGCTGATTTACAACCCGGTATCCGTTTGACGGGCAAATGGCATAAAGGAAACTATCCGCTGATACGAAAACTTGGCAGCGGAGCAATCGGCACTGTTTATCTGACAAAAAGAAACGGCGTCGATGCCGCCTTGAAAATCAGTGATAAACGTACCTCAATGACGATGGAAATGAATGTACTGCAATCGCTGAAAAAGGTCCAGGGACATTTCCTAGGACCTTGTTTGTTTGATAGCGATGATTATGTCAGTCCAAGCGGCAAACTGTATACCTTTTATGTGATGGAATATATTCAGGGAAGCAGACTTGATACATACATAAAAGCAAAAGGTTCGGAGTGGCTGCCGGTATTGCTGCTGGGATTGCTGGAGGATCTGGATCACCTCCATCAAGCAGGTTGGGTTTTCGGTGATTTGAAGCTTGATAATTTGGTTGTTTGTGAAAACCCTGTTCGGCTTCGGTGGGTAGATGTAGGAGGGACAACACAGAAAGGCAGGGCAATCAAGGAATATACCGAGTTTTATGACCGAGGACACTGGGGTATGGGAAGCAGGAAAGCAGAACCCTCATACGATCTATTTGCACTTGCTATGACAGCCCTGGAAATTGTGAATGGCGGAAGATTTCTGAAAGGAGATACACCGAAAGCAGCCATAAGGGCGGCGCTATCCCGTGCTGAAAAACTGCGGCCAATCCTGGATAAGGCTTTGACAGGCAAATATTCAGACAGCGCTGCAATGAAGCAGGATCTGGTAAAGCATCTTATGAGGAGGAAGGCTCCTGCCCCGGCAGCAACTCCTTCTCGAGTAGCGAAGAGCAATAGACGCAAAACCGGTTTGGGAGAGTGTGTCGTATTAAGTGTCTATGGTATTGCTTGCTATGTTCTTTATCTGCTGCAATAAACTTTTTGTCCCGCAGCATAAGTGGTACGATAAAAGCAGCAACTACATAAGGATGACGGAAAATGGAACATACTGTGACAGCATTTATGGACAGACATGGTTTATGGAAGGAAGGTTCGACTATCCTGGCTGGTGTATCTGGCGGACCCGATTCAATGGCACTGCTTCATTTCCTGAAGGAACAGAAGCAGCGGCGAAATTGGCACATCATTGCCTTAAGTGTCGACCATGGTTTACGGGGCGAAGAATCCAGGTTAGACACGGTATTTGTAAAAGAAATATGCGAAAAATGGGGGATTGTATCGGAAGCTGTAACTTTAGACGTTCCGGGATGGAAGGAGGCACATCAGCAAAGCACCCAGGTTGCAGCCAGGGAAATGCGCTACAGCTATTTCGAGGAGTGCATGTCGCGTTTTGATGCAGACGCTTTGTTTCTTGCCCATCATGGGGACGACCAGGCAGAAACCATCCTGATGCGGCTGGCGCGGGGATCTAATCCTGCTGCAGTCAGCGGCATGGATATCAAGCGGCCATTCGCTGGCGGAGAACTCATCCGCCCGATGCTGTCGTGCAGCAAAGCCCAAATTCAACAATATTGTGAACAGCATGACATACCATATCGTATCGATCCGTCAAATGCATCAGAGGATTATACGCGTAATTTCTTCCGTCACCGTGTACTGGATCCGATAAAGAAGGAATTCCCGACCTTCCATCAGCATGCGCAGCGCTTTAGCGAAGCGCTTAAAGCAGATGAAGCTTATCTGGAGGGACAGGCAGCGGAGATGTTTGCAGAAGTGGTGGAATATGATGTCGGGAAACAGGCGGCAGCCTTTGAAATAGACCGATTTCTTACATACCCGATTGCTTTACAAAGAAGAGTGTATCATCTAATATTGATGTATCTGTATCAAGCGCTTCCGGTGGACTTGCACCATCGGCACGAAGCGCAGTTCTTTGAACTGATAGCTAGCTCTAAAGCAAACAGCTCTTTAGATTTTCCGGCAGGATTACAACTGACAAAGTCCTATAGCCGAATGACGGTATCTTTTCGTAATGAGGCAAAGGACTTATTCCATTATACATTTCACGCTCCCGGATGCGTCACGTTACCTGATGGATCTCTATTAACGGCTTCTTTTACCCCACACTCAACCGAAAACGGTTCCCACGACTTCGTACTGCCCCTTGCGGATGTTACCTTGCCTTTGCAGATCCGTACAAGGAAAAATGGCGACAAAATGAAGCTGCGCGGAATGAGAGGGACCAAAAAAGTAAAAGATATTTTCATTGATGAAAAAATTCCTGCTGTTAAAAGGCGGGACTGGCCGATTGTGGAGGATGCGACTGGCACTATTTTATGGCTTATCGGTTTAAGAAAAGGGGAAACAGGCAGAACAACAGGAGAATCAGGCAGCTATTTGCGTCTGTGCTACCAAGCGAAAAAAGGGGAACAAACAGGAGGACCGAGCAATGCATGATGAGATTGAGAAAGTACTGATTACAAAGGAAGAGATCGAAGCAAAATGCGCTGAGATCGGGAAGCAGCTTACAGAGGAATACAAGGATTCCTTCCCGCTTGCTATTGGCGTATTGAAAGGCGCCCTTCCGTTCATGTCCGATGTACTCCGTCATATGGATACACATCTGGAGATGGATTTCATGGATGTGTCCAGCTACGGCGGCGGCATGACATCTTCTGGTGAAGTGAAAATCGTCAAGGATTTGGATACAAAAGTGGAAGGCAGAGATCTTTTGATCATCGAGGATATTATCGACAGCGGTCTCACATTGAGCTATCTGGTTGATTTATTCAAATACCGGAAAGCAAAGTCGATTAAAATCGTCACGCTTCTTGATAAACCTTCAGGACGTACGGCGAAGATCCAGGCGGACTTGGTCGGTTTCCGTGTGCCAAATGAATTCGTTGTCGGATATGGTTTGGATTATCAGGAGAAATATCGTAATTTGCCGTATATCGGTGTCTTGAAACCGGAAGTGTATGGCGGCGCCCGTACCGAATAATCGGTACCGGTATGGATCATCTTCCTTTTACATAAGGTAAAGGGTATTTAGTTGTATAGCAGGTTTTGCATATGGTAGTATTTACTATAGTTTTCTCGTTTGGGAGGAGGTAGGCAATGAGCAAAGTGTTCCGTAATACCTTAATGGTTATAATTATTTTTGTAGTCATTATAGGTGTGATCAACTTATTCAAGAATCAGACGAACGAAATCGAACAGTATGACATTAACAAGTTTAGAACCACGCTTGAGAGTGGTGATATACAAAGCATGACCGTCCAGCCTACTAACAATATCTATACGGTAAGAGGTGAGACGGAAGATAACAAGCAGTTCCAGACTGAGATACCTCAGAATGAACAGCTGATGAATGAAATCATCAATACGGCAAATGAACAAGGCGTTAAGATGAATGCAGATGAAGAGCCGCAGCCAAGTTTCTGGCAGACTCTACTGACAACCCTCTTCCCTATCTTGCTGCTTGTATTAATCTTCTTGTTCTTCATGAGTCAGGCACAAGGCGGAGGCAGCCGAGTGATGAACTTTGGTAAGAGCAAAGCGAAGATGTACAATGAAGAGAAGAAGAAAGTTAAATTCCGTGATGTAGCTGGAGCCGACGAAGAGAAGCAAGAGCTTGTCGAAGTTGTCGACTTCCTTAAAGATCCGCGTAAATTCTCTGCAGTAGGAGCACGTATCCCGAAAGGTGTCCTCCTTGTAGGACCTCCGGGTACAGGTAAAACATTGCTTGCCCGTGCGGTAGCAGGAGAAGCAGGCGTGCCGTTCTTCTCTATAAGTGGTTCGGACTTTGTAGAGATGTTTGTAGGGGTCGGTGCATCCCGTGTACGTGATTTGTTTGAAAACGCGAAGAAAAACGCACCATGTATCATCTTTATCGATGAGATTGATGCTGTGGGACGTCAGCGTGGAGCCGGTTTAGGCGGCGGTCACGATGAGCGTGAGCAGACATTGAACCAATTGCTTGTTGAAATGGATGGTTTCGGTGCAAATGAAGGAATCATCATCATTGCTGCAACAAACCGTGCAGACATTCTTGACCCAGCCCTTCTTCGCCCTGGCCGTTTCGACCGTCAAATTACAGTTGACCGTCCTGACCTAGGCGGACGTGAGGCAGTCCTGAAAGTACATGCTCGCAACAAACCGCTTGATGAGTCCGTTAATCTGCGTACAATCGCGATGCGTACTCCAGGATTCTCCGGAGCGGATTTGGAGAACCTCTTGAACGAAGCTGCACTAGTAGCCGCACGAAGTGACCGTAAGCAAATTATCATGGACGACGTTGATGAAGCGATCGACCGTGTCATTGCAGGTCCTGCGAAGAAGAGCCGAGTCATCTCCAAGAAGGAACGTAATATCGTTGCTTACCATGAGAGCGGTCATACCGTGATCGGTATGGTGCTTGATGATGCTGATATGGTGCATAAAGTAACAATCGTTCCTCGTGGCCAAGCTGGCGGTTATGCTGTCATGCTTCCAAGAGAAGATCGCTATTTCATGACCAAGCCCGAATTGCTTGATAAAATCACCGGATTGCTCGGCGGACGTGTTGCAGAAGAAGTCATCTTCGGTGAAGTAAGTACCGGAGCACATAATGACTTCCAGCGTGCAACAGGTATTGCCCGTAAGATGGTTACAGAATACGGTATGAGTGATAAGATTGGACCGTTGCAGTTCACAAGCAGCGGCGGAAATGTATTCCTCGGCCGTGATATTCAGAATGAACAGACGTACAGTGAAGCAATTGCTTATGAGATCGATCAGGAAGTACAGAACTTCATCAATCAGTGTTATGCACGTGCGAAGCAGATTCTTACTGAAAATAAAGAGAAGCTTGAGCTGATTGCCCAAACACTCCTTGAGATCGAAACATTGGATGCTTTCCAAATTCAAACATTGTTTGATAAAGGACGCCTTCCTACGGAGGATGAGGTTGCCGCTGAACGCACAAAATCAGAGAAGAAAACAAGCCTGCTGAAGGATAGTGACGACGATGTAACTGTCACAATTCAGCCGCAGGAAGAAAATGGAGCGGCTCCGTCTGGTGACACAGCTATCGACGAAGATGTTTCCAAATCGCCGGATCAGTCAGGTATACCTGAGGAAAATCCGCGAACAAATGATGATTCAGATAATCGTCCAAAAGCATAAAAGAAAAGGTCTCCTTTTGGGAGGCCTTTTTCTTTGTTTGGGTATAGTAAACATATAAAAGGATTTACCTGCGGGATTATGATAAGATAAGCAATACCTTGTGGAAAAAATAGGCCGATATGGTCGATATATATAGAAGGAGTGACATTGCTCTTATGGGTGATTATTTAATTAAAGCGACAGGATTTAACGGTAATATCCGTGCTTATGCAATACAATCGACAGAATTAGTGGAAGAAGCACGCCGCCGTCACGATACGTGGGCAACCGCATCGGCAGCACTTGGACGTACTCTGACAATAAGTACGATGATGGGTGTAATGCTTAAGGGAGAAGACAAGCTGACAGTAAAGGTCGAAGGCGACGGACCAGTCGGACCTATCATTGTAGACAGCAATGCAAAAGGTGAAGTGAGAGGATATATCACGAATCCGCATGTCGACTTTGAACTGAACTCCATCGGTAAACTGGATGTCTCTCGTGCTGTAGGTACTGTCGGAACATTGAGTGTAGCGAAAGATCTTGGTCTGAAAGAAATGTTTACGGGTCAAGTACCGATTGTATCTGGAGAGATTGGAGAGGACTTCACCTATTATTTCGCAAACTCCGAGCAGGTACCTTCTGCGGTGGGTGCGGGAGTTTTGGTTAATCCGGATCATACCATCCTTGCTGCCGGCGGCTTTATTTTGCAAGTGCTGCCTGGAGCGGATGATACAATCATTACGCAATTGGAAGAGCGGATCAGCTCTATTGCTCCGATCTCCACACTGATCAGAGAAGGAAATACACCGGAGCAAATCCTTGAGAAGCTGATAGGAGAAGAAAATATCAACTTCCTGGACACTATGCCGGTTAGCTTTACTTGTCAATGCTCAAAAGACCGCATCCAGAATGCAATTAAGAGTCTAGGTAATGAAGAGATCCAAGCGATGATTGATGAAGATCATGGTGCGGAGGCTAACTGCCACTTCTGTAATGAAACGTATACGTTTACGGAAGATGAATTGAAAGCACTGCTTCGATAAACCCTTCTCATTTGGTTTGACTTTTAGCAATATTTTGCTTACAGTTAAATAAATCCAATTAAAATAGTGGGAATTAGGGGGAATAATCATGGCAATTGCATCATCCATTTCTGAATTGATCGGAAATACACCAATCGTTAAGCTTAATCGTACAGCGGAAAGTGATAGTGCCGAGATTTATGTAAAGCTGGAATTCCAAAATCCAGGCGGATCTGTTAAGGATCGGATTGCACTTGCAATGATTGAAGATGCGGAAGAAAACGGCAGATTGAAGCTGGGTGACACAATCATTGAACCGACAAGTGGTAATACCGGAATCGGTCTTGCCTTAGTAGCAGCTATTAAAGGCTATAAGGCAATTCTTGTAATGCCGGATACGATGAGTATGGAACGCCGTAACCTTCTTCGTGCTTATGGAGCGCAGCTCGTATTGACTCCAGGAGCGGAAGGAATGAAAGGTGCTATTCAGAAAGCGGAGGAATTGCAAAAGGAACATGGCTATTTCATGCCGCAGCAGTTCAAGAACGAAGCGAACCCTGCTATCCATGCCCGTACGACAGGTAAGGAGATAGCAGCTGAATTCGGAGGCGACCTTGATGCGTTTGTAGCTGGAATCGGGACAGGCGGTACGATTACAGGAGTAGGTCAAGTCCTGAAAGAATTGAATAAAGATATCCGTATCATCGCGGTAGAACCGGCAAGTTCTCCTGTTCTCTCAGGCGGAAAGCCAGGACCGCATAAAATCCAAGGTATTGGTGCAGGTTTTGTTCCATCCATCCTGGATACGGATATTTACTCTGAAATCATTCAAGTAGAGAATGAAGAAGCATATGCGACTGCCAGAGAAACAGCTGCTAAAGAGGGCTTGCTGGGCGGTGTTTCTACAGGAGCTGCCATCTTTGCTGCCAAGAAGGTTGCAAAAGAGCTTGGACCTGGTAAGAAAGTATTGGCTGTGGTTCCGAGTAACGGCGAGCGCTACCTTTCTACACCGCTATACCAATTCGAAGACTAATGAACGGAAAGCCCCTGCCCATCATAGGCAGGGGTGTTTTTTTATGCACGGATTCGTGTACACTAGAAAGATATTGAACGAGAGGTTGACGGTATATGAAACGTATAATAGGTAATAAAGAATATGATCTTTCTAAGCAAACACTTGTAATGGGAATCATTAATGTGACACCGGATTCCTTTTCGGACGGAGGCAGTTATACGAATGTAGAGGCTGCTGTTAAGCAAGCGCAAAAGCTTGCTGCTGAGGGAGCGGATATTTTAGATATTGGTGGGGAGTCGACCCGGCCGGGGTATGACCCAGTATCAGCAGGTGAAGAAATCGCACGTGTCGTACCAGCCATACAGGCCATCAGTGAAGCGGTGGATTTGCCGATTTCAATTGATACATATAAAGCGAAGACAGCAGAAGCTGCTATAAAAGCGGGTGCATCCATTATAAACGATATATGGGGAGCGAAGTTCGACCCCGATATGGCCAATGTGGCGGCGCGTTTGGGTGTTCCAATCATCTTGATGCACAATCGTGAGGAAGCGAATTATACCGATTTACTTCCAGATATGATTGCGGATTTGGAGGAAAGTATCCAGATTGCTCTTGATGCTGGTGTTAAGCCAGAGGATATATGGCTTGATCCGGGTATTGGATTTGTTAAGTCCTTTGATGAAAATATGTCTGCTATGCGTGAGTTAGATAAAATCACGGCAATGGGTTACCCAGTCCTTCTCGGTGCATCGCGAAAAAGATTCATCGGTACCGTACTTGATCTGCCTGCAGATCAACGGGATGAAGGAACTGCAGCTACGACAGCGTTTGGTATTACCAAGGGCATACATATGGTCCGGGTACATGAAGTGAAACAGACAGCACGTATCGTAAAGATGATGGATGCGTTAGTTGGGAAGGAGTAAAAGATGGATAAGATATATATGAACAACTTACAATTTTACGGTTATCATGGTTTATTTCCGGAAGAAAATAAGCTTGGTCAGCGTTTCACCGTAGATGCTGTATTGGAACTTGACCTGCGTAAAGCTGGTGAATCGGATGACATGACACAGTCGATTCATTATGGTCAAGCGTTTGAGGTTATCAAAGATGTTGTGGAAGGACGAGCAAAGAACTTAATAGAGGCAGTTGCAGAAGAGATTGCCAAGCAATTGTTTGCTTCATTCTCTCTGTTGGAAGCGTGCACAGTGAAGGTTATCAAGCCAAACCCTCCAATCGCAGGGCATTATGAATCAGTGGCGGTGGAAATTCGGCGGGAGCGTCTATGAAACAGGCGTGGATTGCACTGGGATCTAATATAGCCCCAAGAGAGGCTTACTTACAGCAGGCTATCCAAATGCTTAAGGAGCACTCGGAAATAGAATTGAAACAGATATCAACGGTATATGAAACAGATCCAGTAGGCTATGAGGACCAAGATCAGTTCCTGAACTTGGTTGCGGGGGTTGGAACAAGCTTGGAGCCACTAGAGCTGCTGCATATCTGTCAGAGTATCGAAAAGGAGTTAGGTCGAAAGCGGATCATTCACTGGGGGCCGCGGACGGTAGACCTTGACATTTTGCTTTATAGTACTGAAAATATGAATGTTGAGGAACTTATCCTTCCCCATCCACGCATGCATGAGCGAGCTTTTGTATTAGTGCCTTTAGCTGAAATAGCTCCTGAACTGCTCCTTGGGGGCAAAAGAGTGCAGGAATGGCTGGATGCATTGCCGGCTCAAGATGTGCAAGGCGTTAGGAGCTGGGGTTCTTTAAATATATAGTAAAACTGAATGGGAGGTAGAAACGTTGTTCAAAATCGGTGATATCACCATTAAGAACCGAGTAGTATTGGCGCCGATGGCTGGTATCAGTAACTCAGCTTTCCGATTGACTGTAAAGGAATTCGGAGCGGGTATCGTATGTGCAGAAATGATCAGTGACAACGGCATCGTGACTCGTAACGCCAAAACGATGAACATGCTTTATATAGATGAACAGGAAAAGCCGATGAGCTTGCAAATCTTCGGAGCTAACCCGGATACACTGGTGGAAGCTGCTAAATTCGTCGATCAGAATACGACAGCTGACATAATTGATATTAATATGGGTTGTCCAGCACCGAAGATCACTAAGAACATGGCGGGTTCGCGCTGGCTGCTTCAGCCGGAGAAGATTCATGAAATGGTATCTGCGGTTGTAAAAGAAGTAGGTAAGCCGGTAACTGTTAAGATGCGGACAGGCTGGGACGACAGTACGATCTATGCAGTAGAGAATGCACAAGCACTGCAAGAAGCAGGAGCAGCAGCAGTCGCATTGCATGGCCGTACACGCGAGCAGCACTATGAAGGACTTGCTAACTGGGATATCATTCGCCAAGTGAAGGAATCCGTTTCTATTCCTGTTATCGGTAATGGCGATATTACAACTCCGCAAATCGCAAAGCAGCGATTGGAGGAAACGGGTGTTGACGCAGTTATGATCGGGCGAGCTGCTCTTGGGGATCCGTGGATGATATATAGAACCGTTCATTACTTGGAAACAGGCGAGATGCTGGAGGAACCAAGGCCTCGTGAGAAGATCGATGTATGTGTGCTGCACATGGAACGTTTGATTCGTTTGAAGGGTGAGAGAGTAGCGGTCATGGAAATGCGTAAGCATGCTGCCTGGTACTTAAAAGGGTTGGATGGTACTGGGAAAGTACGCAAATTGATAAATGAAGCAACCACAAAAGAAGACATGGCTGAGCTGCTTTATGATTTTGCAGACCAAGCAGAAGCTTCTATGGCGACGTTTTAATCGGACGTGCTTTATTGACACAGCATGGCTGCTTTTCTATACTTATACGAGGTAGCAATGCGATAAGCCTCGCATTATACGAGGACGAACAATACTGCCAGTCATGCTGGCAGTTTTTTTAGCATGTTAGATAATGAATATAGAAGAAATGGGAGTGAACAGGATGAGTGAAGAATTAAACGATCAGATGCAGGTGCGTCGCGATAAGATGGAACAGCTCATGAACCAAGGTTATAATCCGTTCGGTGCCAGATTCGAACGCACACATCAATCAGAAGAGCTGGTAGCAGCATTTGATGCTTTCAGTAAGGAAGAATTAGAAGAGAAGAAAGCGGAAGTGACTATTGCTGGCCGTCTAATGACGAAACGCGGTAAAGGTAAAGCAGGTTTTGCTCACTTGCAGGACTTGAGCGGTCAGATCCAACTTTATGTTCGTAAAGATCAAGTTGGTGACGAAGCGTATGAGCTATTCAGCAGTGCGGATCTAGGTGACATCGTTGGTGTTACTGGTGTAATGTTCAAAACGAATGTAGGAGAGCTTTCTGTTAAGGCTACTTCATTTGATATCCTATCCAAAGCACTTCGTCCGCTTCCTGATAAATTCCATGGTTTGACTGACATCGAGCAGCGCTATCGTCAACGCTACCTTGATTTGATCGTAAATCCGGAATCGAAGCAGACATTCATCACTCGCAGTAAGATCATCCAAAGTATCCGCCGTTACTTGGACGATATCGGATACTTGGAAGTAGAAACACCACTGATGCACAGCATTCCGGGTGGAGCGGCAGCTCGTCCATTCATTACCCATCATAATGCATTGGATATACCGCTTTATATGCGTATAGCGATTGAACTGCATCTGAAACGTCTTATCGTTGGCGGATTGGAGAAAGTGTACGAAATCGGACGTGTATTCCGTAACGAGGGTGTATCTACACGCCATAACCCTGAGTTCACAATGCTTGAACTATACGAAGCGTATGGTGATATGGATACAATCATGGAATTGACAGAGAACCTGATTGCCCATGTAGCAAAAGACGTGCTTGGTAAAACTGTGATTCCTTATGGTGAGTATGAAATCAACCTTGAACCGAAGTGGAAACGTCTGCACATGGTAGATGCAGTCAAAGAATACACAGGCGTTGATTTCTGGAAGCAAATGAGCGACGAAGAGGCGAAAGCTCTAGCGAAGGAAAATGGTATTGATATTAAAGATACAATGACGTTCGGCCATATTGTAAATGAATTCTTTGAACAGCGCGTAGAGGACAAGCTTATTCAGCCGACCTTCATTTTCGGTCATCCAGTTGAGATTTCTCCGCTTGCGAAGAAGAATCCAGAAGATGAGCGCTTCACGGATCGCTTTGAAGTATTTATTGTAGGGAGAGAACATGGAAATGCATTCTCCGAGCTGAACGACCCAATCGATCAGCGTGAGCGTTTCGAAGCACAAATGAAAGAAAAAGAACAAGGCAATGATGAAGCACATGAAATGGATGAGGATTTCTTGGAGTCCCTTGAGTATGGTATGCCGCCTACAGGAGGATTGGGTATCGGTATTGACCGCCTGATCATGCTGTTAACAAATGCTCCGTCCATCCGGGACGTATTGCTGTTCCCGCAGATGCGCAATCGTTCCTAATAGAAAGAAGAAGGGCTATATTGCCCTTCTTCTTTTCACCATTATATAGGCATTTGCATAGAATGCTAACGAATGCGGGATAATGCTTTATAACAGTTTGTAAGATTGTTTTACATTTATTTAAAAAAACTATTGCAATGCCTTTACATCCGTGGTAAATTATTAGAGTTGCTTCAAACGAAGCGACAAACACGAAAAACAAGAACAAAAAAACATGTTGACAACGCAAGTTAAAACATGATACAATGTTCTAGTCGCCAAACGATCGGCAGAACGAAATTGATCTTTGAAAACTGAACAAAACAACCAATTACGAACTAAACGACATGATCGCAAGATCAACGTCAGCTCTA
>NZ_JBISEQ010000008.1:0-69604 GCF_044383785.1 Terribacillus sp. JSM ZJ617 | reverse complement strand
AGCGTTCGTCCTGAGCCAAGATCAAACTCTCCATGAAAGTTTTGATGCATTGCTCGTTAGAGCTGACGTTGATCTTGTGATCATGTCGTTTAGTTCGTAATTGGTTGTTTTGTTCAGTTTTCAAGAATCAAGTTGTTGTCGCTTGTTTCGGCGACTAGAACATCTTATCATGTCTCGGTTGTTTCTGTCAACAACCTTTTTTAAAAAACTTGATAATCTGTTTGGCGTGTTTTTTTGTCTTATCTTAGCGCCGTTTAACAGTATACGACCTATTTCAACATACGTCAACATCTTTTTTCTATTAAAGTTCAAAAGCTGCCGAGAGGCCCTTCTATGGAGCATCTCAGGTAACAGACTGGCAGCCCATCCAGCACTCATTATCCTATTTTAACATAAAGAAAAGCCCCGTTTTGAACGGAGCTCGTTTCTTTATTATCTTCTATTGCGTATAGCTTTGATGATCTCCATCAAGATGACAGCCGCAAGAGCAAGTCCTGTTGCGATGGACCAGTCTCTCCACCCGAATGCTTCCGGAATAGAGAAGATACTGCGTACTCCCGGCAATACTGTGATGCCATAAAGCAGAAAACAAATAGCTACTGCACCGAGTACATACTTGTTTGTAAGAAAGCCTGCTTTGAAAATGGTCTGTGTATTGGATCTTGCAGAAAACGTTTGGAGCGTCCTGGCCAGTATAAGTGTCGTGAAGGCCATTGCTATTCCCATTTCATCGGAATGCCGTAGTCCAATATAGAAGGAAACAATCACTGCTGCTCCTATCAGCACCCCTCTAACGATTACACTTTGAAGCGTCCCGCCAGAGAATATCCCTTCGTTTATATCACGAGGTTTTCGTTTCATGACATCCGGCTCTTCCTTCTCCATACCAAGAGCAAGCGCCGGCAGGGAGTCATTGATTAAGTTGATAAACAGCAACTGCAGTGCCGTGAATGGATTCGGCATATTCAGAAAGACCGCGAAGAGAATCGCGATAATCGCACCAAGATTTCCAGCAAACAGATAGCCTATCGCCTTTTTGATATTATCAAACACCGTGCGCCCTACTCCGACAGCATTGACGATAGAGACAAAGTTATCATCCGCCAGTACCATAGCGGATGAATCCTTTGCTACATCTGTTCCGCTCCCCATGGCTATTCCTATATCCGCTTGCTTCAGTGCAGGTGCATCGTTCACACCATCTCCGGTCATAGCAGTAATGGATCCTTTGTTCTGCCACGCCCGGACAATCCTGATTTTGTTTTCCGGTGATACGCGGGCATAGACAGAAATCCTGCCAAGCTTCTCATCCAGTTCTGCATCAGAGAGTGCATCCAGTTCCTTGCCTGTCAGAGCAAGATCCCCTTTTTCCATCAATCCGATTTCTTTTCCAATTGCCTGAGCAGTTGTTTTATGATCACCTGTAATCATGATACTGCGAATACCAGCACTTCTTGCTTCTGCAATCGACGCCGGTACAGCTTCGCGCGGAGGGTCGATCATCGCTGTGAGACCGACTAGTACAAGATCTTGTTCATCTTGTACCTCCAATGAACGCTTATCATCGGGTATCTTCTTATAACCATATGCCAGTACACGGAGCGCATTATCGGAGAATTTTTCGTTCTGTTCCATTACTTCCTTAAGACGCATTTCATCCAATGATTGTTCTTCTCCATCAATCAGGATGTGCGTGCATCTTTCAAACATAACATCTGGTCCGCCCTTAGTCAGCATCAGCCTGCGCCCATCCAATTGGTAGACAGTAGACATCATTTTTCGGTCCGAGTCAAAAGGCAGCTCCATTTCCCGCTCCTTCTCTTTTCGCAGACTAGCTGGATCCAGCCCCATCTTCTTTCCAAAGTGGATCAGAGCCGTTTCAGTTGGATCTCCGATTTCCGCTCCTTCTTCACTAACACTAGAGTCGTTACAAAGAACTGCGATATACAGAAGCAACTTCTCTGCTCTGCTCCGTACTGACTCATCTTCAGATATCCCTTCGCTTTTCCCAGGAAGGAATGTATCCGTCACGGTCATTTTGTTTTGTGTCAGGGTTCCTGTCTTATCTGTACAAATCACGCGAGTAGAACCAAGTGTTTCTACTGCCGGAAGCCTGCGGATGATTGCCTGCTGCTTAGCCATTTTGGTCGTGCCCACTGCCATGACGATTGTAACAATAGAAGATAGTGCTTCTGGAATTGCAGCCACTGCTACTGCAACAGAAAAGGTGAAGGCATTGAGAAAACCTTGTGTCATATCTGTTTGAGCATCTCCAAACCAAAGGCGTGCAGCCTGAGCAGCGAAAATTAAAATACACAATACCAAAACAGCAATTCCGAGTCTTTTGCTGAATTCATCCAGTTTTTTCTGTAAAGGCGTCTGCTTGGATTCTGCCGTTTCGATCATATTGGCAATTTGCCCGATTTCAGTATCCTGGGCAATCGCTGTTACGATAAAGCTCCCTCGGCCGTTCACTACAAGCGATCCACTATGTACCATGTTGATACGATCTCCAATAGAAGCTTCTTCTTCAATAATCTCTGTATTCTTATCCGCCGCCTCTGATTCCCCCGTCAGCATTCCTTCATTGATTTTCAAAGCTTCACTGCTGATAAGCCTGCCGTCTGCCGGTACATAATCCCCAGCATCCAGCTGTACAATATCTCCTTTAGTCAGTTCCTTGGCTGGTATAGTCTTACTCTCTCCGCTACGCACCACTTTAGCTGATGGAGCTGACATCTCCTGCAACGCTTCTAATGAGCTTTCCGCTTTCTTTGTCTGAACAACACTGATGACACTATTGAGCAAGATGACCAAGAAGATGATGATGGATTCCACCACTTCGCCCAATGCCAGCTGAACAGCCGCCGCTACGAGCAGGACAATGACCATGGCATCCTTAAAAGTGGCAAGGAACAGCTTCCATACCGGATCTTTTTCTTTGCTTTTCAATTCATTGTATCCATCCGCTTCCAATCTACGCTGTGCTTCTTCCTGTGATATACCATCTCGTGAGGTTCCCAGTTCCTGCAAAACCTCTTCTGCATCCATGCGGTAAGCCTTCACTACGTACGCCCCTTTCTGAGGTTCTCTCCTATTGGTTTCCCCCAACTGCCTCAATTAGACTCAGTTTTTTTGTAAAAGTATTGTCATTTTCATTAACGGATAACAGACAAGCATCATGTTCACGGACAGGCATGCATAGAATGGAACTACATTACGGAGACAGCGAAGGGAATGATAGGCATGCAGCACTTTTATGTATTCCGTTTCAACAAGTGGAAAAGGTGGGCATTTGTCGTAGCAGCGGCGATGTTCACAGCGTTAATCATCTGGATGGAGACGAGCAGCTCACTTTCCGTCTTTTCCTCAAAAGAAAAACCAGCAGCATTGACACAAGGGAGCAAGGAAGAGCCTAATATTGCACTCACCTTCAATATAAGCTGGGGAGATACACAAGCTATCCCTATACTGGATGAATTGAAGGAACAGAATGTCAAAGCAACCTTCTTCGTCAGTGGCGAGTGGGCCGAGCGTCATCCGCAAATCATTGATCGGATTGTCGAGGATAAGCATGAATTGGGAATGATGGGCTACCGATATAAAAGCTATATCGATCAAGAGCCTGCTCAAATAAGAAAAGACCTCTCTTATGCAAAAGAAATATTCCGTAAACTCGGTCATGAAGATGTTGAACTGCTCCGGGCACCAACCGGGGATTTCAATACTGAAATCATCCAATTGTCCGAAACCCTCGGATTGAAAGTCATTCAATATAGTGTCAATCCGCAGGACTGGCGTAATCCAGGAACACAGCTTATCGTGGATGAAGTCATGGAAGAAGCAAGTAACGGTGATATTATTCAGCTGCACGCTTCCGATTCCGTTAAACAAACGGAAAAAGCCCTGGAGACTATTCTGCCGGCGCTGAAAAACAAAGGATATCATTACGTAACTGTCAGTGAACTGATTGCCGGCGGAACACCTGAATTGAAAGAAGTGAATTAATGCATAAACACCGCTCCTTCTGCGCAAAGTAAGCGTACTTACTACAGTGGAAGGAGCACATGATTATGTTTATACGGTTAGCGCCGATCTTGTTATTATCCCTATTCGTGCTTACTTCATGCACGGGCGGGCAAGCCGCGGAAAGCAGTCAGCCGGATTATGATACGACCAAACAAATGGTCGCCGATATATTGAAAACAGACGAAGGCAAAAAAGCCATCTCGGAAGTAATGTCTGATGAGACAATGCAGGATCTGGTCTCTTTGGATGCAAGTAAGGTAGAAGATGCTATTAATAAATCATGGACCTCAGAAGAAGGACAGAAATTCTGGAAAGAGCGTTTCGAGGATCCGGAGTTTGTTGCCGCCTTCGCGAAAAATATTGGTCCTGAGCAAAAGAAGCTCGTTAAAGATTTGATGAATGATTCAGATTTCCAAAAGCAGCTGCTGCAGCTGCTGCAGGATCCAAAAGTACAAGAGCAGATGCTAAATGTCATGAAGAGTCAGGATTTCCGTAAGGAGCTGGAGAAAACAATCCAGGAATCTTCCGAAACACCCATGTTTGAGCAAAAGCTAATGCAGACAGTCCAAAAAGCATTAGAAGAAGCACAATCCAAACAAAAAGAGAAGTAAATTATAAGACCCAGGCAGACTATCTCTGCCTGGGTCTTTTTTATCATCTTATCATAAAAGCGTTTCCAACTATTTTACGATGGGTAAAGAAAAACGTTTTCATAAATCAACTGGAGGGAATTAAACTATGCTGAAACGATTCAGTTTGCTGGCACTGGCATTACTCCTCTTCCTGACGGGTTGTGCTGGATTTACCGGCGGCTCAGAAGGAACTGCAGCTTCAGAAGGAAAGACCGAAGACGGTAAAGTGAAAATTGATTTCTGGACATTCTGGGGCTCGGAGATCCGCCGTCCTGTAATAGACAAAATCATCGAGGACTTTAATAACTCGCAAGACGAAATCGTAGTAGAACATACATACATACCATTCGGCGATATCTGGACAAAAGAATTAGCTGCCATCGCGGCGAATAATCCACCGGATGTTGTCATCAATGACATCAATGCTACTGCCCTTCGCGGACAGGAAGGACAAGCTGAGAACCTGGCACCATTTTTAGAAAAAGACGATATTTCCGGCAGATTCTATGAGAATCTATGGGACGCAACATTGTATGAAGGCGATTCCTACGGGATTCCATTCAATACAGACACACGACTCCTGTTCTATAACAAAGATGCCTTCAAAGAAGCAGGATTGGATCCGAACAAGCCTCCCGAAACTTGGGAAGAGCTCGAAGAATACGCGGAAAAACTAGACGAGAAGTCAGGCGATACGTATGAACGAATTGGCTTCTACCCGCTTTATGGAGTCGGATCTGACGTGTGGCTATTGAACGGATCAGGTATGAACTATTTCAACGAGAATGATGAACCAGTCATTAACAGTGAGACTAACGTTGATACGATGGAATGGATCAAGAGCTGGAAGGATAAATACGGCGAAGATACCATCAATCGTTACCAATCTCAAATCGACAGTCAGCAGAGCAATCCTTTCTTCGACGGTTCGCTCGGTATGATGGCGAACGCAGCAACCTTCTACACGCAGATACGTGACTATGCACCGGATCTTGACTTTGGTGTAGCTCCATTACCGGAGAAAACACCTGGCAGCGGCAACACAAGCTGGGGCGGCGGATTTGTAGCTGAGATTCCGAAAGGCTCTTCTCACCCAGATGAGGCATGGGAATTCATTAAATATCTAACTGACACAGAAGCACAGGAATACTGGGCAGTGAAAAACTTCGATAATGTAGCCAATATCGAAGCATCCGAAAGTGCAGCAACATCTGATGAACTATCAGATAAAGATCAAATGGTCTATGAAATGGCAGCACAGAACCTGAACGATACATTGCTTACTCCAATGCCTGCTTATGCACCGGATTATGTAAATCTTATCAATCCGCAGCTCGATGCTATCCTGATAGAGAATAAACCAGCGCAGGAAGCATTGGATCAAGCACAGCAGGACGTGGAAGAACTTGTAGAAAAAACAGCACAATAGGGTGAGTTTTTGGGGGGATACGATGAAAAAGAAAAAATGGTGGACAATGGGAAGACGAGAAAGTCTCCAAGGGTATATTTTCATTGCCCCTTGGATCATCGGCTTCCTTGCATTCACATTAGGTCCGCTGGCGTTCTCTTTGTACGCAAGCTTCACCGATTACAATATCACTTCCCGCATGAACTTTGTGGGTTTACAGAATTATGATCAGTTATTTACCGGGGATGACCTTTTTTGGACATCCCTTTATAACACGTTGTACTTTGTTATTTTCTCTGTTCCGCTGACAACCATGGGGGCTATCTTCATCTCGATGCTGATGAATCAGAACCTGCCAGGTATGCGGATTTTCCGCACAATCTTCTATCTCCCGGCCGTTTTATCCGGTGTTGGCGTCTACTTGCTTTGGATGCAGCTCCTGGATCCCGGAACAGGCCTTGTTAACACCGTTCTTTCCTGGTTCGGTATCAATGGGCCGAATTGGCTGTTCGATCCCGATTGGACGAAACCGTCTCTTATCTTCATGAAGCTATGGAGTGTCGGCGGCAGCATGCTGCTTTATCTTGCGAGTATGCAAGGTATCAGCAAAAATTTGTACGAAGCAGCAGATATCGATGGGGCTGGATCGTGGAAAAAGTTTGTACATATCACGTTACCATTGATTACCCCGGTCATTTTCTTCGATATCATCACTAGTACGATCGGCAGCTTCCAAATCTTCCAAGAAGCATATGTTATGAGTCAGAATGGCTCTGGAGGACCGGCAAGCTCCATGCTGTTCTATAACCTTTATATGTGGATCAAAGCATTCCAATCGTTCGATATGGGATACGCCATGGCAATGTCATGGATCCTGTTCGTTGTCGTCCTCATCATTACAATCATAAACCTGAAGCTTGCACCAAAATGGGTGCATTACGAGGGGGATGATAAGTGATGGATATTGCAGAAAGAAAGCAGCTTGCCAAAAAACGAGAACGAAGGAAGCCAGTTTTAAACAATAACCTGCTGCGATCGTTGAATTGGGTCCTGCTCGTAGTCGGCAGTCTCTTCCTGTTATCACCAATATGGTGGATGATCAGTACCTCTCTCAAACCGATGGAGGAAATCATGCAGTTTCCGCCTACCCTGCTGCCGCAGGAATGGCATTGGGAGAATTATGTACATACGTGGCAGTCCGCTCCGTTCACGACGTATGCTGTGAACACAATTACCATCACACTTATTTGTGTGGCAGCCAACGTATTTGTGAATGCTTTTATAGCGTATGGATTTGCCAAGATTCCATTCCCGGGCAAGAATATCCTATTCACGATCGTCCTATCGACGATGATGATTCCCGGTTTTGTAACGCTCATTCCGCAGTATGTCCTGTTCGCCAAACTGGAATGGCTGAATACGTACTATCCGCTCGTCGTTCCTGCTCTGTTCGGCAGTGCGTTCAATATCTTCCTGCTTCGTCAATTCTTCCGGACGATTCCGAACGAAATGATTGAAGCAGCAAAAATGGAAGGCGCGAACCACTTCTATATCTGGAGAAAGATTGCCCTGCCTCTTGTGAAGCCTGCCTTGGCAACAGTGGCCATCTTCTCCTTTAACGGCGCATGGAATGATTTCCTCGGTCCTTTGCTATATGTAAACGATGAAAATCTTTATACACTGCAAATAGGATTGCAAGTATTCAAAGAGCAGGCGAGTACACAATGGAATTACTTGATGGCAGGTTCCTTGCTTGTATTGCTGCCTGTGATCATCTTGTTCTTCGTTTTCCAGAAGTACTTTATCAAAGGAGCGAATATTACAGGGTCAAGCAGCTTCGACAAATAGAAAAAGCTGAGAGCAACATGCTCTCAGCTTTTTTATTGCATATATTTCTCTAGAATCGCCCTTGCCAAGTCATCATACGCATCTCCGAGCGGATGGTTTTCTTGATATACCGCTGGTGCAAAGACTCCTTCTTCCTTGTATGGCTGTGCCAAAGGCAAGCGTCCGATCACTTCTGTATCAAGTGCATCTGCAAGCTTGTCACCGCCGCCTTGACCGAAGACATATTCTTTCTCACCAGTAGCCTGAACCTCATAGTACGCCATGTTTTCTACAACACCAAGGATTTCATGCTCTGTGCGAATCGCCATTTGACCAGCACGCGCAGCTACGAAAGCAGCATTAGGATGCGGTGTTGTAACGATGATTTCCTTGGAGGATGGCAGCATTGTATGAATGTCTAAAGCCACATCACCTGTTCCTGGCGGAAGGTCGACAAGCAAATAATCGAGATCATCGCCCCATTGTACTTCTTTGAAGAAGCTTGTCAGCATTTTACCTAGCATTGGTCCGCGCCAGATGACTGGTCCGTTATCTTCCACGAAGAAGCCCATCGAGATGATCTTCACGCCAAAACGTTCCACTGGTGTGATTTTGTCATCGACAACTTCCGGCCGTTTCTCGATACCCATCATTTCCGGAACACTGAAGCCATATATATCTGCATCGATGATACCAACTTTGAAGCCAATGCGCGCAAGAGCTACTGCCAAATTGACTGTAACCGTAGATTTACCAACACCGCCTTTACCGCTGGCGATATTGATGAATTTCGTCTTTGTATCTTTGTCCAGCAAAGATTTTTGCTGCTTACCGGAGGATTGTGACTGGCTGTAGCGTTCCACAATTTCCTGCGGAAGCTGGTCAAAGCGTAATCCTACAGTTGCAGCTCCTGCATTTTTCAGGACATTGACAATCTCTTGCTGTAGCTGCATCTGTTCTGCTGTATTCGTCTTGCCAACCAAAATTTTCACGCTGACATGCCGTTTCTCTTCCTTGATCCGGATGTCCGCGATAGCGCCAGTTTCTCCTAGCGTCGTATGTAGAAAAGGATCTTCGATATCATTCAGAAGCTCCCGTACTTTTTCTTCTGTTACCATGTGAACGCCCCCTACCTAGCTTGTTCCGGAAAACGTTTTCCAGATTGCTTTTACCGCTAGTATAACACATTCTTAAGACAGCTAGGCAAGCGGCGCTCGGTCATTCATCTTCCGGCATCTTCTCGGTTGTATAACGGAGGATACCCTCATAAATACTGAATGCCATCTGATCCTGATAAGGGGCATCCTTCAAGAGCTCCAGCTCCCTCGGATTTGACATGAATCCGATTTCGACAAGCGCTCCCGTCGATTCCGTGTGCTTCAGCAAATACATCGTATTCAATGCCAGCGGCACCCTCGTCGTATTTTCCAGATTACGTTTGATTTCATCCTGGATGAACGTTGCCAATGCTTTACTGCCTGGGTTATCTTCATTGAAGAATGTCTGGGCTCCAGACCATTTGGAAGAAAGCAATGCGTTCGTATGAATGCTTATATAAAAGTCTGCTTCCTTTTCTTCTATAAAGGCTACCCGATTCCGAATATCCTCTGATTTCCGGCGGGAAAGTCCTTTTGTATCCTCATCCGCCAGATCCACATCCTCTTCCCGTGTCAGATAGACGAGTGCACCTGCCTGCTGCAAATAGTCCCGCAGCATTTTTGAGACTGCCAATGTAATTCCCGCTTCCTGCGTACCATCTGAACCTTCCGCTCCGCCGTCAACACCGCCATGTCCCGGGTCGATGACAATCGTCTTGCCAGCCAACGGCAAGGACCAGGAATGGGATGATTCCTCTGTCGTGACAATCTTCGGTACGTAGTAAGCGAGCAGCATGATAAACAGCGCAGCTGCTATGGCTCCTGCAATCCATCTTCTAGTCATTCGTGCTTCCTCCCATACCGCGCATTTGTACACTATATGGGACAACCATTCCGGATATACGCTCTTCTTTGGAATTTATCCAGGCACTGGTATAATGAAGCTAGTAATATGATTGAAGCTAGAAACACGATTAAAAATAGCTATACAAAGTATGACAGAAAAGGACGTACAAAATGAATTTCGATAATCAGACGAAACGCTTATATTTGAATGTTGGTATTTATGTTGTGCTGGGCGGAATAAGCGCACTGCTTTATTTGCTTCATGACAATCTAATCATTATTGGCATCTGCTTACTCGTCAGCTACTTGATCAGCTACGGTATCTCCAACACTCTTTTTCCTCGCAGCAAAGATACCTTCTACCCGAAGGATGAAAGGAAGTAATTACGTTGGCCAACTATATCATGGACTTACGTGAAACAGTCGGAACCCGACCGCTTGTCATGGCTGGTGCCGGTGTCATTGTTCGGAATGAATTCGGCCAGCTGCTCTTACAGCTCAGAGCGGATACAAAGGATTGGGGACTTCCAGGTGGCGCTTTGGAGCTCGGAGAATCACTGGAAGACACAGCCAGACGAGAGCTTTTTGAGGAAACTGGACTGCATGCAGAACGTTTCAGCTTCCTGCGTATGTGTTCAGGACCTGAGTTCTACGCCAAGTATCCAAATGGTGATGAGGTGTATAATGTCATCTCTGTTTATGAGGCTTACGACGTTTCAGGGGAATTTACTATGCTTGATGGGGAAAGCCTGGATTTGCGGTATTTCCCTCTAGATGACCTGCCCGAACTCAACCACATCACCCAGAAGATGCTTTCTGGCCTACTTATTCCATAAAGGGGCACGATTATGACTAGAAAAACCTGGATGTACCTATTTATCATGCTAGCCGGCTTATCCATTGGCATCTACAATAACTTCACGAACACAGGAACGTTGATGCTCGTGATTCTGCTTAGTGCCGTGGCCGTAATTATGATCTTTTTTAACATCAGTGTATGGCTCAAAAACCGGCGACAAAAAAAACAATAGGAGTGTTTGCCGAAATGAACCAAATCAATTTGATTTGCTTAGGTGTGAACGACATGCAAGCGTCACTTGCTTTCTATCGCGATGGCCTGGATTTCGAGACAAGCGTAAAAGAAAACTCACCGAATATCGTCTTCTTCAACAACAGAGGAACGAAGCTGGAACTGTTTCCGCTTGATGCATTACGCAAGGATATCAATGCGGATGTTCCTCCGGAAACAGGCACCGGTTTTCCCGGCTTCACACTCGCTTATAATGCCAGGACGGCACAGGAAGTCGATTATGTAATAGAGAAAGCGGCACGAGCTGGTGCCACGATCGTAAAACAGCCGCAGCGTGTCGATTGGGGTGGCTACAGCGGTTATTTCACTGACCCTAATGGCTATTACTGGGAAGTAGCGTTCAGCGAGCATTGGAAGTTTGACGAAAACAATATGCTGATCATTGATTAAATAAAAAGCCAGAAGCATGTGCGCTTCTGGCTTTTTATTGTGGTTCAACGTGGACATTTACCCAATAGACGCCGTGCTCCCGCTTCAGCGTCTTTTCGACTGTTGTTGCTACATCATGGGCTTGCCGGATGTCCAGCGTGGAATTGACCAAAATCTCTGTATCAACGATGGCATTATTGCCATAGCTTCTTGCTTTCATTGTCTTTATGCCTTTTACACCTTTGATCTTCATAATCGTCTCCGTATATGAAACCATAAGTGTTTCGTCAAAACCATCGGTCAGCTGATGAGAAGAAGAAGTGAAGATCTCCCATGCCGTCTTACAGATGATCAAGCCGACAATGATTGCTGCCAGTGGATCCAGCCAAGGCAACCCTAGCTGTGAGCCGATGATACCTACTACTGTTCCTACACTGACAAGCGCATCTGATAGATTATCCTTTGCTGCAGCTTTGACAGATTGACTGTTTATTTTTGAACCTAGCCGCATATTATATCTGTACACGAAGAACATGACAATCGCCCCGAATACGCCTGTCCAGGCTGCCATCATATCTGGTGCCTCGTTAGAACCATCAAACACATTCAGCACAGCTGTATACAGCACTTGGAGACCGACTGTCATCATGATGAAGGAGGCAATAAGGCTTGCCACTGTTTCTGCTTTCCAATGTCCGTACGGATGATCCGCATCGGGTGGCTTTCTCGCCAGCTTCAGTCCGATCAACACAGCAACAGAAGCCACGATATCCGTAGCATTATTCAAACCGTCCGCCCTTAAAGCAGCCGATCCACTTAAAAATCCAACAATCAGTTTCAAACAGGACAAGACAAGATAAGCACCGATACTAATATAGACTCCGCGCTCTCCCATCTTCAGTTCCTTGTATTTTTCATTTTCCAACGCCTCGTCAGCCCTTTCATTCCAGTTCCATCATCATATCAGTCTGGCATCGGGTGGGTCTACAGCAACGTTTTTTCTAGCTGCCACATGAATAGCCGATAACTAATAGTTTTTCCCTGAGCAAAAGCGCAGATAATTCACAAAAGGGGAGCTAATCAAACGATTGATCAAAAATGCAATGGCACCATCCGCCCATAGGTGCATAACCTAAGAGGAGGAAGGAGCGATGATCAGTGAATAACGATACTGTCATTATCGAAGAGGAAAGATATGAGTTCATCGCCACGGTGATATCTTATATAGGCCTAATCCTGTCCCTGATCGGAGCAACAATTGCTCTTTACATTTCTTATACTTCTTATAAAAGATCTGTACAGAACGCTGGAAGCGGTCAAGGATATGGCGCCGTAACAGCTGCTGTTATTGCCTAAGCATGAAGCAGCCTTTTGTTTACTACAATGTAAACGAAGGCTCTTTTTATTAGAGTCTCGAAGACAAGCCTAAGGAGGATGAAGTATGAAAGAAGATTTGGAACAGCGCATCCGTCTGCTCGAGCTGGAAGTGGAAAAAATGAAAGAGGAAAACAAACACCCCAGGCACAGCTGGATATGGGCTTTCGTTCCCATACTAGCATTGCTTATCCCGATAGCTGCCATCCTTCGCGATACATTCAATTAAAAAAGCCAACTTATTTGGGCTGCTGTCCCGCGCCTTCCGCTCTTGCCCGTCATACACTGGCACAGAAAGGAAGGTGTTTTACATGCAAGAAGAAAATCAAACTCTGATACCTTATCAAGCTGACGAGCAAGTTCCATATTCTTACCCAGTTTATACGGACGAATACCGACGACGCCCAGGATCTGGCTTTGGCGGAATTGGTCGTCCCGGTTTCGGTTTTGGTCGTCCTGGCTACGGTTATGGTTATGGCTACGGCGCACCATTTCTTGGCGGTGTCGTAGGCGGACTGATCGGCAGCAGCTTGCTTTATCCGCCTTATTATAACCGGCCTCGGCCTTACCCATACCCTTACTATCCTTATCCATACTATCCGTACTATAACTATCCTTACTATGGTTACGGTTACGGATATTAATATACGAAGAGGGATAATAATCCCTCTTTTTGTTATGTTTTCTTCAGGTATATTAAGCTGATGCCGGACGGATACATCGACGGGGTTGCTCTTGCTGTATTGCTAGATGATAATGTTAATAACGTAGCGTATTAAGTACAGACGAATGAAAGAAAGTTAATTTAAAAGGTAAAAAAGGAGGAACGAGATGACGAAACAATACAACCAAGTTAGAGAATTCCATAAGGCATTCGATCATTTACAAAATGACAAACCAACTCCTATGAGTAAAGAGATCGCATTACATCGTGCAGTATGGTCAGGTGAGGAATTAATGGAATTTCTATATGCCACTGTGGGTGGAGATCTCACTGAGTTTGAAAAACTTTATGAACAATTCCTAGCAGGGTTAGAGAAAGCCAAAACCAAGATGCGTGAAGAGCAAAAGCCAGTAGATGACGTTCTTGTTGCTCAAGCAGATGCACTGATTGATGAGGCCTATTTTAACAATGGTTCGTTTGCTATTCTAGGCGTTGAGCCTGAACCACTGTTTGATAGTGTACATGAAGCTAATATGGGCAAGCTGCATAATGGTGTTGCTAAGTATCGTGAAAGTGATGGAAAAATACTCAAACCGGAAAACTGGGAAAGAGATTATGCTCCCGAAAAAAGATTGAAGGCTGAAATTGAGCGTCAAGCGACTACATAACAAAATGCAAAGAAGGCATACCTCAATTGGTATGCCTTCTTTCAGTAACTTTCCCTTTTACGGCTCATTTTCACAAATGCTGCAATCAGCATCAATGCAGCTGGTACGAAGAAGTATAATAGCACGCCGTAGATACCGACTGCAGCTGCCACAATAAGGAGAACTCCAGCAAGAACTGGTTTTTTATTGAGCAAGACTGCGGCAATAATTCCGAGGATACCCGCAGCAATTCCAAGTAAGCCAAAATTGCCGACTGTGTACGTATTTTCAATTAAGGTAAAGAACATAGCTAGAAGTGAGGCAATGATACCGAATATGCCTCCTACTGTTGCAACTGTTTTCATAGAACAAAACTCCCTTCATTGCTGCAATAATTCTTTTATCTCTATATCACCCCAGCGGGAAGCTAAACATTTGGACACCAAAAAAGGAATATATCACTAGTTGTGATTACTCCTTCTTCTCCATCATATTCGCCAAAAAGGCCGGATCATCCGAAAAAATGCCATCCACTTCGTAATGAAGCATCTCCTCTGTCCACTCTCTTTCGTCTCCCCGGTAATAAGCATGGATTTCGAGATCATGATGCTGAATCAGATTTACTATTGATTCTTCTAATATGCCGGCATATATACCAACGCCAATTGCTGTCCCTCTTATTTCCTGAAGATCTTTCCCATCCAGCTGCTCCACGTCTTGCTTATTCAGCAGCTGAATAAGCGTAAGCTCCGCATCGAGTTCATGTAATGTACGAATGCTGTCTTTGCTGAACGACTGCAGGATGACTTGATCCTTCGGGACAGCATACTGCTTTAGCAATTGCAGGACTTGCTCCTCCATGACGAGCTTTCCCTTATCATCTTCGCGTGTTTCAATATAATATTGCACCTCACTGCCATACCGTATAAGAATCTCTTCTAGTGTCGGTACCGTCTGTCCTTCTCCGGTATCAAGTACTTTTATCTCTTTCAAAGTTAGCTCCTCGACCAATCCCTTTCCGTTTGTTGTTCGATCAACCGTGTCATCATGCATCGCAACCAATTCGCCATCCGCCGTTTTGCGCAAATCAATTTCGATATAATCCGCTCCATCCTCCATTGCCTGATCATATGAAGAGAACGTATGCTCAGGTTCAACAGCAGACGCTCCGCGATGGGCAATAACCAATGGGCTATATTCGGAATCATAGGCAGCTTCTGTGTGGGTCAATGAACAGCCTGATAGCAACAGCACACATACCAATAAAAAAACAATAGATTGTCTCATACTGTTAATCTAAAAGAGCATGGTATAGAATACCATGCAGCTAGTGTTAAGAATGAAAGCAAACGCGGATTGCACTTTACATTGTCTTTATATTTGGATGATATCGCACTATGCCATCAGAATTAAGGAGTAATCATTACCTATCTTCATAACAGAATGGATTACTCAAGCCTTTACTTCATAATGCAGTTCCACAAACTGATTGAATGTTCTTGTTCTTTTTAAAGTAAATTCTGTTTGAATATGACCCTCCTTGAATAAAGGTATACCATTGCCAATAACCACAGGTGCAATAGTAAGTATCATTTCATCTATCAGTTGCTCTTCAATGAACGAAGACAACAGCTCTCCGCCGCCGACTATCCAGATATTCCTGCCATCTTGTTGTTTTAACTTATTCGTGAAATGCGCAATATCTCCCTGGACAAATTGTACGTGCTCAGTATCTTTGATATCTGAACGCGTAAAGACATAACACGCTTTATTTTGGTAGGGAAATTCTTCTATATTATCTATCACCCAATCATACGTCTTCTTTCCCATAATAACCGTATCAACTGTCTCGTAGAATTCCGAATAACCATTATCCCCCTCACCTTCTACAGCAAAGAGCCAATCCAATGAATCTTCCTTGGTTGCGATATACCCATCCAGACTTGCAGCAATAAATAGTATGAGATTACGTTTTTGCATTTGAATTTCTCCTTTCAGATAATATATCTTCCTGTAAGAGAGGAGCTTTTATATGTACACCATACACTAATAGCACAAATAAAAAGACTCCAATCAAGTGAGAGTCTTTTAAAGATTACTTAGTGCCCTATCCAATTCATAGTTACAAAGCTTTATTAAGTTATTCTACATTAATAATGACATTCCCTTTTTTATGTCCCTTCTCGACATAACGATGTGCTTCCACTATTTCTTCAAATTCATAAGACCTATCAATTACCACTTTCAATTTCCCTATCTCTATGAGTTCGCCGAGAAAATTTAGCGCTTCTGGTGTTTCAGGTGCGTTTCGACTTAGTATTAATTTTTTACCTGTTGTTAATATAGTCCATAACATCCGAACACTCGGCAGCGGCTCTGTGATATTTATATAAGTGCCATCCTTCTTTAACACTTTCATGCAATCTGTAAATGAGCTTTTGTTAACTGCTTCAAAGATAACATCATACAACTCATCTTTCTTAGAAAAGTCTTCGCTGGTATAATCTATTACCTTATCAGCTCCTAATGATTTTATCCCTTCCACATTTGACGTGCTGCAAACTCCTGTTACATTTGCTCCGAAATACTTGGCAATCTGGACTGCATAACTCCCCACACTCCCTGAAGCTCCATACACCAGTATTTTTTGGCCGCTCTGAATAGCTGCTTTTCTTAAAAAGTACAATGCTGTTCGTGCTCCTATTGGAATGGCAGCCGCTTCTTCATAAGAGATATTCGAAGGTTTGATAGATACAGGACCAGTTTCTGATAAACACTTATACTCGGCATAGGCACCGAAATCTTCCAGAGATTCCGCAAATACTTGGTCACCTTTCTTAAACCTTTTAACATCTTTCCCTACTGAAACAATCTCGCCAGCTAACTCAGCTCCCAGCACCTCTTTTTTGGGTTGTCTAAGACCAAGAGTTATACGGGCAGGCAGCCAAAAGACCGGTGGAACAGTAAAACTTCGTGCCCGAATATCTGCTGCTGTTACAGTTGTCGCTTTTACCTTTACTAATATTTCATGATCTTTTGGTACCGGCTTTGCTGTTTCTTTTAATTGAAGAACGTCTGCAGATCCGTACCTTGTGTAAACAATCGCTTTCATTTCCCACCTCTGCTTCGTGATATCCGTACTATGATACGAATACTACGGACAAATAGAACAGCAGGTTCAATAATTCAGTACTTTTCTTACATATCCGTCCAGCAGAAGATTTATGAACACAAAAAAGACCCCCAACCAATCGGTTGAGAGTCTTTAGTGAGTGCCTCAAAATTAACGTTTTGAGAACTGTGGAGCGCGACGTGCACCTTTAAGACCGTATTTTTTACGTTCTTTCATACGTGCGTCACGAGTTAGGAAGCCAGCTTTTTTAAGTGTACCGCGGTATTCTGGGTCTGCTTCAAGAAGCGCACGAGAGATACCGTGACGGATAGCACCTGCTTGTCCTGTGAATCCACCACCCTGTACAGTTACAAGAACGTCGTAGTTGCCAGCAGTTTCTGTTGCAACTAGAGGTTGGTTGATGATTGTACGAAGTGTTTCGTATGGGAAGTAATCTTCCGCACTACGGTTGTTTACTGTTACTTGACCTGTGCCTGGTACTAGACGTACGCGGGCAGTAGAGCTTTTACGGCGACCGGTGCCGTAGTATTGTACTTGTGCCACTATCGTTTACCTCCTTTTTAATTAACCGCGAAGTGTATAAGCTTCTGGTTGTTGTGCTTGGTGTTTGTGCTCAGCGCCACGATATACGTGAAGCTTTTTAATCATTTTACGTGCAAGTGGTCCCTTAGGAAGCATGCCTTTGATAGCAAGCTCAAGCATTTGCTCAGGGTATTTTGTACGCATTTCGTCAGCTGTACGCTGTTTCAAACCACCTGGGTGGTTAGAGTGACGGTAGTAGATCTTGTCAGCAAGTTTGTTACCAGTAAGTTCGATTTTCTCAGCGTTGATGATGATTACGTTATCACCAGTGTCGGCATGTGGAGTGTAAGTTGGTTTGTGCTTACCGCGTAGGATAGCAGCAACTTCACTTGCAAGACGACCAAGAGTTTGGCCTTCTGCATCCACAACAAGCCATTTGCGTTCGATATTGCTTTCGTTCGCCATGAATGTTGTACGCATGTCATTTCCTCCATTTTTTCGATTGAATCGTTCATTTATTATTCTACACAATTAGTCTTCCGGGGCTAATCGTGGTATAGAAATAAAATGCCATAAACCATAGTATATCATCATAGACCCTCATGTCAAGGGCATGTAACACCCGAATGCGTTGTTTTGCAAAAAAGTTTTCAGTAGTCCACTTTCCAGAGGCAAAGTCCGCTCGCAGCAGCGGTTTTACTCGCCAGCTGCCGGTCCTTCGACTCTAGTATTCTAGCCATGTCTTCCGGCTCTTTGCGGCCATTCCCGATGTCGATAAGTGTGCCAGCAAGTATACGCACCATATTATACAGGAAGCCGCTTCCCGTGAAGGTAAACACAAGCATATCGTCCTGCTTTTCACATACAGCTTCATAGACGGTACGGATCTTGTCTCCTTTGACTCCTGTCCTCGCAGAACAAAAAGCGCTGAAGTCATGGGTTCCCACGATTGCTGTGATAGCTTGCTGCATTCTATCCAACTCTAGCTGATAAGGAACATGTTGCACGTAATGACGCTTGAACACGTCCTGTTCCGGCGCATTATGGACAAAGTACTTATACTGCTTCCGTTTCACACTGTAGCGTGCATGGAAATCCTCTTCTGCTTGTGTTATATCTGTTATCCGCACATCATCCGGCAGCAAGGTATTGAGCGCCTTGCGCCAATTGTAATCTCCCATGCGAAGCTCGGTATCGAAATGGATCACCTGCCCTCTGGCATGCACACCTGCGTCTGTACGGCCAGATGCTTGGATCCTGATCTGCTGTCCCTTATGGATCTTCGTAAGTGCCTTCTCCAGCTCACCTTGGACCGTGCGGTTTTTCTCCTGCACCTGGAAGCCGGAAAAATGCGTGCCGTCATAGCTGACAGTCGCCTTCATACGTTGCGTCATCTTTGTAACTCCTAACTATAGTCTCTCGTTATCAAGGCAGCAGCCACCACTACAATGAAGATGACGAGTGCTGCAACATCCCGCTTCATCACGCGCAGCTCCCGAAGCTTCGTACGTCCTTCCCCGCCGCGATAGCCTCTTGCTTCCATGGCCATAGCAAGCTCCTCTGCCCGTTTAAAGGCACTGACAAACAAAGGCACCAGCAATGGAATTACAGCCCGCACACGCTCCCTGAATGGCCCTGTACGGAAATCCACGCCCCTGGAAGCTTGAGCGTTGGAAATCTTCTCGGTCTCCTGAAGCAAAGTAGGGATAAAACGCAAGGAGATGGACATCATCAGTGCTAGTTCATGAACTGGGAACTTGAATCGGCGCAGAGGACCAAGCAAGGACTCGACACCGTCAGTAATCTCGATCGGCGTTGTCGTCAACGTCAGCAGAGATGTCAAAAGGATGAGCAAAAAGAAACGCAGTGAGATAATGGCTCCTTGTTCCAGTGCTCCGCTATAAATCGGCAATCCGAATACGTTCACCAATACTGTGCCTTCCTTTGTAACGAATAAGTGCAGGATAAACGTAAAGATAATCAAAAACCATACCGGTGTCAGCCCTTTGGCGATAAAACGCCATGGAACCTTCGTCAGAAGTGTACCTCCGACTGCAAATACTGTGAACAGTGCATAACTGACGACATTATTGGCAAAGAAAATGAAAATCACATAAAAGAAGATGATCAGCATCTTTATCCTCGGATCCATCCGGTGGACAATACTATTGGTCGGAACATACTGACCGACAATCAGCAGATTGTTCATTTCTTATCACCTGCCAAATCCGCCAGCCGCTCAGCGAGCCTGTCCATATTCTCTCCCTCAAAGGCGAGCGGTTTGCCGAAACGTTCGGATGCCTTCTGAAGAAACTGGAATATCTCCGGTACATCAAGCTGCACCTGCTGGAGAGCTTGCCGATTTTGAAATACTTCTACAGGAGACCCTTCCATATACTTTTCCCCTTTATCGAGTACAAGCATATGATCAGCATACGTCAGCGCATCCTCCATACTATGTGTTACCAATATCGTTGTAAGCTGCTGTTCTTTATGCAGCCGGTAAAACATATCCATGATCTCCCGCTGCCCGCGTGGATCCAATCCTGCTGTAGGCTCATCCAGAACCAACACACGAGGCCGCACAGCAAGCACACCTGCAATCGCAACACGACGCATCTGCCCGCCGCTTAGCTCAAATGGAGATCGGCTTAGTAAGGATAGATCCAACCCTACAGCTGCTGCACTTTCCTTTACACGCTTTGAGATCTCATTCTCAGCTACTCCGAAGTTCCTCGGGCCGAAGGCGATATCCTTCTCTACTGTTTCTTCAAATAGCTGGTGCTCTGGGTATTGGAACACAATGCCTACTTGTTTACGAAGTTCTTTTGCTTGCTTAGGTTTTTTCTTTGGCTCCAGTGTATGCTCACCAATCTGTACGCTTCCGCTGGTAGGTCTCACTAGTCCGTTCAAATGCTGTAACAGAGTGGATTTACCGCTGCCGGTATGTCCGACAATAGCCGTGAAGCTCCCTCCTGGCAAATGGAAGGATAAATCCTTTAGCGCTTTATGCTCAAACGGGGAGTTTGCCTGATACGTGTAGTCTACTTGTCTGAATGTAATGTCCATAATGCATCTAACAACTCCTCGTGATCAATCGGCTGCTCGCTTACGATAATACCTTGTCTTTCCAAAGCATGAGCAAGCTGCGTAACAAAAGGCACGTCCAAACCGATTTGCTGCAGTTCCGTCTCTCTTTTCACTAATTCCCTTGGTACAGTAGTCGTCCATATTTCTCCGTCATTCATGACCAACACCCGATGCGCCTGCATCACTTCATTCAAATCATGGGTGATAGTAATCAGACCAAGCTGCTGTTCTGCTTGAACACGATGAACAGTATCAAGGATTTCCTTCCTGCCGAGTGGGTCCAGCATCGCTGTTGCCTCATCCAGGATAATGACGCTTGGAGAGATAGCCAGGACACCTGCTATAGCCACCCGCTGCTTCTGTCCGCCTGACAGACGGTAGGGTTCGTGCAGCAGGTAATCCTGCATACGCACTTGTTCCAAAGAAGAAGTGATCCGATTCATCATTTCAGAACGGGGCACCCCGCGGTTCTCCAAACCGAATGCTACATCATCACGAACAGTCGTACCGACGAATTGATTATCTGGGTTTTGGAAAACCATACCGACCTGGCGTCGTATCTCCCATATATTCTCCTCATTAAGCGGTATACCATTGATAATGATCTCCCCCTCCGTCGGAAACAGCAGCCCGTTCATCAGCTTGGCAATCGTTGACTTGCCTGAACCATTATGACCGATGATTGCCAGCCATTCCCCAGCCTCCACTTGAAAACTGACATTGCGAAGTACATAGGGCTGCTCTTCCTCGTAGCGGAAAGAAACATTCTTGAATTCAATCGCGTGCATGCTTTCGTGCTCCTTCGTCATTACCCGACTATTTCCGGGGAAATACTAAACGTGTTTGTCCGTTCCTGTCATTTCTATAGCTAGTATAAAGAATCCCGACAAAAAAGAAAAGCAAGCGCTAATGTCGGCGCTTGCTTTATCTGCTAAAGAAAAAGGGCCGGAATACACCTCGTGGTAGAGATTTTCCTGCCCTTGTTTATTACCTTATACTAGTTCAATGATTGCCATAGCGGCACCGTCACCACGACGCTGTCCAAGTTTCAACACGCGTGTGTAACCTCCTTGACGTTCTTCATAACGTCCGGCGATATCGCTGAATAGTTTTTGTACTGCATCTTGGTTCTCGTCCGCTTTAGTTCCGTACAAGAAAGAAGCAGCTTGACGACGAGCGTGAAGATCTCCACGTTTGCCAAGAGTGATCATTTTTTCTACTACAGAACGAAGCTCCTTAGCTTTCGCCTCCGTTGTTTCCAATCTTTCGTGAACGATAAGATCAGTTGCAAGGTTACGCAAAAGCGCCATACGAGCATCCGTAGTACGTCCTAACTTTCTAGCCATAGGTTATCCCTCCCTTTCCTGGTGTCAAATGCTCCGCTAAGCGGGATCAGTCTTCTTTACGAAGACCAAGTCCTAAATCGATTAGTTTCTTTTTAACTTCTTCTAATGATTTACGTCCTAGGTTACGCACTTTCATCATGTCTTCTTCAGATTTATTAGCAAGTTCTTGTACCGTGTTGATTCCAGCACGTTTCAGACAGTTGTATGAACGAACAGACAAGTCCAATTCTTCAATAGTCATCTCAAGAACTTTCTCTTTTTGGTCTTCTTCTTTTTCAACCATGATTTCGGCATTTTGCGCTTCATCAGTAAGACCTACGAAGATATTCAAATGCTCCGTATAGATCTTTGCACCAAGAGAAACTGCCTCTTCAGGTCGGATACTGCCGTCAGTGAATACATCCAACGTCAGTTTGTCGAAGTTAGCCAACTGGCCAACACGCGTGTTTTCCACTTGATACGTCACTTTTGAAACTGGCGTAAAGATGGAGTCAATTGGAATGACACCAATCGGCTGATCTTCATGGTTATTCTGATCAGCTGGACGGTAGCCGCGGCCGCGTTCTGCCGTAAGCTTCATATGCAAGTGAGCATTCTTGCCCAGTGTTGCGATATGAAGGTCCGGATTCAGTACTTCTACATCGCTATCGAAAGTGATGTCAGCAGCAGTTACTTTCCCTTCACCTTGTACATCGATCTCTAATGTTTTTTCTTCATCAGAGTAGATTTTGAGAGCCAGTTTCTTCAAGTTCAAAATGATGGTTGTCACGTCTTCTACTACGCCTTCAATCGTAGAGAATTCATGGAGCACTCCATCAATTTGAATGGAAGTTACAGCAGCGCCAGGAAGTGAGGATAATAGGATACGACGCAAGGAGTTTCCTAGTGTAGTACCATATCCACGCTCAAGCGGTTCTACAACGAACTTTCCAAATGTAGCATCATCGCTGATCTCAACCGTTTCAATCTTTGGTTTTTCAATTTCGATCATTATAAAGCCCTCCTTTAAAACGTCGAAACCCCGGTTAGAATTACTCCTAACCGAAATTCCCCATATTGCGGTTCCCGTTTCTGCATCTTGACGATACGTTTCTTACTGTATGACCTGATCGCTTTTAAGCTATCATAACCCATTATAGACAGGGATACAAATTCTATACAGCAAGCAGGAAAAACTTATACGCGACGACGTTTTGGCGGACGGCAGCCGTTATGCGGAACTGGAGTGACGTCACGGATCGCAGTTACTTCAAGACCAGCAGTCTGAAGGGAACGGATCGCAGCTTCACGGCCAGCACCAGGGCCTTTAACAGTTACTTCCAAAGTCTTCATGCCGTTTTCGACAGCACCTTTAGCAGCAGCTTCTGCAGCCATTTGAGAAGCGAATGGAGTAGATTTACGGGAACCTTTGAAACCAAGGGAACCTGAGCTGCTCCAGCTGATTACGTTACCTTGAACATCAGTAATCGTAACGATTGTGTTGTTGAAAGTAGAACGGATGTGAGCAATACCAGTTTCGATATTCTTTTTCACACGACGTTTACGAGTTTGTTGTTTACGAGCCATGTTTGTTTACCTCCTTACTTATTTTTTCTTGTTAGCGATTGTACGGCGTGGGCCTTTACGAGTACGAGAGTTGTTCTTCGTTTTCTGACCACGAACCGGCAATCCACGACGGTGGCGAAGACCACGATAAGAACCGATCTCAATCAGACGCTTGATGTTAAGAGATACTTCACGACGAAGATCCCCTTCAGTAGTGTAGCTGTCAATTGCCTGACGGATTCTGGATAGTTCGTCTTCTGTAAGATCACGAACACGTGTATCTTCAGAAACACCAGCTTCTTTTAGTACCTTTTGCGCTGTAGTTTTTCCAATTCCATAGATGTATGTTAGGGAAATAACAACGCGTTTGTCACGCGGAATATCAATACCTGCTATACGTGCCATTAGCTACGTGCACCTCCTTGTATTATCCTTGTTTTTGCTTATGCTTAGGATTTTCACAGATTACCATTACTTTGCCTTTACGACGAATGACTTTACATTTTTCGCAAATAGGCTTTACAGATGGTCTTACCTTCATCATCTATTCCTCCTTTAGTATCGGAGCTAGTCAAATTATTTATAACGGTACGTAATACGTCCTTTAGTTAAGTCATAAGGGGAAAGCTCTACCGTTACTTTATCTCCAGGAAGAATTCGAATGAAGTGCATACGAATTTTACCGGAAACATGTGCTAAAACGGTGTGGCCATTCTCTAACTCTACCTTAAATTGCGCATTAGGCAATGTATCGGTGACAGTTCCTTCTACTTCAATTGCATCATCTTTCGCCATCGGTCTATCTCCCTTCTTCAAATCTCTTCACGGTATGATTGACATAAGTAGATATCGCAAATCGCAGTTTACCATTGGTTACGCGACCAGCTTCTAGAAGGCTACGTCGGACTTCCGGTGATACATACGGCAGTGGATCCACATGACGCAAAGCTTTGCGCTTCGGTGAATCGAACTTTCGTTTGTCTCCGTCGGCAAGCAACACAAAACGACTGTCAATTTTTCGAATGACAATCGCAAGCTGGCCTGCTTCTCGCCCATATACGATACGAACAACCTGACCGATTAGTGGACTTGCATCCGTTTCGCTCAAACATGATCACCTTCATCATAGCTTATATCGAAGCTGTGCGTAAGTTAGCATTATATGCTGCAAACAAGGAGCATATTCTACCACTTTTCTGCCTGAATGTCCAGGTTAGAAAAGCTGCATGTTAGGGAATCTATATTAAGTCCACAAATTGAGTCACAATTTGTTTCATGATTGTTCATATTCAGCCTTGTCAATTAGCGTCAGGATATCAGTAAGGCACGGTTCCGATGATGGAAGCTTGAACGAATTGCAAAACCGCAAATCGTTTCAACTCTACCACGAGGTCTATTATACTCTATCAAGGGATAGAATGCATCCTTACGCTATTAGGAGCCCAAAGTGCAATTCCACCCGTACTAAGAGAGTATAGTTTGCACACCTGTATCAGCGAAGATTTTTCAAGCGCTGATCGATGTCGTGGAAGACCTGATCGATTGCTTGGTCACCGTTCACTGTTACAAGATAGCCCTTATCGTTGTAGAAGTCCAATATCGGTTTTTGCTGCTCGATATTGACTTCCAAACGTTTTTTCACCGTTTCCGGCTTATCGTCGTCTCGCTGGATCAGCCCAGTGCCATCCTTGTCACATACCCCTTCTTCTTTCGGAGGGTTATAGACTGTATGATACGTAGTGCCGCATGTCGGACAAACCCATCTGCCAGATAAACGCTCCACCAAATTCTCCTGCGGAACCTCTACATGTAAGACGTAATCTACATTAGCATTCAAATCGTCCAGCAATGCGTCAAGCGCTTCTGCCTGAGCAAGCGTACGAGGAAAACCGTCAAGTAAAAATCCGTTGTTGGTGTCATCCTTGCCTAAACGGTCACGGACTATACCAATTGTTACTTCATCCGGAACTAGTTTCCCCTGGTCCATGAAAGCTTTCGCTTCACGGCCAAGCTCCGTTCCTTCTTTTATTGCAGCTCGGAACATATCTCCTGTTGAGATATGAGGGATGCTATATTTATCTACAATCTTCTCTGCCTGCGTACCTTTACCGGCACCCGGCAGACCCATAAGAATTAAATTCAACGAAATTCCCCTCGCTCTCGTCTGTTTGTAGACTGTTCTCTATTTCATGAAGCCTCGGTAATGACGCTTCACTAACTGGCTTTCTAGCTGTTTCATCGTCTGCAACGCTACCCCTACCACGATCAGCAGGCTCGTTCCTCCGATTTGGACAGAAGTCGGCAAGTTGGCAATAGAGCCTAGGATTATAGGCAATACAGCTACAGCAGCCAAGAAGAGAGACCCAACGAAGGTTAAACGATACATCACACTGGTGAGGTACGTTTCCGTGCTTTTCCCTGGGCGAATACCCGGGATGTAGCCACCTTGCTTGTTTAAGTTCTCTGCCATTTGTTCCGGGTTAACCTGAACGAATGTATAGAAATAACTAAATGCAAGAATCAGGACTACATAGATTACCATCCCAATTGGTTGCGTATAATCGAATACGTTCTCGATCGTAGTTGCTACATTTCCTTCAAAGAAACTCGCGATTGTACGCGGAGCATAGATAAAGGAAACTGCGAAAATAACAGGGATTACTCCAGCAGCGTTTACTTTAATCGGTAAGTGGGTGGACTGGCCGCCTACTTGGGAACGACTTGTAGTACGCTTCGAATACTGGATTGGAATTTTACGAAGTGCCTGCGTGATATAAATCACACCAACAATTACGGCAATGATCACGATAGCGATAATTGCAACGATCACGACATTAAGGAATAGATCATCACCAGGATTGCTGAAGTACTGTTCCCAAAGCTGGTTTAAACCATTCGGAATTGCAGCAGCGATACCGGCGAAGATAATAATGGAAATACCATTACCTACACCATGAGCTGTGATCTGTTCTCCTAACCACATCAAGAATGCTGTTCCTGCAGTCAATACGATTGTAATGACAGCGAACTTATAAAAACTTGGATCGGAAATGAGCATACCGCCGGATAACTGGTTGAATCCGATGGACATACCTACCGCCTGTATTAACGCTAGCACGATAGTGGCGTAACGCGTCACTTGTGCCAACTTACGACGTCCCATCTCTCCTTGCTTTTTCCACTCACTGAATGTCGGTACGACATCCATTTGCAGAAGCTGCATGATGATCGAGGCAGTGATGTACGGCATGATACCCATCGCAAGGATGGAGAAGTTCTGCAATGCACCGCCGCCAAATGTATTCAAGAACCCGAATACGTTCTGCTGGTTCATAAAATCGATCGCGGAACGATCGGTAAATGGAACAGGAATGAACGTACCGATTCTGAAGATGATCAACATAAGCAATGTAAAGATGATTTTATTTCGTATATCTTTTACACGCATAAAATTGGAGATTGTACGAAACATTAGATCACCTCTGTTTGACCGCCCGCTGCCTCAATAGCTTCTTTAGCAGAAGCAGAGAACTTGTGAGCTTTAACAGTAAGTTTCTTTTCGATGTTCCCGTTTCCTAGAACTTTAATACCGGCTCTCAATTTGCTTACAACTCCGCTTTCAAGTAGAAGCTCTGGAGTTACCTCTGTGCCCTCTTCAAAACGGTTAAGGGTTTCAAGGTTTACAATTGAGTACTCAGTACGGTGGATGTTTGTGAATCCACGTTTAGGAAGACGTTGGAATAGTGGCATTTGGCCACCTTCGAAACCTAGACGTACACCGCCGCCAGAACGTGCGTTTTGTCCTTTATGTCCACGGCCGGATGTTTTACCGTTACCTGAAGACATACCGCGACCTACACGATTGCGAGTTTTACGTGTTCCTTCTGCTGACTTCAATTCATGAAGTTTCATAATGGCACCTCCTCTTTTACATTTAAATCATTATACTTCTTTAACTGATACTAGATGAGAAACTCTGTTGATCATACCGCGAACAGTTGGATTGTCTTCCAAAACAACTGACTGACGGATCTTTCTAAGACCTAGAGCAGCAACAGTTTTGCGCTGTTTTTCCAGTCTTCCGATCGTACTGCGCGTGAGGGTGATTTCTAATTTGTTAGCCATGTGCTTTCCCTCCTTATCCTAACAGTTCTTCTACAGACTTTCCACGAAGTTTCGCAACTTCTTCTGCACGTTTCAATCTGCCAAGTCCGTTAAGTGTAGCACGAACCATGTTGATTGGAGTGTTAGAACCAAGTGATTTAGAAAGGATGTCTCCGATACCACCAAGCTCAAGTACCGCACGTACAGGTCCACCGGCGATAACTCCAGTACCTTCTGCAGCAGGCTTCATCAAGATGTTGCCGGCGCCGAATTCACCGATGATTTCATGTGGAATAGTTGTACCAACGATAGGTATAGTAATTAGATTTTTCTTCGCGTCTTCGATAGCTTTACGGATCGCTTCTGGTACTTCTTGTGCTTTACCAGTACCGAAACCTACATGGCCGTTTTTGTCGCCTACTACTACAAGAGCAGCGAAACGGAAACGACGACCACCTTTTACTACTTTAGCAACACGGTTAACCGTTACTACGCGTTCTTCAAGATCAAGTTTGTTCGGGTCAATTGTTGTACGCAAGTTGTGTCCCTCCTTTTTAGATTAGAATTTAAGACCAGCTTCACGAGCTGCTTCAGCCAATGCTTTAACACGTCCGTGGTAAAGGTAGCCTCCACGGTCAAATACGATAGTTGTTACGCCAGCTTCTTTCGCACGGTTAGCAACTGCTTCTCCGACCTTTTGAGCTGCTTCAACATTGCTTGTAGATTCTAGGCTAAGGCTAGCATCCTTAGTAGAAGCACTTGCAAGTGTTTTACCAGTTGTATCATCGATCAACTGTGCGTAAATGTGTTTGTTAGAACGGTATACGTTCAAACGTGGACGCTCAGATGTTCCTGAAATGCTTTTACGAACACGGTTATGTCTTCTCTTACGCGATTCGTTTTTTGCAACTTTTGTAATCATTCAGGTCACTCCTTTCTGGTTTAACGAAAAACCTTATTTCGCTGTTTTACCTTCTTTACGACGTACGAATTCGCCTTCGTAACGGATTCCTTTACCTTTGTAAGGCTCTGGAGGACGGATTGCACGGATGTTAGCAGCTACTGCACCAACAGCTTCCTTATCGATACCTTTAACAACTACACGAGTGTTGGAAGGAACTTCGATTTCAATACCATCACGGTGCTCAACTTCTACTGGATGAGAGTAACCAGCGTTGATCACGACTTTGTTGCCTTGTTTAGTAGCACGATAACCTACACCGATGATTTCAAGAGCTTTCTCATAACCAGCGTGTACGCCTTGTACCATGTTTCCAAGGATAGAACGAGTAGTTCCGTGAAGAGCACGGTGTTCCTTGCTGTCAGTTGGGCGTTCAACAGTAAGAACGTTCTCTTCAACTTTGATCACCATATCTTGGTGGAATGTACGAGTCAATTCACCTTTAGGACCTTTTACAGTCACAGTGTTGTTTTCATTTTTGAATTCAACGCCTGCAGGGATTTCAAGAATCTTTTTACCTACGCGGGACATATGTGCACCTCCTTACTAATTGTTGGGAATTACCAAACGTATGCTAGCACTTCGCCGCCGACAGCTTGCTCACGTGCTTCTTTATCAGACAATACGCCTTTAGATGTTGAAACAACTGCGATACCAAGTCCGTTAAGGACACGTGGGATTTCAGTAGATTTCGCGTAAACACGAAGACCAGGTTTACTGATACGTTTGATACCAGTGATAACACGCTCGTCGTTTTTACCATATTTCAAAAAGATGCGTAGAACACCTTGTTTGTCATCTTCTACGAATTCGTAATCGCGAATAAAGCCTTCACGTTTAAGGATATCAGCAACATCCTTTTTCAACTTAGAAGCAGGAAGCTCCAGTTTTTCATGACGAACAGTGTTTGCATTACGAATACGAGTTAGCATATCTGCGATAGGATCTGTCATAACCATTAATCATTACCTCCTTCCCTGATTTAGGGGATTACCAGCTTGCTTTTTTAACGCCAGGAATTTGACCTTTATAGGCTAGTTCGCGGAAACAAATACGGCATAGCTTGAATTTACGTAGTACAGAGTGTGGACGTCCGCAACGTTCGCAGCGTGTGTACTCTTGTACTTTGAATTTCTGTGGGCGCTGTTGTTTCACGATCATAGATTTTTTAGCCACAATATTCCCTCCTTTTTACCTTTATTTTTGGAAAGGCATGCCTAGCTGAGTAAGTAGCTCACGAGCTTCTTCGTCAGTGTTGGCTGTAGTTACGATAACGATGTCCATTCCACGTACTTTGCTTACTTTATCGTAATTAATTTCTGGGAAGATTAGCTGTTCTTTAACACCTAGAGTATAGTTACCACGACCATCAAACGCTTTGTTTGAGATACCACGGAAGTCACGTACACGTGGAAGGGAAACTGCGACTAGTTTTTGAAGGAATTCGTACATACGCTCACCGCGCAATGTAACTTTCGCTCCAATTGGCATACCTTCACGAAGACGGAAACCTGCGATAGATTTCTTAGCTTTCGTGATGATTGGCTGCTGACCAGCAAGCAATGCCAATTCCTCTACTGCAGAATCAAGTGCTTTAGAGTTTTGAACGGCGTCACCGACACCCATGTTAATAACGATCTTTTCGATCTTTGGTACTTGCATTACGGATTTATAGCTGAATTTTTCCATTAGAGATGGAGAAATTTCGCCTTGATATCTTTGTTTCAATTCATTCATCGAGTAGCCCTCCTTTCAGAAGAAATTATTTATCGATAGCTTGACCGGATTTCTTAGCGATACGGACTTTTTTGCCGTCTTTCACTTCGTAGCCTACGCGAGTTGGCTCTCCAGTTTTAGGATCGATCAGCATTACGTTAGAAACGTGAATCGCTGCTTCGATTTCGAGGATTCCGCCCTGCGGGTTATCCTGGGAAGGTTTCGCGTGTTTTTTGACGATGTTTACGCCTTCGACAAGAACACGGTCTTTCTTCGGATAAGCTTCAAGGATGGTACCTTCTTTACCACGATCTTTACCAGTGATTACTTTAACTTTGTCACCTTTTTTAACATGCATGTGTACTGCACCTCCTTAACAAGGCATTAAGTGTTTTACAATACTTCAGGAGCAAGGGAAACGATCTTCATGAACTTAGCGTCACGCAATTCACGTGCAACCGGTCCGAAGATACGAGTTCCTCTTGGGCTCTTGTCATCTCTTACGATAACAGCTGCGTTCTCGTCGAATTTGATGTAAGAACCATCTTTACGACGAACACCGCTTTTCGTACGTACGATTACAGCTTTAACAACTTCACCTTTTTTGACAACGCCACCAGGTGTTGCTTGTTTCACCGTACAAACGATTACGTCACCAATGTTAGCTGTTTTACGACCAGATCCGCCTAGCACTTTAATTGTTAGGACTTCACGAGCACCAGAGTTATCAGCGACTTTCAAACGAGTCTCTTGTTGAATCATACGAGTGTTACCTCCCTTCGGAATCCTTCCGAGCGATCTTTAATTAGATAATTACTGCTTCTTCTACCACTTCAACCAAACGGAAACGTTTCGTTGCGGATAATGGACGAGTTTCCATGATACGAACCAAGTCACCAGTTTTTGCTGTACCGTTTTCATCATGCGCTTTTAGCTTTTTAGAATACTTAACACGCTTGCCGTACAGCTTGTGAGTTTTGTAGGTTTCAACAAGAACAGTGATTGTTTTATCCATTTTATCGGATACAACACGTCCAACGTATACTTTACGATTGTTACGTTCACTCATGTCGCGAACCTCCTCTCGGAATTTAGTTATTTACGCTTAATTCTCTTTCACGAACAACTGTCTTCATGCGAGCAATTGTCTTACGGACTGTGCGAATACGTGCTGTATTCTCAAGCTGTCCAGTAGCTAATTGGAAGCGCAGGTTGAAAAGTTCTTCTTTAAGAGACTTAACTTTTTGTTCAATTTCGGCAGTGGTCAGTTCTTTGATTTCATTAGCCTTCATTGATTTCACCACCAATTTCTTCACGTTTTACGATCTTAGTTCTTACTGGCAGTTTGTGAGAAGCAAGACGCAATGCTTCGCGAGCCACCTCTTCAGATACTCCAGCGATTTCGAACATGATCTTACCAGGTTTCGTTACAGCTACCCAGCCTTCAGGAGAACCTTTACCGGAACCCATTCGGACTTCTAGAGGTTTTTTAGTGTATGGCTTATCTGGGAAGATTTTGATCCATACTTTACCGCCACGTTTCATGTAACGAGTCATAGCGATACGGGCAGATTCGATTTGACGGCTAGTGATCCAAGCAGGATCAAGAGCTTGTAAACCCCATTCACCAAATGCCACTTCTGTACCGCCTTTAGCACGGCCATTCAATTTACCACGGTGTTGTCTACGATATTTTACGCGTTTAGGCATTAACATAATGCTTTTCCCCCTTCCTTATCGGTTGTTTTTAGTTGGAAGGACTTCGCCACGATAGATCCATACTTTAACGCCAAGCTTACCATAAGTTGTATCAGCTTCAGCTGTGCCATAGTCAATATCAGCACGTAGAGTATGAAGTGGAACTGTTCCTTCGCTGTAAGATTCTGCACGAGCGATATCTGCTCCGCCTAGACGACCGGAAACTTGTGTACGGATACCTTTAGCACCAGCACGCATTGCACGCTGCAATGTTTGTTTCTGAGCACGACGGAATGAGATACGGTTTTCAAGTTGACGAGCGATGTTGTCTGCTACCAATTTAGCATCAAGATCTACACGTTTCACTTCTACGATGTTGATGTGAACACGTTTGCCAGTCAGGCTGTTCAATGCTTTACGAAGTGCTTCTACTTCAGAACCGCCTTTACCGATTACCATACCAGGTTTACCAGTATGAATAGAGATATTTACACGGTTAGCAGCACGTTCGATCTCCACTTTGGAAAGTGCAGCATCTTTCAAACGTTGTTCTAGATAATCACGAATTCTGATATCTTCATGTAGTAAATCAGCGTAATCTTTGCCACCGTACCACTTGGATTCCCAGTCACGGATGACGCCGACGCGAAGACCTATCGGATGTACTTTTTGACCCACTGCTTAACCCTCCTTCTTTTCTGTAACAACCACTGTAATGTGGCTAGTACGTTTGTTGATTTGGCTTGCGCGGCCTTGAGCGCGTGGACGGAAACGTTTCAATGTAGCACCTTCGTTAACGAATGCTTCAGAGATAACAAGGTTATCCGTATCCATTTCATAGTTGTGTTCTGCGTTAGCAACTGCAGAACGAAGTACTTTCTCTACTGCCAATGATGCACCACGCTGAGTGTGACGCAAAATCGCAATAGCTTCTCCAACATTTTTTCCTCGAATCAAATCAACAACTAAGCGGACCTTACGAGGAGCAATGCGAACTGATTTTGCCATAGCTTTTGCTTGCATTTAGGATTGCCTCCCCTCTTAGCGTTTTGTTTTCTTATCGTCGGCTGCGTGTCCTCTGTACGTGCGAGTTGGCGCGAATTCACCAAGTTTATGACCTACCATATCTTCAGTAACATAAACAGGTACGTGTTTACGGCCATCGTACACAGCGATTGTGTGTCCAACGAATGTTGGGAAAATAGTGGAACGACGGGACCAAGTTCTGATTACTTGTTTCTTGTCGTCTTCGTTCAATTTGTCGACTTTCTTTAGCAAATGGTCATCTGCGAAAGGTCCTTTTTTCAAGCTGCGACCCATACATAAACCTCCCTTTGCGATATGGAGACGGGTGAGAACGCCCGCCTTGCTACCACATTATTTTTTACGCTTACGTACGATAAATTTATCGGACTGCTTATTACGTTTACGTGTTTTGTAACCAAGTGTCGGTTTACCCCATGGAGACATTGGTGATTTACGTCCGATTGGAGCGCGTCCTTCACCACCACCGTGTGGGTGATCATTAGGGTTCATTACAGATCCGCGGACTGTAGGGCGTTTGCCTAACCAGCGAGAGCGTCCTGCTTTACCAACTACGATTAGTTCGTGTTCCAAGTTACCAACCTGACCGATTGTAGCACGGCAAGTACCTAGTACTAGACGTACTTCACCAGAAGTTAGTCTTACAAGAACATATTTACCTTCACGGCCAAGGATTTGAGCTTGTGCACCAGCAGAACGAGCTAGCTGAGCACCGCGGCCTGGCTTCAATTCGATGTTGTGGATGATCGTACCAACTGGGATTGTAGCAAGCTCCATAGCGTTACCCACTTTGAAGTCAGCACCTTCACCAGATAAGATCTCCATTCCTACTTCCAAGCCTTTCGGAGCAAGGATGTAGCGTTTTTCACCATCTACATAGTGAATTAGAGCGATGTTTGCAGTACGGTTTGGATCGTACTCGATTGTAGCAACGCGTCCTGGTATTCCATCTTTGTCGCGTTTGAAGTCGATAATACGGTATTGACGTTTGTGTCCACCACCTTGGTGACGTACAGTCAATTTACCTTGGTTGTTACGTCCGCCACGTTTGTGAAGCGGTGCAAGCAATGATTTCTCAGGCTTGTCAGTTGTAATTTCAGCAAAATCCGATACGGACATATTACGACGTCCGTTAGTGGTCGGTTTATACTTTTTAATCGCCATCGTTGTTTCCCTCCTTCTCTATTATTTCTTAAACACCTTCGAAGAAGTCGATTTCTTTACTGTCTTCAGATAGTGTTACTACTGCTTTTTTACGATCTGGGCGGTATCCGCCGTAACGACCTTGACGTTTGAATTTACCTTTAAGGTTTTGAGTGTTCACTTGTTCCACTTTTACACCAAAGATTACTTCAACCGCTTGTTTGATTTCGATCTTGTTAGCACGTTTGTCAACTTCAAACGTGTACTTCTTATCAACCATAAGGTCAGAAGAATGTTCCGTAATTACAGGGCGCTTAATAATATCACGTGGTTCTCTCATTATGCAAGCACCTCCCCTGCTTTTTCAGCTGCCTCTTTCGTTAAGATCAGCTTATCATGCGTAAGCAAGTCAAGAACGTTAACTTCGCTTTGAGTCAACACTTTAACGTTTTTAAGGTTGTTTGCAGAACGTACAACAGTTTCGTCTTTATCTGCAGTAACGATCAATACCTTTTTATCAACGTTTAGTGCGCTAAGCATAGCAACGACATCTTTCGTTTTAGGAGCATCGAATGCAAGGCTCTCTAGAACTACGATGTTTTCTTCTTGTACTTTAGAAGATAGTGCTGATTTAAGCGCTAGACGACGAACTTTTTTAGGTAGTTTGTAGCTGTAGCTGCGTGGAGTCGGTCCGAAAACTGTTCCACCGCCAACCCATTGTGGTGAACGGATGGATCCTTGACGCGCGCGGCCAGTACCTTTTTGACGCCATGGTTTTCTTCCGCCGCCTCGTACTTCAGAACGTCCTTTTACTTTGTGCGTACCTTGACGCATAGAAGCACGCTGCATTAGTACTGCTTCGTGTAATACATGTGTGTGTGGCTCGATACCGAAAACGGAATCATTCAATTCGATTTCACCGACTTGAGACCCGCTCTGGTTGAATAGTGCTACTTTAGGCATGATATATCCTCCCTTCGTATTGTGAATTAGTTACCTTTTACGGCACTTGATACTTTCACGTAAGATTTTTTCGCACCAGGTACGTTACCTTTAACAAGGATAAGGTTGCGCTCAGCGTCAACTTTAACGATTTCAAGGTTTTGAACAGTGATTTGCTCTCCGCCCATTTGTCCTGGTAGTGCTTTACCTTTGAAAACGCGCATAGGGTCAATTACACCCATGGAACCTGGTCTTCTGTGGTAACGTGAACCGTGTGACATAGGTCCGCGGGATTGGTTGTGACGCTTGATTGCGCCCTGGAATCCTTTACCTTTAGAAGTACCTGTTACATCTACTGTTTCTCCAGCTGCGAAAATCTCTACGCTAACCTCTTGTCCAACTTCGTGTTCGTCAAGAGCAGCGTCACGGATTTCACGAATGTAGCGCTTAGGTGTTGTGTTTGCTTTCTCAGCATGGCCTTTTGCAGGTTTGTTAGCGTTGTTTGCTTTCTGATCAGCAAATCCTAGTTGCAATGCGTTGTAACCGTCAGATTCGACAGTTTTCTTTTGAAGAATTACGTTTGGTTCAGCTTGGATAACTGTTACAGCTTGAAGTTCACCTGTTTCAGTGAATAGCTGTGTCATGCCGATCTTGCGTCCCAAGATTCCTTTCGTCATCCGTTACACCTCCTATTTTGTGTAAAATTATAGTTTAATTTCGATGTCCACACCGGACGGTAAGTCAAGTCTCATCAAAGAATCAACTGTTTGCGGTGTAGGACTAACGATATCGATAAGACGTTTGTGAGTGCGCATTTCGAACTGCTCACGAGAGTCTTTATATTTGTGCACCGCACGTAGAATTGTGTATACAGATTTCTCTGTAGGAAGCGGAATCGGACCTGATACGTTCGCACCAGAACGTTTCGCTGTATCTACGATTTTCTCTGCAGACTGATCAAGGATTCTGTGATCGTATGCTTTCAAACGGATTCTGATTTTCTCTTTTGCCATTATTTTCCCTCCTTTATCGCCCTTATTATTTAGGACATTCTCAGCGGAAATTAACTTGACCACCCTGCCATGGCAAAGGGGCCTGGTGTGCCAACAACCTCCCGCATCATCGCCTTTAAATGACCAACATTATAATTATATAGAAAAAACGCGGTCAATGCAAGTCTTATCTAGTTTTACAGCTTAAAAGTCTGCAATCCTTCATAAGATGACACTTTATGTATTATACATAGGCTTACTAGTGTTTTCAAGTCATTTCAGTATTTTTTACAATTAACTGGCGCTGCCAATCTTTTACTATAGTTAAATAAAAAAACAGACAGCACGTCTGCTGTCTGTTTCTTCTATATTGTTATATCAGCTTACGCTTCGATAACAGATACAACGCCTGATCCAACAGTACGTCCACCCTCACGGATAGAGAAGCGAGTACCATCTTCGATAGCGATTGGAGAGATAAGCTCAACAGACATCTCTGTGTTATCGCCAGGCATTACCATTTCAGTACCTTCTGGAAGGTGAACTACGCCAGTTACGTCAGTTGTACGGAAGTAGAACTGTGGGCGGTAGTTAGTGAAGAATGGAGTGTGACGTCCACCTTCTTCTTTAGAAAGAACATAAACTTCAGCTTTGAACTTTGTGTGTGGAGTGATTGTACCTGGTTTAGCAAGTACTTGTCCACGGTTGATGTCATCACGGGATACACCACGAAGTAGAGCACCGATGTTGTCACCAGCTTCAGCGTAATCAAGAAGCTTACGGAACATTTCTACACCTGTAACAGTTGTTTTCTTAGGAGCTTCGTTAAGACCGATGATATCAACTTCGTCACCGACTCTTACTTCACCACGCTCAACACGGCCTGTAGCTACAGTACCACGACCAGTGATAGAGAATACGTCCTCAACTGGCATCATGAATGGTTTTTCTTTGTCGCGTTCTGGAGTTGGGATGTACTCATCAACAGCGTCCATAAGTTCGAAGATTTTCGCTTCGTAGTCAGCGTCGCCTTCAAGAGCTTTAAGAGCAGAACCTTTGATAACTGGTACATCATCACCAGGGAAGTCGTATTCGCTTAGAAGATCGCGAACTTCCATTTCAACAAGTTCAAGAAGCTCTTCGTCGTCAACCATGTCACATTTGTTTAGGAATACAACGATCGCAGGAACACCTACGTTACGAGAAAGAAGGATGTGCTCACGAGTCTGTGGCATTGGACCATCAGCAGCAGATACTACTAGGATAGCTCCGTCCATTTGCGCAGCACCAGTGATCATGTTTTTAACATAGTCAGCGTGTCCTGGGCAGTCAACGTGTGCATAGTGACGAGAATCAGTTTCATACTCAACGTGTGCAGTAGAGATTGTGATTCCACGTTCTCTTTCTTCTGGAGCACCATCGATTTGGTCGTAAGCCATTGCTGTACCTGAACCAGTTTTCTTATGAAGTACAGTAGTGATAGCTGCAGTTAGTGTTGTTTTACCATGGTCAACGTGTCCGATTGTACCAACGTTAACGTGGGATTTGGAGCGGTCGAATTTTTCTTTACCCATTAGTAATTCCTCCTTAAATATGGAAATATCTCATGTATTAGATAGTATGTTTCTTGTACTCAGAAGCATGCGTGCACGCACGCTTCCAATACAAGTTATACTTTATTACTGGCAAAAAATCAATTATTGTCCAGAGTTTTTCTTGATAATTTCTTCTCCAACGCTTTTCGGCACTTCTTCATAGTGGTCGAATGTCATTGTGTAAGTTCCACGGCCTTGTGTGTTGGAACGCAACGCTGTTGCGTAACCGAACATTTCAGCAAGTGGCACGAATGCATTAACTACCTGAGCAGGTCCGCGTGTATCCATACCTTCAACACGTCCGCGACGGGAAGTGATATCGCCCATGATGTCACCCATGTATTCTTCTGGGATAACAACTTCCACTTTTACAAGTGGTTCCAAGATGACAGGGTTACATTTGTTCTTCGCGTTTTTAAGCGCTAAAGAAGCAGCAACCTTAAAGGCCATCTCGTTGGAATCGACATCATGGTAGCTTCCATCAAATAGAGATGCTTTAACGTCGATTAGCGGATAACCAGCCAATACACCGTTTTGCATTGCTTCTTTGATACCAGCTTCAACAGATGGGATGTATTCACGAGGAACTACACCACCAACGATTTTATTTTCAAACTCGAAACCAGCGCCTTCTTCGTTTGGCTCGAATTTGATCCAAACGTGTCCGAACTGACCGCGACCACCGGACTGACGTACGAATTTACCTTCGACTTCAGCAGCAGCACGGAATGTTTCGCGGTACGCTACCTGTGGAGCACCTACGTTTGCTTCTACTTTGAATTCGCGACGCATACGGTCAACGATGATATCCAAGTGAAGCTCACCCATACCGGAGATGATAGTCTGACCAGTTTCTGGGTTTGTTTCAGTTCTGAATGTAGGATCTTCCTCAGCTAGTTTACCAAGGGCAACGGACATTTTGTCTTGGTCCGCTTTTGTTTTTGGTTCAATCGCAACAGAGATAACTGGCTCTGGGAATACCATAGACTCAAGGATAACTAGTGATTTTTCATCACATAGAGTATCTCCAGTCGAAGTATCTTTCAAACCTACAGCTCCGGCAATATCACCAGCGTAAACTTTGGAAATCTCTTCACGAGTGTTTGCGTGCATTTGTAGGATACGGCCTACGCGCTCACGCTTGTCCTTCGTGGAGTTTTTCACGTAAGAACCTGCTTCCAATGTACCAGAGTACACACGGAAGAAAGTAAGTTTACCAACGAACGGGTCAGTTGCAACTTTGAAAGCAAGTGCACTGAATGGCTCGCTGTCGCTTGATTTACGTACGATTTTCTCTTCAGTACCAGGAACGATACCTTCGATAGCTGGTACGTCTGTTGGTGCAGGCAAGTAATCAACAACACCGTCGATTAGAAGCTGAACACCTTTGTTTTTGAATGCTGAACCACAGAATACTGGGTAGAATTCAACAGTTAGAGTCGCTTTACGAACAGCTTGTTTAAGCTCTTCGTTAGAGATCTCTTCCCCTTCAAGGTAGCGTTCCATAAGATCTTCATCTTGTTCAGCTACTGCTTCAATCAGGTTCGTGCGGTATTCTTCCACAAGATCCTTCATGTCTTCAGGGATTTCACGAATCTCAGAGTTTTGTCCAAGATCGTCAAGGTAGAAATGAGCTTCCATTGTGATTAGGTCAATGATTCCTTCGAAATCATCTTCCGCACCAATTGGAAGTTGTACTGGGTGCGCATTAGCGCCCAGACGTTCGTGCATCGTTTTAACGGAATAAAGGAAGTCTGCACCTGTTTTATCCATTTTGTTAACGAACACGATACGTGGTACACCGTAAGTTGTAGCCTGACGCCAAACAGTTTCTGTTTGAGGCTCAACTCCGGACTGTGCATCAAGCACAGCTACCGCTCCATCAAGAACGCGCAGGGAACGTTCAACTTCAACTGTGAAGTCTACGTGTCCTGGTGTATCGATGATGTTGATACGGTGGCCTTTCCATTGAGCAGTTGTTGCAGCAGATGTGATTGTGATACCACGCTCCTGCTCCTGCTCCATCCAGTCCATCTGAGAAGCACCTTCATGAGTTTCTCCGATTTTATGGATACGTCCTGTATAGAATAGAATACGCTCAGTTGCAGTTGTTTTACCGGCATCGATGTGGGCCATGATACCGATATTACGCGTATTTTCTAAGGAGAACTCTCTAGCCATGTGGTCTTTCTCCTTCCTAGAGTGAATTTCAGATATATCTTACCAGCGGTAGTGAGCAAACGCTTTGTTTGCTTCCGCCATTTTATGCATATCTTCACGTTTCTTAACTGAAGCACCTGTGTTGTTAGACGCATCAAGAATTTCGTTAGCAAGACGCTCTTCCATTGTTTTTTCGCCGCGTAGACGGGAATAGTTAACAATGTAACGAAGACCTAGTGCTTGACGACGCTCTGGGCGTACTTCAACTGGTACTTGGTAGTTGGAACCACCTACACGACGCGCGCGTACTTCAAGTACAGGCATGACGTTCTTCATGGACTGTTCGAAAACCTCCATTGGATCGTTTCCACTACGTTCTTTAACTAGTTCAAATGCTGCATAAAGAATCTTTTGTGCTTTACCGCGTTGTCCGTCAACCATGATTTGGTTGATCAAACGAGTTACCAATTTAGAGTTGTACAACGGATCTGGCAACACGTCACGTTTAGCTACAGGACCTTTTCTTGGCATATGTTCTCCTCCTTTCCGATGATGGTTATATTATATTAGTCTTATTTTTTAGGGCGTTTTGTACCATATTTGGAACGACCTTGTGCGCGGCCGTCAACACCTGAAGTATCAAGCGCACCACGTACGATATGGTAACGTACACCCGGTAAGTCTTTTACACGTCCGCCGCGGATCAAAACAACACTGTGCTCTTGCAAGTTGTGTCCGATACCAGGAATGTAGGCAGTAACCTCGATTCCGTTTGTCAAACGCACACGTGCATATTTACGCAATGCGGAGTTCGGTTTCTTCGGAGTCATTGTACCAACACGAGTACAAACACCACGTTTTTGTGGAGAAGACTGGTTAGTCAATGATTTCTTGAAACTGTTGTACCCTCTGTTCAATGCTGGAGAGTCAGATTTTCTTGTTTTGCTTACGCGACCTTTGCGTACTAATTGATTAATAGTAGGCATGTTTTTTCCTCCTTTCAAAGCTTTTTGTAATACCACACATCCAGGTGGTTCATTTTTAGGCAAAAAACAAAGCTTTCACGAGCTGAGCTAGCATCAGCTTCGCCAAAACTATCTTTTGATTGCCACAGTAGCTGTCCCTACATCTATGCCACAAGCTTCACCTAATCGCTTCATAGAATCGACTTGGATCGCTGGTATGCCTAATTCTTCTGCCAGCTTTCTTACCTGGCTGGTAATTTGCTCGGCAGCGTCATTTGCAATGACAACTGAGTTCACTTGGCCTTGCTTCATGGCCTTGAGTGTTTGTTTGGTTCCGATAACGATTCCCGTATTAGCTTGTGCTACTTTTTCATAAGACATATGCATATCCTCCAAAGTAAACAAGGAGAATCGGAAGCACCTTGATTATAGTATCACTCTAGTAAGCTGATGTCAATCACCTTAACGAGAGATTTACAGTGCTTCCGACAATTATTTTGTTTCCTTGTGTATTAGGGCCACCGTTACGGTGTTACAGATTCGATTTCCTGACCTTCTGTCACTTCTTCAGGAGTATCAAGTTTCGCTTTGATCTTTCGGTACTGCGGCATGCCAGTACCAGCCGGAACAAGCTTACCGATGATAACATTCTCTTTAAGGCCGAGAAGTTCATCGCGCTTACCTTTGATAGCTGCATCCGTAAGGACACGAGTTGTTTCCTGGAAAGAAGCGGCAGACAAGAAGGAATCCGTTTCTAGAGAAGCTTTTGTAATACCAAGCAATACTGGTTTACCACTTGCCGGCTGGAAGCCTTCTCTTAGGACTTCACGGTTTGCTTCCCGGAATTGATGGATCTCAAGAAGTGAGCCCGGCAATACATCTGTTTGACCAGAATCGATGACACGTACTTTACGAAGCATTTGGCGAACCATTACTTCAACGTGTTTATCGCCGATTTCTACCCCTTGCATACGGTAAACTTTTTGTACTTCTTTCAATAGATACTGCTGAACGCCAGCTACACCGCGAACTCGAAGAAGTTCTTTCGGATCTACAGAACCCTCTGTCAGCTCTTGACCAGCTTCGATTGCGTCACCTTCGGAAACACGCAAGCGTGCACCATAAGGAGCTGTGTAAGTCTTCGTTTCAACTGTACCCTGAATTGTAACTTCTTGCTTCTCTTTTACATCATTAATCTCGATAACTGTACCTTTGATCTCGGAGATGACGGCTTGACCTTTAGGGTTACGAGCCTCGAACAACTCCTGGATACGCGGCAAACCTTGTGTGATATCGTCACCGGCTACCCCGCCTGTGTGGAACGTACGCATTGTAAGCTGTGTTCCTGGTTCACCGATGGATTGTGCTGCGATGATACCGACTGCTTCGCCGACTTCAACGTCGCTGCCAGTTGCAAGGTTGCGGCCGTAACATTTCTTACATGCACCATGTTTCGTGTTACATGTGAAGACAGTACGGATAGCCACTTCTTCGATACCAGCATCTACGATTTGTCTTGCTGTATCTTCGTCGATCAATTCGTTCTTAGCGACAATCACATCGCCTGTTTCCGGATGTTTGACATTCTCGAACGCTGTACGGCCTACAAGACGGTCATACAAAGGCTCGATCATTTCAGTTCCTTCCGTCAGTGCACGGACTCTCAAGCTGCGGTCAGTACCACAATCTTCTTCACGGATGATAACATCCTGTGCTACGTCAACTAGACGACGAGTCAAGTAACCGGAATCGGCAGTTTTCAGTGCTGTATCGGCAAGACCTTTACGCGCACCGTGTGTAGAGATGAAGTACTCGAGTACTGTCAGACCCTCACGGAAACTGGACTTGATCGGCAACTCGATGATTCGTCCTGCCGGGTTGGCCATTAGACCACGCATACCAGCAAGCTGCGTGAAGTTAGATGCGTTACCACGGGCACCGGAATCACTCATCATGAAGATAGGGTTACGGTTGCTCAAGGATTTCATCAGACGTTCCTGGATGTCATCTTTCGCTTTAGACCAGATTGAGATGACACGGTCATATCGCTCTTCTTCCGTGATCAAACCACGACGGAACTGTTTCAGCACTTTATCCACGCGGGATTGTGCTTCATCAAGGATCTCCGTTTTCTCTTTCAATACGACGATATCAGAGATACCAACCGTAATACCTGCTTTAGTGGAATAACTGAATCCAAGGTCCTTCATGCGGTCAAGCATTTTGGACGTTTCACTGATCTTGAAGCGTTTGAACACTTCCGCGATGATATCGCCCAGGAAACCTTTCTTGAATGGAGAGATGATGTCGCGTTTCGCGATCTCCTCCTTGATATTCGCACCCTTTTCAACGAAGTAGTGAGCAGGTGTTTTTTCTTCCAAATTCTCGCGAGTCGGTTCGTTCATGTAAGGGAACGAGCTCGGCAAGATTGTATTGAAGATAAGTTTACCTACTGTTGTAAGCAGGATTTGGTTGTTTTGCTCTTCTGTGAACGTTTCGTTGTTCAAAGAACCGGCATCTACTGCCACACGAGTATGCAAATGTACATAACCGTTCTGATAAGCAAGCATTGCTTCGTTTACATCTTTGAAGACTTTACCTTCGCCGATAGCATCTTCACGCTCAAGTGTAAGGTAGTAGTTACCTAGTACCATATCCTGAGATGGTGTTACGACTGGTTTACCGTCTTTCGGGTTCAAGATGTTTTGCGCAGCAAGCATAAGGATACGAGCCTCAGCCTGTGCTTCAGCTGATAAAGGAACGTGGACAGCCATCTGGTCACCATCGAAGTCAGCGTTATAAGCTGTACATACTAACGGGTGAAGACGGATTGCGCGACCTTCTACCAATGTTGGTTCGAATGCCTGGATACCTAGACGGTGAAGTGTAGGTGCACGGTTAAGCAATACTGGATGCTCACGGATTACTTCTTCGAGTACATCCCAGATTTCCGGATGCAAACGTTCGATTTTCCGTTTTGCAGATTTGATGTTATGCGCAAGGCCTTTTTCCACCAATTCTTTCATGATGAATGGTTTGAATAGCTCAAGCGCCATTTCTTTCGGAAGACCACACTGATACATCTTCAGATGCGGACCTACGACAATTACGGAACGTCCAGAATAGTCTACACGTTTACCAAGCAAGTTCTGACGGAAACGTCCTTGTTTACCTTTCAGCATATGAGAAAGAGATTTCAATGGACGGTTACCAGGACCTGTAACAGGACGGCCGCGACGACCGTTATCGATCAACGCATCAACAGCTTCCTGAAGCATACGTTTTTCGTTTTGTACGATGATGCTAGGTGCACCAAGGTCAAGCAAGCGTTTCAGACGGTTGTTACGGTTGATCACTCGACGATAAAGATCGTTCAAGTCAGAAGTAGCGAAACGTCCGCCATCAAGCTGTACCATTGGACGAAGCTCAGGAGGAATGATCGGAAGTACATCCAATACCATCCAGGAAGGTTCGTTTCCAGAGTGACGGAATGCTTCCATTACTTCCAAGCGCTTGATCGCACGTGTTCTGCGCTGACCTTGAGCTGTTTTCAATTCTTCGCGAAGTGCTTCCACTTCTTTCTCCAAGTCGATGTCTTGAAGAAGCTTACGGATTGCTTCCGCACCCATTTGAGCTTGGAACGTGTTACCGTATTTTTCGCGATAGAGGCGATATTCTTTCTCAGAAAGAAGCTGCTTCTTCTCAAGTGCTGTATCACCGGCATCTGTCACGATATACGCTGCGAAGTAAATAACTTCTTCCAACGCACGCGGAGACATATCCAGTACAAGACCCATACGGCTCGGAATACCTTTGAAGTACCAAATGTGAGACACAGGAGCTGCTAGCTCGATGTGTCCCATACGCTCACGGCGTACTTTGGCTTTGGTAACTTCTACGCCGCAACGATCACATACAACGCCTTTATAACGGACGCGTTTGTATTTACCGCAATGACATTCCCAGTCCTTTTGAGGACCGAAGATGCGCTCACAGAACAAACCATCTTTTTCAGGCTTCAACGTACGGTAGTTGATCGTTTCCGGCTTTTTCACTTCTCCGTAAGACCATGAACGAATCTTATCAGGTGAAGCCAAACCTATTTTCATAAACTCAAAATTATTTACATCTATCAAGGGGCCTACCTCCCTTTTAGTATCCCGTTACTGCTATGCAGTCGATGTGTCGCCGCCTTACCCTTCCTGTACATCAAGATTGATGCGGTCAGGTACTTGCGTCTCGTCTTCATCTTCGAGTTCTCTTAATTCTACTTCTTCTTCTTCGCCATTGAGGATTTTAACATCCATACCAAGACTCTGAAGCTCTTTAATCAATACTTTGAACGATTCTGGTACACCTGGTTCTGGGACATTATCACCTTTAACAATAGCTTCATATGTCTTCACACGACCGACTACGTCATCGGATTTGACAGTAAGAATCTCTTGCAAGGTATATGCCGCACCATATGCTTCAAGTGCCCAAACCTCCATCTCACCGAAACGCTGTCCACCGAACTGCGCTTTACCACCAAGCGGCTGCTGCGTAACTAGTGAATATGGACCTGTAGAACGTGCATGCAGCTTGTCATCAACCATGTGCGCAAGCTTGATCATGTACGATACACCAACGGAAACACGGTTATCAAATGGTTCACCGGTTCTTCCATCATAAAGGACTGTCTTCGCGTCACGCGGCATACCAGCTTCTTCGAGCGTTTCCCAAACATCTTCCTCACGCGCACCATCAAATACTGGTGTTGCAACGTGGATGCCTAGTGCACGAGCTGCCATACCTAAGTGAAGCTCAAACACCTGCCCGATATTCATACGAGATGGTACCCCTAGCGGGTTAAGCATGATATCGACTGGTGTGCCATCCGGCATGAATGGCATATCCTCTTCTGGAAGAATCTTAGAGATAACCCCTTTGTTACCGTGACGTCCAGCCATCTTATCTCCTTCAGAAATCTTACGTTTCTGAACGATATAAGCACGTACAAGCTGGTTTACACCCGGAGGTAATTCATCGCCATCTTCACGGTTGAAGATCTTAACATCCAATACGATACCGCCGGCACCGTGAGGTACACGAAGGGAAGTATCACGGACTTCGCGAGCCTTCTCACCGAAGATCGCATGCAATAGACGTTCTTCTGCAGATAGCTCAGTTACACCTTTAGGCGTTACTTTACCAACAAGCAAATCACCATCGGAAACTTCAGCACCAACACGGATGATTCCGCGTTCGTCAAGGTTCTTCAGTGCGTCTTCCCCTACGTTCGGGATATCGCGTGTGATTTCTTCTGGTCCTAGCTTCGTATCACGTGCTTCAGACTCATACTCCTCGATGTGGATAGATGTGTATACATCATCCTTCACAAGACGTTCGCTCATGATGATAGCATCCTCGTAGTTGTAACCTTCCCATGTCATGAAGGCAACTAGTACGTTACGGCCTAGTGCAAGCTCTCCATCCTGCATGGAAGGTCCATCAGCTAGGATTTCACCTTTTGTCACACGGTCACCTACTGCGACGATCGGACGTTGGTTATAGCAAGTTCCTTGGTTGGAACGATTGAATTTCTGCAGACGATAACGATCTGTATCGCCTTTCACTTCACTGCCGCCGACTTCTGTTACACGGCGTACAATGATTTCTTTCGCTTCAACGCGCTCTACAATACCTTCCGCGCGGCAAATAACAGCTGCACCGGAGTCTTTACCGGATACATATTCCATACCAGTACCTACGATCGGTGCTTCCGGCTGCATCAACGGTACTGCTTGTCGCTGCATGTTCGCACCCATCAGTGCACGGTTGGAGTCATCATTTTCCAAGAACGGGATACATGCTGTCGCAGCAGATACAACCTGTTTCGGTGATACGTCCATGTAATCGATACGTTCACGAGCAACGATTGTATTTTCCTCACGGAAACGAGCAACGACTTCTTCATTTACGAAGCTGCCATCTTCTGTTAACGGAGAGTTTGCCTGTGCGATAACATAGTTATCCTGCTCATCGGCAGTTAGGTAATCTATATGTTCAGTTACACGGTTTGTCTCCGGATCAACACGACGGTAAGGTGTCTCGATGAAACCGAATTTGTTCACTTTCGCATAAGTGGAAAGGGAGTTGATCAAACCAATGTTCGGACCCTCTGGCGTTTCGATCGGACACATTCTTCCATAGTGGGAGTAGTGTACGTCACGAACTTCAAAGCCAGCACGTTCCCGAGTCAAACCACCAGGTCCCAAAGCAGAAAGACGACGTTTATGCGTCAATTCACCTAAAGGATTCGTCTGGTCCATGAACTGGGAAAGCTGGGAGCTTCCGAAGAATTCTTTAATAGATGCAATCACCGGACGGATATTGATCAGCTGCTGCGGCGTGATAGCTGACGTATCCTGAATGGACATACGCTCACGTACCACACGTTCCATACGGGATAGACCGATACGGAATTGGTTTTGCAGCAATTCACCTACTGAACGCAATCTTCTGTTACCAAGATGATCGATGTCATCTGTGTCGCCAACTTCATATAATAGGTTAAAGAAGTAGCTGACTGCTGCTACGATATCAGCAGGATCCAGATTCTTCACACTGTCATCAACTGTAGCATTACCAGTAACGCTTAGTTTACGTTCACCTTCTGGGTCAGTTGGATCAACGATTTTGATTGTTTGCACGATGATTTGATCTTGTACTACACCATCATGCGGCTCCAAGATGTTCTCACCGAATTTGCCGTTGGAACCATCAAGATAAGGAAGAATCTTGTCAAGCAGACGACGGTCTAGCTTATCGCCTTTTTGTGCAAGTACTTCACCAGTCTCTTCATCGACGATTGGCTGTGCCAATGTCTGATTGAACAAACGGTTCTTAATATGAAGCTTTTTGTTCATTTTGTAGCGGCCTACATGTGCTAGGTCGTAGCGTTTTGGGTCGAAGAAACGGGAAACCAGCAAGCTTTTCGCGTTCTCTACAGTAGGCGGCTCTCCCGGACGAAGACGCTCGTAGATTTCAAGCAATGCTTTTTCAGTAGTTTCCGTGTTATCTTTCTCCAATGTGTTTCGCAAGTACTCGTTCTCGCCGATCAAATCGATGATTTCTTGATCACTTCCGAATCCAAGCGCACGAAGCAAGACAGTGATAGGAAGCTTACGCGTACGGTCGATACGAACATGGACTACATCCTTCGCATCTGTCTCGAACTCAAGCCACGCGCCACGGTTTGGAATAACAGTTGCTGTATGGCCGCGTTTTCCGTTCTTGTCGACTTTCTCACTGAAATAAACACTAGGGGAGCGAACAAGCTGTGATACGATAACGCGTTCAGCACCGTTGATGATGAACGTTCCTGTATCTGTCATCAATGGGAAGTCACCCATGAATACTTCCTGTTCTTTTACTTCGCCTGTCTCGTTATTCAGCAAACGAACTTTCACACGAAGCGGAGCGTTATAGGTAACGTCTCTTTCTTTCGCTTCATCTACTGGATATTTCGGTTCGCCAAGGCTATAGTCGACAAATTCCAGCGATAAATTACCCGCGAAATCCTCGATCGGGGAAATATCCTGGAACATCTCTCGTAATCCTTCTTCTAAGAACCATTCATAAGAAGCGGTTTGAATCTCGATAAGATTCGGTAACTCTAGCACTTCACTAATACGTGCATAGCTTCTGCGCTGGCGGTGTCGTCCATACTGAACTACTTGACCTGTCAACAGCTTCACCCCTCAAATCAAACATTAGTAATGTATTCAAGCTGCAATCCGTAGACTGCAGTAAATCAACATCCTGCAGCAGGAATCTCCTGCTGTGAGCCTCTCACTTGACCGACCTTTTTCGGATAAAGGTCTGCCTGAATATGCCGGAATGCCGATTGACTTTCCAAGCAATAAATTATATATTGTAGCTAACATAAATGAATCGCCACAATATTTGCATTGTTCACATCTTCTGTTTACATAGAAAAGCATTCGCATAAATACGAATGTGATGTGAATGTTGTAATGAAACGGGCTTCCCTTCCTGTTTAACAAAAATCAGAAAGTGGTATAGTTCCAACAGCGAAACACTCCTACTGTCCTTCCTGCACCGCCTTCAAGCTAAAAGCGAAAAAGGTTTTTACATAAAAACCGTTAAAAATTCAGCTTGCTAGCTCCTCCGAATGGCGACATAACCCTGATCATACATATTTAGATAAAATCGACGAAGGCAAAAACATAATAATGATAGCAGTCTTGCCAATCGGCCGACAGTTTAAACACGATTCTCTAAGAAAATTATAATCCTCTCCGAGTATCGTTATCTATTGGCATTTTACAATACTACCACAAGCTTTTATGCGAGTCAAACTTTTTTGGCTAATAGAATGTAATAGCCCTTTTCCTTCTTGACGATTTCACACGAGCCGAACAACTGATTCAATTTTTCCTGAGCAGATGGGGCACCTTGTTTCTTTTGAATGACAACCCAGAGCTCTCCCTGTGGAAGCAGTGCCTGGTAGCTCTCTTCAAATATCTGATGTACAACCTTCTTGCCTGCCCGGATTGGAGGGTTGGTGGCAATTGCCGCGAATTTCCGGTCCGAAAAAGCGGTTAAGCGATCACTCACATAAAAATGTGTATTTTCCGCTCCATTCGCCTCCGCATTCTGTTTCGCAAGTGATACTGCGCGTTCATTGACGTCACTCATCACAATCTCGCGATTTGCGAATGCTTTCGCAAATGAAATGCCGATCGGTCCATATCCACAGCCAAGATCCAGTATATCCCCTTCTATTTCAGGCTCCCTGAAGACATCAATCAAAACCCTGGAACCAAAATCCACTTCTTTCTTGGAAAATACTCCGCTATCCGAAGTGAACATAAGTTCATTGCCTTTTAAAGTGAATCGCCATGTAGCAGGAGCACTTTTAGATTGCGGCTGATTGGTATAATAATGATCCGACATATTGGTCACCTTCTTTATTCAGGATCCATTCACGATTGCCATGGAGAAATAGATAAAAGGAAAGCTCGCCCGAGGGCGAGCTTTCTTGTTATTACTTAACTTCTACAGAAGCTCCAGCTTCTTCAAGTTTAGCTTTAAGTTCTTCAGCATCAGCTTTAGAAACGCCTTCTTTGATGTTTCCAGGAGCGTTATCTACAAGATCTTTAGCGTCTTTAAGACCTAGGCCAGTTGCTTCGCGTACAGCTTTAACAACTTTGATTTTAGAAGCGCCAGCGCTTGTAAGAACAACGTCAAATTCAGTTTGCTCTTCAGCAGCTTCAGCAGCTCCGCCACCAGCTACAGCTACAGGAGCTGCAGCAGTTACGCCGAATTCTTCTTCGATAGCTTTAACAAGATCGTTCAATTCTAGAACGGACATACCTTTAATCTCTTCAATGATTGTCTCTTTAGACATGATATTTCCTCCTTGGGGAATGTTTTATTTTGTTTTGAAGCCTCAGGCAGCCTTAAGCGCCTTGCTCTTCTTTTTGTTCTGCGATTGCTTTCGCAGCGTAAGCGAAGTTGCGAACTGGTGCTTGTAGCACGCTAAGCAACATAGAAAGCAAACCTTCGTAGTTCGGTAGATCCGCAAGTTCTTTAACTTGTTCTACAGAAGCTACATTGCCTTGGATGACACCAGCTTTGATTTCTAGTGCTTCATTCTTTTTCGCGAAGTCGTTCAAGATCTTAGCAGGAGCAATTACATCTTCATTACTGAAGGCAATAGCAGTTGGGCCTGTCAAGTTCTCGTCTAGTTCTGTCAAACCAGCAACTTCCGTAGCACGGCGAGTCAACGTGTTTTTGTAGACTTTGAAATCCACTCCAGCTTCACGAAGCTGTTTGCGAAGTTCAGTCACCTCAGAAACAGTAAGACCTCGGTAGTCTACTACGATTGTAGATTGGCTCGCTTGGAATTTCTCAGCGATTTCTGTTACAACCTGTTGCTTTTGTTCGATGATCTTGGACATATGTTCCACCTCCTGTTAGCTTGTTCACAATTATACCTGGAGTTAACATGAAAAATGCCTCCATTCGACATGGAGGCATGATCACAAGGAACAGTCGGAACAGACTGCCTTTATATCTCACACACCTCGGCAGGAGATTAAGCCCTAGGGCACCTGCTGTCTTAGGTATAACGTTTATTAGGTTTTAACCACAGTTGATTATATAGTGTTTCCAATTAGATGTCAACAGACAATTAACGGAATGGTGCTACGTCAACTTTGATTCCAGGACCCATAGTAGAAGCGATTGCTACGTTCTTCATGTAAAGGCCTTTGGAAGCTTGTGGTTTCACTTTAATAAGTTGTTCGATCAATGCAACAAGGTTTTCTTCCAATTTCTCTTCAGAGAAGGAAGCTTTACCGATTGGTACATGGACGTTGGACTGTTTGTCAACGCGGTATTCAACTTTACCAGCTTTGATTTCCTGGATAGCTTTTTCTACGTCGAATGTAACAGTTCCAGTTTTCGGGTTAGGCATAAGACCTTTTGGTCCTAGTACACGGCCCAATTTACCAACTTCAGCCATCATGTCCGGAGTTGCAACGATAACGTCGAAATCGAACCAGCCTCCGTTGATTTTCGCGATTAGATCTTGTTCGCCTACGAAGTCAGCACCAGCAGCTTCCGCTTCTTTTGCTTTATCGCCTTTAGCGAATACCAATACGCGTTGAGATTTACCAGTACCGTGCGGCAATACCATTGCGCCACGGATTTGCTGGTCAGCTTTCTTAGGGTCTACTCCCAAACGGAAAGCAGCTTCGATTGTTTCGTCAAATTTAGCAGTAGCAGTCTTTTTGACAAGCTCAACAGCTTCTTTTACTTCGTACAATGCAGTACGGTCAACAAGCTTAAGTGCTTCTTGTTTCTTTTTGCTTTTTACAGCCATTTCCTTTTCCTCCTCGGATTGTGGTTTTAACGGTAGGACCTCCCACTTGTTAAAGCGGAGCGGACGAGTGTCCGCTATTGCCGGAAATGCCGGCTTTTAAAAAGGCTGCGAAATGGTATACTCCATTCACGCAACCTCGTCAGTTTCTATGATTGAATCAGAATTAGTCTTCGATGACAATTCCCATACTGCGAGCAGTACCTTCAACCATACGCATTGCTGATTCAACGTTTGCAGCATTCAAGTCAGGCATTTTAGATTCCGCAATCTCTCTTACTTTATCGCGTTTAACAGTAGCGACTTTGTTACGGTTCGGTTCGCCTGAACCTGATTCGATACCAGCTGCTTTCTTAAGCAAGACTGCAGCAGGCGGAGTTTTAGTGATGAATGTAAATGAACGGTCTTCGAATACCGTGATTTCAACTGGAATGATCAAGCCTGCTTGTTCTTGCGTGCGGGCGTTAAATTCCTTACAGAATCCCATGATGTTCACACCTGCTTGACCTAGTGCCGGTCCAACTGGTGGAGCTGGATTCGCTTTAGCTGCAGGGATCTGCAATTTTACAACTTTGATTACTTTTTTAGCCACGAGACACACCTCCTTAAGTCCGTGATGTGGTAATAGGGTTTGTCACCCTCCCACTCAACATGTCTGTATAGCTATATATTATAGACTATAGTCATTAACATTAAGATTCTAGCATTTATCTATAAACAATGCAAGGGGCTTCCAAATAAATTCCGGAGGATTATAATTTTTCGATTTGGGAAAAATCAAGCTCCACTGGTGTTTCCCGGCCGAACATATTTACGTGAACTTTTACTTTCTGTTTATCCATGTCGATATTTTCGATCGTTCCAGTAAAGTCGTTGAATGGTCCATCCGTTACGCGTACACTTTCTTTCTCTTCAAAATCGAACTCTGTCAGTGTCTCTTCCATACCCATCCGTTTGAGGATTGTTTCGACTTCTTCATCCAAAAGCGGTGTCGGCTTGGAACCAGAACCAGTGGATCCGACGAAACCAGTTACGCCCGGTGTATTACGCACCACATACCAGGAATCATCCGTCATGACCATTTCAGTCAATACGTAACCAGGGAAGACTTTCTTCATCGCTGTCTTACGTTTACCGTTCTTGATTTCTGTCTCTTCATCCTCAGGAACGACGACGCGGAAGATTTTATCTTCCATTCCCATGGAATCGAGTCTTTTCTCCAGGTTGGCCTTTACTTTGTTTTCATATCCAGAATAGGTGTGTACGACATACCATCTTTTTTCCATGCTGTCAGGACAAACGCTTGTCCTTCCCTCCCTTTGGTTTAGTTATTGCCGATGCTGGCAAAAAGACCAATTTAAAAAACCCGTACGGAACGGGTTTTTTTCTACGAGCAATATTTAATATCATTATAGCATATATCAGCGGGCATTATTCAAAAGAATAAATTTAAAATCTCAGAGATCCCTAAATCAACTAAACCGAAGAATATAGCAGCGAACACTACTGTTAAAACTGTCACGATCGTATAGCGATATAGCTCTTTACCAGTTGGCCAACTAACCTTCTTCATCTCTTTAGATACATTTTTCAAAAACGTAACAGGATTCATGGTACTACCCCCAAACTCTCGCCGACAGGCATTGTTGTCTATTTTGTCTCCCGATGGACTGTATGCTTGTCGCATCGTTTGCAGAATTTCCTAGTCTCTAAGCGCTGTGATTGATTCCCACTCTTTGCTGTGGAATAGTTGCGGCTCAAACATTCCGAGCACGCTAATGTAATTGTTTTACGCAAAAATCTCCACCCTCTCGGGTATTTTGACACAATTTTACTGTAGCACGCATGAAATAGCTTGTCAACGAAGCTTATAATGTCACTTCGCTTATTTCAAGATATCGCTCGAGCTTTCGCTTCACCCGCTGCAGGGCATTATCAATCGATTTGACATGCCGCTTCAGCTCCTCAGAAATCTCCTGATAGGATCTGCCGTCCAGATAGAGAGCCAATACCTGTCTCTCCAGTTCACTGAGCAGCTGTGCCATCTTCTCCTCCATATCGAGGAACCGTTCCTGATTGATCAAAACGTCTTGCGGATCACCCGCTTTTGAGCTGACTATGATATCAAGCAAAGTCCTGTCGGATTCCTCGTCATAGATTGGCTTGTCCAGCGATACATAAGAATTGAGCGGAATATGCTTTTGTCTGGTCGCCGTCTTGATTGCTGTGATGATCTGCCTGGTTACACAGAGTTCGGCGAACGCCTTGAATGAAGCAAGCTTCTCTCCATTAAAATCACGAATGGCCTTATAAAGACCGATCATCCCTTCCTGGACAATGTCTTCCCGGTCGGCTCCAATCAGAAAATACGTGCGAGCTTTCGCTCTGACAAAATTTCGATACTTGTTAATCAGAAAATCTAGGGCATCAACATGACCTGCTTTAACTAAATCTACAAGAACACTATCTTCCATCACTGCGTAATCCTGGCCTACCGTCCGCTGCTTGACAATTGTCACTTAAGGATTCCCCCTGACCATATACCGCGAATTTATAGGGTCATTATACAGGCGGTCCAAATAACCGTCAATATACTACTTTGGTTATTTCTTCCTTCTGCGCCATGCTTCGAGTATATCCCTTACTTCGGGTTTTAGAGGGATTTTTGGCGGAAATTGTCGAGTATTGTACTCTCTGATTTCCTGGTCGATTTCACGCTCTATCTGCTTTATCTCCAGATATAGTTCCCTGGATGATTTACGAAGAGCTCCTTGCCCAAATATAGTACTCTGTTCTGCGTAATCAGAAGTTGCGACGTAAACTTGTGTCTTGACATTTTTCAACGTTTTAATCAGTTTTTCGATACGGTCATCCGCCGTCTCTTTTTCTTTTGTATAGAGAACTTCTACTTTATAATTTTCGTATTTTTTCTCTAATCCCCTCACATGATAGGCATCGAATACGACAATTACCCGATGTCCTGTGTAAGCCTGATACTCGGCCAGCTTCTCGATCAGCAGCTGGCGGGATTGTTCAAAATCCGTATCGCGGAGTGCATGCAGTTCTTCCCATGCCCCGATGACGTTATAGCCATCGACCACCAAAATGACCATCTTTATTCCCCTAGGGGATGACGCTGACGGTTTACTTCATACATGAGAAGACTTGCCGCGACACTCGCATTAAGGGAAGTGACTTTACCATGCATAGGCAGCGAGACTGTCCAATCACATTTCTCCCGGACAAGCCTGCTGATACCTTTTCCTTCATTTCCGATTACAAGGGCAATTGCTCCGACTGCATCCAGACGGCGATAATCTATCGCGCCTTCTGCTGCTGTACCAGCAACCCAAACATTCCGTTCCTTCAAATGATCGATCGTCTGGGCCAGATTCGTTACGCGCGCGACGGGAATATACTCGATGGCTCCTGCAGATGTCTTGGCTACCGTAGCTGTCAGGCTGACTGAACGCCGCTTCGGGATAATGACGCCATGAGCACCGACTGCATCCGCTGTACGCAGAATTGAACCAAGATTGTGCGGATCCTCCATTTCATCAAGGATGATGAAGAATGGTTCCTCTCCCCGCTCCTCCGCTACACGGAATAGATCATCCACTGAGCTGTACTCGTAGGCTGCGACCGAAGCAACAATCCCTTGGTGAGCCCCCTCAATCAATTGATCCAATTTTCTTTTCGGTACTTTCTGCACGATTGTACCGCTTGCTTTTGCAAGTTCCTGTATCGACTGCCATGTTTTTGGCTGTAAATGCTCCGAAACCATGATTTTATTAATGGAACGGCCAGACCGCAATGCTTCCGTTACAGGGTTCTTTCCGATTATCCATTCATCTGCCATGCTGCTGACTCCTTTCTTCTACATGTTTGATAGCTGCTTGTATAAGGGTTTCAAGACGCTCTGTATCTTCCAGGAGATAGTGGTACCCAATCAGCGCTTCAAAGCCTGTGCTATATCTGTAAGTCTGCACGTCCGTATTTTTAGGTACCGTACCCGACTTGGCATTACGCCCTCTCCGGAAGACCGCTTGTTCTTCTTCCGATAGCATGTCCTGCTCAAGCCAATCCCGAATCACCTTCGCTTGTGATTTTGCAGAAACGAAGGTGACTGCTGCTTGGTGCAGATGATTCGGTTTTACTTCTCCTTTTTGCAGGAGGTGCTGGCGGACATAAATCTCATATACAGCGTCCCCCATATAAGCGAGCGCCAGACTTTTCATTTGTTTCACGTCCATGAGTTATCCTCTTTTCCAGCGTGTACCTTGTGAAGTATCTTCAAGGATGATATTTTTCTCCTTAAGCAAATCACGGATCCGGTCTGCTTCCTGGAAATCACGATTCTTACGGGCCTCCACACGCTGCGTGAGCAAGCCTTCGATTTCATCGTCGAGCAATTCTGTCTCAGCAGCAAATTTGATGCCAAGCACACTGCCGAGCTCTTCGAATGCCTTGATAAAGGCTTCGATCACTGGCACGGATGTTTGCTCCTGCTGCAAGTAAACATTTGCTTCTTTTGCTAAATCGAATAAGACGGATATAGCGTTAGCTGTGTTGAAATCATCATCCATTTCTTCCTCGAACCGAGTCCTTAGCTCTTGGATCGTTTCCATAACACCATTAGCATTATTATCCTGGTTTGTGCTGGCAGCTTTTCTATGCTGCAGATTATCATAAGCATTTTTGATTCGCGCCAAACCAGTCTTCGCACTTTCCAATAATTCATCCGTGAAATTGATCGGATTGCGGTAATGTACGCTCAGCATAAAGAATCGTAATACTTGCGGATCATGTTTTTTGATCAGATCATGGGCAAGAATGAAGTTGCCAAGTGATTTGGACATTTTCTCGTTATCGATATTGATGTGACCGTTATGCATCCAGTAGTTCGCAAATGACTTTCCATTAAGGGCCTCTGATTGTGCGATCTCATTTTCATGGTGCGGGAATGTAAGATCGGTTCCGCCTGCATGGATATCGATTGTGTCACCAAGATGCTTTTTCACCATAGCGGAGCATTCGATGTGCCAGCCCGGGCGCCCCTCGCCCCATGGCGTTTCCCATGAAATCTCTCCTGGCTTTGCATTTTTCCATAAAGCAAAATCAAGTGGATCGTCCTTCTGCTCACCCACACGGATACGGGCTCCTGAGCGCAACTCATCAATGGACTGGTGTGACAATTTACCGTAACCGTCAAAGGAACGTGTACGGAAGTAGACATCCCCCTCTGATACATACGCATACCCTTTATTGATCAAGCCTTGCACAAAGTCTATGATTTCTTCCATACTTTCCGTTACACGCGGGTGAAGCGCGCCTTCTTTGACACCAAGTGCAGACGTATCTTCCTGATAAGCCTGAATGAATTTCTCTGCAACCGCGTAAACATCCTCGCCCATCTCTTTTGCCGCATTGATGATTTTGTCATCCACATCTGTGAAGTTCATGACATATTTGACATCATAACCGCGATATTCAAGATAGCGCCGTACTGTATCGAAAACGATCGGCGGTCTTGCGTTACCGATATGAATATAGTTGTAAACAGTTGGGCCGCAGACGTACATACTTACCTTTCCTTCTTCAAGCGGAACGAAAGGCTCCTTTTTACGGCTCAGCGTATTATAAATTTTTACCGACATGCTGCTTCTCTCCTTTTGCTGCGGCTAATTCCCGCTGTAGTTCTTTAATTTCCTGATCCATTTTCCTTAGCTTCTCCGCAACTGGGTCTGGCAAATCCTGATGATCCAGATCTCTTCTGATACGCTCCCCATCTTTGATGACGACACGTCCAGGGATGCCGACTACCGTCGAGCAATCCGGAACATCATGCAGTACAACGGAACCCGCACCTATCTTCGAGTTGGCACCAATCGTAATAGAACCTAACACTTTAGCTCCTGTCGCGATAAGCGCATTGTCTTTGACGGTCGGATGTCGTTTGCCTTTTTCTTTCCCCGTACCTCCTAGAGTCACGCCCTGGAAGATCGTTACATTATCTCCGATTTCGCACGTTTCACCTATGACGACACCCATGCCATGATCGATGAAAAATCGTCTGCCTATCGTGGCTCCGGGATGTATTTCAATGCCGGTGAAGAAACGGCTCACTTGTGAAACAACACGGGCAAGGAAATAGAATTTATGCTTGTAGAATTGGTGTGCAATTCGATGTGCCCAAATGGCATGCAAGCCGGAATACGTTAGGATAACTTCCAGATAAGAACGAGCAGCTGGATCCTGGTCGAAGACTACCATAACATCCTCTTTCAGCATCTTGAAAAATCCCATTTTCCCCTTCCTTTCCGCTTCTACCGTTTCACGAAAAAAAGCGCCCCTGTACAATGACAGAGACGCTTTTTGCGCGGTTCCACTCTATTTGGGAAAGCCTATGGCGTTCCCCAGCTTCACTCAGATAACGGCGAGAACCGCTTTTACCTACTATCATTTCGGCAAAAGACTCCGAGGCGCATTTCAGCAAAAGCTCTCCAAAGCCGCTCGCAGCGAATACGGCTCTCTCTGGATGGAAAGGCAGATGCATACTTCTCCTCTTCAACGTTCGAATGTGTAGTACTACTATATTATATTTCAGCAAAAAAGTGAATATTTTACTTTGTCAGCTGTTCGATTGCTGCACGAAGACGGTTTTGGACAACTGTCTCGCCAAGCAAATGGATGGAGTTTGGCAGCTCCGGACCGTGTGTTGCGCCTGTTGTAGCAACACGGATCGGCATGAAGAGCTTCTTGCCTTTTTGACCCGTCTGTTTTTGTGTCGATTTGATTGCACCTTTGATTGTATCCGGTTCGAATGCTTCCAATGCTGAAAGCTGTTCGGAGAATGCCTTCAATACTTCCGGTACTTGCTCATCCTGAAGTACTGCCATTGCTTCTTCATCATAAGCGATTTCTTCCTGGAAGAATAACTCCGTCAACTCGACAATCTCCGCACCATAGTTCAACTGGTCTTTGTAAAGAGCGATAAGCTCTGCTGCCCAATCACGACGGGAATCTTCCATGTTTTCAGGAAGTTTGCCAGCCTGGATCAAATGAGGCAATGTCAACTTCTCGATACGCCCCGCATCTTCCGACTTGATATATTGGTTGTTCATCCATTTCAGCTTCTGCGGATCAAAGATTGCAGCAGAAGTGGATAGACGATTCGGATCGAAAATCTTGATGATTTCATCTTTGGAGAAGATCTCTTCTTCTCCGACTGGTGACCAGCCAAGCAAACTGATGAAGTTGAACATCGCTTCAGGCAGATAACCTAAGTTCTTATATTGCTCGATGAACTGCAGGATATGCTCATCGCGTTTGGACAGCTTCTTGCGGTTTTCGTTAAGAATCAATGTCATATGTCCGAACTCTGGCGGTTCCCAACCGAATGCTTCGTAAATCATAAGCTGCTTCGGTGTATTAGAGATATGCTCTTCTCCGCGAAGGATATGAGAGATCTCCATCAAATGGTCATCGATAGCCACAGCAAAGTTATATGTTGGGATACCGTTCTTTTTCACGATAACCCAGTCGCCGAAATCACTGGACTCGAAACTGATTTCATCACGAACAATATCGTTGAATTTATATGTTTTATTTTCCGGAACTCGGAAACGGATACTTGGCTGTCTGCCTTCCGCTTCGAACTTCTCTTGCTGTTCCGGTGTCAGATCACGGTGCACACCCGAATACTTAGGAACTTGTCCATTCGCTTTTTGTTCTTCTCGCTCTTTTTCCAACTCTTCTTCTGTCACGTAGCATTTGTAAGCAAGACCGCGATCCAGCAATTCATCTACATATTTCTTATAGATATCCAGACGCTCCAATTGACGGTATGGTCCGTATTCGCCGCCGATATCGGCGCCTTCGTCCCACTTGATACCAAGCCATTTCAAATAGCTGAACTGGCTTTCCTCGCCGCCCTCCACATTCCGCTTCTGATCCGTATCCTCTGTGCGGACGATGAATTTGCCGTCATGGTGACGGGCATATAAGTAGTTGAATAGTGCAGTTCGTGCGTTTCCAATATGCAAATGTCCAGTCGGACTCGGCGCATAGCGCACACGTACAGGTTTTGACATATGAATAACTCCCTTTCGATTATGTTAGGCTTGCTGCAAAAGGACGACTGCTTGTGCAGCGATTCCTTCTTTACGGCCAGTAAAGCCAAGCTGTTCTGTCGTTGTTGCTTTCACATTGATCTGACCCGGTTCTGCATCGAGCATACCCGCTACATTTTCACGAATCTGATCGATATATGGTGCCATTTTAGGTGCTTGTGCAATAACTGTGCAATCCAAGTTCCCTAGTGTATAGCCTTTTTCTTTTACAAGCTGCCATACATGACGCAGCAATACTTCCGAATCCGCATCCTTGAAAGCAGGATCAGTATCGGGGAAATGCTTGCCGATGTCGCCCAGCGCCAATGCGCCAAGACACGCATCCGCAATCGTATGTAATAGTACATCCGCATCCGAGTGGCCTAGCAATCCAAGTTCGTAAGGGATTGTAATCCCGCCGATGATACACGGTCTATTCTCTGCAAATGCATGTACATCAAATCCTTGTCCAATTCGAAACATAATGTGACCCTCGCTTTATTTACCATTTAAAAATGCTTCCGCTTTGTATAAGTCCTCTGGTGTCGTGAGCTTCATATTATCATAGCTGCCTTCTACGATGAACACATCCTGATCGAGGCGTTCCACTAATGAGGCATCATCTGTTCCCAGCACCCCGTCAACTTTGGCTGTTACATGGGCATCGTAGATAAGCTGGTAATCAAAAGCCTGCGGTGTCTGAGCAGCCCACAGGAGCCCTCGGTCCATCGTTTCCAGACGATTACCACGGCGAAGCTTGATTGTATCTGTGACAGGCACCGCAAGTATCGCTCCCCGATGCTCCTGACAAGCCTCAGCCAAGGCATGAAGTCTCTCGACTGTGACAAATGGCCGCGCACCATCGTGTATAAAAACGATACCGGACTTATCAGGCAATGCTTCCAGACCCATCAGGACACTCTCCTGCCGCTCGCTTCCGCCTTCTGTCAGGTTTATTGGGGTTGTCCATTTCTGTGCTGACAATAGCTGCTGCATCAATTCACGATCTGAATTGCTCACAACAAGTGTAATCGATGCACACCAGGGATCCTGATCGAAAACATTCAGCGTATGTACAATGAGCGGCTTTTGCCCAATTGTAAGGAATTGTTTGTTTTGGCCAGCCTGCATTCGTTTACCTTGCCCGGCAGCTAACACGATAGCTTGATAATACATCTATATTTACCGCCTTATTTTAAGTCGAATCCAAACAAAAGCGATAACATCCCATGTTATCACTTTTGTTTACTTCTATCATGTTATACTTTTTTACAATGCTTTTTCAAGTAATTTCGGCTTAGCGAAGATCATTCGGCCTGCAGATGTCTGCAATACACTCGTGATAAGCACCTCGATTGTCTTACCGATATAATTCTTGCCTTCCTCGACGACGATCATCGTACCGTCATCCAAGTAAGCCACACCTTGATTATGTTCTTTCCCGTCCTTGATCACCTGGACGGTCAATTCCTCGCCTGGAATGACAACGGGTTTCACGGCATTCGCCAAGTCATTGATATTCAGCACCGGTACGTTTTGGAACTCACATACCTTATTCAAATTGAAATCATTTGTAACGACTATACCATCAATTACCTTTGCCAATTTGACAAGCTTGGAATCCACTTCCGGAATATCCTCGAAATCACCTTCGTAGAATTCCACTTTGACACTTGGCATTTCTTTTTGGATGCGATTCAGGACATCAAGACCGCGACGGCCGCGGTTCCGCTTCAACGCATCGGAAGAATCAGCAATATGCTGAAGTTCATTCAATACGAATTGCGGGATGACAATCGTACCCTCCAAGAAATTCGTTTCGCAAATATCCGCGATACGTCCATCGATGATAACACTCGTATCAAGCAATTTTGATTTAGGCTGAACAGCCTGGACATTCTCTTCTCCAGCTTCTTGCTCATCTGCTGTCTTCTTCTTATCCTTTTTCGCCAACGTCATCATATTCAGGAATTCATCACGGCGCTTGAAACCAACCTGGAATCCGATGTAGCCAAGGAAAATTGTGACAAACAGCGGCAATACCTCCGAAACAAGCACAAAACCGATACCTCGGATCGGAATCGTAATCAAGTAAGCTACGACCAATCCGATAATGAGCCCGATGCTGCCAAAGAATAAATCAGCAGCAGGTGTCTTGACTAGTGAGTCCTCCACCCAATGGATGAAGCCGACAATATAATCGACCACCCAAAACAGTAATAAGAATAATAGAATAGCTCCGCCAATCAATCCGACGATTGGGGAATCAAGCCAACCAATGTTGGTCAGGTTAACTAGATCCATCAATCTAGGAATATAGAGAAACCCGACCATACCGCCTGCAACGATAATAAATAATTGCACGATTCGCTTTAACATTACTGTCACCTCCTAACAGAAAGTATTACCTGAAATAAAATATATTAGACGTAAAAATAAATAATTGCAGTTTAACCGTAGCACGTTTTAGATTCCCAGTCAATTTAGGAAACATTACATAGTAGCATAGTTTCAGAGAAGTTGTCAAAAAATATTACCAATTCAGGAGAGGTTAATCCTCTCCCAAGACAATATGAAGTGCTTCACTTACCGAGTTCACTCCGACTACTTTAATACTTGCCGGAACCGTCCAGCCATCCAGATTCTTCTTCGGTACGATAGCCCGCTTGAAGCCAAGCTTGGCCGCTTCTTGGACACGCTGTTCAATCCGGGATACACGTCTCACTTCACCAGTCAGACCCACTTCCCCGATTAAGACGTCGTCTGGCTTTGTCGGCTTGTCCTTAAAACTGGATGCGATGCTCGCAGCTACCGCAAGATCGATAGCAGGTTCATCCAATCGCATACCGCCGGCAATCTTCACGTATGCATCCTGATTCTGAAGCATAAGCCCGACTCGTTTTTCCAAAACCGCCATTAAAAGCGGCACCCGGTTATGATCTGTACCGGTAGCCATACGGCGAGGGTTTCCGAAGCTGGTCGGGGAGATAAGTGCCTGGATCTCGACAAGAACAGGACGTGTCCCTTCCATCGATGCAACAACTGTTGATCCTGCTGCACCCTGCGATCTTTCCTCTAAGAAGATTTCAGACGGGTTCGTCACTTCCCTTAATCCTTCTTCCTTCATCTCGAAAATACCCATTTCATTCGTACTTCCAAACCGGTTCTTTACACTGCGCAGGATCCGGAATGTATGATGACGTTCCCCTTCGAAATAAAGAACCGCATCCACCATATGTTCGAGCATTCTAGGACCAGCGATGGCGCCTTCTTTCGTTACGTGACCAACGAGGAAAATCGGAATGCCATTCGTCTTGGCTACCCGCATTAACTCACTTGTACATTCCCGTACCTGCGTAACACTTCCCGGTGCACTGGTGACTTCTTCCCGATACACGGTCTGGATGGAATCGACTACCACAAACGCCGGCTTCACTTCTTCAATATGCCGTGTGATGTCCTGCAGATTAGTCTCCGATAATACATAGAGCTGATCTGCCTTTACACCGAGGCGATCTGCTCTGAGTTTCGTCTGACGGGCAGATTCCTCACCTGATATATATAGGACCGGCAATTCCTTTTCTGCCAGCTGTGCACTGACTTGCAAAAGCAATGTGGATTTACCGATACCAGGGTCTCCCCCGATAAGCACAAGTGATCCTGCTACGATTCCGCCGCCGAGCACCCTGTTGAACTCCGGGAGATCTGTTGTTACTCTCGGTTCCTTTTCAGAGTGAATGGCTGTAATCGACTGAGGCTTAGCAGCTGTGGTTGTTGTATTTGAATGGCGGAAGGCTCCGCTGCTAGCTGGTGTAACAACTTCTTCCGTAAAGGTATTCCAGTTATTGCAGCTTGGGCATTTGCCCATCCATTTTGCAGATTCATATCCACATTCCTGACATACATACTTTGTCTTTCTTTTTGCCAAACCTATCAAATCCTTCTTCATCATTTTATACGATAATTACGGCATAAAAGTTACAGAAATATATCAAACAAAATTATTATTATAGAAAAAATTACACAAATCAAAGCAAAAAGGGAGGCGAAAAACACCTCCCTATTCATTATTTGCCTGTAACGACATACTTACCATCTTTATCTACATCAATATTCACTTGTTGTCCTTTGCTGATATTCTCGCGCAGGAGTTCCTCTGATAATAGATCTTCGATATTCTTCTGGATCGCACGGCGCAATGGACGAGCGCCATATTCCGCATCGAAGCCATCATTAGCAATCTTCTCGATAACAGCATCTGTCAGCGTGAATTCAATATCCTGCTGCGCAAGACGTTTCTTAAGCTGATCTGCCATCAACGTCACGATATCCTTCATATGTTTCTTCTCAAGCGGATGGAATACGATCGTTTCATCAATACGGTTCAAGAACTCCGGACGGAAGGCTTTTTTCAGCTCTTCTGTTACTTTCGCTTTCATATCCTTGAAGTTCTGATCTTCGCTATCCATTGTGAACCCAAGTGACTTGCTGCGTTTCAGCTCACTGGCACCGACATTGGAAGTCATGATCAGAATCGTGTTGCGGAAATCGACCAAGCGACCTTTGGAATCCGTCAAACGGCCATCTTCCAATACTTGAAGCAAGATGTTGAATACTTCTGGGTGCGCTTTTTCCACCTCGTCAAGCAACACAACGGAATATGGTTTCCGACGGACTTTCTCTGTAAGCTGTCCGCCCTCTTCATACCCTACATATCCTGGAGGAGAACCGACAAGACGTGCTGTGGAATGGCGTTCCATGTATTCCGACATGTCGATACGGATCATTGCATCTTCATCACCAAACATAGAATCAGCCAATGCTCGTGCTAATTCTGTTTTACCGACACCAGTAGGCCCAAGGAAGATGAATGAACCAATAGGGCGTTTCGGATCTTTAAGGCCAGCACGTGCTCGGCGAATTGCTTTGGAGATAGCCACAACAGCTTCCTCTTGTCCGATGACACGTCCATGCAGTGTCTGCTCCATATTAAGCAAACGCTCCGACTCATCCTTGGTCAGCTTGGCAACAGGTACACCCGTCCAGATGGAAACAACAGAAGCAATATCTTCTACAGTGACTTCACTGCTTTCCTGACCTTGCTTTTCTTTCCACTGATCCTTTGTCTGATCCAACTGATCACGCAATCGCTGTTCTGTATCGCGCAAGGAAGCCGCTTTTTCGAATTCCTGGCTTTGCACAGCTGCGTCTTTCTCTTTGCGTACTTCCTCTAGCTTCTGCTCAAGCTCTTTCAAGTTTGGCGGAGCTGTGTAAGAGCGCAAGCGCACTTTGGAAGCAGCTTCGTCGATCAAGTCGATTGCTTTATCCGGAAGGAAGCGATCTGTGATATAGCGATCAGAGAACTCTGCTGCTGCACGGATAGCTTCATCTGTAATCGTAACACGGTGATGGGCTTCATATCTGTCACGCAGACCAGTAAGGATCTGAACGGATTCTTCAACAGATGGTTCATCCACTTGGATTGGCTGGAAACGACGCTCCAATGCTGCATCTTTTTCGATGTATTTACGGTATTCGTCCAAAGTGGTAGCACCGATACACTGCAGTTCACCACGTGCAAGGGATGGCTTCAGAATATTGGAAGCATCAATCGCTCCTTCTGCTCCTCCTGCGCCGATAAGTGTATGCAGCTCATCGATGAAGAGGATGATATTGCCTGCTTGGCGAATCTCTTCCATTACTTTCTTCAAACGATCCTCGAATTCCCCGCGATATTTCGTACCCGCTACGACAGTACCCATATCAAGCGTCATGACACGCTTATCCCGAAGGATTTCTGGTATTTCGTTATTGATGATTTGCTGCGCAAGTCCTTCCGCTACTGCCGTTTTACCGACACCTGGCTCCCCGATCAAGACAGGGTTGTTCTTAGTCCGGCGGCTGAGCACTTGAATGACACGCTCGATCTCTTTCTCACGGCCGATGACCGGGTCGATATTGCCTTCTTTAGCGATAGCCGTAAGATCCCTTGCCAAACTGTCCAGTGTGGGCGTATTCGCTCTAGCAGACTGGCTGCCGCGCTGTTTCCCAGCAGAAGACTCATTGCTTCCCAAAAGCTGCAGCACTTGCTGACGAGCCTTATTCAAGCTTACACCGAGATTATTCAGCACACGTGCTGCAACCCCTTCACCCTCACGAATCAAACCAAGAAGGATATGCTCTGTACCCACATAGGAATGACCAAGTTTTCTTGCTTCGTCCAAGGAAAGTTCAATTACTTTCTTCGCACGAGGTGTGTAATAAGGTGTGCCCGTGATTTTCTGGCCGCGCCCAATCAGCTGCTCGACCTCTTCCTGAATACGTTCTGTTTCCAATCCTAGTGTTGTCAGAGCTTTAGCGGCTATGCCTTCTCCTTCGCTCACCAGACCCAATAGGATATGTTCTGTACCGATATTATTATGTCCCAGGCGCACTGCTTCTTCTTGTGCAAGTGCAAGGACCTTTTGTGCTCTTTCTGTAAAGCGTCCAAACATCATAGGAATTCCTCCTTGGTCAGTCAGTTATTTTCTAAATGCATCCGCTCTCTGATGAGGGAAGCACGTAATACATCTCGTTCTCTGCCAGATAAGCTCCGTTTTGCGTAATGCTGCAGGAAGCCTGGCTGTATCAATACCATTAATTCATTAAGTATGGATTGAGGCATATCTTTTATATACCCAATATCAATGCCTAATCTAACATCCGATAAACAGGTTGCTGCTTCCTTTGATTCAATAATACGGCTGTACCGCAATGTACCGTAAGACCGGAAGATCCGATCCTCCAGCTGGATGCTCAGCTCCTCTGTCAAAGTCTGGCGAGCCTGCCTCTCCTGCTCGATCAACTGGCTCACTACACTCTCCAGATCCTCTACAATATCCTGTTCTGATTTCCCTAAAGTGATTTGGTTGGAAATCTGATAAATATTGCCTTGCGCCTCTGTTCCTTCGCCGTAGATGCCGCGTACGACAAGTCCGAGCTGGTTGATTGCAGGTGTCAGCCGATTCATTTGATGTGTCATGGTCAATGCAGGGAGATGCATCATTACCGAGGCCCGCAGTCCAGTTCCTACATTTGTCGGGCAAGTAGTAAGATATCCTCTTTCCTCATCGAATGCATAAGTTATCTTCTGCTCAAGCCAATCGTCCACCTCAAAAGCTTCTGAAAGTGCCTTTTTCAGCTGGAAGCCAGGCAGGTACAGCTGGATGCGCAGGTGATCTTCTTCATTTACCATGATAGAGACTTGTTCGCTTTCGGATAGCAAAACTCCTGCCTCCTCCGCATGTTCTGCCAAATGCGGACTTATCAAGTGTTTTTCGACGAATACCTTCTTCTCAATCGGAGATAAATCAGCTATACGTAAGAATTGCATCTTCCCTCGATCATTAAAATCAGTATCTTGATAACTTTCCTGGAAGAAATTCAGTACATCATCCAAATCCTCTGCTTTAGCTATCAGTGGAAAGGTGCGATTTTCAAAGTTTCTGGCCAGCCGGATTCGGCTGCTCATGACAATATCACAGTCTGGTCCATTTTCTTTCATCCAAGGGCTGATAGCATCACTCATGAACTTTTCAAGTGACATTAGCTTTCACCCTCTTCCTGTCCATCTGTCTGCTGCTCCAGCGAGCGTATTTTATCGCGGAGCTCTGCTGCTTTCTCAAATTCTTCCTCCTGGATGTAGTGCTGCATGGATTCCCGGTATGCTGCGATCTTCCGTTTTTTCTCTATACCGCTTCCCATCCGCTTCGGTATCTTCCCTTCGTGTTTTGTATTACCACTGTGTACACGGCGGAAGATTGGATTCAGATTGTCTTCAAAAGTTTCATAGCAGGAAGCACAGCCGAATTTCCCCAATCTGGTGAACTCATTATATGTCAGTCCGCACTTGGGGCAAGCAAGCGCTGATGGAACTTGTGAGAAGTGTTTATGTCCTTGAACAGTCGATGGGTTCATATGGAATAGACCAGATAATAAGTTATGCAGGGAATACCCTTCTTGGCCGTAGGAGACATATCCATTCTCTTTTGCACATTGCTCGCAAACATGCATTTCTGTCTTCTGTCCGTTGACGACATTTGTTAAATGCAAGGTTGCTGGTCTTATATGACATTCTTGACATTCCATCCTGATGCCCTCCTTATCTGACTAATACTTGATAGCAGTCAGCATTGAAACTAAAATACGGGACCTGACTTCATCACGAAGCGGAAGAGGAAAGGCTAGTGTTTCCCGGCTGGTTGCTCTAAGCATGATTTTCGCTTCCCTTTCAGTCAGTATCTTCTCTTCAGCAAGCCGTTCAATAATACTATTGGCAGTCTGCTGTGATACACGCGGCTGCACCATCTCGATTACATCATCTATCAAACTTGCTTCTGTATGGTGCTTTACCCGAATGATACGAATATAACCGCCGCCGCCACGCTTACTCTCGACTAGATACCCTTTCTCAACAGTGAATCTCGTCTTTATTACATAGTTTATTTGTGATGGCACGCACTGAAAACGATTAGCTACTTCACTTCTCTTTATTTCCACTTCCTGCGTATCCGTCGATTGAAGAATCTGCTTTAGGTAAGCTTCAATGATGTCCGATATATTGCTCACACAAGTCGCCTCCCTTCCCTTTGACTTTGACTATCTTTGACTTTATTATATACATTTTGCAGGAGGAATGCAAAGCTCTTCTCCCCTAGCATAGCCTCTAATAACAGAAAAAAACCCTTAAAAGGGTTTTAACTTTTTACTGTGCTCACTGATCGGATATTTGTCAGGTTAGTTATTTCCTCAAAGAGTTCCATTTCATTAATAGCATGGCGCGTTGCCAGCTCAATATGCAGCATTCTGCTGTCATGATGATGTTTTCTCATCTCCATGTTAGTTAATGCCATATGATGACGTTCGAGGATTTCCATGATAGGACCTACACTTTCATCTCTATCTAGTTCGATATCCAAACAGTAAGCTTTTTGCTTTTTACTTGATAAAAACAGCTTCTCAAAATTATTCAGGAAAATTAGAATCAGCAGGATGATGATAGTAGTGAATACTGCTTCCATATACATTCCTGCTCCTATAACAAGTCCAAGTCCTGCTACTGTCCAGACAGAGGCAGCTGTCGTAAGTCCTCGTACAGTCGTACCATTAACCAGTATTGTTCCTGCTCCGAGGAATCCGATACCGCTGATCACATACGAAGGTATACGTGCGGGGTCGAATTGGACATAATCATGTTCCTCACTGAAGTCTGTAAAGCCATATAGGGACAGAATCATCATCAGGCAGGACCCGACACCTACAAGAATATGTGTGCGCAAACCCGCATGGTGATTGCCCATTCCCCGTTCCATCCCGATAGCCCCCGAAAGGAATACTGCTATTATAATTTTCATCATTACGGTTAGAAATTGATCATTAAAGTAATGCTCCATCTATGCTTCCCTTCTTTCTCTCTCTTGCAGTATATGAATATCGACATAATAGTATGAAGTATTTATATTCCCCAATTGCCAAGGGTATAAAGCAAGACATACAAAAAAAGCTCCTGAAAGGTTATTGAATAACCTTTCAGGAGCTTTTATCTTGCCTGGCAGCGTCCTACTCTCGCAGGGCGAACCCAACTACCATCGGCGCTGAAGAGCTTAACTGCTGTGTTCGGCA
>NZ_JBISEQ010000007.1:0-153342 GCF_044383785.1 Terribacillus sp. JSM ZJ617 | reverse complement strand
GTTAGAGCTGACGTTGATCTTGCGATCATGTCGTTTAGTTCGTAATTGGTTGTTTTGTTCAGTTTTCAAAGATCAATTTTGTTCTGCCGCTCATTTGGCGACTAGAACATCATATCATGTTTCAACTTACGTTGTCAACATGTATTTTAAATCCCTTGTTTGTCAGCCGTTGTTGCTCACTGGCGACGCATATAAATATAACATGCTGCCAAATCACCGTCAATACTTTTTTGATAAAAATCTCAAATTCCTAACAGATTTTCTGAACACAGCCAGAACAGCGTATCATAGTACATCGCCAAATACCACATCAACACCGGTTTTTCTGAGAGGACGGCGTGCATTACACCAACCGCTGCCCTCTCACATCTTTATCATAATTCTTTGATTTGATATTCCCGATGATACAATGCCCTGCCTTTTGTCTCTGTCAGCACTGCTTCGATGATTTCCTTCTCCTCCAAGTAATTGAGGAGGGCGCTCAAATCAGCTGCATATGCTTCCACTTCCGGTCTGTTTTTCAATTCCCCAAATGTCCAAGCACCATCTTTCATACGCATAACACGGAGAAGATGCTCAGCTGCAGAGTGCGATCTAGCGTTGATGGCAACATTGACGGCAAGAAGCATAAGCTGCACACGCTGATCTGTTTCTTCCTTACTCTGAATGAATTCTTCACAAAGCTTATATACTTCCGAATCTATTCTACGCACCTGATTCCAAACGGTGACTTCTGGATGATGTCCTTTTTCGATTATAGACAGCCGTGCCAAGTAATGCAGACATCGTACCATTCGCGTATAAGCATCGAGATATTGGCCACTGTCATGAAGATCCTTCGTTTCTGCATAGGAACGAATAAGCTTCGCGAATTCAATCGTCATTTTCAGCTTACGCTTTTCGTAAGGAAAACCGGCCAATTCATTTTTCAGATTCTCGATATATTCATTCCGATCAAAGACAACCTTCCCCTCGAAGATCCATTCAACAGCTCGCCGATATGTACTAGTATCAATCCAATAATGAAGAAGCGTCTCTTCGACGATATGCATCGCAGCAATTTTCCCTTCATAACTATAATGCTTCGTAAACCATGGCTCTTCCGAATGTTTGACAATCACTAGTAGGATCATATCGAAGTTATCTGTTGTCGGGCTCACCGGCCTCGTCTTTTCTACTAAGATGATACCCAATGTATTCGGCATACTTGCACGTTCCTGATAAATCGGACGAAGAATGTTCTCCAAGGCGATCCCTCCGCAATGTAATTCTATATATTTTAGTAGTAATTCAACATATTTCCCCAAAATCCTTTTTTACCTGACAAAAGAAAAACCTTCATCACAATGTGACAAAGGCTTTTCTATCTATAGAAGAGTTCCGCTGAGGTTAATGCTGGTTGTTTGCTGACAATCCGGGCACGTCCCGTATAATTCCAAACGATGATGGGTCACATCGAAGTTTGTAACCTGGGCAGCGAGCTTCTCTACTTCATAAAGGCTTGGATAATGGAAATCGACAATCTTGCCACATGAATCGCAAATCAAGTGGTAGTGTTCATCTGTATCACAATCGAATCGGCTGGAAGAATCTCCATATGTCAACTCTCGTACCAAACCGTTCTCACGGAATACGCGAAGGTTGTTATAGACTGTCGCTACGCTCATATTTGGAAACTTATCCTCTAGCGCTCGATATATATCATCAGCGGTAGGATGGATCTTGGAATTCAGCAAGAACTCAAGCACCGCATGACGCTGTGGTGTAATTCTGACTCCGGATTCTTTTAATCGCTCCACTGCTGCTTGTAATCTCTGTTCAGACACCGTCATGCACCTCGCTTTCACTTGTAAATAAAACATTTGTCTAAACGATGACTATTATTACATTATACTTCTTCTAAATTGTAAAGGGGTCTCCCTTACCTTGTCAATAAAAAACCATCGTTTCCTTCAAATATCCGGAACGAGCAGTACTTCTTCTGTCTCATGGAGAAGATTTGCATATCTGGCTGCAACAAATAAATAGTCCGACAAACGATTGATGAACCGCAATACTTCACCGTTCCGGTTCTCCTCCATCATGGCAACGATCAATCTTTCGGATCGTCTTACGATAGTCCGCGCTTGATGCAGCGCAGCCGCGCTTGGACAGCCTCCCGGCAGAATAAATTGCTTCAGCGGCGGAAGTTCTGCTGTCCATTGATCTATCTCAGTCTCCATATCGTTTGTGTGTTTCGGCTCCAACTTCCATTGTACTTTCTTTTCAGGTGGTGTCGCGAGTTCAGCCCCGGCATGAAACAGCAGTGTTTGAACACGTTGCAATGATTTCTTAAAAGCATTGTTTTCTGCCGCAAGCAGGCTAATTGCTGTCCCTATTGCAGCATTTGCCTCATCCAGTGTGCCATAAGCTTCGACACGGGGATGATCTTTCGGGACTCGTGAACCATAGATAAGCGAAGTTTCCCCCTTATCTCCTGTTTTCGTATAAATCTTCATTAGTATCCTCTGTCTAAATCAATTTTATTTATATACTGTTTTTCAGTTTCTTCATTTGTATATATCGCTAGGTTCTTTTCGAAGACATCCATTGCTCGTTCTGTATAATAAGGAGTTTTACCTGCCATATGCGGAGTTAGTATCACTCGTTCATGGTCCCAGAATGGATGATCCTCCGGAAGCGGCTCTTCCTCAAAGACATCCAGCACTGCTGCTTTTATTTTTTCTTTATTCAGGGCATCCAGCAATACATCTGTCGCTACCGCATCTCCGCGACCCATATTAAGGAATACTCCATGTTTTGGCATAAGATCAAAGTGGTTCTCTTTATAGAAATACTTCGTTTCTTTCGTACTTGGAAGGATAGAAATCAGATAATCAGCATGAGGCAGAACTGTCTCAATATCTGTTTGTTTATACATCTCATCGAAATGCTCTTTCGGAGATCCGCTGCGGCTCACTCCGATTGTGTGCATGCGGAACGCTTTCCCCAAACGCACCACTTCTTGGCCAATAGCGCCAGCTCCGACAACGACAAGTTTTTTCGCGGTAATTTCATCTATCATAAGATTCTTATCCCATACATGCTGCTCCTGCTTCTTAAGGAAAGCTCGTTCATTTCGTGCAACTGCAAGGATGGACGAAATCGCATATTCCGCCATCTGAATTCGATGGATACCATTTGCATTCGTAAGCATGATACCTTTCTCGGCAATAGTATCCAGCGGCAGGTAATCGACTCCTGCTGAAATCACCATGATCCACTTCAGTTTATCTGCTGTACGGAGTGATGCTTCATCCGCTCCATTTCCGCCAGTAACCAAAACTTCCGCTTCCTTCACCATTTTCTCTGTTTCTTCCTTTGAAGAACTGAAGTGGAATGTCACTTCTGGATAAGAGCTTTCGAAATGCTGTTTCATTTTCTGATCTAATTTCACCGCTACTAATACTTGCATATGTATCCCCTCCAAGAAAGTTTGTTTACCTTCTTCTACTATAACCCTTTTCCATTCTGCACGAAAAGCGACATCCTTCATTAAAAAAAGCTCAGACGATAAACACCTGAGCCAATTTTCATGTAGGGGAGGTTTCATACTGTACTATATGCACGTACGCAGCACCCAGTATAAGCATTTGTCATGGATTGAGCCCTTTCAATTCTTCCAGCACGAATAAACCATCCTTGCGTATAAGTACATCATCAAAATAAATCTCTCCACCGCCGTATTCCGGGCGCTGAATAAGGACCATATCCCAATGGACAGAAGAGCTGTTGCCGTTATCTGTTTCTTCATAGGAATCCCCCGGTGTGAAATGCAAGCTCCCAGCAATCTTTTCATCGAAGAGGATATTTCCCATCGGCTCTTTGATTACAGGGTTTAAACCTAATGCAAATTCACCGATGAAACGTGCTCCTTCGTCCGTATCCAGCACCTCATTCAGTTTATCCGTATGATCGGAAACAGCCTCGATAATCTTCCCGTCTTTGAATGTCAAAGATACATTCTGATGGACAACACCCTGGTATGGGCTTGGCGTATTATATGTAATTGTACCATTCACACTGTCTTTCACAGGTGCGGTATATACTTCTCCATCCGGCACATTATTCGTCCCCGCACAGATAACTGCGGGAATATCTTTTATGGAAAATGCAATATCCGTTCCAGGACCAACAATACGAACTCGATCTGTCCGTTCCATCAGATCCCTCAGCGGCTGCTGCGCTTGATGCATTGCAACATAGTCGACCGTGCTTACATCAAGTACGTAATCGTAAAATTGGTCAACGTTCATTTTCGCCTTCTGCGCCGCACTAGGTGTCGGGTAGTCGAACAGTACCCATTTGAGATTAGCATGCAGATAATCATCAGAAGCCTTCATTAACTTCCCTTTTTTAACGAATTGATCACTTGGAATACCCCCAAACTCCGCATCATTTTCTTCTCCCTGGATGGCAAGAAAAGCATCGGCATCTCTAAACTGCTCTAGAAACCATTTATCCATTAAGCGGAACTGTTCATCTGGAGCATGCTCTATCATGATCCGATTTGTTTCTTCCTCTTGCCAAACAAGAAACGGAATAGCACCAAGAGTGTATGCTTCCTTCAAAATTTCCTTCACAAGAGGTTTGCTGGATGGAATGGCGCTAATGATTACCTTCTCTTTTTCACCAAGCTTTAAAGAATGGGATAATAACAGCTTGGCCAATTTACTCAGGCGCGGATCTTTCACAGTATCATCTCCCTTTATTTTCCATAATATCAAAAAACGACCCAATGTATGCACATTGGATCGCAGATTTTTATTACAGGTTTTCCCGGATGAACTCCAGCGCTTCTTCCGTATGCCCATCAACCTTTACTTTACGAAATTCCTTCTGAAGATTTCCCTCTTTATCGATTATGAACGTAGAACGTTCAATCCCGTAGTACTCTTTACCGAAGTTCTTTTTCAGCTTCCAGCATTCGTAATCTTCAGCCACAGCATGGTCTACATCTGCAAGCAAAAGAAACGGCAAGTCGAATTTGTTCATGAATTTCTCATGGCTCTCAACTGGGTCAGGGCTGACTCCGATGATGACTGCATTCAAATCTGTAAATTTATCATGGTTATCACGGAAGCTGCATGCTTCTGTTGTACAGCCTGGTGTATTATCTTTTGGATAGAAATACAGTACGATATTTTTCCCTTTGAAATCCTGCAGCGATACGATTTCCCCGTTTGTCGCCGGCAATGTGAAGCTAGGTGCTGCTTTGCCAATTTCTGTTGTCATGGATAGGCCTCCTCAAAATACGGATATAACCCTAGCCTATCCGATTTAGGCAAGGAGCACAACTAATCTCCTTCTCCATTCATCTTCTGCCTAACAACTGTGTGTTGCCACACTTTCAATACCAGACCCGATGGCAGAAGGTATCCGATCAATGCTTCAATCAAGGCAAGGAAACGTCCAATTCCTACAGGAAGAATGTCACCATATCCAACCGTGAGCAGCGTAACGCCGCTGAAATAGATAGAGTGCATCAAGGAACCAGCAAGAGATGAATCGATCAAGTCTCCTCCCTCTGCAAGCACGATACCTTCGATTGACAGGATAAAATAAATCAAACCGAAAGCGAGCATGACACTTATATATAGAAATAACAAAGATAAAAACAGATCAACGGAAAATATCGAGGAGCCTCTTACCTCATGTTTGAAAAAGGAATACATACAGCCGATCAGGGCAAAGAATATCACAATCACCAATACAAACACCATTTCCATCCCTCCGGTCCAGCTGCAAAAGCCAGGAACTAGAGGATAAGCAAAGAATTTCTCCATGAGGAGTACACCTACTTCGGGCTTTCTTCTTATCCTTACGTTCCTAAACGGCTTTCTCCACTTTCCTAGTTAGTTATTAGTTTACGAGCGGCATGTCCCGACTATGTGCAGCAAGACGCTTTTTTCGATGGTGCGCAACGCATATGCTATACTGGATGAGAGAAATTTACGGAGGTTTACCTATATGAATAAGACCAAATCAGAACAATTACATAAAGAAGCACAGGAGCATATTGTCGGTGGCGTCAATTCCCCATCCCGTTCCTTCAAAGCAGTTGGCGGCGGTTCTCCTGTTTATATGGAAAAAGCAGAGGGTGCTTATTTCTGGGACGTGGATGGCAACAAGTACATTGACTTTCTAGCTGCATATGGTCCGATCATCACTGGACATGCACATCCGCATATTACAGAAGCCATCACAAAGGCTGCCCATAACGGCGTATTGTACGGAACACCGACCCGCCTGGAAAACCAGTTTGCGCAAATGTTGAAAGAAGCTATCCCTTCCTTGCATAAAGTTCGTTTCACTAATTCTGGTACAGAGGCTGTCATGACGACGATCCGAGTTGCCCGCGCCTATACCGGCCGCAATAAGCTGATCAAGTTTGCCGGCTGCTATCATGGCCACTCCGACCCAGTACTCGTAGAAGCAGGCTCAGGTCCATCCACATTAGGAACACCTGATTCGGCTGGCGTACCAGCGTCAATTGCAGCAGATATGATCACTGTTCCATTCAATGACCCGGAAGCATTGCACGACGCTTTGGAAAAATGGGGCGATCAAATTGCAGGTATCCTAGTGGAACCGATTGTCGGCAACTTCGGAATCGTGACACCGGAGCCAGGCTTCCTTGAAAAAGTAAATGACTATGCGCATGCGAAGGGCGCACTTGTCATTTACGATGAAGTGATCACAGCATTCCGCTTCACATACGGCAGCGCCCAGCAGCTCCTTGGTGTTGAGCCGGATTTGACTGCAATGGGCAAAATCATCGGCGGCGGTCTGCCGATTGGTGCTTATGGCGGTAAAAAAGAAATCATGGATCAAGTAGCTCCGCTCGGCCCTGCTTACCAGGCTGGAACAATGGCCGGAAACCCTGCCTCTATGGCAGCTGGCATCGCTTGTCTGGAAGTACTGCAGCAGCCAGGAGTGTATGATCGCTTTGAGGAACTCGGCGCGAAACTGGAAGCTGGTATCAAGCAGCATGCTAAAGATGCAGGTATAACAATCACTGTCAATCGTTTGAAGGGTGCACTTGCTGTATATTTCACTGATGAGAAAGTAACCAATTATGTGCAGGCTTCTGCCTCTGACGGCGAAAAGTTCGCTCAATTCTTTCGTCTTATGCTGGAGCAAGGCATCAACTTGGCTCCTTCTAAATATGAAGCATGGTTCATCACGACAGCTCATACAGATGAAGATATCGATCGTACATTAGAAGCAGTGAAAACAAGCTTCGAACAAATGAAATAAGGGTATGCTAAAAGGCATCAGCACTTTCGCTGATGCCTTTTTTTGGTCTGAAATATTTCTTCAGTAAATACTTTATTATCTCAGGGCATTCGTGTAACATCATAAGGTATAGTTTTTAAGGAAAGAACGGAGGATCCAAGACTATGAAACTTGGTGCCAGAATGCTTAAAACTGGCGTGGCAATCACACTTGCCTTATATGCAGCGACCTTACTTGGCTTAGCGCCGGTATTTGCTGCAATCGGAGCTGCCTTTTCGATGCGGCAGTCCGTTTATCAATCCTATATCGGACTCATGGATCAGGTGAAGGGGAATGTAGTTGGTTTGGTTGTTGCCATTGCAATGTTCTATACATTCGGAACCGAACCGATCATTATTGGTGTTTCTGCCATCCTGACAATCGGACTATGTGTAAGCCTGAAAATACGCGAAAGCGTCATTGCGATTGTATCACTCGTTTCAGTAATGGAGAATACGAGCGATATGGATTTCCTTCCTTTCGCACTGCTGCGGTTCTCGACATTGACGTTAGGTATCCTGTCCGCTTTCTTTGTGAATCTCGTCTTTCTTCCGCCGAAGTATGAAGTCGTCCTGCTGCAGAAGATAGATCAATTCAGTACTGAGATTCTGCAATGGCTCCGAGTTGCTACTCGCAGCTGGTCCGACCAGCCGGCACTGAAGGACGAAATAAGCAGGATAGAATCAGAAATCCAGAAAATAGACGATATCTATACGCGCTTCACAGAAGAGCGAACATACACGCAAAAACAAAAACTCGTGAAGGCCCGAAAGCTAGTCGTCTTTCGTCAGCTCATCACGACCTTGAAACAATCACACGGTATCTTAAAGGAAGTCTATGACCTTGGAGATAAGATGACCGAGCTTCCGACACGCTCAAGTGACACATTCGTCGAAGAACTCGATAAAGCAATCATGTCACATGAAAAACTTATCCTGAGCGCCATGGGGCGAATCAAGCACCAGCAGGAAGACAGTAATTTCCGTGAAACACTCGATCCGGATATCCCAGCACTTGTCGACCTGCTTATCCATGTATTCGAGAACAAGGAAAACGAAGAGAAAATGCTCTTCCTGCCGCTCGCTTCCCGTCTGATGGAATATCATCGGGAACTAGACAGACTAAAGCGCCTATTAAACAGCTATTTGAAATACCATAACGAGGATTCCACGGTTGTCATGCCGAAGGAATGAAGTACATCACTCAAGTGAGTGATGTACTTTTTTTATATCCATCAAAGAAAGTTATAGTATAAATAAGAGGGTCACTATTGCGCGGGCATTTAAATTACGTACAGAGCATCTTTTCAGAGACAACAAAAAAAGGATAGATGAGCAGGGCTCCCCTGCCACCTATCCTTTTTCAGTTGTACTCAATGTACCTGAATCCTCATCCAGATGCTGTATCTGATAAAGATTAAAGTAGTTGCCTTGTAGTGTCATCAGATCAACGTGAGATCCTTGTTCCACAATCTGTCCATCCTGTACGACAACGATTCGGTCTGCATGAGTAATTGTTGCCAGTCGATGCGCGACGATAAAGGTAGTTCGATCTGATGCAAGCTTCTCCAGTGCTTCCTGTATCAGATGTTCACTCTCCAGATCCAGTGCAGATGTTGCTTCGTCCAGAATAAGAATCGGCGGATTTTTCAAGAAAATACGCGCGATAGCAATTCGCTGTTTTTGCCCACCAGATAGCTTAACCCCGCGTTCTCCGACGAGCGTTTCGTATCCTTCGTTCAGATGCTCGATAAAGTCATGGGCATTGGCTGCTTTTGCAGCAGCAACCACCTCTTCATGTGTTGCTTCAGGTCTTCCGAGTTTGATATTCATTTCTACTGATTCACTGAATAGAATATTATCCTGCAGCACCATCCCGATCTTATCCCGTAAGGAACGGGACTGCACATCGCGGATATCTGTACCGTCAATAGTTATCCGTCCGCTCGTCACATCATAAAAACGCGGGATCAAACTGACGATAGTCGATTTACCGCCTCCGCTCATGCCGACAAAAGCGATTGTCTCTCCTTTTTTCACATCAAGCGAAATATCCTTGAGCACAAGCTCTTCACCTTCGCTATAACGGAAGGAAACATTTTCAAAAGATACATGACCATCGACCTTTGTCAGTTTCGCAGCTGCCGGCTTATCTTCAATATCATATTTCTCATCAATAAATTCAAAGACCCGATCCATTGATGCGACCGCTTGCGTCAAGGTTGTAGAAGAGTTCACCAGCCGGCGGAGCGGGCTGTAAACACGATCCATGAAGCCCGCAAAGGCAACCATCGTACCAAGTGTAAGATTACCTTGTATAACCTCATACGCAGCATATCCAATAACGAGCAGCGGAGCCAAGTCGGTAATCGTATTCGTTACCGCAAAGGTTTTGGCGTTCCAGGTCGTATGCTGGATGGCACTGTCCAGAAAATTACGGTTTTGCGTATCAAACTGCTTTTGTTCATAATCCTCAAGCGCAAAGCTTCGTGTAACAGGGATGCCTTGTACTCGTTCATGCAGATGCCCCTGCACTTCGGCCAAGGCCTGCGAACGTTGCCTTGTAAGACTGCGGAGACGTTCGTAGAAATACTTGATCGCTACACCGTACACAGGGAACAGGACTATTGCCACCAATGTGAGTGATACATCCATCGTGAACATGATGCCGACTGCAATGACAATCGTAGCCAAATCAAGCCATACATTCATTAAACCGGTCATGATGAAGTTTTTAGTCTGTTCAACGTCATTGATGACGCGGGAGATAATCTCTCCGGTTTTTGTCTGGGAATAATAGCGAAGACTCAGGCGCTGAATATGATCAAACAGCTGGTTCCGGATATCATAGAGCACCCGGTTTCCTGTCCATTGCGCCAGGTATTGCCGATAGTACTCAATCGGCGGACGTACAATGACAAAGACAATTAAAGAGCCGCCAAGCAGCCAGAAAAGCCGACTTACTTTTTCAGATGTCGATAAATCCGCATTGACGACATGATCGACCACATATCCTAAAATCAATGGGATAAGCAAAGGTATCGCGAATTTAATAATACCAATTAGAATCGTAAATATAATTTTCCATTTGTACGGCTTTACAAATTGTAAATACCGTCTTGTACTGCTCAACACATATCACCTCTCTGTTGTGCACAATGATAAATCCCTGCCGATTTCCGGCAAGGATTCATAGCTTATGTTATTTATCTGTAGGTTAGGAACAGCTCATACCATGTATCGATGAAATCGGGTGAAAACGGTCCTTTTCCTTGCCTGATCCAGCTAATCAGAATGTCGACCTGGTTCCACAGGATTCGTTCGATTTCGGGAGGATAATTCATTAAACGCTTGTGTATATTGAATTCATCTTCATCCAGCAGCGTAAATGTCATATCAGGATAGATTTTGATATCCAGGTCATAATCGATATACTTCAGCGCTTCCCCATCATAAACATACGGGGAACTGATATTGCAATAATAATAAATGCCATCTGTACGCAGCATACCGATTATATTGAACCAGTACTTCGCATGAAAATAAACAATGGCTGGTTCACGCGTGATCCACGTCCGTCCGTCGCTTTCCGTGACCATCGTCCGATCATTAGCACCAATCAGGATATCTGCCGTACTCTTCAATACTGTGCTGCTTTCCCATACCCGATGGAGCTGGCCGTTATGCTTATAGCTGTGTATCTGAATTTTCGTTCCTGCCTCTGGGCCAGCCATGCGAATCTTCCTTCCTTTGTTATTGTCCTATGTAAGATGGTTTCTTTATATTATAAAGATATTTCAGACACAATGGAAATGAAAAACGCTGATTGTTGCCCAAGCATAGATAAAAGAGCCCTCCAGCGAGTGCTGAAGGGCTCCGTTCATACGAAAGTAACAGTTAGGACGATGTCCGTCTTTTTACTTGCGGGACTGTTGGTTTTGCTGCTGAACTTGCTGTACGTCTGTTTCAGAAGCAAATTCAGTACCGAATTGTTGGCTGGAACCGCCAGTTGCTTTCTGACGAGATTGCTGGTTCTGCTGTTGAACCTGCTGTACGTCTGTTTCAGAAGCAAATTCAGTACCGAATTGTTGGCTGGAACCGCCTTGACGGGACTGCTGGTTTTGTTGTTTAACCTGATTTACATCAGTACCAGATTGTGTCTTTCTGTTCATTGTTATCACCTCCGCCACATTACTTTCTCCTGAATGTGACGTTGTTATCCAGAAAAGCGCAAAAAGAAATTGGTTTATTCTGGTACATGAATTTGCTGCAGGATTTTCTGATGCGGAACTGGAAATGGATAATCATCTATATCAGACATAGCAACGAATCTGCCCACTTCGGTTGCTTTGTCTTTTGTTTTTGCACGCAAGACAATCATCTCCCAAATAATATGGGAAAAAATATGCCGAACAGGCTGCAATGTTTCCTCCAGTTTAATATCAATCCCATATTCAAGCTTGAACCAATAAGCCAGCTGCTCCAAGGAAACCTCCGTCGCATCTGCCATCGGGAACTGCCACAGGTTCGCAAGCAGCCCGGTCTCAGGCCTTTTCTCAATAAGCACCTCTCCTTGCTCGTTCTCAACGACAACAGAGAGATACGGCATTGTCTTTTGCTTTTTGCCCTTTGATTTGATCGGGAGTTCTTCCTGCAGTCCCTGCTTGAAAGCTGTACAATGCGACTGCACTGGACATAATAAACAAGCAGGCTTTTTCGGCGTACAAATAAGCGCACCGAGTTCCATCAATCCTTGGTTGAAGGCCGAAGGGTTTTCATGTGAGATCATTTCCTCAACAGCCGCTTCAAATATCTTTCTCGCTTTCGGCTTAGCGATGTCTTCGGTTATCAATAGAATTCTGGATAGAACCCGCATGACATTCCCATCGACTGCCGGCTGCGGAATTCCGTAGGCGATACTAAGAATGGCACCCTTTGTATACGGCCCGACACCCTTGAGTTTACCCAGCTCCTCCACCGTGTCCGGCACTTTGCCGCCGTAAGCCTCTGCCACCTCACGGACGGCGGTTTGAAGATTTCGTGCTCGGGAATAGTAACCTAACCCTTCCCACGCTTTTAAAACGTCCTGCTCATCGGCTTCGGCTAATGCCTGGATTGTCGGAAAGCGCTCCATGAAACGATGAAAGTAAGGAATAACCGTATCCACCTTCGTCTGCTGGAGCATGATTTCCGAAACCCAAATCCGATAAGGATCCTGGTTTTCACGCCAAGGCAGTGTACGTTTTTCCTGCTGGAACCAATTAATCAAATCATCTTGAAATAAATCAATCGAAAAATGCTGAAACTTAACATGTAGATCGTCTAATTGCAAAATCACTCACGCTCCGTGTTACAATATTAAAAGTATTAGGTGGTTTGGTTTCATCAGAAGGAGGACATTAAGATGGACACTGGTACCCATATCGTCATGGGGATAGCCCTCGGCGGGCTTGCCACACTCGATCCTGCTGTTCACCAAGATCCTGTATTGTTCAATGCAGTACTTGCAGGCACGATCCTTGGTTCACAGGCACCCGACTTTGATACAGTACTGAAATTACGTAACAATGCTTCTTATTTACGAAACCACCGGGGAATCACGCATTCAATCCCCGCTGTCATATTATGGGGATTAGCTATTTCCCTGCTGCTGTACGTGTTAGTACCAGAAATCAACTTCCTGCATCTATGGCTTTGGACATTTGGAGCAGTTGTACTCCATGTATTCGTCGATGTTTTCAACGCATACGGCACGCAGGCGTACCGGCCGTTCACCCGCCGCTGGGTTGCATACGGCTTCATTAACACCTTCGATCCTTTCATCTTTACGATGCATGTGATCGGTATTGCTCTTTGGCTGATTGGTCTTGATCCAGGTCTGACCTTCCTTGTTATTTACACGATCCTTATCCTGTACTATGTGAAACGTTATTTGGATAAACGGCGGATCATCAAACAAGTGAAAGAAAAAATACCTGATGCTCAGATCATCGCTACTTCACCAACAATGAAACAAGCATTTTGGCGCGTTGCCGTCACAGCCCCCGATCGTTTTTATGTCGGGAAGGTGGAAAATTGGCAGCTCCGCATGATCGACGAATTTGAACGGAAGCCATTACCAGATAACGAGCTCATGGAGGTTGCTAGAGAGGATAAGAATATAGCGGCATTCCTCAGCTTCTCACCAGTCTTCACATGGGAAGTAAACATGTATGATGATTTCACGGAATTGCGCCTGATTGATTTGCGCTACCATAATAGCGCACAGCATTATCCATTCAAGGCAGTCGTTCAGATTGATGATAATCATCAAGTGATGAGTTCCTATACCGGGTGGATTTTTTCCGAACAGAAACTGCAGCGAAAACTGGTCACAGATGACAATCCGTCTGCATTATAAAACCTGGAGATTTTTCTCTCCAGGTTTTTTATTGTTGTCTGCGTTCCATGAATAAATAATGGTACTTCGGATTACTTTCAAGGAATTCATCCAGTCTTGGGCCATAATGCTGAATCCACTGACGCACAATCGCCTCTGTCATTTCCTGCCCCTGGTATTTACGGCCAGCCTTTGCACGCGTTGCTTCGAAATCCTCCCAAAGAATCTCTACCCATGTCCGAGCCTCATCTATTGTCAATCGTTCGTTTTGCTGCTGCAAAAGTGCAGCAAGCTCACGGAATTTATTTTCCATACTTCTTTCTTCCCTTCCATCAAAATCCCAACATATTCGTGAAAAATACGCACAAGCTATTAGTACTGCGGCGCATCCAATCCTTGCTCGAGGAGGCAGATAAAATGTCCAAGTTTGATCGTTTTTCTAAGACAGGCACCATCAATTCCGTTATTCAATCCCCCCGCACTACAGCGAAGCATGCGAATAACCAGGTGAATGGAGAAACACAGCAAACACAGACTGATATCATCATCCGTACTCAAGCAGTAAAGAAAAACCGCAGATAAAATATACCTCGGCTTTTCAGCCGAGGCAATTACATAGTCGTCCTGCCGAGTACACTGATCGGTAAAGCTTCCAGCTCTTGTCCTTTTTCACTGCCCTGGCGTCGATAGCCCCAGGCGAAGACACCATTTAGATAATCAATCGTAAACACATGCGACCGATCACCCTTGATTTCATACGTTGCACCTGGTTTGAATTCATCCGGATTCATCGTATAAGCTTTGGCCATCTGTCGTTTACGCTCAATAATCTGATATTCACTGAAGTTCCCCATCTGCTCTGCCTTCTGCTGCTGAATCTTCAGCTGTTTCATTTCTTCCTTTAATTGTTCCACTGTTAAGTCACTATAACGTAATTGCATCTTCGCACCCTGCTTTCCGCTAATAAAGGTCTTTTTCTTTCGCTTCCTCTATATACTTCTGAATCAGTTCCATCGAAAATCCCTTACGATAAAGAGCCATCTTGATTTTCTGATTAAGCTCATAGCCTTCCGCTTTTTGCGCGTATTTACGCAAAAGCTTATCTCCCTGATATCGGACAGCGTCCAGCTCAGCATTTGTATCCTGATCGGTATCCGAGAGTGCCAATGAAACAGCTTCCTTTGCAGCAGCACTTGAGAAGCCTTTTGAAAGCAGCTGCTGCTGTGCAAGCTGGATCTTCTCCTGATGGGATTTCTTTGCTTTAGTCTGCAGCTTCGACCCAGCAAGCTTGACAGCTTTTTCCAGCTCTTTTTCGTACGAGTAATATGTCATCGCTTGATCTGCCGCTGCACCGGTAATACCTTTTTCCTGCAATTCCTTCCGGATGACGAGTGGACCTTTACTTGTCGTATTCACCTTCGTCCGAACAAATGCACCGGCAAAAGCTGCATCATCGGTATACCCCTGTTCCTCAAGCCTTGTCAAGGTCTCTTCGATATGTGTCGGATTTTGCTCCTTCTTCAGCAAATACGTTTTTATTTCTTTTTTGGAACGCATCCGGTAGCTTAGATATTGTAAAGCTAGGGTAAAACACTTATGTGCAGCATCTTTTTCGATAATGGACTGCAAAGCTTCCTCGGATAGTTCCTGTCCTTTGGTGATACCGCTAGTAATCAGGACATCTTCATCAAGACCGAAGCCAAACTTCTCGCCTTTACCATAGTCGAGAAAGATATTATAGCGCCCGATATTATTTTTTTGAGTCGTGATCTTCGTGATTTTCACCATTTTCGACACCTCTATGTCTTTATTCTAACACGAAATGACACCATACAAAATTGTAAGCTTACCCAATTTAGAAGGAGGAATTAATCATGAATATCGTCATTAGCGGCGGAACAGGCTTCGTCGGAAAGCAGCTGGCAGAGACATTGATTGAGAAGGGGCACCATGTGTATATTCTAACTCGATCACCGGAAAAGAAATTAGATACCAAGCAAGTCACGTATATCGGCTGGCTGAAAAAAGGTTTCAATCCCCTTTCCCAGCTGCCGGAGATTGACGCAGTCGTCAATTTGGCCGGAACTAGTCTATTCGGCAAGTGGACCAAGGAGAAAAAGGAAAATATCAGGAGCAGTAGGTTGGAAGCTACCGAAACACTTGTTGATATGATTGGAAAAATGCCGAAGAAGCCGAAAGTCTTCGTCAGCGGTTCTGCTGTTGGGTATTATGGTACGAGCGAACAGGACGCCTTCACTGAAGAAACAACGAAGCGCGGGCAGGATTTTCTGGCAGATGTGACGTATGAGTGGGAAGAAACAGCCAAGCAAGCAAAAGGATTGGGAGTCCGAACTGTACTTGCACGCTTTGGCATCGTTTTAGGTGATAAAGGAGCTCTTCCGCTCATGCAGCTGCCTTTCCGTTATTTCGCAGGCGGGAAAATAGGGAGCGGCGAGCAATGGCTTTCCTGGATCCATGTTCAAGATGCAGCGGGGCTGATTGCTTATGCAATCGAACAAGAATCAATCAAAGGACCGCTCAACGTCACTGCTCCCTCCCCGAGACGGAATAAGGATTTCAGCAAGACACTTGCCAAAGCGCTGCATCGACCTTATTGGACTGCAGCACCTGCCCCGGTAATCCAGAAGGCTTTAGGTGAAATGAGTACTTTGGTGCTTGAAGGACAATGCGTGTATCCAAAGAAAGCGCTCGACAACGGGTATCAATTCCGCTTCCCTGCTTTATCCGAAGCGCTTGAACAGGCTTTATAATGTTTTATGGATAACCCAACTGACTTGTGCACAATTATCGGACTTAGGTTTGTGGATAATGTGCATAAGTCGGTTTTTCGTTTATTTTACAATAATGATACTGTTGATAATGTTGTTGATAAATGATCCAATAAAATTATTAATCCTGATTCTCACTTTATCTCGAGTACTTGAGTAGATAAATTCCGTACATAAGATTAAAATAAACATAACGGTTATACGCCATTATATTAGGCTATAATGATAGAACGATAGAATTACGGAACAGCGGGCCAAAGAGGAGAGGATTGCCATGCCAGATCTACAACGCACCAAGCAGGGAAAGTTCAGCAAATTCTTCCTGAATAATAAATTTGTCATCGCGATGCTGATTCTTTTCATCATCGGGCTGAACATACTTGTCTATTCCAGCGTATCATTTATTTTCACCCCCATTGTCGTCATCGTGAAAACAATCATACTGCCTATCATTTTGACTGGGGTTGTCTATTACCTGACAGTGCCGATCGTCAATTACCTAGAGAAAAAGCGAGTAAAACGCGTCTACTCCATTATCGTCCTTTACCTTGTTATCATTGGAATACTGACTATTCTCATCAGCTTGGTCATTCCTGTATTGAAGGAGCAGACATTAAGCTTGATTGAGAATAGTACCGACTATTTCGAGCAAGGGATCGATGTTGTCCAGTCCATAACAGGCAGTAACGTGGTCAATCAGATTCAAGCCTCAGGCAATTTTGATTTCAACCAAATCCTGAATGAGCTGCAGACTCGCGGTACTACCATGCTCAACAATTTGTTCTCTAACTTAACAAGCTTTGTCGGTGCAGTGACAGAAGTGATCATTGCTATCGTAACAGTGCCTTTCATCCTCTTCTATTTACTGAAGGATGGCAAAAAACTGCCAGTCTATATTCTGAAGTTACTTCCAGTACGCTTTCGCAGTCAAACATATGAAGTAATGTCAGAGATGAACCATCAAATCAGTTCCTACATACGCGGTCAGATTATCGTCAGCTTTGTCATTGGCGTGCTGCTGTATATCGGGTATTTGATCATTGGACTTGAATACGCACCAGTACTCGCCGTCATTGCCGCGTTCACGAGTGTGGTTCCGTATCTTGGTCCAGCGATAGCCATTACACCTGCAATCATCATCGCTATTGTTACATCACCGTTCATGCTCTTGAAGCTGATCATTGTTTGGACTATTGTGCAGCTAGTTGAAGGAAAATTGATTACTCCACAGATAATGGGGCGGAACATTCGTGTCCACCCAATCACAATCATATTCGTTATCCTGACCGCCGGAAATCTATTCGGCGTTGTCGGCGTAATACTTGCTGTTCCGGGATATGCGATTTTGAAGGTCATCGTCACTCACACCTTCCATTGGTTCAAAAAGAGATCTCATCTATATGATGAAACGACCAAAACCAACTAAAACAGGAGCTGCATATCGCAGCTCCTGTTTTTTTATGGTTTCAAAAGTACTTTGATATTATTATCGGACTTTTCATCGAATATCTTGTATGCTTCCTTCGCTTCACTGATTTTCATTGTATGCGTGATGATATCTGTCGGATCAAATACCCCTTCCTCTACCATCTGATATAGCTTCGGCATCAGATGGATTACAGGAGCTTGTCCCATTGTAAGCGTCACGTTTCGGGTAAAGAAATCACCGATTGGGAATCCATTTGCTTCTGTTCCATATACGCCTGTCAGCTGAACCGTACCAAATTTCCGGACTGCTTCACTAGCTGTAATGATTGGCTGAATTGTACCAAATTGATTGTCATGTTCAGAACCGAATGATACACCTTCCGGCACTGTTCCATCCATGCCGACACAATCAATTACAACATCAGCTCCACCATTCGTATCACTATGAAGCAAGGAACCAATTTCAGGATTATTGGAAAAGTCATATGTCTCTACATTATTCATCCGCTTAGCATGTTCCAGTCGATGCGGCACGTTATCTACTGCTATGACACGCTCTGCACCTTTCAGCCAAGCGAACTTCTGCGCCATCTGACCAATTGGACCAGCTCCGAGGATGATGACAGTATCCCCTTTTTTGACGCCGCTGTTTTCTACACTCCAATAAGCTGTCGGTATGACATCGGATAGGAACACGACACTTTCGTCCTTAAGTTCACTTGATTCTGGTACTTTAAAAGAAGTGAAATCAGCAAATGGTACTCTCAGATACTCTGCCTGTCCGCCGGGATAGTCCCCGAATTGATCTGCAAAACCGAATAATCCGCCTGCATCGCTATGCGGATTGCCGTTCGAGTTATCACATTGACTTTCCATCTGGTGGTTACAATAATAGCATTCGCCGCAGCCAATATTGAATGGGATGACAACCCGATCCCCTTTTTTTAGGTTTTTTACATCCGGGCCCACTTCTTCTACAATGCCCATCGGCTCGTGTCCAATGATATAATCCTTCTCTGGCGTGATTCCTCCATGATACAAATGCAAATCAGAACCACAGATACCAGTTGCTGTAATTCTTACGATCATATCGGTAGATTTCTCGATCGAGGGTGCCTCTACAGACTTAACTTCGATATTTTCCTTACCTTGAAAAGTGACTGCTTGCATGGTACCAATCTCCTTTATACAGTAGTTGAAGGACTATACCTTTTGCCAAATGAACCTAAACCTTTCTAAACTTTCCTCAAAAAAATGAAACCATTAGGTAACGACACACGTCTTTATAACAGAGGACGATAAAATATGTTTTCTAACAACATTACCTCCCACATATTTCGTTCGTCTCACCACATTTATTTCTAACAACAACAGAAAAGCAGGCAGCCCCCGCTGCCTGCTTTTCCCCGTTTATTGACTTCCTGCTTCCTCTCACCGCTTAACTTCTCTATAATAGATAAGTGAACTATTTTTATATTTCATTTTCCTCTAGTAAATTTATATCATCTTGAGTCATCTGAGCTGGAAATCCTGCGTAACCTCAGCTCTTTCTGCCAGCTGCCACATGGTGCTGTCAGCATATGAAAGGAGAGCATTATGTTCAAAGTCATCGCAATCGACTCAAACCAAGTGAAACTTGAATTCGTCGGAACGGACGGAGAAGTATACACTTTTGACACATACGAAGAAGCAGAATCCTTCATGCAGCATGTGAAGGCAAAAGATACACTACCGGAACGATACCGAGTTCTTGTAAAGAAAATCGACTGAAGTCCCCTTTCTTGCATGGCAGGCAAATGTTCCTCATAATAGAAATCAGAAGGATACAAGGAGGCACACCTTATGAAATGGAACCTATCACAGCTCCTGGAGAAACGGCATGCTTACACCCCAAAAGCAAAAGCATTGCTGCAGGATAAGGAAAAATCGAAGGAGCTCCTAGCTAATGTATCAACTAAAGCAACGGACAATAAAGGAAAGCTTGCAGAAATCTGGTCAGATTTGCAGCTGATGGTGGACATGCTCCGCGATTGGCGCAAAGGCGCTTACAGCCAGCTGCCGAAAAAGTCGCTGCTTATGATTGCAGCAACCTTCCTATATTTCTTAAGCCCAATCGATTTTGTCCCGGATTTCATTCCTGGCGGATTGCTTGATGACGTTGCGCTCATCGCTTTCACCTTTAAGCAAATTCAGGAGGATGTAGCTGCATATAAACAATGGAAACATCATCAGCCGATTGAAACCCAAACAACTGGTGCTTCGTAAAAAAAGAGTGCAACTTGCACTCTTTTTTTTACGGAGAAATTTCCCATTTTGCTTTTTCAGCAAAATCTGTTATATTTATAGATTATGAGCCCAAATTCCGTTTTGGGTCTTAGTTGTTTTTTAGATGATAAATTGATAGAATCAATGTCGTTGTTCAACTCAATATGACGCCTGATAAGAAAATGAAGAGGTGAAAGATAATGAAGAAGCTTCTGGCTTCAAAAAAAGGATTTTTTGCGCTGGCCGTTATTTTCTTATGGGCCAAAACGTATTTTTCCTATAAACAGGAATTCAACCTGGATATAACAAATGGCATGCAGGAATTCCTGCTGGTAATAAACCCTTTGAGTGCGAGCATCGTATTCCTAGGACTGGCTTTCCTGGCAAAGGGCAGAAGGATGGGAATCTGGCTTTTAGTCATTGATTTCATAATGAGCTTCCTGCTTTACGCCAATGTCCTGTACTATCGCTTCTTTAATGACTTTATTACCTTGCCAACATTAAAGCAAACAGATAATTTAAGTTCCGGAATGGGCGGCAGCATCTTTGGATTGATGGAAGGCTATGATTTCATCTACTTCCTGGATTTCATTTTGCTGATCGTTTTGTATATCTACACAAGAAAGAACTGGAGTATCGAACGCCTTGCTTTCAGGAAGACGGCTATGGTCATCATCTCCGGTGTGGCTCTATTCGCAGTAAACCTTGGGCTGGCTGAAGTCGATCGCCCGCAGCTGCTGCAGCGTACATTCGACCGCACATACTTGGTAAAGTATCTTGGACCGTACAACTATACAATCTATGATGCAGTTCAAAATGCGAAGACTTCCACTCAGCGAGTTATGGCTAGTCCGAGTGACTTATCTGAAGTAACGGAATTCACGAAGGAAAACTATGCTGAACCGAATGAGAAATACTTCGGAAATGCAGAAGGTATGAACGTCATCAAAATTCATCTGGAAAGCTTCCAAAGCTTCCTGATTAATTACAAACTGGATGGCGAAGAGGTTACACCGTTCCTGAATTCACTTGTGAATGATAAGGAAATAACTTACTTTGATAACTTCTTCCACCAAACAGAACAAGGAAAAACCGCAGACGCAGAGCTGTTAATGGATAACTCCCTTTATGGTCTGCCGCAAGGCTCTGCCTTCTCAGTAAAAGGTACGAACACGTATCAAGCAGCGCCAGCTATCCTGAACCAGGAGCAAGGCTATACAAGTGCTGTATTCCACGGTGACGAGAAGACATTCTGGAACCGTGATGAGATTTATAAGCAATTTGGCGTCGATCATTTCTTTGATTCCACTTATTACAACATGGAAAACTCAGTGAACTATGGTCTAAAGGATAAACCATTCTTCGAGGAATCCATGCCGTTGCTTGAATCACTTGATCAGCCATTTTATGCGCATCTGATCACGCTGACGAACCATTATCCGTTCACACTTGATCCAGAAGATGCAACAATCGATAAAGCTACAACGGGAGACGCCACTGTCGATAATTATTTCCAGACAGCGCGCTACCTGGATGAAGCATTGGAACAGTTCTTCAAAGACCTGAAAGAATCCGGTATGTATGATAACTCTGTTATCCTGCTTTACGGAGATCACTATGGTATCTCTACGAACCACAACCGTGCTATGGAAGAGATTACTGGAAAAGAAATGACGGATTATCAAAATGCTCAAATGCAGCGTGTACCGCTTATGATCAAGGCTCCAGGTCTTGAAGGCGGCGTGAACCACACGTATGGCGGTGAGCTTGATGTCCTGCCGACACTTGAACACTTGCTTGGTATCGATTCATCTAAATATATCCAGTTCGGTACAGATCTTCTGTCTGAAGAGCATAACGATGTAGTTGGTTTACGTAATGGCGACTTCATCAGTAAAGATTACACAGTTTTAGGTGACACGTATTACGACACTGCCACCGGTGAAGTAATCGAAGATGAAGCCCAGATTGAAGAAATCAAAAAAGAAAAAGAGGAATTAGCCAAGAAGCTAAGCCTTAACGATAAAATCCTTTATGGTGACCTGCTCCGCTTCTATGATCCGGAAGGCTGGACACCTGTAGATACAAGCGAGTATGATTATAATAATCGTTCAGAGGAAAAATAATTATGGAACACCTGCCTATTATGGCAGGTGTTTTTTTGTTCAAGCCCATTTTACTAATTTCTTTAGACAATGACCTGCAATATCGTTACAATTAAGAATGCTGTATATAATAGAAAATAGGGAATACATCATGTAGCTGTCAGCAGAAGGAGGTACAGCCTTATCGCAAGCTTTATTTATGCTATATCCATTATATTGATCGGACTTATCATCGGAAGGGCTATCCGGATCGTGGCTGGAAAATATCGCCTGCCGGAATGGTTCTCCCTCAATTATTTTATGAATGCATTGATTCGTGTTGTCCTGCTTGTACTGAATCCAATTATTCTTATTAGTGCCTTTTGGTCAGCTGACTTGACCAATGCCAGGCTCATCTACTTACCAATTTTCGGCATCGCAACAATCTTTCTCGGCGCAATTCTCGCTCTGCTGTTTTCCAAATGGCAGAAGCTGCCGAAAGACCAGATTGGATCCATGTTCGTTTCTGGCGCATTCCTGAACCTTGGAAGCTTCGGACTACTCTTCTGTGTGCTCTTCATTGGGGAGCAAGCAGTCGCGTACGCTGCAATGTTCCGCCTGCTTGAGGAATTCACGTACTATACGATCATTTATCCAATCGCAAAATCATACGGAACGATAGAAGATAATGCTTCGGGATCACGTGTGATGCGGATCATAAAAGACCCATTCATTATGATCACCTTCTGTTCTATCGTCATTGGCGCTGTACTGAACTTATCGCCAATAGACAGATTCGAATGGCTGGGCGCAAGCAATTCAACACTGGTTGCACTGGCATCCATCCTGCTTCTGATCCCAATCGGATTCAGCATGCGAATTGCTTCTGTGAAAAAGTATTGGAAGCTTAGTATCTGGCTGATTCCAATCAAGTTCCTTGCTGTGCCGCTTGTCATTACTGGCAGTGCTTATTTGCTTGGTCTTGGCAGCTTGTATGACGGTATATTATTACAGGTGCTTCTCATTATGTCCGCCATGCCGCCGGCAGTTGCTTCTCTCGTACCGCCGCGGCTGTACAATCTCGACATGGAATTGGCCAACTCCAATTGGATTGTTGCGACATCCTCGTTAATTGTTGTCTTGCCGATCTTGTTCGTCCTCGTCAATTGGATGAATTAAAAAAAAAGCTTCTGCCTCATAAAATGAGGCAGAAGCTTTTTTAGTCTTCCTTTACGGAAATATATTCGTTTTCCGTTTGGCCTGGTCCACTGACGTTGTTCTTGAACTGGCTCAATCGGCCGTTCCGTTTTTCGCCATGATTCTTGTTTTCCTTGAATTGATGATCATTATTGGGCTTTTTCTTTGGCATGATAGAACCCCCTTTTCGCCTAGTATGCGGAGAAGGACTCTATTTATTCCATTTTACCCGCAAGCAGCTGCTGCTGGGATGCGAATTCCCGGTATAGATCATGACGTTCGAACAACTCCTCGTGCGTCCCGATACCAGTAATTCGTCCTTTTTCAATAAATACAATCTGATCAGCATCCACAATTGTTGATAGCCGGTGTGCTATCACGAAGGTAGTTCGATTCTGCATCAAATTCTGCAGTGCTTGCTGAACGTAAATCTCTGAACTGCTATCAAGACTTGAGGTTGCTTCATCCAGCATGAGGATTTGTGGATCACGTAAAAGCGCTCTTGCGATAGCAATACGCTGCCGCTGTCCTCCTGATAGCTTCACTCCTCGTTCGCCAACCTTCGTCTCATATCTATCAGGCAATTCTTCTATGAACTGTTTCGCATACGCCATTTCAGATACACGTTCCAGTTCTTCCTGTGATATTTCCCTTTCCAAGCCATAGCAGATATTATCACGAATCGTGCCGGATAATAGAGCCGTTTCCTGTGCCACGTAGCCAATTTGGCGGCGCCAGTCATGCAATTTAAAGTCTTGGATAGGTGTCTTACCCAGTTGGATTGTACCGCTAGTCGGCTCGTAATACCGTTCAAGCAAACCGAATAGAGTCGATTTTCCGCCACCACTCGGGCCGGCAATGGCGGTTACCTTCCCAGCAGGCGCTGTAAAACTGAGATCATGCAGTACTTGTTCTGCTTGATAAGCAAAACTAAGATTGTTTATATGCAAATCCCCGTCCACGCGATGTATCGGTACTCCTTTATCGCTATCCTCTGTATCTTCTCCAAGTACATCATAGATACGCTCTGTTGCTCCCATCGCCTTCTGAAGATGGGTAAAGAACATGGACAGCTGCGTCATCGGCATGATGATCTGGAACAGATACAGGATGAAAGCTACCATGTCGCCTGCGGATAATGCTCCTGATGCAACACGCACACCACCGTACCCGATAATAGTCACAAGCAAAAGCATCATGATAAAGAGCATGAGCGGCGACAACAGCGCTTGAATTTTAGCTTCCTTCAAGCCATACGTAAATAAAGTTCGGATACCTTTGTTACCTCGTTCCAGCTCTACATGTTCTGCATTCGAGGCTTTGACAAGCTTCATTTCCGGCAATACCTGGTTCAAAACTGCAGTGAACTTCGCTGTCTCCTCCTGCATTATTTTCGATACCCGGTACATCCTGCGCCCAAGTATCATGATGATTCCGATTGCAATCGGAACTGCTAGCAGCATGACAATCGTCATCTTCCAGTCAAGTACAAGCAGAATGATAATCGATCCGACGATGGAGATAATACCTGTAACGAAGCTGGTCAGATGATCCGTAATCAGCTCTTTTACAACCGCTGTGTCATTCGTCACTCGGCTGAGCGTCTCTCCTGTTTCATTATCATGATGAAATCTGATTGGCAGATGCAAAAGCTTATCCCACAATCGTTCGCGCAGTTTAGCGACAACATGGTGGCCGATTTTCGCCAGCAAGTAGATGGATAAGCCACTAGCTAAAGCTTGCAGGACAAAAGCGATGACTAAAATAGCAATTTGGGTACCAGTAATGGATTGCCCAGAGAAGCCATCCACTAGATTCTTCGTGAACAATGGTACCGTGAAGCCGACTCCTGTCGTCAATAAACTCATCACCAATGCAACAATGACCATCATCTTAGGTGGTTTAGTACCTTTAACCAGCGCCAGAAATAATCGCCAATCAAATTTTTTCGTTTCTATTCGATTCTGCTCCATTTTGTTCCCCCAAGTTCTATTAATTGTTCATCTTCTGCAAAGAGCATTGCATAACCTTCATGAGCATTGGTCACTACATATTCTTCTCCCTTCTTCAAAAAGGATAAATCCTCCGGAAGTGCGGGCTGCTGCCAAGAGAAAAGACTATTCGCTGACTTTAAGATTACCTGCTTGGATCCCGTACAAATACGATAATAATAATTCGGTACAGATATATTGGCATCAAAAAGGTTAGCTCTTGTACCATTATCAAGGACAGTTTCCTGCAAATACGGCTCCAAATCTTGCAGCAGCCTATGCAGCGTGGGCTTTTGCCCCATCATCTTTTTAGGAAGCACGGCGAAAGTGACAGTGTCACAAACATCTAATAATCGCTCCAGCAACTGTCTATACGCCTCTTTAGTCAAATCGGTTTCCTTTAATTCATACATCGTGTGCCCTCCAAAAAAAAGAAGTTCTCCTACCGAGAACTTCTTACACCAATGTCAGGAATTTTTCTTCAGAGATGATACGCAGCGGCCGTCCGTTCTCAATCATCCGTTCCGCTTGGACTAGCTTACTCGTTTTCTTGCCAGCAGCAAATTTCTCATAGTCTCTTGCGCCAACAACGAGATAGCGGGTAGACGTGTCCATTTTATCTGTGTGCACGCCGCCTACATTGACAAGTCTTTGGATTGCTTCCTTCCGCTTCAAACTCTTCATTGTCCCCGTAAACATCACCTGTTTTCGGTAGAACGGGTGTGCAGGATCAAATTGATCTGTCTGTGGCTTGATATCACCGTATCTGGATTTGCTTCCCGTGGAACTTGTATCATGGATGCTTTTTCGACTAACCTTTAATGCTTTTGTCAGTTCTTCTATACTCTGTACTCCGGAATCCGCCATCGCATGCAGGAAAATATTCGCTGCAACTCGTGCATCCTCCATGGCATTATGATGCTCGAACATGATCTCCTTGCTGGCAGCTAACGTATTCAGCCGATGGTTGTCCATATCCGGCCACACCTTCTTGCCGATGATTCGCGTACACAAATAATCAAAATCCGGCATTTCCAATCCGTAACGTGCCACCGCTTTACGAATAACACCCATATCAAAACTCGCATTATGCGCGATTACGACATTGCCGGCCAGATAACTGCTTAACTTCGGCCAGATTTCCTTGAACGTCGGCGCATCTTCCACATCCCGTGGAAGAATCCCATGCACCTGGATATTCTGTTCTTCAAAATCCATCAATGGATTGATCAATGTATACCACTCGTCAATCACACCTGACTCATCCGCTACAGCAACACCTACCGAACAAGCACTTGACCAATAACGATTCGCCGTCTCGAAATCTATACTTACAAACCGCACTGCATCGTCCTCCAAATCGACTTTTGTTAAGTAGATTATATCACAGCAGCCGAAAGAGTCCGATCATCGTGCTTGTAAAAAATAGTTGCCAGTAACTGAGAGAAACGCTATAATATTTTTGTGACGTATAAACTACATACGGGGCATTAGCTCAGCTGGGAGAGCGCTTCGCTGGCAGCGAAGAGGTCAGCGGTTCGAGCCCGCTATGCTCCATCTTACAAAAACCCTTATTTTTAAGGGTTTTTTCTTGTTTTAAAGGTAATAAATCATGCATTGGATCAACTGCACAATACCTCGGACCGGATTAGCTTCTTTCTACTTTCATGCTTTACTATACCTATCATTTATCACATCTCTAGTAATAGAACCTACTCTTTCCTGCCCTTTTCCCTTTGCAATTTCATAGTTCCTTTAGAGAAAACACCTGTAAAGCCACTTGAGACAATATCTCCTATTCCTCTTTCTAGACATTTCACTCTAGTAGACAAACATACATTTCGACAATTTAGGTATAAAAATCTAGTCCTTCTATTTGCATTTGAATATACATGTAAAAAACAGGTCGGGGGAGGTTCAAACTTCCGATTAAAAAATAAAAGGGAAGGAAAAAGGAGTTGTGCAAGATGACATTAGAAATAGGAATCACGGTATTCACATTCCTAGTTACTATGCTGGTCATCCTCTGGAGGCCACGTGGGCTTAATGAAGCTATCCCGGCAGCAGTAGGTGCCGCGATAATTTTATTGACAGGAGTTGTTTCAGGGCCTGATGCGGCAGATATAGTGGATAAGATTGGGGGAGCCGCAATTACGATCATGGCCACAATCGTCATGGCGGTCATATTAGAGAGTTTCGGTTTCTTTCACTGGGTCGCTGCAAAGCTAGCTAATTTGGCTCGGGGTTCGGGGTATCGGTTATATTGGTACATTCAGCTTTTATGCTTTTTAATGACACTCTTGTTCAATAACGACGGAAGTATCTTAATTACAACACCAATCCTAATTTTACTTCTCAGGAATCTCCGCTTACCGACACACCAGCAAATTCCATATTTATTGAGTGGTGCCCTTATCGCTACAGCCTCCAGTGCACCGATTGGAGTAAGTAACCTCGTCAATTTGATTGCCTTGGAAATAATTGATATGTCACTTTATATGCACACAGCTATGATGTTTGTTCCGGCGACATTAGGATTACTGTTTATGTCTTGGCTAATGTTCATGGTCGTGAAGAAAAAATTACCTGTATCATTACCTGAATCTGTAAAGGACATCGAAGAACACTTCTTTACGCAACACTTTAAACCGATACAAGGCAGGAAGGTATTTACTGACACTAAACAAAAACGAACAAAATTCATGCTTATACTATTGTTGTTTGTATTCTTAATACGCTGTCTGCTGTTTGTCGCTTCTTATCTGTCCATCCCTATTTCAATCGTAGCAGTCCTCGGCTCTCTTGCGTTGCTGGCATGGCGCTGGTATTACTTACGTACAAATCCGATCGACATCATCAAAAAAACACCGTGGCATATACTCGTTTTCGCCTTTTCCATGTATGTCACCATTTACGGCCTGCATAACATCGGACTAACAGAAGTGCTTGTTAGATATAGTGAACCGATTATCAGCCAAGGATTGATGTATGCAAGCTTTGCAATGGGAGGACTTGTTTCGATTCTGTCTAACATCTTCAATAATCACCCAGCCTTGATGATCGGAACATTCACAATGACTGAAATGGGACTTGATCCAATCACTTTAAAAACGATTTATCTAGCGAGTATCATCGGCAGCGACATCGGATCACTATTGTTGCCAATCGGGACACTTGCTTCACTGATCTGGTTATATATCTTGAAACAACATGATATTACATTAAAGTGGATGGACTACCTCAAAGTATCGGTTATTGTCATCCCTATATCCACCATAGTTGCTTTGTTCTTACTCTATTACTGGATCAAGATAGTTTTTTCCTAGCGGCAGGGGTTTAATGAAATATACCCTCCAATTTAATTATGAGATAAGGGATTCAACCAATCAAATTCATTCTCTATAATTCCTTATCTTGTACTAATAGGTAAATACTTAGGTTCATTTTTACTGTATGCAATGGGAAGGAAAAATGAGCTAATTAAAACACCTAAGTGCACGAACTGTCACTTCTGCGATACATCTATTACTCTCATTTAAACACCCTGTATTTACTGTTATTAAATAGTCCCAGCCCACACACTAAGCAGACACTTTCTTAAGGAGGTGTCTTTTTACAATAAAAGACCCCCCTCGGATTTGTAAGGGGGCTGTACTATATTAGTTGTATATCTGATGCTCCTTGATATACTGATAACAGCTTTCTGGCAGCAAATAACGTGGCTCTCCTCCAACAGCAAACTCGTCGCGGATATATGTGGAGCTGATCTCCATCGCCAGTCCTTTATCAATCAAATGGAAAGTTTGTCCGTCATCATGATTTCGCAGCAGCGGAGAATGGCTGATTACCTTCAGCATATCAATATCGTTACGTGCCATGACTATAAATCGGTTATCGCGAACAAGCGCTTCACTGTTCCCCCATTTTCCAGCGCCGATATCCTCTAGCAGGTCAGCTCCCATAATGAAGTAGACCTCATCATCGGGATAGACTTCTTTAAAATGCGTTAGTGTCTGCTCGGTATAAACATTCCAAGCTTCCTGCTTCATCTCATAATCATCTGCAATATAGCAGTCATTATCTTTTATCGCCATCTGCACCATCTGCCAGCGATGTTCGTCTGTCGTATGAAGCTGTTTGTCTTTTCGCTTACTGGAGCATGGCAGGAAAATGACCTTATCCAGCTTACAACGGTGAGCGACCGTACTGGCCGTCCATAAATGGACATTTGTAACAGGATCGAACGATGAGCCATAAATTCCGATTTTCCCCATGCTACTTCTCCTCCAGCTGTGATTTGATGCGCTCGATCAATTCCATTTTATTCTCCCAGCAAGCTGTGCTTAAATCGACAGGATAAGCTTCTGGATTATGAGTCCGCTTATATTCATCCCATAAGAATGTGAGGCTGTGTGTGACATAGTTCCGTGTTTCCTCTAAAGCTGGCAGTTTGTACACGAGTTCTCCCTTTTGAAAAACAGGCTGCTGAAGCTCCTTCGCTTCAAAATCCGTTACAAATTTACTAATGTACGGATAGGTTGGATGGAACATTTTGAGTCGTGGTTCTTCCTCCGGATTTTCATGGGCAAGCGCAATATAATCCCCTTCTGATTTTTGGTTTGCTCGATTGATAATCCGATAGACCCGTTTAAGACCAGGGGTAGAAACCTTTTCAGGATTGGCGCTGATTTTGATTGTATCGGCCATATTTCCATTGTCATCTTCTATGGAAACTATCTTATACACCGCTCCTAATGCTGGCTGATCAAAAGCAGTAATAAGCTTCGTCCCGATACCCCAGTTGTCGATTTTGGCTCCCTGTGCCTTCAGAGCACCAATAGTCTCCTCATCCAAATCATTGGATGCGGTAATTTTCGTTTCCGTAAAGCCTGCTTCATCAAGCATTTCCCGTGCCCGCTTTGATAAGTAGGCTAAATCGCCGCTGTCCAGACGAATAGCATTAAAACGGATCTTGTCACCCATTTCTTTAGCGACTCTAATCGCATTTGGCACACCGGACTTTAACGTATCGTACGTATCCACAAGAAACGTGCAATCCACATGCGTTTCGGCATATTTACGGAATGCTTCATACTCATCACGATAAGCTTGCACAAGTGCATGCGCGTGGGTTCCAGCAACCGGTATACCGAACTTTTTGCCTGCCCGCACATTGGACGTTGCATGAAAGCCGCCGATAAATGCCGCTCTCGTCCCCCAAATAGCCGCATCCATCTCCTGGGCCCGCCTGGAGCCGAATTCCATCGCTGTATCTCCCTCATCCAATACATGCATGATACGGGCAGCTTTTGTAGCGATGAGTGTCTGGTAGTTCACGATATTCAGCAGTGCTGTTTCGATCAGCTGTGCTTGAGCAAGCGGAGCTTCTACCCGGATGATCGGCTCGGTACCGAAGACAAGCTCTCCTTCCTTCATGCTGTACAAATCCCCAGTAAAGCGCAGGTCGCGCAAGTAGGCGATGAACTCCTTCTCATATCCCAGCTCCTGCTCAAGATACTCCAGATCTGAATTCGAGAAACGGAATTCTTTCAAATAATCGATGACTCGCTCCAAGCCAGCGAAAACAGCAAATCCATTACCGAAGGGCTGTTTACGGAAAAACAGCTCGAATACTGCTTTGCGATTATGCTTTCCATCCTTCCAATACGTCTGTGCCATATTGATTTGATAAAGGTCTGTGTGCAATGCCGTGCTATCATCCTGATAATGTGTCATCATTCCGCTCCTCCTTTTGTAATCTCTGCTCCTAACGCGCTTTTAAAGTGATGCAGGGCGTATGTATGCCCCTCTTGGTTGAAACTAGCAACAGCATCTGCGTGAACAACGATTTTGAAGCCATAATTATATGCATCGACCAGTGTATGGAACACACAAATATCTGTTGCTACACCAACAGCATGAATCTCCTTGATACCACGTTCATTTAGCCGCTGCAGCAAATCGGTCCCTGCAAAAGCACTGTATCTTGTTTTATCCATATAATAAACATTCAATTCATGCTTGGCAGATTCATATGCATCCGACAGCTTGCCATAAAGTGCACGTCCCTCTGTCCCATCTATATTGTGCGGTGGATACAGCTTGGTTTCTGGATGATAGGCATCCTTCTCCTCATGCTTATCAATTGCAAAAACAACATAGTCACCGTTCCTAATGAATTCAGAGGTAATCGCCGTAAGTCTTTCCTCTATCTTTCGTCCTGGCACCCCGCAAGTCAGTGCCCCATCTTCTGCTACAAAGTCATTCGTATAATCGATATTTATCAATGCTTTCATCTTTCATCCTCCTCTGGATTAATGACGAGCTGTATAAATCGATTGCTTCAATTCCGCATCAATGAACCGATAAAGCTGAGTTGGCAGCTTGGATGTTCGCTGTGTCTTCTGTCCTTCAACTGCTTCGATGAAAGGCAATGTTTTAATTTTACGTGCAAAAGCTTGCTCATTTTGAATTGCTTTATCATCCGTTATCGTCAGCAAGACTGCCTGCAGTTCCGAGTAAGTGAACAGCTCTGGCAAGAATTGCTTTGCTACTGTAGTTTGCAGTAAATCTCGTGTTATATGAGTAATAGCATGACGGATTATACTGGCGTGATCAAATGCTAAAAGATGCTGCTCCAGATCTTGTACAGGGAACAGTTCCACTTCTGCGGCATCATCATTCGCTTTTCTCTCAAATAATCTGTATTCCGGGACAATAGCATAATGCGCATTCGAGATGATCCACCCGCGCGGATCACGTCCTGGGTCATCGTATACACCAAAGTGTTTCAAATGTATTCCTGCTATTCCCGTCTCCTCTTCCAATTCCCGGCTGGCTGCCTCAATGGCTGTTTCTTCCGGTGTAACGAAACCTCCGGGCAATGCCCACTTCCCTGCTTCGATATTCGGATTTCCTTCCGTATCCTTCTCGGCACGCTTGATGAGCATCAACTTGAGTTTCATTTTTGGCGGAGCATATGCTTTGGTCTTTTCGGAGGTAATGGTAAATACAGCTATATCCGATGTATACCCATCAGGTGTCCGGTAGCGACTAACATCATAAGGTATCTTTTTATTATTCGACTTCAATATGTCAATCTCCTTTTAATTAACATTATGTTAATTGTTAATTGTATTATATGCGGGATTACCACTCTTTGTCAATGATAAACAAAAAAGCCTCCTCCTATAAGGAGAAGACTTTTAAGTCTGTGTAAAGATCATGACGGTTGCACTTGCTGCAATAACGAAGACAATCAAATAGACTCCTGTCATAAGCTTTTTCTTATTTAAGATAGACTCAACTGAAAATAACAGAAACATTATGGACAAAAGTGGCAGCATCAGCTGAGGATTCACTTCGTAATCCCGGTCGATATATCGATAGACACCAATTGCAATGACAATGATAGCGAGCAGAGCATTTATTTTACGTAACATTTGCTTTCTTCCCTTCCAAGTCGCATGATACCATAGACAGTATAACAGGACATAGCTCCTTGTTGAATAGAAAGGTTGTATGTATGATGCCAACTTACGATGAATGGCAAGTGACGTATAAAGAGACTGCCATCCGGGAAATCCAGAAATACTTCAGAATATATGAAATCGGCAACGTATCCGAAGCGATTTTGGAAGCCGGGTCTGCACGGATTGCGCAGCAAGCTGAGCGTATCGATGATAGCACATTTGCATCCTTGCTGGAACAAATCGGACGCAGCTTAGCCGCTAATGATATACAGGATGTCAGAAATAAATATTACGAATTGGAACAGCTGCCTATTTAGCCAGCTTGCAAAAGTACGTTTCGATACGGCTCAGGTACTTTTTCTGTTTTCCGTTCTTTTTTTCCATTCCGCCAAACTCGAAGATTTTCACTTTACGGATACCTACAAATCGGAACAGCGCTCGCTTCATTAAAATCTTATGTGCATTCCCTAAATAAAAGCGGCTGTAAAACCCTGGGCCTTTCATGGTGGAAACACAAACCGCTTGCTTGCCTTTGAGCAATCCTTCAGGCAGCAGACCCTCGTGCCGATAGGCAAAATTTGCTGAGAAGTTTTGATCGATGAATCCAAGCAGCATAGCAGGCGGCCTTCCCCAGAAAATAGGATAAATGAACACAAGCAGATCAGCTCGCTTAATTTTCTCCCGATACGCTTTAAAATGCGGATCGGTATGCATATCACGACGGCGCTTTTTTTCATGGAAAACCAATGCTGGATCAAACTCTTCGGCATACAAATCGATTGTTTCCACTCCGCTGATGGCAGGATTGTGTTCGATACCTTCCTGCACTGCACGGAAAAAGGCATAGTTGAGAGATGCATGATTTGGATGGGCATATACTAACAATGCGTTCATCAATTTCCTCCTGTGCGTTAGATATCTACTTATACGGAAAGAAATTAATAAGGTTACAAAAAAAGAATGCGGCGATTATGCTGCATTCTTTTAAATTCTGTTCAGGCTGTAAGGACAAGAATAAGTATGGCTACTATCTGATAGCCGGCTCCAATGATACTTGTCGCCAAACCTCCGATTGCCATACCTTTCCCTGTTCTTTCCGGGTTCTCCGCTTTTCTTATCGTATGTAAAGCAAGGATGAATCCGATAATGCCAAAGAAGATACCGTATAAAGAAAGAAACAAACTGATGACCCCGAATACGAGCGATATGAGTGCTGTTTTCTGCATGGATCAAAACTCCTTCTTTCTAAGTTCTGTCTCCATTGTATCCCTAGTCTCACCTTGCTGTCCTGTTTCTTAACTTTTCTAAATTATTTTATCCTTAAACAAAAAGTATCCTCTTACGAAGAGGATACTTTTTTATCATCAGCTTGCTTTGCCCAAACATCTTCATCGACGTTCGGAATGCCCGCTACGCTATCTGAATAGAACTGTGGATTCTTTCCTGCCTGTTTTTGTTCCATATAATCTTTTAATGCACGGAAAGCAATTCTTCCGAGCAGCACGATCGCAATCAAGTTGATGAATGCCATAAGTGCCATGAATAGGTCAGCAATTCCCCAAACAAATTCCAGGCTTGCCAATGAACCGACTGCAACCATAGCCACTACAGCCAATCTATAAATGAATAGCCATGTTTTGCTATGCTTGATGAAGTTAATGTTTGATTCTCCGTAGAAGTAGTTACCTACTACAGAAGAGAAGGCAAACAAGAAGACGATTAACGCAATGAATATACCAGCCCAGGATCCGACAAGTGATTCAAGTGCATTTTGTGTAAGAACGATACCGTCAGATTCTGAACTTGTATAAAGACCAGAAAGGATGACGATGAATGCTGTTGCTGTACAAACGCCGAAAGTATCAACATAAACTCCGAGTGATTGAATAAAACCTTGTTTTACCGGGTGGGATACATTGGCAGTGGCTGCTGCTTGAGGAGCACTACCCATTCCTGCTTCGTTTGAGAACATGCCTCGTTTAATACCCTGCATCATCGCAACACCGACAGCTCCGCCGGCAATCTCTTTAATACCAAATGCATCCTGGAAAATGATAGTGAATGCATGCGGTATTTCGGAAATGTTGAAGATAATGATTCCAATAGCTAAAAGGATATATCCTCCCGCCATGACTGGTACGATGATTTCGGATACTTTGACAATTACCTTCGTACCTCCAAAGATGATAAGTGCGCTAATCACTGTCATGATGACTGCCATAAGTTCTTTGCTGATACCGAAAGAACTATGGAACGCACTAACAATCGTATTCGCCTGTACAGAGTTAAACGCCAAACCGAACGTCAAGGTGATGATAACGGCAAAGGTAATACCTAGCCAGCGCTGACCTAATGCTTTCTCCATATAATAAGCTGGCCCGCCGCGGAAAGAAGATTCTCCATCCCGCGTCTTATAAATCTGCGCAAGTGTTGCTTCCACGAATCCAGAAGCAGCACCAAGGAAAGCCATCAGCCACATCCAGAATACCGCTCCTGGACCCCCGACAGAAATAGCCAGTGCTACACCTGCTAAGTTACCAGTACCTACACGTGCCGCGGCACTGATACAGAAAGCCTGAAATGAGCTGACCCCTTTCCCATCAGTGGTCTTTTCACCAATTAATTTAAACATGTGTGGTATTTGCGTGAATGTAGTTAATTTAAGTTTCAGTGTAAAATAAAGACCGACTAGGAGTAATAGTCCCATCATAATATAAGTCCACATAAAATCACTGGTAGACTGAATTATTTTTAATAATATATCCATCTCTTTCTCTCCCCATAAAAAAATACACGATGTAAACTAATGTAACAAAATCTAACATGATACGCAATGTTTATTCCTTCCATAGCGATCTATCATCCGTGCTATACTGGTGTTTACAAAGACAAGGTGGGATATGAATTGAAACAATCTAATGAGAAAAAGCCCTTCCGTTATCCTTTGGCAATCTCGGTGGGTATCATAACAGCTATACTATTTGGAATCGCTTTTCAAAGCCCTACTGTTGGACTTGCTGCTGGATGTATGTTAGGTATCATTTTCGGCACAATGCCTAAGGGAACAAAAAAGGAGGAAGAATGATGATTGCGGTTCGTCCTTATAAAACAGAAGATCTACCGGCAATTGTCAAATTACTAAAAGATGAGAGCTGGACTACCCTTGCAGCTGATCCAGCTAGTTTTGACCAAGCTATGAAAGGCTCTGCCTCCGCTCTCGTTGCGCTGCATAATGATGAAATATGCGGCTATATTCGCTGTATCACTGATCAAGTTATTACCCTGCTCGTCGCTGAACTGCTTGTGGATGGAAAAATGCGCGGACAAGGAGTCGGCGGCAAGCTGCTACAAGAAGCACACGACCTTTTCCCTTCGACCCGTATGGAAATGCTGGCGACCAGTACATCGAAATCATATTACGAACAGAAAAATTTCCGGCCTTTTTATGGCTTCCGAAAGACATATGCGGAGTAATAACTTCTAAATATAGTCCATATGATATATTTTTTCGATATATTGTTTGTTAAAGTGCATATTGGGAATACATTACTAACTCAACAAGAGGAGGTAATGAAAATGGCACATGAAGATCGCGCACAGAATGCTGTGGAAAATCTTTCACAGGAAGATAAGAACGAGATTCTGAACAATTTCCAGAACTTCCAAGATTATTTGGGTAACAAGGTAAAACAAGGTGAGCGCCTTGGCTTGAGCGAAGAAGCTTTGACTAAAGCCGCTAAGCGCGTTGCTGACTATTTGGCAGACAAAGAGGAACCTCGCAACCGTGAAGAGTATCTGCTCAAGCAGCTGTGGCTTGTTGCTGATGAGGAAAACAAGAAGCCCCTTGCGAATACACTTGTGAAGCTAGCAAATCAAACAAACTAACGAAAAAAGCGGATCCGGATTGGATTCGCTTTTTTTTATTTATTATAGATCGGCTCCGGTCTATCACTGCTGATCTGACAGGAAAGCCCATTCGTTTCAATACTGATTGTACCTCCCTTGGCTGTTGCATAAAGCACAGCTCCCACTTTGCTAAGATTTCGAACGACTTCCTTGGTTGGATGTCCTAACTGATTATCTCTTCCGTAGGAAACGACTGCAAAATCAGGCTTTACTTTTTTAAGGAAGGAAAGTGTATTGCTCGTACGGGAACCGTGGTGCGCAACTTTATAGACCTCCGATTCCACTTCATAATTATGTTTCATCTTATATTCCTGCTGTGATTCAGCGTCACTCATAAGCAGAAAATCCACCGTCCGATACGTAAGCCTCAGTACGATGGAGGCCTGATTATTCGTGGCTTTAGGATGGTTGGCATTTAATACTTGAATAGATAAAAGCGGGTCTACCGATATATAGGAACCTTCTTTGGCGATAGTCACCGGGATTTGTTTTTCCGCCAGAATTTCTGTGTAACGCTGATATGTCCTCGTCGTATACAGCTTACCGCTGTCGAGCACTTGGCTCACCTTGAATTTCTCGAGTACCGGAAGAAGTCCGCCGATATGATCGATATCCGGATGAGTAGCAACTAACAGATCCAATTTCTTTACTCCCCGGGCAGAAAGCTCAGATATTACCTTCTCCCCTGATTCTGCGTCTCCTCCATCCACAAGAATATTATAATGGGATGGTGTTTGTATCAGTATGCTGTCACCTTGGCCGACATCAAGAAAATGTACCTGCAGCTTCCCTGATTCGTCGGTTTGTGAAAAGATATAGTCCCATATGCCGCTTCCGCTTCCTGCTGCTGTATTCATCGGGAAACTAAGCATCAAGCAGAGACAGAATAAAAACACCCACTTCTTCATTGCGTTCCGCCCCCTTTTCCATAGGATGCAGTCCGCTTACTAATCATATGCACCAAGATGCAGCTCCTAATTTTAACAATCGATTGGACATGCTATACTATTAGCAATTGAAAGGAGCGACGAATCATGTTTACACATCGCATTGACTCAGCCACTTATATGAAGCTTTTGGAACCTCAGGACAGTGATAAACTGTTCCAGCTGATCGACAGTTCCCGCGATCACCTGCGCCAATGGCTTCCTTGGGTAGATCAGAATACGACTGTCGAGCATAGCAGACAATTCATCCAGCATACTTTGGCGCAGTTTGCAGCCAATGATGGATTTACAGCTGGCATTTGGTATCAAGGGGCTTTAGCAGGAGTAATCGGCTTCCATAAAATTGACTGGCAGAATCGCTCTACCAGCTTGGGTTATTGGCTGGGAGAAGAGTATACTGGTCTTGGTCTTATGCAGAAAGCTGTCAGCAAATCCTTGGATTATGCCTTCCTTGAACTTCGATTGAACAGAGTCGAAATCCGTTCGGCAATCGGAAATGTACGCAGCAGAAGAATTCCGGAGAAGCTTAACTTCACCCATGAAGGAACAATCCGCCAAGCAGAAAAGCTTGTCTATGGTTACGTGAATCACAATGTTTACGGTATGCTCTTGGAAGAATGGGAAGCAAAAGAAAACAGTAAGACAAACGATGATGAGGTAAATGGATAAGCATTTCTTACCAAATTAATTACAATTCCATTACATGCGTTTAGTCTCGTCTCCAACCGGCTATATAAACACTAAGGAGATGAGAAGAACAATGGAAAAGAAAATGCATATTGTATCATCGACAGATGACAACTACGCACAGCACTTGGGTATGACATTGAGTTCTCTACTTGAAAATACTTCAAACCCTGAGGATTTTGTCATTTCAATCATCGATGGAGGAATCAGTCAGCAGAAGAAACAGCTCTTGAAAGAAACAGCAGCCGCCTACAATACACCACTGGATTTCTTGAATGTAGATTTGGATGCATACGGAGGCGCAATCGCCAGTCGCCACATTTCAAAAGCGGCTTACTATCGCATTTCCATCCCTGAAATGATGAATCCAGCTATTGAACGGACGCTGTATGTTGATTGCGATATGCTGGTACTAGATGATGTCAAAAAACTATTCGAAATCGATATGGAAGGCAATATCGTTGCAGCCGTAGGAGACTATGGGGAACACCGCCGTCTGGAGAAAATGGGAATCACAAAAGAAGATCGTTATTTCAACTCCGGTCTGATCCTAATTGATATGAAGGCTTGGCGCGACAATGATATTACAAATAAGGTGCTGACATTCATCAACGAAAATCCGGATAAGCTGGCTTGGCATGATCAGGATGCCCTTAACGCCATCCTATGGAATGACTGGCTGATGCTTCATCCGAAATGGAATGCTCAAACTCATGTTATCTTGAAAGAATATAAAGCGAAGTCACTCAAGGAAGAACGCGTGCTTCGAACAGTAAGAGAAACACCGTCAATTGTCCATTTCTGCGGAGAAGAGAAACCTTGGCAGGAAGGATCCATACACCCTTACACAGATGGCTACTATGAATATTTAGCAAAAACTGCATTTAAAACTGCCGCTAAATCTGAAAATCCCTTATCTGTATAAACTGTTTGTAAAACCGGAGTTAAGATAACTCCGGTTTTTTCTATGCGTTCTTCGCATATGTTACACTAGTACAAAAGGGGGTGCTTTTTCTGAAAGCTAGACGCACGCGTTATGCTGTGCTGCTGCCGATTGGTATCGCCATAATCGCCCTATTCATTTTTCGCTCTTATTTTTATTTCCCTAGTACCGTATATGGTGAATCAATGGCTCCGACTTTGGAAGACCAAAACAAAATTCTCATTAGCCGCGTTGGCAACATTGATCGTTTTGATGAAGTTGTTTTCCATGCACCAGACCAGGATGCAAGCTATGTAAAACGGGTGATCGGGATTCCCGGAGACAGGATTGAATATAAAGATGATGTGCTTTATGTGAATGGCAAAAAGCATGCAGAGCCTTACCTGAAAGAAATGAAGGAAATGATGCAGGAAGATGCGTTATTTACGAATAACTTCAAGCTTCGTGATGTCATCGGAGAAGACACAATTCCTGATGGTTACCTGTTCGTCATGGGAGATAATCGCAGAAACAGCAAAGACAGCAGGATGTTCGGCTTGATTTCACAAAGCTCAGTCATCGGAGAAGTGAAGTTCCGCTATTATCCATTTCCTCAAATGGGATTGACCAATTAAATAAGTTGAGCTGACGAACAGTGCAGGCAATTGCACTGTTTTTTTATTTTCTCCAAATTATGGTTGACTCCCCTCCCCCCAGGTTATATAGTTAGTTACATGAGTAATGAACCAATTATCCAAGATTATTAAAGGAGCAAAAGTATGCTTGATGATTCAAAGCCAATCTTTATCCAGATTAAAGAACAACTAGAAGACTCCATCCTCAATGGCTCCATAAAAATTGGAGAAAGAGTGCCCTCAACCAATGAATTTGCTAAACACCACAAGATAAATCCAGCCACTGCAGGAAAAGGGATCAACCAGCTAGTAGACGAAGGTATATTATTCAAGAAAAGAGGCGTAGGTATGTTTGTAACAGAGACAGCACAGGATATTCTTCTTGAAAAGCGGAAACAGCAGTTTTTTGATGCTTATATCGTTCCGATGAAACAGGAAGCCAGTAAGCTCCATATTCCGAGGGAAGAAATCATTCGCATGCTGAAGGAGGAACAATGAAGATGACAATTGTAGCTGAAAGCCTGATAAAGGAATATAAAACTGCGACAGCCTTGAAAGGAATTGACCTTCGTATCTCAGAACCGAAAATCTACGGTCTGCTTGGTAGAAACGGTGCTGGAAAAACCACCTTCATGCAATTGCTGGCTGGCTACGATAAACCCTCAAGCGGAGATTTACGTATCAATGGTATGAAGCCTTTCGATAACCGGGCGGTTACAGAAAATACTTGCTTGATTAAGGAAGCAGATAATTTCAAAAAGGAGCTTACCGTTCAGCAAGTGCTGAAAATCGCTTCTATGCTCTACTGCAATTGGGATAAAAAGCTGGCGGCCGACCTTTTAGAAGGATTCGACTTAGACAAAAGACGACGCGTGAAAAGTCTCTCCAAAGGCATGGAGTCTGCTCTTGGCATCATTGTTGGCCTGGCAAGCAAAGCACCTGTTACGATGCTGGATGAACCTTATATCGGACTCGATGCCGCATCAGTGCTTATTTCTATGAAGTACTGCTGGAAGAATTCCAGAGCAATCCTCGCATCATCATCCTGTCTACACACTTAATTGATGAGGTCAGCAGCTTGTTCGAAGAAGTGATTATCTTTAATAAAGGCAGTATCCTTTTGCATAAAAGTGCAGAAGAACTTAGAGCGCAAAGCTTCTGTATCTCAGGACCGGCAGCACAGGTCAAGGCCTTTACGGACGGCAAACAAATAATCAAAGAAAAAAGCTTTGCCGGTACGTCACAAGCCTATCTCCTATCCACAGAAGCACCTGCCTTAACTGGTGACCTGACAGTTTCAGGGGTGCCACTGCAAGACATGATGGTTCATTTAACAGAAAAAAGAGGTGTCCGAGCATGATGAAACAAATACAAGCTTTACTCTATTTCTTTGCTGTCGACAGCAAACGTACAGTTACTATCTTTTGCTCTATTCTGCTGCTGTGCATTACAGCATTAACTGTTCTTGGCGTTACTGTTGCGGATATCATGTACATCGCCATCTCAGCACCAGCATATATCTTTATGATCATCTTCGGTTTCAGAACAATTCAAGAGAGTCTCCCATTTGCTATTAAGAGGGGTATCACCAGGAAAAGTTATCATACAGCCGTCGGTATTTTCATTTTGCTGATCAATCTTGTAATGCTCGCTTTTCTTGCTGGGGTACAATTAATATTGGATGCTGTGTATCAGATAGCTAATGTAACGAACATCCATATTATCCGTCCGATTGGAGCGAGCACCGAGCTGAAAAGTATTTTTTATAGCTTGCCGCTTGATTATGCTCTCCTGTTATCTTTCTTTGCTGCCGGACTTTTACTTGGTATCATCGCCTATAAATTTGGCTTTCTGGGGGGTGCGGTACTCGGAGGCATTGCCTTAATTGGTATAACCGTGTCTCTGACTATCCAGGGATTAACTGACGTCATTACTTGGATACTAGACTTAGCTGTACTTCCAGCATTCGGACTGGTTTTTGCAGTTGCGCTTGTATGCTATGTAATAAGCTGGATCTTTATCCGCACCAGCAACTCCCAGCCTACCTCATAAAAAAAGAGACTCATGCCTGGGCATGAGTCTCTTTTCTATTATTTACTTACTACAGTAATTTGTTCATCAACCAAATCCACTACCATACTGCTCACGTTCTCTTCCTCAAGGATATAGTCAGTAATTTTATCCTCTACCTGGTCTTGGATAACACGGCGCAATGGACGTGCACCAAAACGAGGATCATAGCCTTTTTTCGCAAGGAAGTGTTTTGCAGCTTCTGTCACCTCAAGCTGGTAGCCTTCTTCTTCCATATTCTTCGTCAAATCAGAAAGCATAAGCTCAACGATTTGCACCAAATCTTCCTCTTTCAGCTCTTCAAAGCTGATGATGGAATCAAAACGGTTCAAGAATTCTGGTTTGAAGTAAGCTCCTAGTTTCTCAATCACAGAAACAGCTTCATTTGCAGATTTCGTAAAACCGACAGAAATCTGTTTGTCTCCAGTTCCGGCGTTGCTCGTCATAATAATGACGGTCTCCTTAAAGCTCACTTTACGGCCTTGGCTGTCAGTCAAATGACCGTCTTCCATGATTTGCAGGAACATATGCTGTACATCCGGATGTGCTTTCTCGATTTCATCCAAAAGGACGATCGTATAAGGATTACGGCGTACGCGCTCAGTAAGCTGACCTGCTTCTTCATGTCCAACGTATCCTGGAGGAGAACCAATCAGTTTCGCAACGGAGTGACGCTCCATGTACTCACTCATATCCAGACGGATGAAGGATTCTCGTGTGCCGAACATCTCTTCCGCCAGTGCGCGAGTAAGTTCTGTTTTACCTACACCAGTCGGTCCGACGAATAGGAAGGAACCGATTGGGCGCTGCTTGGATTTCAATCCAGCTCGGCTGCGGCGGATCGCTTTAGCAACTCGTTCAACTGCCTGTTGTTGACCGATTACCTTGCTGGACAGGTTAGCAGCTAGGTTCTTCATTTTGTTCTGTTCTTCAGACTGGATTTTCGTCACAGGGATACCTGTTTTCTCTTCCACAATCTGCTGGATTACCTCAACTGTCACTTCAGCTTTGTCTTCATTCTTTGGTTGCTCAAGCTTCTGTTCAAGCTGAATTTCTTCCTGGCGAAGATACGCAGCACGTTCATAGTCCTCGCGACCTGCAGCTTCTTCTTTCTCTTTCGCAATTTGTGCAAGACGAGTCTGAATGGCATCTTCGTCAGTCGTCACTGTAAGCAGGTTGATACGGGATCCGGCTTCATCAAGCAAGTCGATCGCTTTATCCGGCAAGAAGCGGTCCTGGATGTAACGCTGAGACAAGCTCACGCTCGCTTTGACTGCTTCTTCTGTGTAGGACACTTGATGATACGCTTCGTATCTCTCCTGTAGCCCTTTCAATATCTCGATTGCCTGTTCTGCTGTCGGTTCTTTTACGATGACCGGCTGGAAACGGCGTTCAAGCGCTGCATCCTTTTCGATTTGACGGTACTCTTTCAATGTTGTTGCTCCGATCAGCTGCAGCTCACCGCGAGCAAGTGCTGGTTTCAGAATATTACCTGCATCCATTTGGGAACCTTCAGCAGTTCCAGCACCGACTAATAGATGAATCTCATCCACAAAGAGAATGACATTCTTACGCTGCTGCAATTCGGAAATAAGCTGTTTCATCTTTTCCTCGAATTGACCGCGCACACCTGTGTTCGCAACTAGCGAAGCAACATCAAGCAAGTAAATTTCTTTATTTTGCAGCTTCACAGGCACATTGCCTTCAACAATCTGTAAAGCCAACCCCTCTGCTATTGCTGTTTTACCTACCCCTGGTTCCCCGATTAGTACTGGGTTGTTCTTATTGCGTCGGTTTAGCGTCTCAATGACACGTTTGACCTCTTGTTCACGGCCGATGACTGGATCTATCAGACCAGCACGCGCTCCATCAGTAAGGTTCTTACCAAGTGAGTCTAGCAATCCTCCGCGGCCATTGCCGCCAGCTTGTGCTTGGCTGTTTGCACCAGTCTGGAAGCCGGATTGTGCTCCGCCAAACATATTTTTAAAGAAATCATCCATTGTTCCGCCATTGGAAGCGAAACCGGCAGGGTTTTTAGACATATTTTTCATTTCATTATAGCAAGTATGGCAGAGCTGTAATTGCTGTTTTTGATTATTGAATTGCATTAACAAGTTCACGTTAGCTTCTCGTTCACCACAATGTTGGCATTTCATAATACAATTACCTCCCCGATTAGGTTAGTTTAATTTATTTGGTCAAGTGTCTGACTTTGACTATCTTTGACCTTGTGACTTTATTATAGTCTGACCTTCTTTGACTTTCAAGTATTATGCTTTAATTTTTTTATTTTTTTCAGAAAAGGTATTTAGTGAATAATTAATGAAGAAATAAAAAAAGCATCGCCTTTATTAGGCGATGCTCTCAATTACTTCATATTTTGTTTTTCTTGATTTCGCAGTTCCACACGTCTAATTTTACCAGACGAAGTTTTCGGAAGTTCTTTAACGAACTCAATTTTACGTGGGTACTTGTAAGGTGCAGTCGTATTCTTTACATGCGTCTGCAATTCCTTCACAAGGTTTGGATCATTCTCATCTACACCTTCACGCAGGATGACGAATGCTTTAACTACATTACCGCGGATTTCATCCGGGCTTGCTACAACCGCGCATTCTGCTACAGCCGGATGTTTCACCAAAGCATCCTCTACTTCAAATGGTCCAATTGTATAGCCAGAGCTGATGATGATATCATCGCTGCGGCCTTCGAACCAGAAGTAGCCATCTTCATCTACAGAAGCTTGGTCACCTGTCACGAAATAGCCGTTGCGTTCCGCTTGCTGACGGCGTTCTGGCTCACGGAAATATGTCTTAAACAATGCAGGACTATCGAGTTTCAAGGCGATGTCACCAACTTCACCCGTTTTAACGCGATTTCCGTCCTCATCGATTACAACAACTTCATTTCCTGGAGTCGGTTTACCCATGGAACCTGGTCTTGGTTCCATACCTTTCATAATACCAAGCAGCAATGTGCTCTCTGTTTGGCCATATCCATCACGTACAATGATGTTGAAATGTTTCTGGAAGACATCAATCACTTCCCGATTCAATGGTTCACCTGCTGATACCGCACTATGCAGGGCACTCATATTATAGCTGCCAAGATCAGTTACTTTGGCCATCAGACGATATTCCGTTGGTGTACAGCAAAGTACATTGATTTTGTAATCCTCGAGTAGGGAAAGGTAAGTTTTAGCATCAAATCGTCCCATGTAGACAAAGCCTGTTGCTCCAGTACCTAAAACAGAAAGGAATGGACTCCAAACCCATTTCTGCCAGCCTGGTGCAGCTGTTGCCCATACGATATCTCCTTTGGAAGCCGACAGCCAGTTTTCTGCAGCTGTCCGCAAGTGTGCATATCCCCAGCCATGTGTATGGACTACACCTTTGGGATTACCTGTCGTACCACTTGTGTAGGACATCAATGCAATATCTTCTCTGGAAGTATCTACCGTTTCCAGTTTTTCTGAAGCTGTTGTTTTGAGCTTCCCGAGATCCTTCCAGCCATCGACTGCTCCACCGACTGAAAATTTGACTAAGCTATCTTGATTCTCGATGTCTTCAAATTGCGCAGTAAAGGCATGATAGCTGATGATGCTCTTCACTTTTCCATGATCGATACGGTATTGCAAATCCTTCGTCTTCAGCATTTCGGAGCTAGGGATGATCACAAGTCCGAGCTTCAAGGCTGCTGCATAAATATGATACGCCTCAACGACACGCGGTACCATAACCAGTATCGCATCCCCTTTTTTCAAGCCCAATTCTTTCAGAACATTACCTGTGCGGTTTACATCCTGGAATAACGTTTTATACGTTACTTCCTTCTTATTACCCGCCTCGTCCATCCAAATGAGCGCCTTACGATCTTCATCTGTAACGAATCGCTCCATTTCATCAACGATGTTGTATTGCTCTGGTGCAATCAAATCTTTTCTTTCCATACTTACGCCTCCTAAATGGCTGCCTGTTTTAACTAATGCACTAATTATAGCAGACCAAAGCACGACTTCCCAGTAATAATTGTTACCAAATTATAAAACTTGATATTAGTATCAGGTCTCAATACTTCTCCAAAGCGTCATAGTCGCATAACTGCGGTAAGGAGCCCACCTTTCTCCTCGCGTATGTATTGCTGCTGGAGTCGGTTTTTCAGAGAGATTGTCATATGATTTCAAGGCGTTTTGTACCCCGATATCAGCAGCTGGTAATAAGTCGGAACGCCCTAACCCGAACAGCATCCAGTTTTGCGCGGACCAGCTTCCAAGCCCCCTGATCTTCGTAAGCTCGGAAGCAATTTCTTCATTAGAAGCAGCAGCAAGCTCTGCGAGATCCAGCTTCCCTTCTATAATAAGACGACTTGTATCAATTACATATTCAGCTTTCCTTTGCGAAAACTGCAGCTTCCGTAAGTCGTCATATTCCAAGGAAGCAACGTTTTGCGGTGTTGGATAAAACCAGATACCTTCCTCTTTTGTCCCGAATGCTTCGACAAACCGATTTGTTAGTGTGTAGGCGAACTTCAAATTAAGCTGCTGGTGGATGATTGTTTTCATCAAACAGTAGTATAAGTCTGTATCTTTTACGATAGGTGTTCCTGCGTGTGCATAAAAAAGCCGCTCCAAATCTGAACCGATAAAATGAGCAGCTACTTCTGTAAGGTCAATATCCCATTGAAGCCAGTTCTCCACCCAAGCAAGTATGTCCTCCTGTCTCGAAGAATCTGCAGAAGACACTTTGACAAGAGGTGATGTAATTGTTCCATTGAACTGGAGCACGACGATATGACGCGATTCATCTCCCAATACAACAGGAAGCTTCAGCTCATGCCCTTCTGCATCAACAATATTCAGCTGATCCATACTCCATCTTTTCATTAAATAATGATAATCGTATGTATGTAATCCTTTAAGCTGCTTTTCCCACATCAGTAGCATCTCCTATCCTATTTGTTTTATCGCAAAATCAATTACATCATGCATCACTTTCGTCAAACGCTTATTTTTATGCCAAAGGAGCTTTGTTGTGGGCTGATTGATTGGTTCATCAAGATCTACAGTGCTTAACTCGCCTGATTGCAATTCTTTTTCCACTGTCATGAGCGGTAAGTAAGATAAACCCAAACCAGCCATTACGCATTGCTTGATTGCTTCTATACTGCCGAATTCAATGACATTTTCCGGTTGCAAATCCTGTTTTTGTAATGCTTGCTCTAATTCCGTTCGATAAGCACAGTCTTTCTCCGTCAAGATCAAGGGATGCTGCATCACCTCAGCCAAGCTAGCGGAGGGGTAAACTGCCAGCTGATGGTTCGGGGAGCTTATCAAAACGATCTCCTCTTGAAATAGAGAGACTGACTCCAGTAAAGCATTGTGATGATTTCGCTCCATAATAAATGCTATATCCAACTCGCCTTCCTGGAGCATTTTCTCCGCAGTTTTACTAGACGGTACGGGTTTCAGAATAACCTGCACCTGTGGATACTGATTTCGTATAAAGCGAAGGAGTTCAGGCAGCCGGTAGATGCATTGACTCTCGCAGGCACCTATCAGAATTGTGCCTTTATTCTCTAGCTCATCCGCAAATACATGTCGCATTTCATCATGCAATGCCAAGATTCTTTTAGCATAGCTCAGCATTTTAATTCCCGCTTCAGTAAGATAAATCCTCTTTCCAAGACGCTGGAACAAATCAACTCCATATTCCTTTTCCAGCGCTTTTATTTGTGCGGTAACGCTGGATTGTGCGTAATCCAGCAGCTGAGCAGTCTTTGTGAAATTAAGTGTTTCAGCCGCTACAGTAAAAGTCTTCAAATGGTTGATATGCATATATACACTCCCTAAATCGCTTTTTCCGATCATAATAATCAAATTATTCAGCTTTTCCTATGCATGAATGCAGTATACACTTTTATATAAAATATTGGAAAAGGTTACGCCAGCTGGCTTGGAGTAGCTCCTCTTAAGATTGACTTAATTGCTGAAAGGAGAGAAAACGATGAAGGACACATCTAAAAAAACTTGGCGGGACTACTTCATGGAAATCGTCCATGCTATCATCCAAACCAAATAAAAGAGCTGACCCAATTCGGATCAGCTTAAAATTGCGTAATGGCTTTCGGCAGGATATCCTGTTTGACCAGGTCATCCAATGTACGGAAGGTATATCCTTGCTTCTTCAGTTCAATAATCAATTTTTCCAAAGCAACGGCATTATCTTCAGATACAGAGTGCAGCAAGACGACTGCACCCGGATGCATTTGGTCCATCACTTGATCAAACGCGTACTGCCAGCCTTTTTGTTCGCCTGTTTTCCAATCAGCATAAGCAAGGGACCAGAATACATTCGTATAGCCAAGTTCTTCAGACCATTTCAGCGAACGGGCACTAAAGGTACCTCGTGGCGCCCTTAAATAGTGCATGTCGTCTTGATCTGTCAAATCAGCGACAGCATCCTCCAGCATTTCAAGCTCTTGCTCCATCTTTTCTTTAGAAACCTTCGTCAAATCTGGATGATGATACGAATGATTGCCGACAATATGACCTTCGTCGACCATCCTTTTCACCAAATCTGGGGCTGATGATACATAATGACCTGTAATAAAGAAAGCAGCCGGTACTTCGTGCTTCTTTAATACATCCAGAATATCTCCTGTATATCCTTGTTCATAGCCGTTATCAAACGTGATATATACCGTTTTCTCACCAGAACCATCCAAATAATAACTATGATATTCATCCAAAAGCTGCTGATATTTGCCTACTTCTGGTATACTGCCATCCTTGCTCTTAACAAATCCCCAGCCATAGCTGACCGGGCTTTCTGCCGATACAAAGGATGGTGAGACAAGCAGCAGACATAACAGCAGCATAAATGATTTCCATCGCATATGGCACACTCTCCTTACGGATAGATTGCGCCATATCCACGTCCCCTATGCGATGCAAAAATTAGAAAAGACCGTGCATCAGCACGGCCTTACTTTAATTTATTTTCCATTTCATCGAGCATCCGAAGCATTTCATCGATTTCCTCCAAGGAAGTCTCCTCCGGTTCGATACTATCCAAATAATCCATGAAAGCAGACAGACGCTGCTTCAAGTCATCCACTTTACTCGTTGCCAAAGATAAAACCCCTTTACCGCATTATCTGGCTTCAGTATACCACAGCGCTGTTCGTTATTGTACGTTGAAGGTGAAAGACAGATGATCTTGAATCGGAATCCAAGCACCAATTCCCTGTTTGGTAACATTTTTAACAACAATCTGCTTTCTTGATCCCTTTAACTCCAGGTAGACTTCCCCAAAAGTAATCGTACCCTTTTCATTCACTGCCGGTGCATAAGCCGTAAGAATTCCAGACTTATTCAAAGGAACACCGTAAGCATTTTCCTTATTGGTACCTCTTCCTATTACCGTTTGGAAGGAAAGCGGAAGCTTAGTATTCTTCTGGGCCTGCTGCAGCATCATTAATTTGATATCCCTAGGGTTATCTATTTCAGCTGTAAGTCCACCCTTCACATATCGTTCTTCCTGCTGCTCGTAATTCATTTGCTTAGCCGATTCTCCACCAGCATTGCTCAGCTGGTTCGTATTCACTTTTTGATATTGCCAGTTGATATTTGTCTCTGCAGACTGGTATTCAAGCGGCCAATGCCCCATATAGATCATCCCTCGATACCCGATTGCCAACGGAGATGGTTTCAGAGTCGATTCATTAAGAATGCGAATCAGTTCTGGATTTTGGATGACAATATCACTTTCTTCCGTCAGTTCTTTGACAAGATCACTTGGTTCCAGAACAATTTGATCCTTATTTGAGTTCGGATAAGTATTTTCCTTTGAAATATTTAATACGTGATTTGGTATATCAGTGTCCTTCTTTTGTACATTCTCAGCTTTCCCTGCTATGGAGAAAGGAAGAGTAAGCAAAGTCAATGCCATGATTGCTATGATGATTCTAGCGAATTTCATAAAGAAAAGCCCCTGCCTTTCAGATTTTTTTCTAGTATCTGAAGACAAGGGCTATCCTATACATTTAATAATGGTTCAAGTGAATGACTTCCAATCTTTCCTCGATCTCGATACTATCCTTGACTGATTGCACCATGGAACAATTGTTGTGCGCAAGCTGGAGATTTTTCTCCAGTTGCCCCTTGTCCAAATGAAAACCACGTATAACGAAAGTCAGCGTGATCTTAGTAATACGGTTTGCTGCCAGTTCATCCCGTTCTACCTCTGCTGACACTTCCATATCGTCAATTTCCAGCCGCTGTTTTTCCATGATCTTCCGGAATACTGACGCACTGCAGCCTGCTATCGAGGAAACCATTAGCTGATAAGGCCGGATACCGAATTGCTCATTTCCGTCTATATCCAAAGTTTGATGTGGTAGTTCGATACGGAATCCATGCTGTTTCATTGTCAGCTTCAATTTCCTCATCTCCTTGCGAATGCTTTATGCGTTATATTCCCTCTTGTATGATTTTCTAACCTACATCCGTACGATTGACCAAATCCAGGAAAAACTATACAGTAGGATTGGGAAATCATCTTACATACAGGGGTAATAGACATATGAGAAATGCGTACAGTTTTTGGATTTTAGTCAGTATTGTCGCAGTCTCCGGTTTCAGTCAAGGGCTGCTGCTTCCGCTGATCGCCATCATATTTGAACAAGATGGTCTTTCTTCCTCCATGAATGGATTAAATGCAGTTGCCATCTACATCGGTATCCTGCTCGTATCTCCTTTTATGGAAGCGCCGCTCCGCAAATTCGGTTATCGGCCAGTCATTATGGCAGGTGGACTAATTGTCGTGGCAGCACTGCTCGCTTTTCCATTATGGAAGTCATTTTGGTTCTGGTTTGTACTTCGTCTGTTGATTGGAATTGGCGACAATGCCCTTCATTTTGGAACCCAGACATGGATTACATCTTCATCTCCTGAGAAGGTACGCGGGCGGAATATTTCGATTTATGGACTTTTCTTTGGAATTGGCTTCGCTGTCGGTCCGCTTATGACTTCACTAGTTAAGGTTTCAGAATCTTTGCCATTTATATTATCTGGCGCGCTTTGCTTGGTCGCTTGGTTCACCCTTTTTCAACTGCGCAATGAGTTTCCAACGGAAGAAAATACGCAATCATCCCAGCAGCAAGGGCTTCTGCAGCGCTTTGGATCCACCTTGAAATATGCATGGGTCGCTTTCCTGCCGCCGCTCGGCTATGGATTTTTGGAATCTTCTTTGAACGGAAGTTTTCCTATCTATGGCTTACGTCAGGACATCGGCGTATCAGAAGTATCTATATTGCTTACCGGATTTGCCATTGGCGGGATTGTGTTTCAGATACCGCTTGGTATGCTTAGCGATAAGTTCGGCCGTAAGTACACGCTGTTAACCGTAATATTGCTTGGAACAATCTTTTTCGGGACTGCTGTATTTACAGAACAAAATTATATTGCCCTGTTCATCTGTTTATTTGCAGCCGGAATGGTCTTAGGTTCCACCTTCTCCCTCGGCATAAGCTATATGACCGATCTGACTCCAAGACATTTGCTGCCGACAGGTAATCTGCTTTGCAGTATCACCTTTAGTATCGGCAGTCTTGGTGGTCCTTATATCAGTGGCGTGTTTATCGAAAAATTGCCCGATCTCAGTTTCTTCGTTATTATGACAGTCATTTTCGCGGGTATCTTTACAACATTACTAGTTCATGCGATTTTCACAAAACGAGCTGTCGTAGCAGAACAATAGTAAAAGGGATGGGCCCGTCTGGGCACATCCCTTTTTAATTGATATATCGGGAGAATCGCTTCTCCAGCCGTTCCTGGAAATAAGAAATGATGATACAAAGCGGCCAATACACAAGTGCCACCGTAATGTACATCGTCATGGAATCGAATGTACGGCCAGCTACAATCTGCGCCTTCTGAAACATTTCCGGCACCGTAATAACTGCTGCCAGACTCGTCGCTTTCACCAAATCAAGAAATACATTCGTAAGCGGCGGCATCGCAACTCGTGCAGCTTGCGGGACAATGACCCGCGTCAATGTCTGCCAATAGTTAAGACCAAGTGCATAGGAGGATTCCCATTGGCCATAAGCAATACTGTTCAGCGCCCCCCGGTTTACCTCGGCGATATAAGCTGCACTATTCAAGCCGAAAGCGAGAACAGCACAGGTGAAAGCATCAAGCCTGATTTGTACGACAGGCAGCCCTTGATACAAGATGAATAAAAACACCAGTATCGGTGTCCCGCGCATAAACGAGATATAAAACCTTGCAGGCCATCGAAGGACAAAGAATCGGGAGCTGCGGCCAACCGCCAGGAAAAAGCCGAGAATCAAACCCATTCCCATACCGGCGAAAGCAACTGCTATCGTCATGGGCAGTCCTTCAAGTATAAAGGGAAGGTTCTCCCACGCTAATTCTGCATCAAAGAATTTGCCGATATCCACTAGCTCGAATGGTATCATTCCGCTTCTTCCTGCTGTTTCTCCAATACTTCTTCTATTGTCGGAATATCTTCATCCGGCTGCTTCGAAACATCTGCACCGCCGAAGAATTCCTCAGAAAGCTTCGTCAATGTACCATCTTCTCTCATCTCACTCAAGACCTTATCCACCTGTTTCTTCAATTCTGTTGCATCCTTCGGCATGATGGCCGCATTGGCTGTTTCATCGAATTTAAAGTCAGGATGGATTGTGATATTGAAATCCGGGAAGGCTTGCAGTGCCAATGACTGCAGATAATAATCATTGATGATCAGATCTGTCCGTCCATTATCGACATCACGTAAATACACATCATTTGTTGTATTACCATACGCTACTACTTCGGCACCTAATTCCTCAGCTATTTCACTGTAGCCAGTCGTTGCCTCACCACCAGCCTTTTTCCCTTGCAGATCCTCCAAAGAATTGATACCGGAGAAATCATCTTTACGCACAATCATTGTTGTGTAAGAGTATTTGTACGGTTCACTATACGCGAATTTTTCTTTCCTCTCATCTGTCACGCCAATATCATTCGCTGCGAGATCCACTCGTCCGTTCTGGACCGAAGCAAGCATGTTATTGAAATCAGATGTCTTGAATTCCACTTCCAAGTCTAGACGTTTCGCGATTTCCTTGATTACCTCTACATCATATCCAGTAATATCATCCGAACCTTCTGGATAATAGCTAGCTGGATACAAAGTACCTGAAGTTCCAACTGTTATCTTTCCGGAATCCTGAATAGCTTCCCATACTTTATCTTCAGAGGCTTGATCAGAACTATCATTGGCAGAAGAACCGCAAGCACTCAAAACAAGGACGACCAGTAAGCTGCAAAATACAAGTAATCGTTTCTTCATTATGATGTTTCTCCTTTATCGATTTACTTATTAGCTTCTTGTTTCAACAATTCATCAACTGTCGGCAGTTCTTCATCTGGCTTTTTGGAAACATCCGCACCACCATAAAATTCCTCTGACAGCTTAGACAATGTGCCATCTTCCCGCATTTCATCAAGAGCCTTGTCCATTTGCTTTTTAAGTTCTGGAGCATCCTTTGAAAGGATCGCGCCTTGTTCAATTTGGTCGAATTTGAAATCCGGATGAATCATGATGTTGAAATCAGGAAAAGCCTGCAACGCCAAGGATTGCAAATAAAAGTCATTAATGATTAAGTCAGTCCGGCCATTATCGACATCGCGTAAGTACACATCATTTGTTGCATTGCTGTAAGTTACAACCTCTGCTCCAAGCTGCTCTGCAACCTTGCTGTGGTTTGTTGAAGCTTCTCCTCCAGCACGTTTTCCTTTCAAATCCGCTAAGCTGTGAATACCAGACAAATCATCTTTCCGAACGATCATGGATGTATAGGAATACTTATACGGCTCTGTGAAAGCGAATTGCTCTTTTCGTTCGTCCGTTATCTCTATATCATTTGCCGCAACGTCTATCCTGCCGTTTTGTACAGAAGCAAGCATGTTGTTAAAATCGGATGTCTTGAATTCCACTTCCAAATCCAGACGCTTCGCAATTTCTTTGATTACTTCTACATCATATCCCGAAAGCTCATCAGAACCCTCCGGGTAGTAAGAAGCAGCAAATAAAGTACCGGATGTACCAACTACGAGCTTACCTGAGTCCTGAATCTTTTCCCATACCTTATCATTGCCAGCGCTTTCAGATTTGCCTTCATCATTGCTTCCGCAAGCTCCCAGAAGAAGCATAATTACAAATAAGCTACATATAATACCTAATCTTTTACCCATGAAGTCACACACTCTCCCCTTGTTATATTTTCATATATCCTAAAAGATAACAGGTAATCACTTCTATTTCAATATTTTTCTGAACTGTTTCATTTTAAATATCAAACTGTTATATACAATAATTTATTATTTTTTTATATTGATTTTAAACTAGCGGTCAACTATAGTAGAATTACTATTAAATTATAATAATTATAAACAAACCACAATCCAACATAAGGAGGGTTATTAACGACATGAAAAAACATGCTGAACTGATTGCCGCATTATTCAGCGGTGCCTTGATTGTAATAACGTATTTCACTTTTCATGACTCGGAAGCGGCACCTTTCCTTTATAGTGCAGCATATCTCATCGGTGGATTCTTTAAAGCGAAAGAAGGTGTGATAGAAACTATTACAGAACGAAAGCTTAATGTGGAAATGCTCATGATTTTTGCCGCTATAGGAGCTGCTATTATCGGTCATTGGCTGGAAGGTGCATTGCTCATCTTCATTTTCGCCCTTTCCGGAGCTTTGGAAACATATACAGAGAATAGAAGCAGTCAGGAATTACGTGCATTGCTATCCCTTCAGCCAAATGAGGCGACCAGAATGACCGCCTCCGGGAAAGAGCGTGTTCCTGTCGATCAGCTTCAAGTCGACGATCTTGTAATCGTGCTGCCCGGGGAACGTATTCCCGCCGATGGAATCATCCTAAAAGGAGTTACAAGCATTGACGAAAGTGCCATTACCGGGGAGAGTATACCGGTGACAAAAGCAGAAGGAAACGAAGTCTTCGCCAGCACCGTCAATAGCAGCGCTGTATTGGAAATCTGTGTCACGAAGCCTGCGCAAGAAACATTGTTCCAGCGAATCATCACAATGGTGCAAACAGCCCAGGAACAAAAATCACCTGCTCAGCATTTTATCGAGCGCTTCGAAGGTCCCTATGTCAAAACGGTTCTGATGCTGGTTCTGCTCCTTATCCTCATTCCTCCTTTTATAATAAATTGGTCGTTTACCGAGTCCTTTTACCGAGCTATGATCCTGCTTGTCGTTGCCTCTCCATGTGCGCTGGTGGCTTCGGTCATGCCAGCCACCCTATCCGCTATCTCAAAAGGAGCAAGAAACGGGATCTTGGTCAAAGGTGGTTCTCATCTGGAAACACTCGGGCAAGTAAAAGCTGTCGCATTTGACAAGACAGGCAGTTTGACAGTCGGGAAACCGTCTGTCACAGATTTCCTTGTCAGTAAAAACGCTGAAGCATGTATTGTGCTAGAGGCAGCTTATGCTATCCAATCCCAATCCTCTCATCCTCTTGCTAAAGCTGTTGCAGCATATGCCCATGCTGATAGCATCGAGCAAGCCGAGCAGGTAAAGGATGCCGCTGGACAAGGTATGAAAGGGATATGGCTGGGAGAGGAATGGCGGATCGGAAAAGCTTCCTATATGCAGAAAAAACCGGCTGATCAAAGATTAACTGATCAAGCTGATGCATTGGCCGCTGCCGGGAAATCCCTTGTTTATATAGAGAACGAACAAGGATTAGCCGGCGTATTCGCTCTGCAGGATACAATCAGACCGGAGGCAAAAGCTGCAATCCGTTCCTTATCCAAGCTCGGTATTTCCACTATCATGCTAACTGGTGATAACGACCAGACTGCAAAAGCCATCGCCAAAGAAGCAGGCATCACAACGTACCGCGCCAACTGCCTGCCTGATGAGAAGGTTGCAGAAATTAAAGAGCTGGAAAGCAGCTACGGAACGATAGCCATGGTTGGTGATGGTATTAATGACGCACCCGCCCTCGCTACTGCTCAAGTCGGAATTGCCATGGGAAATGGAACTGACGCCGCACTCGAGACTGCCGATATGGTTCTCATTAAGAATGATCTGCGTAAACTAGCCGATGCCATTAAGCTATCGAAGCGTATGCGTAGAATTATCAAACAAAATATCATTTTCTCAGTCGCTGTCATTCTGCTGCTCATACTGGCAAATATCAGCCAATACCTTGGGTTGCCGCTAGGTGTGGTCGGGCACGAGGGAAGTACTATTTTAGTCATATTGAACGGTCTCCGGCTCTTGAGATAAAAAAAAGCGGCGCCCTTATCAGGCTGCCGCTTTATTTTTCTTCCGCTCATCCAGCATGGCATTGATCTCACCGCCAGTGATGATGATGATGCCGGAAAGATAGAACCAGATCATCAGGACAATGACAGCCCCAAGAGATCCATATGTTGCGGAATAGTTACCAAAGTTATCAACATAAAAGGAGAATAACAGGGATGCAATCATCCAGCCGATAGCCGCGAAGGCTGCACCGACCATTGATTCTTTGATTGAGATTTTCTTACTAGGTGCCAGGACATACAATGCAAGTAGTACAATGAAAAATATTACAAAAGAAATGACCCAGCGCAATGCTCCCCATACAGTCAGGAATCCTTCATCCAATCCGAAAATGGAAAAAATGTAAAGACCAATTGTTTTTCCGAATATCGGCAGCAGGAATGCGACTGCAATAACGAGCACCATCGCGATTGTCAGTACTACGGCTACTCCTCTAGCTACGATGAATGAACGATCCTCATTGACATTGTAAGCCTTATTCAATGCACGGATGATGGCATTAACACCATTTGATGCGGACCATAGTGTTGCTAGAATACCAATGGATAATAGTCCGCCGTTACGCTCATTAACAAGACCCGTAATATTTTGCTCAAGCAAATCCATGGTCGATTCTGGTGCAAATGTTGATAAAGTATTCATGATATCTTGTTGGCTGACCGGTAAGAATGCGATCAAGGACACAAGAAAGATGATAAATGGAAATAGTGATAGCAATAAAAAATAAGCCAGCTGGGCAGACAAGCCAGTCACTTCGTCATTGCTGACCCGCTGCCCAAGCTGTTTCAAAAAGCTCCCCATGGTTTCTCCTCCTTCTCTCTCTAAAGCCGCCTTTTCTTTATCTGGCTGCTACTGTATTACCACCGCTTGCCAATTCTTTCGGACGCTGTCCGGCCGGTAATTCGATCTGATCGTCCAGCTTGCTCACTTTCTGAAGAGCAGTCTGTACTTCCTCTAGTCCTCTCAAGCCTTTATCAGCCGTAGTGGATAAACTAGTCGCCACTCGAGCATAGGAGGTTTTTACATCATCCATTAAGACGCCAGGATTGCGGAGGTAGAACACTGCTTCAGAACCTGCACGCATCAAGTTACCGCGTACATGATCCCTTGTCTGTGCATCACATAACGAAATCAAGCCGCCGACAGTAGCACCAATCGTTAAACCTAACGTGAATTTACTTTTCATCATACCGGCTCCTTCCATTGTGTCTGTTGTTTTATTATCTCGCACAATTCCGCACACCCAGCCTCGAGCATCTCATACACAGCTTCAAATTCACCAGTGAAGAATGGATCTTCGATATCCTCTCCAGCACGCTCTGGAATAAGATCTGAGAAAAGCCGATAACGTGACGTATGAGCAGGAGCTATAGCTGACAAATCCCGCAAATTAAGCTGATCCATTACGAAGATATAATCGTATGCTCCTAAAATTTCTGACTGGACTTGCTTAGCCACATGATTTACCATCAAAATTCCCTTATGGCCGAGAAGCTCACGAGCCGAAGGGTGCATCTCCTTCCCTTCATGCCAGTGGCCGATACCGGCTGAGTCGACTGTTACAAATGCAGATAGCCCTTGTTCCTCTATACGCTTGCGTAAAATCACCTCAGCCATCGGCGAGCGGCAGATGTTGCCTAAAGAAATAAACAACACATTTATCATTCACTCAACTCCCTCGTTTTATAAATGTGAAAATGTGCGAATGTCTGGTATTCCATTCCCCATGTAACAACGAATCAAACGACCTAGAGATAATGCTATAATATGGAAAAGGAAAGGGTGATAATGATGACGACCATGTATCCAAGCGCTTTGACTCCCAACTCCACTTTCGCAATTACTGCTCCGTCAAGCGGAGTTCCTGCTCCTCTGCATTCCAAAATACATAAAGCTAAAATGCAGCTCGAGAAACTCGGTGATCATGTGATCATTGGAGAAACCGTCTGGACACAGCAAGCCGCTAGAAGCAGCTCTGCTGAAACTAGAGCTAACGAGCTGATGGCTTATCTGAGTGATCCGGAAATCGATGCAATCATGCCGCCATGGGGAGGAGAACTGCTTGTACAAGTATTGCCCATGCTTGATTGGGACAAGCTATCCAAGAGCAAGCCCACATGGCTGATTGGTTATTCGGACACAAGCACACTTCTATGCAGCTATACACTCCAAACAAATTTTGCAACTGCCCATACGACTAACTTTTTTGATTTGAATATGGAAGCACTCGATGAAACAACGAAGCAATGGCATAAGATATTATCTGCAACGTCCCGCAAGCACATGGCGCAGCACTCATCCCCTATGTATCAATCATCATGGGATGCGCTATTTGATCAAGACAATCCTGAGGGCTTCGACTTGGACAGCAAAACAGAATGGAAAACCACGACAGGTGAAGCCGTTTCCTTTACTGGCCGCTTAATCGGTGGCTGCTTGAATACCCTGACCGCTATCGCCGGGACGAAATATGCTCCTATTCAAACTTGGCGGGAATCTTTTAAAGAAGATACGCTCGTCTACTTGGAATGGTTGGATTGGAGTACTGCTGAAACTTACCGGAATCTTTGGCATTTGAAGGAACACGGCTGGTTCAACGGTGCGAGCGGATTACTATTTGGTAGGCCTTCTCGAAGCACTCCTTCAGAGGATTATACAGACGAACAGATGATTCATGAATTCGCAGATGAAATTGGATTGCCGATAATCTACGACGCCGATATTGGACATATGCCGCCGCAGTTCACGATGATCAATGGTGCGTTGGCAAATGTATCATATAAAAACGGCAAGGGAACTCTCACTTATCTGGAATAGGAGAAGAGGAGCTAAAAGCTCAGCTCCTCTTTCCTTGTTTTGCCGGATGTGCCGCAGCGAGATGCGGTTGTCCGTATAATTTCTCCCTAAAAGTTCCTTCTGCATAATCCTTTTTATATAATCCCCGCTCCTGCAAGATAGGTACAACCAATTCCACGAAGTCTTGCAGGTCTTTTGGTGTAATGTAATGTGTCAGATTGAAGCCATCCACTCCGCTTCGCACAAAGAAATCCTCAATCTTGTCCGCTACTTGCTCAGGACTGCCAATGATGATATCCATTTCAGCTGGCTGACTGAATTTCTCCTGGATCTCTTTTACCGTAAATGGTTTGGCAGCATCCTTTGTCAGATAAGCAGCTCGCGATTGACCTTGTTCCGTATGCTTGTACATGAACAGTTCTTCTTCATTTTCATAGGAAGCTAAATCATAGCCTGTGGATCCGCCATACTGGGCTTTGGCAGCATCTGCGCTCCAGTATTGCTTGATCTCGTCATATTTAGCATGAGCCTTCTCTTCTGTTTCAGCTACAACGACGTGCAGGAAGGTAAAGGCCTTGATTTCATCGTGGCTTCTGCCATAAGCCTCCGCACGCGCTTTGATATCCTCTATATAATAGTTGATTTTTTCTGGTGTCGGTCCGCCGACAAACACACACTCTGCATGTTTTGCGGCAAAATCCCTGCCTTTTTCGGAAGTACCTGCTTGGTAGAGCACCGGTGTGCGCTGTGGGGATGGCTCACTTACATGTGGTCCCTCCACCGAGAAATATGTACCCTTGTGCTTGATGCGGTGCACCTTTTCTGCGTCCACCAGAACCCCTCTTTCCGGGTCCGAAATAACAGCATCTTCTTCCCAGCTATCCTCAAGCAGCTTATAAGAAACCTCCAGGAATTCATCAGCTATTCTGTAACGCTCATCATGCTTTACCATCTTCTCCAGTCCAAAATTCTGGGCTGCATTCGGCAAATAGGAAGTAACGATATTCCAAGCCACTCGCCCATTGGTCAGGTGATCGAGCGTCGAAAATTTACGTGCATTATGAAAAGGCTGTTCGTACGAAGTACTGACTGTGACAGCGAAGGACAAATGCTTCGTCACAGCTGCCATGGCCGGGATAGCGAAGGCTGGATCATTAAGCGGTACTTGCACGCCATCACGCAAGGCTGCCTTTTCATCTCCTCCGTAAACATCATAGACGCCAAGTACATCAGCGAAGAACACCGCATCGAACTTTCCTTTTTCCAAAAGGCGCGCAAGCTCCATCCAGTATTCCAGCGACTTATACTCCCGATGTCTTCTGTTCTCCGGGTGCTTCCATAAGCCATGGGCGTTATGATTGGCGGCTGTCATATCAAATGCTTGCAGGATAATTTGTTTGGTCATCGCTTCCACTCCTCTATTTATGTAAAAAAAGCCTCTTCCGTTTTACAGAAGAGGCTCCTTATCCAAGGTAAAATGCTCCTCTTATCTGTCAGACTTCTCGTCTGCTGGAATTGGCACAGTGCATTACTGCCTGTTGCCGAGGCTTCAAAGGGCCAGTCCCTCCACCTCTCGTGATAAGAAAATACTATTTGATTATGTTAGATTGTTTTCAATTTGTTCCCGATATTGACTGAGTGTTCCTGGCGAATTTCGCTTGAGCTTTTGAAGCAGCGCTTCGTATTGAATCTCTTTCTCACTAATGCGCTTCCGGAAAGCTGCCCGCTCTGTGTCGTCCGTACAAACACGCACCAGATCACGCAGTGCTACAATCTCTTTCTTCAGCTCCATCTCTGGCGGAATGTAGCCAGCATTCTTCAGGATCTTATAGCTCATACGCATATCCTCCGGTACACCGGAGAGATCCTCCAGCTCCAAAGGTTTTCCAGCACCAGGAAGATTACGGAACTCTCCATTTGCTTCAGCCTGCTTGATTCGCTCCTCCGCAAGCAGCGAAATCAGATCCATATAATCACTCCCTGCATACAAGAAAAGCAACCGATCATGATCGGTTGCTTTTCATTATACAATAATCTGAATTATTTACCAATGAATTGCTGTGTCCAGTAGTTACCGTTTTCTACATAACCTACACCGATGTTAGTGTACTCAGGGTTAAGGATATTCTCACGGTGACCTTGGCTGTTCATCCACGCTTCAACGACTTCTTCAGGAGTCTTTTGTCCTTGAGCGATGTTTTCACCTGCAGTTTTATAAGAAATACCGAAAGATTTCATCATATCGAACGGAGAACCGTAAGTCGGGCTGTTGTGATCGAAGTAACCATTGTCAGCCATATCTTTGGATTTCGCACGTGCTACTTTGCTTAGTTCAGTATCGGCTTTCAAAGCTTTAAGACCAGCTTTTTCACGCTCTTTGTTAGTCAAGTCTACTACTTGCTGTTCGAATGCACTCAGGCCTTCAGCAGCTTGCTTTTCTTCTGTTTGCTTGTTATCAGAAGCAGTTTCTTGTTTTTGTGCTGGAGCTTGAGCTTTTTGTTCAGTTGCTTGCTCTTCAGCTTTTTCTTCCTTTTTCGGAGCAGCAGCTTTTTGCTCTTCTTTCTGAGCAGCTGGTGCTTTTGCTTGCTCTTGCTGAGGTGCTGCTTGAGCAGGAGTCTGTGCTTTTTCTTGCTGAGCTGGCTGCTGAACATTGTACTTCGCTAGCAAGCTATCAGTATTAATGTGAATGTTATAAGCAGATAGATATTCATTCACCCATTTATTCAAATCTTCGATAGAAGAGAAAGATCCGCTTTTCACTACTTGTGCTACGTGCACTTGAGCTTCTTCTTTCGTTGGTTGAGCTGGTGCAGCATTTGCTGTTCCTGCCAATGCGCCTCCCGCTAGAATAGCTGTAGATAGTGTTGTTACTAATACTTTCTTAAACATGATGTTGCTCCTTTCGAGATGTATGTTTTCCTGTTGCAGCAACATCATAGCATGGGTTTTTGTGTAATATTGCAGCCTAGAATTTCCAATAGGCACTCAAACCTGTACAGCACTGCGAAAAGTCCGATTCTTATGCGAAATCGTACCCGTTTAGCCGACTATGAAACTAGTAATAAACAGACGCTTTACTATTTATTGGATGTAAATTAGGATTGACACCTTTTTCATTCCTAGTTTTTGTAACAATAGATCAGTATTTGTAATCTATCTGTAAATTGACTTACGCTTAACCCTTGCATATAATCCTTTACTCCTAATCTATTTAGTTTAATCTGCCAAATTAGGATAAAGGTATCTCTTTAACACCTCTATACCAGGTGATAGAATGAATTATGTCGAATTTAAGCGCCTTTTTGGCTCTTTGACAGATCTACCCCCATAAAGCTTTATACGGGGGAGAATGAATATAGTAGAAATATGTCATTATTGGAGGAAATATAATGTTTGCTAATCCCGAAATTGGAATAGACCTTGGCACTGCAAATATACTTGTGTATACGAAACAAAAAGGAATCGTATTGAATGAACCATCTGTGGTTGCAATTGATATGGAAACAAAAAACGTTGTGGCAGTTGGAGCAGAAGCGAAAGAAATGGTTGGTAAAACACCACAGAATATCGTACCGATTCGTCCATTAAAAGATGGCGTAATCGCCGACTATGATGTAACAGCTCAATTACTGAAAGAAATCCTGAAAAAAGTGAGCAAGGTGATGGGCTCTTCCCTTCGCAAACCAACTATCGTTGTCTGCACACCGTCTGGCAGCACATCCGTTGAAAGACGCGCTATACATAATGCGGTCAAATCGTATGGTGCAAAACAAGTCCACTTGATTGAAGAACCAATTGCGGCAGCAATTGGTGCTGATCTGCCAGTAGATGAGCCAGTTGCGAATGTAATTGTCGATATCGGCGGTGGTACAAGTGAAGTAGGTATTATATCATTCGGCGGCGTTGTATCTTGCCGTTCTGTCCGCATCGGCGGAGATTCAATGGATGAAGAGATCATCCAATATATCCGCAAGCAGTACAATATCCTCATTGGAGAAAGAACTGCTGAACAGATCAAAATGGAAATCGGCTATGCCTTGATTGACCATGATGAATTGATGATGGATGTCCGCGGCCGTGATATGGTAACAGGATTACCTAAGACTGTGGGTATTTCTTCTAAGGAAGTACAAGTAGCTCTTAAGGAATCTTTGGAACAGATCCTTGAAACAATTCGCATGACATTGGAAGACTGCCCGCCTGAACTAAGCGGAGATATCGTTGACCATGGTGTCATCTTGACTGGCGGAGGCGCATTGCTTAAAGGCATGCAGCAATGGCTTGCATCTGAAATCAGCGTCCCTGTTCATTTGGCTCCGAATCCACTGGAATCCGTTGCAATCGGTACTGGCCGTGCCCTGCAGATGATCACAAAACTGCAAAAAGCAGCAAAATAAAAAACAGGCGTATCAGTCAGCTGATACGCCTGTTTTTTTTACAGAAAGACGAAAAAGACCGCTTAGAAACGAAGGAATAAGCGAGAAAGCCTCGAGTGAGGCGCCTTTTCCTCACGCAAGGATTTATCGCTTAAGCCGCAGTTTTTGGTCTTTGGAGCTAGACATGGAAAAGCGAAAAAACTGCTTGAAACGGAGGAGTAAGTGAGAGTCATGCGTGAGGAGCTTTTTCCTCCCGCATGGCTTTATCGCTTAAGCCGCAGTTACTGGCCTTCTTTGGTGCTAGACTGTACCAATCCGAAGCCGATTCCGACTGGATCAACCAAATAAGCGAGATGGAAAGAATCAAACTCCATCTTTTCTCTGACAACAACTGCCCCTTCTTGCTTGGCTGCTAGGATTGCTTTATCCAAGTCTTCCACTTCAATCTGGATTCTTGTTCCATGCGGAAAATCATGCGGTCCTTTACTTATTCCGCCATCAATTCCTCCGGCTGTCTCCATATTTTGATAACCCCAACTCGGAGCGCCAATATTCCAGCCAAAAACATTAGCGTAGAAGCTAGCTGCCTTTTCCGGGTCTTGGCTATTCAGCTCAAACCCTGTCACTTTACCCCTGATTTTCTCCATTACACCTCTCCTTATCTGTTCAGAAGTTCGCGAATACTGTATGCATGCTCTTCAATTACCGGCCGCAGACCTGGATTGTAGAATACAGACGCTGGATGGTAGGTCGGGAAGATACGATATATCTTCTCGGAAAGCACAAAGGAATCCTCCTCTATGCTTTTCAGTTGCTGTATTGGCTGTTCTATCAGCTTTCCAGCGACTTCCGTGATTTTTTCCTTCGAACCGGTTATCCTCTCCCAGCCTATTCGCCCCAGTGTCACGAGAATTTCCGGTTCCGTCTGGGCAATTTCATAATCAAGCACAGGCGCATGTGCAAGCACTTCAGCCTTGGTCGGTGTTCGATTATATTTTTTCGTGACAGTCTCACCGCGTATTTGTTTTGTTTTATATTGATAAGGTCTGCTTCTGACTGCGCTTGAAATAAAAACTTCCGATCTATCCACAGCTGCTCGCTCCAGAAACAGATCCAGCTCCTTGCCTGCTCGCCCACTGAATGGCATCAGGCTATGTATCTCCGTCTCTCCCGGTGCTTCTCCTATAAAGAAGAGAACCGGATGCTTCGGCCCTCTCCCGGGCAGGAAACCTTCACAAGGATAAGGAGCCATCCTTTCTTTGGCTAACTGAACCAACTCCTCCGGCAGCATGTCAATCCTGCTCCTGCAGCACGCGAAGCAAGGCACCGACTTCTTCAGCTGATAATGTGATACCTTTCCCCATCTTCTCATGATCCGGAGCCCAGTCCCGTATATCATACTTCGGGTCCCGCCCGTTCCAGCTGATCAAATTGAGTTCCTTCTGCCATCCTTTCGGTGAAACGGATAGCACTTCGAGTTCTTTTACAATCTCATAAGATAATTCCGCCATCATTACTCCCACCTTTTCCCTTTTCTAAAGTCTAGCAGAACTTTTTGATATAATGAAACGAAAATGAGCTTAGGGAGGAAAAACAGATGCAAAACCCAATTCGATTGAATGATACACAGCGCAACGAAATGATAAGTTCCCTGCAGACGTATTTTGAACAAGAAAAAGACGAGCAGCTAGGCGACCTGGCCGCAGGTCTGCTGCTCGACTTCATTATCAAAGAACTAGGTCCTATTTTTTATAATGCTGGTATCGAAGCATCCTATCAATTTATGAATGAAAAAATTGAGGATCTATTTGGGATTCAGGTGCGGGAGCAATGAGTGCTCCTCAGCTTTCCAAAATATCGTCAATTTCCTTTTTCACAATAGTAGCCTGAGACCCGATGATGATTTGCAGGTTGTGTTTATCAACCTCCACAACACCATGAACTCCCATTTGCTTGATTTTTTGTTGATTCACTTCATTCATATCCTTCACTTCCAGCCGCAGTCGTGTCATACAATTGTCGTTTATAAGAATGTTCTGCTTTCCTCCCAAGTTCTCTACCAGCTTCTGTGCCATATATCTGTAATTGTTATGAGTTAACTCCAGATTTTTTTCCTCTTCGCCTGCGGCTGCTTCATACAATTTATCTTCAATTTGTCCAATTACCGCCACTCGACGTTTTTTGATGACATAATAGAAAGTGAAATAATACAACAAGAAGAAAGCAATACCTACCGGGAGGATAAGAAGTCCTCCATCGCTCAATCCTAAGTTCACAATATAATCGATCAGTCCGGCTCCCCAAGAAAAACCATGACGTATATGCAGGATGTACAGTGTAGCACCAGCCAATCCGGTATAGACGGAATGGACGAAATAAAGCAACGGTGAGGTAAATAAGAAGGTGAATTCTACAGGCTCTGTAATCCCAGTTATCACTGATGTAGCAGCACCCGATGACATCAATGTTTTTGTTTCCTGCTTTTTATATCGAGCTGCTCGCGCAATTGCCAGGGCAATTGCCGGTACACCGAAAAGCATGGTGATATAAAATCCGCCAATGAAGAATCCCGCCATTGGATCTCCGCTTAAGAATCTGGTGATTTCACCGTTGACCACTTCACCTGAAGCCGTCGTATACTCACCAAGTCCAAAATAGACATATGTGTTTAATACGTGATGCAAACCGAATGGCAGCAGGAAACGATTCAGGAAACCGAATATAAAGACACCGATTGCGCCTAAGTCCATCAGCGTCTTACTAAACGCATCGATTCCCATTTGAGCATACGGCCACAACCAACTCATCAGCCCGGCAACTAGTACCATGGTGAAAATGATGACCGTAATCGGGAACTTTTCCCCGCTGAAGAAAGCAAACATATTCGGCAGTTTTGTGTCTTTAAATCTGTTATAGACAAAAGCAGCTATCAAACCAGCAAGAACCCCTCCAAATACACTCATATTCAGTTCAGGATTCATTAACGCGAGACCTTCTTTTAGTACGATAATGGCAAGGAAACCGGTCAGTGCCGGTATCCCTTTATCTTTTGTTTTCGCAAGTCCCATTGCAATACCGATGGCAATCAGTGCATCCATCTGCGTCAGTATGACACCAGCTGCTTGGAATAAGGGTATATCCAGTAAATCTTCAGCAGTGAGTCTATAAAGGATACCAGCAATCGGTAAAGCTACAATCGGAATGAGTAATGATTTCCCTAATCTCTGCAAGAAATTGCGCATACTTTCTCATCTCCCGGTATTATAGACTTTTGAAAGTTGCAAGCTCCACATCTTTACAGTTATTTAATACTTCTTTGACTACATTCGATGTTAACAATTCCAATTCGTCCAGTCTCGGATACGTATAAGAAGATCCTCCCATCACAGCCTTATCCAGGTAGCCTGGATGACACATCACTTCCACTGTATCTGCATCTTTGAACGCATTTGCAATACTCACTTCATCCTTCAATACTTTTTCTACGTAATACTCGAACCGATTCGGATGCCGCAGGTGACTTGGCAAATCCATATTGTTTCTCACAGGCAGCTGATACTCCTCTGCAAGCCGGCAAAAAACATCCTTTATTCCTTTATACGTATTGATATGGTGATGACTGTCAAGATGCGTCGGCTTGATACCAAATGACAAAAAGCGTTCAATCTGTGCTTTCCATTCATCATATACTTCAGCTAACTCAATATTAAAAGCGCTTTCATAAAATGATAGCTTTCTAAATCTTCCGTGTACATCTACAATTGTCTGATGATCTTTCAAAATGGGTTCCCCACATGTCAATACAAGATGTACCCCTACTCCTAATCCTGGATTTTGCTTTGCTAAATCAGCAGCATGTTCCGCTCCTGGCATATTTGCCATAAATGTCGCTGAACTAAGAACACCATGTTGAAAGCAATCAATAATCCCATAATTTATTGCTCTAGAGTAACCGAAATCGTCTGCATTGATAATGAGCTTCTTCATTAGATTTCCCCCTATTGAAAAGATGGCCAATATTCTTCATTCGCTTTTTGTAAATCAACCAATATACGTTTTGCTTTATCTGCATCCACCACCGTACGATTCAATGTCATCGCTTGTAACAATTTCCTATAATCCTTTTCAAAATAGGCCTCACAGACAAGACGCTCATACGCATATTGACCTTCTATCAATCCTTTATGAAAGACTGGAATCTCCCCTACAGCGAACGCATGTATCCCATTGGCAGTGAGTAATGCAGGTACTTCCACGATGGCATCGGAGGGCAGGTTTGGAATAATTCCGTTATTCTCCACCATCACGATGTATCGATTTTTTAAATTATATGCAAGAGACGCAGCAGCTCTGATGATGAATATGCCATGGATGTCTGCTTTCAAATCCTCTGCTGAAGCAGAACCAGCAGTGACTATCCGTCTGCACATATCATGAACACGCTTTTGTCTTCCTTCTATGACCTGTCGGGCTCTCGTAGAAGTCGGATTTGACTTTTCCACTATCTTGTCTGGGTAAAGGTAGTACTGTAAATAAGTATTTGGTAAATATTCCGGGAAATCAAGTAAAGTCTGGCGAGCTTGCGCAAACGTCTCCTGCCAGGAAACATCATTGGCTATTTCCTCATCTTCAGGCCTAAATCCTTCTTCAATAATTAGTTCTTTTAGACGTTCTGTATAATCAGTTCCATCCTTATGCTCTATTTTGGTGAACCAGCCGAAATGGTTCAAACCAAAATAATCCGCTGTCAAGTCCCAGATATCTACTCCTAGTAATTTCGCATAACTCACCATAATGGCAATCGGCATATCACAGATGTTCAAAATTCTGCTGTCGTCGGGAAACTCCCGTTTTAGCGCATAAGCTACAATGGCTGCCGGATTCGTATAATTCAATATCCATGCATCTTTTGATATAGCCCGGATATCTCTGACCAAGTCTGTCATATCCTTTATAGAACGGATGCCATAAGCCATACCTCCTGGTCCGCAAGTTTCTTGACCGACCACACCATGAGATAAGGGGATTTTCTCATCCAATTCCCGCATCTCCAAACCGCCTGTGCGTATTTGGACAAATACAGAGTCGGCATCTTTACACGCTGATTCCAGATTGGTTGTGCTTGTGAAGATAAGATTACCGCCATATTGCTCTTTAAGTAAAATCGCAGCTGCATCTGCAATGATTTTTTGTCTTTCTTCGTCCTGATCAAATAACACTAATTCTTTTAAAGGAAAAAATTCTTTTTCAGCAATTAGACTTTTAATTAATCCTAGCGTATACGTACTTCCTCCGCCAACGATCGCAATTTTCAGTTTTCTCTTCACTTATCTCCCTCCTTAATTAATACAACTATAATACAAATTTGAAAGCTATTCAATACAATGTATTATAGTTGTATGTTTTTTTATGATTCATTACAATACAACACAGAGATATTAAACGAGAGGTGATGTAGGGATCATGAAAAGTACGCCCCTCTATCGTCAGATAGCAAATGAAATAAAAAAAGATATTGCCAGAGGAAATATTAAAAAGGATGAAGCCATACCTACTGAAAAGGAACTGGCTGCTGCATTCCAGGCAAGCAGAGTAACAGTAAGACAAGCAATACAGTTGTTAGTAGACGAGAACCTGCTGTATAAAGTACATGGAAGCGGCACCTATGTGAAGCAGCAGAAAATCGAGCATGACATCTACCGACTTCAGAGCTTCACAGAAGAGATAATCAAATTAGGTAAGGTACCTTCAAATAAATTATTAACTTTTACAATCATGCAGCCTGAAGAAGAAATCAGAGATCGTTTACAGTTACCAGTGGAGGCCCAAGTCTTTTATATAAAAAGATTGCGATGTGCGGATGATGTGCCTATTATTCTAGAGGAAACTTTCATGCCGATTGCCATGTTCCCTGACCTGACAGAAGAAATTATGATGAACTCTAAATATGCCTATCTAGAAAACAAAGGGTTTCTTATTAAAGAACGGCTGGGAGAAATCATTCCAGCATTGCCATCAGCCGACCTTATGAAGCTTCTCGAAATAAAAGAATCAGCCCCTATTTTATCCATGCATCTGTGGGCTTATTTGGATAATGATATTCCGTTCGAATACACAAAATTGTATTATCGCAGTGATCGTTATACGTTTAAATTCAGTTCGAAGCGGTATTGAATAAAGGTTGGGGCATAAATATTTTATCCACATAAAAAAACCGAGCAATATCTGCTCGGTCCAGTTAATTCGGGATATATTCTGTATTAGACTCAGATTCCATTTCGTCTAGTATTTTCAATTCTTCTGTCAGATGCAAGAACCAGTCCTTATCGCCAGAAATAAGAGATAAATCAATAAGATTCAATAGATGCGCCCTGCTCGGTTCTACGCTTGGCGGAAAATACTTGATCTTGCTTTGGAATGTTTCGATCGTTTTACCGATCGTATTTTTATGGTCACTTTCTGTTACGTATACTTTCACCGTGTTCAGTTTCGCATTCACTGCTTCTACGAACCCGGTAAATAATTCATCATTTATCGAATGTCCTGTTACCCAGTCACCAACAGTTACAAAGCTTTGATTATCAGACATATCGTTGTCCTCCTTCAGCTTAACCGGCTGGCTAAGCAATGGTGATTGTTGTAGGTTGTTGAATACTATAAAAGATTCATACCAAAAGCGCAATACTTTTGCATATAAAATTTTAAAATATTCAGACAAATAGTCTTTCAGCAATTTCACAACAGTTACAATGCTTGGCTGTATATTCATTTTATACCCCATAGCCCTTTTCTTTAATCACACTGCTTGTCGTTTTCTCTCTGCCTCCGAATGCGCTATAATGTGACTATATATTGCAGGAGGTTGTACCATGATACGCAGCATAGCGATAACACGTGACAAAAAAATACTCAAAGATCTGCCGTATCAGGAACTAAACAGTCCCGACATTCTCTGGTACTGGGTCGATTTTAGCGTACCGACAGAGGCCGAATCAGAAAAACTCGGCGAGATCTTCCATTTCCACCCACTGGCAATTGAGGACTGCTTCCATTTCCTTCAGAGACCGAAGCTCGATGAATATGACGGGTACCATTTCCTCGTTCTTCATGAGCTGAATCACGAATCGTTCATGTCAGATGAATTGGATATCTTTCTCTCTGAACGTTATGTAGTCACTTTTCATCTTGAAGAATCAATGGCTGCGGACCACGTTTGGCAGCGAGTCATGAACGAAGGTCCAAAGGAGCACTCTCCATCAAAAATCGTCTATCATCTAATAGATAAATTGGTTGATGATTACTTCCCTCCGTTGTATAAAATGGAGGATCGGCTGAACGAGATTGAGGATGAAGACAGCCACAAATCACCTCAAACTTTAATCAATGAAGTATTCGATATCCGCAGTGATTTGCTTAGAACCCGGCGTACGATTGCACCAATGAGAGATCTGATCTACCGGCTTCTCAGCATTCAGAAATTCGATTTTGTCCAAAATCAAAAGGCCTACTTCAATGATATTTATGATCATTTGCTGAAACTTACGGAAATCGTTGATTCCAACAGGGAGCTCACCTCTGATATGCGGGACAGCTACGAGTCGATCAATAGCAATCGAATGAATGCAATCATGATGACACTGACTATTGTCTCCACCATTTTTATTCCTTTAACCTTTATTGCCGGTGTATACGGGATGAACTTCGCCTATATGCCGGAGCTGCACTGGAAATACGGCTATCCGGTTGCCATGCTGCTGATGGCTGTCATTGCCGTAGTAATGCTGTGGCGCTTCAAACGAAAAGGCTGGTTCAATATCTTTAAATGACAAAATGCGTGCAGTATCATCTGCACGCATTTTGTCATTGGTCGTCCACTACTTCTTTTAATAATGACATAGCTTTCAGCGAAGGCGGGAACCCATTCAACAATGCACAATGTTGGATTGCTTCCATCATCTCTTGGACAGATATGCCGGACAGGAGAGCAGCTTCGAATTGCTGCCGAAGTGCACGCTCATCTCCGTTTGTAACGAAAACAGCTATACTGAGCAATGCCAGGAATTTACCGTTAAGCCCGGTATATCCAATCTCTCCACTATCAACAGCAAGGTTCTCTTCTTCCTTCATCAGCTTAGCCACCAACGCCCAACCTTGATCTTTTGCTTCCTTCATCGGGAACCCTCCGCTTAATCCTTGGGCATAACTAGACCTATTTTCCTAGTTGCACATTTCTATTATCGGTAGAATCCTTAAGTTATGAACAATTCAGAAGAAAATAATTCAAATTCTTCATAAAGCGAGAATAAAGATTATGGCCTGGCATTCCACGGCTCGATTGTTCCGACGATATAGCGGGAATGTCTCTGTTTGACTGCTTTTTCTACTCCTTTTACTATTTCTTCATTTGTAAGCCACCTGGAAGTGCTTCCGGTCAGCTGGAAACCTAAGATGACCTCATAATAATCGATAGTATCGGGATAATGAGGTACATAGTTTTGTAGCGGATCATGAGCACTGCTCCCTTTTATATGAAAAAGCTCTATCCTCTTTGACGCATTGCCATATGTGTTACAAAGAGCTTGTATTGCACTGTTTCCGCTGCGGTGAATCCAGCTTACAATGATATCTGGCGGCGGAACATCCTCCAGCTTTTTTTGAAAACTTTCAAGCTGATGGTAATCTGCTTGTATCGTTCGAAGGCGCTCTGAATGGGCAGCACATTCAGCTAAACGCCTGAGTTTTTTCTCCGTTCGAGCAATGACTGTCACCTTATGCCCCTCCTGATTCCAGTCAAGGACAGCTGCTTGGAGCATGCCCGTTCCTCCAATTACCAGATAATGTTTCATGGTGGTCTCCTTTAATGAACAGGAGTCTGCCAATGGCAGACTCCTATCAAATTCATTTCCACGATTCAGGGTACATGTTCAAATCAAGTCCCCATAGCGGACCGACAAGCGCAAAGACTCCTAGAATGAGTAGAACGAGGGTAAATATGTTAAGCACAAAGCCTATCCTGACCATCTCTGCTATCGTAATTTTACCAGTTGCAAATATGATAGCGTTCGGCGGCGTTCCAACCGGAAGCATGAATGCACAGTTGGCAGCCATCGCAGCAGGCACCATGATAGCATATGGATGAACATCCAAAGCTAAAGCCAATGATGCCATTACAGGCAGGATCATAGTAGCAGTCGCTGTATTGGATGTAATCTCGGTCAAGAACAATACGAGTGTTGTCGAAATAACGATGATCACAAAAATATTTAATCCTTCCAAGACTGTAAGCTGATCACCGATCCATTGGGAAAGCCCGGAGCTAGTGAAGCCAGCTGCGACTGCAAGCCCACCTCCGAATAGAAGCAGAACTCCCCACGGCAATTCTTTCGAAACGTCCCAATCAAGAATCCTTTGCCCTTTTTTACTTGAACTAGGAATCAAGAATAATATTACACCTGCCAAGACTGCTATTGTCGTATCACTGATACCCGGGATAGCTAGTATCTCCAACACAGCATCCTCTTGCCAAAGAAAGGTGCGGCTGACCCACATGAATGCAGCAAATGTAAATACGGCAAGCACGGCTTTTTCTTCGAATGACATTTTGCCCAGATCCCGTTTTTGCTTAAGGATCAGCTCTTTTCCACCCGGCAATTCCTTCATCTTGATTCGGAAAACAAATTTCGTCAGATAAAACCATGTCGAAAACAAAAGGACAATAACAATCGGTACGGCTATCAGCATCCAGCCGCCAAAGGAAATCTCTACGCCAAACAAACTGCTTGCCATTGCCGCCAGGATAATGTTCGGGGGCGTACCGATCAGCGTTCCGAGACCGCCAATCGTTCCTGCATACCCAATCGCGAACACAAGTGATTTTTCGAACTTCCGATTATCTTCACCGATGTCTTGCTTGCTGGCTTTTGCCGCTTGACTGGCTTGATAAATAATAGCTGTCCCGATCGGCAGCATCATCATGACCGCTGCCGTATTAGATACCCACATCGAGAGGAAACCAGTAGCAATCATGAATCCAAGTACGATACGTGAGGTACTCGTTCCGACTACACTGATGATATTCAATGCAATACGTTTATGCAAATTCCATTTCTCCATTGCCATAGCAATCAAGAAACCGCCAAGGAAAAGGAATACAATCGGATCTCCATAGCTTGAAGCCGCTGTGTCTCCATCAAGACCTTGTGTTATTGGCAGGAGAATCAGCGGCAGTAAGGAAGTAGCTGGTATTGGAATGGCTTCTGTGATCCACCATGTCGCAACCCATAATGTCGTAGCCAATACCATGCGTCCTTCATAGCTCAATCCTTCGGGGTAATAAAACAAAATGACAGAGAAAAACAATAGAGGACCTAACAACAAACCAATTAACTGGGGACGTTTATACGTACGAGGTGCCTTGTTGGAAGTGCCTGATTGGTTCGAGGATCGATCTGACACTTTATTCTTTGAGGTTGGTACAGCGAAAAGCAGCAATTGCTTGGTTCTTTCATGCGCATGCCATAGCCCTTCCCATAACGATAGCATACTAGACTTCATTCAATCGCCTCCTTCAAATTTAAGCGCTTACATAATAGTGTAAGCAACTAAATAAAATTACATGTTAAGCCTATTAGACTCCTGGTTGTTCTGTCAAATATTTGTACAATAAAACAGCGGGCGTTTGCCCGCTGTTTTGTTGTCAACTTGGAATACCTGACTGGATGGAAAGCTGTTTCTTCAGCTTCCCTCCCTGTATTACCGTCTTTATATTATTTGTGTCAGCCAAGGAAGCGATACTTTCCAATGGGTTTTCCTGCACGATGACTATGTCTGCTAATTTCCCTTCAGCTATTGTCCCGATTTTATCTTCCCAGCCCAAGCACTCTGCTGCTACTTTAGTTGTCGCAATAATTGCTTCCATCGGACTCATGCCAATATCACACATCAGTGCCAGCTCACGCAAGTTCATGCCATGTGCCATAACACCTGCATCGGTTCCCATCGCAATTTTGACACCTGCTTCATATGCTCTTGCTACGCTCTTCTGATGGATTTCCATTACTTCCTTCGCCTTATCAACCGCATAAGCAGGCATGCTTTCATTCGCTTCACTTGCTTCCACGACACTGACAGGGGCGAGCAACGTTGGAACAAGGTACGTACCATGCTCCAGCATGAGCTCGATTGCTTCATCGTCAAGGAAGATACCATGCTCGATAGAATGGATGCCCGCTCGGACAGCTTGTTTTACACCTTCTGCTCCCTGGGCGTGCGCCATCACTTTACGCCCTTTCCGATAAGTGGCTTCTTCTACGATGATGCGCAACTCTTCCATGGAGAATTGTGTGAATTCCGGATGATCGGTCGGACTCATGACGCCTCCAGTCGCATGTACTTTAATAATATCCGCACCTGCCCGGAGCATCTCCCGGACCTTCTGACGTACTTGCTCCGGTCCGTCGCAAATACCTGATGGAAATCCTGGATAAGCTTTATTAGTCAAATCCATATCGGACACCATCCAATTATCACCATGACCACCTGTGATCGTAAGCGGATTAACGCTTATTTGCATACGCGGTCCGCTAATCAAGCCATGTTCGATGGCCTGTTTTACGCCAAGGTCGGCATAACCAGCATCTCTTACTGTCGTGATGCCTGCATCCAATGTGCGTTTCATGTACGTCAACGCTTCATAGAAACGCATCGAGAAAGGGGTGATAAGTGATTCCCGTACGTCTTTAATTTCCATCATCATATGCACATGTGTATCGATCAAACCTGGCAGTATATAACCGCCCTGTGCGTCAATGACTTCTTTGGCATCAATACCGATAAAGTCAGCCGATGGCCCCATAGCAGCGATACGATCTTCTTTAATGGCAATCACAGCATCCTCTATTACCTCTCCTGTTCCATTAATTACGATACCATTGCGAATAAGCTTGTCCATTTTACAGCCTCCCTAAATGTATGTACACAATGTACTGACGACTACTGATCCGGCTGGAAAAGAAGCGAATCCGCCCTTGAAAAGCAGCCGCAGCTGACTTAAATCATTACCTTCACCCTGATGCTGACACTAATTGTTACTTATTAAGTAACCTAAGTAGCACAACTCGGTCAGCATAACTCTAGTCCTTTGATGTAATTCCAAATGGAATCTTTGCCCGGGAAATAATTTAAAATACGTCTTCTGCAGCGACGATGATAGCCAAAGTCACCAGTTTCGCTGTTACAGTTTTCTTATTCCAGCAACAAGTCTTCAGCAATAGCAAGGAACATATTCGCCCCATCCGCCAATGCCGCTTCGTCAATAAGGAATTTCGGATGGTGATGGGGAGCTGGTGTCTGGTTATCCGGAGAACAAGCTCCTACGAATACGAAGCAGCCAGGAACAACGTTTGAGAAGGCTGAAAAATCCTCGCCTCCCATAATTGCTTCTCCTTCGACTGCTACCCCTTCGCCCAGCTTGCGTCGGATTGCTTCAAACGTAATAGCAGTTGCATCCGCATCATTGACGACTGAATCGTAGCCGTACGTATAATTAAATTCATACTGGCAGCCATTCGCTTCGGATACACCCTTGATAATTTGTTCAATCGCCTCGACTGCCCGTTTACGGACGTCCTGACTAAAGGAGCGAACGGAAGCCCCGATTTTCACTTGTTCTGGAATGACATTGACAGCGTCTCCAGCTTGTAATGTTGTGACAGACACAACCAATTCATCTTTCGGGCTCGTAATGCGGGAAACGACCGTCTGCAGGCTGGTGATGATCTGAGCACTTGTAACGACTGGATCAATTGTGTTCTCCGGCTGAGAAGAGTGTCCTCCTTTCCCTTTGATCGTGACATGGAACATGTCTGAATTGGACGTAGCAGCTCCCGGTGTAATCGTCAGCTGACCTAATGGCGTAAGAGAGGAAAGATGCAAACCGAACACATAATCCACACCTTCGGTCACGCCGGCTGCAACCATTTCTCTAGCGCCTCCTGGAAGCAATTCTTCTGCGTGCTGGAAGAAGAAACGTATTTCACCATGGATTTTATCCTGTTTTGCACTTAGTGCTTTCGCGACTCCAAGCAAAATGGCAGTATGACCGTCATGTCCGCAAGCATGCATGACACCATCGTTTTTTGATGCATAAGGAAGACCTGTTTCTTCTTGTATCGGCAAGGCATCCATGTCAGCCCGGAAGCCGATCGTTTTACCAGGATGAGCCCCCTTCAGTACCGCCAATACACTTGTTTCAGTAGGTCTAGTCACTTCCAGATTAGGAAAAGTGCTTAACGTTTCATAAAGGAAGGCTGATGTCTTATACTCTTGGAAAGACAGCTCCGGATACTGATGCAAATATCTTCTCCAGCTGACAATCTCTTCTACTTGTTCATTGGACAATTCAATTTCGGTCTGTTTCGTTAGCATAAGATCTCCCCTTCAATAATTACAATAATGAAATATTTCAGAAAATTTGTATGTTCACTATCATAGCACTCCCTAGTCTCGTATTAAAGACCCTAGATGAATATCCATTCAATTTTCCTGATAAAAATCAGTTTAGATATTACCTATAAAAAGTTTTTAAGTCAGCGATTGTTAACGTTAAGTGAGAAACATTGAAAAAAGAGGAGTACAAAGACTCCTCTCTAGAAAACAAGATCCTCTGCAATACCAAGGAAATATTGCACACCATCTTGCATTGCTTCTTCCTCTATTCGAAATTGTGGATGGTGGTGAGGTGCAGGAGTTGGATTAGCTTCCTCCTTAGCACCGACAAATACAAAGCATCCAGGAACGGCATTTGCAAAAGCAGCAAAGTCCTCTCCTCCCATGATCGCACTGCCATGAAGTACTGCTCCTTCCCCAAGCTTCCGCTTGAGTGCTCGCTCTGCTATTGCAGTTGCTTCCTCTTCGTTGATGACAGAATCATATCCATACGTAACTTCCAGTTCATATGCGGCACCATTTGCTTCCGTTATACCCTTTACCATACGCTCAATGGCAGTTATCGCATTCTTCCGCACATCTTGCTTAAGCGAACGCAAGGATGCTCCCATATGCACTTCATTCGGAATAACATTTACTGCATCTCCAGCCTGGAGAGTGGTGAGTGAAACGACCAGTTCTTCTTTTGGGCTAGTCATCCGTGATACTACTGATTGCAAATTCGTGATAATCTGGGCACTGATAACAATTGGATCCACCGTTTTATCGGGCTGTGAAGAATGCCCGCCTTTTCCCTTTACAGTCAAATGGAACTGATCGGAATTGGATGTTGCTGGTCCATAAATGACACCAACCTTACCGCGCGGCAATTGAGAAGCAACGTGCAGTCCAAACACCATATCCAATCCTTCGGTAACACCTGCTTCTACCATTTCTTTAGCCCCGCCAGGAAACAGCTCTTCTGCGTGCTGGAAGAAGAAGCGGATTTCCCCACTCATCTCTTCCTGCTTGGCACTTAAGATTTCTGCTGCTGTGAGCAAGATGCTAGTGTGCGCATCATGACCGCATGCGTGCATCACACCATCGACCTTTGAAGCGAAAGGAAGATTCGTTTCTTCCTGTATAGGCAAGGCATCCATGTCTGCTCGGAAACCAATTACTTTACCCGGTTTCGCTCCCTTCAGCTTTGCCATGACACTGGTCTTTGTTGGTCTGCTCAGCTCCAGATTCCCAAAACCTGCTAATGTATCGTAAACGAATTGTGAAGTACGCTCCTCCTGAAAAGAAAGCTCGGGGTTTGCATGTAAGTGCCTTCTCCAATTCAATAGATGTTGTTTGTGCAAGTCATTAGCTTCTAATACTATTTCGTTTCGTTCCACAATGATCCTCCTCGAGACTAGCTCCCTTAAATATTTTATATAAATGAATTATTCAATTGTATGAATTATAAAGGGAAGCATCAAGAGACAATGGATCGAGTACAGACGCCCGGGATTATTTCCAATTTTTTCTTTATAACACCTTATGATTCTCCCCCTTAACCAAGAAATGCCCCCTCTAAATATGTGCAAGATTACGGTAGAATTTAAATATGTAAGCGCTAACAATTGACGTGTAAAAGTTTGAGCTGCCTCCACGTATGCACCGATTGGACTGCCTTACAGCAATTTCATTAACCATTATGAAGGAGGAATCGTATGCAGACCCGGTTTTATCGTCGTATTGTGTGGGTTACCTCAATGCTCCTAGTCCTAACCACGTTTCTACCCTTTGTTTCCAGCCCAGTAGATGCCAAAAAACAGAAAGCAGAAGTTATTAATCTTTTAACTGATTTCAGTTCAACACCGCTTGGTTTGGACAATCCAAACCCTACCTTCAGCTGGCAAATGCAAGCCGACCACCAAGGAGCCAAACAAAAAGCTTATCAGCTTGTTGTAAAGGATCCAGAAGGGAAAACTGTATGGAATACCAAAAAACAGCATTCTGATGAGTCTGTCGCTATTCAATATGAAGGAAAAGAACTGAAACCAGCTACTCGTTATGAATGGGAAGTGTCTGTTTGGAACGAAAATGGTAAGAAGGCAACAGCCGCCAGCTGGTTCGAAACAGGACTATTGGATACAGATATTTCTGCTTGGGACGGTGCCGAATGGATTGGTACCGAAGCAGAAGATATGGTGCTCCAAGCGCATTATTTCAATGTGTATAAAGTGCATTACAGCTTACAGCTGGATAAGAAAACAAATACAGAAAAAGCCAGCTTCATCCTCGGCGCTAATGATCCAAGACTGATGGATAAGAATAAGAACATGTACAATCTCGAGAATGATGTGAATGAAAGCTATGTGGAATTCGAGCTGGATGTCTCGGATGTAAAGAGAGATTCTGGGAATGCCAAGCTGCTAATCTATCGGGCGGGCTATGAACCGGAAGATGATCCTGCCAGCCCAATTACAGTATTGGATATTTCCCGAGAATTGATCGATAACAAAAATAAGCATAAGGCCCATGACATATCAATCTGGGGAAATTCAGGTGTCTTCCATATATTCATGGATGGGGAGAATCGAATCACTCCTGTGAATGGGTTCAATGTGAACCCCGTCGGATCAGGCGGTAATTATATCGCTTTCCCAATGCTGTCCGAAATCGGGTTTTCAGTGGATAAGAAGCAGCAGGCAAGCTTCCGCAATCTGAAAGTGACGAACTACCGCAAGCCATCCAACACCCTTTTTGAAGAAAATACAGAGGCGAAAAATTATAAAGGCATTTTTGCAAAAGCGAAAGGCGTAACTGTTACATCAGGTGCTTACAACGTTGCTGGGGGCAACAAAGGCGTCTTTGCTGTTGCCGATCCGAGTGGTCATTCCACGCCGCTGCTGAGAACCGAGTTCAAAACAGATAAAAAGAAAATCAAAGATGCCAGACTGTATGCAACAGCCCGAGGAATATATGAACTCTATCTCAACGGAAAACGTGTCGGAGAAGATTACTTCAACCCGGGTTTGACACAATACAACAAAACACAGATGTACCAAACCTATGATGTGACAGATCAGCTTAAGTCTGGCAAGGCAAATGCCTTCGGAGCCATGCTGGGAGAAGGATGGTGGAGTGGTGCCAGCACATTCACGACCGAAAACTGGAACTATTTCGGCGATCGCAATTCCCTTCTGGCAAAGCTCGTTATCAACTATGAAGATGGCTCGACAGAAACCATCACAACGAACCCTGACTGGGAGTACACGACAGATGGACCGCTCGTTTACGGCAGCTTCTTCCAAGGGGAAGTGTACGATGCAAATAAAGAAATGAAGAATTGGAGCAAAGCTGGCTTTAAGCCAAAGAATTGGAAACAGGCTGTAGAAGTGCCGTTAGATGAAACGACAACCGCCGGGAATCTGGATTATAGTGATATGCAGATTACGGGACAGGTCGGAGAAAACGCCCGGATTGTCGATACATTGACAGCAAAAAGCATGGAAGAAGTGCGACCAGGCGTATATGTATATGATATGGGCCAAAATATGGTCGGTGTTCCGCAAATCAATCTGAAGAAACAGAAAGCTGATGAGAAGATTACCTTGCGCTATGCCGAAATGCTTTACCCGGACAGCGAAGAATCTGGTGAGAATACCGGTATGCTCATGCTGGAAAATCTGCGCGCAGCTTTGGTTCAAGATACGTATGTAACGAAAAAGGGTAACCAGACGATCCAGCCTCGTTTCACTTTCCATGGTTATCGCTATATCGAGATTACTGGTGTAGATAAGCCACCTGCTCTCAAGGATGTGAAAGGGTTGGTGATCAGCTCCATTCATGATATTGATTCGAGCTATGAGACATCCAATTCAACTGTGAATAAGCTATGGGAAAACATAACTTGGAGCATGCGAGGAAACTTCCTCTCTATTCCGACAGACACACCAGCGCGGAATGAACGCATGGGCTGGAATGGCGATATATCCGTTTTCTCGGAAACAGCCACCTATATGGATAACGTGAACCAATTCCTCCGCAGGCACAATCTGGCTAATCGTGATCTGCAGCGCGCTGACGGGCGTTATTCCGACGTAACACCAATCGGCCCTGGCTTTGGCGGTATCCTGTGGGGAAGCGCAGGTCTAACTGTCCCGTGGCAGTCTTACCAGCAATATGGAGATGAAACTGTTCTGCAGGAACATTACGACAGCATGAAGCAATATGTCGATTATCTGGATACAAAAGTGAATGCAGCGACAGGATTGATAAACGAAGGTCCATTAGGTGACTGGCTCAGCCCTGAAAACAGTAAGACAGAAAATGTTTTCCTCTGGGCGGCGTACCATGTGTATGATTTGGAGATCATGGCGAAGACAGCTGAGATTCTTGGTAATGATGACGATGCTGCACATTATTGGGAACGCTACGAAGAACGGAAGCAATTCTTCAATGACAAGTTCATTGATCCGGAAACGAAAAAGACATTGAAATCTGACGGTTCCATTTCGGATAGTCAAGCTTCCTATGCTGTACCTTTGGCTCTCAACGTATTGAATGAGACCAATGCAGACGCTGCTGCTGATCATCTGGCAGCCACAGTCCAGAGAAAGAATACGGATGACTTAGGTAAGGAGCGTCCAGAGTACTCTCTCATGACAGGTTTCATTGGAACAGCAGCAATCAGCCAAGCACTTTCTGATTACAGCCACGATGATATCGCTTATCGTTTGCTGCAGCAGGAATCCTATCCATCCTGGCTGTATTCAGTTGAGAACGGTGCAACGACAATTTGGGAACGACTTAACTCTTATACAGAAGAAGACGGTTTTGGCGGCAATAACAGCATGAATTCCTTCAATCACTATTCATTCGGTGCCGTTGGAGCGTGGATGTACAAAGAATCATTAGGAATCAAACGAGATCCTGATCACCCAGGCTTCAAGCACTTCCTGCTCGAGCCTACACCAGATCCGGATCAGGTGATGACATGGGCGAAGGGACATGTTGATTCCATGTATGGCCGTATTGAAAGCAGCTGGAAAGCAGACGATCAAGCCTTCAGCTACAATGCTGTCATTCCGTCGAATACGACAGCAACAATCACAATCCCGGCAAAAGATACGAAGTCGGTTCGAGTTAATGGAAAACCGATCCATAAGGCAACTGGTGTCTCCTTCAAGGAGCATAAAAATGGAGAGGTTTCCTTCGATGCAGAGTCAGGCAGCTATACATTCGAATCCATTTTGCCATAACTACCGTAAGGCTTCCTCAATGGGAGCCTTCTTTTCATGCTATCCTCTTACCTCTGATGTACGTCTACGACTATGATGCATCAATCCTCGCCCTTTCTCATCAGCTTAAGCATCCGGAAACTAAAGGACACTGTCATTGCGATACTGCAGACAGCTACAATGAGTAATAATAAACTAATAACAGAGATTGTCCTGCTGTTGGTTTCCTGGCTTATCCAAAAGCTGACGAGAGTCATAATAGTGGTAATCAAAGCCATCTTAGGAATAAACGAAGACGCGCGTTTCAACTTATCCTGCTTCGTATCTGCATCCGTATAGATTGGAGCTGCATCGATAGGAGCTACAAAGATATACATTCCATAAGAACTGCACACAATTGTCCAGCCTGCGTGCTTGAACATATCCAGATACTCTTGTTCCTCTGCTTCATCCAGGGTGCGGTAATCGATCATGTATTGTACCTGTTTCGGTTCCCCGCGGACAAGTCGGTAGCCCATGAAGGCAAAATCCTGTAAATGCCAGCCTTTGGCTGCCTGTTTGGCAAGCTTCTGCATATCCTCTTTTTCCGAAAAAGCCAGTCCGCCTGAAGATATATACTTTCGTTGTCTCATTGTCCCTTCCTCCCCTTCGTCTGCAGTACAATTGTCGCCAGGTCGAGCATCCTGCTCCGTCTTTCAACTTCCTCTTCCAACTTGGAAATACCAGCAGCAGTCGTAACATAGGTTTTGCGCCTCGGCTCGCTTTCAGGTTCAGCTTCAATCAAGCCGGCATCCAGCAATTTCTTTATGATGGTATACAATGTTGCAGGCCCTATCTTAAACGTCCCATCTGTTTCTTCTTCTACATACTGCATAATGGCATACCCATGTCTGGGCTCCACTAATGCGACTAGAATATAGAAAACCGGATCCGTCAGTTCTTCCAGGGAATTTCCTTTAGCCATAACACCCATCCTTTATATCCATTTATGATATATTACTTATGGATATAATATTGCATTTGGAAACTGTTGGCAATAGGTATAAATATTTTTTATAAAAAAAGCAGAGCATATCTGCTCTGCTTTTCATGTTATCTGGATTTAGAAGTAAATAGCTTCGGAATATCCGATACAAACCTTAGTGGCATGCCATTGACAGGATGTTTGAAGTTCAGCTTGCGTGCATGCAGGCAAAGGCGTTTGATGGAACGATCTTCCGCTCCGTACTTTTTGTCCCCTGCAATCGGATGCCCGATGTCTTGCATGTGGACACGAATTTGGTTTTTTCGTCCTGTTTCCAAGCTGATTTCCATTAACGTAAAGTCCTTGTTCCCTTGAAGTACTTGGTAGTGCGTCACTGCCTTCAATCCGTCGTTCTCGTACTTACTGGAATACATCTTATGTGTACTGGTTTCCTTCAGCCAGGAGGTAATGGTTCCTTCTGATTTTGAAACATCGCCTTCAACGAGCGCAACATAAGCTCGTTCCTTCGTTGTTTGCCATGATTCCTGCATTATCTTTTTAATTTTCTCTGATCTAGCGAACACCATCACACCGGATGTATCGCGGTCAAGACGGTGGACGACAAATATCTTATTATCACTATGTTGCGCTTTTACATAATCAGATAGCTGTCTGTAAGCTGTATTCTCTTTTTCATTATTGGAAGCGATTGACAACAGTCCAGAAGCTTTCTCGATAACAATGAGGGTATCATCTTCATACATGATTGTAATGCCCTGCAGCGGTGCTGCTTCTGTTACCATATCTGTTCGGATGGTAACTTCCTGACCTGGTTGCAGTTTGTCATTAAATTGCGTGGAAACACGCCCATTAATAGAAACCTGACCACGGGCCAAGATAGATTTCACTGAATTACGGCTTTTGCCTACAACCTCCAACAGGAAAGGTAATAGTTCTGCTTCTTCTGTAACGTTATATACTTTCGGCTTCGCAGGCTGGAACCCACGAGAGCGTGGACGTTTATTTTTCATAATTAAATCCTTTCTATGCCATTCGTTATGGCGTCATTGGTGCATCCTTTCATCTTAATTGTTCTCGATTGGAAATACAAGCACTGCTCTTGAAGATAAAGGAATTTTATACAGTTTCCTATACATTTTGCCCAAAAAAATATAATATGAACAGTATAGAACAGCAGGAGTGAAGGATAATGAACATTGACGGATTGGAGTCGTTTCTTTCAGTTGTCTCCAATAAAAGTATATCCAAAGCATCAAAAGCCTTACATATTACACAGCCTACATTGAGTACACGAATTCGAAAACTGGAGGAAGAACTTGACTTCGTCTTATTGAAACGGAGCTGGGACGGAATCGAACTGACCGAAGAAGGTTATTTTTTCCTTCCCTATGCGATTGAGCTTCTCGGGGAACTGCAGGATGCATCGTTTGCACTTACTGGTGATAATAAAATAAGCTATCAGTTGCTGAGCAGTATTACAGCAGGCAAAGATGAATTGCGGATTGGAATCAACATTTGGCTTGCACCGGTATTCAACCACATTATCATCCCCTACATGCAGGAACACTTTCCGCACATTCCATTCAAGTTCATTACAAGACCGACTAATGTCTTGAAGAAGCTTTTGGAATATGGCAGCATCCAGTTTTCCATCCATTATGAAAACAAAGCAAAGACTCCGTTTCTCTGTGAGCCGCTGCTCCAGGACGAGTTAGTTTTCCTTTGTCATAAGGATGATGTTACAATTTTGGACGACAAGCTCGCAAATTCAGTCAAACTCGATAAGAAATTGATTGTCTTCGAGCACGCAGCATTGACGAATAATTTGGATAAGATCAGCTCTCTTTTAAGGTTGGTACAGGCCAAAGATTATCAAATGGTCGATGATGTTCAGAACATGCTTGCTTTCGTGGAAGGCGGTCATGGATTTACAGTACTGCCGCGGTCAATTTTGTATCATATAAGTGAGCAGAGAATGTCCAATATCGTTATTCTGCCGATTGACGATTTGAATTATAGGGCTTCAGTAGCTCTTGAATACCGGGAAAATCCCCGATTCCAAGAGCCAATCAGCGGATTGACAGAAGAATTGAAACGATTCGTCCAGGTTATGTATAAGGAAAAAGAGCTAAGCGAATGATTCGCTTAGCTCTTCTCTTTTAATATAAGTATTCCGACCGGAACGTTTCGCTTCGTATAAAGCTTCGTCCGCTTGTCCGAGGAAATACGATAACTGTATACCTTTTGATATAGCAGCACTATATATACCGATACTTACAGTCACCTTATCTGAGACCGGTGAAAATGCATGGTCAATACGGAGCTCCTGCACTGCCTGCCGGATTGATTCAGCCAGCTCGTCCAACTCTTCAGAAGACTGATCAAAAACAGCCAAAACGAATTCCTCTCCGCCATACCTTGCCCAGCCCGCTGTCGGAATCGCTGTAGTTTGATAGACACACTGCGCCACAAGACGAAGCACTTCATCTCCTCGCAAATGCCCGTAATGATCGTTATAGCTTTTAAAGGCATCGACATCGAGCAGGAATAAAGAGAGACGTCGTTTCGATTCATTAGCCAATGCAGAATGAATATAATCCTGGAAGCCCCTCCTATTCGGTACACCGGTCAGCTCATCCAGCATTGCTTGTTTCTTCAGTTGCTCGTTCATCACTTCATTTTGGGCAATCTGCGCTTCTAATTCTTCATTAATCTCTGTCAGTAAAAGCTTATTGAAAAAGTTTGCAGCGAACCCCTTATACAGCAGCTGTGACGCCAGCCAGCAAAAGAAAATGAATACTGTAAGGTTCGTATAATGACCTGACAGCATATTCGCTGATTGCTGGTAGAAAGGTAAACCGACATAAAGAAAAACAACGTTTGGGAGAGCAAACAGCAGATAATGCTTACCATTTGCGAGAAACAATGTCGATACACACATATAATTAACCACAAATGCCATGACGTGGCCGTAATGCAGCTGATCCAACAGTGTAACCATCGTCCCCCAAGCCAGGAACAGAAATACAAAGAAATGAACCATAAACATTCTGTATCCAGTAGGTATCTTCTTTTTTCCCATTATGTATATACAAAGCAAGAAGAGAGCTGCTGCACTGAACAATCCAAGATACAGCCCTACATATAAATCAATTCCTCCTGGAAGCTGCCTCACAATCAAGATAGCTTCAAAGAACAATATGATGATAGCGAACAGTTTCGTTCTTTTCCAATTCTCCTCTAAGACAACTTCCTTAAGCTTCTGCTTGTTTTCCTTAGGGACAGACGGCAGTGTAAAGGCATGTAATATACCCATCCTTCTCCTCGTTTCTCCATTGAATGAGATTAGTATACAGAAAATAAGACTTTTAGCCTAGCAGATTTTTTGCTTTAATTGATTAGTATGTTGACAATTTTCTGAATATAGTTTAGTTTTTATTAATATTCTTACATAGAAAATGGAGGAGGATGTACATGTGGAGTGAACTCAGTAGCAACCCTGTCATGATCACCCTTTTATTGATTGCTGTGTTAGGTTTAGGAGAACTCATCTCCATCTGGACGAAAGCACGCATTCCAATGCTGCTGGCAGCTTTGCTGCTATACGTTGGCCTCCTTTGGGCAGGAATCATCCCAAATGGACTAATGTCTGATTCAGTCATTACGGCTTTCGGATCCCTGATTGTTGCACCATTCATTGTCCACCTTGGTACACTTGTTCCGTTCTCCTTGATCAAAGGACAGTTGAAACCTATCTTGATCGCTTTGATTGGTTCCCTTACTGCAGTAGCACTAGTACTAGCAATTGTTCCGATATTCTTTGATTATGAGACTGCAGTAGCAGGTGCAGGTCCAGTCGTCGGCGGAATTGTAGCATATCTCGTTACGAGTGAAAAACTGACCGAGTTAGGATTATCCAGCCTTGTCATCATCCCAGCATTAGTACTAAGCATTCATAAGCTATTCGGCATCCCACTTGCTTCCTTCTTCTTAAAAAGGCATGCCCTTGTTGTGAAACAGCAAGTACAGGCGCGCCTGCACAGCGGTGCAGCTTTGGAAAAAGAGGAAGTTTCAGAACGGCCAAATAAAGTAGTCAAAGCCCAGAACGAACGCAAATTACTTTTACCGGAAAAATATCAGACATCCCTTATTTTCATTTTTCAGCTTTATTTGGGCAGCGGTATCGCTGTTATCCTTGATGCTGTCACCGGCGTCAACTACACTATCTTCTGTTTAATCATCGGGGTAATTGGTGCCTATATCGGCTTCTATCCTGCCAAGACAATGGAAAAAGCGAACGCAACCGGAATTGCCATGATTGCTGTCATCTTCATCGTTATTTCTTCAATGGATGATGTGACACCAGCTGCTTTGGCCAGCTATATTCCAGAAATTCTATTGATATGTTTGCTTGGTACGGCAGGTGTAACAATAGGAGGATTGCTCGCTTCCAAGCTTCTCGGTGTCGGAAAGTATCTTGGTATGCCTGTTGCATTGACAGCACTTTTCGGTTTCCCTGCAGACTATATCCTTTGTGAGGAAATCAGCCGTGAAGTCGGAGAAACAGAAGAAGAAAGAGAAGCCATCATGAATGAGATTGTGACACCCATGCTTATGGGCGGTTTCACAACTGTGACGACTTGTTCAATCTTGATTGCCACAGTTCTGATTGGAACATTGAATTAAGAAATAAAGGAGAATTATATGAACTCATCTGCATTAAAGGATTATATACAAACAAATAAACAAGACTTCCTGGACCAGCTATTCACCTTGCTGCGCCAGCGAAGCATCAGTACGCAGAATGACGGAATTGAGGAATGCGCTGAACTATTGAAAGGAATGATGGAGGAACTAGGAATAGAGACAAAAATCATTCCGACGGCCGGTCATCCAGTCGTATATGGAGAATTGATCAAGGATCCGGAAGCTTTCACTTTACTTATCTATGGACACTACGATGTACAGCCTCCTGAGCCTTACGATGCGTGGGAATCTCCTCCATTCGAACCCCAAATCCGCAACGGCAAAATCTATGCCCGCGGTGTAGGTGATAACAAAGGTCAGCTGATGGCTCAGTTGTTCGGCGTCAAAAGCTACTTGAATACAGTGGGCGATCTGCCTATCAACATTAAATTCGTCTTCGAAGGTGAAGAAGAAAAAGGCAGTACAAATCTTGCAGCATTTGTGAAAGAGCACAAAGATCTGCTGCAAGCCGATCTTGTTTACACATCTGATGGCCCGTCTCATAACAGCTCTTCCCCACTCGTGCTGCTTGGTGTACGCGGAATGCTTTCCATTCAATTCGATAGCAAAGGAGCAGATCGGGATAACCATTCTGGCAACACTGGAAATATTGTTCCTAACCCTGCCTGGAAACTGATCGAGCTAATGCATACAATGCGAGACTCTGACGGTCATGTCAAAATAGAAGGCTTCTATGATAGCATCCGTCCGTTCACCGCTTATGAGGAGCAGCTGCTTACGAAGCTACCTTATGACAAGAAGTCATTAGGTGAAAAGATCGGCTATCCGGACCTGTCCATGGATGGTCCTTCCTACTATCAGAAGATGACTGGCGAGCCTACCTTTAATATCTTTGGTATGGAAAGCGGCTATACAGGAGAAGGAACGAAAACGATCATCCCTTCCACTGCTCGTCTCAAAATGGATATTCGGCTCGTTGTGGATCAGGATCCAAACGATATCTTTGAAAAGATCCAAAAGCATGTTCAAGCCTATGCCCCTGACGTAGAGGTTACATACTTGGGCAGCATGCAGCCCTCACGCACAAGAGCGGAGCTGCCGATTGTTCAGAAAGTAATCAGCGCAGTCGAGAATGCTTACCAAACAGACCCGCTCATTCAGCCGAGTATGGGTGGCTCCCTTCCGGATTATGTGTGGACAGGTATACTAGGCTTGCCATCTATCATCGTTCCTTATGCGAATTTTGATCAGCATAACCATTCGCCGAACGAGAATCTTGATGTGGATTATTTCCTGAACGGCATCAATTGTACAGCTCATGTGATTCATACATTAGGGACTGCTAAATAATAATTTAACTGATGAGCCATGCCTATTCAGGCATGGCTTTTAAGATATTTACAACCATATTTGAGAATGCCCTGCCTTGTCTAATAAGAATTAACCTTCCTACTGCATTAAAATGAAAGCGCTTCAACAAATAAGGAGAGGAATGGTTATATTGAAAAAATGTCTGCTTTTGCTGCTCGTCCTGCTTCTGACATTCGCAATCCCCTTCTCTGCCGATGCCAAGAAACTGCCTAAAAGGCAAATGGAATATTTGGAACGTGGCGCTGTTGCCGTCCAGACAGAGGATGGTGTCTTCTTAAGCTGGAGATTCCTCGGGAACGATACGAAAAAAACCTCCTTTCATGTATATCGCGACGGTAAGAAAATCACTCGGAAACCTGTGAAACACAGCACGAATTTCCTGGATAAAGATGGTACTGTAAATAGTGTATATCGTGTAGAAGCAATCGGAAAAGGCGTAGATCAGGATAAGATCAAAGTATGGCAAAACAATCAGCTGCATATCCCCCTCCAAAAGCCAGCTGATGGTAAAACACCGGATGGGAAGTCCTATACTTATAATGCCAATGATGCCAGCGTCGGAGATCTGGATGGTGACGGAGAATGGGAAATCATTTTGAAATGGGATCCATCCAATGCACAGGATAATTCCCGCTCAGGCTACACAGGCAATGTTTTAATCGATGCTTATGAAATGGATGGGACGCATAAATGGCGAATTGATCTTGGCCATAATATCCGTGCAGGTGCCCATTACACACAAATGCTCGTTTACGATTTTGATGGTAACGGAAAATCTGAGCTTGTCGTCAAAACAGCTGACGGAACAACAGATTCAAAAGGAAAAGTTATCGGCGATCCTGACGCGGATCATCGCAATGCATCAGGCTATATACTCGAAGGGCCAGAATATTTGACTGTATTCGAAGGCAACACGGGTAAGATCAAGCAGACAGTCGACTATGAACCAGCCCGGGGGGATATTTGTGATTGGGGTGACTGTTACGGGAACCGAGGGGACCGTTTCCTTGCCGGAGTCGCCTATCTGGATGGCAAAACACCGAGTATCATTGAAGCAAGAGGCTACTATGAAAAGACAGTAATTGCGGCCTATACCTATAAAGATGGCAAACTGAAAAAGCAATGGATGTTCAATAGTGAAACACCTGGAAACGAAGCTTATGCACAGCAAGGTAATCATAATTTAAGTATCGGAGACGTGGATGAAGACGGCAAAGATGAAATCATCTATGGCGCGATGGCATTGGACGACGATGGCACTGGTCTTTATTCGACTGGTCTTGGTCACGGTGATGCAATGCATCTTAGCGATTTAGACCCAAGCAGACCAGGGCTTGAAGTATTCCAAGTACATGAATCATATCCAAATGAAGCAGGATTAGAGTTCCGCGATGCCCGTACAGGAGAACTAATTTGGGGGATCCCTACAAATATAGATGTAGGGCGCGGTCTTGCATCTGACATTGACCCTCGCTATCCAGGAGCAGAAATGTGGGCAATTGACGGTGCATGGAACAGCCCGACAGGTGGACTCTACGCTGCTTCAGGGGAGAAAATTTCCACAAATATCCCTCCTGCCAATTTTGCTATCTGGTGGGACGGCGACTTGACACGTGAAATACTTGATCATACTTTCGATGAAAGCATCCAGACTGGTACTGGCGTAATCGGAAAATGGAACCCGGAAACAGAAAAATTGGATCCATTACTCGATGCCGAAGGAACTTACTCCAACAATGGAACAAAAGGAAATCCTGCCCTGCAGGCTGATTTAATCGGTGACTGGCGTGAGGAAGCCATCTGGCGTACAGAAGACAGCAGCGCTCTCGTCCTTTATACGACAACAGACATAACCGAAGAAAAACTCCCTACCTTAATGCACGATCCTGTTTACCGCTTAGGCATTGCTTGGCAGAATGTTGCTTATAACCAGCCACCTCATACAAGTTATTTCTTGGGAAATGATATGAAACAGCCGGAGATGCCACGGATTGACGTAATCAAAGCTAAATGATCGTTTTTCAGGGTACAGGAAAACCTCCTGTACTCTTTCTTTTGCTTTAAACCACCAAGAACTCTCAGTGAGCAATAGCATAGGATACGATATAACTGCATCAAAGGAGAAGGATAAATGTACCCTGGATATCCGCACTATCACTGGCCCCCGAGTCCAAATGACTGGCGCAATTATCAGTGGCAGCAGCAAATACACGATCACGGAAATTCACCATATGTTGTCGACATCGAACAAGCTACAGAAAATAATCGATTCTTCCGGACAGCTATCTGGACCGGAAAACATCTTCAAGTGACATTGATGAGTATCCGACCAGGAGAAGATATCGGTTTGGAGAGGCATCCGAATGTTGATCAGTTCCTACGCATTGAATCCGGGCATGGACTAGTCCAAATGGGCCCTAGGAAAGACAACTTACAATATCAGCAATATGTCCAAGATGATTATGCCATCTTTGTCCCTGCTGGAACATGGCATAATGTGATAAATACCGGTCGTACACCTTTGAAGCTTTATACTATTTATGCACCGCCTGAACATCCATATGGCACAGTTCATCGAACCAAACAGGATGCCATGGCTGCAGAGTAGCTGCACATAAAAAAAAGCCCCACAGCCTTATGAGCTGTGGGGCTTCTATCATTAGCTATACGGATATTGTCTGCGATCGTGCTGAATGCTTATCCATTTTGTTGTTGTGAATGCATCAAGGCTCCAATCGCCATTCAGGCGGCCAAGGCCGGAATTCTTCACCCCGCCAAAAGCAACAGTAGGTTCATCATTGATTGTACCGTCGTTGATGTGGATCATACCCGTATCCATTTGTTTCGCAAGCTCTGCACCGCGCTCCACATCTCTTGTATGTATAGCACCGCTCAAGCCATAATCGCTGTTATTTGCAAAGGCAAGCACTTCTTCATCGCTCTTCACTTTCAAAATGCTGACGACTGGGGCAAATAGTTCTTCGTTTGCAAGTGTCATATCTGGCGTTACATCGCCGAATACTACTGGCTCAACAATGTTACCTTCCACTTTACCTTTGATTAGCGGTGTTGCACCTTCTTCGATACCTTTTTCAATCAACGCTACAGTCGTTTTCACTTGCTGTTCGTTAATAAGCGGTCCGATGATTGTGCTTGGATCTTTCGGGTCACCGCAAGTAAGCGTGGAAACCTTCGCCAAGTATTTTTCAACGAATTCATCATACACATCTTCATGCACAATCAGACGATTGGCAGACATACAGATCTGACCTTGGTGAGTGAAACGGCTGAATACAGCTGCACTGACTGCAAGTTCCATATCTGCATCCTCTAAAACTACCAATGCACTGTTACCGCCAAGCTCCAAATGCGCCTCTTTCAAATTCTTACCGGCTACCATTCCGATATGTTTACCGACTTTAGTAGACCCTGTGAAGGATACCGCACGAGGAATTGAATGCTCTACGAAGTTATCACCAATTTCACTGATTTCTGTCACAATGACATTGAGCAAGCCCTTTGGAAGACCAGCGTCCTCGAATAGCTTCGCAATCATCGTACCACCAGTAATTGCAGTATGTTCATGCGGTTTTAATACAACACCATTTCCAGCTGCCAATGCAGTCGCAACAGACTTCATGGATAGGAAGAATGGGAAGTTGAATGGGCTGATAACGCCCACCACTCCAACAGGAACACGATAAACACGGTTTTCCTTGCCATCAATCGGGGACGGCAGGATTTGGCCGTTCATTCGGAATGGGAATGTTGAGGCTTCCTTGATGATATTTGTAACGAGACCGATCTCGAATTCAGCTTTTAATCTTGTACCGCCAATTTCCTCGATGATAGTCTCAACAAATGCTTCATGGTTTGCTTCGAGATAAGCAACAGCTTTTTCGAAGACAGCGCGTTGTGCTACCGGGTTTGTTTTCGCCCATTCTTTCTGCACACGGGCAGATGCTTCATATGCTTCGTTTAAATCATCTAAGCTTGCAGCTTGATAGGTAGCAATTAGCTCACCGTTATATGGATTGCGATTCTCCATTTTTACACTGCTCTGACCCTCACGCCATTCTCCATTAATATACTGACTGTTCAAATGCTTGAAATTTTCCATGTCGGTCACCTCTATTAGTCTTTGATTGAGATATTCTCTTTTGCTAGATTTGCTAGAGTTTGTACATTAGCGTTAATCTCTTCCATCGTCGCTGTCAGCTCTTCGATGGCAGCTGATTGTGTGTCTGATTCTGCATTTGCTTCTTGAATTGAATTGCTCAGCTTGCCGATAACAGTCTTGATTTTCTCGGTAATCTGATGGATTTCTGTTACCTGATCCTTGGAGCCAGTTGCCATCTTGCGGATTTCATCTGCAACCACACTGAATCCGCGTCCCTGTTCTCCAGCACGCGCAGCTTCAATAGCAGCATTGAGACCAAGCAAGTTGCTCTGATCCGCAATACCCTTAACGACGTTGGATACTTCCTCAATCGTATCCACGCTATCTGTTACCTCTGAAGCTTTCTTTGATATGTAATTCATGCCTTCTGCCAAACCAGAGATGGATTGCGCCATATCCTGGATTGTTGCAGTCACGTCGCCAATAACATCAGAAAGATTAGAAGCAATTGAGGACAATTGATTCGCACTTTCGATGCTCAAACCGACTCCGATACCGCCTATTACATTTCCTGCTTCATCGTGAAGCGGAATAGCACGGGCGATAATACTGATTCCGAAAAGCTCCTCCGGTACGACTGCATATTGATTTTTGTTCTGGCGAATAGCCGCTGTTACGATATCCCCATCCATTAATGGGTCTCCAGGTGTAACATTCAATGAAAAGGTCTTGGCAGGGAAATTGATAATCAACTTCTCCGTATTATAGATACCAATCGTGACATCTTCATTGATTAGATCCTGCAAGAACGGCCCTACCTTTACAAAGGCGTCCAACATCGGATGTATTGCCTGTTCCGTCTGCTCATGTACTTGCATACTCATTACATCAAGCCCCTATTCATAAAATTTCACTCTATTACTATATATCGGCAATATTCCACATTTGTAAAGTAATTTGGTAAAAATGGATTATTAATAAATAATATAATTCAAGGTATTAATCCCTATTAAATCAACAAAACATACAAATATTTAATATTTTATAGACTTAATGGACTAGCTTAATAGGGAAGATTCGCATATGGATCTGTGTTCATATGGGCAGACAGCAAACAATGAATGTAGGAATTATGCGGATAAAGGCTTATTGGCTCTCGCTTATACGGAATCATTTGTGGACCCGCTTGTTCTGTATCAGAAGAGATTGTTTCTTGCGTGTCTTTATTAAAAAAGGTATTCCACAAAGTTTCCAGCCAAGATTCTTCTGCTACTGGCATTTCAGCCGGTATTGCGTTTTGGAAATCTTCTGTTGAATATTTTCCGTTAGTCTCTTGATAGACTGGATCTGAACTGCAAATAAAAATGTCTGCTCTTTTGTTATTTATAGATACAGATGAGTTAGGGTCTAATGAGGCTTCAACTGTATTACAAGAGAGGAAGATACAGCAGCATGTAAGAGAGATCGCAATAGAGGAAGACTTGCTCTTCATTATTGGTAACACTCCTTTTCAGTGGATAACATTAGCATAGCAGAACAGCAGGCAGACCTAGCGTAAATTTCAGATAAAAAAAGCCAGCTGATTGAGTTTCCCCACCAGCTGACTTCTTTATCTTCTCTTCATTCCTTTTTTGCGAGCTTTTATAATACGCCAATATCCGATTTGGAAAAGTACTATCCCTATAACAATAATTACTATACCACTAATAATCGCAACCATATCGTCAACTCGCCAGAACAATATCAATAGAATACCGATGATTTCCACCAATACCCCAGCTATAAGCAGCCATTTGTTCATCTATCTTCCCTCTCCTTCAAATGAGGTCCCGAGGGTTAATGATAGCAAGAGTTTGATGATCCTGCCACTTTCCATTGATTTTGACGTTCTGTTTTGCGATACCTTCCTTATGGAAGCCTGCCTTTAGCAGCACCTTGATAGAGCCGATATTATGCGGCATGACACCTGCCTCTAACCGATGAAATTCCAATTCATCAAAAGCAATAGCCACTACCTGACGGACTGCCTCTGTCATATACCCTTTTCCGTTTTGATCCTTATCAAGAAAATAGCCTATCCAGCAGCTCTGAAGATTCCAGCGCACTACCTCTGACAGCATGACAATACCGATTATATTTTCATCCATAAGAATGACAAAATAATAACCAGTATCATCAGCAGCAGAAGCAATTGCCCGATCAATACGCTCCTTTTGACCATCCAGTGTATAAAAGTGCTCTTCACGCTTCCCCGTATAAAGCTGGAAGAATTCCTTATTTCGCAGCTCCAGAGATAAGAGATCTGCTGCATCCTGTTCTTTGACTAATCTTACTGCAATCATTTCTGCTTCTCCCTTCCTGACACCGCATCCCAGTCTTCCCCCGCTTCGCGGAATCCTAATGTCCGATAAAGTGATCTGGCGCGATAATTCTGCTTGGTTACAACTAGATAAAGAGCTTCATAGCCTAGCCGAACTAAGGCCTGCTCACTAGACTGTATCAAACTAGTGGCAACGCCCTTTCCCTGCCATTCCGGAGCAGTGACTACATAAGCAAGCAAAGGAACAGAACGGAAGAGCGTTACCATCGTAACACCGTTTATCCCCTCAGAAGTTTGTGAGAAATAAGAACAGGAAGGCAGGAATAGACCGTACTTCCCATCCAACACATCCTGTATTTCACCTAAATAGGCATTCTTGCTATCGTATTCTTCATCTATCGTATCCCTAAACCCCTTGTAAAATAAAGCAGCTAACGCTGTTTTGCCCCGCTCATCAAATGGATGGAGATCCGTCTGCATCCATTCGGCAGACATAATGTCTTTACGCATAATCACCCGTCGCAAAACTTTATATCCGCTTTTCGTAATAAACCAATGTAGCCCGCTCATTCAACGTTTGTATCTTGCCAGTCAGTTTATATCCTATTTTTTCATACAAATGACAGTTGCCCTTTTCTTCCCGCAAGGTGGCCAATCGCCAAATCCTAGCATCCGAAAACATGTTTTCTGCCAGCTTTAGAACCTGCTGAGCGATTCCCTTCCCCTGGTGAGAAGGATGAATGAAGATTGGACTGATCCAATAAACATAAGGTTCTTTCGAAAAAAGGCAAATGGCGCCCGTAAGTTGTCCCTCTGTCAGTATCTTGTAAAATCCTCCGTCTGTTCTGTTAATGCGTTCAATTGTACGTGATAACGGCTCATTGGCAGGATTTGAGTCCAAGTCCTGATACTTATCAAGTAGCGGCTGAAAAGCTGCGACCTGGTATTCATGAATCAGCTCCGCATCTGCCTCTGTTGCTTTATGTAATATGATATGCATTCTCTTACCTCCATCTGAAATAATGCGATCAACTAAGATTAGAGCTCTTTCAGGCTATCAGTTCTCTGATTTTGATTGTTTCAAGATGGCTACAGTCTTAAATCCCATCAAGAAAGCCCATACACTGTATACAATCAAAACTCCCTACCCCAACCATTTCATATGACTTAAATCTATACTTGTCATAAACACGATGAAGGTGAGCAATATAATGGCATCCGTATAGTATGGTTTCATCCCTTGTTACCCTCTTACTAATACCCTTTCTTCCGCCCGAAGCGAAGTACATATGCAGTTAGTGAAAGTACAATAGCCGCACAAATAAGCAGATCCGGTATCAAGAGTACATATCCGTCGAGATTGGGACGGATCCCGATCAAATAGATGCAAGCAAACACCCAAAAGCCTAGTTCCTTCAACACTTGGATCGTCCGCAACGTACAACTCCTCCTAAAATATTGTACCTACTATTACGAGATAATATGGAAATAGTTTCAATAATTACTCTATTCCGATAAGCTATTCCGCTTATCCACCATATGAGATACTAGGAAAGCAAGAAAGGAGATATTCTATGTACGCTTATTTCAATTTTGCTGATGCAAATGGACAAACACAGCATCGGCGTTTCACAGAGCAGCATACACTGCTGACCGCATACACAATAGATGAAGTCATTCCCTGCCTGGAGCAGGTGCAAGTATATACAGAAAAGGGATATTATGCTGCCGGCTACCTTTCCTATGAAGCTGCTGGAGCATTCGATCCAAGCTATGTCACTGCTGCTGGATCAAAGCTGCCCCTTTTACAATTTGGTATTTTCAAGACCTTTAGTAAAGAGCAGCCAGAATCAATTAGTGAAGCACCAATTAAGCTGAACTGGCAGCCAGCAATCTCAAAAACAACATATGACCAAGCTATCCAGACTATTAAAGAGGAAATTGCTGCTGGCAATACATATCAGACGAATTATACAATGCGTCTGCGCACAGCCTTTGCTGGTGATTCTGCTACTCTTTTCCGCCAAATGCAGCGAGCACAGCGTGCCGATTATACTGCCTATTTGGCGTGGGAAGATAATGCTATTTTATCCGCTTCTCCTGAATTATTTTTCCACTGGGATGGAGAACGTATTATTACAAAACCGATGAAAGGTACGATCAAGCGTGGACTTACATACACGCAGGACCTTGAACAGCTGGAAACCTTAGCTGCATCTGTCAAAGACCGTGCGGAGAATGTCATGATTGTCGATTTGCTGCGCAATGATATCAGCAGGGTTGCCAAGCTTGGTACTGTGCATGTTCCAGCGTTATATACAATTGAAAAATACCCGACAGTTTACCAGATGACTTCAACTATAGAAGCAGAAACAGTCCCAGGCACAACAATTATCGATATCATGCGGGCCCTCTTTCCATGCGGATCGATCACAGGAGCTCCTAAAGCGAGCACAATGAAAGTAATTACGGACCTCGAATCTGAACCGCGCGAGGTTTACTGCGGTGCCATCGGCTATATTGAACCAGGCGGCGAAGCTGTCTTCAATGTGCCAATCCGTACTGCAATTGTCGACAAGGCAGAAAAGCAGGCTACCTACAGTGTCGGCGGAGGTATCACTTGGGATTCCACTTCTAAGGGTGAGTATGAGGAAGCAATCGCCAAATCATCTGTACTGCAGGAGCAGCTTCCTGATTTCGAGCTGTTGGAAACGATTGCGTATTCAAGTGGTGTTTTCCTATTGGAGGATAGACATATACGCCGTCTGCTGCAGTCTGCAGATTATTTCAGCATCCCGATTAAAGAAGCGGCTGTCCGCAAGCTTCTGTATCAACACCAAAACGAGCACCCTGGACAATCTCACCGGATACGTCTTTTAGCTAATCAGAGCGGACAGCTTGAGCTCTTTTATAGTGAAATGCCAGCATCGATTAAAAATAAACAGAAATTCACTTTGGCTGCCACACCAATTGACAATAGAAGCCGATATTATTATCACAAGACGACTTATCGCAAAGTATACGAAGATTATAAGATAGAGAAGTCAGGTGTGTTTGATACGCTGCTTTGGAATGATGCTGGCGAGCTGACTGAATTCACGATTGGCAATCTTGTCATCGAGCAGGATGGCAAGCTGCTGACGCCTCCTGTTTCCAGCGGCCTGCTGCCTGGCACACTGCGACAAGAATTATTGGAAAAAGAGACGATTCAAGAAGCTGTATTGACGAAGGCTGACCTCCAAACTGCTTCTCGCATCTGGCTGATCAACAGCGTTCGAGGCTGGGTAGAAATGGAGCCCGTCCATTAAGGACGGGCTGTTTTTCTCGCCTTCAAAATAATGAATGATGGTCGGCGCAGCTCATGGTCTATCCGCGGCAGCTGAGCAATTGCCGCTTCACTTGGCATTGGCTCTGTTACTTCTTGGAGACTGAAACCATTCCGTATAAGTCCGTTGCATAGCGCAGCGAACGACCGATGGTAGTAAACTACTCCATTTACATACCATTTAACTTCACGTCTGCCTTGCTCCTGGTAGTTATCCACCGCGAAATGAATCCGGTTCCCTTCTTCATCTGTAATCCATTTGTCGCCTTCTTTTCTGGCAGTTACAATTGGATGCTCGGTGGAGAACAAAAGGATACCGTCTTCTTTCAATGATGCATGGATAGACTGGATAACTGCATCGTAGTCTGCCACATAATGCATTACTAGTGAACTGACAGCAATGTCGTAACTCTCTTTTTTCAGCACTGCATCCTCTAATGCTGTTTGAACAAAATCAATTGCTGGATGACCATTTCTGAGTTTTGCTTCCTGCAGCATTTTGCTGGATGGATCAATAGCAGTGACACGCTCAGCTCCATGTTCCGCACAATACCTGGCCAAGTCCCCCATGCCACAGCCAATATCCAAAACATGCTTGCCATTTAAGTCAGGCAGCATTCGTTTTATCTCAGGCTGTTCCAGAAGTTCATTGTAATTCACCGGATCTTCTCGCAGAGCCTTGTAATTCTCAAAAAATACTTCATTGTCATAAATATTCTGCTTCATAATAACGCCTCCTAATCTATAATCGAATACAACTTCATTTTGGCATCAATTAAAAATAATACTAGACTTATTTTTCGGAATTTTGTATCATTTAGATTGAGGCATATCTTCTTTAAGGTAATAAAATATCATAGGGACCTAATTAATTTTTCTCTTTTAGTTTCTCCAGCTCTTTTTTCATCTGCTTTTTCATCTGTTTGAACAGCTTTTCATGTTCTTTCTTCACTGCTTTTTTCACTGCACGTGAGACAAGCTTCTCCAGTTCCTCCGCAGTTACGTTCATTATTTTCTCTGTTTCTGGCTTTTTCTCCATAGACTTGTTATGCCCGGTCAGCTTCTGAATTGCATCCGCAAAAGTCATTTTTTCTCCAAGTAATTTCTTTAACTCTTCAAATGTAGTGATATCCTGTTTTGTATATATCCGCTGTCCTTTTTCGTTCCGCTGAAACGGATAATGAGCACTTTCCAATGCAATCGCCCATCTTCGAAGCGTCGAGGTTGTCACATCCAATGAGGCAGCCAAATCCTTTGCCGTATACTGCATTTCTTGTTCAGACAAATCCAGTCCCCCTTGCTTTATGTATAATTGGAAACACTTTCCTAAAGTATACTATAGGAAAGTTAGAATCCAAAGCACATATAAGCTGATCGCGATTTAATCTAGTAATCCGATACATTGCCGGACTGCCCAGGCTTGGTGCTGATGAGATAAGCTGCTCGCTGCTTCTTCAGGAGTCAGCCAAATCAATTCATGATCCTCTTCCATTGGTTCTTTCTCTTTAACTCCTAGTGTACAGCTGTAGAAACTCCCTATATTTTGTATATAGTGACTAGCATCTCTGGACTGGAAGTATTGTGTTCCTTGACATAGAAATGCTGGCTCGTTTATCGTGTAGCCAGTTTCCTCCACGACCTCTCTTTCCAGACATTCTAATTCATTCTCACCGTTCTCTATTCCACCTCCAGGCAACATAAATAATTGATCGTTTCTTTTACGAATCACGCCTATTTTTCCGGATAAGCCCCCGTGCAGAATCCCGTATACAGCCCGTCTCTCTACATAGTTTTTTCCTTGCTCTTTTTTACCGAACGCACGCATATGTATCCTCCTTTGCTTTTGTAATCGAAAGTATACAGTAAAAAAGAAAAGCCCACAAAGGGGCTTTTCTCATAATTTGGATATACGAATTGTCTTTATTTCATATGGAGTGAAGGATAATTCTATATTTCCTTCCTGAGGGCTTTGGTCTACTTTTCTTTCCCTCAAATCACATTCTTCCCAGAAGGTATAGTTGAACTCTGGCTGTATCGTCACCTGCTGTGTACCACCGGTATATTCATGCAAACGGATGATGATATCTTCATTATCTTCTGCTTTCTTAATTGCATCCAGTTGCACATGCGGATTATCTATAGAAAATAGTTTTGCTCCGTCTTTGTCATTTACTCCGCTGTATACTTGGAACGGCTGATTCAGCTTCCATGCCTCTTGTACCGTATTTGCCTCCACCCATCCTTTTTCATGTGGGTAAAGGGAATACGAAAATACGTGGTGACCTTGGTCTTGTTCGATATCCGGTGCAATTGCGGATTTGATCAAAGACAGACGTATTGTATGATCTTTGATGTCATGTCCGTACTTGCAATCATTAAGCAGACTGACACCGTAATTTTGCTCCGAGAAATCGACCCATTGATGCGCAACAGATTCGAACCTGGCTATATCCCACGAAGTATTCCAATGTGTCGGTCGTTTGACATTGCCGTATTGGATATCATAAGTTGCTTCTGTAGCCCGAATTTGGACAGGAAAGGCTACTTTTAATAATTGCTGACGCTCATGCCAATCTACTTCTGTTTTAAAATCAATTACTTTCCGATTGCGATAGAAGATAATGTCTTGATGAATAGTCGAATTACCGTACTGCCAGCACGCTTCTATCACCAGCTGCAGTGGACCTGCTTCTTTCAGAGTAAAATCGAGCAGGTTTGTGACTTCCTTCTTTTTCTCCTGATAAAATAAATCGATATCCCAAGCATCGTAATCCAGTGGCTTATCCTCAAACACCTGAAACACATTTGCATTCTCCGACTCAGCTATTACATGACGCTTTGCTTTCCTGTCATATAGAGACTGGAGTTGACCGTATTCATTAAACCTAGCTTCATAAAATGGAGTTACAAGCTCCCGGTTCTTCAACTGGAACCACGCATTATCCTGTTCTGAATCTTTTTTGTCGGTCTTTAAATGAACCTGCTTACTTCCTGTTCCCGGTACAGCCGGTACTTCGACCAGCCAGCCGCCTTTGTGTTTTTGAGCTGCCAAAGGGCTGCCGTTTTCATCCTCCCATACACCGTCATCCTCTGTCTCTATCTTGACAATACCATCCAATTGCCACGATGAAGAATTCACAATGCTCCATGTATGCTTTTCATCTGTAATCAAATCGTCTGCTGCAACCTTCTGCAGCGCTTGCAGCTTTGCATATCCATCCTCGTATTCCTTCTCACTATCTTCATATACTTCCCGAATTGAAGATCCCGGAATAATATCGTGGAATTGATTACGCAATAATGTCCGCCATACCTCTTCTAAAGTAGAAGATGGATACTTCAAAAAGTCATCTGCCTGAATTGCTTTCCATACATGCAGGAATTCTGTCTCACGCAGCTTCAGTTCCATCCTGCGGTTCATTTTCTTATTGTAGGCTTGACTCGTATACGTACCGCGGTGATATTCCAAGTAAAGTTCTCCATCCCAAACTGGCATGAACTCTGATGTATTCTGGGTCTGATCATGGAGTGATTCGAAATAACTTTTAACATCGCCTGTTTTGACGTTAGGCAGCCCTGGCATACGATCCAGTCTTCTCCTCATTTCAAGCATGGTCCTGTTCACGCCGCCTCCGCCATCTCCGTATCCATAGGAAAGAAGCAGCTCCTTCGTAAGTGCTTTGTTTTTATAGTTATCCCAAGTTCCTGTTACTGTATCAGGCAGGATTTGACCGTTATACGTAGCGAACCATGTATTTTCCCTTGGTGATGGATCAGGTGTCGTGATAAATTGTGTCAGCACTTCACTTCCATCCAGCCCTCGCCATGTAAATGTGTCATTTGGCATCCGATTGAATTGGTTCCAGCTAATCTTTGACGTTAAGAATGTATTGATCCCTGCCTTGCTGAGAATCTGAGGCAATGCCCATGAATATCCGAACACATCTGGCAGCCAGAGGTAGTTCACATCTTTTCCGAATTCCTCCTGGATGAACTTGGCACCCTGTAAGATCTGACGCACCAATGATTCACCAGAAGGTAAATTACAATCAGCCTCCAGCCACATCGCACCGTCCACTTCCCACTGACCACCATCAATTCTCTCCTTAATCTGAGCGTACAGTTCCGGGAAGTCTTGTTTTACATAGCTATAGAGCTGCGGCTGTGTTTGCAGAAACTTATAGTCAGGATATTTTTCCATCAGACGTAAAACAGTCGAGAAGGAGCGGCCTGCTTTTTCTCTCGTATGTTTCAAACGCCACAGCCAAGCTACATCAATATGAGTGTGACCGATACAACGAATTGTGATTGGAGAATCGCTGTCCAGATTATCCAATTCTCTTTGGAGATAGTCGTTTGCCTCATAAATAGAATGATAGAATATATCACTTCCTGGGGAGCTCCAATCAATTAACCGGATAGTCTGGTCTAACAGCGATAATAACTGGACCCGCTCCGCGGCATTCTCGTCTAGTACACGTATTGTTTCAAGAATGGCAAAGGTCGTATAATAAAAATCATCGGTTTGTTCATCCAAAAGGGCTACTTCAGCGCGCTTTATTTGATGCTCCTGGTCTACCCTTTCTCCACCTCCTTCTAATCCTGACCAGAGACGAAATGCCAAACGAATAGAATCACCATACCACTCATCCTCAAAGAACAGTTCCTGGTGATTGGAGTCTACCGCCTGATACATTACATTGTTCACATAGCATTGTGACTCAAAGCCTGAATTTCCTCCGCCGCCGGTCTTGCCAAAATCGAATACACCAACTACCTGTTTCCCTGCCCATTCCTCAGGAAGAACGATTTCCTTTGCCAGCCATAGATAGCGATCTCGGCCTTTCCAATGGTCCCCAACATGCAGCTTCTCTTTAAAAGCTTCCAGACCTGGTACTTCAGGTGCGACCTTCTTATCCTGATCCTCCAATGCTAGAAAATGCTGCAAATCATGTCGATCCCGATAGCGGTATTTCTCCAACTCTTCTATTCTTCTTTCTAGCTGACGTTCTTTCAAACCCAACATACTTACACTCCCTTAGCCCTTGGATGCTCCTCCGAGACTGAAGCCCTTGGACATGTATTTTTGAGCAAAGATATAAAGAATGATAGATGGCATTGTGTACAGCATGGAGAACGCTGCTAATTTGCCGTATTCGATAATGCCGTAGTTTCCGAAAAACTGGTATAGTGTCACAGACGCTGGAAGCTTCTCCTGTGTCTGCAGCAAAATATAAGGAACAAAGAAATTTCCCCAGCTGCCTGTAAATGTGAAAATTGCAATCGTAAAGATTCCTGGCAGCATTAACGGCCCAACTACTTTACGCATACTCGTCAGCACCGATGCACCATCCACCCATGCCGATTCCTCCAGTTCAATCGGTACCGCATCCATAAAATTCTTCATCATCCAGATGGCATATGGCAATCCTGACGCAGCAAGGAAGATCGTCGTGAAAATAATAGAATCTTGGATGTTCAGGAATAGGAACAGCTGATAGACCGGAACCATAACTGCCGTGATCGGCAAAGACGTCATGAACAAGATGGTAAGCAGGAATGACCGCTTATATCGCAGCCTATATCGAGAAAGCGGATAAGCAGCCAATCCAGCAACAATTACAACAATCGTTGCCTGCCCAAGCGATATAAACAAACCGATTGCAAAAGAACGGATATTACTTGGGTCTGACAGAATAGCCGTAAAGTTATCGAGCGTCCATTTCTCCGGCAGCTTGATTGCTTGGGTTGCCTGCTGATCGAAGGAAGCGAATACGAGCCACAAAAAAGGCAGTAAGAAGCAGATAGCTAAGAAGATGAGCGCCAGATAGTGGATTACTAATTCTTTTTTCGATACCTTCATTCTGCATCCCTCCTCCTTATAGTTTTACTTTCATAAAACGCATGTACAGCAGACTGGCAACCGTACCGATTACGAGTAGAACTAGCGAAATGGCTGTGCCATATCCGAATTGGTAGTTTACGAATGCTTGGTTGTACATGAATATTGGAAGAATCTGTGTAGCATTACCTGGTCCCCCGCCTGTCATCGTGTAAATCAACGTGAAAACGCCAAGTGTCTGCAGCGTAACGAGCATCATATTAGTCACTATCGAGCCTTTAACAATTGGAAGTGTAACGCGGAAGAATATCTGCCAGCGGGACGCTCCATCTATGACCGCAGCTTCTTGTACTGATTTTGGCACATCGTCCAGTGCCGCTTGGAAAACCATCATCGAAAAAGCAGTACCATGCCAGATGTTTGCGATAATGACACTTACCATCGGGAAAGTGAATAACCAGGTGATTGGTTCAAACCCAATCACCTGCAGAATTGCATTGAACGTACCCGCATCACTCAGGAAAGCTACCCAGCAAAAAGCTACGACAATCTCCGGCGTCACCCAGCCGGCAATTACGATCACACCAATAAATCGGCGAAAACCGCGTCGCTTCTCCTTCATTAACAATGCAAGGATCAATCCTAATACAACCTGTCCGACTACGGCAGAGAAAAGTAAGAAAATAAGCGTCCGGAACACACTAATTCGAAATTCTGGGTCTTGAAACATATTAGTGAAATTTTGGAATCCGATAAATTGAATGTTGGCTGCATCGGTTCCTGTAAGTGACAAATTCGTAAAAGCAAAACCGAAAGTCAGTAACATCGGTGTTATGAAAAATAATAAAAGAAGAATCCAAGACGGAGACAAAAAAAGTATCGCTTTTCTATGCATACATATTCGTCACCTTTCTCCCGCCCAATCAAAGGGAACTGGGTAATCCAGCGCCCTTGATGGGATGGTTTCCTATTCAGCCACCTTCGTGTTTTCTTTGCCTACCACTCGTTCTACTCCAGCTTTATATTGCTGCACAGCATCTTCAGGAGTCAGTTTTCCAGTTGCGATTGCTTCGACTACTGTCTGCAGCTGCGTGGAAACTGCTGGATACTTATCATTCGCTGGTCTGAATTGTGCATTTTCCAAGTACGCTTGCGATTCTTTGGCAAATGGACGGTTCACATACTCTTCTACTTCAACAGCATCTGTACGAGTATTCAAGTTACCATCTGTCAGGGAGCGATTGATGCTGTTATCCTTTTCCATCAGGAATTGAATGAATTCCCATGATTCTTCCTTCATATCTGCTTTGGATGGAATTGCCCATGCCCAGCCTCCACTCATTGTAATTGCTCCTGGTTCCTGCCCATTCTGGGTCGGCATAGGTGCAAACCCTATTTTCTCCTCAACATTTTCAATCGGAGCCGCTCCGTTCTCAGCCCAGTTCCGTGCGTTCCAGCTGCCATCCAGTGCTATTGCCAGTTTCTTTTGCGGGAATAACTGCTGGAAAGCCACGTTTCCTGATTGACCGCTCATGACGACAGAGAAATCTGGACCAACTTTTTCTACATCGTACACCTGTGAAATAAAGCGGAACGAATCCAGTAAACCTGGACTATCCACAACCCACTTTTTATCGGAGTCGTCGTAGAGAGTATCACCAGTTCCATATAGCAGCATCTCGAGTGTCTGCATCGAAACTGCCTCGCCATTGGCCTTGCCAACTTGCATAAATAGCGGTGTCACTCCATCTGTCTTCTCTTTAATTGTTATCGCTGCATCCAGTACTTCTTCCCAATTTTTCGGTTCCCAAGGTACAGGAAGGCCCGCTTCCTGGAACAGCTCTTTGCTGTACCAAAGCCCGCGAGAGTCAGAAGTCGACGGCACCCCATACACCTTGCCATCTTCCGCTGTCACACCTGATTTTAGATTTTCAATAATGTTATCCCATTCCTCCCAATCTGCAATACGATCATCCAAAGGATCAAGATAGCCGGCATTCGCATCAGAATTAAGCATGAATGTATCCTCCGATACAACATCCGGAGCGGTTTCTGCTGACTTCATCTGCAGTGCAACTTTAGAGAAATAGTCTCCCTCACTCGCTGTAATTGGCGTTATCTTCACATCGATATCCGGATGTTCTTTTTCAAATTCATCCAACACACCTGAGTCAAAAAAATTCTTTAGTGAATCTACTGATCCAGGTGATCGATAAACGACAGTCAATTCTTTCTTTCCGCTTTCTGTTTCACCACTGCTGGAGCATGCCGTCATCAAAGCAAGAACAAAAATAAGCAGAATTAATCCAAAGCCTTTGACTCTTTTTCGCATACAGAATTCCCCCTTCTGATTTCTGACTAAATTTGTAAGCGTATACATTTTTAGAGTAGAAAATAGAGGCATGAACAGTGCTCATAACCGATTATATGTTTAAGGAAATCCCTTATACCGAATTTATACGAGTAATTCAATATAACTAGTTGAATCAAAAAAGCTGTCAGCTTTATTAGCTGGCAGCTTTCATGTATAAAAAGAGCTTAAATAAGATTTTTTATAGCAGATAGTGACATTAGGCAGTTCATGCTGCAATTTGATAGACAATAACCTTCCTTCCTTATTAAATTCTTTTTCAGTCCTTACTGCATCTATCTTTAATAATTCCTTATCCCAATCTAACCAATGCCCATATTTCTTCGCCCAATTTCCGATCATCTGTTTCAACTCATTTGATATTGGAAATTCATCAAGATCCAGATTTTCCTTGCAAACCGCACACCAGACTGGATCAGCAAAGTCCGCTTCAAAAAGAATATCGTTCGTTTTCTCGCAGCTACAATCCACTTGTTTTCCGATCCTCTCTCACAGCATCCACCAAATGATCCAGCAGCTGATACAATACTTCTTTATTTTTTAACGGAAAATTTGCTGTCTTCATTGCCTGCTCACTCTGGACATATAGACTATCATCAAGATAATCCCGGTCATGCAATATCAATTTCTCCATACTTTCTCTAGTCGTCTCGAAATGGAATTGTAAACCTATTATATGATCGTGATACACAAAGCCTTGATTTTCACAGATTTCATTTCCAAAAAGCCGTATCGCACCGTCTGGTAAGGAGAATTGTTCACCATGCCAATGGAAGACAGTCATCTCGTCTGGAATGAAAGAAAAGTGCGTAGAAACGGTCTGAATTGGATACCAGCCAACTTCCTTTTGTTCACCTTGGAATACAGTCGCTCCTAAAGCCTTCGCAATTTGCTGTGCACCGAGACAGATACCGAATACAGGCTTTTGCTGATCAATTAGCTGACGGATCAGTTCACGCTCCTCCTTTACCCATTGATCTGCATCATTGGCACTCATCGGCCCGCCCAGAATGATGAGCAAGGTGATATTCGCTGCATGGGGAAGATCAACTTTTTCGTAGAGATGATGAACGCGAAAGCTATGTCCGCGCGCTTCTCCCCAATCACTTATAGCAGCAAGATCCTCAAATGGAACATGCTGCAGAACATCGATAATCATCAACAACCTCCTCTACAGATTCAACTCATAATGATAGAACTGCTGGTCTCGCTCGTATCCTTTCCGCTCATAAAGACGCTGCGCCTTCTCGTTATCAGGAGCTGTACTTAGTGCGATACTTCCCGCACCAGTTTCCCTTGCGAAAGCCTCCGCTGCATCAAGCAATTTTTCTCCTACACCTTGTTTTCTAGCACTTTTCGCTACATATAAGTCATTCAGTATCCATGTGCGTTTCATCCCGATAGAAGAAAAAGTAGGATATAGCTGAGTGAAACCGACATAATCATCTCCATCCTTTGCGAGGAATATGACGGAATCATCCTTCTCCAGCCTTTCTGTTATGTACGCCTCTGCACCACTTAAATCGTGAGCTTGCTTATAGAACTGCCGGTATTGATCGAATAATTTTGCTGTTTGTTTTACTTCCTGTATTGTTGCTCTGGTAATTTCCATGTCTTCACCTCTGATTTGTATAACTAACTATATGCCACTAATTTCTGCTGCCGTTACATTATTTATCATTCAACCCTTTTCCATCGAGAATATGCTGCATATATTTATCAATCCTTGCCTCTCGCGTTTTGGATTGTTTAGCTTGAGAAAAGTAAAATATATATGCTCTTTGCCGTCCCGGTGTCAGTGCTTCAAAAGCGGTTTTCAAGGCAGGGATTTCATCGAATTTATTATGAAGTTCTTCTGGAATTATGTATTCAGCGTGCTCTTTTAAATCTACTTGCAGACCGGCTTTTTCAACTTCTATCGCCAGATATATATAGGATTTTATGACGGTTTCCATTTCAGCTATTTCTTGTACATTGGTGAACCTTATTTGGCGTGCCGCTTGTACATTCTCCGTTTGCTGAATCAGTACCCCGTGGGCATCTTTTAACAAAGCACCTTTGTGAAACAAAAGCGCGCAATAGTCTTTGAATCCATGGATTAAAACGATGTTTTTACCCTCAAGCGTGTAACAAGGATGCTTCCACTTGAAATCTTCGGTTAGCTCACAGTCAAGAACAATATTTCTCAGGCTTATGAATTCTTCCTTCCACTGTTTAGCCTTGCTTAAGAACTCGTCAACCTTAGGATTCGTTTCACTATTTGTCATTCGGGAACTCTCCTTATCACATGCTATTCTTCTATCTAACTATTTTAACTGATTTATCCTGTTCTGTTCTTCTTCCTTATCAAGATATTCATAATATCCGAGCTGATTTCCCCAAGGATCAGGAAAGGTTCCCCACTTGACTGGTACACCTGAACGCATATGAATGTCAAAATCCTGTATGTCCAACTGTTCGATAACTCTCTCTCTTGCTGCTTCCAAGTTCCTTACACCTAGACGGAGTGGTCCGTTTCGATATTCAATTTCCGCTGTTTCGGCTAACTGCAGCCAGCAGCCTGACACTACTTCCCATTCTAGAAATCCTGCATGCGGAATGAAGTCCGGATCTTTCTGAAGAAAGGTCGTATACCAGCTCCTGGCTTTCTCAATATCGGTAACAGCAAAACGGATTGTCAATTCGAACACAATTTCTCCCCCATTCATTTTTTAAATAAATGATGCAAAAGCCTGCCTCTATCTTCGAAAAATTGCTTCATGATGCTATAATGCTGTGTATCCTCCAGTTGGACTTCTTCCATTCCTTCCGCATCCAGCTGTAGAATCTTCGCGCCCGGGTAAGCCATCAGCAGCGGAGCATGTGTCGAGATGATGAACTGCGATCCATCTTCCACCAGTTCATCAATCCGAGCAAGCATCGACAGCTGGCGGATCGGGGATAAAGCTGCCTCTGGCTCATCAAGAATATATAATCCATTGCCGGCGAAACGCTCCATAAAGGCTGCGAAGAACGCCTCTCCATGGGACTGTTCATGCAAGGATGTCCCGCCGTAGGAATCAATGATTTTTCGCCTGTACCCCTCCCGATCCATTTCCTCAATATTAGTTGCTACATTATAGAAAGTCTCTGCGCGGAAAAAGTATCCATCCCGCGGCCTGCTTCCTCCCCGGACGATTCGAATATGTTCATGCAAATCGGAATGTGATTCATAGCTTGAGAAGGAAAAATTCCTTGAACCTCCCTCGGGATTAAACCCGAGTCCTACTGCAATTGCTTCAAGTAAGGTCGACTTGCCCATGCCATTTTCTCCAATGAAGTACGTAACATTGGGATGGAAAGAAAGTTTGCCTAACTTTTGAATGACTGGCAGTGAAAATGGGAAATGATTAAGGAACGCTGAGGATTCTTCCTTCAGACTCATTTGTCTCACAAATTGATTGGTCGAAGTTAATTTCACATTATCAATCCTAACTTCATGTAAGTCAGTTTAACAAGAGAAAGGAGAATATATATCATGCAGGAATATATTCTGTTAGCTATACTGCTTGTCTTATTTTTTGCGGTCATCCTATCTACCCGCTATTTAAACAAACCTATTAAAAGCTTATTTATTATTTACTATCTAGTACTCGGTGCTCTGTTTGTTATTGTTAAGGAGCGCATTGATAACGCTTATGAAGGAGCAACGACACCTAACGTGAATTGGATCGTGAATAATGAATGGGTCGCTGATATCCGTCATTTACTATTTGTACCGATGATCGGTTTATTAATATATCTGTTGTATAAAGGTTATAAAGATCCAAAAGGTCCCTGGAAACGCTCCAATATCCTGGGCGTCACCATACCGCTGGCAGCTCTGCTTGCAGTCCTTTATTTTCTATTTACGTACACGTATGGCTACCATTCTTGAGGGTGTTCTTGTTCTAGCATGCTGTAAAGGAAGGAATCCCGCCAGCTTGATTTCATGCGAATATGTTCCCGGATAAAACCTTCCTTCTGCATGCCGATTTTCTCCAATACGGTTGCAGAAGCCAGGTTATTCGGATCACAGGTAGCATAGATACGATGCAGACCAAATCCACGAAATCCAATAGAAAGAACAGCTTTAGCAGCTTCTGTTGCAAAGCCTTTGTTCCAGAAATCGGGATGGATGATATAGCCGATTTCCCCTTCTTGGTTTTGTGTGCTATTGATACGCAATTCTGCAGAACCAATCATTTTCTCCTCGAAGATGATTGCATATACATATCGCTTCCGCGGCTCTTCCTCAGCATCCTGCAACACTTCCTCTACAAACTGTTTCGATTCAGCTTCCGTGTTCGGCCCCCAAGGCTGATAACGACAAGCCTGTTCCAGTGAAGCATACGCATGGACAGCTTCCCAGTCCTCCTCCATAAGCTCACGTAACTTTATTCTCATATGTATCTCCTTTCCATTCCATTAACAAGCAATCCCGATAGCTCCCTTCATGCCACTCACGCTTTTGCAATGGCTTTACTTTGCGGAACCCCGCCTTCATAAAATACAAGTACTTCAGGATCTGACAGCCATTTGACCAGAAGGGCGACATCGGTACTTTTAAGCGGACGAACTTCTGATTTTTGTTTTGTCACGATGCAACAGTCTCCCGTATCGTTTTTAAAAGATTGATAAACTTCTTCGGTTCCTCGAGAAACGGGCTGTGTGCACTTTCTGAAAAAGTATGAAACTGTTTAACTGGTGCTTTAAGTGATGTATAGAAGTTGTAAGCCTGCTGATAAGTAGTTTGATAGTCATACTGCCCATGAAGGAAGAACACCGGCACTTCCAGCTCAGGAACAGTACGAATTAGATTGATTGTGCTTATCTCCTTTGCAAGCCTTTGATACGAGAGTCCGCTGCCTGCGAATATATTGAATTTATCTATCCATCTATATTCTGGACAGACCATCACTTCCCGGATCAGGCGGCTGCTATTGTAACCATCTCGGGTAAAACCAACAGCGTACTTATTCGTATACTTGAATCGAACTGCTCCATAGGCACGGTTTTGGTAGTAACTTTTATCAAATTTTTTCCGAGCTAATTTACGTTTAGCTCTTTCATCTGAGCGGCGATCAGCTTCCGAGACGAGGAAGTCATATGCTTCTTTTTCCGATTCAAACTGAATACCAATTTGCCCTACTCCTATATAGGCATGAAGCTGTTCTGGCACTTTTTGCGCAGCCATTGTTCCTAAAATACTGCCCCATGAATGCCCAAGTACATATATCTTCTCTTTGTCATAGGTCTTCCTTAGGAATGCAATTAATTCCAAGGTATCTGCAAGTAGTTGTTCCAACGTAAGCAATTTTCCGCCCTCAGCTGCTTTGTAGGAGGAACCGGTACCGCGCTGATCCCAGTAGCAAACAGTAAACTCTTGTTCCAGTTGCACTCCATGTGCCCTTATTAACGGATAAGCAGGAAATCCAGGACCTCCGTGCAGAAATAACAAGATAGGAGCAGCTTTATCCTTATTATGCTTCATAATGACACCCTGCTGTGCTCCATTTAGATCCACCAACTGTAAAGCCATTTTTTCACTTCCAATCAGAAAGGATAGTAACTATGGATTTTCATCATACAAAGAATACATGGAGTTATACCCAAAGAAATGCAAACGCCACATGGATTAGAACTTATACCTCCCTCATCGAAAATCATCCTATTGAACAGGCTCTCGATATCGGCTGCGGCGGCGGTATTTACACGAAAGCACTTGCGGAAATGGGCATCCCATCTGTGATAGGAGTAGATTCATCAGAAGTCATGCTCGAGGCAGCAGCAGAGTATTGTCACGGGCGGGAAGGAATTAGTTTCCACAAGGGTGACGCTCAAGTAACTGGGTTGGAATCAGCGAGCTGCGACCTGATTCTGGAACGCGCATTGATTCATCACTTACAGGACATACAGCCTTGTTTCTCAGAAGCATATCGTTTATTGCGCCCCGGTGGAGTATTGCTTATTCAGGACCGCACACCAGAAGATTGCCTGCTGCCAGGAAATCCCGAGCATATAAGAGGGTATTTCTTCTCGTGTTTTCCAGAACTCGCAGAGATGGAAATCAGCAGAAGACATACATCCGCTCAAGTTATGAAAAATCTAGAAGATTGCGGCTTTCATGATATAGAGAAACATACATTATGGGAAGTTCGTCAAATACATGTGTCGAAAGAAAAACTGCTGGCAGATATTCGTGCCAGACTGGGGAGAAGCATCCTGCATGCTTTAGAGGATGCTGAACTGGAGAAGTTGGTTTTGTATATAGACGATTGTATCACAGAGGAAAGGGATATTGTGGAAAGTGATAGGTGGACGATTTGGAAGGCAGTCAAAAGATAAAGGCTATCGCTTTATAACGACAGCCTTTATCTTACATACTATTATAAACTTCTTCATTCGCAGTGAGTGACATCCAGTTGCTTCTCTATAAGCCTTTGTACAGCTTCAACGATATCTGTATTTGTGAGCTTATAATAAGTCTTTAAATAATCTACTTTCCCCACTTGCCCAAACTGTTCACGTACTCCTATTCTATACATCGGTACAGGGTGATTCTCAGCTAATACTTCCGAGACGGCACTACCTAACCCGCCGATTACATTATGATTTTCTGCTGTTACAATTGCTTTTGTCTTTTGGGCATATTCTGTGATCAATTCTGCATCAATTGGTTTGATAGAATACATATCAATGACAGCCGCGTGGATCCCTTGCCGCTCGAGAATATCTGCAGCCTGTAAAGCTTCTGCAACCATAATACCGGTTGCTATGATAGTGACATCACATCCGTCACGCAATAGCTTCCCTTTTCCGTCTTCAAAGGTTTCGTTTTCCTCGTAAAGCTTGACTGCATTCTTCCGAATTGTACGGATATAGTGGATGCCGTGCTCTTTTTCAATACGTCTCAGCAAGTACCCAAGCATAGTAGAATCACTAGCTTCATAAACATGCGCTTGCGGAACCAGCCTCATAAGCCCAATATCTTCAAATGTCATATGGGTACCGCCGTTATGCTCTGCCGTAATTCCTGCATCTGACCCGAGGATTTTGATATTTGTCTTGGCATATCCTCCTGAAACGAATAGCTGATCAAATGTCCTTCTCGTAGCGAACTGGCCGAAAGTGTGCACATAAGGAATTTTCCCTGTAAGAGATAAACCAGCCGCAACTCCCATCATGTTGGCTTCCATAATACCGCTGTTGATGAGCTGATTTGGTATCTCTGCTTTGATTTTATTCGTTGTGATAGCACTCATCAAGTCCGCTTCCAGAGCTATCACTTCCGGGTTTGCTTTTGCCAGTTCCAGAATGGTTTCAGCATAGACTTGGCGCATCTCTCGTTTTTCCTTTTCATAAACAGTCGTAATCATCCTCCCACCTCCTGCTTCAGTTTCGTTTCCAGCTCATGAATTGCCTGTTCAATTGCCGCTGTATCTGATTCGTTCGGTCTGATGTGGTGATTATCAGCCAACTCCTCCAAATAACGTACTCCCTGCCCTTTGATAGTATCCAAGATGATGGCTACTGGTTTTTCCTTTTGATTCATACCTTGCAAGATTGCTTGATAGATGTCTGCTACGTCACTTCCGTCCACTTTGCAAGTATAAAAACCAAAGGCATCCATCTTTGCAGCAAAATCGATAGGGTCAATGATATCCTTCGTCAGACCATCCAATTGCTTCTTATTATCATCAACGAAAACGAATAAATTGTGCAGTTTATGATGGGCAGCGAATTGAAAAGCTTCCCAGCATTGGCCTTCATTCAGTTCTCCGTCACCTACGATACAAAATGTCTTGTTCTTCCGTTCGGAGAGCTTATGAGACAGCGCAACACCTACAGCAGCTGATATACCTTGACCGAGCGAACCTGTCGTCATGTCCACACCTGGCGTCAGGTTTTTGTCTGGATGAGAAGGCAGCTTTGTACCATTTTGATTTAGTGTATACAGCATCTCTTCAGGAAAATATCCCTTTACTGCAAGCGCTGCATAAAGCCCTGGGCCACCGTGTCCCTTTGATAAAATGAAATAGTCTCGATCTTCCCACATTGGATCAGTCGGATTAACTTGCATCACATCTCCGTAAAGTACTGCTAATGTTTCAATGATAGATAAGCTTCCTCCATAGTGACCGAACCCCAAATGATGAAGCTCTTGAAGTGTCTTCAATCTAATTTCATCCCGGAACCTCTCTACCTTCTCTAAATCCATCATTTATCTTCTTCCTTCCTGTTCAGCATCTATTAGGCACCAATCTGATTGGAGTCATTTGTCTTTTTATTGCGTTTAAACAATCCGAAGACAACAGCCAACACAACAAGACCAACAACCGTTACGGTAACACCTGCTGCACCGAACATTTTCGCCACCTGTCCAAGTACGATGCCTGAAGCCGCAAAGTCTGCATCTGAGAAAGTCGTACTAGCGAATCCTAAATCTCCTAGTACCGGCATCAAAAATACCGGAAGGAAAGTAATCAACAATCCATTTGCGAAAGCTCCAATGGTTGCTCCTCTTACACCGCCAGTTGCGTTTCCGAAAACACCAGCTGTAGCACCTGTAAAGAAGTGCGGTACAACGCCCGGTAAGATGATAACAGCTCCAGCAAGCCCGAGTGCCACCATGCCAACAATTCCTCCAAGGAAGCTGCAGAAGAATCCGATAAGAACTGCATTCGGTGCATAAGGGAAAACAACTGGACAATCCAGAGCTGGTTTAGAATTCGGAACAAGTTTTGTAGAAATACCTTTGAAAGCAGGGACGATTTCAGCTAGCACTAGACGCACTCCTGTCAGGATGACGAATACACCTGCTGCAAACGTTACGCCTTGGATTATAGAGAAGACGATATAGTGAGTACCTCCGCTCAATTCCCCCTCTACATATCCTGGACCAGCAAATAGTGCAATGATGACATAAAGCACAACCATCGTAAGCGAGATCGTAACCGAACTATCTCGCAGGAACCCCAATCCTTTCGGAAACTTAATATCTTCTGTAGATCTGGATCCCTTCCCAACTACTTTGCCTACCACTCCGGAAAGTGCATAACCTAAGCTTGAGAAATGACCGAATCCCACATTGTCGTTACCTGTGATTTTCCGCATGAACGGCTGGCAAATTGCCGGAAAAGCAGCCATGATCAACCCAAGAGCCAAGGAACCGACAATGATAAGCGGAACACCCTTCAATCCTGATACTGCAAGGATTACAGCGAGCATACAAGCCATATACAGCGTGTGGTGACCTGTAAGGAAGATGAATTTCAATCTAGTAAAACGCGCGATCAGAATATTGGCTAACATACCAAAGAACATAATAAATGCAGTTGTACTTCCATATTCCGTCAGTGCCATCGCTACGATAGCTTCATTGTTCGGTACTACACCATTTACATTGAAAGCATGCTGGAACATTTGCCCGAACGGGTCAAGTGAACCAACAATGATATTCGCACCAGCAGAGATTACCAAGAAACCAAGGAATGTTTTCGTCGTCCCTTTAATAATCTCGCTCAGCGGCTTCTTCAGGATGATTAGCCCCACCAAGGAAATCAATGCCACCAATACCGCCGGCGTGCTAAGAATATCGATGACCAGCTTCAGAAATCTTTCGACCATTGTATTCTCCTCCTTTGTTCTTTAGGAAATGATGCCCTTCTGTTGAAGAACCTCTTGCAGCTTTGCTTTGATTCCGTCCATATCGATGATGCTGTCAATCACGATTACTTCACCTAAGTGATGCATCCCATCAGCAATATCCTTGGCAGCAATAAACAAATCCGCATCATCAGGAGTTGCCGAGCTCAAATCTGAATGACTCACCTCTACACCAGTGACACCTAACTCTGATAGAATCTGCTGAACATTCATCTCCAACATAAAGCTGCTTCCTAGTCCTGACCCGCAAACTGCTAATATCTTCATAATTACTCCTCCAATTTTCAGGCTATAGTTGAATAACTTTTAAATAGTGCAAGTATTTCTTCCTTACTATCAGATTCAATCAGTGTTGCAACATTTTCTTTATCGCTGAGCAGTTTGGTCAGCTGCGACAGTGCCCTTAAATGGGTTTTGTTATCGATTGCCGCAATACAAAATAATAATCTAACTCCTTTGGTATGATTTGTGGAAAAATAGACAGGCTCCTTTAATCTAAGAAAGCTCATTCCTACTGCATGCACACCGGATTCCGGTCTGGCATGCGGGATGGCAACATCCGGTCCTATCACTACATAAGGCCCTAGTTTTTCTATATTTTCTATCATTGCCTCTACATAAGATGGCGAGATAGACTCATTTTGCAGCAGAGGCTTGGCAACGCAGGCAATTGCATCTTGCCAGCTTGGTAAACTTTCAGCTAGTTGAACAGTATCTTCATGTAACAAGTCTTGTAACACTGGTTGATTCTCCTTTCTGCGATCTGTTTTGCGATGGAACTGGAATGTCCTCAGCATGTTTTCTAATTGTTTCTCATCATGGATGCTGGCGTATCGGCTGATTTCCTGAAGAAGCTCTCTTACTGATACGCCATCATATTGAATACCGAATAATGTTTCATACACTCCATTGACTAAAGCACTTTTTTCAGTAGGCGACATGATCGGTTTAACGTGAAAACACGGGATACTGGACTGCAAATCAATTGTTGAGAAGATAACATCATAATCCATTGCAGTCTTCTGTTCGAATTGTCGGAGTGAGCATGTATCCTCGACCACAATCTCTGAAAATAATGATTCGAGCATGTATTTCACCATCAAGGAAGAACTTATACCGCTCGGACAGACGACTAGAGCTCTTTTCTTCCTTGGCATTTGCTGTGTCGGCTTTTCTAATAACGCGCCGAAATGAATCGTAATAAATCCTATCTCTTCTTCCGGAATAACAATATTGAGCAGGTCTCCCACCGGTTGTAACAGCTCTTGTACAATCAGATACAATTCTTGATGTTCATTTTTAATCTGTTGTAAAAGCGGGTTGTGTATCGGAATCCGATATTTCATTCGATAGTAAGCTGGCCTCATATGCTGATAGAGGGTGCGTACGACATTAGCCCTTCGTTCGAAAACGACAGCAGCCTTGTTCTCGAAATCCAAGACCAATTGTTCGCACAATCTATACAGCAGATCTCGCGTATTGCTTTCCTGCTGTATTTGACCTAGTGATAGAGCAAGCAAGTGGATGCTGAAATAACATACTTCATTTTCATCAAGTGGTAGTTGAAGCTTTTCAAAAACAGATAGTGTCACACCCCACATGGCATCCTGTTTCATATTGAGAATTTCGTCTTCATGGAAACGGACTGTTTTTCCTTCACGAAGTCGGCAGGCATACAGCACTAAAAAATAGGTGAAATGATCCAGCCTTTCCTCAACGAACTGAAGTCCGAAATCCTTTTCCATCGTCTGCAATAAATCTTGCACATCTTTTGCTGTCACATTTTTTAAATGTGCTGTGAGATGTTTCACTATAGTCGGAAAAGCGGGATTTTGCAGCATCTTCGCCAGATGATTTTGAACCAAAATTCTTTTATCCGCTTCGGATCCCCTAAGATGATAGCCATTCTGTCTTGTATAACGAATTTCTACTAAGAATGGATTAATCCGCTTATTGGCACGTTTGATATCTGCAACTACTGTATTTTTGCTAACTTGGAGCACATGTGTTAAATGGTAAGATGATACAGGCTCCTCCCTTATGAACAAATACAGGTAAAGTAAAAGCAGACGATCTTCTTCGCCTAATACAAGCTGCTGACCATTTTGAATCAGCTGCTTCTTTTGGTAACACTGCACCACCTCCTGAGGTACACGAATGAGCTGCGTACCTTTATATAGGATCTGCGGCAACTGCTCTGCTGTAAGCCAGTCATTCAGCTTCTCCAAGTCATAAGTCAGCTGCCTTTTGGATAATTGAGTGAGATCCATGAGCTGTTGCAATGTAATGTGCTGTGAACGGATAAGCTGCTCAAGCAAGATGGATGGCCGCTTGTCTAGCATCATTGGATTCACCTCCTGATTTCATTTTATATTAAAGCGCTTACATTTTGACTAGTGATTGGGTACAAAAGTTGTATGGCCTTCGTTACAAGATTGGGATAACATGAAACACGCTAGTTGCTTAGAAATACATTTACTGGATATTACCACCCAATGTCTTCCTGATCTGTAATCCGGATATACAGACCGATTAAGTTATCTTTGCAACAGTCAAAAACGTCTTTGGATAGCTGTTTTTCCCCATAAAAAATACCCTTCAATTATCACTCTGCAGTACATGAAGGGTGTTTCATTATGTTCTATTCACTAGGTTAGTCTTACCACTGCTCAACTTCTTCAGTTCAGATATATCATTTATTGACCAGCACAAATCAGGGTACTGTTTGTGTGTAATCTTTAAAGGTGAAAGATGACTTGATGAAAAACTGCATTATACCTTCTATCTCACTTAACGTAATAATTTAGATGTATATATCAGGCTCTAATAAAAATAAAAATCATGACGTGTGCTGAAAAAGTACTTTTGCCATCGCAATGGAGTAGTCCGCTGCTTTATCCGCACCAATCAAGGTGGTCATAGAAGTGGTTCCTTCAAGAAGCAGCGTCAGCTGATTGGCTAAATCAAGTGGATTATTATCCCAATTTTCTTGTGCTAGCTGTTGAAAATAATGCAGCAATCTTATTTTATGTTCTCTAGCTATGTTTTCAATTTCATCGTCTATCCCTGTATAATCTTCTATTGCCCTCAAAAACATATCCCCTTTATAGGAATGTTCCTTTAACCAGCGACAGTGCGCTTCTACAGCTAGAATGAAAGGAGAACTCGAACCTTTCTCTATATAAGAATCCAGATAAGACCAATAGCGTTCTTCTCGTCGCTTCAGTACTTCTTCAACTAATTTATTTTTGGAAGGAAAATGGTTATAAAGCGTCATTGTAGCAACATTTGCCTCCCGGATGATTTGCTTAAGACCTACACCGCGAAATCCATGCTCATAAAACAATCGCTCCGCTACTTGCAGTAACATATCTTTTTTTGTAGATCGACTCATATGCTTAACGGCTCCTTTAAATTAGATAGACCTAAATTACAAATTACAACCTACAGTAATTACAAGTCAAACAATTTTCTACTGCCTCCTGTAAAATCTTTTCCCGTCTTGTACCTTACGATTTAAATTAACAAGATAATGAGTGATAACGGAGGGCTTTATTGCTTATTTAATATTTCGTTAAAATTATATTATCAAGGGGTTTTTACGGCGCTGAAGAAGCTTTATCGGTTGATTGAATATTAAACTTATGTTAAAAATAGAAAGGTCGTTCTATACAGTTCGGATAAGTTGTTAGAATTCTTATGATCCTGGCCGCTGTCTTAGAAAGAGTAGAATTTAGAATCACTAAGATAAATTCACTCCTTATAAAAACAGCTATTGATGAGATTATAAGAATTTTTGAAAGGGGAATAGAATTATGAATAAAGTAGGCAATGTTTTTTGGATATCTTTAATCCTTTGCGCTATTTTTGTTCTTTGGGGCGTAATAGCACCAGAGAATATGGATTATATAACTACTGAGGCGCAATCCTTTTTGACCTCAAAATTTGGTTGGTTTTATATTCTTTCAGTTGCTATCTTTCTGATCTTTTCCATCTACCTGATTTTTAGTCGTTTTGGGTCTTTGCGTTTAGGAAAAGAAGGAGAAAAGCCAGAATTCAAACGTATTACATGGTTTGCTATGTTGTTCAGTGCTGGTATGGGTATAGGACTTGTGTTCTGGGGAACAGCAGAGCCGCTTGCGCACTTTGCAGCACCACCCGAAGCAGATCCGGAAACTATCGAAGCGGCTAAGAATGCACTTCGCTATTCTGTATTCCACTGGGGATTACAGACATGGGGCGTTTATACAGTCATTGGTTTAGCCATTGCATACTTCAAGTTCCGCAGAGGTGCTCCTGGACTTATTAGTTCCACATTCCAGCCCTTGATAGGAGACAGAACAAATGGATGGATTGGTAAACTGATTGATATTATTGCTGTTTTTGCCACTATCTTTGGTGTTGCTACTTCCCTTGGATTAGGAGCTTCCCAAATCGCCGGCGGATTGGCATTCATTACTGATATAAAAAATAATTTCAGCACGCAGTTTGTTATTATTATCATTGTTACCATTCTGTTCATGGCATCTGCTTGGTCGGGCATAGGTAAAGGAATAAAATGGCTGAGTAACGCTAATATTGTGTTGGCAGTATTACTGCTTTTACTTACTTTATTCCTAGGTCCTACACAATTTATTCTTAACACGTTTATATCTACTATGGGATCGTATGCGGAGTCTCTGCCTGCACTTAGTTTCCAGACAGGATCATTTGATAGTGATATTAATAGTTGGGTTCAGAGCTGGACCATTTTCTATTGGGCTTGGTTTATTGCATGGTCACCTTTCGTAGGTACATTCATTGCACGTGTCTCTAAAGGAAGAACCATTCGTGAATTTGTAATAGGCGTTTTATTTATCCCAGCTATCTTCTGTGCATTCTGGTTTGTTGTCTTTGGCGGTACTGGTCTGTTCCAAGAAATTCATGGTATCAATACAGGACTTACTGATCTTGCGCAAGAACAATCATTATTTGGTGTATTCGAAGGATTACCGATGTCTACGTTACTATCAGTCGTTGCATTGTTCTTAATCGGCACATTCTTTATTACTTCTGCTGACTCTGCAACGTTTGTGCTTGGTATGCAAACATCAGGCGGAAGCCTCAATCCATCCAATAAAATTAAATTGACTTGGGGGATTATCCAAGCAGCAATTGCTTCTGTACTGCTGGCAACTGGCGGACTTAACGCGTTACAGACTGCGTCCATTGTTTCTGCATTTCCTTTCGCCTTTATACTCCTGTTTATGGTTTGGTCACTCTGGAAGGCCATGAATGAGGATTGGAAGAAAGAAAAAAGTAAATCAAGACATAAATAAATAGCACTACAAAAAGTTACTAACAAAAAATAGACCTCTGAAGGTGGAGACACCTTCCCAGAGGTCTATTTTTTTTACAGCTCTTCCCCATTCGAAGCAATCACTTGCTTATACCACTCAAACGAATCCTTCTTCGACCGTTTCATGCTGCCGTTTCCTTCATTATCACGATCCACATGAATCATGCCATAGCGTTTCTTCATTTCACCAGTTGTGAAGGATACGATGTCGATAATTCCCCACGGCGTATAGCCTAACAGGTCAACGCCATCGTATTTAACTGCTTTTATTAGCTCCTCGATATGGGAGCGCAAGTAATCAATCCGCTGTGGATCGTGGATGGATCCGTCTTCTTCCACGTTATCAATTGCGCCGAAGCCATTCTCGACGATAAACAATGGAATCTGATAACGGTCGTAGAAACGGTTCAATGTGTAACGTAAACCAGTTGGGTCAATGGACCATCCCCAGTCACTTGCTTTGATATATGGGTTCTCTACACTTTGTGCCAACCCGCCATTTGTCATATTTCTGTCTTGTTCCGTCTCTTTATCACTTTTGATAGTCGTACTCATGTAATAACTGAATCCAAGGTAATCAACCGTACCATTGCGAAGAATCTCTTCATCGCCATCTTCAAATACGATGTTATAGCCTTCTCGTTCGAATTCTTTTAGCACATAGCTTGGGTAGTAGCCGCGAACATGTACATCCGGGAAGAAGTAACGCTCACGCATCAGCTCTTCTGCCAGCATCACATCGTTTGGATTGGAGGAATACGGATAAATCGGCACGTGTGATACCATGGCGCCAATTTGGAATTCAGGGTTGATTTCCTTTCCTTTGCTGACAGCTAGTGCACTTGCAATTAGCTCGTGGTGACCAGCCTGGTACATCACTTCACGGGCATTTTCGCCCTCTTTCACTGTGACACCAGAGTTCGTCCAAAGGAATAATGGATTATCGGTATCCATTTTGTTATTGATTTCGTTGAAAGTCATCCAGTATTTAACCTTGTCTTTATAACGGTCGAAGCAGACTTCTGCGAACCGGACAAAGTGGCGGACAACCTCTCTGCTGCGGAATCCGCCGAATTCACGCGCCAAATGTAATGGCATTTCGAAATGGGATAGCGTAATGACTGGTTCAATGCCATGCTTTAATAGTTCATCAAAAAGATCATCGTAGAACTTCAAGCCCGCTTCGTTTGGCTCCGCTTCATCGCCTTTCGGGAAGATGCGTGTCCATCCAATGGATGTACGCAAGCACTTAAGACCCATCTCTGCGAATAAGGCAACATCCTCTTTGTAGCGATTGTAGAAATCGATAGCTTCATGGTTTGGATAAAACTTATCCGGTTCCACCGTTTCTGTAAGTTCCCGCGGCACACCATGTGCACCAGAAGTTAATACATCAATAACACTTGGGCCTTTGCCATCCTGGTTCCAGCCACCCTCGAATTGGTGGGCGGCAAGAGCGCCGCCCCATAAGAAGTCCTTCGGTAATGTATTCATCTCTATCTCCTCCTATTTCACAACCGTCAGCAAGTCATTGCCTTGCGTCGTTGTCTCTGTTTCGTCAATGATGATTTCTTTATAATTAGCTGGATTGGTAAGAATGATAGGCGTGATCGTTTGCACACCTGCAGCTTCAATCGCTTCGCTGTCAAACTCGCTCAATACATCCCCTTGCTTCACGCGGTCTCCTTCTTTCACATGCAGTGTGAACGGTGAGCCATTAAGCTTAACTGTATCAAGACCTACGTGGATCAATACTTCTGCACCAGACTTAGAGCGTAATCCTATTGCATGCTTTGTCGGTGCGAGCATGACAATGGTTCCGTCAAATGGCGCATAAACTTTATTTTCACTTGGCTCAATTGCCAGCCCTTTCCCCATTGCTCCTGAACTGAACACTTCATCTGGCACTTCTTCCAACGCCAGCAATTTACCGCTTAGCGGTGCGTGAACTACTTCTTCATTGTTTTCTGCTGCAGACGCTTCTGCGTTGCTATCTTTCTGATCTACTGCCACACTGCTGTCAGCTTGTGCTGCAGTATCTTCACCGAAACCAAAAATCTGAATCAAGATGATTGGCAGCACAATAGCGATAGCGGCGCCGATAACAATACCTATGAAACTTGTAGGGTAGTCTCCATTGATACCATTCACAATAGTTAATGGTCCTGGAAGTCCAGCATAAGCGAAATAATATGGATTGAAGAAACTTGCTACAATTGCACCAATTGCACCAGATATACAACCAATAATAAATGGTTTCTTGAATCGCAGTGTCACACCATAGATTGCTGGTTCTGTTATACCGAATATACCGGTAATACCTGCGGAAACACCGACTTTTTTAACTTCTTTACTTTTCGCTTTTAAAATAACACCGACAACCGCACCAACCTGTGCGATTACCGCAATCGTTTGATAAGCCTGGAAAGAATCACGACCATATTGCTCGAAGTTAGCCAGTACCATCGGCGTAATACCCCAGTGAACACCGAAGATAACGATAACCTGCCATAGGGAGCCAATGATCGCTCCTGCAAGCCATGGTGCGTATTCAGCTAAGAAATTGTATCCGTTCGCAATTCCATTTGCTCCAAGAGAAGTCAATGGACCTATTGCTACAAGTGTCAGCGGAACCATGACTATGATAGAAATCAATGGCACGAACAATGGACGGATTACTTCGTTCATGTGCTTGTTCAAGAAGCGCTCCAAGTAAGAAAGGATCCAAACTAGGAACAGTGGCGGCAAGACAGATGATGTATAAGTCGTTTCTGTCAAAGGCAACCCAAGGAAGTTCATGCTATTTCCGTCCGCAATGCTTGCAGCCATCGTAGCCCAATCAGGACTGACAAGCGCTGCACAAGCAGCAACAGCTATATACGTATTTGTCTTGAAATGCTTAGACGCCGTAATAGCAATGAAAATAGGCAGGAACGTAAATGGAGCCCACGAAATAAAGCTAAATACTTGGTACGTACTAGTTGTTTCGAAGTTTGGGAAAACCAAGTTGATTAGAATAAGTGCACCTTGCAGAATACCAGCCGCCGCAAGCACATAGATGAATGGTGCGAATACAGCTGACATTGTTGCAATAATTCGGTTAAGGATTGAGCCTTTGTTCTCGTTACCTGCTTCAGCAGTATCAACATTTACGAGTTTGGCAAATTCATCATATACCTCGCCGACATGCTGACCGATAACGACTTGGAACTGACCACCGTTTTCTACTACTGTAATGACACCTGGCAAACTATTAACCTCTTGTTTAGCAGAAGGCTTCGAACGTTTCAGCACTAAACGCAACCGTGTCGCACAGCGGGTAGCGTTTACAATATTCTCTTCCCCACCGACAGCCTCCAGTATATCCCCAGCAAGTTTTGGATAATCCCTTACTTTTTCAGCCACTTGGAACACCTCTTTTTCTTTTAGTATACGCTTACATTATAATTATACCGGTATAATTTATCAAGTATAAACTAATAAAATTAATAGAGCATTTTAAAAGAGTAGGGTTTTCGTTAAAGATTTAATGTGCTAAAATCGCTCTATCCAAACAAATAAGGAATGTAGCTATGCTTAAATATCAGCAAATCGCCAATGAGATCCAACAGGATATCGAAAAGAAAGACCTCCCGCAGGGTACCAAGCTGCCTGTGCTGGAAACCCTGATGTCCCAATATAAAACAAGCAAAAGCACTGTCATCAAAGCACTCAGCCTGCTCGAACGAAAAGGGCTTGTCTACCAAGTGCGCGGCAGCGGCATCTTCGTACGGCGCCGCAACCGAAAAGGCTACATCAGCTTCTCGAACCAAGGCTTCAGTGACGAGCTGAGCGGATTCGACATTACAGCAAAAGTGCTGGAGCTCGATATCCGGAAACCATCAGCAGAAGTCGCCTTCAACCTGAAAATCGATTCGGAAGATGACGTCTATTACGTTAAACGGATACGTTATATCAACGGACAAATACTTTGTCTTGAAGAGTCCTATTACAACAAGGATATTGTCACCTATCTGAATAACGAAATCGCCACCGGATCCATCTTCGATTACATTAGCAATGCCTTAGGTGCCAAAATCGGCTTCTCCGATATGTACGTGCACATCCAGAAGCTGAATGAAGATGAAGCATCGCATCTTGGACTTCTTGTAGGTGATCCAAAACTATTCGTAGAAACAATCTTCTATTTGAACAATGGTCTTCCGTTTGACTTCTCTCGAATATCGTATAATTACGAGCAGTCGCAGTTCTTTTTCCAGTCGACGGGGTATTCTTTGTAGGATGCGAAATGAATTGATTAAGATATTTGCAAATTGGGAGACAAAGCTAGAGAAGAATGAATGGTATTTTAGTGATTGTTATGCAGAGTTAACGAAAGGACTCTCTTCCTCAGATGCGTTTGTATCTATTCCGGATGTCATCAATGTGCTCCTTACAATTAAAGAAACCTCTCTATTAAATGAAGCGCTCGACTTCCTGGGAATTGTGTACAACATAGCAGATACGACAGAAATACACCCTATGCTTCTTGTGCAATGGGAGAATATAACACAGCATATACAATGGTTTGGTGACAACTACAGCTATAGCGCTTGGAAGGAAATTCAGTACATGCTTCGCTTAGCAGAGCTCCCTTAACTTCATAGAAAAGCAACCAAGTCGGAAAAAACGACTTGGTTGCTTTTTGCATTTTCATATTAAATATTCGGTTTAACCATATCCTCCGGCTTCACCATCTCATCAAACTGTTCTTCTGTCAGCAGATCGAGTTTCACTGCGGCTTCTTTCAGTGTCAGTCCTTCTTTATGTGCCAGTTTAGCTATTTTCGCCGCATTTTCGTATCCGATGTGCGGGTTCAAAGCAGTTACCAGCATCAAAGAATTCTTTAAGTTATCCTGGATGGTTTGCTCATCCGGCTCAATACCTACTGCACAGTTATCATGGAAAGATACCATACTGTCGCTTAAAAGCTGAGCAGACTGCAGGAAGTTATAGATGATAACTGGTTTAAATACATTAAGTTCAAAGTTACCCTGACTTGCGGCAAATCCGATTGTCGCATCATTCCCCATGACTTGGACTGCTACCATAGTCAATGCTTCACATTGAGTCGGATTAACTTTTCCTGGCATGATAGAACTGCCTGGCTCGTTTGCAGGAATAATGATTTCGCCGATGCCACAGCGAGGTCCGCTCGCCAGCCAGCGTACATCATTCGCAATTTTCATCAAGTCAGCAGCTAGTGCTTTCAATGCACCATGAGCATATGTCATTTCATCATGGCTTGTTAAAGCATGAAATTTATTGGGTGAGCTAATGAATTCTTGTTCTGTGAATTTGGTAATTTCCTCAGCAACTGTGTCACCAAACTGTGGATGTGCGTTGATGCCTGTCCCAACAGCTGTTCCTCCGATTGCCAAAGCACGAAGTTTCTCAGTCGCTTCGGTAACCATTTCCTTTGAACGATCCAGCATATGCACCCAGCCGCTGATTTCCTGACCGAGCGTCAAAGGCGTAGCATCCTGAAGATGTGTACGTCCGATTTTCACGATGTTATGGAATGTTTCCGCTTTTTTATTTAGCGTGTCACGCAGCTGTTCTACCGCAGGAAGCAGCTGTTCATAAACAGCCAGCACGCCTGCAACATGCATCGCCGTCGGGAATGTATCATTTGAGCTTTGGCTGCGGTTAACATCATCATTCGGATGTACTACCGCTTCCGAACCTTTTTCTTTCAGCAAAGCAGTAGCAAGGTTTGCCACCACTTCATTCATGTTCATATTACTTTGTGTACCGCTTCCTGTCTGCCATACAACAAGCGGGAAATTATCATCATACTTACCAGTAAGAATATCATCACAGACCGTCACGATAGCGTCTGCTTTTTCTTTAGCCAGATTTCCCAGACGCTGGTTGGCAATAGCCGTACTGCGCTTCAATATAGCGAAAGCCTTCACGACACGCTCCGGCATTCTTTCTGATCCTATTTTGAAATTCTCTTTGCTTCGCTGCGTCTGTGCACCCCAGAATTTATCCGCTGGTACTTTTACTTCCCCAAGAGTATCTTTTTCGATCCTATAATCCATGGTAATCCTCCTCAGATTTCCTGTATCTTTATTTCTCCTATAAAATCGTAACACTCGCTATGTATAATGTATAATGCATAATAAATATGTTTTTAATTACTCTATGTAATACATAATAAATGGAGGCTAAACAGCATGGAATGGGAACAACTCGAATATTTCCAGACACTCGCACGTGAACAGCACGTTACAAGAGCTGCGCAGATTCTGTCCATTACCCAGCCAGCTCTTTCCCGCTCGATTGCTCGACTGGAAAGTCAAATTGGCACACCGCTTTTTGACCGTCAAGGCAGAACAATTAAATTGAATAAGTATGGAGAACTTCTATTAAAGCGAGTTGACCTCATCTTAAAGGAATTCCAGGAAGGAAAAGACGAAATCCAATCTTTGCTTGACCCGGATAAGGGAGAAATTTCACTTGGATTTCTGCACACACTCGGCACAACAATAGTTCCAAATATAATAGGTGCATTTAAAGAAGAATATCCGCACGTTAGATTTCATTTAAAACAGAACCATTCCAATTGGCTGTTGGAAAACTTACAATCTGGCGACCTGGATCTATGTCTGCTCGCATCCTTCCCTGAGGATTCCAAAATGGCCTGGACTCCATTATGGCAAGAGGAGCTCTTCTTGTTCTTCCCAAAAGACCATCCCCTAGCCAATCGAGAATCGATCACATTACAAGAAATCGCCGAGGAACCTTTTATCCTTATGGAGGAAGGCTATGCATTGCGCGTAACAATTGATAGTATCTTCGAGCAAGTGGGCCTTGTTCCTAAGATTATGTTTGAGGGTGAAGAGGTAACGACGATTGCCGGTTTCGTCGGAGCTGGGATGGGCATTTCCATCCTTCCTGACGTTAAAAGCTTGGATCGAACGAAAATCGCTAAGGTTCGTATAAGCTCACCAAAGTGTGAACGGACAATCGGCATCGCTAGTATGGAAGGGAAGTTTTTATCGCCTATTGCGGAGAAGTTCAAGCAATATATTGTGGAGCATTTTCATCTAACAGATATTTAAATAAAAGAAGAAGCATGTGCAATTTCGCATGCTTCTTCTCTCAATCAATTAGTATAACTATCTTTATGCTTAACCACATTATTACTCCTTCAAAGATATTTGACATGCGGTTCTGATTTTCCTACAAAGCTAAACTTACACCTTCAATGCCGATAAAAAGATTGTATATTACATCTTTCCCCAGAAGCCGTCACACGATAGAACTAGTATGGAACTTCTGAACATACGTCCTATTTTCATAGACTTCCTCCATGCCTCCATTCGTAATATCGGAAATCGTTTTCCGTCAAAAAGCTAAAGCTGGTTGATTCTTTTCAATTTGAGAGACATTCCAGTATCCGTCAAATGCTTTAAAAATATTTCTAGCAGCTGCTTTTCCAAATCCCTTCCCTTGATAACTAGCTAGGACGAAGAACTCTAGCACCGTATTTATCTTCTTATTACTTTCTATGAGTGCAAATCAGATCACTTCAGTTTTCAGACAGAAAAAGTAAGCAAAATGTGTTTCGTCTTCCCAGTTCTGACTCAGGTCAAAGGGCTTATACTTAAAGTTGCTTTCAAGTTTAATTTCCGGGATGTATTTACTAAATTCGTAAATATAAAATTGCATAAGGTTATGAAGCAGTGCTTCTTCAGACTTCTTTACTTTTCTTATATGAACCATGTCTCGTCTCCACTATTCTAGTATACTTACATAATTTAACTAATTATAACAAAAGAACCATCTTGCATCTTTTCTCCACATGAAAAAAACTGCATCTTATCAAAGATGCAGTTTTAGTTTTAAGCAGTTTTATTATTAACGTTGATCTTAATCTTCTCTCCTGCTTTTCTTCTTTCCTTGAACTCAGCAGCAGCAGTGAACAAGACATCTGTAGAGGAATTAAGTGCTGTTTCAGCAGAGTCTTGCACGACACCAATGATGAAGCCTACACCTACTACTTGCATCGCAACGTCAGCCGGGATACCGAACAGGCTGCTTGCGAGCGGGATCAAAAGTAATGATCCCCCTGCCACGCCAGAAGCACCGCATGCGCTAATAGCTGCTAAAACACTTAAAAGGATAGCAGACACGATGTCGACTTCAATATTCATCGTATGAACAGCTGCAAGAGTCAAAACAGATATGGTAACTGCTGCACCAGCCATATTGATTGTTGCACCGAGCGGAATGGATACAGAGTAGCTATCTTTGTTCAAGCCAAGCTTTTCGCTCAGCTTCATATTAACTGGTATATTTGCTGCCGAACTGCGAGTAAAGAATGCTGTTACACCGCTCTCCTTTAAACAAGCAAATACAAGTGGATATGGGTTCTGTCTGATCAACACGTAGACAATAAGCGGATTGACAACGAGTGCCACGAAAAACATGCAGCCAAGCAGCAGGGCCAATAATTGACCGTAGCTTGATAAGGACGATAGACCATTTTCCGAAATGGATGTGAAAACAAGGCCTAAGATTCCAAGTGGCGCAAGCTTGATCACCCATGTAACTACTTTCGAAATGGCATCCGAGAAGTTGGAAATGACAGACTTCGTTGTATCTGATGTATTCCGCAATGCCAATCCGAACAGTATAGCCCAGGCTAGGATACCGATATAGTTTGCGTTCACGATTGCATTGACCGGATTGTCCACGATATTCAGCAATAATGTCTGCAGTACTTCGGCAATGCCACCAGGAGCTGCCGCTACATCTTCAGGACGATCTGCAAGTGATAAGCTGATCGGGAAAATGTAGCTTGCTACTACAGCCACGACTGCAGCTGCAAGAGTGCCGACAAGATAAAGAACGATGATCGACTTCATATTTGTCTGCTGTCCTTTTTTGTGCTGCGCGATTGCTGCCATAACCAAGAACAACACAAGCACCGGTGCAATGGCTTTTAAAGCACCAACGAATAACGTACCTAGAATTGTGACAGGCTGCGCAGCATCTGGAATCGTTACTCCTAAAATAATACCGATAATAAGACCAATAATAATCTGCTGCACCAAGCTTAACCGATTCCACAGTTTTAAAGCATTTCTCATGATAATCCCCTCACTTCTTATGCTGTACTAAGGGAGAAATAGTAGCAGTCCACCCTAAAAGGACAACTGTCTTTTTAATAAGAACAATTATAGTGGTATTTCTGCGGGATTACAAGATTAATTGTTAAATTTACATTTATTCCAAATTAACTTTATCTTAATATATATGTCCTTCTAATTATCTCGATTCCTTCTTAGGAATAACCATGCACTTAACCCCGCTATCAGAACTTGTGTTAGAACAGGATGTTTCACTGCTTTAACAAATATACTCCGTTTTCGTTTCCATCCGAGATTCGCACCACGCTCATGCATACCGTATCCAGCATGATACAGATTACTTTCTTCCGGTAAATTTGATAGCCTGTTCTTATCGTACTGCGTCCGAGGTAAAACAAGCTCCCATGCTTTATCTGTGAAGCTTGGAAAATTCATTCCTAGAAATTGCATCACCTTTGCCTGCGAGCCAACATAGATATCCCTTTTCGGATTCGCAGCGGCATAACAAATAGCTTCAGCTACTGCTTCTGGAGGATAGATCATGCCTTTATGAACTGGATGATGCTTGAGATAGCTTCTGGCATGCTCACTATAAGGAGTATCGACTCTTGCTGGATGGATTAGTGTAATCGAAACGGGGACTTTTTCTTTTTCAAGCTCCATTCGCAAGCTTTCCGTCCATCCGCGTACAGCGAACTTTGAAGTCGCATAAGAAGATAGATAGGGAGTGCCTTTATCTCCAGATGAACTACCAACATTAATCAGTGCCCCAGTATTTCCCCGTTCCGAGAAATGACGTACTGCTTGCTTGGAGCCATAAACAACACTCCAATAATTTGTGGCAAACAGTCGTTTCATATCTGCATTACTTACCTCCATTGCCTTACCGTAAATACCCACACCCGCATTGTTCACCCACGTGTCGAACCGGCCAAAAGACTTTAGCGCCGTTTCTGCAATCATGTTCACATCCTCTTCAATACCAACGTCCGCTCGTACATAAACAGCTTCATGACCAGCTTGCCGTAGTTCTTCTGTTAACTCTTTCAGCGCTGCTTCGTTTCTTGCGGCAAGTACTACTTTCGCTCCTTCGGCAGCTGCCATCCTGGCTGTTACTAGTCCGATACCGCTGGATGCGCCGGTTATGACGATGACTTGATCTTTTAATTTTCTTAGTTTTGTTGTATGTTCTACTCCAAGTTCTTCTTGATTCATTTCCGTCCATCCTCCTTGAGCTTCGTCTGCAATTTAGTATGAAGCTTTTCCCCATTACATACTCATCACAAGGGAAAACATTGTCATGATAGTTGTTAAAATCAAGAAGCATCGGTTGTGCTCTCACTCCGATTTACCATAAAATAGAATGACAGAAAGGATGTAGAAATATGCGTTATATTGTAGGTATTTGTCTCTGTTTATTTCTGTTAGTTGGCTGTCAGGAAGAAGAGGCTCCGAAACCTGAAGAAAAACCAACACCTACCGCTGCTATCATATCTTATACAATCGACCAATCAGGCTTGCATATAACTATGAATAATGGCCAGGATTGGATGGAAGTTCCTGTCGAAGTCGACGAGCTCTTTTCTGGGGAATATCAAGGCTCCAAAACGGAACTGATTGATCAAAGTTATGTATTATCTCAAGACAGACTCGCCTTTATTGTTGGAGGATTTAAGCAAACTGCCATCTTGTCATCAACTAATCAAGGCAAGACGTGGGAGACAGCGGAACTGCCTGGTGCAATCGAAGGTATCCGGTTGCGAATCATCGGATTTACGAGCGAGCAGGATGGTTTTGTCATTCTGTCAGGCGGCAGAACCATGTCAGCCGAAGGCAATCAAGTTTACCAAACAACTGATGGCGGAAAGACATGGAATCTAGTCGGCAGCGCGCCAAGTGAACGGATTGTGCAAAGTGGAACCTTCGTCTCTATGGACCTTGGTTTCATGAGCTTTGGTTCAACAGGTCCTACAGAATACTATCGTACAACCGACGGCGGATCGAATTGGGATAAGTTCGAGGTTGTCTTGCCAGGCATATACAAGGATGTCTTTTCGGTAATGGAATCGGCGGAGTTTGATGGAGACCAGATCGTCATGCAGATGGGACAAGGCACCAATGGAGATTATTACGGTGGAAATGTGAAAGCAACGCTTGTTTCTGATGATAACGGAGAAAGCTTTGAAATGACCGGATTAATAGATCCTGACGACGTGATGACAGACGAGGAAGAAGAGAATTGGCGTGAGAATGATTCGTACTATTAAAGGTAGAAAAGAAGGCTTTGATCTCTTATAAGGAGTCAAAGCCTTTTCATTTATTCAGTTTTATCTTCATAAGTAACTGATAATCTCTGCTTCTTCATATCAGCAACTTGCTCATTAAATGAATTAACAGCTTTATTAATCTTTGAAATCACGTCAGTATAAATAGACTCATCCCGATCCTTGCGGGCGGTAGTCTCTTTCTTCATTGCATCAATAATTTTTCCTTTCTGATCTTCACCAACAACGATATTGTTTACCAATGCATAAAACTCGTCATCATCTGCTCTCATATTATCTACATGTACACGCAATTGCTTTTTCTTATCGGTATAATCTTGATTCGGAATCAGTTGTTCTGTAACAGTGAATGTAAATTGAGGCATTCAAATCCTCCTCGATAGGTCGAATAACTGAGATACGTTTTCTTCTTCCTCAAATAAATCCTCAATAGCCTTTCGATACTTTTCTATATATAACTTGCCTGACTCTACCGACTTCTTCAACTCTTCCAGCTGTTCTTCAAAATCTTTATTCTCTAACGGATAAAATATCTCATGAACCCTGATTAATTTTATCTCTTTATTGAAAGTCGGGTAATACCCATGTTTACTTAATAAGAATCGATAGCTGCTAGGACTGGATTCCATTTGATTGATTTCATCCTGAACTTTTCTCTTCTCGTCCTTGTACGACTCATCTAATTCATGTTTTATTGCCTTTTCGAAATTACTGATCTTGGTTGATTTTGCTTCTAGGATGGGGATGGATTTCTGATACATTCGAAGTGCTGCGGAGATATTTACTTTGATGGGTTCGCCCTTGGTTGATGTTGATGTGTAGATCATGTCTGCACCTATGTAACTCTTCAATCCATCTGACATAGATGAAAGCATCTCCTGCAGACCATGACTATCCTTAATGGACTCTAATCGCTTCAGAATACCTGTCTTTTCAATTTCCATATAACTCATATAAATCTCAACCAAGTTACTGGCTAATCTTAGAATAGTAACAATTTCATTACCAGCTCCTAAAAAAGGATTGTTGAGTTTATCTCTGAGATTAACGTTGTCTTTAAGGATATTCTCAATATCAATCAATGATTTCTCTATCTTGGTCAAATGATCAATGGTTACTTCTTTTTGCCTCTCCGTTATATAACCAGCTTCCTCTAAGCTGCCGAAAATTTCATTTGAATTAGCAGTTACTGTTTGGACTCTATCTAGAAGAGGTGGCAGCTTTTCATTTAAGGCACGGACCATAGTGTCATAATTTGCTATGATATGGCCTGCCAGTTCCATCCCCTCTTTATCTTTAAATGCCCCGACATCAATACCTATCAGTTCTTTTACACCTTCGTTTGTCCCTCCTTCGTTAGACGCAACCGCGAAATCAATTGCCAGCTCCTGAAAATCTTTAATAATATTATCAGGTATATCGGCAATCAGCTCCCGAAGTCCAGGAACATCCGGATTTGTATCAACCATAGTAATACTTCCTAGTGTAAAGAAGCCGCGCACAACACTCACAGCATATAGAGGATCGTCCTCAGATATTGTTTGATGAATATTTTTAGCTTTGTCTCCGTAAAAATCCATAGCAAAATCGTGTAGATCCTGTGGAGGAATCTCATACAACTCCTTAGAGGAGGAAATAGAAAAATTCTTCCTTACTTCTAACTGGAAGTTTCGATCAGCAAAATACTGTTGATAGTAATTAGTTTGAGCTCCATTTATACTGTACACTTGATCAAATGTATCGTAATTGAGGAGAGCTACAGTATTGTTATTATGAGCGAGTGAGTGTGAGAAGCCAGTAACTTCCACACTTTCATCAATTCGAAATTTCTCCTTGGCTTCATCGACAAACTTATCTGTAGCAAGTGCTTGGCTTATAGAACGGCCAGCAAACATAGCCTTGATATTGTAAAGCCAATCTACTGTATCTTGGGATCCCTGTGATACTATAAATAATTCTTGACTATCTCCCGTGTCAATATATACAGCTGTACCATTGTAACCAGATTCACTAATAGCACTATCTGTTGACTTATTAGAATTATAAGACTGAATCTCTCCTTCTAATAACTGCCCTGTTTCCTCTAAATATATCTGTTTGAATTGTTCTTCAAATTTTGTTGAATCTAAGTTTTGATATTCTAAATCAAGGAGACGTGCTTGAAGACTTGGAGTTATAATTATTTTATTACCCATAAAGTCATCACCGTCCTTCAGTATTGATGAACTCTATAGTTTCCAACCATTCAATTATCTTCTCTTTTTCCTTTTCCTTTTCTGAAGCACAAGTATCAGACTGAGTAGCTTCTCCACATTGAATGTCAGCAATTATTTGAAGTTCTTGATTTTTACTATTTGAGATAAGCGCTGCTATTCCAGAAATCTCTTCATCATATTCAAAATCCGCCACTTGTAATTTCTGATCATTATTCAAAGAAATCTCGTTAAATTCCAGTTCTAAGTCTAAGCTATTTGAAATTTGTTTTTTGCTATTCGCCTCATCTGTCATGAAGTTTGTATATTGAATTGTTCTTACTGCATATAAATCCTTTGAACCTTCTGGATTGTATTCCATATAGATATACTCTCCACGATCATCCGGTTCAACAGTATGACTTTCTTCATTAATAATCATATCTTGAGGAAAATCCATCTTAAAACTATTACTCTTAGAAACAAAAGAGTAATATCCTTCTCTTGTTGTTTCAGTGGATTCCAGAAAACTACGCGTAAATTCATCTTCAAATGCTGTTACTTCTGGAAATTCTTTAGCTTCATTTGCTGAAGAAGATTTTGATTCGTTATCATTATTCATGTTACAACCTCCTAGTACAAAAATCGTCATAAATAAAGCAACAATAAATTTAACCTTCATGGTCACTCACCTCTGTAGATGATCTTAATGGATTATTACTATAGTCGTTAAAAATTATACAAAAGCGATCCATTCATTCCCAGTAATTTAGATGAAATTTCCAAAAACCAAACTTTTGTCGCAGGATAAAATACCAGTAATCAGTATCCAATTACACATTTCAACTTAGCCAACCAAGTTATCACGTGGTAGGATTCATCATTAATCAGGGCAAAATCCAAGAAACTCCCCTTTCACTCTTTGTAAGCCATTTCATTCAGATAGCACCTTAAAACGGACCATAACTGTGTATTTAAATGGATAATACAGCTTAATCCACCTGACGCCGCCCTACAGCAGTAAACACCAATTTATACAGTTTTTATAGAATTTACTGTATTTTCTGTATGAGTTAACATAATACTTGTGCTTATAAAGAGAAGGGGGAAGAATTTTTGATTAAAAAAAGAATAATCGGTATTATATCAGTCTTGTCTTTTGTTTTTGTTTTAACAGGCTGCGGCAGCTCTGAGAGTAACAGCGAAACTGCAGATTTAGGCGAAGAATTAGATTATACAATTACAGGTATTGAACCAGGAGCTGGTGCAATGGGGCTTGCTGAAGATACGGTAGAGGGTTATGAGAACTTAAATGAATGGGAACTTTTTGAGAGCTCAACTGCAGGAATGTTAACCGAGTTAGGTGAGGCCATTGATAATGAAGAGCCCATTGTAATAGTTGGCTGGAATCCGCACTGGATGTTTGCTTCATACGATTTAAAATACTTAGAAGATCCAAAAGGTACTATGGGTAGAGATGAAGGCATACATACAATAGTCCGAACAGGTTTACAAGAAGATTTTCCGGAAGCTTATGAAGTTCTTGATCGTTTTAACTGGGAAATAGAAGACATGGAAGCTGTGATGAATGACGCTCAAAATATGGAATTTGAGGAAGCTGCAACTAAATGGATTGACGCAAATCAAGATGAGGTCAAGGAATGGACGGAAGGCGTAGATAAGGTCCAGGGAAAAGAGTTTGAATTAGTATCTACTCCTTGGGATTCAGAACGGGCTTCGGGTGAAGTTATAAAGCAAGTATTGGAACAGCAAGGATTTGAGGTAACCGTCACTCCTGTCGATCCAGCTGTTTTATTCCAATCAATTGCCCAAGGAGAAGGGGATGCATCAGTAGCTCCTTGGTTACCAGTAACACATGGACCATTCTTTGAACAGCATAAGGAAGATATTATTGATTTAGGTGCAAATTTGGAAGGTGCAAAAAATGGTATTGTTGTACCATCCTATATGGACATTGATTCCATTGAAGATTTACCAGCAAAATAACGAAAAAAAGGCAGATCACTCGCTCTATGTGATCTGTCTTTCTTTGTTAATCTAAAGTTAGTACAGCAACACACTCTACATGCACAGTATGCGGAAATAAATCTACCGGCTGAACTTCCTCTAAGGTATAACCAAATTCATTTAGTTCCTTAATATCAACTGCAAATGTTTCTGGATTACAGGATACATAAACGATCCGTTTTGGTTTGGATCGGCCGATTTTTCTCATTACTTTCCCGCCTGCTCCAGACCGAGGAGGGTCTAACAGCAGCAAGTCTGGCGTGCCAAATTTCTCTAGAACTTTATCCATTCCAAATCTGGCATTATCGGCTAGGAAGTAGGTGTTGGAAATGCCGTTGTCTGCTGCATTTCGTTTGGCTGATTCGATGGAACTTTCCACAATTTCGATGCCGGCAAGTTTCTCAACTTTGCTGGCAAAAGGAAGTGAAAAGGTTCCTACTCCGCAAAACAGCTCCAGCATCGTTTCTGTTTTTTTCGGCTGTGCCATTTCTAGAGCTGTGTCGATAAGCTTCTGTGCCTGTACCGGATTGACCTGGAAGAAGGTATCAAACCAAAGACGATATCGATAGCCTCCGATTTCATCATAAATGAAATCACGTCCGGCCAATAAATGCATGTCCTCTGCTTGGATGCTATCGGCCCAATCTGTATTTACAAACCATAAAAGACTTTTTACCTTCGGATATTTTTGTTCAATTCGTTTCTTGAGCTGTTCGGTAGCCTGAGCCAAACCTGTCTCTGGCACTTGTGTCGCAAACAGTGCCAGCATGATTTCCCCGGTAACAAATGATTGTCTTACCATCAAATGCCGAAGCAGACCCTCATGCGTATCTTTGTTATACCCACTTAATGCATGGTCCTTCACCCAGCTGGCAACTTCCATAGCAACTTCCTTCATGTCTTCTTCCATAATCAAACATGTCTCAAGCGGGATGATCTTACGGAAATTCCCCTGTTCATGCAAGCCCATTGAACCATCCGGTGCAAAAGCAAAATCCATTTTATTGCGATACTGCCAAGGATTCTCCATACCAATAGTATCTTTCACAAGCTCTGGATCAAAGCCTTGTCCTAACAAAGCTTCTTTAACATGAGCTGTTTTATGCGTTAACTGTCCTTCATACTGCCAGTGCTGCCATGCGCACCCGCCACATAAGTCAAAATGAGGACAGGCTGCTGCAACCCGTTCTGGATGTGCCTCCAAAACTTCCTCTAAAGCGGCTTTGGATCTTTTCGCATGCGGCCAAGCTACAGTGGCTCGCACTTTTTCGCCTGGTAATGTCTTCGGTACAGTCAGTTTCACTTTCCGCAGCTTGTCCTGTCCTTTATCCATCCATACAACTGCCTGACCAGACCCTTTATTATCTAGCGAGCTAATTTCTGTGTCCATGATTTCTGGATCTAGGATTACTCTCGTTGTTTTCTTCATAATTCTTCCTCCCTTCTATTGAGGAATCTATTAATCTATCAAATGAATGAAAGGTAATTTTCTGAAATGATTCCTATACTTTTTTAACATGTTTTGCAGCAGGATGCCAGATAAAGTTTTTTCCTCAAAATATATCTGAATAATTACAAATAGAAAAAGACCCGATTCCATTCAAGGAATCGGGCTCCTGCTATTCATTGATCAAGGATATTCAATTGGCGTACCTGGTCCGATCGGCTGCCCAGTCAACATCCAAATTAGCAGCATCAATACCCAGCCGATGGTAAAGGCAATTGAGTAAGGAAGCATAGTCGAAATCAATGTACCGATTCCAACCTTTTTATCGTACTTTTGTGCAAAGGCGATGACGATTGCGAAATATGGCATTAAAGGGGAGATAACATTAGTGGTTGAATCGGCTATTCTGTACACGAGTTGGGTAAATTCAGGTGAATAGCCCGAGAGCATCATCATTGGGACGAACACTGGTGCCATGATAGCCCATTTAGCAGAGGCACTGCCGATAAACAAATTGATAAAACCTGAAACAATGATGAAGGTCAGTATTAGCGGAATACCTGTAAAACCGGTGGAGTCAATGAAAGCAGCACCTCTAACCGCTAGAACGGTACCAAGGTTTGACTCGTTGAAATAAGAAACGAATTGAGCTGCGGCAAATGCTAGCACAATGTAGGATCCCATCGTTGCCATCGTTTCCGAGAGTTGATTGGCGACGTCTTTATCGTTTCTGATTTCTTTTGTAATGAGCCCATATACAAGACCGGGAATAAAAAATACAATCAGGATGACTGGGACGAGCGTATTCAAGAACGGTGCATCGATAATATTAGCTTCACCCGCTCTTAATGGCCCCCAAGAAGGAATAACAAGTAACACAATAGCAACAATAGTTAAGAGGAAGGCAATAAGTGCTCCCCATAACCCCTTCTTCTCTTCCGGCTTAAGGTAATTAACTTCTTCATTAACATTGCCTTTATACGTGCCAAGCCGCGGTTCTACGATCTTATCAGTTACCCATGTACCTAAAATTGTGAGCAGGAAAACGGAAGCAAACATAAAGTAAAAGTTCATCGCATAGTTGATGCCTTCCGCATATTCAGGGCTGATGATTGCTGCGGCATCCTGCGTCATACCGCCAAGGAGCGGATCAAGTGAAGTTAGCAGCAAATTCGCACTGTAACCACCGGATACTCCGGCAAAAGCTGCTGCGAGACCCGCCAGTGGATGACGTCCTAAGCCCGCGAACAAGACAGCTCCTAATGGTGTCAATACAACATAGCCAGCATCCGCTGCCATACTCGACATGACCCCACCGAAAACTAATGCTGCCGTCATCAGTGTGCGGGGAACCGAAGTAACAAGCCCGCGAAGAGCGGCACTGATTAATCCCGAGCGTTCTGCAATTCCGATACCAAGCATCGTCACCAAAACTGTTCCAAGCGGAGCAAAGTTAGTGAAGTTTGTTACAGCACTTTCGAACAGATATAAAATCCCTTCAGAGTTCAGCAGATTTTTGACAGCGATTGTTTCTCCTTCATTGAGAGGGTCTTCTACACTGACACCGATTGCAGAAAAAATAGCCGATAACACAACCACTACTGCAGCAAAGATGAAAAATAACGTAACCGGATGAGGAAGCTTGTTGCCGACTCGTTCAATGCCATTCAAAGATCGCATGATAAAGCCATTTTTGTGCGACTGCTCCATCCCTATACCTCCTGTTTGACTTAGTTTAAAAATTCAAACAATTGTATAAAAATAACAACCTAAGTATAGACAAGAGTTATGGTGATTGAAATAGGCAAAAAATCCAGTTCTTGATACCGCGAATTCACATGTAAAAGACCCAGTATAATGAAAGAATATCTCACATATACCGGGTCTATATAAGGAATAATCATTTAGTTAAAAAGAAACGCCAATTAGATATTTCAATCCAATCTTACTATTAATTTCTTCCACCGCGAGTATTTGATCTCGCTTTTCCTCTTCTTTGTTCATCAGGCTTCTTACCTTCGCCATTCTTTTTCTCGCGAGGTGCATAGGAATCTTTAACCATGGGATCTCCCTCCTCTTCTCATAAAATTGTTCAAAGTTAGGATTTCCCGAATTAGGTGCGTTATACAGGCTCATGGTGCAAGCTATTACTAATGTATTGATTGGTTAGAATGGCTCTTTTAATTTCATTTCCGAAGAGGAATTCGCTTATATTACTTTGGAAAAATATAGTATGATTTATTTATACTTGATTAGCCATTAAAAAATCCAGATTAGAACAGGAAGAGACAAGCAATTATAAAGTTCACCTTAATAAAGAACATTAGGAGGTCAGCTATGGAAGCAACAAAAGCAAGATCTGCAAGAAAACGCCTAATCTTTTCTTTGGTAATAAATCTTACTTTTGCTACTGTCTGTATAGCAATGCTGCTCTATATGATCTTTATTCGAGAATCAGGCACGACTAATCCGATTCAATATGTTACTTTTATCATCCTTCTCTTAAACTCTAGTATAAGGTCTATATTAAATATCTTAACGCTAAGAAAACAGAGTAAGTCTTTATCCTAAATAAGCATAAATTTTCAACATTGATATTCTCCATAACGAGTATATGAACTACTATTAAGAAACCGCACAAATCAAGATAACCCCGGATTTGTACGGTTCTCTGTTCTATGTTATAACCTAATTTAGCGTTTATGTTATGGTTAGTCGAATACGATAAGGATAAATGCAGAACAGTATGATTCTCACATAGGTATTCATACATACGTAAAGATAGGAAGTGTCAATAACCTTGGTGCAACAGGATTTTACAGAGGGACGGATAATGAAGCAGCTCTTTACTTTTGCCGGACCTATTATGCTTACGAACTTATTGCAGGTTTCATATCAATTCATTGACAGTCTATGGGTCGGTAATCTCCTAGGCGCAAATGCGCTTGGTGCAGTAACCGTCTCCTCTACCGTTTTACTAACGATACTTGCATTTATTATTGGGATCAATAATACTACTCTGACAGTTTTGTCTCAACAAAGAGGAAGAGGCGACAATCAAGGATTAAAAGCTTACTTAAATGCCTTCGTTGTTGTACTCGGATTGTTATCCATATTTGTTGGTATTATCGGATTGCTTTTCTCCAGGCAAATTGTCATCATGCTCCATACACCTGCTGACATGGTGGATGAAGCCAGAACTTATTTACAGGTTAACTTTATCGGTATTTTGTTTTTAATGGGCTACAACTTTATTGGTACTGTCTTAAGAGCTTTAGGGGATAGTAAAACACCATTGAAGTTTGTTTTAGTCGCCGTTATTTTGAACACGATTCTGGATCCATTATTCATTTCTGGTTTTGGCTTGGGTATCGAAGGCGCAGCGTATGCCACGGTCTTATCGCAAGCAGTCGCTTTCCTCTTAGGTTTGTGGTACACACTTCGCAATGGGCTTGCTCCGCTATCTATTCCTTTCTTACCAAAGAAGGAGCAAGTATTGCTTATTTTGAAGCTTGGCATTCCATCCGGTCTGCAAATGATGGTCATCTATGCTGGTGTGACAGCAATAATGAGTGTCGTCAACTCTTTCGGCGGATCGGTCGTCGCCGGATTTGGAGCTTCGCAAAGAATTGATAGCTTGATCACCTTGCCTGCCATGGCATTAGGGACAGCCGTCAACAGTATGGCCGGCCAGAATATTGGTATCGGACGCTGGGACCGGGTAAAAGAAATCGCGAAGTACGGCGCACTGTTTAATCTAGCTATTATGCTTGTGATTGCCATTCTTGTCTTTTTACTCGCAGAACCTTTAACCAGTTTGTTTATCGATGAGGAATCAGCCGTTTCATTCGGCACCGATTACTTAAAAATCATTGCTTTCTTCTATCCATTTATCGGGCTTAATTTTATCTTGAACGGCATCGTCCGAAGCTCAGGAGCGATGTACCAAGTACTGATTTTGAACATCTTATCCTTCTGGCTGCTTCGCTACCCGCTGACGTATATCTGCTCAGCTTTCATTGGGGAAAACGGAATCGCGCTAGGAATGGGAATTAGTTTTATTCTAAGCAGTATCTTTTCTTTTTCTTATTATAAATGGGGGAAATGGGATAAGAAGCAATTGTTTGCTGATGAAAAAATTTAATTCATGATATATATTGAAGAAAAGCGTTATACCTGGATAACAGGACTAACGCTTTTTTAGTACTTATTCTAACCGTTATTCTGAAAACGCTCCGCCGTAATCAGCTAACTTATCACGCCATACAGTATGGAAATGCGCTTCAGCATCTTCACCACTGTTATAGCCCACTCCTTGCTGACCTCCGAATAAGAATCTTTAACTATCACTCAATGATCCTCATTCAGATCTTATATTAGTGGATTACACTTATTCTAACCAGTAAAAAATGGAAACAAAAAGGACAATTATAGACACTAGAATACACAAAACAGCATTCCCCTGCCGTTTTACCTTAAATTCAGAAATCCCTATAACCATCATCATTAGACCTAAAAAGAAAAACATATAAGGAGATAGCTCATGATTACCTGTGACCAATCCATAAATTCCGAATGTCACTACAATTATTGCTAAAATAATACGAAGTACAGTTAACAAATACTCACTCCTAACTTAAAATTCCAATTAATTGTAGCATTCCCTTATTAGTTTTTATATAGATTCACTCTTCTCTAAATCACAGTTTCCTTATTTTATCACCGGACCTAATAATAATATTTATATCTGATGCACTTCCCCCTTCAACATGGTTTTCTATGTTCGAAACATCTATGTTTGTTTTGATTTTCACTACTTTTTTCTCTTTTCCCTCTATGCTGACCTCATATGGAACTTTATTATGATTCATGAGTGAGACCATAGGAACTTCATCTTCAAAAGGGTAGCTCTCCTGAAACTCAAGTGTATATTGGAGATCATCCGTGCTGTAATTCTCAAAAGAAAGTTCACATTCTCCACCTAATGTTGATTCGCCAACCATTTCAAATTCACAATAACTAGCTTCTCTGTCGTAAAAAACAGCATAAATTCCGGTTGCAATTGTTTTTTGATAAGAACTAATGAGCATTTGAGGCAAAAGAACAACTAAAATAATTGCAATTAAGACTGCACGCTTATGATACTTCTTCAACGATCTGGTAAGGAAAAATAAACTTGCAATAAATAAAGCAAATGAAAATACACCCATAAAATTCAAACCATTTACAGTACGAATCGGAAAATTAAAGACTGATATAATGGTCTCTCCATACGGAATTGCATGTGGAAAAGGAAAACCAATTGCTGTAGAAATAATAAATAGGGAAAGAGCAATCCACAACATTTTTTTACTTTTTATCACCAGTACACCTCCAACCTATGTAATATTAAAAATAGATATTTTATATGCCTACGAAAACAATATCGTAACAGATTCAAATATCTGTTAATGTTAGGTATTCTCTTTGTTTTCATGAGCAACTCAAGTACGGACACAATTAAAAAATCAGCATCATCGCTCTCTTTCAGTAATTATTTCTTCCTCTTTTCGCTTCAATTTCCATTCAGTTAATCCATATATCATAAATAAAGAAATAATTACCCACAGTAATTCAACAAACAAATAAAACTCATTTTCATAGCGAAAAAACAATAACACTATCCCTCCAATGACTATATGCATCACTCCTGCCAACACTAGCAATTTAGCAGCATAAGATTGCCCTAATTTCCACAAAGCTTCATTCTTCATTGATCGCTTTGTTCGATAGCCTACTATCCTGTTAGAGCTGCCTGATTCAGATGTTTTGAGAATAAGACACGCCATCAAGTGACCAATACCACATATAAGAATTAACATGTATAAGACACCTACTCTTATTAGAAATACAAAATAAATTCAAAAGACATTAGCGCTAAAAGTATGATAGATTCTTGTACATTAGAAGAAAGTTTTAACCACGTCAGAAAAAATGGTATATTTTGTATATATATTGTAGTGTACCTTGTAATTTGTAAAGAAATAGTGATTATTCATTTGATGGAGGTAATAGTAATATCTGCTATAGACTGGGTTATCATAGGAGTTATTCTAATTGGTCTCATAGTGTGGTTAACATCTGGAAGAGTGTTCTATATGCTTGTTTATTTTGCATTATTTTCATTGGGTTCGTTAATTTATAGATTAAGCAATAATCATTCACTTGCTGACGCATTTTTTAGTTCGCTGGTTTTAGTAGATATTTGGGTTATTGTAATTACTTCGGCGCTGCTGATTGAAAAGTTAAAGGATAATAAAAGCTGATTAATCATATAATCTAACCTATATATTGAGACTCTTTATATGCTTATTTCACACTCATTATCCAGTCTCTTTATTTTAAACACCAGTAACATTCCAATCTTATAGCAAAAAATGAACTTAATTCACTAAAGGATGTGAATGCTTTGAGGTCCCTTAACCCATTTCTCTCTATCTTTTGCCTAATATTAACCATAATAGCACTGCTAACCCTTTATACATATGCTACTTATATATCACAAGGTGCATTGTTCGCAAATTCAATCATGAATTTCCTTGTCGTATTTTGTATATTAAATCCAATCATCGGACTTACTTTTTCGATATTTATAAATGAAAAAAGAGTTAAACTACTACTTATAATTATTAATTCAATCGTTGCTATTGTTGTTATCCCTTTTATGATATTCATTGCTGTATTTAGATTTGGTTTTGCATCATTTGTTTAAGCTAATTTAAAACGTAAGTGGATATGCTCGTCTTCATAAATTCAACTAGGAGAGACCATTCAATAGATTATTAAAATCATATAATATAAAAATTGGCTGGCATAATCGGTTCAATACCGCTTTTATACCAGCCAATTCTATACTAAAACTTGTTTTGCTTCCACTTCATTTCTACCTAATACACTTCTACTGCTCTTCCACCTCAACAAGATACTTTCTCTCAAAATCATCAAGCAATGCGCGAACTTCATCCGTTGACTTCGTGTTCATGCATTGATTTCTCAATTCACTTGCACCTCGGAATCCTCGAAGATATATCTTGAAAAAGCGTGGAAGAGGCTTGTACGCACGGGCTTCTGCTTTTGAATATTCATCATGGAGATCCAGATGCAGTCTCAAAAGATTAAGCAATTCCTTACTGCTATGTTCTTTCGGTTCCTTTTCAAAGGCAAACGGATTTGTAAAAATCCCGCGCCCAATCATGATCCCGTCAACTCCGTATTGTTCAGCCAGTTTTAAGCCAGTTTCACGGTCTGGAATATCCCCATTGATCGTTAGAAGTGTATCAGGAGCTATCTCATCACGAAGTTTCTTGATTTCCGGAATCAATTCCCAATGTGCATCTACCTTGCTCATTTCCGCTCTTGTACGCAGATGGATGGAAAGATTAGCAATGTCTTGCTTCAATACATGTGTCAGCCAGTCGCGCCATTCATCTATATCCGTATATCCAAGTCTTGTCTTCACACTTACGGGCAATCCACCTGCTTTTGCAGCTTGTACCAGCTCTGCAGCAACTTCAGGACGACAAATAAGGCCGCTTCCCTTTCCATTTCCTGCAACATTAGGTACAGGGCAGCCCATATTGATATCTAGTCCCTTAAACCCTAACTCCGCCATACCAATACTCATTTGGCGAAAATTCTCAGGCTTATCTCCCCATATATGAGCCACCATCGGCTGTTCATCCTCCGTGAACGTCAAACGGCCACGCACACTATCTATTCCATCTGGATGACAATAGCTCTCCGAGTTTGTAAACTCAGTAAAGAACACATCAGGTCTGCCAGCTTCACTCACTACATGACGGAACACAACATCCGTCACATCTTCCATCGGAGCCAATACAAAAAATGGTCGTGGTAAATCACGCCAGAAATTATCTTTCATATATAAAACCCTCTCATTATAGTTACAAATCTAATATTTATTCAAGGAGCAAAGATGCTCTGTTTCTTTTACTTTAAACACGCTCAAGCAATACATATCAAAACATAGTAAAAAATACAACATTTTATTTTACTATTAACCAGTAAAAAGTGCAAAGAAAACTGAATATCGAACTAGGTACACATAAAAAAGACCTGGAGATCGGAGATAATTATTTTACCGAAATCCAGGTCTGTATATCAAATGTATATCTTTACACGAAGGAATTTAAATATGTATCTTTTCAATTTATTATATCTACAAAGCGTTCAGTAATCTGCTGCGGCCTAGTAATCGCACCACCGACCACAACAGAATATGCCCCTAATTGTAAGCATCGTTTTGCCATTTCTGGTGTTATGACATTACCCTCAGCAATTACCGGAATACTAACATTATCAAGTACTCTTTTTAAGAATTCAAAATCGTTGTCGTAAAGTTTGTTATTCTTTGTTTCCTCCGTATAGCCATACAAAGTAGTCGAAACACAATCAAAACCAAGCTGATCAGCTTGTATAGCATCCTCTAAAGTAGCAATGTCAGCCATCAATTGTACCGAAGAATCTTTTTCTCGAACATATCGTACTAATTCCCCTAATTCAATGTTCTTAGGCCTTCTTCTTTCTGTAGCATCCATAGCAATCATTTCACATCCACTTTCTAGCAGTTCATCAATCTCTTGATATGTAGGTGTGATGTATACCGAGGAATCTTTATAATCACGTTTAATTATTCCAACAACAGGAAGGCTCACTTCCTTTTTTATTTCTATAATATCCTCTTTAGAATTTGCCCTTATGCCTTTTGCGCCTCCTTGCTTTGCAGCTAATGCCATTTTTGACATGATATATGAACTATGTAGGGGTTCTTCTGGTAAAGCCTGACAGGATACGATTAAATTGTGTTTAACTTCGTTTAGCATTTTGTCTTTCCTCCTGATTGTGAATATAGTAATTACAATACAGCTCGGCACTAAATAGATAATTAAGCTATTTTATACAAGACCATGTTAGCACCACTTTCTCTTTACTCTCAATATCCATAATAAACTATTACTAGACAGGATAAAATCAAGCTAGGAAAGACAAAGTCTTTGCACAAAAAAGACCCGGATATCGAAATTGTTTATTTACCAAAATTCAGGTCTGAAGTTATTTTCACTAGGAGGAGTTTATTTTTAATTAGACATAGTAGGATGAAGATATATAGAAGAAAAGGATCTCACACTACATGTTAGTTCAGTAGATATTCTAATTGATTAAACTATTCAACTGACACACCCATAACAGAGGGTGCAATTTCAAATCTAACTTCATGTTCTTTTAAATATTAAAGCTAGATACCCAATTATAGAAGCACCTATAAATAGAACATTATAGCTTAATAGATCTGCAATGACCCCGGAGAAAATTGATCCTATTGCTTGACCAAGTGCCAGTATTAAAAAGGGTATACCTAGTCCAAATGATGGGTTGGACTTAAACACGGAAATTCCCCATACTATTAACACACCGGTCATAAAAATATATGAGCTACCAAAAAGGGCTGGTGATAGAAACCCTATCATAATGTAATCTGTAAATGTCCCTAATAGCAGAGACGAGGTTGAAAGTGCTATCACAGAAATCCTGTATGCAGGCATTAAACCAAACTTATTGATACATGCACCTGCAGTTCCTCCTAATAACCCTGCAACTCCAATAATCACCCATAGCCACTCTCCGAGGTAATCAGGAACACTCTCATTCTGTAACATAAAATCTCTTGAAAATGTCCAATAGGCCGAACAGGAGATTCCTAACAATAGAGATGCCAGAATTAATGGTATGGCTCTTCTCCACTCTTCTTTTGAGAAACCTGATTTTACGTTTTTATTTAAAGTTTGATTTTGTTTTTTAGGCAGCACTTTGTAATTAGCGAATAATACTACTATGGCAATGACCATAAATATTAAGTACGTTTCTCTCCAACTATCTGTCATTATAATTGCAATAACTCCAGTTAAAGCTGTTCCAATACTCGTACCAGAGTTTATCCATGAATTAGTCTGATTCTGTAATTTTATTTCTACGTTTTCATCAATAATATCAGCGTACGGTGGTGAAGAAAAACCTGTACTTAGCCCGGCCAGAAATATACCTAAACCTAATACTCCAGGATTACCCGATACAGATATAATCCCCAAACCAATAGTGGATGAGAATCCTGCAACAATAAGAATAGACCTCGGTGATACTCTGTTCGAAAATACCATTGCCAAAACGATTGCTATACAGTATGCGATATAAGACAAAGACGAAATGACCCCGCTAGTGGATTGTGCCATATTCATTGTTTCATTAATATATGGAAGCATCAGCCCATAACTGAATCGAGATAAACCATATGTCACAGCAATCATTGGTAACCCAACAACAATCAATTTATTTTCAAACATATCTATCACCTCTTATTTTATATATAACGTTCATTATAATAATTGTGTAAAAAAAATAGGAAACAATGCACTACATTGATCTTCCTATTCAAATTCATTTATCAGAAACCTGCATACCTTTCATTAAACGTTCTGCTGCTTCTTTTATTTCATCTAATTCCTGTATTTGGGTCATGGATGTTAAACCCTCTAAAATAATCATGATTTGCATACCCAAGGATTTTGGAACATCAAATGCCTTCATATCATTTTCAATTTTGTTAACAAGTGTTTTTTTATGCTCTCTGCTTAAGGAGGCAATTCCCTCGTTTACACCTTCATATTCCTGCTTTGCTCTTAAAAACAAACAACCATTTGTACCTTCTGCTTCTAACCAGTTTATATGAGCTTGAATCAACGACTTTACGTAAGTATGAATACCATCACCTTTGTTAAGCTTATCTCCTACTAATTCAAAATATTGATGTTCTCTTCGGGCTAATACTTCTTTAATTAATTCTTCCTTTGATTCGAAATGATAATACATAGTCATCGGTGCGACTCCAGCTTGATCCAATATTGATTTAACACCAATTGCATGAAAACCATTCTGATAAAATAACTTTTCTGCCGTATTCAATATAGCTTCTTTTTTCTGTGACTTTCTCATATGACACCCTCTTTTATATTGAACGTTCATTATAAAATTATCATACCGTTTCTCTTATCGCAAGAAACTGCAGCGAAAAAAAGACCCGGAAATCGGAATTGTTTATTTTACCGAAATCCAGGTCTTATTAGGAAAAGTTTATTTTTACTGGGAAGAGTTTATTTTAGTTAGACATAGTAGATAAAAATTATGATAAGCACTTTGTAATATTAAGATTTATAATTGAAATGAAAAAAGACCCGCACTGTAGCAAGTCTCATTAATCAATAATTTCGTCCTCTTTGCTTTTTAGTTTCCCTTCCGTGAGAATGTAAATGAGGACTAAGGAAACGATTACCCAAAATTAGCACTTATGTATAAAAGCTTTCTTTTTTAGAAACCGCTGACCGATGTTGCTTTTGAGCATACCTTATTGCTCCTATTAAACCTCCTTTAAATTCCTCGCCCACTATACTTTTATCTTTATTTACATATCATATCTCCCCTCTTTTTTGATAAAATAACTTTTACAAACTAAAACTAACTTAAAACTATTTAAGGTGACAAAACATGAATATAACCCAGCTTCAATATTTAGTAGATGTCGGAGAGTTAGGCTCCTTTACTGAGGTTGCTAAAAAGAACATGATGACTGTCCCAGCAATCAGTCTCTCCATAACCCAGTTAGAAACTGAATTAGACGTACTGCTTTTCACACGCTCACGCAAAGGAGTAGTTCCAACCGCTGAAGGAAAAAAGGTCATCCAGTATGCTGTTTCTGTCTTGAAAACAATCGACAGGCTTAAAAATGATATTGCAGTATCAAAAAACAACCAGTATGGTAATATTGTCATTGCTACAATTCCTGGATTAGTGTCCCAAATCATTAACAATACCCTCGAATTCCGAGAAAGCTATCCTTATGTAAATGTGCAAGTAGTGGAGGAAGATACGGCTGCTGTGCTGGAACAAGTAAAAAATGGCCATGCAGATATGGGGTTTGTTTCACTAGGGTCAAACAATCATGATGTTGCATTGGAATGGGAACCGATTAAAAGGGTTGAAGTGGTGCTTGCCGTTAATAAGAGCTCCTTACTACGATTCAACAATAAAATCTCCCTTGACCAAATCATAAACGAAATGAATGAATCAATCGTATTGTACAATGACCCTTACTTAAAGAAAATAGCTGAAGATTTGTTTCCAGATAACTTGAGAAATAGGATTGCATTAACGACAAATAATGGAGATGTCCTTTTACAAATGGTGCTGCAAAGGAATGCTATCACGATAACGAATGATTATATTATCCAAGCATTGCCGGCACATTTAAGAGATGAAGTGGTGACGATTTCGATTAATGAGTACTTTACCCTTTCCAATTATTTATGGCGAGTGACGAGAAAAAATGAAAAATGTCCGGAAATGGTAGACCAGTTTACCGAGCATCTTTTGCAAGACTTAAAATAGACTTTAAAAAGAATCCTCCTGCCATTATGACAGGAGGATTTACTTTTTTATTGATTCCCCAAGAAATCAGGGTCCATAAATCGAGGATTAGGATATTTATAGAAGCCTTCTCCTGTAGCAACTCCAAGTTTTCCTTTATCAACATACTCTGTTTTCAGTAAATCTGCGAGTTGCTTAAATTCTGAATTTCCTGTTGCGTCCGCTTTAGCCTTCACAATATTATAAGATGTTTTGATTCCGACAACATCCAATATTGCAAATGGACCTTTCGGAGCTCCTGTAGCAATCATCCATGTTTTATCGATCGTCTCCACATCTGCAACCTCTCTTGATAGCAATAGCTCTGCTGCATCTAGAAGAGGAACAAGCAATGAATTCAAAATATATCCTGGCTGCTCTTTATGAAGAGGCAATGCTACCATTCCAATTGCTTTCGCAAACTCAACTACTTGGTCAAACACATTCATATCTGTGCCTGGATGCTTCATAATTTCGGCTGTATTATTAATCCAAATTTCATTAGCAAAATGAAGTGCCAGGAATTTTTCAGGACGTCCTGTCGCTCCAGCAAACTGACTTGGCATCAATGTTGATGAGTTTGATGCAAAAACAGTCTTATCTGGTGCAACTTGATTTAGCTTCTCATAAAACTCTGTTTTAATCGTCACTATCTCTGGTATTGCTTCTATCAGCAAATCTGCATCAGCAACTGCCTTTGCCAGGTCGCTATAGTAAGAGATGCGGTCAGATGCAGAATCTACTTGCTCTTTACTAGCCTGTAAATCCTCTTGATAACGCCCTTTCAATATGTTTATTTTGTCTTTAGCTGATTGTAATGCTACATCATTAATATCGTATACTGTTACATGAAAACCATTAAATGCAGTTTGAAAAGCGATTTGACTTCCTAAAACCCCACTGCCCGCTATTGTAATATGTTTGAATTCCATGATTCTTTACCATCCCTTTGTACGATAAATTAAACAATTAATTACTACATCTTTATTGTAAAATACATTTAATATAAAATAAAGTTAATAAAATTTAATCTTACTTAATTTTTATTTAATCTAAATATCACAGTTTGAAGATAGTGTGATAATATAGATCTCCGGATTTCCGAATTTGTTGAGGAAAGGAAAACTAGAGAAAAATGAGTAAGAACACGTGCTGCACATGAAAAAGACCCAGAAATCGGAATTGTATATCTTACCGAAATCTAGGTCTTATTAGGAAAAGTTTATTTTTAACTGGGAAACGTTTTTTTAGTTAGACACCTTCAACTCAATCTCCGCCACACACTCAATGTGCCCAGTCTAGAGTGCGGGATTCGGGGGTATTCGCAGACGTTCATCTTTTATTGATTTTCGTCTGCTTTTTTTATC
>NZ_JBISEQ010000006.1:0-193748 GCF_044383785.1 Terribacillus sp. JSM ZJ617 | reverse complement strand
ACTACTCCGGAAACACCAGTTGAGGAACCAACAGAGCCAGAAGCTCCAGTTGAAGAGCCAACTACTCCGGAAACACCAGTTGAGGAACCAACAGAGCCAGAAGCTCCAGTTGAAGAGCCAACTACTCCGGAAACACCGGTTGAAGAACCAACAGAGTCAGAAACTCCAGTCGTGGATCCTAACACACCAGTCTCTACTACTCCAGATTCTTCAAATGAAGATTCCACAGTAGTAGTTAATCCTGTAGACAATGATTCTGAAACTCCTACTTCATCTAATGAAGAGCAAGTGAAAGAAACTAATACTACAGAGAACAACAACGGTGAAGTAACTAAACAAGACGACTCCAATGAAGTAACAGATGCTAAAACAACTGCTTCTGAAACTTCAAGCAGCAATTATACAGAGAAGACACTTCCGCAAACGGGCGATGATAATAAATCATCTCATAACACGTTAATCGGAATTATTCTTGTTACTGTAGCTGCAGCAGGAGCGATGTTGTTTGCTTCTAGAAAAACATTCTTGAAAAAATAACTAACCGAAAAAGGGAGAGACATTAGTCTTTCCCTTTTTTTACTATAGGGGGTCCTGAGATGAAGAAGTATATGAAATGGTTGGTATGGATAAGCATTATAACTCTGTTTCTAATAGGAGGATATAATATCTATCTTGGCCAACGGGCGAGTGATGAATATAAGGAACTCAACCGAGATAGTCATGATGCCCTGGAACAAGCTCTGAAAGAACCGCAGGCTGATCCAGTGGTCTTACTGCCCACAGAGAATAAAGATAATGATGAAGATGGTGGTAACTTAAAAAGTATCAAAGTTGTTGAAAATTCTACGTCAGGAATTGTAGCAATTCCTTCTTTGAAGATTGAGTTAGCTATATTCGAAGGAGCTTCAGATGAACATTTAAACAGAGGAGCTGCTACTGTAATTCCAGGAGACGTTATGGGAGAGGGAAATTACACACTCGCTGCTCACAACATGAAAGACAAATCATTGTTTTTTAGCCGCATAGAGCAGTTAGAAGACGGCGATGAAGTATACACCACTGATTCCAACAAAACTTATAAGTTTGTAGTTACCGAGAAGAGAACTATTCACGAAACAGAAGTAAGTATTTTAGACGATCGAGGTCATAACGAGATTACCCTTCTAACTTGTGAAAGTACTGATGATACTTACAGAACAGTTGTGATAGCTGAACTTGTTCAAACTGAAGGATTTAACCAAGATATGTGGGATAAATTAAACTCATAAGGAGCGCGTCATGAAGAATACAATACGATTTATGCTAATCATCTTATTATTTTCGTTTCTAGTAAAACCAATGGATAGTTTAGCAGCTGCTAGCTGTCAAATTACAATTGATTCATCGAAGAATACAAGTTATGCTACGGGTGCAAATGCTTCTGGGGTATGTAATGGGTTAATCGTTGGGTATTATGGTGACAACCACTTTATTATCTCAGGATTAATTCGTCAAGATATTAGCCACAGTGGTCAACAGTTTAATGTTGTAGTTCCGGGTCAATCTGAAGAGGTTAAACTCACAGTTTATACCAAGCTGACGAACACGAAACCAGAACCAAAACCCGAACCTAAGCCCGAGTCGAAACCTGAACCTAAGCCAGAGGTGAAGCCAGAACCCAAACCTGAGCCGAAACCTGAGCCGAAACCTGAACCGAAGGTAGAGAATAAAACAGAAAGTAACCCGAAATCAAATCAAGAAACCAAGCAACAGTCCCAGCCGGTAGCCGGATCAAATTCAACAAGTAATACAGAAGCAGATTCATCAGCTGCGAAATCAGATTCAAGTTCTGCATCCACATCAACTGAGAGATCAACTGATAGTGTAGCAAAAGCTTCTGATTCAACTAATGATGAGATTGACATCTCTACTAATGTAGGCACTGAAGAAAAGGCATCTAATAAAGATGAAAATAAAGAAGAGACAGCTTCTACTACAGATAAAGCATCTGACGATAAGGATACTGATAAAGAAAAAGAGAATAAAGAAGATAAAGACGTAGATGAAGATAAGCAGTTAAATGAATTCGCTGCTAGTGAAGCCAAAAATGATAAAGTAAAAAGTACCGAAGAGGACAAAGGAAGTAATAGTTTTTGGTGGATAGCTGCAGTTATTGTACTTGCAGTAATTGCGACAACAGCTGTACTTACTTGGAAAAGAAAAAAGAGAGTTAAATAGATTGCACCATTGCTTAAAAGGAAATAAAAATATAAAATAAAAGTAACTTAATAAGACAAGGCATAAGGCCTAAATAGACATGTTATACATGCCTATTTAGGCCTTTTTCTGTTTTAAGGAGGTTTTTTTATGATCAACAATCTTATATTACTTACTGTTAACGCGGAAGGTACTTAGCTATTCTTCTAGCACCATAGAAAGGAGGCGTTTCCTCTGAAAAAAATAATTCTAACTCTAATCTTGCTTATGTCATTCGTTATTGTTTTTACAGTTCATGATAATGAAGTGTATGCAGCAAACTCACCTTATGATGTAGAATCGAGTGTTAAAAACGGATGGATTAAAAACTATGGGGATAAGGCTATGCCAGCTACAAGTGGGAAATCTCTTGCTTATGATGTCTATTCTCATAAGTACACATCTGGAGGATTTCAGATTGTCAGTAAAGATTTCGGTAAAGGAAAACGTCAATATGTTAATTTCCAAGGATGGGCTGTTCTGTTCGGTCACAAGAAACATACAAAATCAAATCAAGAAACGTATATAGTTGCACAAGAAGTTGGGGGGAAGGACGTAAAAGTATATGGTACTCTTCAGAAAAATCTAAGTGCAACAGAAGACCTAGAGTACAACAATCAGGGGTCCGGTGTTTGGAATGAGTGTTCTGCAAATGCAACGAATAAGGATAATCAGTATGACTGTAACATGCGTTACGATGGTGTTGGGTTTGATGCATACCTTCCATTAGATGAGTTATTTCCGGATAATCGTAAGGAAAAGGATTGGGCACTATACATTGTGAAAAGAGTAGATAATCACATTGTCTATACCACATTGAACTTGCCTTTTAACTTTTCTAATCGAGAGTTCGCGGAAGGAGAAATATCACTATCAAGCGGTATTGATGCTAACAAATTAGAGATGATTGGAACGAATGTACTAAGAAGAACAGAACCACGCCAGAAAGCTAGTGCTTCCATCCGTGGTAAGTATTTCACTACAAATCGTACATACACTAGTGTGGATTCCGATGAAAGTCAAACAGCTGTATGGTATGCAGTGAATGCTCCTGAAGAAAACAATAAAAAGAGATGGGCAGCATCTGCTTACTGGTTTTTCTTAGGTAAGCAAGCAAGACTGTCCTATATTCCAAATGAACCTCCTTCGGCAAAGTTCAAATATAGCCCAAGTACCGTTTATAACGATACTCAGGTTAAGTTTACCGATCAATCGAGTGATCCCGAAAATGATAAGCTTACTTACAAATGGGAGTACACAAGACCAGACTTAAGTAGATACATATCGTTTTCTACTTCAAAGAATCCCACAAAAGTACTCGATGTTAAAGGTAAGTGGAAGATAAAACTTACAGTCTCTGATAAGTATAATAGTGATACTTATGAAAGGGAAATCGATGTAAAGAACAGACCACCAGAAGCGGGTTTTACGGCCAGACCAAACCCAACGACGCGACTGGAAACTGTGCAAATAAAGTCCAATGCTAGTGATACGGATAGAGACTCAATAACACATAAGTACGAAATTCGATTAAAGGGCAGCAGTTCTTGGACGAAACTTAGCGATGATAAGGATACATCATACAAGTTCCCTCAAGTGGGTACTTATGAGGTACGACAGACTGTAACTGATGTTGATGGTGCTTCTGATACAGAGGTTGTTACTGTGCAGGTTGATAACCTCAACCCAATTGCTGATTTTGATGCCACACCTAATCCGACAAACAGACTTACAACTGTTAACATTAAGAATAAATCGAGTGATCCAGAAGGTGATAAGCTAACTTATAAATATGAAATCAAGCTTCAAGGTACCGAGAATTGGTCCACTATAAGTACAGAAGCTGACCATTCATATAAGTTCCCTAAAGTTGGCACCTACGATGTAAGATTAACTGTGACAGATACAGAAGGAGATACGGATAGTATTACAAAGCAAGTGAAGATCGAAAATATTGCTCCTGAAGCAAACTTCACAATAAATCCAAACCCCGCCACTCGTATCGATTCAGTTAAATTCACTGATAAGTCGTCTGATGCAGAAAATGATAAGCTTACGTATCTCTATGAGTATCGTATAAAAGGAACAGAACAATGGACTAAGATGAGTACAGAAGCAAATCCTGCGTTCACTTTTAAAAGCGTTGACGAATACGAAGTAAGGTTAACTGTGACAGATGAACATGGCGCTAAGGATAGCGAAACTGAGACTGTTACAATTAAGAACAATCTTCCGGAATTAACAGTTACTTATACTCCATCAACAGTGTATGAAGGAGATAAAGTATCTATATGCTTGAAGCCTACCGACAAAGATAATGATCCATTAGACATCGAATTGAAGATGAAAAAAGGAAATGGAACTCTAGAATCTGTACTTCAAGAGAATGATATGAAGAGCGGTCAAAGCTCATGTTATACAATCGATAAGGTAGAAAAAGATGACTATACCTTTATTGGCATTGTAGATGATGGTTTTGACAAAGTGGAAGTTCCAGTTGTAATTGTAGTAAAAGCCTTAACTCTGGAAGGATTTGTAGAGCACACGGACAAATGGAATGAAATTCATCAGGAACTGGGCAACAAGCCTGAAGATTTCTATTCTGGTGAAGCATTCGTACTAAAAGCGAATACATCACCTTATCCTGTCACAAACATTGAGTCTAGGTTTAAAGGCTACCAGGAGAATAGCAGCCTATTCAGAAAAACTGTTAAAATGCAAATGGATACAGATACTGTAGCTAGCGGCGAATTGTATGAAGAAAACTTCTTGAAAGGATCTACAGCCTTGAGAGAAGGAGAAGCTACATTCGAATTTGTTGTTACCTATGCTAATGGTGTTGTAAAGACTGATACAGTTACAGTAAATATCATAGGAGACGTATATGATGTTCTGAAATTCCATAAAAGCTTCTAACTAGCAGCATTTCTACCATTTTAGGAGCGTTAAAAGTGCAAACCCGCTATTGTTTAATGTAATGGCGGGTTTCTTCTCTGAAAAAATATTGAATCTTTAGTACTAGTTATTCGTATACAAAGGGCAACATCCTACCACTTACAAAGGAGCTAGAAAACATGAGTGATATCCCGTTCACTAAACAAGAACTAATTGATGTAATTGCTTCTGCAGATGATACTATTGACAGCAGTGTTGTAGTGACTAAGGATGGCCAAGTCTTGGTTGTGTCACTTGATGAAGCGCAAGCGAACCCAGAAAATTATGCAGTGCGACATGAGACATTTGACGCTGGCAACGATTTCTTAGGCTCTAATGCAAGTGAAGATCCTGTTCATATCGAGAGGACTTTTTCAAGCCTAGTGTACGCTTGGGAGAAGCATAAAGCAACAGGACAATCATCTGTCTACGCTGATTGAATTTATATCAAATGGACTCTGCACCGTTTTGGTGTAGAGTCCATTTTGTTTCTGATTATTACCAATAAACAAATTAATAACTTCTGTTGCTTAGGAAAGTCAATAACAAATTGTACTATTTAACAATCAACCAGAACTTTATTTTCTATCTTTTGGAATAAAACTGTGATAAAATTACTACAAGTTGTAGATTAACACAAAAATATTCCTTTTAAGAAACCGGATGTAACTTATAGTCTGTAGAAGTACTTTTATGGGTATACTATCATTTGCTTATGGAAGAACTTGAAAAGGCGCTATATAAAGGCTTAGGCATTATTGTGAAGCAATTAAGGATACAAAAAGGCTTGTCTCAAGAAGAACTTGGAGCAATGTGTGGATTACATCGTACATATGTCAGTGACATAGAGCGCGGCCGGAGAAATGTTTCACTACTAAACATATATAGATTATCTGTTGCACTGGGCGTTCATATGTCGGAACTGCTGCGTTACAGGGTACTTACCGACGATAAGGATTTATAGGGAGCGAAGAAAGGTTGATGTATATGGGCACTTATGCAACCTGGAGCTACTAGTGCAACCGACCTTCTCTTTAGCTAAAAGAAGGTTATTTTTTTTTCAAAATTAAATTATGAAATCTTACAACGGTGCTATTAATTATGTATTACGATTAAATAAATCATATTAGGGGAATTAAAACATTTTAAAGGGAAGGTGTTCTCGTAATGTTAATTGGAGCAAATAAGCAAACCAGACTTCTGTATAAACGTACATACTTTATGTTAAATAAAGAGGAATATGTTGAATTAGTAACTTTGTCTAGCGAGATTAGAGATTCTGAACAAGATATATTAGAAGGTATGAAAGTTTATAAAACTGATTCAAGAGAACTTAAAATTAACGAATTGAATTCAAAAGTAAGTGAGTCACTAACAACAGAAAAAGTAATTGAACACGTTATCGAATTGGATCAAATTCAATTTGATGATTTAGCAAATAACAACTCTGATCTGTTTAATTATGGATTGAACTAACAATTATATCTCTGTTATAATTCAGCTATAAGATATTATCTTAATTTTTATTGCAATCGTATTGCGATTAGCTGTGTTTACAAATTAGAAAAGAGCCTTTGGGCTTGGTTTTTACATTAAAAAACCAAACCCAAAGGCTTTTTTTTATGCCTTTTAGGGGGTGATTCATGAGTTCATGTATTAATAACTAATATTAAGAGAGGATGCTTGTAATGAAAAAATGGGGCGAAAATGATGATATTTTCGTAATTACGGTGTTTATCAATCAAAGTATGAATGAAATTAAGAGGGGTTTAGCCGGTGTAAGCTATGATCAGCGAACTAAGAGTTATTTTGTGCAGGCTGATGATATAAGTTTTGAGATTTGTCCTTTCAACTCACAACCTAAGAATGGACTATCCGCGATTAGAGTGTACTCAAATGCGAGTGCTGAAGCAACTTCATATATATTTGATATGGTTCTAGGCTGGGCATCTCCTATAGTAACAGGTGTTGAATTACAGTATAAGGACCAAGACAAAGTAGATAGAATGTTGCGTGAGTTAGAGAAAAGCAATAAACACAAGACAATTGATCCAAGAGGTATGTTCTGTAAAGATGGAGCATATTTCGTAGTCGGTTTAAATCAAATGTTGATACAAAAAAGAGCCATTCCAGGAAAAAAACTCAAGGTATATGAAACCCTACAGCTCATAGAAGATTTAGGGAAACAGCTAGATATCAACGATGATTTGAGTCTGCTGACAATCTTGGATCAGAGTTATGCTTAAAAAATAGATTAGAGGCGGCTTTAAGAAAATTTTCTTAAGGCTATTTTTTATGGGAGGAAATTTAAGATGATTATAAAAAATTCAGAGTTACTTAATACAGGAGGCAGATGTATGGTGCTACACATTAGCGTAAGGGGCCATGCAGAGATAAAATCCATAACAATAAATGAAGAAGCAATTGTAGCTTGGAGTACACCTCAAGATCATATGATATTCGATTTAAATGATCTTATATGGGAGACAGACGATTGGATGGATTTACGTAATTATTTTGATGAAAAAACTTCAGCTGCAATACACCAGTTATGGAATGACAGTTGGAAATGGTATGACCACAAGAAAAACAAGAGTTTAGGAGATGAGATTTGATGGGAGACAAATTATATATCCTCGTGGACTTGCAGGATTTGGATGATCGTAGAGTATGCAGCTTGGAAGAAGCAAAGGATACTTTAATTAGTATTTGGAATAACTCTGAACCTGATAATGATGAAGACGAGGCGGAATTTGAAAATAACCTTAATGAGCACATAGCTAACATTAAAGCTGCTGATGCTGTGAAATTAGATGGCTACTTGCTTGGGATTGACCATTGTATTTGTAACAATGAAGAACAGTACCTGGAGTTAGTAAGGCAGAGGCAAGAAATGCTTCAGGAAGGAGTACTATAAATGAAAAAAATGACTGCAGCAGATATGATGCAAGAACTCGTTGAAAGCGGTATGTATATTCAGCTTAAAACAAAGAAGCGTCACCTCGAACAGATTAAAAATGTAGTTAAGGAAGAGTTGATAAATTCAGAAGTTAAAAGGCATGAATTTATAAAACAAGGTATGGTTGCAAAATTTGTACCTAAGCAAGTCAGTAAAATAGATACTGTTGCTCTTAATACTTATCTGAATGACTTAGGTTATTTGAAAGGTGTTGTTGAGCTTGATCACGCTCTTTTAAAAGACAACCTTTTTATGGCTGAACAATTAATGGATTATAAAGTTCCAGGCGATTGTACAGTCGTTCCTTATTTCAATAAGATAGGGAAGCAGCTACTTAAAAGCCCGATTACTATAAGCCAAGGAACAATAAAAGAGCATCTATTGAGCTTTAATATGATTAATAGAGAATATAAGCAACTAGAAGACAAATATGGATCCGTTAAACAAGAAATGCAATCGTGCTCCTTACTAAGAGAGCACCGCAAACTTTCATACAAATATGGTTCAGTTATCATAAAGGATAATAAGCCTAAATATGAGAATGAAGAGATATTTAAAGATTTCGGACCGGATGTATTAATTAATTATGGTATACCGAAAACTGAAAAACTAAATGATCTGATGTTAAAGGGGTCAATAAAGAAGAGTGACCTAGATCAGTTTAAGTATGTTGAGAATGTAAGAGTTGATTTTATGATTATGTCTTTAGAGGATGAAGAGAAAGTAAGGAAAGAATTAGCTTCGAGAATTAGCTAAAAATAAAAAGTAGCGAAGATTGATACATATCTTCGCTATTTTTTGTGCTCACAAAACTATTAGTAATCTATTGCTACAGATTATTAATAATTAGAGAGGTAGGAGAAGCCTGTTTTTATCAATGAATAAGAAATGAAAAGATCAAGAGAATGGTTAATATTTAATAAGAACATACTGATTCTAAGAATATCTTGTATGGATATTGTAAGTTTGAGACAATCAAATTAGTTTCTGTACATTTTGGTAATAGTGAAGAACTAGAGCATTTTTTTAACGATTTGTTCATGCTGGCCAAGGGGGCGAAGGTAGTGTTGAATTTTTTTGAACAACAAGAAAAAAGTAACTTGATTCCACTAGAAATAAATAAAAAAGATGAGTATTATTCAGATCTTTTTGAACTAAATAATTGTTTTGTAAGTAGAATTGATGTATTTCAGATAGCCAACTCTTTTCTAATGGAGTCTGTTCAACTGATTTCAAATGCAATAACATTATTTGAAATGGGGTATTTCGATAGTGCATATTATACCTTAAGACAATCTCTCGAGGTTGCACTAACAATGGTCTATCTGTCTGAACAAGACAATACGCGGCGAGATAAAGAGCTACTTAAGTGGAAGAATAAAAGTAGTTTCCCGATGTACAAGAAAATGGCAGATTTTTTGGAAAAACATAAAAAATTATTCTTAGATGTAAAAGAAAAAATGAGCGATTTCTTTAATGAAATAAATGAAACGAAAAAGCGACTAAATAAATATGTTCATAAGCAAGGATTCGATACCTTTTATGTTTCGAGAAATCACATCTTAAATAGAGGAAGAGATCAAACCACCGTCATTAAAGAATTTGAATCTTTCTTGGAACAGTGTATAGGAGCGATAGCAGTATTCAGATTATGCATAGATCCTATACCTATATTGTTGAGGGATGAAGAAATCTATTCTCGGACAGAGACATTAATGTCTGATGCCTTATCAATTGAGTTTATTGAAAGGTACATAGGCATTCAGAATATAGAAAACTATAAACAAACAATTATTTACAAAGATGCATATGACTCTTTTATCCAACTGGATAAAAGGCTACCTGCACAATTAGAAGTTACAAAGAACAGATACATTGATAGACATAAAATTAATGAAATCCTATCACAGTTCACTTTATTAAGAAAGCTTGAGTTACAAGCAATTGTAATTACTATGATGTCTGAGAAAGTCACAACAATTACGCTCTTTGACTTCCCAATTGAGTTTTTTACCACCAATACAAAGTCAGCTAGAGCAGGTTTTGGTTATGCTCCGGAAATATATTTGAAGTTAAGAGATAAAAATTCCCCTATAGTGAATTTCTCTATAGAAGGAGTATTTTTAAGTAAGATAAATGTAGGAAGCGATGACTTCCTATTAGAACATAATATAGAATTTAATCTAAAAGAATTTGAAGAGTTTCAGATTAATGCTAAGAACAAATTTGATGAATCATTCTTGCTCTATGAACTCGAAAAGTAGATTTGTTTTTTTGTTAGGTATAGTGATTCTCATTGTTAAAAATAAATATTCATAGTAAACTATATGTATTAAGTTATTTTTTATATTTTAAAGCAACCATTACTGGTTCGCGGTGATCTAATTAACCTTATTATGAAACGTAACGCGCTCTTTGGAGCTATTGTCTACACATTAGTGTATTTAATAGATTCTGAAGAGCGCTTTTTTGCGTTTTATATAAACTATCTTCAGAAAGGATGTTTTAAACATGGGAAGCAACACAGCAAAATCAAGTGCAACAGTAAGAAATAATGGCTTAGCAAGGATCGAACGGGTTATGAAGGCAAGAGCTCAAATTGAGTACATTTACAAAGGTGGCCAAAGAAAGTTCTATCGCTGTAAGACGCGTAATAAAAAAGAGGCGCTCCAGGAAGCATTGAAATTTATCTCAGCTTTAGAAAAGGTCCATCAAAAGAAAGTTATATGGAGATTTAAAGGTGAGACAGAATATCGTATAGGTGCCGCTGCAGAGAGACGTAGTATAAAAAATACAATCCAAAAATTCATCGAATTCTTTTTCGATGTAGATTGAGAGGAGCAATTAAAATGAAGAATACGGTGATTGAACAACCAGTCGAAATTAGAGGGGAAAAACCAAGGGTTATTCTAAACGGGATGGAGCCAATTGATAATATAATTGGTGAAACCGTGCTAAATATTTCAGGAATGACTGATAGGAATGAAGAAATTGAGATTAGTTACGTGTGTGGAGAAAAAGGTAATGAAAAACCCACTGTATCAGACTGGGAGATTAGATATGCTACTCTAATTGAATTAGGTGGTTATGTAACTCTTACGTTTAAAGGTGTGGCGTTTGATTATAAGTATGAACTAAACAAATCAGATTGTAGATGGTATTTAGTCAAGCAAGGTCCTGGACTAATACCTGTATTCGAGGAGGAATAATTATGTTAAATCGCGTAGTACTTGTTGGGAGATTAACCAAGGATCCGGAACTGCGTTATACACCAAATGGAGTGGCCGTAGCCAACTTTACATTAGCAGTTAATCGTCCTTTTTCTAATCAGTCAGGCGAGCGAGAAGCAGATTTCATTAATTGTGTGGTATGGAGACGTCCAGCTGAGAATCTGGCGAACTTCATGAGCAAAGGGAGTCTTGTTGGGGTTGATGGACGTGTCCAAACGAGAAGCTTTGATAATCAAGAAGGTAATCGGGTTTATGTAACAGAAATTGTTGCAGACAGCGTACAATTCCTCGAGACTAAAAGCGGCTCTCAAGGAGGCGGACAAAGTTCTTCTGGATATTCAAATCGGAACTCGAACACCAATAGTAACAATAACACTAATTATAATGACAACAACTATAATCGAAATAACGACCAGGATCCTTTCCGTGGTAAAGGTGAACCGATTGATATTTCTGATGATGATCTTCCGTTTTAATAAATTATGAGTAAAAAAGGTACTTCCTAATTAGGAGTACCTTTTTTTATGGAGGTAAAAGTATGTCCCACATAGGAAATAAATTAAGAGCCGGTTACTTTGCTACACCGGAATATCAAGGTGAACTTCTAATTAAGCTCTTAGAGATAAATTCAGGAGCTTCCTTCTTTGATCCAACCTGTGGTGAAGGGAAGATACTAAATCAATTAGCTGCTGCATTCCATACAGATGAAACACCGATTCTAACTTATGGTGTGGAATTAGATAACCGACGTGCAGCTGAAGCGGAGAAATTATTGTATAAGGCTAAAAATGCACCAATAGAAAGTATGGTCATTTCTAACAACATTTTTTCTCTCTTGTTACTCAATCCGCCTTACGATCACACGATTAAAGGTATCGGTGATGATAAAGCAGAGCGAAAAGAATGGACAGAGCTAGTAAGAAACAACAGATTCTTAAAAGAAAATGGATTGATTATATATATCATCCCAAGTTATCGATTTGCTGATAAGAAAATCTCTAGATATCTCGCATCAAACTTTGAAAATGTGGGTGTATTAAGGTTTTCAGACGAAGATTATGATGAATATAAACAATGTATATTTATTGGCAATAAAAAGAGAGGTAGTGTAAAGAAGACTAATAAGAAGCTACTTGGTTTCTTGCAGTCAATGGATGATGAGGAGTTCGTAGCCAGTCATGTCACATCGATTAGTACGCTGATTGGCAAACATAAATGGAATGTTCCTGGAGCTGCTACAGGCCCTTCAGTGTTCCATTCAAGGCTTGATGGTAAATCATCTTATTACGAAGAAATCAAAAACTCCAAGGGATTCGCGGCTTTTAAAGAACGCTCACGGCCTAAGCAACTTAGCATAGGCGGTAATCCTGCTTTGCCAATAAACCAAGGGCAGATGGCTCTTTTACTCGCTAGTGGTGCAATTAACGGTGAGATAGGGAAAGAAGAAAACTACCATCTAGTTCAAGGACTGGAGTTAGTAGAAAAAGTCACGTCCTCTGAAGAAAACACAAATGAAAATGGTTCGACTACAAAAACCACAAAAACAAGAACAAAGCGATCTGTATCAGTAAAAGTAATTACACCTGAAGGTATCGTAAAAAAACTAGTGTGATTAAATAAAGAGGAGAGAAGCAATTGCTTACTCTTCTTTTTTTATGGAAAAATTAAGATTAATAACCTTTATTTATGTTAAGTACACATAGAATACACAAGCTTTTATTATATTTTATTCGTTGTTTTAAATATTGGATTGGTTTTCTTGAGGAAAATGTACATGAATTACCAAATTCTCGAGTTGTGCAAGAGAGTTGTAAGTCTACTGTACATGGTAGCCCTAAGGAGCCTAATCTATCCATTTCAAGTTGGATGTTTGGATATTAAAAGTAAATTTAAAGAATTCCAATATCGTCCAATAGAAGGGAGGGAAAGGATGATGCGATTTAAAGTTTATATTACATTAGCTGCTTTGTTAGTCTTTTCTTCTGTTTTCTTAAAACTAGGTATAATTTCAGGAGATGATTCTGAGGAGAATCTAAGAGCAGAAGAATCCAATTTATCTTTGGATGTATTCCGTCACAATTTAAATAGTGCCGAAGCTGAACCAGTCAAGATTGCAGTACTTGATAGTGGCATTAGTGACCATCCAGATCTACAACAAAAGGTTGAGAAGCAATTTAATGCGATTAATACAGATAGCGCAGTCATCGATGATAATGGTCATGGAACAGCTGTTGCAGGCATAATTGCGTCTAATAAGACTGGGATAGGACAAAATGTGCAAATTTATGATGTGAAAGTTTTGGATTCTGAAGGCAAAGGAAATATTAAGGCCTTAGTTAAAGGATTAACATGGGCTAAGGAAAATAAAGTAGACATTATAAATATCAGCTCAGGAGTTCAAGAGGATTCACCAGATCTTTATCAAGTCGTAAAAGAGTGTATTGATAATGATATTCTCATAGTTGCTTCTGCAGGTAATACCATGGGTCTAAGTGTAGACTATCCAGCAAAGTATGATGAGGTCTTGTCGATAACTGCAGTTGATAAAGACTTTAAAAGGTTTAACTTAGCAGCCAAGGGTAAGATAGATTATTCTGCTCCTGGAGTAAATGTTTACACTACTACTGAAAATGGCATGTACGATTACGTCAGTGGAACTTCATTTGCTACAGCATATTTTACCGGGTTATTAAGTAATGTACTCTTAGAAGATGACTTAAAAAGTAAGAACGAATTTAATGACTATATTCGGCCTTATATAAAGGATCTTGGCCAGAAGGGTTATGACAAGGAATATGGTTTCGGAATTGTAACGAAAATTGAATAGTTAGGAGTTTTACTTTTGAAAAAATTAATTGCTAAACTACTAGTTTTTACCCTCCTATTATCAGCATTACCTCTAAATGTTTTTGCAGAATCTTCAACTTCTGAGGAACAGGAGCAATCCACCACTGCACAAGTAATTCAAAAAGAAGAAGTTAATCAAATTGCTGAGGAATTAAACGTAGATAATACAGATGATATTACTTTAACTGTACATGAAGAAGAAACTGAAACAACAGTTAATACAGAGATGAGTAGTTCTGACTTGTATGCCGCTGTGGATGTTGTTTACAATGAAGAACTAGATAGTATAGTTGTTAACACTGAAATTGAAATTGAACCGGGTAATCTTCAGGAAAAAAGCTACGATATAATTGTAGATGAAGCCAGTGAGGAAGCTTTAAAATTCACTCTAGTAGATAAAGAGACAGGGGAAATACATAATCTTGATTCCACTGAGGTCAATGCTTCTATAATTCCTGCTATTCCGATTTTAGTAGGATTCTTAGCTCGTTTTGGTATAAGCTGGATCGTCAAAAAGTTTGGGTCTAAAGCTGTAAAGAGTGCCGTGTCAGGACTTGCTAAACAAATTAAGAAAAAATCAGCTAGTAAAGCATCTACAGGTAGACAAACAGCGAATAATCTCGAAGAACAAATAGCTATGAAGAGTGTACTATCAAACCCACTTGAGGGTGCAAAACAGGTAGTTCCAGCGTCTAAAATGAACGATAAGCGTTGGCCAGGTAGCAAGGGCTGGGTTAAGATGCAACGTACATTTAAAGTTAAAGGAAAGAAAACCGTAACTATACACTTTAATTACAATAAGAAGAATGGTAAGTTTGATGACTTTAAATTTAAATAAGGTGGATAAATAATGGAAAAAGAGCTATTACAGATATTTGATAACTGGGAAGAGAAACTAGACCAGGATGAGTGGTATTTCAGAAATTCTTATGAAGAATTATTGGATGGCCTTTCAGCAGAGAGTGCTTATAACAGCATACCAGGTGTAGTAAATGTCTTACTAAAAATGCAAGATAGTTACTTACTAAATGAATCTATTGATTTTTTAGATGAATTGTACAATTATGCTGATACTACTGAGATTCATTCATATTTAAAAGATAATCTCAGTAGTATTGAAGAACATGTAAGTAGATTTGGTGATGATTATAGTAAATCTTCGCTTGCAAAATTCAAATCTACAATTAGATTAGCATAATATAAGCCCTTACTCATTAATTGAGTAAGGGCTTATATTTCTGATAAATCTCGTAAAATAAAACTTATCTAATTTTAATTCTAATACAAATAGGCTGTGATACATGATATTATTACTATAGTTGCATAAAAAAGGGACACCCCATGAATTCTAGCCTTTTAACTAAGGTCTATTTTTCATGGGGTTTTTCTCGTCCTTTTTTATAATAAAAAACCCACCATCGCTTAGCCGCAGCTGTCACTGCGTGGAGGCAGGTTTTCTTGGTTGTATTATCTAAATAAAATATATCACAGATATTTGTACCTCTTCAAGAAGAACCGAAGCTAAGCGTGTTGGATTCAGGAGGATGAAACATGAAAGAGAAAAAAACAGAAAGCAGCAAATTCCATTACTTCAGATACTACGATACGGGTAAAACTGAACCAGCTGCCAGAACGGTTAAAGGTAAAAAGCAAACTTACAATAAGAAAGTTACCGAGAAGGTATACTTCGACCCTCAAACCGTATTTAATTTCAATCTGGAAACTGTCACACCGTCGGTATCCGTTGATGACGGCGGGGGATTCACTCAATATCATAATTATCTGTGGTTATGGACTCCATTTATCGGAGGAATGGAAGTCTTTACATATATGGCTATACGTAAATATCTATTTGACTATCTAGATCGACATGGCCAGCCAGAAGAGTTTATAACTTTTCCCTCTTTAGAAGAGATATGTTATAGGATCGGAGTAAAGAGAGCGGCACTAAACGGTTATCTTGATTCACTTGAGAAATACGGCTTCTTATTTAGATTCTGGAAGTCAGTCGATGTTTTCGATAAGCATGGTAAGCCTAAAGGTATGCGTGATGCCGGAGTAGTATATGTCGTCCGGAAGAAAATTCCCTTATTGAGCGATGATTTAGCTGAACAATTAACAGTAGAGGACCGAAAATATCACGAACGTATAAAAGCACTTGTTGCCGAATCTTCCTCATTAATGATATCAACTGAGGATGACTATAAAGAAGAATACCAAAAACATCTCAAAGACCTTACTGACCATGGCATATTTAAAGTTAACAATGGCAGCAACCGGAATGTTTTTACGTTTGTTGAGAATGGAACGACAGTAGTGAAAAGTAAAGAAGATGTGATCAGGGAAATAACACAAAATGGTTTGAGGGAAGAAGATAAATTGATCTGGACAAAAATCTTAAATGCATTAAGGCATAAGGTATCTAAACCTTCATTTGACACTTGGCTTAAAGGGACAATTGGAAGGCAACTGGACTCCAAGGAGTTTGTAATCCTCGCACCAAATGAGTTTGCAAAGGATTGGCTTCAGACTAGTTATATACAAATGATAAGGGATACTTTCAAAGAGGAATTACAAATCGAAGCCAACATTAGCATAGAAGTATTCGATTCTAAGAAAGACGCACGATGACGAGTGTTAATACTTTATATATATAATTACATTTGTATTTTCTTTTGTACTCTCCTTCATTTTCTTATTTGTAACAATTAATTCAAGAAACAATATGGCTTCTATATTGGCTGCTGTATTCGGCTTATTAACACTATTAATCGGAGGAGCTTTAATTAATAATTTAATATAGCAATGTATAATCGACACTCCATAAGGGGTGTCGATTTCTTTTTTAGAGTTAGCTATCATTAATCTATAACCCTACATATAGATTAATGATAAGGGGGGAAATAGAATATCTATAGGTATGCAATCGATAAACTATATCCCTATTTTTCCACAAAAAACTGTGAACAACACAAAAAGTAATCGCTTATAGAAAATCTATACCCCCTATATAGAAATACCGTATAGGAGTATCAGCTATCATTTTTTGATATGGGGGGGATCATAAATTGATACCATAATAATAATCACTTATAAAAATAAAAAAGATTATAATAAAAGATAGATACAATTTAATTACCTAGAGATGAGGAAGAAGAATGGATAACTTTGAAATATTAAATGAGGTTCTAACTTTTGGTAAGAAAACTTTCCATGAATACAAGGAGAGTCACGATTATCGAGCTACTAAAGATAAGGTAGTGCTTGGTTTATTTAGAAAGATTATAGAATTGGCAGAAGGCGTTTATGTAACTAGTTTAGACGGTTTAAATGGACCTGCAAGCATAAATGTAAGAGGAATGATCGAAGCATATCTAGCATATCGATATATATTTGAAAAAGACTCATTGATCCAGAAGAGAACAGAAGCGTATGTTGTGGGTTATTATTTAACCCAAATTCAAGCATCGGAATTTAACTTTGATAGTTATGACGACAAAACAAAAAAACATATAGAAAAAAGCATTGAATATCTTAAAAAGCAACTCTCAAAGACCGAGTTTACAGACACCTATAATCTCTATAAAAAAGAAATTGAAAAACTTCCTGATTATAAAAAAAATCAAATACCAAAGTGGTATTCATTAGCCCGCGGCCCTAAATCTGTAAATGCACTCGCAAAGCATTTGGAAGATGATTCTGATCCTACAACAGCTAGACTTTATAGCTTTTTATCCTCAAGTGCGCACATGTATATGACTTTATCAGATTTTAATGGGGAAGGTGAAGATTGGATTATAAAAGATGTTAATCAACAACAAGTTATGATGGAAACATGGCTATTGCTCTCTAGAAGTTTGTTGCTTACCACGATCGAACATTTCATACAAAACAGAACCCCTAGTGGTATGAGTGAATATAACGACCTAATATCAAAGATTAAACCCCATATACGTTACTGATAACTCTTGTCGAATTCTACAATAACAGTTATAATGAGTGCATGTATTAAGTCGGTTATTATTAGTTAGCAATTCCTTCAGGGAATTAGCTGTTTATTGATTTAAATTAAATTTCTACAGCCTTTGTGGTTGATAGCTAGGTTTATTCCTACTATTAAACTCAAGGGCTGTTTTTTTATGTCCTTAGGGAGATCTACGAGAAACATGGTGTAAACCAGGCTTCTCGTTTTTCTATATATAAAACAAAAGAGAGAGGATGCTTTATATGAAATCATGGGAAAGCCAATCTAATTGGCGGCAAGTTAATCTTTCAGAAGTAGCAAGAATAAACAACGTAAGGAGTTTTAATTATGACACCAAATCAATTTGACTGGCTGAAGAGTCATCTACATCAGTTGGCGTCAGAAGATCAAAAAAGACTTCAAGAACTCGGAATTACAAAAGCTGTCCAAGCCGAAAAGCTGAAAATCCCTATTACGGATTTTGCTAATGTGATGGATGAAGCTTCTGAGATCGTAGACAAGTACATGAACAACTAAAAATGGAGGTGACTCCTATCGCTAGGGGATAGAGAGAAACCTCTGTCCTTTGGTGTATAGGTAATAGCATGAATCAAGTTCAATGGGATTTAGTAAATGAGAGTACAGATTCTCCAAAGATGATTGAGATATACATGGATCAGGCTTTGCAGGATGCATATTGTTACGCGCTTGCTGTTGAAGAGACTGAAAGCCAGGCGCAAGTGCCGCCTACTTTACTCTTTGCAATCATTTCCGGAAGCGATTCTACACTACAAGCAATGAAAGCAGCTGTTGATATAGGTAGCAATGGCCTTTACTTCGGACATGGTGTAAAAGGATTATCTCAGTTTTCTTTTGAAAAAGAGTTTCAATTTAGCTCAGAGAAAGGGAAATATGAGAAGTTTCCAATCACCCTTTCAAACGGAACTAAGGCTCTAGCTATAGTCCACGATAAAGTCTTATCAAATGAAGAATATATTCTTTCATTTGGGGATAATCCTGCAGAAGATCTTAGACAAATACTTGGCGGGGGACAATACGGATTACATATACTTCCTGAATGGAAAGATTGTGTGTATCAGGAATTGGTCCTAAACGATTATTTGGAGAGAGTAGACTTCTACAAGGATCCTGGATTATTTCAAGAAGGCTTTACATTGCTCAGACTAAGAATGGTAGAGCATGAAGCGGATGCTTTAATTTCAAAATTAATTAAAGCAGGAAAGCTGCAGTTTCCAAAGCATGGTAAAGGCGAGAACTTACATGATGTAGTGGATCTCAATAGCTATATGACCAACTACGTGGATGACATGATTGAGAAGATTTCTGCTCAAGTTTTGCCTATTCACAACCCTATGACAGATGGAGTATCAGAGCATTTCAGCAGTTATAAGCGAGAGTTGTTTCCGGTCCAAGCCCATGTTTCTACAGCAATTGCAAAGCGGTTGAAACATGAAGATAATTTCATCATTCAAGGTGAAATGTCCACCGGTAAGACTACTATGCTTGCTGCTATCGCGGATGCTTTTCATAAAAATAAAGGTCAAAAAGGTTATTTTTGTTGTGTAATGGTTCCGCCATCTCTCACAAAGAAATGGCCAGAGGAGATAAAAGAAATCATTCCAGGAGCAATCGTTCACGTTATCACTAAGACGGAATCGTTAATAAGGTACCATTCAGAGTGGATACGGAGCGGAAAAGTGAAACCTGTTAGACCTACCTTCTTTGTCATCAGTTTTACTACGATGAGAGGGGATTCAGCTTATGTACCTGCGGTAGACTTCCAGGATAACAAGATAAACAAGTATGGATACTATTGCCCAGATTGTGGCCATCCTCACCAGGTAGTTGAGTCGACTGATACACAACTTAATGAAAGCGGCAGCGAGGAAATAGTAAAAGTAAAAAGAGACATGGCAGAAAATGAGTTTGGAACATCAAGGAGAGTCGCGGATAGCAAGATGCCAGCAAATGCTTTTTGCTCTGAATGTGGAGGAAGCTTATGGACTAAGAGTGTCCCTAATCGGTATGCCTCGTTTAAAGAATGGGCCGCATTTGAAAAAGAAATAATAGCAGCTATCTCAAACGATAATCCACGATTAGCAAGACATTTATTGGACAATCAAAAGGAGACCCCAAAAAGGAAAGGACTACCTCGCAAGATAGCAACAATTGAGTATATCAGAAGAAAGATGAAAAACTTCTTCGATATATCCCTTGTAGATGAGATTCATGAGCTAAAGAGCGGAATGTCCGCACAAGGCAATTGTCTAGGATCACTTGTTGCATGCAGTAAGAAGGTAGTCGGAGGTACAGGAACACTTTTCGGTGGAAAAGCGGAAGATGTATATTACTTGTTATGGCGATTATTCCCTAATGTTATGGTTAAGAACGGTTATAAATTTAATGACGTTCGAAAGTGGAATGAGGAGTTTGGAAATATCGAAACTACCACCATTACTACAACAGACAAAGGTGAATACTCAAACAAACAAAGCCGCGGCGGTACGAAGAAATCTGAAAAAGTGTTACCAGGTATCTCTCCATTTCTCTTTGGTAAATTCCTTGTTCAAAATAGTGCTCTTGTCAGATTAGTTGATGTGTGGCCTGATCCGGTAGAGTTGGTGAATGTTCCAACAATACTTGTTGAGATGGACCCACCGCTAGCCGAAAACTACAATGCTATGACTTCTCATTTTGAGAACCTAATTCATTCAAGACAAGACGGGAAAAAACTATATCTTCCACTTACGAACACTGGTATTTCTTATCCGGATAATCCCTTCACTTATCCAGACGTTTTATATAAAAACGATTTAGGCGAAAGGGAAATTATATGGCAGCCTCTTCACATTCCAGAGAACTTGACTCTAAACAAAGAGAAAAAGTTACAAGAACTGGTACAAGGTGAGATGGAACAAGGCAGAAAATCCATAATATATGTTCGCGATACCGGTTCCTCAGTTGAAGGAAGAGATGTGAGACCACGATTGAAGACGATTCTCCAAAAAATTGGCGCCAAGGTCGACATACTTGATACTAGCTCAACCTCAACCAATAACCGAAGTGAATGGTTAAAAAATAAGGTTGAGAATGAGGATCATGATTGTATAATCGTTTCACAAGAACTAGTTAAAGTAGGATTAGATTGTGCGACAAGAAGTTGCTAATTAATAGTGCTTCAATAAGAAGTCACCTTAGTCATTAAAGGTGTTCCCGCCCGAAACTGCTTTCCGAGTAATCGGATCGTTGGGTTGCATGAGGGTTAAATGCTTAATGGAGGAATTTACGCAGAATTCCAAAAGAGCTAGGGAAAGTTAGGAAGGTATAAGCGAAAGCTGAATCTTTGTAGTCTTCGTTACCTACAACAAGCGTACTGTGGTTGTTAAAGCTTGTAGATGTGGATAAGAAAAGTTCTACAGTCGAGGAACTGTGCAATGACCTATAAATCCACCGGAGTAAAGAAGGATGCCTAACTTAACGTATCTATTATTAGTGAAACTTGGTAAGCCCTATACATTCCTCTCATCAGAGGTAGGGGGACCGTAAGGAAACTACAATATGTAGAGGGTAGAGGAACGTGGAAAAAGCGAATGCCGACATAACGAAAGTTAAGGTGAAAGCTCATTAGTATAAGCCGTCGGATAGGACAATACCCAAATCGAAAGATTGCTGACTTCCATGTGGTCATCAACATGTATAGAAAGCGGAAAGAATAATCCTTAAAAGAGAGGGAGATATGTTATGAAAACCAACAATCATGTTGCGTCGGCTGTTTCCCCACTAGTGGATAACTGGCACTCAATTAATTGGGTCCAAGTTAATCGCTACGTAAGGAAACTTCAACAACGAATCTATCGTGCCGAACAACTTAAACAAACAAGAAAAGTAAGGAAATTACAAAGACTTCTTCTTAGAAGCAAGGCGAATTTACTACTTAGTATTAGACGAGTAACGCAAGAAAATAAAGGCAAAACCACTGCTGGAATTGATGGATATATTTCGAACACTCCAATAGAGCGAGTTGAACTATTTAACAAACTTAAAGGATACAGTGTAAGAAATATTAAAGTCAAACCTGCAAGAAGAGTATATATTCCCAAAAAGAATGGAAAGAAACGTCCGTTAGGCATTCCTGTAATCATTGACAGGGTGTATCAAAATGTATTCAAAAATGCTTTAGAACCACAATGGGAAGCTAAATTTGAAATGACATCATACGGATTCCGAGCTAAACGTGGCGCACATGATGCTATAGCAGACCTCTACAATAAGTTGAATAGAGGAAGCTTAAAAGGATGGATATTCGAAGGTGATTTTGAAGGATGCTTTGACAATCTCAACCACGATTTCATTATGAAGCGAATTAATAATTTCCCTGACAATGAAATAGTGAAGAAATGGTTAGAAAGTGGATACGTTGATAATGATGCATTCCATTCAACAAATATAGGAACACCACAAGGCGGCATAATCTCACCGTTATTAGCAAATATAGCATTACATGGAATGGAAAAAGAAATTGGAGTGAGATACTTCAATACAACTAGACAAGGTTACACATTGTATCCCGATTCGGTTGGTGTTGTCAGATATGCAGATGATTTTGTTGTTGTATGCCCTACGGAAGAACAAGCCCGTGGCATGTACGAGAAATTACAACCATATCTAGATAAACGTGGTCTGAAACTAGCACAAGAGAAAACAAGAGTTGTTCATATTAGTGAAGGATTCGACTTCCTTGGATTTAATCTTAGAAAATACCCAACTAAAGAAGGAAATCAATTATTCATCAAACCATCTAATGAAAGTGTTAAAAACGCTAAGCGGAAAATCAAAGAAGTATTTGACTGGGGTAAAGGCATAGAAACAGTAAAACTGATTGAAAAGCTTAATCGAGTGATACAGGGAATTGCAAACTATTGGTCGCCAACGGTAGCCAAAGTGATCTTCAGAGACATTGATACTTATGTCAATGAAAGAGTGCTAATTTACTTGAGACACAGACACAATAGAACTTCAATCAAAAAACTGATGGAAATGTACCTTAAACCAGACCAGACAGGTGTAAGCAAAGATAAATGGCTATTAACGTGTCCAAATGACAATTCCAAACAGCTCATTCGTATGAGTTGGACTAAAATTGAAAGACACATAAAGATTAAGCAGCACAACAGCCCATTCGATGCTTCACTTAAAGCTTACTTTGAAAAACGAGATGAAAAGATATTCGACAGGGAAAATACTAATTCAAGAAGAAAACTTGCGAAAAAGTGTAATTACAAATGCAGGGTTTGCGGAGAGTCCTTACAAGGAGACGAACCTATTGAAACTAATCATACTGTGCCTGTAGTAATCGGAGGGAAAGATTCTTATGATAACTTTGAATTATTACACAAATCATGTCACAAATCACATCATGTACTTCTAGAAAAATACGGTGGCGGTAAAACTTTACCAAAAGTTGTAGAGTATCTGAAAAGCAATGGGATTAAAAACGTGAATTCTAAAAAGGCAATCAATCTTATGAAAAAGGCTTTCAAGAAGTTTAAGTATTAAGTTGTTTTGGGCGAAAGGTGGCTTGAGCCGTATGTGCTGAAAGGTACAAGTACGGTTCTTAGGGGGGAAAGAGGTGGTAACACCTCCGACCTACCCGACTACTTTGTACACCTACTATTATCTTTTATCAGTTCAGTTGGTCCTTATTTACTGTCAATCAAGCTTCTCGAAGAGCATGGAGAATTGGACAATCAGAAGAATGCCGGCTTTATTACTTAGCTTATGAGCATTGTTATCAAGAACAAATGGCACAGCTTATAGCCATGAAAAATAAAGCAGCTGGAGCCATCAATGGTGAAGTTTCCTCTGATGGACTCAATGCAATGCTTGGTGATGATGGTGATCTTCAAAGCATGCTTATTAAATCGATTAAAGATGGACGGAATCTTAAAGGATCTACTGAAGAATGGGTTGAGCAATCTTCAGAGAGAGCAAGAGAAATCTTATCCGGAATCGGAAAGAAGCCATCGGTGAAGCAACAATTCATCCAATGGACAAGACGGACCATAAAGACTGAATCAACGAGAAATGTACTTATTAAACGAGTGAATCAAATAGTAACAAGTATCGAGAGTGGGGAATTAGATGGTTTCAGTGTTCATAAAGAGGTTCTATCGGTGGATCTAATCCATGCATTCGGTTTCAGAAATGTACCAGATGCTACCGTACTTTCTCATCTGGTTGAACCAGAGAGAAAATTGCCTGCAGCTGTGAAGCATGAATCAAACACTACCTTAAAAGTCTCGAGCAAGAAAAGTAAAGGTAAGAAGAAAAACAGAATAGCGGATGGACAATATGAATTGGACTTGTTCGCTTTATGATGGAGGTAAATAAATGTATGTTCCTTTGCAAGAATTAATGATAGTCCTCTATTTATTAGTAGAACATTACGTGTATGAGCGTAGAATGACACTAATGTTCTATAGTGACAGCAAGTTCTTTGAGGCGGTTAACGCTCTAGAGGTAACTGAAGAGAGTATCGAACCAGAAGAGCTGACGTTGGAGTTAAATAATCGTGTTGAAGTACCTCCAGTAGAAGTTTCTAAATTGGACGATAATGCCAATGACTTACTGAGGGAGATCGCAGAAGAAGTATCTGGTTATGACGAAGAACATATGCCTCCTTACAATATATATGAAGAGGATGGACAGATGTACATTGAAGAAGAAGTACTTGAGCCGCAAGAAATAAGTAACCATATAGATTCTGCTAAGAACATACCTACTCCAGTTATGGAACAATGGACTGTCAGGTTAACCAGTATAGATGGTTCATCGATTCAAGTCTACGATGGTAACTATCATTGGTTAAACATCACAGCTAAGAAAGCGCGTAGGTTAGAGGAAGATTCAATTCTGCTTCTATTTGTCACAAAGGAAGAAGAAGAAATACTTGTGCACCAAATAATGGTGTTAGAGCAATCTATCAATGAAGACTACGCTATTCCTGATGAAGATATAAGGTACAGCAGCGGAGAAGCAATTTAATTATGGGAGGCATTTCGCCTCCTTTTCATAGGTATCATCGCTACAATATGTACTTATGAAAAGGACAGCGCGAAATGCATCGAGACTTTTGGACTATTATTGTAAAAAATGTATCCATTCCATTACATTTTAACTAATAATATGGAATAATAGTGTATTGTAACTTAGATAAATAGACCATAATATACACCTCATGTCCATACATAGTCCTTAATGCTCAATCTCAAACCTAATTCTTTAAACCTATAATCCAACTACATATACGAGGTGATCTTACTTATGCTTTTAAACGAACAAGGCATCGACAACTTAATTAATGAGATAGAACAAAAATCAATGAACCTGGAATCTATTGATTTTACTTACAACCCGAATCCAGAAAAAACCTTCACTAAAATCTCTGGTATGGGCTTTTCCGGAATTGCTCAAGATGAAGACTATTACGAGAACATTAAAGAGAATATTATTGCTGCGGAGACAAGTTGGTTTGAGCCGATGTGCTCGCACTTAAATGCAAAATTAGATGCTACAGTCGCAGTAATGCCAGAGGGGGACTTTGACAGCAACAAAGTTACAATAACAGCTAATCTACAAGTTCCTAAATATAAATTGAGTATTTACGAATTCTTATATAAGCATTTAACTCGATACGCTATTTTTCATCAGAGTATTAGCAAAGTAGAGGTCCTAGGCTACAAAAGTGAATTAGCAAATATTATCTTCACTATCACTATCGATTCAAGAAATGTAATTCAGACACTTAAGAATCGGGTTGTAAACAAACAAATAATTGAACAGTGGATACACGTTATAACTTCTGTTGCAAAGGAAAACGAGGAACAACATTCATATAGGAATCATTTTGATGTTGTCAACGGAAAGATGAATACCCAAACTAAGACTGAGCTAATCTCAGGTTACTTCGTCGTTAAAAAGAAGGGATTCAGCGGTGCGAACTAAGATATTAATGCTCTCTCTACTGCTTCTGCTTTTAGTACCAACGTTGGCAACAGCTGCCGATTCATCAGTTCCGTCTTACTTTAATAACAATGCCGCATTTCAACAGGGTTTAAATCATGATGATGATAAATTTTTAGGTTTAACAACTAACTCCGCAGATAAATATGTTCCAACAGCTGCTTTTATCTTTAATGCAATCTTTACTATAATGACGCTGCTTGGAATCATACAGCTTGGTTATTCTTTAGTAACCAAAACAGGTTTTAATCTGAAGGGTGCAACAGGGATCTTAATCTACACTCCTTTAGTTGTGGTTATAGTCCGGATATTTTTCATTTTCGTATTTACAACAGTTCTACCGAATGTTACACTGATTATCAACGATATAATCAGTTTAATTCTCGCTATATGCTTATCAGTTTCAGTTGGAATGGTTCTGATTGGACTTATAATGAAGCTCTTTCACCATTTCTTAAGGCATCCAGAATATTCTAGATGGTCCAAGCGCTTATTTGTAGGTGCAGCTGGATTAACAGTTCTTTCAACGATTACTCCTATAGTGATGTACAGCATATAGCCATTCGAGGTGTATATAATGGTACTTAAATTAGTTGTAGACAATACGAAACAAGAACAGATTTCATGCAGAAACAGCTGCGAGTTATTTGATCCGGTGACCGCTTCTTGTGGGTTAGGCAAGGATGCTAACCCGTTCAACGATGATGCTTCCAGATGCAGAGATATCTTCTGGTCCAAATCTAATAACCCTAATAGCCAACGAAAGGCTATTAATATTAGGGGGAGATTAATCGAAGATGACTTTGAAGTAGATATCGATCATATTGGTGATCTTAAAGAAATGACTAATCCCGCTAATGTCTCAGAAAGCGATTATCCTTTCGTTCCAGGAACTAAGCCAGAACTACCTGGAGCATATTGGTTTATTTCTAATGATAGAGAATATGGTTGTTGGATTATTAATAATTCTAAGCAGCGGCTTAGTCTGGTACAAGATATTGAAAGTCCGTCTGGAAAGACTGTCTACAAGAGTCCTGTACCATTACATAACCATAATGCATCTAAAGCAATACTTAACAGGATGGCTTGGATTGTAGATGCTGATGGTTATGGCCAATATGGTTTGTTAATCAACGGTAACATCTCATTCTTAAATACAAATGACTAGGGACACCCCGAAAGAGAGTGCATTGCACTTTCTTTTGGGGTTTTTATGTTTAAAGGGGCTAAGTAATATTGAATATTTATCACCTGGATTCTCAATCTAGTTATAGAGAAGGAATCAAGAACATTTTGGAAATACACTTTACAGGAATTAAGGTAAAATCATACGACTTTTATAATTATAAGGAGCAGGAACCCACCAGCTCTGACTTGTTAATAGTGGAGCCCTTCGGAAATCCAGAAATAGCTCAAATTGTGATTGATCGACATTTGAATAGAGATGGTAAAGTGTTTATCTTATCGACGGAACTTCATAAAAAGACAGCACTAGAATATTTAAAGATGGATGTAAAAGGCTATGCAACTAAAAACATCCTTACAATGGATCTAGTCCGAGCAGTTCAAGATATCATTGAGGGAAAAAGATTCTATGTCTCATCTGTAGCTAGTTACCTCCATGAGCAATATTTAGAAAATTCTCCAATAATTACTTGCAATTAGTTCTTTTTATGATATATTTGTTTTATGAATAGGAGGTTTTCTTATGAATAAAACAATTGCAGTTTTCGGCGGATCTCATGAATCTACACTTAAGAAACTAGCTAAGCAGCATGGATGTAGTGTCCTTTTCCATAATGGTAAGACGAGAAATGGAGGTAATAAGAAGGAATTTAAGAACATCATTAAAAAATCCGACATTGTTGTCTGCCTCTATGGAGCTTGCGGTCATGTAAGTATGGATTGTGTAAAAGAGGTTTGTAAGAGATTAGAAAAAAAGCTTCTCTTTCATAAGATGGGGGCATCTGGAGCTATAAGCTTATGTATTGAAGAATTGAGTTAGGAGATGAAAAGTTTGAAAACCGCGTACCTAAATAATGGTGAAGTAATAGATGCTCTAGAATACATAGAAAGCATACACGGCAGCGAAGTATATTGTATTGATCAATCTTGTAAAGCACCGGTGATTTACGTATCCGGAACAGACACCAAATCCCCTTATTTTAAGACATCAGGAAAACATAATTCAAAGCATAGCCATGATTGCGGTTTTTTTAGAACACTAGATTTTAAGGAGTCCCTTCAAAAGATAGAGGACTATCAAAAAGAACTCATAGGCACCGGTTTTAAAGAATACATCATAAAATTAAACTTCAATAAGATGGATCCTGAGTACATTAGTAAATCAACTGAACGAGCTGCAGAGGATAAGAGTAAAACAGAAGAAAGAGTAAAAGTTAAACCTGATAGCAGCACACCTCAAACAGTTACTTCTTTAAAATCAGTATATAAATTATTCATCTCTAATGACCTAGACATTCTGAGCTCCATTATACTTAGTGTTAAGGGATTTAAGATTCCAATATCTGAACTGATACTTGGTCAAAAGTCTATACACGACAAACTTTGGAATGATGAGTTGATACCCCGCATGCCATATTTCGTTTATGGAAAGATAGAATTTGCTGTAAAAAGAGAAAAGGTAATGTACATTAATTTCGAGAAGATAGATGATACTAAATTGACCGTTGTCTTATTCGATAAATATTTCAAGTATTTCTCCTATGAGCCAGAATCATTAATTGGAAAAGAAGTCATTGTCTGGGGGGATGTTAGGAAAAACAATTACAAAAACGTAAATTCTACAGAAGTAGTAATTAAATCCGATAAGTATATTGAGATAATAAACTAAACAATGTTGCTAAGGAGATATAAGGTAGTTGTATAACATATTTAGAGGAGAATGAGCTATTGTACTTTAAAAGTGACACACACAAATTTTTGTATAAAAAAATCTTACAGCGACTTAGCTTAAGAAAGCCTAACAATAGATGTGCATCATTTACTTACCTGGTCGCATCTACAGAAAAACTCGATATTATAAATGCCTTTTCACCTTATGAAATTGATACGGAAATGATAAATAATTTATCCCAAAAATGGACATCAAAAAACAAACAATTGCTTGAGTATGGTTTTCAGATTTTGGAAGGTTCTAAACTTAATCACTTATCCGAGGCAGAGCAGGCTCTGATTTGTTGCATTTTACTAGAACCGGAAAAGCTCCCAAGCGTGTCAGATAAAGTTTTATCTGATGATTTTTATCGCACAAACCATCAGCAGATTTTTGATACAATAATCAGTATGTCAAATAGTGGAGATACAGTAGATCTTATAAGCGTCACATTCGCACTTCACGATGCAGGGATATTGGAGGAAATAGGCGGGATTCCATATTTGAACGATTTGGCTAGCACCGTTACCACAACTGTAAACATAGATAACTATGCTAAGATAGTAGTAGAAAAAGCACCCCTGCGTAGGATTATACAATCTGCAACGGAAATTTTGACCTCAAGCTTCTCTAGTGAAGCAACTATTATTATGTCACCTCGTCCCTGATTAAAAAGGTTCACATCCTAATTAGCATCATATGTTTACATACGTTCTACAACTAGACTAAAAGGAGCGAAAGCTAATGTATTATAAGAGTGATATTCATGAGTCTTTATATAAGAAAATACTTCAACAACTTAGCTTAACAAAGCCTAATAGGGAGTATGAAGCGTTTGCTTACCTGGCTGCATCTACTGAAAAGACAGATCTTGTACAAGCCTTTTCTTCATACGAGGTTGATACGGAAATAATTTATGATCTATCCCTAAAATGGTCAGAATCAGAAAAATATATGCTTGAGATCGGATTTCAACTGTTTAATAGTTCCAACCTTTTCTACGATGAAGTTGATGGTCAAACTGATCACTATGGAGATCCTGTCTATAACGCCAAATATCCAACCTGGGGTAAGATGTTAAGTTCAATGGATAAGGAAAATATAACTGTTGTTCTTTCTGCAATTGATTTTCGTTACACGGGAAGATAAATAGGTGCACATGCCAAGAGTTGCATGTAGTTCAAGAATTACAACACAAAGCGGATTCCCTATCTCATGATAGAGGAGTCTTTTTTATTGGTATGGCTACTTAGGGAAAAGTGTATTTTCTCCGGCGAATAAGTTTAAGATAATTATATAAACCACAAATACCTATACATTCTTTGGTTTTTAAGAACATACATTCGCGTTATACTTACGAATGAGAGGAGGGATCCAGATGGCAGATGAAGTGCAAAAGGCAGTTTTAACTTATATTTCGATGCAACTTTCTTATAAAAATTGCCAGCTTGACTTAATAGAATCAAAACCACGAGTTATAGAGAAATTTGATAAGATAAACCTACAAGCAGGCTTTATAACTACTAGATACACAGAGGCGGTAATGCAGTTACTTAAAGCAGATATGAAAGCCCTACATAATAAGTACAATTTATTTGTCGAAGTTACAAAGAAAGGATCTGGATGGCGTACCTATGAGTATCGAACAAGATATGGAAGCGGCAGCTTCCGAATTAACAATGAAAGATTACTGCATTTAATTAAATCGACTAGTGCTGCCTATTTTTCAGATGAGCGTGTGAAGTTACAGCCGAAGCCTTGGTACTGAGCTCCAAATTGTATAATATCGCTTAATCACTACTAAAATCTAAATAAAAAAGGACTTCCCTTGTTGCTAGGAGGCCCTGTGATGCATCATTTATATCTACTTTTAATATAATGACTCATACCACATACCACATACCACATACCACTACTGTAGAATATTATCGAGATCATCCAGAATAATCTTTCCACTTCTATTTGTATCTAAGTACTTCACTTTTGCTGATAAAATACCATTGTGTTTGTCAGATTCAATTCCTTTTAGAGTTACATAACGACCGCGATGCTTCTTTTTTTGTTTATTCAATGGATTAACAACATATTGATTCCCAGGCTTGAAATCAATAGCTCTAATAATTTCACCATTTCTTGTTACTTTTAAAACAGTTTTGTCTTCATAAAGTTTATAGTTAAAAAAATTCATCAAATTCCCCCTATACTTCTGTCATTATTTATAAATTTTCTCATAGGCAATAAGGAGCCGCAAGTAGCAGCTCCATATCTATTTATTAATTAATGAGTTCTGATATAGATATCTTTATTTCGTCGTCATCCGTATACGAATCACTGTTATCATCTGTGATGTTAATTAAATATTGCTTTTCATCGTAATTGAAAGTTGCCCTCTTCTCAAGTCCAGCCTCTACTTCCTGTAATTCATACCCTGGAGCATCCACAACAAAATCAGCATCATCCATGTTATACGCCCTTTTAACTTTAATAGATACTTGCCCCTCTATCACTGTAAACGTGTCTCCTACTTTATGCCAGGTTTCCTCATAGACAACTAGTTTACCAAGTTCCACTTGTTCTTCATATTCCTCTATCTTTTTTTCTAACTCAACAATTTTTTCTTTCCTTTGAACTAAATCGCTTTGTATAGGATTAACTCTAATATTCTCAGAGACTAACCAGGTGGCTACAATCACAGTAGCAGCTACTCCACCAATTATTTTTATTGGATGTCTATCTAATATCTCTCCAATATTACCCAATTCTTACACCATCGCCTTCTTCTATATATTTGCCATGTATTATTCTAAACGAAATTAATATCTAATATATTTAAATTGCATAAAAATCCTTTGGTTTTTTATATAAACATAATGAAGCTCAAAAATTGACGTTCATTAAAGTACACTTTAAAGAATAGAGAAGTACTAATAATACAAACTTATCCAGAAACCACGTCTTAAAATAGTCTTGATAGTCCTTAATCCAGGCCATATAGAGATAACGATACTTTAAATGCATGCGCGTGCATGTGAATGCATTTAAAAGTATGAATGCGCAAAGGTTCTCAATAATTTAATAAGGAGTGATGTAATAATGACAGCTCTAAATGATACAATGACGTTTCGCAGAGGTCTGACGTTAAAGAATCGCGTTTTAATGGCACCAATGACTACGAAAATGAGTGATGATGATGGTGTAGTAACACCGGATGAACTTAAATATTATCAGTTAAGAAGTGGAGAAGTTGCAGCAGTTATTACTGCAGCAGCTAATGTTCAAGATAATGGAAAAGGTTGGGAGGGTGAGTTAAACGTAGCATCTGACAAATTTATTCCTAGTTTGACTAGTCTAGCTTCCACAATTAAAAGAAACCAAGATTACCGTCTTCCGGATAACTTAGAGGAGTTAAAGATCCCTGCAGAGGGTGTAAAGCCCATCCCCATGTATCTGGATGATACAACCAATGACCGATTGGACGAGCTAGTGTCCATTGCTAAAAACTTAGGAGTTGCAAAGGTCAATCGTTCTTCTATGATGCGTCATATCTTAAATAATTTAATCCGAGATATAAAGAATGGTCATGAGTTCTCAGGGGAGCGAGAAACAAAAGGAATTAATCTCTACCTGGAATCCGGAACTATGATACTCCTGCAAGAGTTTATACCATTCCGAGATAGAAACGCTGCAATAGAGTTATTCATTATGAAGGACTACAAGCTTACGGATAATTTGTCCAAGCTTCGCTTTAAGCCGGTTAATACCGAGCAGGGATATGTTGCACTAGAAAAAGAAGCTATTTAGTTGCTGGACGGTTATGTGAGCCAAATAGGAGACAGGGATATTTCCAGAATGTCGATTCTTCGGGATGTTATCGAAAAGATTGTAGAGAAATTCAGTAAGCAGAGTTTCCAAACCCTTGTAGCAGATCGTCAGTTATATAGAGCTATGCAATCATATGAGCAAGTATTTAGTCGGAGCGAATTGGAGAAAAGAATCAACACGTATCTTAATAAAGAACAGGATAAATAAGGAGAGATTTTATGAGAAATATAAATATATCATCATTTAAATATACTCCTTATCAGTTTGTCTATAAAATGCTAAATGAACCATCAGACGGAAAAATGGAACTATCAATTGATGCAATCATTCTTCATGAAGAGGGAACACGAGATGATATCCAGATAGACATAGAAGCCTATAAAATAAGCTTTACAGACTTTGTAACGTTACGTGTAGCTGAGGAAGAAACTTATTATGAAGAATCTGTAGGATGTGACTTTTCTAATTACCTGACGTTCAGATAGTTGAGCGTTATTGAGCTTCCGTTAGCGTATGCATGTGAATTTATCTCCTCCGGCTATAGTATAAAAGGCAATCGCTATAATTCAAATACTGATACTTACGGTACTTTAACGGGAAATTGTGATTATAATGTTTACTTTCTTTATGTTTTGCCTAAATAGCAAGATAATTCATATGGCACTTCGAGTTGAAATGAAATTACAGTTAGCTTATCGAGGGAGTAACGGATATCAAGGATTAATGGCAGACAATAATATTTTTGAAATTGAATCTTTGGCTTACAGTTATGAAATTCGTTATCAGGGAGAAGAGAGATATGTACTGGATAATGGTCTGAGGCAAAAAAAGAGACGGCTTTAGGCAGCCATCTCTTTTTTTGCTGTGAGTTTTATCCAACATCTAGTTAGAGCAGATAATCCGTTTCGTGTTTTGGTGTGTTGGCGTGGAAGAACATGAATCGAATTATCTGTTTTAGGTTTGCCATTTTGCTAAAAATTTATTCCACAATGATTTCAAGTGAGCCGGGAAAAAAGACAAAGTTTATTAAACGCTATGTTATATCGGTGTAGATGCCCCCATATTCGACATAAATGAAAAGAAAGACAATGCCGGTAATTTTGGCAGTCTAAACTTCATGATTCCTTAGATTTTGTCGGTTACGAATTTGATGGAAATGGAATCTAGTTGCGAGAAATCCTTGTTCCAGATGGATATAAGTAATAAAACTGGAGAAATAACGTTTTACGTAGCTTATAGCAAGAATTCTGATGTGACTGGGGATTTCGATACGGCCAAGCTCTATAAAGATATTCTACAAGCTTAAAAGAGAATGGTGGGGGGAATGGTGGGGTATGATACTGACTGCGCTTGCTCTAAAGCATACAACTGTATTTTAAATGGATTATAGAAATAATTGCTGAGGATAAACCCTATAGAAAAAGCGCACAAGCTGCACCCATGCGCCTAATGTATTACATCATGGATTTCGGAGGCGTATCGTGATAGAGGAATGGAGCTGGCTTCAGTTTAGGCGCTCCTGCAAATGGCTCTGGCTTCGCAACATAATTGAACTGTCCTCTGCCATCCATACTTGGTCCGTTCGCCCAACGCCCCTTGGAGCTGGCATCGCCTCTAGAGAAATTGAACAATGTATAAGCAACCTCTTGTTTTTCCAAACTTCTAGGAAATGTTGTTGGTACAACAATATCCCCTTCCCGCTCTTCCAATTCCCTTATTGCAGCTACCCACTGATTCTGGTGCATCGTATCCCTTGCAATAAGGAAAGACAACATATCCCGCACACCCGGGTCATCCGTCATCCCGTATAGACGCGTTACTTGCAGACGCCCTTGCGATTCAGCATTGAGATTGGCACGGAAATCAGCAAGCAAGTTCCCGCTGGCAATGATATATTTAGCGTTCCAGGGGTATCCTTCTGCATCAGCAGGCAGTGCCCCCAACCCGGAGACAATTGCATGCTGCGGGTTAGTGCCACCCATTACTGCAGCCAATACCGGATTAGTATCATAAGCGTTCTTTTGATCTTCGAAAGGGGCATCATCCAGCAGTCTGGCAATCATGGTAGCAAGCATCTCAACATGCGCTATTTCTTCCGTACCGGTATCGAAGAGCAAATCCCGGTATTTATCATCCGCTCTTGCATTCCATCCCTGCATTAAATATTGCATCATGACACTTATCTCACCAAACTGCCCGCCCAATACTTCCTGAAGCTGCCTTGCAAAAACCGGATCTGGCTTAGCTGGCTTAGCGTGGTATTGGAGCTCTTTGATGTGATAAAACATCTTCGTCCACCTCTTTCGTCTTTATCCTACGCCGAATTATATGAGATTCTGAACGAAAATATCCATAAAATCCATCGCAAAAGCAACAATAAGAAATGATACTGCTTATTATCCTTAGGGATTCTTGTTGGATTCTGGATTAATTTAATTTTCCAATTTAATGATATAGCCAACTCAATAAGTAAAATCAGAAAATAACTTGAGTAGTGAACTGTCTTCGGTTAATTATTTATTATGAGACGTCTTAATAGAAAGCTCTAGTTGCTACTAATGCCCTCCGTTAATACAATCTTGACTTGATGAAGTCTACTTAAATCAGAGGATCGGATTTGCGGATTTTAATTATAACCGCGGTAAAGCCGCTTTAGTATATTCGGGTATTCTGTGACTGAGGGGGGGAACATAATAAATATATAAATTAATGTGCATAGTAAAAAAGAAAGATTGTTAAAGGAAGGGTTCAATATGAAAGTTAAAATAGTACTTACTCTATTGATTTTGGGAAGTCTGATATTTTTGGTCGCCTATTACTTTTTTTTGATACGAGAACTTAAGGACCCTTTAAGTTTTTATTAGAGGAAGGAGATATATGTCGGTCAGAAGAACTTATTCGTAAGGAGAGTATCTGGCAGCAGTTAGTCCTATACGCAGTGTTCCTTGAGGAGATAATGAGTAACTCAGTGCATTTAGGAGGAGTTTATGCACCCTTTATTCGAAAAAGCACTTATTGAAATGGTTGTGTTGAGACTGTTTTCAGGTGGGATTGAGATAACTGCAGCAATGCTAATGCTGAAGATTAATGATTTAGAGAAAGAATTGGTGATCAATAGTTCCCTAGCAATCGTCGAATCATTGGTTTTGATAGTTACCACGGCAATCGGAGTGGCGGTATGGCGGAAAGTATCTCTTTCAACAAGGTACTGTGGATTCTACTGGGAGTCGGAATCATCTTTTATGGGATGAGGCAAAAAATTAATATGGAAAACCCACCTAAAGTCAGACATGAACTCTTCATGTGGTTTTGCTTTATTGGTATTTAAAAAAGAGATGGTTGTAGGCCCATCTCCTTTTGATTACCAGAGCAGAATAATCCGATTCGTTTTGGTACAACAGTGTGGAAAGAACATGAATCGGATTATCTGTTTAAAGTTTGCCACTTTACTTGAAAATTATTCGAGCATTTTTATTTTATGCCCACATATAGGCTCGATTTAATGAACAGGGAAAAAGAGCAAGGTTTGTTTATATGGTATGATGTTACCTCACGTTGGACTACATAATGCCTTAACTAGCGCTCATGTCGTAAATCCTGTTTAGGACGAGAGGTCCCTATGATAAGCTGTGGGTAGATTTCCCCAAATAAGATAAAGACTTAGCAGTAAGAGCCCGTCGTCAACAAAATAAAAAGAAAGCGATCCCAAAACACAAAAAAAGCTAGGCAGGTAGCCTAGCTTTGTGGATAGGTTTCCTATCGTTCTCATAGGATTTAATCCATTATATTCAGGTCGATAAAATATGTTACTCTTCCTGTGTCTTGGTTCGAAAGACTGGTCTATTGATCAATATTTTGTTGCTGCAGGGTGAAAATCATCTAAGACCGTCCATCTGAAAATGGCTGTGTCCTTATTAATGTAAGCATGTAGCTCGGTAAAGTGTATAAGTGCTCATGGACTATTGATTTATCGATTGTTTTTTTAGAAATCAGGTGTATTACTTTTGAAATAGGGAATTTATTTCAGGGGGGGATCATGTGCAAGATTTTGAAAGAGAGTTGTTTCAAAGAGAAGTAGAGCGACTTAAAAATGATTATTTAAGGTGTCCTGAGGATTCTCTCAAAAATTACATTCAAATTGAAATTAAACTATTAAAAGAAATAATTCGAAAATAAAGAATCCACTATAAACTAGTGGATTCTGGTTCCTAAAACGAGTTAATTGTACAACTAGCGGCGTTCTCTGGCCTTTTTTTGCTTGATAACATATATTAATAGGTAAATTCCTAACAGCGTTAAAGTGAAGTAAAATATCAGTGTTTCGATTGGGTCCATTACTAAATAAGGATTAAATATACCTTGCAAAGATGCTATTGCAGTTTTGCCTTGGAAGATATCTATTATAACAATCCAAGCACCTAATGTCACAAATAATAACAATGAAACCCCCACAACCTTCATACGGAAACCCCTTCTATGTTTTTTTCTTTGTATTTATTTTCTAATTGGATTTTTCCGATTTCTAATATAAGCTACAACCAGTAACAGAAACGGGAGGATTATTTGGAATGGAAGATGGAGATACATGGGAACAACCCTAAATCCTTCATGAAGATGCTCAGAAATACTACTTGCTATAGAGATTGATAATAGTAAGACAATGAACCCTACAGGATATACAAGAGCTGCAGAATCTTTGATTTTGAACAAATTGGCTGTACCCATAATGGCTACGTAGAAAAAAACACTTATTTTAATGAATCCGCCAATTATGACACCAATAATAAAAAATACATCAAGCCTTTCGAGAAATTCAGCTATATCAATTGTTTCTATGGTGGAAAGGAGCGGAAATTGTGACCGGGATACTAATTGAGGTCCAAGGACACTTATATTAATGAACATAGTCACTGAAAGTATCAATCCTGCAACTACTACTGCTAGTATGCCTGCGATCTTTCCTTTTTTTATATTGTTTAAATAGGGAAAGATCATCGCAAACACCACAAGTTCACCAAATGGAAGGAAGGTAGTTTCTAATATCGATCTTAAGAATTTCGCGACGCCTTTTTCCAATACAGGCCTTAAATTATTCATGTCAATATCCCCGTTGAATACAACAAGTATAAAGGAAGTTGCAGCCAGTAAAAATACTAAAACGACGAGTAATTCAGCTACCCTGGACAGGCTTTCAATTCCTTTTCTGACTGTATAAACAATCAGTATCATCCATAACAAATTAATAACAAATAACGGGGTTGTGGTATAAGAAATGGTGACTAGCATTTCTCCAAAATCCCGAAGTATTCGAGCCGAAAGATAACAAAAATAAATTACATATAAGAAACCAAGAATCTTTCCTAGAAAAGTTCCAAAGATTCTTTGGCCATATTCTGTGGCTGGTATGTCTGGGTAATAGGAGTGAAGTTTGTAGTATATTAAAAACAAAACTGTGCCAGCTACTGTACCACCTAGAATTGCCAGCCAGGCATCCTGTGCCGCGCTTATTCCAGAAGGGAGAATTAAAGAACTCCCTAGTTGAAACAAAAGCATGAGCACAAAGAGTTGCCTCGAATTAATTTGAGCAGGTTCCATCGTGTCGCACTTCCTTCCCATTACTTCTATTTTATCTCAGATAGAAATGAGTTATTTCGCAGTTCGGTTCCTCGAATAAAGGTATCTACTTTAACTTCCACATCTAGATTTGGAAAGATAACACTTTCCCAATCCTTTCTAACCGTTTTCCATAATTTTAAATCCGTTCGATGTATAGTATCTCCAAATCCAAATATATCAGCCTTGTGTTTTTGACCTTGATGAATTGCCTTTTCAATTTCTTTCTTGATTTCTTTTTCGATTACATTTTCCATATCATTAAGTATATCTGGGTCTTTGAGGTCAATAGGCGTTTTTATTTCACTAATTTCTCCTTCTGCCCTTACATTCACTGTAATATGTGGTTTCCCATTTCTATTATCTACATTTATTCTTGTTTTTTGACGAACCACTTGGAAGGAAATTACTTGTTTTTTTTGCTCCCAATCAACGGCCATGGTTGTATTTTTAATCTTATTTAATGTCCACACAGCCCCTCTTGCAGATTCACTACTGAGCCAGTCGATAAGTTTTCCATTTTTAAATATAGCGAGTCCATCTGCTTCAATAATGGTACTCTGATTAGTCTCCTGGAGGTTTTCCTGTTTTTTTCCTTCTTCGGGATTCCCTTTGACAGTGAAACCGCTAATTAAAGGATCTATTCCTTCCGTTATAAGCTGGTTGATTACATCACTCAAATTAACATCTACGCTTTCACCCCAATGCTCTTGAGTAGATATTATATTCTTCATGATTTTTTCGGCGGGGACATTTTCAATGGTTGTTAATATCTTAAGCATATTTGATGCAAGTGTATCACGAGCTATTATTATTCTTGTTGTAGTTCGAAATTGATTGCCTCGATCAAAAGCATCTAGAAATGACGCTATTCCCTCCTCCCTTGCTAATTCCTCACTAAAAATTAACAGATTGGCGTGAGAATAGTATGGCTCTCGTGAGATTTTTTCGGATATTTTACCACTAATTTCTAAGAAGGTATCACCAGTTGCTGAATAGACAGATACCGGTGGACTTTGGCCTCCTCCACCTCCCTGCAGGCTGTTGGCTATGTTTCCAGGAATAAAAAACTGATATGTTCCTAAATATCTTCCTTCTTCGTTTTTATCAATTGCAATAGCGGCAACTATTGCAATATCCGTCACTTCTTTCTTATCCCAACAACCCGACAAAAAAATAGAAAAACTGATTAGGATTAATAAAAGAAAGTATTTATTTTTATTCATTATTTTTGTCCCTATCTATCTTTTGATTTTTCATTACTCTTGCTTGAGGAGGGATCGGCCTTTGATTTTCTCCTTCGCGTATTGAGTTGTTTGGGTTGATAAAGTCTGGCCGCTTTTTAAGAACATAAAGGTGCACGGAACACAGTATCCTTCAGGTCCGCCGGGTTTGAAGGAGCAAGTGGCGACATATAAGGTACACCAAATGAACGTAAACTACATAAGTGGACTAGTAGCATGATAAATGCCAGCATTACACCAAAAAAGCCAAAAGTAGAAGCACTTATCATAAAAATAAATCGCAGAAGTCGCGCGGAAATAGCAATGGCAAATGACGGAGTGGCAAAACTGGCTATTGCTGTAAGTGCTACTACAATGACAATAGGTGATGATACAATACCTGCTTGCACAGCTGCTTGGCCAATAACAAGCCCTCCAACAATTGATACTGTTGAACCAATGGGATTAGGGAGACGTATTCCTGCCTCCCTCAGAACTTCAAAAGTTATTTCCATAAACAATGCTTCCAGAACAGCTGGAAAAGGAACGGTCTCACGCTGAGCAGTGATAACTAGCATTAACTGTGTAGGTATCATCTCAACATGATAAGTAGCTGCTGCTATATAAATAGCTGGTCCGAAAAGAGAGATGAAAAATATGAAAAAACGCATGAAACGAATAGCGGAAGAGATATCAAATCGGAAAAAGTAATCGTCTGGAGACTGGAAAAATTGCACAAATACAACAGGTACTAGTAAAACAAAAGGCGTACCATTTACAAAGATAGCGACTCGACCTTCAAGCAGGTTTCCAGCAGTTATATCAGGTCTTTCTGTGTTATACACTTGTGGAAAAAAGCTAAAAGGTTGATCTTCTATGAGTTGTTCCACGTAGCCGGATTCCAAAATACTATCTATTTTTATTTTTTTTAGCCTTTTCCGTACCTCTTCGACTACACCGTGATCAGCTATGTTATTCATATACATGATGGAAACATCTGTATTAGTTTGAGTACCTATTTTCATGGATTCAACCCACAGATTCGGACTTTTAATTATCCTACGTACCAATGCAATATTGGTTGTTATGGATTCTGTAAATCCTTCCTTTGATCCACGGATAACTTTCTGGGTGGTAGGCTCTTGGATAGCTCGTTTTTCACCGCCGATTGTACTAGTTACGGTAAGCGCTTGATTTATCCCATCGATTAATATGAGTGTTCCGCCAGCCATCAATGTTTCAAATAGCTCATCCCAATCTTGTTCTTTTTTTATGCCGCTTAACGGAATGACATCCTTTGATAGCTTGTCTAAGATTTGTTTCAAATCAGATTGTCTTTCGTAAGAGTTCGTATTTTTCATTAGTGATTCAATTAAAAAATCTCTTATTGATTGATCATCAACTAATCCACCTATAAAAATCACTGCAGCCTTCAATTTTGTAGATCCGATTGTTAATTGAGTGACAAAAATATCAGGGCTTCCGCCAGTTTTCTCCTTGAGTATGGAAAGGTTGTGGTCTAGACTTTCTGATACTGAGTAGGAGATGTTTTCATCAGTCTCTTCTTTTTTATATTCCTTTTTTTTTTGCTTGAAAAAAAGGGGCATGTTCTTCCACCGTCCTTTCTTTTTTCTTTTAGACTGAGCGTCAGACCAATTTTTATACATTCTTCTTAATGTTTTCTTGGATCAATTAACTAGATAACGCTCCTACCAGTGTTTTCAAATGAAGTGACAGTGATCTAAATAAAATAAGTTATAGAATAAATATAAATTGATGTGGTTATAATTTTTAAAAAAAGTACAAGGGGTGACCTTTATGGGAGATAAAGAACTGGCCATTAGTTTGTATCAAGATGTGCTAAATGGAAAAAGAAAAAGATTTCCTAATTACTTCTTTACAGGAGCACAAGGAAAAATCTATCTCGCTTATATGACACGTTACCTTATAGAAGAATACTTAAAAATACCTATGGAAAGGATACCAAAAGAAGTAAAGGCAGAAACTCTTTGGAATCATCGTTTGCGTCCTGCTGCACATACATTGGGGTGGAGAGATTTTATGAAAGTAATAGATAATGCTTATCCAGGAAAATATCATATATTAGAATTTAATCAAGTTCCGTGGAGGTATTGGTATGGCGAAGAGGGTAGAGAAAGAGCAGTCAAAGTCAAACAGATATTATAGAAAACAAATGTAAAATACCCCATCATGAAATTCCTACAAAGGTTAATCATCATTTTTTCAAAAAGAACCATCTCGGTGGAATTTTCAATGCATTTAATGATTCTCCTTACCAAGTAATTGAAGCAGTATATCCCGGTAAATTCAAACCATGGGAACTCGGTAACGTTCCTTCAAATTTTTGGGGAAATGTAGAAAACATCAATAAAACATTAGATTGGTTCCTATTCGATAAATTAGGCTTCGCTAGTTATGAAGAGGCGAATGAGAAGATAAGGAAGGAGGATTTTATCGAACATCAGTTCTCTGGTTTCTTTCAGAGAGCTTTCAATTCTCGGGTTAGCAATGTTAGAAAATTAGTGATGGAATTATGTACTTCGCCTCCCTTAAGAAAAAATGGACATGAATATTAAAAGACATAAATTTAAATATTATCTTCCTCACGTTCTATGACATTTTTGTTATTATTGCTTATAAGACTGGATAGGGTATCGCTAATAAAAAGATAGCTGGCTATATGTACTACAGGCACATTGTCACCTGCACTGATTCTAGTGGACATACTCTAAGCAGATAGTCTTTTAATAATTCATACATAGTCTCTGTAGAACAGAAAAACGACCCTCCACAGGGTCGTTTTTGGTCAGTCTTTGAGCAAATCATTCGCCTCAAGGAAGTCCTTGGCAACACGTTCTACACTCTTTTGTTCGATATCCACTTGATAGTTCAATTCTCTTAAGGAATCCTCAGTCAGAGCGTTCTGGAGCGGTTTCAGAAGTTCTGTTATCTCTGGGTGCTCATCCAAGGTATCTTGGTTGATAGAAGCTGCCAGGTTATAGGATGGGAAGAATTCCTCGTCATCCTCAAGAATTTTCAATCCTAGAGATTTGATTTGTGGATCAGTAGAGAACCCTTCTGTCACATCGATTTCTCCATTTTCTAAAGCGGAATAATAGAGACCGATTTCCATTTCACGAATACTGCCATCCTGAACATCGAAGCCATAATGCTCCTCCAGACCAGGTAACCCATCTTTACGGTTAGCGAATTCAGTTTCCATACCGAAACGGAGTTCGTCAGGATTATCCTTTACATAGGCAGCTAAATCACTTATTGTATCAATGCCCAGCTCATCAGCTTTCTCTTGCTTCATCGCCAGTACATAGGTATTGTTAGCATCGGTTAGATTAGTCCATGCTATGCCATTTTGCTTATCCAGTTCCTGAATTGTCTTCATCGCTTCATTTTTATCAACGATTGGATCCTCATTCAAGTATGTTACAAGTGCAGTACCTACATATTCCCAAGTCATGTCAACTTGCTGTGTTTCAATCGCTTGGCGCATAGCGGAAGAACCGAGATTTTGGATTTCTTCCACATTATAGCCGTTATCCTCTAATACAAAGGCAGTCATCTTTGTAAGTAAAAGCTGTTCGGTAAAGCTCTTAGCTCCAACAGTGATATTTTTACCGCCAGGGCTACATGAGCTTAATACAAGTAGTAGAGAAGCTAATAAGGCTAATAGACATAATTTTTTTCTCATGACATCTGGTATCCTTTCTTTACTCATGATGTGCTTTTCTGGCTAGACGGAGTCCCTTAGGCACTAGTGCGAACTGCAGCCACTTGAATAGATAGTCAATCAAGATTGCGAGTAGCGTGACAGGGACGGCTCCTGACATCAAGAAAGCATTATCGAAGAGTCGAATACCGGTGGAAATCCAAACTCCCAGACCGCCAGCACCGACTAGATAAGCAAGTGCAGCGGTTCCGATATTAATGACCAATGCAGTTCTCACTCCGGCAATGATAGAGGTGAGGGCATTCGGAAACTCAATTTCCATAAAATCTGAGCATTTGTAAGTCCCATCCCTTTCGCAGCATTAATCATATTGTCATCTACTGAATCAAGACCTGCTATTGTATTCTGCAAAATAGGAAGTAGGAGGAAAATTGATGATGACTAATAATAATCAAGGATCTAATTATCCCTCTAGAAAACAATGATAAGCTTGAGAAAAAAGTTTATTTACATTTATTCTTAAAAAAGTTTACTTTTTATAAAATTAACTATAAATATTTTAAAGATTGAACCGATATATCTAATGAGATTTTAAAAACGATATAATTCCACAGGAATTAGCCTTATTAGGAAAGGACGCTGGTATTAGCACGTGGTTTGATGCAGTGATTGCCGATAAAAGGCATCCTTTAAGTCGCCATTCTATTGGGGGCTATTTTTTTGGGAAAAAGGGGGATTAAAAATGGCAAGGGAACTATTGCACAAAGACATCTTGGAAAGCCATATTAATGAGTTGTTGATTTTAATTGGAGAGAATCCAGACCGTGAGGGGTTAAAGGAAACACCCAAGCGTGTGGCAAAGATGTACAAGGAAGTATTTGCTGGTATAGGGGTGGAACCTAAAACTGCGTTAACTACCACATTTGATTCCGAAGGTTATGACGGCATGATTGTTGTAAGAGATATTGACTACTATACCTTTTGTGAACATCACTTAATTCCTTTTTTCGGGAAAGCCCATATTGGATATATTCCGGATGAACAAATTGTAGGGTTGAGTAAGTTTGCGCGACTAGTAGAGTTAGTAGCAAAGAGACCACAGGTTCAAGAACGAATGACAGATCAGATTGCTGCAGCAATCGATTGTGTATTAAACCCTAAAGGAGTAATGGTGACGCTTGAGGGACAGCATTTATGTATGTGCGCGCGTGGTGTAAAGAAGCCAGGTTCATCAACCATTACAACAGTAAAGAAAGGAATCTTTAAAAAGCAGGAATCACTTGTTAGTGAGTTTGAACGAAACATTACAACTAGATAAGAAAGGAGTGGCACATATGCTATACCTATCACGGAGAGTGGATTTCTCAGCGATGCACAGTTATTCTGTTTCAACTTGGAGTGATGAAAAGAACCTTGCGATTTTCGGGTTGTGCAGTAATGTCAATGGTCACGGTCATGACTATCAACTAGAAGTGATGGTTCGAGGAAGATTGAATGAATGTTCTGGAATCGTCGTAAATACTGTGGATATCAAACGTATAGTCGAGGATATTGTGTTCAAGGAATTTGATGGGAAGTATTTGAATAAAGAACATGTTTATTTCCAATCGTATATTCCGACGACAGAAAATATTGTGTCTTATCTATGGGATTCGATAGGACCCAAGCTAGCGGACTGTGAACTGTATCGACTAAGGTTACATGAGAATCCATATTTATATTCGGAAAAGGGTGAGGGAAATTTGATTAGTTTAACAAGGAAATATCACTTTAGTGCTGCGCACCGCCTGCACAGCAATCATCTGTCTGACGAAGAAAATATAGCTCTATTCGGCAAATGCAACAATCCTCACGGTCATGGTCATAATTATTACCTTGATGTAACTGTTAAAGGAGAACCGGATTCTGTTACAGGTATGATTACAGACTTGAACTTTCTGGACGATACGGTCGACTCACTCGTTTTGAAAAGATTCGATCATAAGCACTTGAATTTGGATACGGATGAATTCAAAGGTCTAAATCCAACCTCGGAAGTTGTGGCAAAAGTGATTTATGAAATGCTAGATCCGCATATTCCGAATCTTCATAAGATAGGACTTTGGGAGACAGAAAAAAATTACTTTGAATACTTTGGTCCAGGTGTGTGAAGGTATGATCGATTTGAATTCATTACAAGGGAAAGTTGTCGTAATCACTGGAGCTAGTAAGGGAATTGGTAGGTCTACTGCTAACCTATTATATAAATCTGGTATTAAACTTGCTCTCGGTGCCAGAAGCATAGCACAGTTATCGATTGATTTTAATAATGAGAATACATTTCTTTTTCCACTAGATGTAAGAGAAGAGGATTCGGTTCGAGAATTTGTAAGCGGTACGATAGATCGTTTTGGGAGAATAGATTGCTTGATTAACGCAGCAGGAGTCGGGTCATTTGACAGTATTCTAAATTCGCAAACTAATGAATTTGATGAAATGATTGCTGTTAACCTACGTGGCACATATTTAACCTGTAAGTATGTCGCAAGGATAATGAAGGAGCAACAAGAGGGACAAATTATCAATTTAATTTCTATAGCAGGTGCTGTTGCTTTGCCGGGAAATGGGGGCTATTCTTCGTCAAAGTTTGGTGTCTATGGCTTTACGAAAGTGTTGCAGGCTGAATTACGGCATGAAGGGATTAGAACCACTGCAGTTCTTCCTGGTTCAATCGACAATTCATTCTGGGATAATAAGAATTTTGAACTTGATAAATCCAAAATGATTCCAGAGGATTCCATTGTAGAACATATTGCTTACTTATTATGTCAGCCTAAAAATTCTGTTGTAGATGACATTACAATAATGCCCCCATTAGGAATCCTGTAAGAGGGAGAGTGATAATAATTATGAGGGGATTTTTTCATAAAATATTTCACGAAAATCCGAACCGTAATGAAGACGCCACACCATACTACCAAACACAACTTACGCAATTATCATCTTACGAACATTTTAGAAAAAGAGCTTTAATTGGTTGGATTGTCTCCCGTTTTACGGAAGCTATAGGGTTTGAGGAACGTGAACGAGAAGAACTGATCATGATGGTCCTCACCAACGAATCTTTTAATCAGGTTGAAGAAGGAATAAAAAAGGAGCTAATAGATTTAGCAAATTCTGCGGTTGATTGGATTGGAGCCAACGCTGTCATCGAAGAGGAAATGAAGACCCTACCCCCCTTATTCTCATCTAGTAAGATATTGGAGAGGGTACTATTTGAGATTCTAAGCGAAGTTAGAAATAGTGAAAAAACACTCAAATCACAAAAGACTTGGCAGATATACCGGGATGTAATTTATGCGGCTACTCAAGGGAAATTTTTGTTGATCCCCAAGAGTGATGTTGCACGTTACAGAAGTGAAAAACTGTTATGTGAAGTGAACATAATGGAAAGACAGGACCTCCCCAAAGCTAGGGATATAGCAAAAGAAGCCTTTATAAAAAAAGGATTGAAATCCTCAAAAATATCTAGTTACAACCTAATAATCTCTGAAGCTGTAACAAACATCCTAAAGCACGCGGAGTATGGGAAGATGATGATTTTTCAAAACGAGGATAACTTCAACGTAATAATTGAAGACAAAGGGCCTGGATTTCCAATGTCATTACTTCCCAAAACAACATTGATGTCTGGATTTTCCACAAAAGAATCGTTAGGTCAAGGATTCACCTTAATGATGAAGTTGGCAAACCAAGTCATTCTCGAAACATCGGAACAAGGTTCTACTTTAATTTTAGCATTAGAAGTTGGAAAGGACTAACTGCATGATTGATAAGGAAATGAATGAATTAAAGACGATGGAGAAGACACTGATGACAGCGCGTCTTTTTGAGGGTTTCTGGGATCGCTGGGTATCACATGGAATCAATCTCTTGGAAGTTTCTGCTGTCAAAAATAACTTGCTAACCCCTGAGGATTGGATCAACGCTTTTAGCAAACTTGGCAAGAAACATCAAAACGAAGCAATTGCGAAACAAGAAAACAACCAAAGGGTAGAAGCCGAAACATCATATCGCTTAGCCGCACTTTATTATAACCTTGTCTATTGGATTTTCCCTAATAGATGCAGCGAAAAGTTGGATTGGTATAAAAAATCCACTGAGATTACTTTAAAAGCGGATTTGCTTTCATCAGTATCAGTGGTCAGGGATACCATTAAGATATGTGGCTCATCGTATGCAGGTAGGGTGCGAGCTCCGGAAAAACCAAAAGGGTGTATTATCATACTTAACCCAATCGACTCTTCTAAAGAGGAACTTTATTCATACGAAAAGCATTTTGTAGAGGCTGGGTTTATTACAATTAGTTTTGATGGTCCTGGACAGGGAGAAACCTTTTTAATAAATGGAACTGCGATTTCAAAAAACAGTTGGAAGGTATTTGTAGATAAGGTAATCGATTATACAGCCAGCAAGTTTCCTTCCCAATCTATAAATTTATTTGGTACCAGTTCTGGAGCAGCATGGGCTATTTATGGAAGTGCTAATCCAAAAGTTAACAAAGTTGCTGCTGTAAGTCCTCCACTTGATAATAGTTTTTCCATACCAAATTATTTTGGGGAGAGAGTCACCTATATTGCTGAAGACCAACAATATGTCTTACCAGATTACATTGATAAAAATCGTATTTCCTCTGTGATTATTTTCCATGGGAATAAGGATGTTATGGTGGCTGATGAAGACGTGTATAACTTTTACAAAAATATGCCCTCACCAAAGCGATTGATTGAATATCCAAATGAAGGACATTGCTGCAATTTTGAGCTGCATAACGTACGTGAACTTTCCATAACATGGTTTCTTAGTAAAGGATGAAAGATTATGACATTGGATGAATTTATGAAATTAATATCAAATATAGCAAATATACCGGTTGAACGTATCGTACCTGAATCTACATTCAAAGATGATTTAGGAATTGACTCGTTGAATATGGTGAATTTATTTGTACAAATTGGAGAAGACACTGGCATAGGTTTCAACAAATTTATTATAGCAGAGAACTTACTTACTGTTGCAGGTGCATATGAAATCCTTGAGAAGGAGTATACAGCATGAATGCAATAATAAATAAGCTGTTTAATTCGGAAGACAAGAAGGTCATTTTATCTACATTTTATAATGATTATACGGTGAAGGATATAATCAACCAAGTGGATTATTACATTGATAAATTGAATAGTAAGCATCTTAAACAGAAAAGGATTGCTCTAATCGTTCCAGATATTTACGAATTTGTAGCGCTAGTCTTAGCTGCAAACAAGCTTGGTGCCATTGTTATACCTATTAGCTGGCAATTACGAAAAGATGATTTGAAGACAATACTTGATCACTTAGATCCACATATTTTTTTTACAATCAAACAGTTCAATGGTTTTACATTCGGAGAGGAAATTCTAGAGTGGGCAAAAGATAGAAAGGCTGAAACAATCATATATGAAGGTGATTCAAATGAGGATTGGAAGGAAACTCTAATCAAGGGAAGTATGAAGCCTTTAGAAACTAGTAATATAGAATTGATTTGCTGTTCTTCAGGTAGTACAGGTGTGCCAAAAGGTATGATTTATAGTCCGGGTATATTAGAGACTGCATATCGAACGCTTCCTGACTATATGGACTTAAAAGAAACGGATAATGTTATTTTGAATGCTCCTCCGACAGGCTTTTATGGAATTACCGCATTATTTTATGGAATATACAGTGGATCTACAGTTATCTATCCGGAATCTTTTGATCTAATCAAAATGATCGATCTAATGAATAAAAAGAGGTGCAACAAGGTAATTAGTACACCTTCGATTTTTAAAACGATCTACCAAGTGGCTAAAGAAGTTAACCCGAATGTTGTCCGTCGACTACAGTTAGTGCACCTATCTGGTGAAGTGATTACTAGTGAATATATGAAGCAATTCGTACTGATGGAAGACTGCAAATTTGTAGGGATGTACGGAAGCTCAGAGGGTGGTGCGATGGGCTACTGTGATTTAAGAGAGAAAGTGGTCTTTACAATCCCGGAGGATAATAAATACAAAATTGTTGATGGAGAGCTACTGATAAGAACTCCCACTTCGTTTATTGAGTATTACAATAACTCGGATTTAAATGAAAAAACTTTAAGCCAAGAAGGATTAATTTATATGGGGGATATTGTAAAAGAGGTAGAGAAGGGGAAAATTGAGATAGTGGGACGAAAAAAAGACATGATTAAAAAAGGCGGCCAACAAGTACTCCCCGGTGAAATTGAACAGTTGTTAAATAATAATGTTGCAGTTAAGCAGTCAGTTGTTTTAGGTGCTCCCCATTCTATCTATGGAGAACAAGTTGTTGCGTTTATCGTTCCTGAGAAGGATGTTAATTTTAAAGAGTTGACATATTATTGTGCTCAGCACATTGCCGGTTATAAAGTGCCAGACCGAATAATTACTGTTGATGCCTTTCCTCTTACAAATGGAAAGGTTGATAAAATGACTTTGAGATCAGCATACTTAGAAAATGTACAGAAGGTATGAAGCCATGATAAAGAAAAAAAATAGGACATTGCGGCAGCAATTCTTCCTCACACTATTAATAATTTTGGCTAGTATAACGTTGCTATCTGGAATTTTACAATATTATTTCATTAATAATCAAGTGAAAAATAGTATAGAATTCGAAGCGCGAAATATCGGTAAAAGTATAGAGCAAGGAATCAATGAGACAGATTTTGCTTCACGTGCGATAGAACAGCAAATAGATTATCGTATAGAACTTATTTCAAAAGAAATTAGCGAACAGTTGCCAAAAGATACAGAGGATATAACCACAGATAAGTTAGAGGAATTAAAAAATAAAATGGATATATCGGGAATAGATATCTTTGCATTCGATGAGAATGATGTTGTTTCTGTCGTAATGTCAACAGAGCCTGACGAATTAGGTTTTACATTAAAAGATATTAGCGACGATGGACTTAAAGATCAGGAAAATCTATTAAGTGGAAAGAAGTTTGATTTATTGACTCCTGCGAGTTATTCGAATGACAATATTGTCGTTTTGTACACAGCCCAGTCAGGCTCTAGAGAAGAGCCAGAATTCTTTAAATATGCATATTATCACGAACCAGGAACAAATTATATTATAAGTCCCTTTATTGAAGCGAGTGAAGTATATCAGTTCACTCAAAAAGTTGGTACGGAAACTTGGATAGACAAAATAAATGAGGAACATAGCTATACAAAGGAAATTGCCGTATTAGATCCAAGAGTTTTCGCTGATCCGAGTCTGTCAGAAAAAATGTATCCTCCATTGGAAAAGGTAGTATACGGAGATTACAAATATAATACAGATAATAAGATACTGGTTGATATGGCCCAAAATCCTAAGCTAGTCACTAAGATAGAGAAGAATGATGGGAAAAAAATATATAAAATGTTCATTCCTTACGATGACGGTCGGGTTATATATGTAGCTTTAGATTACGATAAAATGAGTGCTCCGTTTAAGAGTTATTCCTACATCCTAATTGGGTTCGGATTTGTATCATTAATCATTCTTTTCCTAACTACAACGCGGTTTTTCAACCAAATATATAAAAATATCTCGAAAATTATTTCACAAATCAAATCACTTGAAACTGGCGATTTTACAGTTCGTAGTAAAGTCAGTGATAAGGGAGACCTCGGAAAGTTGTCTCAAAGTATAAATATGATGGCGGGTAGTTTAAATGGCGTTTTATCCCAGACCCGGGAACAAGCTATACTCACGGAGAGGCATGCATTTTTATTAGAATCAGAAGCAAATAACACTGTTGATAAGGTATATTCTATGTCGATCGATGCTACAGCTGAAATCAGAGGTAAAACGGAAGATATCAATTATATAATTCAAGAGATAGAGACTCACTTATCCAAGGAGGTTAAAGATGACCAAGAGTCACGGATGTATCTTGCTAAGCTTAGAGAGTTGGTACAAACTCAATCCAACTCAACAACAGAAATGACCATAACATTATCGGACCTCTTAAAATCCTTGCACAATCAATCATCTTCATTATCTGAGATATCTAAGAAACTGCTAAAGAGTTTGGAAGAATTTCATTTGGATGAACGTAGCAATGAGGGGGTTTCAAAATGAAAGATATGATTGATGTCAATATGGTAGTTAAGGAAAAAACATGCAATATTTCTGTTGCAGGTACTTTAGATTATACCACGATGGATTTATTTAACGAACATCTAGCTATCATTGAGGAAAAAGTAGAAAGAGTAATTATTGACTTCAATGGATTGGAATTTATCGATTCAACTGGCATCGGTTCAATCATTAACCTTGTATATGAAGCTAAATCTAAACACTTCGGGATAGAGCTTAAGGGGATAAATGAAGAAATACAATTACTTTTCGAGACAATCGGCGTTTTTCAAATTATTGAATCTTTGCATAGGGAGGGAAAATAGATTGTTCGGTCAAAATGTTGCATCGAACAAAAATAAGATGAATGACATGAACGGAACTCTTGTAAGAGAGATAAAAATGGCTCAAAACATACAGATGAAGTTGTTGAACGGTCCCCAACCTGAGGTTGAGAAAGGAGAGGTCTCTGGCATTTCTATTCCTGCTAGGTTAATAGGTGGAGATTATTTTGATTTCTACCTCCTTCCCAACAATAAACTGCGTATTGTAATCGGAGACGTGATGGGCAAGGGGATTCCTGCAGCAATGCTCATGATCTTAACTCGTGGAGCATTTCGGAGTGCTTCAGAGAGCACAGAAGGTCCTGGAGAGACTCTGACAGCTATGAACAAAGCATTGTATGCAGATCTTCGTACTCTTGGATCCTTTGTAACAGTTCTATGTGCGGAATGGGATATGGAGACAAATATTTTCACCTATGCAAGTGCGGGGCATAATGTACCGCTTGTAATCAACTTTAATGGACAAGTGACAGAAGTACCAGAGGTAAAAAATGTAATGTTAGGAGGTCTGCCGGATACTGAATACAAAGTTAATTCCATCTTCATAGAAGAGGGTAATCTCGTTTTCTTCTATACAGATGGAATTACAGAAGCAAAAAATGAAAATGGAGAAATGTACCGCATTGAACGATTAAAAGAAGCATTATATCGTAATTGTTCTCTACAAGTGAAGGAAGTGCAAAAGAACATAATCAATTCTATAGAAAAATTTGTAGACGGAGCTAAGCAGAAAGATGATATTACAATGGTGTTGTTAAAGTTAAATAATGATGGAGACGTTGATTTAACTGGTTACAATTCTCCGTTATTAAATCCATAAGGAAGGTAACATTCAATGAAGAGTATCATTTCAAGGGGCAGAAATGTAAGAGAAGCAATAGAACTGGGACTAGAGTTATTGAGTGTTTCTAAAAAAGAAGTGGACATAGAGATTATTCAGCAGGAAGAAAATGGTTTTATGGGAATTGGGAAGAAGAAAGCTGTAGTCAAACTAACCTTTGTTAATAAAAACGTTAATAACAATAAAGAAAACTCTTCTGTCAAGCACTTGGTTGATAAAGTATTGCAGACAGACCAGTTAGAACAAAGTAATTATCAGAAGAAATTAAAGGAAATTGAATCTCCGTCTTTGGATGAGGAAGATCTAGCAGGAAAAGCCTGGATTGAAGATGGGGATTTATATGTTAAGGATTCTGCTTTAGGTTATGCGACTGTTGATATTGAAGATGATATTCAACTTTTCAAAAACAATATACTAGTTACGACAAGTACAACGGTAATAACTGAAACGGATCTTCTAGAAATAAAATATATTGGTGATAAGAAAAAGGAAACTCGGTGGAAAGTAAAAGTCAGCGATGAAAAGTTAAGTGTATTACTGGAAATAGAGCCTGGTTATATTATCAAGCATAAATTAAAAGATGTTAGACCCAATCATAATATAAGGCTTGAAGCTGAAAAAATCAAAACAACAAATAACACTTTAAATTACGATGATGTTATAAAGAAATTAGAAGAGCACAGAGTCATATATGGAATAAACCATCGTGAGATTATTTCTGCAATCGAGACCTCTGAACCAGGTACATATGAGATAGCAAGGGGGAAAAGTGCGGACCCTGGAAAAGATGGTTGGCTCGAATTAATGGTAGATATTGATCTTAAAAGCGGTCTTGTGGAAGATGAAAACGGAAAAATAAATTTTCGTGAGATTTACTCTATCCCGACAGTAGATCTCGGCAAAGTTATTGGTGTTGTACATGCCCCGATTCCGGGAAAACCTGGTGTGACAGTTACGAATGAACCACTTCCTGCAAAGCAAACAAATCTATTACAACTAAACTTAAAAGGGATAGTGGAAGTTGACAATAAGCTGGTAGCTGTTGAGTCTGGTAGACCAGCCATTGAACAGCGAGGTACACTAGTAATAGCATCCATAAAACCTAAACTTTTTCACCGCAAAGATGTAAATCTTTCTTCAGGTAATATTCGTTTTAATGGAGATATAGAAATATTAGGTGATGTAGAAGAGAGTATGGTTGTAGAGGCAGGCGGCAATATATTTGTCCATAAATCCATTGTTAGGGCAAACATGGTAACGACAAAATCAATTGCCGTAAAGGGGAATGTAATAAGTGCAGAGCTAACAGCAGGAAAACATAACATGTTAATTGCAGAATTAGGACAATTGTTAGGTAAGATGCATGTTCAATTGGACACGATGATTGCACTGATTAGACAATTACAGCAAGAACCGGCTTTTAAGTCATCAGATTTTGAAACGAAAGGTCTCTATCCTTTACTTTCGATTTTTCTAGAAAAGCGATTTAAAAGCTTTATCCCTTATGCAAAGAACTATCAGGAAGTTGTCAAGAATGGGAGAGAGTACTTGGAAGGTGCAGGATGGCACCAGGTTGCTGAAATGATAAATGAGGTATTCTTAACATTGTCCAACCGAATAATAACCATTGAGCGTTTACTGCACTTATCAAAAAAAATGAAGGAATTAGTGAAGTTTAGTGAAGTTCCAATTGAACCCAATTCATTCATAACAGTATCCGATACTATTAATAGCAACCTTTACTGCAGTGGTGACATCACTATTATTGGAAAAGGCAGCATCAATACAAAAATTCATGCTGGAGGCAAGGTAAGAGTAAATGGAATTCTTCGAGGCGGTGAGGTGTACGGACAAGAGGGGGTAATCATTAATGAACTTGGTTCCGATAGTGGAACCAAGACGATTGTAACAGTTCCCGCTGAACAAACCATAGAAGTTAACAAAGCTCATGAAGGTACAGTATTAAGTATTGGAAATGCTGTACACAAACTTGAGTATGCGAAGAGTAACTTTACAGCTCGTAAAAACAGTAATGATATTATTATATTCGATTGAGGGAGATTGGAGAATTACAAGTATATGCTAAAATATAATGTTTTAAAAGAGGGTAAAATTTATCAAGTCATTCTAACTGGCGATTTCGATATTGAAAGCACAGAAGTAATAAATGAAGCATTAATTCCGGAGCTAATGGTAGCTGATAAAGTGAATATTAACTTTGAAGAGGTGCCATTTGTTGACTCATCTGGAATGGGTTTATTGATAACTTTAGTGAATAAACTAAAAGAAAATCGAACAAAAGTAACTATTTCTAATGTAAATGATGAAGTTTATGGTATATTTGATCTTTTACAACTTCCTGAAATCCTAGGGAAAGAAGTCTTTCATTAATACTATCTGTTCTTAAGTTTATCGGATTGTTTCAATATGTAGCAGTGACGATGGTTAAATTAACGGTCGTCTATATTTAAGTCCGTTATTCGTTTCCAGGCGTACCGACTTTGGTAACTGCTTTCGCATTGCTTATCTTGATTACTGTATCAGCCTCTTAAGTGTTAAACTATTTGGCGAATTCTAGTTATTGTGAGCTTCATTCCGGATTATGGTCCTTGCTCTTTATATATTTCCTAAATGATACTTGTTATAGGACATAATCTAAGAAAAAATGAAAAACGCGTGTCCATTATAGGGACACGCGTTTTCTTTGATTGAATTTACTGCACTCCAACCGAAGATGAAAAATGCAGTTCCAGGAAAATACAATGAGAATATAATAGGAGTGAGGCAGACGCAGACTACGTAAGCCTGACAATAGTATTCAAAATGTCCTCGATGATAGCTGATATAACCTGAGATAACAGAGCAGTGTACTCCATTGAAAGAATTGATGTTGAAGTTATGACAGGAGTATTTCTGGGGCCCGTTAATTTGGAAACGGCCTTGATGGTAGATTTACATAGACTATATAATTCTCAATTCTACTCGCAAAAAGCATACGAAAGCAACAGATTAACAGGAAAGAACCTCATTTGCGGAGGTTCTTTTCTTGTCCATCGTAGTTAGTCAGTTCGTGGATCACATAGCAAATCTCTGTATATTCAAATAGATTTTAAAGAGACTTTTAACCAGCTCATAAATTATGAATTTGTTTATTCTACAAATATGAATATAAGAACATGTGTCAATAAATTACTTTTTATATAAGTAAAATCTTATATAATCATTGACTTATATAATTGAATATTTATATAATGGTCGCATCTAGTAAAGGAAGGTGACCTATATGCACTTACGATGGAAATCGGACGTGAAAAGTACAACTACTTGTCTAAAGTTACTTAGTGATCCTACTCGACTTATGATATTAAAGCTCGTCAAAGAACAAGCATATTGCGTATGTCAGTTTGTCGAGATGTTTGACACTAGCCAGCCTGCAATTAGTCAGCATTTGCGCAAGCTTAAAAATACTGGAATGCTTCACGAAGAAAAAAGAGGGCAGTGGAGATTCTTTTCTATAAGTGATGAGTTCGATGGGAAGGATTTAGTCCTTAGTATTTTAGATCAGGTTGATGAAAACGATCCAGTCTTTCAAACCATCAAGAAAAAGGATTGTCCGGTGGATTGTAATTAGGAGGGTAAATAAATGGTTTCAGTTATCTTAGCATCTTTGATTTTCCTGGTAACATTAGCTTTCGTAATATGGCAGCCTAAAAATTTATCTATAGGTTGGTCAGCTTGTGGTGGTGCGGTCTTGGCCCTGCTTGTTGGTGTAGTTGATTTTAAAGATGTTTTGGATGTTACGTCCATTGTGTGGAATGCAACGCTAGCGTTTGTAGCTATTATTATAATCTCATTAATCCTAGATGAAATAGGTTTTTTTGAATGGGCAGCATTACATATGGCTAAAGCGGCTAAAGGCAATGGACTTCGTATGTTCATTTATGTCTCCATTCTCGGAGCGATTGTGGCAGCGTTCTTTGCGAATGACGGGGCCGCGTTAATTCTGACTCCAATTGTGCTAGCTATGGTAAGGGCATTGAAGTTTGATGATAAGATAATCTTTCCTTACATTATTGCTAGTGGATTCTTGGCTGACACAACTTCGTTACCTCTAGTAGTGAGTAACTTGGTTAATATTGTATCAGCGGATTACTTTGGGATTACCTTCTTAGAATATGCTTCACGGATGATTATTCCAAACTTTTTCTCTTTAGGAGCAAGTATTTTAGTTTTGTATCTATTTTTCCGAAAAAGCATTCCAAAGACTTATGATTTAAAGTTACTTAAGGATCCAGCTTCTGCTATTAAAGACAAGAAGATGTTCAAGCTTTCTTGGTTTGTACTAGGTATCTTGTTAATTGGATATCTTGTGAGTGAATTCATTAATGTTCCTGTTTCTATCATTGCAGGTATTGTTGCGATAATCTTCTTGATTACGGCAAGAAGAAGTTCGGCTGTTCCAATTAAATCAGTAGTAAAAGGTGCACCTTGGGCAATTGTATTCTTCTCAATAGGAATGTACGTGGTTGTTTACGGTCTCCGCAATGTAGGACTCACTGATATTTTAGCTGACGGCATACAAGTTATGGCAGACCAAGGTCTATTCATCGGTACGATTGGGATGGGATTTGTAGCTGCAATTCTGTCATCTATTATGAACAATATGCCGACAGTTATGATTGACGCTATTGCTATCGGTAACACTGAAACCGTTGGTGTTATGCGAGAAGCACTTATATATGCAAACGTAATAGGGTCTGATTTAGGTCCGAAAATTACACCTATTGGGTCGTTAGCTACTCTGTTGTGGCTTCATGTCTTATCTCAGAAAGGCGTTAAGATTTCCTGGGGTACTTACTTTAAGACCGGAATAATATTAACCATTCCAACTCTATTTATTACACTAGTCGGCCTATATATATGGCTATTAATTATTCACTAAAAGGAGATAGTACATTATGAAAATCATCATCATAGGATCTGTAGCAGCTGGTACATCTGTAGCCGCAAAAGCACGCCGTAACGACGAGAGTGCGGAGATTACTCTTTATAACGCTGATTACGATATCTCTTACTCCATTTGTGGAATTCCTTATTTCTTGGGCGGTGAGGTCGATGAAGTGGATACACTAACTCCACGGAGTGCGCAGTGGTTTAAGAAGCGTTATAACGTAGACATTTTCACTCGTCACGAAGTCATAAATATTGATCATGAACGAAAGACAGTAACGGTTAAGAATCTGGATACTGAAGAAGAGAAAGAAGATAAGTACGACACATTGGTTTTTGCTACAGGCGCAACACCTCTAGTTCCAGAGATTCCAGGAGTAGACCAAGAACACGTGTTTAATGTTCGTACAATTCAAGATGCAACCGCTATTGATCGGTATATGGTACAAAAGAATCCGAACAAAGCTACAATTGTCGGAGCTGGCTATATCGGTTTAGAGTTGGCTGAACAGCTAACGCATAAAGGTATAGAAGTAACAATTGTACAACGTAGTAACCAAGTAATGCCTCATTTTGATAAAGATATGGCGGCGAGAGTGGAGAAAGTCTTGCGTGATAACGGAGTAAATCTACTATTAAATGAGGAAGCAAGTGAAATCAAGCCTAGCGGTGTAGTAACAGCATCGGGCAACGAAATCGAGTCTGATATTGTATTCCTTGCGATTGGTGTTCGTCCTAATACGAAGCTTGCAAAAAAAATCGGTGTAGAGATCGGAAAGACCGGAGCTATTGCTGTAAATAAACAAATGCAAACGAATCTACCGGATGTATATGCAGTGGGAGATGTAGCGGAGAGCTATTCTCTAATAACAGAAGAACCTATCTATCGTCCATTAGGTTCTACAGCTAATAAAATGGGACGGATTGCTGGAGATGTTATAACTGGTGGGAAATTAGAACACCGCGGTATCTTAGGTACTGGTATACTACGCGTATTTAACTTAGCAGTTGGCCAAACAGGTTTAAGTGAAAAAGAAGCGTTAGAGTTGGGTTATGACATCGAAGTTCTTCATAATATTAAGCCTGCCAGTGCAGAATACCTTGGTGGAAAAGAGATGGTCATTAAGGCGCTAGCCAATCGTAATACCGGGCACATTTTGGGCGTACAAGCAGTTGGGCAAAGTGGTGTTGATAAACGCATAGATGTCTTTGCAACTGCAATCACATTTAAAGCAAAAGCTGAGGATTTATTCCATTTAGATCTAGCTTATGCACCACCGTTTAGTACTACAAAAGATCCTGTTATGTATACTGGAATGGCCTTACAGAATGCAATTGAACAGAAGAACCGACTTATCACACCAGAACAGTTAGAAGTCCGTATTGCTAATGATGATAAGATACAAGTTATAGATACACGAGCAGCCAAACAGTATGAAGATTCTAGTGTAACAGGGGCAGTTAATATTCCTTTGGCAGAACTTAGAGAAAAAGCTAAAGACTTAGACCCTAACCTACCAACTGTTACTTACTGTAATAGTGGAGTTACAGGAAATGCTGCTCAAAATGTATTGAGAAACCAAGGATTCAAAGAAGTATACAACTTGTCCGGTGGTAATAAGAACTATCAACACTATAGAGCAAGCAAGTAACAAAAATTAGAGCCCCTACCTGAGAAGATAGGGGCTCTTTTAGTGACTTCGATTCTAAACCCTACCTGAACTGCTCCAATTACTATAGTGTAATAATGCATGGAATTCTTAAGATGTAATGGTGAGGACATTCCAACCTAATCGTGTATGATTTTTCCAAGAATTTAGTTACTAAGTGTAGTTTAATATAATACCCCCTTGGGGTATAATTTATTTAAAAGGAGGTATGGAAATGAAAAATAAAAAGATCATTTTCCCGTTTTTAATGGTTCTATTTGTAGTCGGGCTAGTTGCTTGCTCCAGTGAGCAAGATGACAACAGTGGTTCAAGCAACACAGAAGATCATTCAGAAATGGATCACTCCAGTATGAATCACTCTAGTTCTGGAGAAGTTCCAGAAGGACTACAAGAGTCTGAAGATCCTACATACCCTGTAGGAAGTAAGGTAATTATTAACGCGAGCCATATGGAAGGTATGGAAGGTGCAGAGGCTACTGTCTCCGGGGCATATGATACTACTGCATATGTAATCTCCTATAAACCTACCAAAGGAGGCAATGAGGTTACAAACCATAAATGGGTCATTCAAGAAGAGGTTGAAGATGCAAGTTCAGAACCTCTTGAGCCTGGTACTGAAGTTACGCTTAATGCAGAGCATATGGAAGGTATGGATGGGGCAAAGGCTACCATTGAATCAGCTGAACAAACTACTGTTTATATGTTAGATTACACTCCTACTACTGGTGGGGAAGAAGTGAAAAATCACAAATGGGTAACCGAAGAGGAATTGTCTTCAGCAGAATAATCAATTGTCAGAGGGACTTAAATTGATGTTTTAAAAAACGAGGTTAATCAAAAAGAAGAGCTGCATAGGCAGCTCTTCTATTTTATTTTAAGTAGGCGCAAACTATTTAATGTAACTAATAATGTTGCTCCCATATCTGCAAAAATTGCTATCCAAAGCGTTAACCAGCCTGGTACTACTAATAGTAATGCAAGCAATTTGATAGCTAGAGAGAAAGTGATGTTCTGCTTAATAATGTGTAATGCTTTTCGGCTTAAATTAATGGTGTATGGTAACTTACTTAAATCATCTGACATCAAAGCAATATCAGCAGTCTCAAGCGCTGTATCCGTTCCAGCGCCGCCCATTGCTACTCCAACTGTAGAAGCAGCTAATGCAGGTGCATCATTTACGCCATCTCCGACCATAGCCACACTGTTGTGATTGTTACGAAGCTTCTTAATGAAATTCAGCTTATCCTCTGGTAGCAGATTTGCTTCAATGTTAGATACACCGACTTGCTTACCTATTGTACTGGCAGTCATTTTATTATCACCAGTAAGCATCACGGTATCTATACCAAGGTTATTCAAGCTACTAATAACCTCTTTTGAAGACTCTCTTATTTCATCGGTTACAGCAATTAATAATTGTATTTGTTTTACTGTTCCTAAAAACATTACGGTCTTTCCTTCATTTTGCAGCTGCTCAATCTGGCTGTTGAGATTCTTATCAATCGTTTGATGCAGTTCTGAGAAGAGAGTGGGACTTCCTACATAATAAGTTTCATTATTAACAACTGCTTTAACACCTTTACCAGTAATGGATTGAAAGTCATCGACTTGAATTGAGCCGAAATTTACATCCTTTGTTTCTGCTTCTCTTACAATTGAGGAAGCAAGGGGATGCTGCGATCCATTTTCAATTGCTGCTGTTATAGCTAATAACTCATCCTCTTTACCGCCAAAGGTCACTAGATTTGTGACAGTTGGAACACCTTTGGTTAAAGTTCCTGTCTTATCAAAGGCTATAGCTTTTAAGGACCCAGCTTCTTCTAAATGGATACCGCCTTTAATCAATACACCTTTTCTTGCTGCATTACCTATAGCAGTAACTATAGCAACTGGTGTGGAGACGACCAAAGCACAAGGACAACCTACTACCAATACTGCTAAGCCCTCGTAAACCCATTTACTCCAGTCTGCATTAAACAGAAGAGGTGGAATGATGGCAATTAGAAGTGCGATAATTAGGATTGCTGGGGTATAGTACTTTGCAAACTTATCAACGAAAGCTTGAGAAGGCGCTCTTTCTGCTTGGGCTTCTTCCACAAGGTGAATGATTTTCGATAGGGTAGTATCTTCTACGCTTTTGGTAATTTTAACTTCAAGTAAACCTTCTTCGTTCAGAGTTCCTGCAAACACTTCATCTTCAACTGCTTTAGTCACAGGGACACTTTCGCCAGTAATCGCTGCTTGGTTAAGGGTTGAGATACCTTTTGTAACAACGCCATCCATCGCTAACTTTTGTCCCGGTTTGACAATCATCGTATCGCCGATTTGTATATCTTCCACACTAACCATAAGTTCTTTACCGCTTCGGCGGACTAATGCTTCATTAGGAGCAATGTCCATTAATGATTCAATGGATTGGCGAGCCTTATCCATTGAATATCGTTCCAATGCCTCACTAATAGCAAATAGGATTACTACCGTTGCACCTTCGCCCCATTCGCCAATAATGGCGGCACCAATGATTGCGATGGTCATAAGCGTGTTCATATCAAAACTTAATCGGCTTAGGTTCTTAAGCCCTTTTATAAAGAGAGAATAACCACCAATTAAAATAGCTGCTGCATAACCAACTGTCGGTATAATATGTTCTTCGCCGTATTGTGTACTCAAGCCCCAACTTAGTAGGACGAGAAAAGCTGAAATATAAACTTTAATGTTTTCTTTTTGCTTCCAAAAGGGGGAGCGTTCAACTTTCTTTTCTCTCTCTTCTCGAATCTTTAGGTTTTCAAAAGCACCGGCCTTTTCTAAATCTTCAATTGTTGTATCGCCGTTAACATAGATCTTTGCAGCACCAAAATTTATTTTTGCATCCTGGACTCCTGGCAATTCTTTAACGTTACGTTCGAATTTAGCTGCACAGTTAGAGCAGGAGAGTCCTTGTACACGGTATGCTTTCATTTCTTCCTCGGTTAATCCTATATTCTTGCTAGACACTGACCTTCACCTCGTTTTGATGAGCCAGAGCAATTTCCATTATCTGTTTAATATGATTATTGTCCAAAGAATAAAAAGCCAGTTTACCTTCTTTTCTATACTTAACAATCCCTTGCTTATGAAGAGTCCGTAAATGATGGGATGCATTAGCAACAGTAATACCCAAGACATTGGCAATGTCACAGACGCAGAGTTCGTCATCTTGGCATAATATATAAGTGATTTTAGCTCTATTTTCGTCGGCAATTGCTTTCAACATTTGAGCAACACTTAGGATATTGACTGACTGCAAATCCTCTTGTATACGGTTTACCTTCTTCTCGTCATAACAATATATCTCACAGGTATCCTTCTTGCTCACAATAATCACTCCATATCATTCAAATATCTATTTGAATATAGTTTAACTTAATTTGTATATTATTCAAGTGGATACTTGAATGTTACAGATGAACTTTCAGATAAATTGAACATTTGGGTTGTATATCAAAAAAAGTTGATGTATTATTCATTTACAAACATCAAAAATATTTGATGTAAGGAGATGGCGTTATGGAAACGAAGGAGCTTGTGCTAAGTGATTATCAGGGAATATTCAAAGCTTTAGCTGATACGAAACGTTTAGAGCTATTACAGTTATTATCTGAATCACCAGAGGAACCTATTTGTGTTTGTGACCTTACTGAATCGATGGAAATGGCGCAGTCTAAGCTTTCTTACCATTTGAAGATTCTTCTCGATGCTGACTTAATTACGAAAGAAAAGCGTGGTACGTGGAATTATTATGGGTTAAATCCATCTATGTTGAACCACATACTTTCTGAAGAACTTTGCTGCTTATTCAGGGGTCCAGCGGTAAAAGCTGATAAATGCTGTACTAACTAAATCAAAGGGGTGGAGTAATATGAGTAATCAATTACCTGTACTAATTATTGGGGCAGGTCCTATAGGCTTAGCGGCTGCGGCACATTTAGTGGAATATGATTTGGCTTTTGTGATTTTGGAAAAAGGGGAAAGCGTAGGAAGCAACATTCTAGAATGGGGTCACGTTCAACTATTTTCTCCTTGGGAGTACAACACGAATCAAGCAGCAACGAAGCTATTATCTGAAACGGAATGGCAACATCCGGATAAGGATAAGTTGCCAACTGGTCAAGAGTTAGTAAATGGATATCTAAAACCACTTTCACAGCTACAAGTATTGCAAGAGAATATACGCTTTAATTCCGAGGTTATTGCTGTAACTAAAGATGGTGCGGATAAATTAAAGTCTGATAACAGAAATGAACGAGCATTCGTTGTCCATTATAAAAATGGATCTAAACTAGAGAAGGTAAGAGCTTCAGCAATCATAGATGTAAGCGGAACTTGGCAAAATCCAAATCCACCTTATGCTGACGGTGTATGGCTTGATTCGTCTATAAAAGATTCAGTACATACAAATATTCCAGCAGTGCAACAGAAACCGGAAGTGTTTAAAAATAAGCATACGGTTGTGATTGGTTCAGGACACTCTGCATTGAATACCTTGCTGAACCTAGCGGAGCTGAAAGCAGATCATCCGTTAACGAAGATATCTTGGATACTTAGAAGAGCATCACCGGTGTCTGCATTTGGTGGAGAAGAACAAGATCAACTTGCAGCTCGAGGTGCATTAGGATCAAGCGCTCATAAGCTTGTGGAACAAGGGGTTATAGATGTATTCGCTCCGTATAATGTAGAAGAGATTGATTATGACGGATCCAAATATACATTGAGCAGTAAGGAAGGAAATGTTATCTCTTCCGTTGATGAAATTGTAGTTAATACAGGTGCGCGGCCAGATTATAGCTTCCTTCGAGAAGTTCGGTACGTAATTGATCCGATTGTAGAGAGTACACCAGCATTAGCACCGCTTATTGATCCAAACTTGCATAGCTGCGGAACAGTTCGTCCACACGGCGAGGAAGAATTGAAACACCCAGAAAAAAACTTCTACTTTGCTGGAGTTAAGAGCTACGGCAGAGCTCCTACATTCTTACTGGCTACAGGATACGAGCAGGTAAGATCCATTGTCGCTTCTATTGCAGGTGACGTTGAATCGGCTAAACAAGTACAGTTGAAACTTCCAGAAACAGGTGTATGTAAGACTAATGTCGTTACTGCAAAACAACAAAGTTGCTGCGGGTGCTAAGGTAATGAAATCAGTACTAGTACGAGATTTAGATAAAAACGATTGGGAGCGCGTTAGGGACATTTACAAGATCGGTATAGATAGTGGAACAAAAGCACGTTATTGTTTGGCAGACTGGTTGCAGAAATTGAGGGAAAGACAGCACGAAGGATCCTGTTATGTGTACTGGGATGGCATTGCAGAATGCAATTGAACAGAAGAACCGTCTTATCACACCGGAACAGTTAGAAGTCCGCATTGCTAATGGTGATAAGATACAAGTTATAGATACATGAGCAGCCAAACAGTATGAAGCTTCTAGTGTAACAGGGGCAGTTAATATTCCTTTGGCAGAACTTAGAGAGAAAGCTTAAGACTTTGACCCTAACCTACCAACTGTTACGTACTGCAATAGTGGAGTTAAAGGAAATACTGTTCAAAATGTATTGAGAAACCAAGGATTCAAAGAAGTATACAACTTGTCTGGTGGTAATAAGAACTATCAACACTATAGATAGAGCAAGCAAGTAACAAAAATTAGAGCCCCTACCTGAACTGCTCCAATTCTATAGTGTAATAATGCATGGAATTCTTATGATGTAATGGTGAGGACATTCCAACCTAATCGGGTATGATTTTTCCAACCAATATAGTTACTAAGTATAGTTTAATAAAATACCCATCCGGGGTATAATTCATTAAAAAGGAGGTTTGAAAATGAAAAATAAAAAGACCCATTTTTATGGTTCTATTTGTAGTCGGGCTAGTTGCTTGCTCCAATGAGCAAGATGATAACAGTGGTTCAAGCAACACAGAAAATCATTCAGAAATGGATCCTCCAGTATGAATCACTCCAGTTTTGGAGAACTCCCCGAAGGATTACAAGAGTCGAAAGATCCTATTACATATCCTGTAGTCTACTTTCGAGCCGCTACGGTTTCTGAAAGACGCTTGAGCAGAAAGAATCAATATATGTACTAGCAGCTGATAGTCATCCGCAAGCAGAGTTTCCAATTGCTTGTTGCGGATCGGTAGCTGTTCATAGCTATGCAATCGTATCAACAAGTCTATAGTAGGGATGCATTAAGGGTAAGAATTGAGGCTTATTTTAGTATTAAGAATAAGTCACGATATAGCACCGGCAAAGCTGCTTGTCTTTTTTTGTAAGTAGAAAATAACGGATTATATTTTCAAATTACCAATTCTACATAAAGATTTATTTGTCATTAATCGTTATAGCCTGCTTTCCCATTTGAATCCAAGCTGCTCTAAAATCTTTAATGGTTGCATACCCTTTTTCCCCAGTGATAGGATCATTAAAGTATACAAACTTATTATCGTATCCTGTGACTACAACAGAGTGTTCCTTCATTGTTATTTTAATTTCACCTTTTTCCGTGTGCCACGTTTCAAAATAAGCTTCAGGAAGTTCTTTAAAAGTAGTATTAGTTATTACCCACACTGGTCTACCGTTACTTATCTGTAAAATTACCTTTTCAAAATTTTGTCCAGTTAAATTAACTACTTTAGTAGAAGCGTATCGCTTTGCAAGTTCTTCGATTGGACCATTATAAACACCATAGCCTTTTTCATTATACGTGTACATGTTCCCGACATATCCAGTATTAGGATTTCCAAAATGAACCTTCCCGTTTATCTCTTGATATTTAGTTTCGTCCTTTATTATTTCTTGTGCTAATGTAAGTTTGTCAGTCTTGTAACCGTAATATTTTAATAACATTGCCAAACTTGTTACCTCGCACCCTCTAGGAAGTTCAGGAAACTGACCGATAAGGGGAACATCCAAGGAGACATTACCTTTAATCCTTAGAGGATCTTTTACCTTTTTTTCATTGTCTAATTGTTTTTCCTGATGCAAAGTAATATTTTTGCTCATTACTTTTTCACTTATTTTTTTGCCGTGTACAAATACATTTTCAACTGTAGGAACCCAGTAGCTTCTACTATCGTAAATGTTATAAGTGCTCAGTGATAAAGTGCCAATACTGTACAATATGGTATATGTAGTTATCAATTTTCTATGTGAACTTTCTGTCTTACTCAAATAAATTAATATAACCAACAAAAGAGCTAAACATCCATTAAGCCATAATAACAATGTTTCACCTCTTTATTGTTAATCTATAATTGCTTTTATTATAGTGGGTTAATAAATATAGATTCTTTTTCTTTAGATACTTTAATTTCTAATAAGGTTTCAGCTGTAATTCTTAGGATTCTACGTATCTCGGTAGGTATCGAAATTCTATTGTTATTAAACACGCATTGGTTCAATGTAGTATTAGTGTGATGTTTGCTGATCACAATATATTTATTACTTATATAGATATATAAATAATCTCCAAATTCATAGTCTAAAAGGGTCTGCAAATTCCTGGGGATTGTTAGTTGTCCGTTCTTTAATAGTGTTCTTTGATAAACAGACTCAAATTTTACTGCGTGGATGTCCATTGTTTCTTGAAGTGAAGTCATGCTGATTTCCCCTTAAGAAGATATTTAATATTCAATACTATACAATGTATTTGTGTAGAAATTATGCAGAATCCTTATAATTAAGTTGCCAGTTTTATGAAGTGGAAGTGCAAAGGAACTATATTAGAGTTGTTACTTCGAAAAAAAGAGTATGCATAAAATGCATACTCTTTTTTTGATAAGGTCAATTGTGCACCATCTGACGGCAAGCTTCTGCACATTTAAAACATGCATCAGCACATTTCTGACAATGTTCCATGTCATGTTTCTTACATTCATTGCCGCAAGCTTCGCATATCTCTGCACATAGGTTACAAATTTGAGGTGCGAATGGACTGTTTGTTTGTATAGCTTTGGCTGCTAAAGCACAGATATCTGCACACTCTCTATCCATTCTAATGCACGTCACCATCATTTTGATATCATCTTCTTGTAGGCAAGCATCATAACAAGTATTACATGCTCTCATACACTCTAAACAAGCAGCTAAACACTCTTCATAACTTTCAGGCATTGTTCTTCCCCCTCTTGAATTAATTTTCTCTGATAGTATACCCAAGCAAGGTTGGGTAAAACAGAAACAATAAAATTCCTTTAAAACTGCACAACATCTCCAAATTTATTTGGTAGAGCATAAATAAAGAGGGTAAGAAAAAAATAAGCAATACTAAGCAAGGTAAGATCAATGCATACTTTCTTCATACTTTTTATGTAAGATATGATTAGAATGAGTGGTGAAAAATTTATATGAATAGAATTTCATTTAAGCTAAGTTTATGGTTCCTCCTAGCAATGGTATTATTGCAAGTTATTCTTTTTTATATACTACATACCGGTATTGTTGACAGTAGGATAGAAGAGGAATTATATGCGCTCCAAAGTAGAGGTAACAGCCATAGAGATGTCTTAGAAGATACTTACGATGAACAAACACTGCATCATATTGCAGTAATGGAACAAAGTGCAGAAACAGAAGTAATCATTACAGATCAAAACCATAACATTTTGGCATCCTCTACAGAAAGAGATAATGAGATCACAACTGTTTTGAACAGAGAACTTTCTGTTGTGCCCCGCATTGGCAAGGTTTTAGAAGATAATTGGAAAAGCGAAAAATATTTATCAACAGTAACACCATATATCACAAATGATAATGGTTCAGGCTATGTATATATGTTCAGGAGCACTGCCCAAGTACAGGACTTGATTAGCAGATTAAATCATCACTTCATCATAGCAGCAGTTATAACATTTATTTTGTTGATTGTTACAGCAATATTTTTAACTCGGGCACTTACAAATCCATTGATTAGAATGAAAAAAGCAACAGAGAAGTTAATTATGGGTGATTTCACTGCGGAGCTACCCAAAATGGGAGAGGACGAGCTTGGTGATTTAGGAAGATCCATTAAGACACTGACACGAGAACTGCAGCATTTAAAAAAAGAACGTAACGAATTCTTAGCTAGTATATCGCACGAACTCCGAACACCACTTACTTATATTAAAGGGTATGCGGACGTTGCAAGAAGGCAAACACTTAGCGGAACGGAGAGAAATAAATACTTATCAATTATATTTGAAGAATCCGAAAAGCTAAATGAAATGCTGAAAGACTTATTTGATCTAGCACGTATAGACAGAAATATATTTGAAATCGAAACTAGGCCTGTAGAACTTCAACCCTATCTGTATGATATATATGAACGTGTTCTCCCAGTATTTAAGGAAAGAAACAAATCATTAGAGATACAATGTAAAGATAATTACATTGTTTATATCGATCCTATCCGATTCGAACAGATTATCCGAAATCTGTTAGATAACGCCTTAAAATATTCTGAGGAAAACACTAGGACTATTATCAAGGCACAGAGAGAGCGGAATAATATTGTAGTAGATGTAATAGATCAAGGATATGGTATTCCAAAAGCAGAAATCCCTTATATATTTGAACGCTTTTACCGAGTTGAAAAGTCACGTTCAAGAGACTCTGGTGGTACGGGTCTTGGATTATCAATAGCAAAAGAATTGGCAGAAGCACATCATGCCAAACTGACTGTTAAAAGTAAAGTGGGGACAGGGACAACGTTTAGCATTACCCTTGAGGAGAGTGAAACACCTTGAAGACGATATTATTAGTAGATGATGAAGAGAGAATGCTCGATTTGTTGACTATATATCTTTCCAGATTTTATATCACAATAAAAGCTAAATCTGGTATAGAAGCAATAGCTCTCATGAAGCAAAAAAGACCCGATTTAATTTTACTGGATATAATGATGCCGGATTTAGATGGATGGGAAACATGTAAACAAATTAAATCTTTTTCAGAGGTACCAATTATCATGCTGACAGCCAGAAATGAAAAGATTGATGTGGTAAAAGGATTAAAAATTGGGGCAGATGATTATGTAACAAAACCTTTTGATGAAGAAGAATTGTTAGCACGTATTGATGCTGTATTAAGAAGGGCAGTCGTATTGAATAGTGATCGAATAAACTTTGAAGGATTGATATGGGATGAAGACTCCCATGAATTAACTTATAACAATCAATATATCCAAGTTACACCAAAGGAGTTTTCATTACTTGGGTTATTAATAAAAAATAAAAACAAAGTATTCTCCCGTGATCATTTATTAGAAATAATATGGGGGAACACCTCTTTTACAGAATACCGAACTATCGATTCTCATATGCGAAATATCCGTGAAAAGCTTAGACAGGCTGATTTCCCTGTAGATTTGTATCTTGAAACAGTTTGGGGAGTAGGCTATAAGTGGACTGACAAGCAATGAGAGTTATCCATGATGTATAAATCAATATTCAATTACACAATATATTAAAAATTAAAAGGCTGATGCATAATTTCTGCAAAATTTATTGATAGAGTTTAATAAAAGGAGGAAATTGCAAATGATTAAAAGAAAAAAACTATTAATGGCAGCCGCTTCATTATTAACGGTGTTCACATTAGCTGCTTGTGGCAATGGTGAAGACAGTCAAGATAACAGTATGGAGAATATGGACCATTCATCTAGTTCTGAAGATAGCATGGAGGGTATGAACCATTCCACTTCTGGTGAAATCCCTGAGGGATTACAGGAAGCTGATAATCCTACATATGAAGTCGGAAGCAAAGCGATTATCTCAGCTGATCACATGGAAGGCATGGATGGAGCGGAAGCAACTATTGTAGGTGCTTATGATACCACAGCATATTCTATTTCCTATACTAGAACAGATAACGGAGAAGAAGTTAAAGACCATAAATGGATTATACAAGAAGAAATTGAAGGAGCAGGTAACGAACCGTATGAGCCAGGAGAAGAAGTTACTGTTAATGCTGAACATATGGAAGGCATGAATGGGGCTGCTGCAGTAATTGACTCAGCAATAGACACTACAGTCTATATGGTTGATTACACTTCTACAACCGATGGAGAAGAAGTAACAAACCACAAATGGTTAACAGAAAGTGAATTGTCAGCTGAATAAAATAACACGTAACAGGCTAGCCGTATAGGATAGCCTGTTTTTGTTTATTTCTGGTCAAATCATTGAATAAATAGAGAAAGACATAGCCTGCTATTTTAGGGATAATTTGTTGTAGCAATACGTTATCGAGAAATTTTATAGATATTAATATCTCTAGAAGCTTTTTATTCCTAAATCCTTTTTTCCTTTATATTAAATCATCAGATTCTGCAAAACTGTTTGTTAGAGTTTAATTGTTTATGAATGGAGGAAGGATAATGAAACTTAAGATAGCAGGGTTTTTACTCTTATTTTTGTTTATATTAGGTGCATGCTCATCAGCAGAAAGCACAGATTCCGAACAAACAGAAAGCAGCCGGAAGGAAACAGAAAAAACGGAAGTGCTAACAGGAAATACTTTTGATTTGGTTGCTGAAGAAGCCGCACATTCTTTGAACAGTGAAGTCCACGTGGAAGCGTGGACCTTTAACAATTCTGTTCCAGGTCCAGAGCTCAGAGTAAAAGAAGGAGAAGAGATAAAGATAAATTTAAAAAATAAACTCCCTGATCCGGTCACCATTCATTGGCATGGAGTGCCTCTGGAGAATAATATGGACGGGATACCCGGAGTAACCCAAAATGCTGTTCAACCGGGTGATTCCTATACTTATAATTTTACCGCTTCTGTACCCGGCACATATATGTATCATACACATCAAGATGGTGTAAACCAGGTAGATAAAGGATTGTATGGTTCTCTGATCGTGGAGCCGGATGAGGTATCTTATGATCAAGATTATGTAATGATGTTAGATGAGTGGATGAGCAATCCGGTGACTATGGATATGGCTAATATGAATCACGAGAACATGAGCGGTATGGAAGATAGCGAAGAGTCAGCTGAAGAGAAAAGCATGGCAGATGATATGAGTAATTATGATATTTTCACTATAAACGGCAAAAGTGGAGATGAAGTTGAAACTTTAACGGTTAAAGAAGGAGAGAAGGTCAGATTACGTCTTGCGAATATTGGATTTATGTCTCATCAGATTCACTTACATGGTCATGATTTCAAAGTTGTTGCAATAGACGGACAAGAAATTAAAAATCCTGATGACATCAAAGATCAATTACTCTCCATTGCGCCTGGCGAGCGCTATGATATTGAATTCACCGCTGATAATCCTGGGGAGTGGTATTTAGAATGCCATGGAGAAATTGAAGGTACGAAAGGGATGAAGGCAAGAATACAATATGAAAATCAGGAAAATGAATCTACAGATAAACCAAATGATACAATAGATTTACCGAAATTTGATTTTATGACTTATGGCGAAGATAAGAAAGCTGCTTTTACACTAGATCAAATATATGACGTGGAATATACCATGAATTTGAATACAGAAGCAAAAAATAATGCTACTGTGTATACAATTAACAGAAAAACATATCCTGATACTGATAATATACAAGTAGAAAAGGGTGATCTGGTTAAAGTGAAATTAGTTAACAAATCCGATTCAGAAGATCATCCTATGCATCTACACGGACATTTCTTCCAGGTTTTAAGTAAAAATGGCAAGCCCGCAGAAGGGGCGCCGATTTTAAAAGATACTATTAACGTAAAACCGGGAGATGAATACATTGTGGCTTTTAAAGCAGATAATCCTGGTAACTGGCTATTCCATTGTCATGATTTACACCATGCATCTGCCGGGATGGTTAGTTTAGTTTCATATAAAGATTACATTGTTGACTTTTCACCAGATCCAGATGTAAATAATAAGCCGGAATAACGTTCCTAACTAATAACTCATGAGGTCCTGATGTCCCTATAAAAAACACCTTCAAGTTTCGGATAGCAACAATCCTAAAACTTGAAGGTGTTTTTATTTCGCTCATATACAGCTATTTTATATTTATGATATAGCTGCAATTTCTTCTTTAATCGTATCAAATCCATAACGATTAACAAAACGGTAAAACTGTTCTCTTTTCCTTCCATTATCGCTATAAAGTCGGATAAGGTTGTTCACGTATATATACAATGTGTTTTCATCTAACTTACCGAAAAGGAGTTTGCCTGTTTGTGCTTTGGTACCTTTTGTATAACCACCTATATAAAGATCAAATTTTTCCTTTACTTTCATAATCCCTATATCATTTACAAGAGGTTCTCCACAACCAATCGGGCATCCTGTATATGCCGGTCGAAGAGTAAAGGGAACCGGCTGTCCGGCGATAAGCTCATTTAATTTAATGGCCACTGGCATTCCTTCTTCGTCAGCACCTTTGCAAAAATTACAAGTTCTTAAACTTTTCACGGTGTTTCCTACCGGGTAACAGGATAAACCCACTTCTTCAAACTCTGCTTTTATCTGTTCCATTTGTTTTTCTGGGACCGTCAGATAAAGTTGCTGGAAAGTCGTTAACTCTAACTCTTCATCGTCTTTCAGGTACTTTATGATCGTTTGTAATTGCTTAGCGTTTAACTTGGAACCAAAAGAAATCCCTCCATTGACTGCTAATTTTACAGTCGGTTCATTAATCATCATTTTCCCCCTTCTCTTTTAGCCCATTAACACATTGCTAGTCTCTACATTAACAGACTCCATTTGCATACTATGCTGGTCATGGTTTTTCTCTTTTTCTGAACCCTGAACCGTATCATAAATACTGTATGCTGCTATTACAAGAACTAGATAAACAACTGCTGATAACGCCCAAATGAGGATCCTTTTATTTTTCATAACCATTCCTCCGGCAGATTTATTTATTTAACTTGACTCGTTGCAATCTTAAGGCATTCAGCACAACACTAACAGAACTAAATGCCATTGCTGCACCTGCTAACCAAGGGGCTAAGAATCCAACTGCTGCAATTGGAACTCCTAATGAGTTATAGCCAAAAGCCCAAAACAAATTTTGTTTAATGTTTCGTATTGTTAGTTTGCTTATAGTTATTGCATCAGCAATACTAATGAGGTCACCGCGTATTAACGTAATATCAGCAGCCTCCATAGCAATGTCTGTTCCTGTACCAATGGCCATCCCAATATCTGCATTTGCTAGAGCAGGTGCATCATTAATCCCATCTCCAACCATTGCTACTTTCCTGCCTTGTGACTGCAGTTTTTTCACTTCTTCTGCTTTACCTTCAGGCAATACTTCTGCAATTACATGAGCAATTCCAACTTGTTCAGCTATCGCATTTGCAGTCTGCTTGTTGTCTCCTGTAATCATTATTACATCAAGCCCCAGATTTTTTAGTTTCATAATTGCATCTTTCGAAGATTCTTTCACTGTATCTGCAACGGCCACAATTCCTGCAAAACGCTTATCGACAGCAACTAGCATAGCTGTTTTACCCTGTTTCTCAAGTTCAAGCATGGTTGACAGTTCGCCTTCAACTGTTATTTGTTCTCGGTTCATTAAACGGCGTGTTCCAATAAAAATTTCCTTGCCATTCACAACAGCTTTTATTCCATATCCCGGAATTGCTTCAAAGCTCTCTGATGCCGACAATTCTATACCTCGTGATTTGACTGCATCCGTGATAGCCTTAGCAAGCGGGTGCTCCGAGTTGGTTTCAGCAGTTCCGACTAGTTGCAAAAATTGATCCTCTTCTACTCCATCCACAACATAAACATCTGTAAGTACTGGCTGTCCGTTAGTTACTGTACCAGTTTTATCAAGTATGATTGTATCAAGCTTATGAGTGGTTTCGAGATGTTCTCCACCTTTGAATAGAATACCGAATTCAGCTGCCCGGCCCGATCCAGCCATGATTGAAGTAGGAGTTGCAAGTCCTAACGCACAAGGACAAGCAATAACTAAGACAGCTATTAATTTTTCAAGAGCTACTGCAAATTCTCCAGGTGACACAACAAAATACCATATAAGGAAGGTAATAAAAGCAATTGCTACTACAATAGGGACGAAAATACCAGAAATTTTATCAGCAAGACGCTGAATAGGGGCTTTAGAGCCTTGGGCTTCTTCTACAACTTTAATGATCTGAGAAAGAGCAGTGTCTTTTCCGACTTTTGTTGCTGATATTTTTAAGAAACCATTTTTATTAATAGTAGACCCTATAACGTTATCTCCAATTGATTTATCAACGGGGATACTTTCGCCTGTAATCATACTCTCATCAAGCGCAGAATGTCCTTCAATAATTTCTCCGTCCACGGGGACCTTTTCACCAGGTTTTACATAAACAACATCGCCGGTTACCACTTCCTCAATCGGTATGTTAATGTCTTCACCATCACGGTAAACTAAAGCTGTTTTTGCCTGCAGTCCCATGAGCTTTTTAATTGCCTCTGATGAACGTCCTTTAGCGCGTGCTTCAAACAGTTTTCCTAATATAATTAACGTAATAAGAATTGCGCTGGTTTCAAAGTATAGTTCAACCATATGAGTGTTGGTTCCAATACTTTTTATGCTCAAATAAATGCTGTAAAAATAGGCGGCTGATGTTCCTAACGCAATAAGAACATCCATATTGGCGCTTTTATTACGTAATGCTTTATAGGCACCAATATAAAACTGACCGCCAACCACAAATTGGACTGGGGTAGCTAATGCCAACTGCACCCAAGGATTTAAGAACATATCAGGAACAGGAATAAAATTTGTAAATTCAAAATGACTTACCATTGCCCACAGAAGTGGCAGAGAAAGGAGTATAGAAAATATAAATTTTCCTGTTTGTTTTTGAATTTCCCGTTCTCGGTGGTTCTCTTTACCTTCTACGTGGCCCTGTTTGTCTTCCAATGCATAACCTATTTTTTTAATCGCTTCTTTCATTGCTGGTATTTCTACTGCTTCAGGATTATACGTAACACTTGCAGTTTCCAGAGCAAAGTTCACGGTAGCTTGTGATATTCCTTCTATCTTGTTCAATCTTTTTTCAACCTTATTGGCACAGGCTGCACACGTCATACCGGTTACATCAAACTCAATTTTGTCATTAACAACTTTATACCCTAGAGATTCAACCTTTTTTTCAAACTCTTTGGGATCTGTTCTTGAAGGATCATAAGTGATTCTTGATTTCTCCAGTGCGAAATTAACGTTAGCATCTTGTACACCCTCAACTTTTTTTAAGCCTTTTTCTATTCTTGTAGCACAGGCTGCACATGTCATACCAGTGATCTGCAGACTTGTTTGTTTGCTCTCCATCTTGATCTCACTCCTTACCTTTTATAGTAGCTAGGTGAAAAAGAAAATCGTGCTGTGTTCAGCACGATTTATAGTGGAAATGCTTGTTTATACGACATCGTATCCTTGTTCTTCAATCGTATCTGAAATTTCTTTTAGGGGTCCTACCAACAAAACGCGGAAAACATACGCTAAGCAAATTTCGACATAAAGAAAGCCGATTTTTCCTACGCTAAGGAATCATCGGCTTTTAGTATTATTGAATAAGAGGGCGTAGTGAATGTAGACTTGCTACTTTACTTGCATCAAAGTTGTATTCACCAAGAAAATTAATGTGTTCCCATCCTAACGGAGAAACATGTTTAAGTAAATCTTCTCTCAAATTCCCCTTTTCCTTCAATAATTTTGTTGCTTCTGTAAGATAAACGGTATTCCATACGCTAATAGCATTTATTAGAATATTTAAAGCACTTGCACGTTGTAGTTGGTCTTGTATTCCTCGTTCTCGTAACTCACCTCGTTTTCCAAAGAATAAGGCTCTTGCTAACCCATTCATGGCTTCCCCTTTATTTAGTCCTCGCTGAATTCGACGGCGTAGTGTTTCGTTAGATATGTAATCCAAAATAAAAATGGTCTTTTCGATTCTCCCCATTTCTCGCAAAGTAGTTGCAAGTTTATTTTGTCTCGCATATGACCCTAATTTCCCCATAATAAGTGAACCAGACACTTTTCCTTCTCGAATAGAATGAGCTACACGTAATACGTCATCAAAATTCTCTTGAATAATTTTAGTATTAATACGACCACGGAGTATATTTTCTAGTTTTGGGAATTCATTCGGCGTTTGGATGGTGAATAGCTTAGAGTCAGCTAAATCACGTAGCCTTGGTGCAAAACGAAATCCTAGTAAATGACTCAATCCAAATACTGAGTCGGCGTAGCCAGCTGTATCTGTAAAATGCTCTTCAATATTTAAATCTGTCTCATGATGAAGTAATCCATCGATAACGTGTACAGCATCACGAGCATTGGTATTAATGACTTTCGTATAAAAACTTGAAAATTGATCACTGGTAAATCGATAAATGGTTGCCCCTTTTCCAGACCCATAGTGTGGATTGGCATCGGCATGTAACGATGAAACACCAACCTGTACGCGCATTCCATCAGAGGAAGAGGTACTTCCATCTCCCCAATAGGAAGCTAGTTTAAGCTTATGTTGAAAATTTACTAATGTCGCTTGTGCACGACTTATAGCATCATCGAATAAACGCCATTGCGCTGCATTAGCCATTTGATGATAGGTAACTCCTGGTGTCGCTTCTGCCATTTTAGTAAGACCTATGTTAGTTCCCATCGCCATGAGAGCAGCCATGAGAACTACTTTTTCCTCTCCCTTTGGTGGGCGATTGGTTGAGGCATGTATCAACATTTCATCAAATCCTGTCCAGTGTGCTACCTCCATTAAAAGATCAGTGAGCTTTATTCTTGGCAACATATTATATAAAGACAGGCTAAAAGCTCTCGCTTCTTCGGGTGTATTCTTCTCCAAACGGTCCACTCGGATCTTAGCCTTTTCGATATTTACTCCTTCTAGAGAATCAAGATTATTTGAAACCCATGTAAGGCGTTGAGCTAGTGACTTTCTTCTTTCCTCAATATATTCATCTGCCGATGAACGAACGGCTAGTTTAGTTTTCGTAAGACGAGTTGTTGTCCAATCTTTTTTAGGAACAAGATACTCTTCAAAATCTTTATGAAGTCTACTACCGACTACGGATATGTCGCCTGAACGAATATGATTTTTCAACTCTGTTAGTGCAGCCATCTCATAATAGTGCCGGTTAATTATTCCATCATCACCATAAACATGCTTCTTCCAACGTTTAGGAATAAAATCTACCGGGGCATCATTTGGAATTTTTCTTTTACCAGATTCATTTATTTCATTTAGCGTTTTTAGGGCTTGCAATAATGGCTCTGTACCTTGTGTAGAACGAAATTCAAGAGATTTAAGAAAAGTAGGAGTATATTTTCTTAGATAAGAAAACCGATTTTCTAACAAATCTAGATAATCGTAATCCATCGGTCGGGCTAATTTTTGGGCTTCTTCAACGGAAGAAACAATTTTATCCCACGGCATAATCATTTCAATAGCATTAAATGGATCAAGCCCTTCATTTCGTGCTTGAATAAGTGCAGCACCAATATCTGCAAAATGCACGACTTTTTCATTCACTGCTTTTCCATTTTCTTTTTGCATTTCCTCTTGTGTTTTACGACCCTTTGATTGTAAAATCATCATTTGTCTATCATGAATTTCAATTGCTTGGTCAATTAGATCTTGGCTTAGTGTTACTAGATAGGCAACAAGAATTGCATATTTCTTCATTTCTTTAAATCTTCGAAATGAGTGTGGTTCATACCGTGCTCCAATACGAGATAATTGAAGTAACCGATTGGGATGGATTTGTTCTGTATTTATTTCTAATTTTAATTCTCGAATATATTCTAAGCGCTTTATGACTTTTAAAAAGGCTTCAGGTGAAGATTGGCCGGGAAGCTCCCTCAGCCATGCTAAAGGGGTTTTTCTATTGTCTACAAATGGATCTATAAGTTTATCTAACTTTTGTTTTTGCCATTTGGAAAGAGTACAAGTTAATGATTTAAAAATCCTTTCCTCTGCTCGTTGACGAGTTTCCCAAACAAGCCTTTCTATAGTAGTCATGCCAGGGAGAATAATTTTCTGATTACGTAGTTCTTCTTGTGCTGTACGAAGAAGATACATTGAATTTCCATTTTGAAGGGCATGATTCAAAAGAAACTGAGCTGCCTTGCGATAGTTCCCTAAGGAAAAATTTTGATAACCATAAACTTGACGGATTTCTTCCATATGCTCATGTTTAGTTGGCTCTCGTTGGGCATATAAAGAAAATGAATTAGGATTAACATCTATTTGGCTAGCTATGTATTCGATTATGTAATCTGGAATAGGTCCAACATCTGAAAGGGACCATCCAGGATAGCGTAGAACACATAATTGAACAGCAAAGCCTAATCGATTATGATCTCTTCTGTGTCGTTTAATAATTTCAAGGTCATATTGTGAAAAAGTATAATAAGTTTCTAGTTCACTTTCGCTCATATCAGCTGGAATTCGTACAAATTCCGTTCTTTGATCTTCTGTTAGTAATTCTTTCCCTCTCATGCTACAACTCCTTGCTAGATATCTTTTTTCTTTTCTAGATAACGATATAAGGTTGTCGCTCCAATGCCTGTTGCCGTCTTAATTTGAGATAAAGAGTAATCTTTGCTTTCATACATTTTTATAGCAAGTTCTATTTTCTTTAAATCAACCTTCGGTCTGCCTCCGTTTCTTCCCCTAGCTCTAGCAGCCGTCAATCCATCCTTCGTTCGTTCACTAATAATATCTCGTTCTAATTCTGCTATGCTGGCTAACATTCTGAAAAAGAACCGTCCCATAGCAGTTGTGGTATCGATCTTGTCTTGTATGGAAACAAAATGAATTTCCTTTGATTCGAAATATTCCATAAGCTCAATTAAATGTTTGGTACTACGACTGATACGATCTAATTTATAAACAATGACCGTGTCATCTTTACGTAAAACTTTAAGTAGTTCATCTAATTGAGGTCGATTTTTCATTTTTCCTGATTCTTTTTCTTCAAAAATCTGATCCACTCCGTAGTGAGCTAATGCATCGAGTTGTAATGATAATGATTGATCTTGTGTACTTACGCGTGCATATCCAAATTTCAACACAAATCTCCCCTTTTCTAATATGTTAACTATACCAAAAAGGGGTTTTAAATAGATATATTGGTCTTTTGATTTTGGTTATATTTTTGGTTATGTATTTAAGTAGTTTTTAAGGTTTTTAGAGAAGTTCTCTATTCATAACCAAAAACGGTCGTTTATGGTGATTTGTCCATGAACTAATGAATTAAATGGCTTTTTTAATTTTGTTCAATAATCGGGCCAGATTGTGGAACAACACTTTTAAAGAAAATTGGATATCTATGTTAAATTTCAGAATAGATGGTAAGGTTATACTTAACTAATGGGATAGTTTAGTTTTAGAAGATAAAATAATAAATCATACTTGACCCTGTACTATGGTACAGGGTTTATTCTGTACTAGGAAGAAAAATTCCTGTAAATAATTGCAGATCAAATAGAGGAGGCAGCAACATGAATCAAAATCATTTGAATACTTCGTTAAAGGACAAGGTGTTACAATCACTTGGTTTGCCAGAAGAAGGATTTGAGGGAAAAATCCGTTTATTGTCTCCTTCAGAAAATAGTATCCGTTTAGACATTCTTCTTTTCATGGCTGAGGGAAAAATCGTCAACATCAATGATTTAACTGCAACAGAGGAACAAATTGATGTCCAATCTGCTCTTCAACGTTTAAGGGAATTGGATTTAATTCACTGGGACCAAAACTCTGGGGATGTGAACGTGGCGTATCCTTTTTCAGGAGTTCCGACTCCACACCGTGTTACATTGGCTGGAATGTTGCCAGCTTATTCCATGTGTGCGATTGATGCCCTTGGCATTCCATCGATGTTTACAGATGCCGTTATTGAATCGGAATGTGCATTTTGCGGTGAAAAGATTACCATCGATGTGAAAAACAACATGCCCGTTGCCAATCCTGATACCGTGGTTGTAGGCTTGGGAACAACGGATGCTGCCGATACCAACGCATGCTGCGATTCTTCTTGCGAATCGAATGAGCCAACGTCCATTTCTACCAGCTGTTGCCCAGCCATTCAATTTTATTGTTCTGAGGAACATTGGCAAAAAGCGAATGAAAAGAATTCAACAACGGCGAAGGACAAGCTGACTCTTGCGGAAGCCTTTGAGGTTGGGGCTGCTGTTTTTGGCGGCACGTTATCTGGCTCTAAGGGTAAGTAAAATCTCATGAATGAAGTAAACTATATATTTACCCTGTACTAAGGTACGTGGTTTATGCTGTAAGTGAGGTGAGACGTATGAAATTTCGTATCGGAGAACTGGCTGACAAGTGCGGTGTTAACAAGGAGACCATTCGATATTATGAGCGTTTAGGCTTAATTCCAGAGCCTGAACGTACGGAAAAAGGATACCGAATGTATTCCCAACAAACGGTCGATCGATTGCATTTCATAAAACGAATGCAGGAATTAGGATTTACCTTAAATGAAATTGATAAATTGCTAGGGGTTGTCGATCGCGATGAAGCGAAGTGTCGTGATATGTATGATTTCACTATTTTGAAGATAGAGGACATTCAACGTAAAATTGAAGATCTTAAAAGGATTGAACGAATGCTGATGGATCTTAAAGAAAGATGTCCCGAAAACAAAGATATTTACGAATGCTCCATTATTGAAACACTGATGAAGAAATAAGAGGTGAAACAGAAATGAAAAACATAATAAAAAGTTCAGGTTGGTTTCTTGTCGCACTCATCACATGCCCGTGTCATCTGTTTTTACTACTTCCGTTGATTGCAGGAACAGCACTGGGATCATACTTCACGGAATTTAAAAATGTTATTTTCATCATGATGGGTCTGTTATTCGTTTTCGCTCTTTTCAAGGGCTGGAGAAAACTTGATCCAGAAACAAAAGAGGAAACAAAGAAAGATACAACCACACATGATTGTTGCAGCATGGAGAAGTTCAAGTCATGAAAGAAAAAGTTTCACAAGTAGCCACTGTATTTTCAGCTTTTGTTATGGCGGGTTGTTGCCTGGGTCCACTAATCTTGATTCCCCTTGGACTCACTGGGTTTGCAGGCGCAATCGCATTCTACTCGTTGAAGTATCGGTTATTGTTCAGCATCGTTACCATTGTCCTTCTTGCGTACTCCTTTTATATGGTTTATGGAAGAAAGGGTAAAAGGAAAAGTTCTGTCATTGGCTTATGGATTACAACGTTCCTTGTTTTTACCATGTTTCTTTTCTTATTTTCAGTTGAAAGTTGACTATAAAAAATGGGGTGTATTATGTGAAAGTACAAATAATCAGGATTATGATGTTGCTATCCCTTATGCTAGTGGTTAGTGCATGCAGTAACGAACAAGAAGTCCAAAAAACTGAAGTATCTAAGAGTGAAGTGAAAACAACTGCTATGAATTCAGAGAAGGATGTAAAAGCTATTACTGAAGCTGAGAAGACGGGGACATTCATGGTTATAGCAGGGATGGATTGCTGCCCGCCATCAGTTGTGGAAGATGCCATTGCACAGGTTGAAGGTGCTAGCAAAACAGCCATTAAAGTTAATGGAAGCACCGCGGAAGTAACGGTTTCTTTTGATGATACGAAAACCAATTTAGATGCAATTAAGACGGAGGTTTCAGACTTGGGTCTCCCCGTCGAATAAAAGGAGGATATTTTTACCATGAAAAAATATCGAGTGAACGTGCAAGGAATGACATGTTCGGGTTGTGAACAGCATGTAGCTGTCGCTCTTGAAAACATGGGTGCAAAAGCGATTGAAGTAGATTTTCGCCGTGGAGAAGCTGTATTTGAGCTTCCTGATGACGTGAAAGTTGAAGACGCGAAAAATGCGATTGCTGACGCAAACTATCACCCGGGCGAAGCAGAAGAATTTCAATCGGAACAAAAGACGAATTTATTGAAAAAATATCGGCTAAACGTTGAAGGAATGACCTGCACTGGTTGTGAAGAACATATTGCGGTTGCTCTTGAAAATGCAGGTGCAAAAGGGATTGAAGTAGACTTTCGTCGCGGAGAAGCACTGTTTGAACTACCGTATGATGTAGACATTGATATCGCGAAAACAGCGATTACTGACGCACAATATCAACCGGGCGAAGCAGAAGAAATACAAGTGCAATCGGAAAAAAGGACAGATGTAAGTTTAAATGATGAAGGTAACTATGATTATGATTACATCATCATCGGTTCTGGTGGAGCTGCCTTTTCATCTGCCATTGAAGCCGTTGCTTTGAACGCAAAAGTGGCTATGATTGAGCGTGGAACGGTGGGTGGAACTTGCGTTAATGTCGGATGCGTTCCTTCTAAGACCTTATTAAGAGCAGGGGAAATCAATCATCTAGCAAAAAATAATCCATTTGTGGGATTACACACTTCGGCTTCAAATGTTGATTTAGCGCCATTAGTAAAACAAAAGAATGATTTAGTAACCGAGATGCGAAATGAAAAATATGTGAATTTAATTGATGATTATGGTTTTGAATTAATAAAAGGTGAAGCAAAATTCGTAAATGAAAATACAGTTGAAGTAAATGGCAATCAAATCACAGCCAAAAGATTTTTAATAGCTACAGGTGCTTCTTCAACTGCACCTAATATTCCCGGATTAGATGAAGTAGATTATTTAACAAGCACTAGCTTATTGGAATTAAAGAAGGTTCCAAATCGTCTTACCGTAATTGGTTCAGGATATATCGGCATGGAATTAGGACAACTATTTCATAACCTCGGGTCAGAAGTCACTTTGATTCAAAGAAGCGAGCGTCTATTAAAAGAATACGATCCTGAAATTTCAGAAGCCATTACTAAGGCCTTAACAGAACAGGGAATTAATTTAGTAACAGGTGCAACCTATGAACGAGTTGAGCAAGATGGAGACATTAAAAAAGTTCATGTTGAGATAAATGGTAAAAAGCGAATTATTGAAGCAGAACAATTGCTAATTGCCACTGGAAGAAAACCAAATACAGAATCATTAAACTTACATGCAGCAGGCGTTGAAGTTGGTTCCCGTGGTGAAATTGTCATTGATGATTATCTTAAAACGACCAATTCCCGAATTTATTCAGCTGGAGATGTCACTCTCGGTCCCCAATTTGTTTATGTAGCTGCTTATGAAGGTGGACTTGCTGCTCGTAATGCAATCGGAGGACTAAATCAAAAGGTCAATTTAGAAGTGGTTCCAGGCGTTACGTTTACTTCTCCATCGATTGCAACGGTTGGTTTAACGGAGCAACAGGCAAAAGAAAAAGGATATGAAGTGAAAACATCGGTATTGCCGTTGGATGCTGTTCCAAGAGCGCTCGTTAATCGGGAAACAACAGGTGTTTTCAAATTAGTGGCAGACGCGAAAACATTGAAAGTGTTAGGGGCGCATGTAGTGGCAGAAAACGCAGGAGACGTAATTTATGCAGCAACATTAGCTGTGAAATTCGGTTTAACTGTTGGAGATCTGAGAGAAACGATGGCTCCATATCTAACAATGGCAGAAGGATTGAAGCTGGCTGTCCTAACTTTTGATAAAGATGTTTCGAAATTATCTTGCTGTGCTGGATAAGTTAGAAAAAAGATTCCTGATTATTGCTCAGGAATCTTTTTTCTGTTTTATGAATAAGGTTTTCCGTACTTTGCCAAATTAACTTTAAACTGTTTAAGGAAATGAAATATTTATATAGCATATTTGTTTTACACGGTTTATTATGTCAACAATCTGTGCACTTTGGTTAAGTCTTCTTGCTATTGAAATCTATAAAACTTACTTAATAAAAAGGATTGAGTTTCTCTACAAATTATCGAGGAATGACTAATGGTGGCAGAGGAATAAATCCCTTTTTAACAGCCATTGAGTCAGTGGCTAGGTGCAACGATTTGCACGATGATAATTACGAATAAATGCATCACTTACGTCTGCTCGATGGCTCGAAATTGCCCCAGTATTCCAAAGTCCATAAATCCCTGTACGGCGAAATAATGTCCAATGAGTATCTTCTGGTCATCTATAAACAGGCGTTTGAATATCTCCTAGTTCCTTAACTGTTTTTGATTCCGAAATAGCATTATATGGAGCTGGAACAGTGTAACCAAGACGAATTAAAATTTGATATAACTCTGTTAGATTGGGTTCGCATACATCCCGACGATAGATTTCCATAAGTTGTTTTAATTGAAGATTCTTTAAAATCTGAATGTATAAATTACATTACCCCAAGCAAACCCATTCGCGAAGGTAGCCTTGGGTTACCATATAATACTCGCTAGTATCAAGGAAACGGTTTTCATGTCGAGTTTATTATAGAAATGTTGCAATAACACCATTTTAAAGATGATGTTACTTCTATCTCCTGATTAAACTTTGTATTTAAATTATAAAATTGCACTTGACCTTCCCCTAAGGTGAACGTTGTAAACTCTAGTTAATTCAGTGATGGTCTTCCAGTTAACGAAAAGGGGGGAGATAATGGAGGATTTAACGATTGGTCAACTAGCCCAACAAACAGGAGTCAGTCGAAAAGCCATTCGACTGTATGAAGAAAAGGAATTGATACTGCCTTCTATAAAGCGTAGCGAAGGTAATTACCGCGTTTATAACCAAGAGCATGTGTTTTGTATCAATGGTATTAAACAACTCCGATCATTAGGCGTATCACTGGAGGAAATGAAAGATTTAATAGTGATTTTCGAAAAAAATACGGTGGAGATAGAACCGCATCTACAACATTTGTTAAAAGATAAACTGACCAAGATAGACGAACAAATCAACGAACTACAAAAGTTGCGTAAACACATTGAATCGTACCTTGATTCCCCGAAAGAGGCATTCAATCAAATGGAGGGATTTAAACAATGAAGAATAAAACAGAACTCAAAAAATTTTATGAACTATTGTTAGCTAAGCTGCCTAAAGAATCAGTGCCTATTCTTCGGACAATTTTTTTCTCCATTCGTGATGGGCAGGCAGTTACAGAAAGTTCTTTAATAAATCAAACGGGAATTAATACAAAAACAGTTCAGTCAGTAGTGAAGATATTAGCCCAACGGCAGATGATCGTTCGGGAGGCGGATCAAAAAATAGTAGGGGCATTGGGCTTATCGATTATACCGACTACTAACCAGATTCATTTAGGAGGACGAACTTTATTTGCCTGGTGTGCAATATCGACATTGGAGCTGTCAACTGCTCTGGTTGCTGATGTCGATATACATTCCCGTTGTGCGTACACAGGTGAACCGATTGAGGTAACTGTCCGAAATGGAAAATTAGCAAAAACAACTCCTGATTCAACAGTAATCTGGACAGTGCCGTTTGATTCTGAGGCTCCATGGGCCGGAGGAACATGTAAACAAATTCACTATTTTAGCTCAGTTGAGCATGCAAACAAGTGGAAAGAAGAACATCCAAAATTGCAAGGGGAAATTATGACTTTGGAACAAGCTCTCTCTTTTGGAAACGAATTGAAAAAATTTTTATCATAGGGTAGAGCCCATGAAGTTTCAAAAATCAGACAAGCTATGAAAAGGATGCTTTTATCGGTCAATTAGTCCAACAAATGGAGTTTTTAGGTAATGAAAAGTAATATCGAAAATAATAATAGGAACAAAAAATAACAAAGGAGGAAAAAGACATGAAAACTGAAATTCAGGAAATCGTAACCCGACTTGACCAACAGTCGAACAAGGGAGAGGGAGGAGAATCCATGAAGTGGCTGTTTCGCCCGTTGTTACAAATGCTAGCAGGGGGGGAGTCTGTCACCATTGAAGATATGGCGACAACGACCGGAAAACCTGTTGAAGAGGTGAAGAAAGTTCTCCAGTCTCTGCCAAGCGTGGAAATCGACGAACAAGGCCGTGTCGTTGGTTTAGGTCTTACCCTTATCCCTACCCCTCACCACTTTACGGTTGATGGGAAGCAACTATATGCCTGGTGCGCCCTTGACACACTTATATTTCCAGCACTCATCGGTCGTTCGGTCAACATCGAGTCACCCTGTCACAGCACCGGAGAACCTATACGGTTGAATGTGGAACCGGACCACATTGTAAGCGTGGAACCTTCCACTGCCGTTGTCTCAATCGTGACGCCAGATGATATGTCCTCGATTCGTACGGCATTCTGCAACGAAGTCCATTTCTTCAGCTCACCGAATGCAGCCGAAGACTGGCTTGACCAACATCCAGGGGGAAAAGTGTTATCTGTAGAAGATGCCTTTGAACTGGGTCGCCTAATGGGGACGCGTTACGAGGAATCTAGACCTGCCAATGGGTCATGCTGTGACATTTAGTCGCAAGTAACCACGATACCAGAAGGAGCCACAGGTCTGAAAGATGAAACCCAGGGCCAGCTCAGGACAGGTTTCCCTCTTTTATACCTGATTTCTTATATCTCTGACCGCTAACTACGCGAAGTATGCAAAGGTGGTAAAACCTACAAAAATACCCGGTATTTCTGTACTAAGGAGCCGATCCGTATATGCCATGGTACCGGAGTATTTATTCGATGCTACGATTGAAGGCTTTAAAGACGGAAAAACAGTACAAAAATACAGTTAAAATCCATAAATCATGGAGGTATTGAATAAAAAAATTCATCATTCTAGGAGGGAAAAATATGCAAACATTAATCTGTCCTGCTTGCGGATGTTCCCTCGTACGACTAGGGATTGAAAAAGATAGGGCAGCTGTGTACAAATATAAGTTTACGAGAAGACCTGCTAAAACATATTTCTCCATTGGGATGGGAACATATTAATTTTCTTGGCGAATACACATTTGATATGAAGAAAGTAGCAAGTTTATATTCACTACGCCCTCTTATTCAATAATACTAAAGGCCGATGATTCCTTAGGTAGGGAAAATCGGCTTTTTTCCTCCCAAAATTCTCTTAGCGTATGTTTTCCGCGTTTTGTTGGTAAGACCCCTTTTAAGCTTACTTTATCTGAATCATAAGAAACATTGACTTTGTTCGCACTAAGTGAGACTTCTACTGATTTAACACCTTCTAGTTGACCAACTGAACTCTCAATAGAATTAACGCAATGAGCACATGACATCCCTTGTACATTTAATATTGTTTGTTCCATATCTAAAACCTCCATATTGTTATAAGTTAAGAACACTCTTATATTAACATACCCCCATGGGGTATGCAATGGTTATGTGTTTATATTTCTTTTGAGCCTAAAGTTATGCTGTTTATTTCAGAAATAATATTTGTTTAATTATACCCATGTTGGGTATTTTAAAGATAAGTAGTTCAAACGAAAGGTTGAGAAGGATGGCAAACCAAAACGACAAATTTAATCATGGACATAAAAATCAGGAAAATCATCATTTACAAAATGAACAATATCATGATAGTCCCCATCACAGTAATAATATGCATCATGAACATGCTTCTTATGATAAAGATAATGAAGATAAATCGTACCAAAATAATACAACTCATGTACATCACAAAGAGATGAATCATGACGACCATAGTGATCATAGCGGTAGCGGTCATGGAGCACATCATGGCCATATGGTGGAAGATTTTAAGAGACGCTTTTTTATATCCCTATTAGTTTCTATACCAGTATTTTTCCTTTCTCATATGATTCAATCTCTGCTCGGTTTTGAATTTACTTTTCCTTTTGACTCGTACGTTTTATTCCTATTAGCTTCTTTTGTATTTTTCTATGGCGGATATCCTTTTTTAACAGGTGCAATAAATGAATTAAAAGAGAAAAACCCAGGTATGATGACACTTATTGCACTAGCTATACTGGTTGCGTACGTGTACAGTACGCTAACAGTTTTTGGATTGAATGGAATGGACTATTACTGGGAACTGGTAACATTAATTGATATTATGCTCCTTGGACATTGGCTTGAGATGAAATCTGTTATGGGGGCTTCTAATGCATTGGAAAAGTTAGTTAAATTAATGCCTTCTGAAGCACACAAGGTAACTGATAATGGTACCCAGGACGTAAAAGTTAGTGATCTAAAGGCAGGAGATAATGTATTAGTAAAACCAGGCGAACGCATACCTGTCGATGGCATTATAAAGAAAGGTACATCTACAATCGATGAAAGTATGCTGACCGGTGAAAGTGTACCTGTAGAAAAAAGTCCAAATAATGAAGTGACTGGAGGATCTGTAAACGGAGATGGTGCTCTAACTGTTGAAGTGAAAAATACTGGGGAAGAAAGTTACTTGTCACAGGTTATAAAAATGGTTCAAGAAGCACAGGAATCAAAATCCAGAACACAAGATTTATCAAATCGGGCAGCAAAATGGCTGTTTTATATCGCGCTTATTGCCGGGATACTTACTTTAATCGGATGGCTTGTAGCTGGAGCTAGTTTTAACTATAGTTTAGAACGAATGGTTACAGTTATGATCATTGCATGTCCTCATGCTTTAGGGTTGGCGGTGCCATTAGTAGTAGCAACTTCAACTGCAATATCAGCAAGAAAAGGGTTGTTGATTCGCAATCGTACACAATTTGAAGAGGCTCGAGGGATTAATGCTATTGTATTTGATAAAACCGGGACTCTTACAAAAGGAGAATTTGGAATTACTGACCAAATCACAGCTGAAGGATTTGATCAATCAAAAGTATTAAGGGTGGTTGCAGCATTAGAGAGTCAATCAGAACATCCGATTGCGAGAGGGATCTTAAACAGTGCAAAAGATTTAGATATAAGGATTCCAGAACCTGAAACATTTGAATATATGCAAGGCAAAGGATTAAAAGGGACAGTAGAGGGAAAAGAAGTCCTTGCTGTTAGTCCAGGCTATATTAATGAGTTGAAAATAACATATCCAAAAGATAAGTACCAAGCTTTATCAGCTCAAGGGAAGACGGTAATATTTGCTGTTGTAGACGGAGCTTTTGCAGGTATGATAGCTTTGGCAGATGTTATTAGAGATAGCGCAAAAAAAGCTATTAAGGAACTAAAAGAGATGGATATAGAGTCCATTATGATTACCGGTGATAATAAACAAGTTGCAGATTATGTTGGTAAACAGATTGGAATTGATAAGGTGTATGCAGAAGTATTGCCGCATGAAAAAGCCCAAAAAATTAACGAGATAAAACAACAAAATAAACGAGTAGCGATGACGGGGGATGGAGTAAATGATGCCCCTGCTCTCGCAAATGCTGACCTTGGAATAGCTGTTGGTGCAGGTACAGATGTAGCTATTGAAACAGCTGATGTTATTCTGGTCAACAGTAATCCTGAAGATGTGGTACAGATTATAGAAATATCCCGAAAGACCTACCGAAAAATGATACAAAATTTATGGTGGGGAGCTGGATATAATATCATCGCTATCCCTTTAGCAGCGGGTATTTTATATAAGTTAGGATTCGTTCTCAGTCCAGCAGTGGGTGCCGTACTAATGTCACTTAGTACTATTATTGTTGCAGTTAATGCTAAACTGTTAAGAGCATAACTAAAAACAGCCGTCATGGCTGTTTTTTTAATACCCCTAATAAATGGATGTATCTTTAAGATGCTATTACAAAAGATAATTAAGAGTGGCTTTGCACAAATTCTTCACATTTTATCCTTATAGTGGTTTGTAATACTAAGTTTATTAGCCAGAGGAGTACATGCAGCTTATGAAGGTTAGCGAATTATTACAAGGCTTAATTAAAAAAGAAAACCTAACTATGTATGAGTATCTTGATGTGAGCGGAATAACAGACAGTTCCTTGGAAGTTAAACGAGGAGATATGTTTATTGCTATTAAAGGAAATACTTCTGACGGACATTTTTTTATTGATGATGCTGTAGCTAAAGGAGCGTCCATCATCATTGGTGAAGAACAGCTAGATAATTTACCAATACCTTATGTTCAGATTTCTAATACACGGAAAGCTTTGGGGATAATTAGCAAGAGATTCTTTAAAGAGCCTGCAAAAAATAAAATTCTGATTGGTATAACTGGAACTAACGGAAAAACAACCACCAGTTATCTGGTGAAGCACATACTTGAAAATAATGGATATTCATGTTCGCTTATAGGTACCATTAAAAATATTATAAATGGAAGAACAGTGCCTTCTGTTAATACTACTCCAAGTTCACTTCTCTTAAATAAAATTCTTTCAGAAAGTGATGATCAAGTAGTAGTGATGGAAGTCTCATCCCACGGCTTAGCACAGGACAGAGTAGAGGGAATTGAATTTGATTTTTGTTTGTTTACCAATTTAACACACGAGCATTTAGATTATCATGGCACTATGGAACAGTATTTTGAAACAAAAGCACTTCTATTCGAGAAATTAAAACCGGGTGGAACTGCTATTATCAACGTTGATAATTTCTATGGAGAGAAACTCCGCGACAGATTAAAGGCTCAAGGGAAAAGAGTTATAACAATTGGTGCTGACCAGACTGCTGATCTTGTTATTGCTAAAGAGTCCTTTGGACAATACGCCCTGATTATAGAAAGTAATATCAGTTTTGAATTACAAAGCAGTATACCGGGATTGCATAACATATATAACGGCCTAATGGCTTATGCGGTAGCATTTCAATTTTGTTCTAATAGAAATGATATTTTAAGTTCAATAAAACATTTCAGTGGCGTTCCAGGGAGATTTAAGACGTTTCATACACAAGAAGGAGTCACAGTTGTTGTAGATTATGCTCACACAGCGGATGCATTTTTCTACTGTCTAACAGCAGCAAAAAAGCGCGGTGCTAAGAGAGTAACTCATGTTTTTGGCTTTAGGGGAGGAAGGGATGAAAGCAAGAGGGCAGAAATGATGAGTGTTTCAGCTGAGTTAAGCGATCTCTTTGTTCTGACATTAGATGATTTAAACGGTGTATCTGAAGATAAGATGCTTCACACACTGCATCACTTAAATCACTCTATTGGAAATGGAAAGGGGTTAGTCATTTCTGATCGTACAGCAGCAATACGAATAGCCTTAGAAAACAGCAGAAGAGGGGATTGGCTATTGATTACTGGAAAAGGACATGAAGATTATGAGGAAATACACAATTTTGCACTTGGTACTAGTTCAGATATTGAATCTGTACAGACACTACTGAAATTACACGAGTCCTATGGTTAATGGAACGGAAATAGAAAATAGTAAATAAAAAATAGCATCCTATTAAGGTGCTATTTTTTATTTTAGTGATTGAGTATATTATTTAATTAGGACTTTGTGAACCTTTCAAATACATCCATTAATTCACGAATTGCCTCTTGCCCGTCCCCATCTTTAATAGCGTCAGAGACGCAATGATGAGTATGGTTCTCCAACAACTGTAGACCGACTCGTTTCATTGCTGCATTTATAGCAGATATTTGAGTAAGTATATCTACGCAGTAACGATCATCTTCTACCATCTTTTGGATACCGCGAACCTGTCCTTCTATTCGTTTTAACCTATTTAAAAGTTTTTCTTTATCATTATTAGATCTATGTGTAGTTTTATGTTCAATTGAGTTAGTCAAAATCTTCACCGTCTCTTTTAGAGAATTTTGTGCACGTATATTCTTCAATATAATGGCCAAGGCCGTTATACGCTACAGGGGTATATACAATTGTACCATAAACATAATTTAAACGGATATACGAGCAAGCTATCTATATAAATGTTTCGGAATAGCTGGGCTGGTTAGGACCGGGTAACATTTTAACTCTTAGATTGATACCTTAGGTATTAATATAGCAGGTGGTCATCTTGTGGAATTTTATAAAAAATTAAGGTCCTAACTAAAGAATGTGCAAATTAGTTTGAGCCTTGTATATATTAAAAGTGATACTATTTCTTCGTTCTAATAAATATAAAGACAATAAACGAGCGTGACGCCATAAGTTATGGTCTCACGCTCGTTTATTATAGTTCACATAAATTATATGTTACAAATTAATATCTATTATCAACATTCAACTTCATGAGAGACCACAAGTAATTTGTTTAATATTCAAAAGGGCATACTAATAAGTTTACTCATTTTGAACGTGATAATACTTTTTAAAGGTCAACCTCTGTAATTCTGCATCTGAATAGGGTATGAATTCTCCATATATGTCTTCTATCTTGTTATACAAAGATTGCATTGTTACATTTTGATAGGCCATCATAATATGAATATTTTTGACTTTATTATTCTTCATCATTAGTGCAGAATTAAAATTCTCCATTCCCATCCACTTAGCAGTTGATCGTAGTTCAAGAGTGATATCTTTTTCATTTTCATTTAAGTGTACAATAGGAGAGAATAGAGTATCTATATTTGGTAACTCGGGAAGATGAACTTCTCGACTTTGATCCGGATTAATCAGCTGTAGCATAGTTACTACATGGTTTCGTAACATATTGATATTTACTTGAATCAGTCTTTTTATTCTTGGTTCATTTACTAATTCATAATACACTTTTAGCTTATTTATTAAACCTTCGTGCGTAGAGAGATGCTCAGCCATGATTCCTAAATCAATAGCAGGTAATTGCACGGATTCATCATCCTTTCCTTCCCTTATAATATGAAGAAAATTTAAAAGGTTACATTGTCTTGTGAATAATTATAAACATCTCACCCATAAAGAAATGTATATGTTGTATCCGTGAAAACTATACAGCTGAACAGTTCGAAACATGTAAAACAAAATCTTTTGTAATACGCCAGGATTTTGTTTTACAACACATTATTGAACTCTACTCAAGATTGTCTTATCTTATTACTTATTATCAAGCTCTTCTATTAACGTTTTCATCTCATCGATTTCTCTAACTTGCGCTTTTATAATCTCATCAGCTAGTTTTCTTACTCTTGGATCCTCTATTTCAGCGCGCTCACTTGTTAAAATAGCAATAGAATGGTGTGGTATCATCGCTTCCATATAATCTACATCATCTACTAAAGTTTGACTACGAACAAGATAAAGTGATAAGAAAAATACCAACACACTTCCCAATAAAATTCCAATATTCAATTTGCGATTATTCAACATTTTTCTCATGAAAAATAACATTATGACTGCCATAGTAGCACCCATTAGTAAAGCCATGTAAGCCCTTGTTTCACTAAAGAAAATATGTCCTACTTTATAAACACTCCAATATTTAAATAAAAACATCGCAATGGTGGAGGTTAGCACCATCCATCCAAATTTAATATAAGGTTTCATATTTCTCTCTCCTCCATAATATATATAATATTGATTCCTCAAACTCTAAGATGATTCTTTTGTATTATTTTCCCTCCTCTTTTATGCCTCTTCATCTCTTGACTTCTCATTTTAATTACCTTCTTAAACGGTTTGGGTAAAAATCCTTAGAAAGTGCACATTTATAAAGGCGCAACCCAGAACCTAATAGACAGTATAGATATCCTTTTATTTACAAGATATTACAATCATTTAATGTTTACATGCTAGTTCATTATATAAATATGTGAACAACAAAATAACCTTAATATAATTTGTGTTGTTCTAAAAAGTACACTTTTACGAACACTCTCAATTCAATTGAATAATAACCAATTAACCGTTCAAAAACATACGAAAATAGTTTTTGAACGTTCTTCTTTTTGTATATACTTTTACGAACGCTTTTGGTAGAATCAAGATAGAAAATGTATCGAGGTGTAATAATATGGAAGTGAGAAAGTTTGGATACATACGAGTGAGCAGCAAAGATCAAAATGAAGGTCGGCAGATGGAGTCAATGAAAAACCAAGGCTTGGATGAACGAGACATCTTCATCGATAAGCAAAGTGGGAAAGATTTTAACCGCGTCAATTATCAGCTGTTAAAACGAATCATAAGAAAAGGCGATATTTTATATATTCATTCTTTGGACCGTTTCGGAAGAAATAAGGAAGAGATACTTCAAGAGTGGAATGACATCACGAAAAATATCCAAGCAGATATTATTGTAATGGATATGCCTTTACTAGATACAACGCAATACAAAGATAGTATGGGAACTTTTATTGCAGATTTGGTATTACAGATACTTTCCTGGATGGCACAAGAGGAACGTGATCGAATAAGAAAAAGGCAGCGTGAAGGAATAGATGTTGCATTGCAGAATGGTGTAAAGTTTGGAAGACCAAGGATCGAGACGACAGAAAAGTTTAAGCATATATATAATCTCTGGAAATCTGGAGAGATAACGGCTGTTACTGCAATGAAGGAACTAGATTTAAAAAAGACCACTTTTTATCGATTAGTTAAAGAATACGAAAACTATAGCACATAAATAATAGAAGAAACTCGTCATTTTTTTCTATAATTCTCATAAGAGTTGCAATCAATCTATAATAATCCCTAAATAAATCCGATATATAATAAGAATATTTAAAATTAAATTCGGAAGGAATTTCACATTGAGTTTATTCAATTGGCATGATGGTTCAGGAAGGAATGTTACAGCCGATCAATGGCAAATATATTTCAAGCATGAAACACCCTATTGTAAAATTTGTAAATCTGAATTAGATATTAGAGCATATGCAAGTACAAAAACAACAACCCATTTTGCACATCCCCAAAATAGTAATTGTCCAACCTTAGAAGCTAATAGTAGTAGATACCTTCATTTAAAACCTATTAGCTTTGATTATGAGAACGCTAAAAGACTAAAGAGCTACATCCAGAAATATGCTTACGAAACTTACTTGTTTCTATGTGAGTTAGTAGGGGGAAAGGGAGCGTTAAAATACTCCGAGTTTACAATGATACTGAAATATGCAACACAGAGGAAGATTTGGTTCTATAAAGGATTGACGCCAGAGTTACTACCTTATGTTTTACTTGTTAACTATGGTGATTTAAAGCAGCAATCTGAAAGAAACGGTAGAGATGAGTTAAAGTATTATGCTTTCAATACAGAAATAAAAGAATACTATGACTTATGGATACATTCTGGAAAGGATACTAGCTACATCTATGAAATAACTCCCAAAAAAGTAATTCAAATGAAGCCGAGTTATTTAAAGGGAACTTCCAAAATAGAAGCACCGTCATATTTTAAAAATTATGTACCACACATATAGATGTCCTGGTGTTCTAGGTATGTTGGCTTTATTGGTCCTTTTAATCGTTAGATCAAAAGACAAGTCATATGAAGACACCATGGGGGACTTAAAGTAGAGATGGAGCGCGGGCTGGTACAAAAAAGAAAATAGACAAACTAAAAGACCTAAGAGATTCTCTTGGGTCTTTATAAGAATAGAAACATTATATTTAACATAATAAATGCAATTGTTGATGCGATTAGCCAGTTTACCCCTTTATTATATAATTTGAATTTTCTACTGCATATTTTTGAATTGATGTAAACTTGAGATAGGTAATCATTAACCAGCTGGTCTTTCTTAATTCCAGTTACATTATTTTTAAATTTGATAAATGATTTATTCTCAATGGTGCCAAAGAAGAGAATAGAATCTTTCGTCAAGTCCGCCTCATTATAAACGTTTGTGTCAATGGAACCTTTTTTCCCTCTAAAAAGGTAGGTCAGGCTAACAATCATTAATATTATGAAAACCACTAGCACAACAGTTGTTATCTCCAAGTATTGAATCTTCAAATAAGGCGTATCCTTGTCAATCTCCTTAAGTCCTTTTATAAGCTTGTTCAATGAACCGGTGATAATGCCACTAGAAAAAAATCCGCCGAGAAGTATACCTGCAAAAGCTAACGAAAAGGATATTTTAGTGTCACAGTTTGATATCCCAAAAATTTATTCTTTCTAAGTTTTGAACCGCTTCCTCTTTTATTTCACTTTCATTTAACTTGGTTTCTTCTGACATAATTGCTCTCCCTGGGGTAGAGTCAGGAAAATGCGGATTTACAACGTTAAGGACAATCTAATATAAAAGCCCAATTTCTCAAAGGTAATTATGAAATTTGGGCTTTTTCGCTATTCTAAAAAAAACATCTTGAAAGATCTTTTTAAAGATATAATTCAAGTAAACTACCTATTACTTCAATATTTGTTTGCGAAATTCTTTTGGCGTCATGCCCTCTTGTTCTTTAAATTTTGTAGAAAAATGTGCGCTATCATTGTAGCCCACTTCTAATCCGATTGTTGTAATTGAATAAGTATGCTTTTTTAGTAGTAATTCTTTGGATTTATTGATTCTAACTTGATGCAAATAGCGTAAGGGAGTAATCCCCAATACTTCTTTAAATGAACGTTGAATATAATACTGATTCTTTTGCAATACTTCATTTAAAATTTTTAAGGTAACATTCTTCTCGTAATGAAGATCAATGTAATGCTTTGCTTTTTCTACAAGTTCTTTTTTATATCCATTCCAATTGGTCAGGTTTACACCGATTACAAGGGCGAAACCCTTGGTCTATAGCTTCGTCAACAGTACTAAAGATAGACACATTTTTGGGATTAGGCGTACGAGATGTACAAGAAGGTCTACATACGGTTTTAGTTGTTGAAAGTGCATAATAGAATTCCCCATCATAAGTACGATCATTACGTCATAGTTTTAATTCTAATGTTTTTGAGACCCGATTGCTTGGAAAGAAAGCTATCTGCATGGTAGGAAAGGAAGCTGCTGAAGTTTTTTATGATACAGAGAAATTCAAAAGGAAGGATGCGGCACCGAACCGGGCGGTTCAAACATTATTCGGGAAGAATGGTGTTCAGGCGTTGGATGGAAAAGAGCACAAACATCGGAAGGAAATGTTTATGTCCATCATGTCTCCTGAGGGACTTCAAAGTCTAACAGACATTACAAAAAAACAGTGGCAGACAGCACTAAATAAATGGGAACAGATGGACAAAGTTATTCTTTATGAAGAAGGAAAGGAAGTCATGTGCAGAACAGCATGCCAGTGGGCAGGTGTCCCGTTGGAAGAAGATTATGTTAAGGAAATTACAAAAGACTTAACGTCAATGTTCGAGTCTCCGGCTGCAATTGGCCCAAACCATTGGCTAGGGAGAAATGCACGGAATAAAGTAGAAAATTGGATTGGTGAGTTGGTTGATAAGGTGCGTAATGGGGAAGTAAATCCTCAAGAAGATACAGCCTTACATAGATTTTCCTGGCATCGCGACTTAGAAGGGAATCTTCTGGATACCGAGACTGCTGCTGTGGAAGTGATCAATATCTTGAGACCTATTGTGGCGATCGCTATATTCATCAATTTCACTTTGCTAGCAGTGCATCATCATCCGGTAGAAAGGGAGAAAATTGAATCCCGTGATGAAAAATATGCTCAAATGTTTGTACAGGAAGTTCGCCGTTTTTATCCGTTTTTTCCGTTTGTCGTAGCATTGGTAAAAAAAGATTTCAACTGGAACGGTTATAAATTTGAAGAAGGCACGTTAACCTTGCTGGATCTTTATGGCACAAATCATGACCCTGCAATTTGGAAAAATCCTGATGTGTTCAATCCGGATCGGTTTGCCCAGTGGGAAGGAAGCCCTTTTAGCTTCATTCCGCAGGGTGGTGGTGATTACTTTATGGGACATCGCTGCCCTGGAGAGTGGGTGACCATTGAAGTCATGAAAGTAAGTCTTGATTATCTGGTCAACCGAATGGAATATGAAGTTCCTGACCAGGATTTAAGTTACAGCATGGTGAGTATACCAAGTATTCCCCAAAGCAAAGTAGTGCTAAAGAATGTTAAACGAAAGTTATAATTACAGATAATTAGTTTATTAAGTTCGTCTTTAGACGAACAAGCTAAATGAAAAAACCTGATTCCTTAATATTCACGGAAATCGGTTTTATAAGTAGATCTCCAATATTAATGAAGAGTTGAAAAAGAAATGCCCGATTTTCTCTAACAAAGAGAGAAATTGGGCTTTTTATGGAGTAAAACTTTGAATGTTTTTAAACTGCATCCTGACGATATTCCCGCTAGTGTATCCAACATAACAAGGAAATTAAATTCAGTTATAAGAATAATTAATTACTGCAAACTAAAGAAAAATTGCTTTTTATGTAAATTACATTCAAACATATACTTGACTATTTGTTTTATGTTAACTTATAATGATAATCAAACATACATTTGATTGATAAGAGGTGAAAATTTTGCAAAATGATGCATGTGAAGTTACGTGTATAGATGAAGAAAAGGTCAAAAGAGGTAAAAATGAACTACTCCAACAAAATCCTTTGGAAGTAGCCAAAGTTTTTAAAGCTTTATCGGATGATACTAGGATTAAGATTGCGTATGCTCTCTCTTTAGAAGATGAATTGTGTGTATGTGATGCAGCGAATATTGTTGGTGCCACAACTGCCACAACATCTCATCATTTAAGGTTACTTAAAAATCTTGGATTAGCCAGATATCGAAAAGAAGGTAAGTTAGTCTACTATTCATTAGATGATGATCATGTAAAGCAACTAATACAGGTTGCATTTGCACATCAGAAGGAGGTTGTTGAAATTGTCTGAAGCAAAAGCATTAGAGACTGAAAAAAATGTTTACCGCGTTCGGGGTTTTACATGTGCAAATTGTGCTGGGAAGTTTGAAAATAATGTTAAAAAAATCCCAGGAGTTCAGGATGCAAAAGTAAATTTTGGTGCATCTAAGATATCTGTTTACGGTGATGCAACAATTGAAGAACTAGAAAAAGCCGGTGCATTTGAAAATCTTAAAGTGGCTCCTGAAAAAACTAAAGGGCAAGCTCCACAAGAGGTAAAAGAAGAAACGAAAGAAGAAAAAGTTCCTTTCTATAAAAAACATAGTACTTTACTCTATTCAGCCTTGTTTTTTGTCTTTGGTTACCTTTCCGCAAATGTAAATGGGGATGGGAACATCGTAACTGCATTATTATTTGTAGCATCCATGTTAGTCGGAGGATTATCGCTCTTTAAAGTAGGATTACAAAACTTATTACGCTTTGAATTTGACATGAAAACCCTTATGACAATAGCTGTTATAGGTGGTGCCATTATTGGAGAATGGGCAGAAGTTGCCATTGTTGTTATTCTCTTTGCCATTAGTGAAGCACTTGAGCGATTCTCTATGGATAGAGCAAGACAATCCATTCGCTCATTAATGGATATCGCTCCTAAAGAGGCACTCGTTAGACGTAATGGACAAGAGATAATGATTCATGTGGATGATATTGCTGTTGGGGATATCATGATTGTAAAACCTGGTCAAAAGATTGCGATGGATGGTGTAGTAGTGAGTGGCTACTCTGCCGTCAACCAAGCAGCTATTACAGGTGAATCAGTCCCTGTTGAGAAAACGGTTGATGATGAAGTATTTGCAGGTACCTTAAATGAAGAAGGATTACTTGAAGTAAAAATAACGAAACTCGTAGAAGATACAACGATTTCTAAAATTATTCATCTTGTAGAGGAAGCACAGGGAGAACGCGCTCCTTCGCAAGCATTTGTCGATAAATTCGCGAAATATTACACACCGATCATTATGGTTATTGCAGCATTAGTTGCTATAGTCCCTCCTTTATTCTTTGGTGGCGGTTGGGAAACATGGGTTTATCAAGGATTAGCTGTTCTTGTTGTTGGTTGTCCTTGTGCGTTGGTCATATCGACTCCTATTTCTATTGTTTCAGCGATTGGGAATGCTGCAAAAAAAGGGGTCCTTGTAAAAGGCGGAGTATATTTAGAAGAAATGGGTGCCTTAAAGGCTATTGCATTTGATAAAACAGGTACCTTAACAAAAGGGGTCCCAGCTGTAACTGATTATAATGTGTTGAACAAACAAATAAATGGAAAAGAATTACTATCCATCATTACTGCATTGGAGTATCGTTCCCAGCATCCTCTTGCTTCAGCCATCATGAAAAAAGCAGAAGAAGAAAACATTACTTATTCTGACATACAGGTAGAGGATTTCTCTTCTATTACAGGTAAGGGTATAAAAGGTATTGTAAACGGAATAACTTATTATATCGGTAGCCCGAAACTCTTTAAGGAATTATTGACTACTGGCTTCGATAAAGACTTAGAGAAAAATGTTGCTACTCTTCAAAATCAAGGTAAAACAGCCATGATTATTGGAACCGAAAAAGAAATACTTGGAGTTATTGCAGTTGCTGATGAGGTTCGTGAATCAAGTAAAGAAATTATTCAAAAGTTACATCAACTTGGAATCAAAAAAACCATCATGCTTACAGGTGATAACAAAGGTACTGCGAATGCAATCGGTCAGCATGTCGGAGTATCAGATATTCAAGCTGAACTGATGCCTCAGGACAAATTAGACTATATTAAACAATTAAGATCCGAGTTCGGAAACGTAGCCATGGTTGGAGATGGTGTCAATGATGCTCCTGCGTTAGCAGCTTCAACAGTTGGAATTGCTATGGGTGGAGCTGGTACAGATACAGCCCTAGAAACGGCAGACGTAGCTTTAATGGGAGACGATTTAAGAAAACTTCCATTCACTGTAAAACTTAGCCGAAAAGCTCTAAATATAATCAAAGCTAACATTACTTTTGCGATTGCAATTAAATTTATAGCCTTACTATTGGTTATCCCAGGTTGGTTAACGCTCTGGATTGCCATCCTTTCAGATATGGGCGCAACCCTTCTGGTAGCATTAAATAGTTTGCGACTTATGAAAGTCAAAGAATAATGGGAAAAGGGCTTTCCAGACAGATTGGGAAGCCCTTTTCTAAAGTAATTTCATTATAGTATAAGTTCTCAGTCTAATTAAAAATGAAAAGATTGGGTATATATTACATATAAGTCTCCATATTAGAAAAAAACCATTTTATTCATAATTATTAAAAAATATTTTCATTCAACTTGAAATCATCGAAGGAGGAAATCTAAATGACTATTGAAGCAAAAAAGGATCTAGACTTATTAGTTATCGGCGCAGGATCAGGAGGTTATGTGGCTGCCATACGTGCTGCTCAGTTAGGGAAAAAAGTGGTGTTGGTTGATAAAGCAGAGTTAGGAGGGGTCTGCCTTAACCGTGGATGTATACCTTCAAAGGCTCTTATCAGCGCTTCTGAACGGGTAAAACACATAAAACATGCCAACTCAATGGGAATAAAGGTTTCTGGTGAAGTTGAAGTAGATATGCCAGAAGTAGTGAAGTGGAAGGAAAGTATAGTGAATAAACTAACGAATGGGATTCGGACTTTGCTGAAAGGTAATGGAGTGGAGGTTATTAGTGGTGAAGCTTATCTCACTGATTCCAATACTGTAAAAATCAGAACCGAAAATGAAGAACAATTTTATTCCTACAAAGATTTAATCCTTGCGATAGGATCCTTACCTACAGAGTTAAAAAGTATGCCATTTGATAAAAAAAGAATCATCTCTTCGACTGAGGCATTGATGCTTCAAGAAGTACCCAAACATTTAGTTGTCGTAGGGGGTGGTTATATTGGTTTGGAATTGGGGACTGCTTATGCCAAATTCGGGGCTAAAGTGACCATCCTTGAGGGATCAGATACAGTTCTTCCAGGTACGGACCCTATGCTTACAAATGTAGTAAAACGTCATTTAAAGGAACTTGGAATCACAGTTATAAAGAATGCTTTAGTCCAAGGCGGAGAAAATACAGGCGATGAAGTAAATGTGCATGTACAGGTAAATGGAAAGGAAGAGATCATTAAAGGAGATTATTGCTTAGTTTCCATTGGAAGAAAACCGAACACAGGGAAAATTGGATTGGAAAATATCGGGGTTGAATTAGACCAACGCGGTTTTATTAAGATAAATGATAAATGTCAAACAAACGTTGAACATGTATATGCGATTGGAGACTGTGCTGGTGGTTATCTTCTTGCACATAAAGCGAGTTATGAAGGTAAGATAGTTGCAGAAGTAATAAGTGGGCTAAAAAGTGTGATTGATTTTCAGGCAATGCCTTTTGTTATTTTCAGCGATCCTGAAGTAGCCTACACAGGTTTAACGGAGAAGGAAGCAAAGGAAGAAGGATATGAAACGATTTCTAGTCGTTTTCCATTCCAAGCTAACGGTAGAGCTTTATCTGTTTCGGATGCCGATGGTTTTGTACAAGTTGTTGCGGATAAGGAAACTAATCGAGTGTTAGGGGTACAAATGGTAGGACCAGAAGTATCATCTCTTATTGCTGAAGCAGTTTTTGCAATTGAGTCAGGAGCAACTGCAGAGGATCTTAGCCTTACAATTCATGCACACCCAACTTTACCCGAACCACTCATGGAAGCAGCTGAAGGGGTTATGGGACATGCTATTCACATGCTCAATAAAAAAACAATAATGTGAAGGCAGGCAAACCTGCACTTATGATAAGTGCAGGTTGAACTTTTTATTAATGGAGTGGGAATCAATGGACGTTTTGTTTTATGTTTTAACCGCAGCTTTCGCAAATGTCTTGGGTGGTCTTGTGATCTTTCTTAAAAAAAATTGGTCTAGAAGAGGCTTGAATGGCTTAATGGCCCTGAGTGCGGGAATACTTTTCACCATTGCAATTATGGATTTAATACCAGAAGCATTAGAAATGCATGAATCAAGTGCTGTATATATTGTTCTTGGATTTGGGTTGATTTTTCTATTTCAACATTTTCTTGCTCCGCATTTTCATTTCGGAGAAGAAACCCATAAACATTCTCACTCTAAAAGTGCAACACTTGGTGCCTTATTAGGAATGTTGATTCACACGTTTTTTGATGGATTATCGATTGTGGCCAGTTTTAAAATAGATGAAAGAATCGGATTTGTTGTATTGATTGGTGTTTTGCTACATAAAATCCCAGATGGTTTAACGATTTCTTCTATCGTATTTACAAGCTTGGGAAGCAAGAAGAAGGCAATCGGGGCAGCTTTCTTTTTGGCAATATCAACGCTATTGGGCGCGATTGTAGCCTTGTCTTTAACTCAATTTTTTACTGTAAATAACAACCTCCTTTCTATTGCTCTATCCATTACAGCAGGTATTTTTCTCTATATAGCTACGGCTGATTTGTTACCTGTTGTAAGTGCGACTGAAGATCGACCAATTATTCTTTTCTTTTTTGTTGGTATTTTAATATATTTTGTTCTTCATTGGATATTGGAGCTAATTGCCCCAGTCGTACATTAGAGTTTTAAAAATAATTTAACTAAAACAGATAAATATAACCGATGGAAATATATTCAACCGTTTGTTTGATTTTTATAATATATGAAGGGGTTGACACCAATGAATTTAATTTTAATTATTCTCTCTGCTTTAGGATCTTTTATAGCAACCAATGTCGATGATATTTTTGTGCTGATGTTACTGTTCTCTCAGGCCAAGGCCCAAAATCAACCGAGTGATGGATTTACTCCTAACATGGAGATGACGGGAAATCGCATTTACAATCGAGACATAGTCATTGGACAATATCTTGGTTTTGGGATTTTAGTTTTAATCAGTCTATTAGCAACATTTGGTGTAACACTCATTCCGGACCAGTGGGTAGGCTTACTGGGGTTAATCCCAATCTATCTAGGAGTTAAGCTATTTATAAAAGGTGAAGATGAAGATGAAGGAAATATTCTTTCTAATTTAAGTAAATTTAATAAGTTTTATTTAAGTGTAGCTTTTATCACATTTGCGAATGGTGGAGACAATATTGGCATTTATGTTCCTTTCTTTTCCACTTTAAGTTTTAACCAACTGGTTATTACAGTTGTTACTTTCTTTATCATGGTTGCTGTCTGGTGTTTTATTGGCTATCGCTTAGCAAAATTTAGATATGTTTCTGAAACACTTGAAAAATACGGCCGATGGATCATTCCAATTGTGTTTGTAGGATTAGGTATATATATTATGCTGGAAAATGAAACATTCAGCGCACTGTTAAATTTATTTTAAATAAAATCAAATTCGGTTAACCCTAAAAAGATTCATAAGTATTGAAGCAATTACAACATAAACAAAGAAGCCAACTTATCAAATCTTGAAAGAATGGTATTAGTATTCAGCTTAAAATAATCAGATATCCGTATGCTAAATTTCGTCTAATTAATAAGTTACTAATATAAGGGGTCCTACCAACAAAACGCGGAAAACATACGCAAGCAAATTTCGACATAAAGAAAGCTGATTTTTCCTACGCTAAGGAATCATCGGCTTTTAGTATTATTGAATAAGAGGGCGTCTTATAGATCCATTTGTAGACAATAGAAAAACCCCTTTAGCATGGCAAGCACGAAATGAAGGGCTTGATCCATTTAATGCTATTGAAATGATTATGCCGTGGGATAAAGACGCTTAAACGATGCACCTGCACTTGCAACTGCAGAGCAGATTTAGGGATTGCAATGGGTGGCGCAGGAACGGATACGGCAATGGAGACTGCCGATATTGTTCTAATGGCGGATAATCTGGAGAAATTACCACATACCATTAAACTAAGCAGAAAAGCTTTAGCGATTATCAAGCAAAATATCTGGTTTTCCTTAATTGTAAAATTTATAGCATTAGTTCTTATATTCCCGGGGTGGCTGACACTTTGGATGGCTGTGCTTAGCGATACCGGGGCTGCTATTATTGTAATTTTAAATGCACTAAGACTTTTAAGGGTGAAAGAATAATTTTAGGTAAGCTGTTCAATGATGGGTGAACAGCTTTCCATACATATAAGCCTTTACCGATAGGATGTGAAGAAATGTACAATACGATTGTTATTGGCGCTGGACAAGCAGGTCTTGCAATAGGTTATTGCTTAAAACAATTTAATCATTCTTTCCTCATATTAGATAGAGGTCAAGAAGTAGGAGAGGTATGGAATAAGAGGTACGATTCCTTGGTTTTGTTTACTCCAAGATCATTCAGTTCTTTGCCGGGACTCGAACTCAATGGGGATCCCAATGGCTTTCCCTCAAAAGACGAAATATCACAATATCTGAAAGACTATGCATTGTCATTTAATCTACCGATTAAACATAACACTAATGTAACGAATGTTCAAAAAAAGAAAAATATCTATTACGTTTCGACAGAGCATATGGAATATAAAGCTGAAAATATCATAATAGCAACTGGGCCTTTTCAGAAGCCGAGAACACCTGATTTTTCAAACAATTTATCGAAAGAGATTGTTCAGTTGCATTCCTCGGAATATCAAAACCCTTCTCAATTAAAAGAAGGAAATGTGTTAGTTGTGGGCGGGGGAAATAGTGGATCGCAGATAGCTGTTGAAATTTCACGAGAGAAGAAGACTTATCTATCAACTAGTAAACGTTTAACATTACTGCCTTTGACAATTAGAAGTAAAAGTATATTTTGGTGGTTTGATAAGGTTGGAGTGTTAAAGGCACCTTTCAATTCATTCTTAGGAAAACTAATACAAAAAAGAGGGGACCCGATCTTTGGTCTTGAATTAAAGTATGCTATTCGAAATGGATCTGTTTTTATTAAAAACAGATCCATGGATGGCAAGGAAAATAAGGTTATATTCCAAGATAACACGTTTCTTGATGTCAATAACATAATATGGGCTACCGGTTTTATACCTGACTATTCATGGTTAAATGTATCAGGCGTATTAGACGAGAAAGGAAATCCTAAACATAATAGAGGTATTACTAATATAGAGGGTTTATATTTTTTAGGTTTACCTTGGCAATATAGACGTGGTTCTGCGTTATTACAAGGTGTCGGATATGATGCAAAATATATCGTCGACCAAATAGTGAGAAATTCTTATTGAGGTGAAAGATGCTTAATTCAACAATCCAACAAAAAAAGTCGATTGCTTAGTTTACAGGGATTCGGCTTTTTTAGGTTAAGAGGGTATCCTTATTGCGCAAAATAACTCTTAAAAAAGGTGCAAAATAATTCCTAAATTGACACTATGATTTTATCCGTCTACTACACTTGTATCAATAGAGTACACTCTATTGATATATAATTGTAATAAATTGAAAATACAGAAACGGGATGATACTGAATGAAATTTGCAAGAGGTAGAGAATTGCTTACACCGGAACAGAGACAGGATTTTATGCAAATCCCTGAAGATGAATGGATACTGGGGACCTACTTCACTTTTTCCAAACGGGATTTAGAAATAAGCGAAGGAGGGAAGAAAACCGTTTAGGATTTGCTGTTCAATTAGCTGTTCTTCGGTATCCCGGTTGGCCATACACTCATATCAAAAACATCCCAGATTCAGTCTTAAAATATATATCGAAACAGATCAGTGCCAGTCCATCCTCGCTTAGTCATTATCCTCAAAGGGAAAATACACTTTGGGATCATTTGAAAGAAATTCGAAGTGAATACGACTTTGTAACTTTTACCCTGAGAGAATATCGAATGACATTTAAGCACCTTCATCAATTAGCTTTGGAAAATGGTGATGCCATTCATCTACTGCATGAATGCATAGATTTTCTAGAAAAAACAAAATCATACTACCTGCTATCACTACACTTGAAAGAATGGTGTGGGAAGCGAGAGCAATGGCTGAAAAGAAGCTATTTAATACGGTTAGTCAGTCTTTAACAAATGAGCAAAAAGAAAAACTTGAAGAGATCATAACTTCGCAGCTTCCATCCGAATCCAATAAAACAATATTGGGTTGGTTAAAGGAACCACCGGGTCATCCTTCACCCGAAACATTTCTAAAAGTAATAGAACGGCTGGAATACATACGGGAAATAGAATTGGAGACGGTAAAAATTAGTCATTTGCATCGCAATCGCCTGTTACAGCTATCTCGCTTAGGTTCAAGATATGAGCCTTATGCATTCCGTGACTTTCAGGAAAATAAACGCTATTCAATATTAACCGTCTATTTATTAAATCTTACTCAGGAGTTAACGGATAAAGCTTTTGAAATTCATGACAGACAAATACTCAGTCTGTTATCAAAAGGCCGTAAGGCTCAAGAGGAAATTCAGAAACAAAACGGTAAAAAGCTGAATGAGAAAGTTATACACTATACGAACATCGGACAAGCTTTGATCAAAGCAAAACAGGAAAAATTAGACGTTTTTGAGGTTTTAGAATCCGTTATCGAATGGAATTCTTTTGTTTCTTCAGTCAAAGAAGCTCAGGAGCTTGCACGTCCTGCCGACTATGATTATTTAGACTTACTGCAAAAACGGTTTTATTCACTAAGAAAATATACACCAACACTATTAAGAGTATTGGAATTTCATTCCACAAAGGCAAATGAGCCACTTTTAAAAGCTGTTGAGATTATCCGAGGAATGAACGAATCCGGAAAACGAAAAGTGCCTAATGACTCACCTGTGGATTTTATTTCAAAACGATGGAAAAAACATTTATACGAGGATGATGGTACAACAATAAATCGGCATTACTATGAAATGGCTGTTTTATCAGAACTTCGGGAGCATGTTCGGGCAGGAGATGTTTCCATTATTGGTAGCAAACAATATAGAGATTTTGAGGAATATTTGTTTTCGGAAGATACATGGAATCAAACGAGGGAGAATACGAGATTATCAGTTAGTTTAGCATTCGAGGATTATATAAAGGAGAGAATCAGCAGCCTTAATGAAAGGTTAAAGTGGTTAGCTTCCAATTACAACAAGTTGGATGGGGTTTCTCTTGAAAAAGGAAAGCTGTCACTCGCACGCTTAGAAAAAGATGTTCCAGAAGAGGCAAAAAAGTTTAGTGCAAGCCTTTATCAGATGCTACCAAGAATAAAATTAACCGACCTACTAATGGATGTTGCCCATATAACAGAATTTCATGAGCAATTCACGCATGCTTCCAATAATCGAAAGCCAAATAAAGAAGAAACGATTATTATCATGGCTGCCCTTTTAGGTATGGGAATGAATATTGGATTGAGTAAGATGGCTGAAGCCACACCGGGACTTACATATAAGCAACTAGCCAATGTGTCTCAATGGCGCATGTATGAAGACGCAATGAATAAAGCTCAAGCTGTATTAGTAAATTTCCATCACAAGCTACAATTGTCATCTTATTGGGGTGATGGAACAACATCCTCATCGGATGGGATGAGAATGCAGCTAGGAGTTTCATCACTACATGCAGATGCAAATCCCCATTATGGAACCGGTAAAGGAGCCACTATTTATCGATTTACAAGTGATCAATTCACATCTTACTACACAAAGATTATTCATACTAACTCAAGGGATGCCATTCATGTTTTGGATGGTTTATTGCACCATGAAACAGATTTAAACATAGAAGAGCATTATACAGACACAGCCGGTTATACTGATCAAATTTTTGGATTGACTCATCTATTAGGTTTTAAATTCGCTCCAAGAATAAGAGATTTATCGGATTCTAAATTATTTACAATATATAATGCAAGTGAGTATCCAAAATTAGAAACCATTTTACGTGGACAAATAAATACAAAGGTTATTAAAGAAAATTATGAGGATGTTTTGCGATTAGCCCATTCAATAAGAGAAGGAACCGTCTCAGCATCCCTTATTATGGGGAAATTAGGTTCTTATTCAAGACAAAACAGCTTAGCTACAGCCTTACGTGAAATGGGTCGAATAGAAAAAACAATCTTTATTCTGAATTACATTTCAGATGAATCTCTAAGAAGAAAAATACAACGAGGATTGAATAAAGGAGAAGCTATGAATGGACTGGCAAGAGCTATTTTCTTTGGAAAACAAGGAGAACTTAGGGAACGAACAATACAGCACCAACTTCAAAGAGCCAGTGCTTTAAATATAATTATCAATGCCATTAGTATTTGGAATACTTTACATCTAACAAAAGCAGTTGAATATCAAAAACGGTCAGGTAGTTTTAATGAAGAATTATTGCACCATATGTCACCTCTAGGTTGGGAACATATTAATTTACTTGGAGAATACCATTTTAAATCGGAGAAAATGGTCTCGCTAGATTCATTAAGACCCTTGAAACTTTCTTAACGTTGTTAAAAATAGGGGAATCGTCTCGGAAATGTGCTTAGCGTTAATAAATCCGCATTTTCCTGACGAGACCCCTACTAGGTATCATCTAGTGCTGTTCTTCATTATTGCTCTATATATAAAGTGAGCATCATTGCCAACGCCTTGCAGTAGGGCAGAACCACGTGTATGCTGCCAAGGTAAACCGAGGAAATAAAGACCCTTACAAGATGTAATTCCACGGGTATGTTGTGGGTAGCCTGTTTGATCTTTAATGTCTTGTAAATCAATCCAATCATAATCATGCCTAAAACCTGTTGCCCAAATAACATTACGTGGTTGAATAGAAGTCTGATTTTCAAATCCAATTGCAATACCATCTGTATTTGATACTCGTGGATGTAGTGTTATATGTCCTTGTTTAATAAGATCTTTGCTTTCAAATCCGAATATTGGGTCCCCTCTTTTTTGAATTTTCTTCGCTATAAAATTTTCCCGACTAACATTAAGGATTCCAAATCTCTTAAACCACCAAAAGATACTTTTTCCGGCTATGGAAAGAGGTAAGTATGTTAGGCTGCTAGAGCTAATAGCTAAGTGAACTTTTCTCTCCTTTGCTATATCAACTGCAATCTGCACCCCGGAATTACCGCCGCCAACAACTAGGACATCACCTTCTTGCAACTGAGCGGTATTCTTATATTGTGTAGAATGCATCTGTAATATAGTTGAGTCCAGATTGGATGCAACTATAGGTATGTTGGGTGTTGAGAAAGGGCCGGTTGCGACAACAACGTTTCGAGATATGTACTGTCCTTGATTTGTTTGGATGGAGAATAAGTCATCTACTTTTTTAGAGATTTAACTTCTGTTTCTAATTGAATACCGGAAACGTATGCTTGGGCATAATCTTTGAGGTAGGTTATGACTTCATTTTTTGTAGGATAGGAATGCGGACTTTCATTCCATGGTTTCCCTGGGAGTGCGTTATATAGTCTTGGTGTGAACAAAACAAGGGAATCATAACGTTCCTGCCACGTTTGTCCGATCTCTTTTCGTTTATCTAAGACTAAATAAGTCAGTTTTTCTTTTTCTAAGTAATAGCCCATCGAAAGACCGGCCTGCCCAGCTCCAATAACAATTACATCATAAATCATTTTGGACACCCCTCCTATATGCTTACACGTTCATATATAAATTAAACGTAAAATAATGTCAATAAACACTCAAAAGTATTTTTGAATATCTTGCTGTAAATCCAAACGTTTTTGAATTAGATGTGTACAATAATCAAAAGTTTACTTGATTAATGATTATGTGTATACTATATTCAAATAATAATTTGATTAAGAGGTGATTCCTATGAACAAAAAGATGGATGTATGTGAAATAACTTGTATACATGAGGATAAAGTAAATCGTGTAAGGGGTGAACTTGAGCAACAGAATATCCAATCTGTTACAACACTTTTCAAAGCGTTAGCTGATGAGACGCGAGCTCAGATTGCATTTGCACTTTCAATTGAAGAGGAATTATGTGTATGTGATGTGGCTAATATCGTCAACTGCACCATGGCATCCACCTCTCACCATCTTCGAACACTGAATAAAGCTGGATTAACTAAAACGCGTAAGGCCGGTAAAATCGTTTATTATTCCTTTGGTGATCCCTTTGTAAAAGAACTTGTGCGAAATACATTTGCAGATCGAGCTGCTGTTTTATCTACTAAAGATTGAAATACTACCGATAGAGGTGAGTCAAAGTGGATTCAAGTAAAACAAATTTAACTGAGGAAGAAATGAAGGCATACCGAGTACAAGGAATGAGCTGTACGAATTGCGCGGCTAAATTTGAACGTAATGTTAAAGAATTACCAGGTGTCCAAGATGCGAAAGTAAACTTCGGAGCAGCTAAGATTTACGTGAATGGTGACACTACAATAGAAGACTTAGAAAAAGCTGGGGCCTTTGAGAACATAAAGGTTCGGGAAGAAAAAGAGCGGAGAGTAGAACGCCAACCTTTCTGGAAAGAAAAAGAAAATATTAAAGTATATATATCAGCTTTACTTGTCCTAATAAGTTGGCTATTAAGTACACAATATGGAGAAGACCACTTTATTCCAACGGTTGGTTATGCAGTAGCTATTCTGATTGGTGGATACACACTCTTTATAAAGGGGCTTAAAAATCTAAGCAGGTTAAGCTTCGATATGAATACCCTGATGACCATCGCTATCATTGGTGCTGCAATAATCGGGGAATGGGGCGAAGGTGCGACAGTTGTAATATTGTTTGCAATCAGTGAGGCCCTGGAACGATACTCAATGGATAAAGCAAGACAATCAATTGAGTCATTGATGGATATTGCGCCGAATGAAGCTTTAATACGCCGGAATGGCAAAGAGTTTTTGATCAGCGTGGAAGATATTCAAATCGGTGATACTATGATCGTCAAACCTGGACAAAAGCTCGCTATGGATGGAGTAGTGACTAAAGGTATCTCAACGCTTAACCAGGCAGCAATTACTGGCGAGAGTGTACCTGTGACGAAAACTGTGAAAGATGAAGTATTTGCAGGAACTCTGAACGAAGAAGGATTATTGGAAGTTTTAGTAACAAAGAAAGTAGAAGACACTACACTTTCTAAAATCATACATCTTGTGGAAGAAGCACAAGCAGAAAGAGCCCCTTCTCAGGCTTTCGTTGATAAATTTGCAAAGTACTATACACCCGCAATAGTCATTATTGCATTACTTATTGCTATCGTTCCGCCACTGCTGTTTAACGGTGATTGGAGTAAATGGGTCTACGAGGGCTTAGCAGTGCTAGTAGTCGGATGTCCTTGTGCTTTGGTGGTCTCTACACCTGTGGCGATTGTAACTGCTATAGGAAATGCAGCACGTAAAGGTGTGTTGATTAAAGGCGGTATCCATTTAGAAGAAGCAGGAGCTTTAAAAGCAGTAGCCTTCGATAAGACAGGAACACTGACCAAAGGGGTTCCAACAGTTACAGAAGCTGTGGCCTATGGAAGAAATGAAAGCGAATTGTTGACAATTACCGCAGCAATCGAAAAAGGTTCACAGCATCCTCTAGCTTCTTCAATTATGAGAAAAGCAGAAGCACACAACTTAAATTTTGATGCAATCCAAGTCCAAGACTTTCAATCAATTACTGGTAAGGGTGTAAAAGCTACCGTTAACAATGAAATTTATTATGTTGGGAGCCCTACTCTTTTTAAAGAATTGCATCAAACTATAGATAATAGTATCGATAGCCAGATTACTCAGCTACAAAAAGAAGGTAAAACCGTGATGATCTTGGGTACATCAAAGGAAATACTTCTTTTAATTGCTGTAGCTGACGAAGTTAGAGAGTCTTCAAAAGAGGTTGTCAGTAAATTAAATAGTATGGGTATAAATACTGTAATGCTCACCGGTGATAATCAATTAACTGCCGATACAATTGGTAAGCAAGTGGGCGTAGCTAGTATCAAAGCTAATTTATTACCAGAGTATAAGCTGAATTACATTAAAAAGCTTCGTAGCGATCATACTAGTGTAGCAATGGTCGGCGATGGTGTTAATGATGCACCTGCACTTGCAGCATCAACAGTAGGCGTAGCAATGGGTGGCGCCGGCACAGATACAGCCTTAGAGACAGCCGACATTGCTTTGATGTCAGATGATTTAAGTAAGTTGCCATATACAATTAAATTGAGCCGCAAAGCATTACAAATTATTAAGCAAAACATCACTTTCTCACTAGTGATAAAACTAATAGCTTTGTTATTAGTGGTACCTGGATGGTTAACGCTTTGGATAGCGATTTTTGCGGATATGGGAGCAACTCTACTGGTTACATTAAATAGCCTGCGACTCTTGAAAATTAAGCAATAAGAAATCTTAAAGTTTGTATGAGGGTGATGATCCCCTAAAAGGCAACAGCACTAGGCATTTTCTAGTGCTGTTGCCTTTTATATTTTATTCAGGTTCTAATAGATCTTGCTTAATGCTCGTTTCGATAAGGTTGTCATCAAGTAATAGAGACACTTCATCTTCATTTTGGCCTACAACAGCTATCTTATATTCTTTGTCTGCTTGGACAATCATAGAGATTCCAGTATCTTCAAAACTCATAACGACGGCATTTTTACGATTACATTGATTGATATCAGTAAGAACATCTTTTATTTCTGTTTCATTTGTTAGCGTGCTGACTGTAGTGCCATTATTAACAACCTCAATACTTTCTGCTTCTTTTACAGGTATCAAGTCAGACTTTAAAAAGTTACTACAAGAGTTTAGAAAACTAAATGAGAATATGGTAATAGAAACTATTAATAATAGAATAACAACAGCAAAGATATTTCTACGCATTTTATTCACAACACCCCATCCTTTCTCTATAACTAATATAATTTAAATAAAATGGAAAAGATGGTATTTGCATAAAATTAATGTTTGTTTTTACATTTTCTTCAACTTAAAAAATAATTTTAATGTAATAATATCCCTTAAATTAAAAGAGGATGCTTGTTTAAAGCATAAAGGTGAGATTGTTCTTCTGTAGATAATAAATAACTAATTGCTAACCCAGCCTGTCCTGCACCAATTACAGCAACGTTGTAAGTCATCTTGTACGCCAGGTATATTTTTTATTTAAGTTAAATCTTTGTTTTAAATAATCTAATTGTATGAAAGAAAGATTTAATGGTAATGCTTCCTTTAGGAGGTGTGCTTATGAATAAACTTACTGCACTATTAGTATGTATCTTTGTATTTTGCAATTATGCTAGTGTATATGAAGCTGAGTATGAAGCTGGATTAAATATGATTGTAGAAAAAACTACTGAACCAGAGTTGTTAAATCCTACTAGTTACAGCCTTATTTATAAGAAGAATATAACTCTAGACAATAAAAAAGCCGTCAAAAGCCGTGTAAATAAAATACGAGATGAAACGGAAGATTATCAGTGGACAGAAGAATTGATAGAAAATAAGTATCATAGATTAGTAGGAACCAAAACGATTAAAGATAAGGCGATTAAATTGCTGCTTATATATTACAAAGTTAACGATTCTTATCAGTTAGAGATGGCTAAGGAGATAAAAGGCCAAGAAATCAAGTCTAACGATACTCTACAGCTAAATGAAGTAGACAACAAAATGAAAAAAGAAGGTTATACACCTTATTATGCGATTAAAGGAACTGTCAACAAAACCATAGATCGCACAAAGATTTCTGAGGCTTTACAAGATGCCTTCGGAGCTAAAACTATTGATACAGCAAGTGATGAAGGTTTTTATACGGTTAGTGCTGCATCCCCATATCTGGGTAAGGGGATTAAAGTTAAGGGAGAAGATATGAATCTTAATATAACTATAAGAAATTCAGCTGACGGCAAAGCAGATGTTACAGTTGGTTATCCAATAATCTTAATCGAACACTAATATAAACTAAAAAATAAAGATATTGATGACGGCGGTACGCTTTAGTTAAATGCACCATATTCCAAAAAAAGGTTAGAAAGAGATAATACAATTTATAAGGGGGTGCAAATTGCACTCTTTTCTTATGAGATACATTATATTTAGGTTGTGCATATAAATTTCTCTAAGTAAACTTTTTAGCATTTATCTAATGTGAGGTGACAACAACATGAAAGAACAGACTACCAAGAGAAAGAAATCACGTTTTCGAAAGCTTTTACCGTATTTCTGTCCTGCATTCATTGCATCTAAGGCATATATAGATTCTGGAAACTTTGCTACCACATATCTTCGGGTTCCCAATTGGCTACTTATTATTATGGGTGGTACTTGCATCCAATTTAATCGCGATCTTTATTCAGTCGATGTCTGCTAAATTAGGAATTGCAACTGAGAAGAATTAGCGAGACAAAGATTCCTTAAGTCTGTATCGTATGGTCTGTGGATTCAAAAGCGAGTTAGTAGGAATGTCAACCAGAATTTATCAGTGCAGCACTAGACTTATACCTACTTTTTGTATACCCCTCTTACCGTCTACAATCATGGCGGCAATTGGTTCATTTGCCATTCTTGAGTTACAGCAGCGAGGAGTAAGAATACTAGAGGCTAGTGGTAATTGTCGTTATACAGGTGTTTTATGCCAAGCCAGACGTATAATCATACGGGTTTATTTGTATAACAATTTGAAGGTGTAGAAAGTATATTGCTTGCTGCCGGCATACTTGGTGCTATTGTTATGCCACATGCAATTTATTTGTATTCTGCATTTCACTACACAGAATAATTGGCAAGAATGATAAAGAAAGAGGATATTTCGTTATGAATTCATTGATATCCTTATCGCAATGTCTATTGCTGGTGTATTTAATGTAAGCATGTTAATTATGGGGGCATCTTTAGCAACTGGATGGTTAAAGAAGATCTAGATGTTGCTTTCGTATGTAATCATGGAAGGATTCATCCAAAGACGGATTCCCATATATCTCTGGAGACTGATTACTGTTACACCTCCAATCATCATTATTGCGATGGGAGTAAACCCGACTAATGCCTTGGTGATGAGCCAAGTGATTCTTTCGTTCGGTATAGCTTTTGCTCTAATTCCACTTGTGATTTTTACCAGTAATAAGAAGTTGATGGGTAGGCTAGTAAATAAGAAGTTCACAACTATACAGCCTGGATAATTTCAGTTATCATTATCCTGTTAAATATTTTTCTTTCTGCTGAATAAAACAATTTAGAAGATCTTGCGCTTTATGTTCTGAAGAGTTCCTTTTTGAAATTTGAGATTCGGACTCTTATTTAACTTACGTCTCTTCAGACTAAAATGACAATTACATGGCCCTGTTTGGCGATTTTACACAAACTGGGCTATATTTTTGATGATTTTGATTTGCAAGAAATAAGCTACTTATAAAGGAAAAATTGGACAAGTATGCAGTCAAATAAATTAAAGTTAGGAGTGAACTAAACATGAAATGCAAATATTCTGGATTTAAAATCCCGGTGATTGTTACAATTCTCGTTTTAGCACTTGTGACAGTGTTAGTTGTAATCAACGACATAAAATCGACATCAAAACCTACTAACACTGATAAACAACTTTCTATTGAAGGCCAACCCACAATAGGACAGTCTGATGCTCCTGTGGAAATAGTGGAATTTGGTGACTTTAAGTGTCCTGCTTGTAAGAAATGGGGAGAAACTATATATCCGCAGTTGGTGGCCGATTATGTGGAAACTGGTAAGGCAAAATTCTCTTATATAAATGTCTTGTTCCACGGTGAGGAATCTAGACTGGCTTCACTGGCAGCAGAATCTGTTTATATGCAAAGACCTGAAAGTTATTGGGAGTTCCATAAAGCGTTATTTGCTGAACAACCTGATCAAGATCATGACGGTTTATGGATTACAAACGAGAAAATCAATGAAGTAGCGGAGACTGTCCCAGGTATTGACGTAAAACAATTAGAAAATGATTTAGATGAACCTTCAGTAATGGAGGAAGTCGACCGAGATGAATCCTTGGTAAAAGAGTTTGGTATCGAGCAAACTCCTTCCGTAATTGTAAATGGCCAGATGCTGGAAAATCCATTTGACTATGAAGAAATACAAAGTCTAATAGAAGAAGAGATAGAGGGTGAATAGATGATGGCCGCCATAAAAAAGATCGCCCTATATTTAGCTTGGTTAGTTTCTATAGTAGCGACCTTAGGGAGCCTTTATTTCAGTGAAATCCGTGGATTTACTCCCTGTGAATTATGCTGGTACCAGCGTATTTTGATGTACCCTTTAGCGGTAATTCTTGGGATAGCCACCTATCGCAATGATCGATCGGTCAAAAGTTTCGTGCTGCCGTTATCTATAATCGGATGGTGCGTTTCACTATATCATTACTTATTACAAAAAGTTCCTGCTTTTGCAGCTTTGGAGACATTTACAAGTGGTGTTCCTTGTAGTGGTTCTTATGTTGAATGGTTTGGATTTATTACGATTCCTTTCCTAGCCTTCATTGCATTTAGTTTGATTACGATTCTTATGTTATTAACTAAATCACATAATAGATAAATTTTGTGTTTATTAATATAAATTCCCCATATTTTAATGATCTTCTGATTGATTTCTAAGACTTTTGGGAAGCATAATTTATATTTTAGAAAAAGAAGGTATTTCAAATTGGGAAATGGTCACGATCATAATCACGGTGCAAATAAAAAAGCACTTTTGTTTAGTTTTATCATTACCACAGTTTATATGATATCTGAGGCAGTTGGGGGTTTTGTGACCAACAGCCTTGCGTTGCTTTCTGATGCTGGTCATATGCTTAGTGATGCGATATCACTTGGAGTCGGAGTATTAGCTTTTTCTATCGGAGAAAAAACTGCAAATTATAGTAAAACATATGGATACAAAAGGTTTGAAATACTAGCAGCTGCGTTCAACGGAATCTCCCTTCTGGTAGTCGCAATTTATATTTTTTACGAGGCTTTTGGACGTTTTCGGAACCCGCCAGAGGTAGCCTCTGGTGGTATGCTGATTATTGCGGCAATTGGATTGGTTGTTAATATCTTTGTTGCGTGGCTATTAATGCGCGGAGATACTAAGGAAAATTTAAATTTGAGGGCTGCGTTTTTGCATGTATTAGGGGATCTTCTTGGTTCTATTGGTGCAATAGTTGCTTCTCTGCTCATCATATTTTTTAATTGGGGATTAGCTGACCCACTTGCAAGTGTAATTGTAGCCGTTTTAGTTTTAATTAGTGGGTGGAGAGTTACAAAAGATGCGGTGCATGTGTTAATGGAAGGTACTCCGCAAAATTTAAATGTGGATGAAATCATCAATACTATCACAAGCAGACCACAAATCATCAGCGTGCACGATTTACATTTGTGGGCAATTACAAGCGGCCAAAATGCACTTTCATGTCATGCTGTAGTAAGTAGTGACTTAACTCTTAAAGAAATACAAAACATATTAGATGAATTAGAGCGTGCTTTATCTAAAGAAGGCATCGATCATATAACGATACAAGTTGAAAACCCGCATAATTCTCACAACGAAAGTTTACTGTGCAATACTCTTAATGACTAAAAATATTATGTGGATATACACGAAGTAATCGAAGCGTAGATGAATTTTTTCTACGCTTTTTTGTTGTTCAAGAAAAGTTCGAAATTATGTTTTTGATTATAAACACATTTATAAAGACTTATATAATAGGATTTGTATCTACTTTATCTCTTAATTATTTCAAATTATGTCGCCCTGAAACATAATTGTAATGTAGAAAATGGGAGTGTTTATATTATAATTCTGGCGAAAGAAGTATTTATATATATAAATTTGTCTGTATCTGCAGAACAACCAGGGGGAAATACGTTGAAGAAGAAACTCTTATGTTTTAGTTTGGCCACTGTGATAGGAACGGCAGCTTTAGCAACTCCGATGTCTGAAAGCTTTGTTTATGCATATGAAGATTTAGAGGATGAAAAGAGAACTGTAGAGAAGAAAAAAGCAGAAAATGAAAATAAACAGTCTGAAAAATCAGCGGAACAAAAAGACCTCAAGGAAGCAGAGGAAGAACTACGTAAAGATCTGGAAGAGATCGATAATAAAATAAGCGAGAATAATGATTCTATAAACCAAAAACAAAAAGAAGTAGATACGCTAAATAAAGAGATACAAACTTTAAAATCTGAAATTAAAGAAATTAGTAAACGGATTGAGGAGAGGAGTGAACTTATAAAGAATCGCTTAAAATCTATTCAGGATAACGGAGGATACATAGATTATTTAGATGTTCTTTTGGGTGCTAAGAGTTTTTCGGATTTTATCAATCGTATGGGAGCAGTCACAACTATAATCGACGCTGACAAAGAATTAATGAATGAACATGAAGCTGATCTTAAGTTAGTTGAGAGGAAAGAAGCAACGCAACAGGAAAAACTTAAGAAAGTAAAAAGTAATCTAGCTGATTTGGAATATATAAAAGCAGAGTTAAAGGTGCAGCAAAGTGAAAAGGACAGCTTAATAGAAGAAGTTTTAGAGAAGTATGATATAGCTGCGGAGGAATTAGAATCTCTTGAAAATGAGGCTGCCCTGTTGGCTTCTCAAGAATCAGCAATCTCCGCTGAAGAAGAATATAGAAAGAAGCAGGAGGAAGAAGAAGCTGCTCGATTGGAGGAACAACGCAAAAAAGCAAAACAGGAAGAAAAGGATCAAGTAAGTGAGCGACAAAAGGAAGAAAAAGCAACACCTTCAGTCAATCAAAGCTCACAAGATGTCAAAATATCTGAAGCACCTAAAGTTCAAGAGAAAGTGGCATCTTCCGATTCTAATACATCTGGTTTTATTAAACCAGCTCCAGGTGTATTAACATCAAATTATGGAGCAAGATGGGGATCAACCCATTTTGGAGCAGATATGGCTCAATCCGGCTCAAATGTACCTGTATATGCAGCAGCCTCGGGTACTGTATATCGAGCGAACTATTCATCCAGTTATGGGAATGTCGTATTTATCACACACTCTATAAATGGTCAAACATATCAAACTGTTTATGCTCACATGTCCTCTTTAAAAGTGAGCGCCGGACAACGGGTTGAACAAGGACAACAAATAGGTGTTATGGGAAATACAGGACAATCAACGGGGCAACATTTGCACTTTGAAATCCATAAAGGACTATGGAATGGTTCAAAATCGAACGCTGTGAATCCAGTTCCTTATATTCAATAAAAAGATACGAGATATAAGTGCTAAGTAAATAGGAATGGTGTAAAAGGAACTGTATAACTTTGAATGCACCTCCAAATTTTAGACACCATCTAAATTTGGAGGTGCTTTTATTATGACTAAATATACGAATGTAGATAAATTGTGAAACGTTTATATATTATAATTGACAATCCTTAACGAGTATAATAACTTATATATGAGAATATATTCATATAATCATAAAATAAAATAAAATAAAGTAAAGTAAAGGGATGAGTCTAATGATTGAAGACCCAAGTAATAAAGAGATGTTTCATGAAGGGAAGCAGCACCTAGATGAAGAGACATTGTTTGTCGTTTCTCAAACTTTCAAAGCACTTAGTGATCCCACCAGAATTCGTATTTTGAATTTACTATGTACAGAGGAACATTCCGTAAATGCCATTGCGGATTCTTTGAATTTAAGACAGTCAAGCGTATCTCATCAATTGCGCTTCCTGAAAAATTTACGATTAGTCAAATTTAGAAGAGAAGGTACCACTTTGTATTATTCAGCAGACGATAGTCACATCATGAATTTATTGAAGCAGGCGATTGAGCATGCGACTCATCATTAAAAGAGAGGACGATTAATATGGGACACGATCATGGACATGATCATACACATGGTGCAAATAAAAAGACATTACTAATAAGTTTTATCATCATTACAACCTATATGGTAGTGGAAGCAATCGGCGGGTTCATTACAAATAGTCTTGCGTTATTATCTGATGCGGGACATATGTTAAGTGACTCCATATCTCTTGGAATCGCAGTATTGGCTTTTACACTTGGGGAGAAAGTCGCTAATTACGGGAAAACATTCGGTTATAAACGATTCGAGATATTAGCTGCTGTTCTTAACGGCGTGACGCTGGTATTAATTGCTGTTTATATTTTTTATGAAGCAATTCAACGATTTGTAAATCCACCTGAAGTTGCCTCAACCGGCATGTTAGTCATCGCTACAATTGGTCTACTGGTCAATATTCTTGTAGCATGGCTAATGATGCGCGGCGGAGATGTAGAAGAGAACCTAAATATGCGAGGAGCATACTTGCACGTTATTAGCGATATGCTCGGATCTATTGGCGCTATTGTTGCTGCTTTGCTTATCATGTTTTTTGGTTGGGGATGGGCAGATCCATTAGCTAGTGTCATTGTTGCAGCACTCGTTTTACGAAGTGGCTACTATGTCACTAAATCAGGACTTCATGTTCTAATGGAAGGTACACCAGAAAATGTAGATATGGATGATGTGATTCGTACAATCCAAAATACTAATGGCATTCAAAGTGTTCACGATTTACACGTATGGTCAATTACAAGTGGATTAAATGCACTTTCCTGCCATGCAGTTGTAGATGATGAAATGACTGTAGTAGAAACAGAACAATTACTTCATCAAATTGAACATGACCTTGAACATAAGAATATACACCATATGACAATTCAATTAGAACCCTCCACCCACCAACATGATAATTCGATTTTGTGTCAGGTAAAAGCTGAAACATCTTCACATCATCACCACCATCATCACTGATGGGAATTGGAAACCAGCTTTAATTTAACGATGCTTAATGCGAGATACAGGTAGAATGAGTATAAATAAATCGATTACCATAATGTCAGATTTAACACTGTACCATTCTCTTAAAATGGGAAGAAGAACTGCAATATGCAGCTCTTCTTCCCATTTTTCTTCGGCAATGCTTACATATTCCTTACAGTGCTTTTGCACTCGCTTTTACATACCTTACAATTCTTTGCACAAAAGTGAAAATGCTCTATTTTACTTCTACTTACTTTAAATATTCATCTGCGCATATATTCTATATTACACCCAATACGATATTTTTAACATTTGGTTCATTTGTGATTACTTAGCTGGAGAAATCCATTAGTTCGAATCGAAGTTTCTATATTAAACTGTTTTTTAACTTATTTTATATTTGGCACCCTCCATGTGTTTCATATGATATGTATTCGGATTGACCTCAACTCCTATCCATCAATTAAAATAAAGTAACAAAAACATAGCTTACCTTCACAAAAACCTCACAAAATGGTCATGTAACCGTCACCAAATAATCATGTAATCGACACCGCTTTTTCCATAGATTTATTATATGCTTTATTAGTTAAATCTAACTTTAGTAGACAACGATGAGGAGGACAAAATGGAGTTTTTTGATACGGTTACATTAAGTAGATTAATTACTGCAATGACTTTAATCTTTCATATAATCTTCGCTACCTTAGGTGTCGGAGTACCGTTATTCATTTCAATCGCACATTTTATCGGTATTAGAAAGAACGACAAGCATTACGAGTTATTGGCCAAACGATGGGCTAGGGGCTTTATTATCACAGTGGCAATCGGTGTGGTTACGGGTACAGCCATAGGGCTTCAGCTTTCGTTAGCGTGGCCTAATTTTATGGAACTGGCAGGGAATGTAATTGCACTACCATTGTTCATGGAAGTTTTTGCTTTTTTCTTTGAAGCGATATTCCTAGGAATCTACTTGTATACATGGGACCGTTTTAAAGGCAAATATACACACTGGCTCTTATCCATTCCTGTTGTTATCGGTGCAGGAATGTCAGCTATATTCATTACGACAGTTAACTCGTTTATGAATTCACCTTCTGGCTTTACGATGGAAAACGGAGAATTTACGGCGGTTAATCCGTTGGCGGCGATGTTCAATCCATCAGCTCCGGTTCGAATCATTCATGTTTTAGGTGGATCGTATTTAACGGTTGCGGCTATCTTAGCAACCATTGCAGCCATTGCATTATTACGCAAAAAAGGTGCTGCAGCATATCACAAAAAAGCAATGAAGATGACAGTTACCGCAATGTTTGTCTTCTCTGTTTTCACCGCTGTAGCAGGTGACCTTTCTGCGAAGTATCTAGCAAACCATCAGCCAGAAAAACTGGCAGCAGCAGAATGGCATTTTGAAACAGAAGAAAATGCCGACCTGATTCTGTTTGGATGGCTTAATGAAGATAATGAACCTGTCGGTGAAATCCGACTCCCTGGCTTTCTGAGCTTCTTGGCGCATGGTGATTTTGGGAGCGAAGTAACAGGACTGGATGAAACTCCTGAAGGTGAACGCCCGCCATTGATCATTCACTACTTCTTTGATCTTATGGTATCGATTGGCTTATTCCTGACTGCAATTTCGTTCTTCTACCTTGTCTTAAGCAGATTTAAACGCTTTAATGTCCACAGCAAATTCATGCTTTGGATGCTTGTGCTAAGTGGACCGCTAGCTATGCTGGCAGTTGAATTTGGCTGGGTTTTCGCAGAGCTAGGCAGACAGCCTTGGATATTACGAGGCTATATGACAGTGGAAGAGGCAGCGACCTCCTCGCCATATATTCTGCACATGTTCTTCCTGTTCTTAGCTTTGTATATCGTGCTTGGAACGCTATGTGTTCGAACCTTACGAAAGTTGTTCAAGGATAACCCTGCCGAACTGGAATTAGAGAAAAAGTACCCTGAACTTAACAAGGGGGATGAATAGTCATGAGTTATGAAGTGATAGGTATAACCGTATTGTGGTTATTTTTATATGGATACTTGATTGTCGCGTCGATCGACTTTGGTGCTGGTTTTTATGCCTATTTTGCCAAGATTACGAAGCGAGATCATATTACCAATAAGTTGATTTCCCGCTATCTATCTCCTGTATGGGAGGTAACCAATGTATTTCTCGTCTTCTTTTTTGTTGGGATCATCGGATTCTTCCCATCAACAGCGTACTACTTCGGATCGGCCTTGCTGGTACCAGCAAGTATCGCTATCGTACTGCTGGCCATCCGTGGTTCGTTTTACGCGTTTGAAAACTATGGGTCCAAAAAGAGTAATACCTATATGTTCCTTTACGGTGCAACTGGGTTACTTATACCCGCTTCCCTATCGGTTGCTTTAATCATTAGCGAGGGCGGTTTTATAACAGAAGAAAATGGTGTTGTTTCTCTGCTGTATAAGGAATTGTTCACCAGTCCTTTAGCTTGGAGTATCGTCGCTTTGGCGATGGTCGCTGTGTTATATATTAGCGCGAGCTTCTTGGCATATTATGCATCACGAGCCAACGATAAGCCTGCACTGCAATTAGTACGAAAATGGGCGCTGTTTTGGTCTACTCCAACGATTATTATGGCACTGACAACGATGATCGCATTAAGTCAGCACAATGCACGACATTTTGAAAACATGCTGGATTTATGGTGGGTATTCGGATTGTCAGTAGGTGCTTTCTTGATTTCCATCGGGCTGCTTTATAAAGGCAGAAATTATGGAACAGCATTCATTGCCGTCATGCTGCAGTTCTTCTTTGCCTTCTTCGGCTACGGAATGGCGCAGTACCCGTACCTGCTGTATCCATTTATCAATATACAAGACAGTGTGACGAACCCTGCTATGGCAATAGCTTTGATCATCGCCTTTATAGGCGGGCTGCTGCTGCTCGTACCTTCGTTAATTTTCCTAATGCGCTTGTTCTTATTTAATGCGGATTATGTGAAAGGGAAAAAGTGAATGTCGATTCAAATCTTTATTAAAAGGCGGAATCGTTCATGCAAAATTTAAAAAATACCGTGCTGATGCATAAGAAAAGCATCATTATGTTACTAGCTTTAACTTTGTTTCTTGGCTTCGCAATCATTGCGCAAGCATTTGTCATGACAGATATAATCGATGGTGTCTTCTTAAAGAATCAATCCTTCGAAGCTGTGATACCCCTGTTAGCCTGGTTATTGGTTATATTATTCGTTAGAGCCTGTTCGGACTATTTCAGCAAGCGCATCGGGGTATCGCTTGCGAGCAGTGTGAAACGGGATGTGCGTAAAAACCTTCTATCGAAGTATGCCAATCAATCTGTTTTTCTAGCAGAAAAAGGACAGACCGGAAAGAAGGTCAGTATGCTGCTTGATGGTGTGGATGAGATGGACAGTTTTTATAGCCAATTCATCCCGCAAGTGATGCAAAGTGCTTTTGTACCTCTCTTAGCATTGATTGTCATCTTCACACAGCATGTAAACTCCGGTCTTATTCTATTGGTTTCTGCTCCGTTCATTCCGATATATATGATTGTTATTGGGATCAAGACGCAGAAAAAAGCAGAAGAAAAGCTTGAGAAATTAGCTTCCTTTTCAGGTACCTTCCTGGATACGATGAAGGGCCTTGTGTCGTTAAAACTGTTTTCTAAAACAAAGCAGCAAAAAGATGAAATAGAAAAAAGCAGTAATAGCTTTCGCGATACGACAATGGATATCTTAAGAATAGCCTTCACGCAATCGTTTGCGCTTGAGCTCATCTCCATGCTTAGCATTGGTCTGGTCGCGCTTGAGCTAGCGATTCAGTTGATAATATATGAAAGCATCTCCTTCTTTACCGCTTTTATGATTTTGATTTTAGTACCAGAATTTTATACGGCGCTAAAGGAACTTGGGACAACGTTTCATAATGGCAGAAGCAGTATGGGTGCAGCCAAGAAAGTATTAGAGGAATTTGATGAAGCAGACACTTTAAGTCAATGGGGACAGAAAGAATGGTCCAAGCAAGATGCTCCTCCTACGATAAAGCTGGACAGCTTACAATTTTCCTATCCAGACAGTACATTTAGATTACAAGTTTCACAGGCGGATCTGTTACCAAAGCAAAAGATTGCCATTGTTGGGGCAAGCGGATCTGGGAAAACCACCCTGCTTAACGTGTTGGCTGGTATGATCACTCCTGAACAAGGATTCATCACTGTGAATGGAGAAAAGCTCTCTTCCTATTCCGAAGCCTCCTGGCTGAGCCAGCTTGCTTACATTTCTCAAAATCCTTATATCTTCTCTGGTACCATTGCTGAGAATATAACGATGGGAAATTCCGAAGCAGTGGAGACGACAGCCATACAGAAGGCTGCAACTTTAGCAGGGGTTGCCCCGCTAATTGAATCGTTGGAGAGTGCGTACCAAACTAGAATCGGAGAAGCTGGGCGGGGACTTTCCAGCGGTGAGAAGCAAAGGATTTCCATTTCCCGTGCATTCCTTAAAGATCCGAAAGTTGTCTTACTTGATGAACCAACACGCGGACTCGATTTGGCTACGGAAAAAATACTGCAGCAGTCGATTAAGAAATTAAATGAGACGGCTACTGTTATTGTAGTGGCCCATCGTCTGCACACGATTAAAACAGCCGACCAAATTCTATTTATGGAAAATGGTCTGTTAAAGGCGGTCGGTACACATGATGCATTACTGGAAAGCTTACCAGCTTACCGACGAATGGTTACAATTCAGCAAGGAGGTGTAGACGTATGAGCGCTCTGCTGAAAGTAATACAGATGATGCTAATTGAAAAGAAAGAAATAACCCTTTCGATTATTTTTGGCTTCATTGCTGGCATTAGCAGTGTCGGCCTGTTTGCAGCAAGTGGCTATCTCATTTCAAAAGCATCTTTAATGCCTCCCTTTTATGCATTGATCATTTTGACTTCGACAGTAAAGCTCCTAGGCTTTATTAAAGCCGGTGCAAAGTTCGGAGAGCGATTTTATTCACACCGTGCTACCTTTGGCATTTTAAGTCACTTGCGCATCTCGTTTTTTGAGAAATTGTCCGATCTTGTGCCGAATGTATTTCATAAATACAGAAGCGGTGATTTGCTAGGTCGTGTCGTTGGTGATGTAGAAAGCTTGCAAAATTTCTTTCTGCGCGTTTTCTACCCGCCACTCGTATTATTACTCGTGTTTGTCAGTACGATCTTCTTTACGAGCTTCTATTCCCTTGCGATTGCGGTTATCCTGTTCGTTGGCTTCCTTCTGACAACAATTGTCGTCCCTGCCCTGTTCTCGCTAAGACAGGTTAAGATTAAGGGAAGCGTAGGACAGGAGCGCGGCAATCTATCTACAGAAATTACTGAAGTGATGTATGGTTTTCGAGAACTAAAGCTGTTTCAGCAGCTAGAGACAAAACGCTCGCAACTTTTGAGCCAATCGGAAGCTTATATAAAAGAACAAAGAAAAGAAAACACTAATAAAGTGTACACGCAATCGGTCAACGGATTCGTTACGTTTATTGTTAGCTGGCTTGTATTGGCTGTCGGTGCTTATCTTGTCACAGAAGGCACGTTAGATGGCATCTTTCTCGCGATGCTTGTGATGATTTCCCTTACTGTCTTTGAACCTGCCGCCCCAATGGCAGTCTTTCCGATATACTTACAGGAAAGCCGCGATGCTTCTAAACGTTTATACGATGTGATGGAGGATCCAGACATTCAAGTGAGCAAGGAAACATCCATTGATACCTTACCTGGCACTGCGCCTAAAATTGTTTTTGATACTATCAGCTTCTCCTATATGGAAGAATGGCGGCCGACAATCCTTAATCTGTCCCTCACGATACCTGCTGGGTCTAAAACGGCAATTGTTGGAGCGAGCGGATCTGGTAAGTCAACGCTACTGCAGCTAATTCTCAAGCTGCAAGAAGTACAAAACGGTACTTGTTATTGGAATCAGCATGATACGTCAGCTGTTGCGAATGAAGCAATCTGGCAACAGGCAAGAGTTGTTTTGCAAGAAAATGACATGTTCTACGGTACGATCCGGGATAATCTGCTGCTAGCTGATGAAAATCTTACGGACGACCAAATGACAGCTGCGTTAGAAGGTGTGAAACTTGGGCATTTTTCCCTCGATGATAATGTGCTGGAAAATGGAGAAAATCTTTCAGGTGGGGAAAAACAACGCTTGGCCATAGCTCGCGCATTGTTAAAAAAAGGCCATCTATGGGTATTAGATGAGCCTACATCATCATTAGATGCAGAAACCGAGAAGAATATCTATCAGCGGATTTTTGATCATGCTATACAAGATACATTATTACTAGTTAGTCATCGCTTGAAAGGCTTAGAATTAATGGATCAAATCATCGTGATGGATCACGGCAATATTGTAGAGTGGGGTTCCTATCACGATTTAATGAACAAAAGAGGATATTTCTATGGGATGAGATCGATAGAAGGAAGTTTACTCTAATATAGCGTTTAATTTAACTTTACTCCTAATTTATAGATTGAACAGAAGAAGTAACAAGTGATGAAAATCATTTAAGGAAATATCAGGGAGCGCTTGGAATACATGTGGTAATTACTATACGCTGCGCAAGATTATAAACTCTATACTTGTAAATTAGTTTATTGGAGGTCGAGAGATGAAAATTAATAAAAATAGAAAATTTATATATATTACGATAAGCGTAATCTTGTGTGCATTCACAGGAATTATTTTGGCACTGGTGGGTAGTCAGCTTTGGATTATATTTAACGTCTTAGCTATTATTTTAGGAGGCGTTAACGTAATTAGTGCTATGAAGCATTACAAATAATATATGTATTTTATACACAAGTAAAAGTGAATTCCAATTAATAATTAAGTGCAGCTAAGGTTGGAATAACTTATTTCCTATGTTGCATAATGATTTAGCGGATCGCAATACCGGTCGCACTTTGGGAGTACAAGTAGTTAAACAAAATGAAGTAGATAAACGCATAGATGTCTTTGCAACTGCAATTACATTTAAAGCGAAATCTGAGGATTTATTCCACTTAGATCTAGCTTATACACCACCATTTAGCACAACGAAGGATCCTGTAATGTACACAGGTATGGTATTGCAGAATGCAATTGAACAGAAAAACCCTATCACACCGGAACAAACCCGCATTGCAAATGGTGATAATATACAAGTTATAGATACACGAGCTGCTAAACAATTTGTAGCTTCTAGTGTAACGGGGGCAGTTAATATTCCTTTGGCAGAACTTAGAGAGAAAGCTAAAGACTTTAATCCTAACCTACCAACTGTTAGTTACTGTAATAGTGGAGTTACAGGAAATGCTACTCAGAACGTATTGAGAAACCAAGGTTTCAAGGAAGTATACAATCTGTCCGGCGGTAATAAGAACTATCAACACTTTAAAACGAACAAGTAATGATAAGGACTAACATTGTAGAAGCCCTCTATCCGAGATGGAAGGGGCTTTTTTTAGGGAGTGTTGTTTAACTTGGTATACCCCTCGATAAGTGGGAGTGCTTTTTCCGGTAGGAGGAGGGAGACATATGTAACTTATCTTTAAAAACTTTAGAGAAATGAGAAAGGCTTGTGTAACCTACCAAAAAACTAATATCTGTTGCTGACAGAGAACTTGTTAGTAATAGCTTGTTAGCCTGATTGATACGGGTTTGATGCAGAAATTGTAATGGTGTAAAACCGGATACCAGCTTAAAAGTTCGTTGAAGATGGTAAGGATCAAATGATAGCACTTTAGCTATTCGGTGTAATGTCAATTTCTCATTGTAATGTTGAAGAATATAATTTTTAACTTGTAACTCTAATTCTACTCTAGTACCTTTCCAATCCATATAGTCCGGTTTGCATCGTTTACAAGCTCTATACCCCTGTTCTACCGCATTTTCTGCATCGTAAAATATTTCGACATTTTTGGGGTTAGGCAATCTAGAGGAACAGGATGGACGACAAAATGTACCTGTGCTTTTTAATGCATAAAAGAATATACCATCATAGTTCTTGTCGTTTGATTGAATAGCTTCCCATTGATAAGCCTCCATAAGATATTCACCTCGGCATTTCTGAATTAGATGTCAAGATTATAGAAGCAAAGCCTCAGTCACTTGTACATAATAAAGTTAGAAATTAATTGATAAAGGAGATCGTTATAAAATGTTCACGAGAGAGAAACTAGAACAGAACCAAGTTTGGCTTTATGTGGCTGTATTAATACTAGCGGTGGGGCTTGGCTTATTTGCTCCTAACCTTATGAAAATATTAGATAATCATTTACTTATCTCTTTTATAATAGCCGTTTTAATGTATGGAATGTTTTCGCAGATACCTTTTACCTCTATAAAAGAATCATTTGGTAATAGACGGTTTGTTTTGGCTATTCTAACAGCTAATTATGTTGCAGTACCAATTGTTGTCTGGTGCTTATCGCAGTTTCTACCCCAACAGTCACCTGTAATTTTAGGGGTTTACCTTGTTTTACTGACACCTTGTATTGACTATGTCATTGTATTTACTCATTTAGGTCGAGGAAATGAAAAATTGATGCTTTTATCAACACCAATCCTTTTTGTCACGCAAATGCTATTGTTACCTGTTTACCTTTATCTATTTATGGGATCAGAAGCAGCTGAAGTTGTAAGCGCAGGGACCTTCATTGAAGCTTTTTTAATCATTATCGTAGTACCGCTTCTTTTGGCTATAGCGATACAACTATTTTCTAATAAGAACCGTAGAGGAAAACTATTGATAGATGCATCTGCTTGGTTACCTGTCCCGCTAATGGCTCTCACCCTTTTTGTTGTCGTTTCATCACAAATAGATAAATTATCCGTCCATATGGATTTAATTATTAAAGTAATCCCGATTTATATCGCATTTATGATTGTTATGCCGTTTATATCAAGATTAATTGTTAATTGGTTTGGATTAGATATAGAGGCAGGACGAGCTGTTATCTTTAGTGCAGGTACACGCAACTCTCTGGTTGTTCTTCCACTTGCGTTAGCTCTACCAGGGGACTTGAGTACATTAGTATCAGCAATTATTGTAACACAGACCATTATTGAGCTTGCTGGGGAATTGATATTCATTCGTATCATTCCTGACTTGATTTTACGTGACAAATCAATAGGATAAAAAGCCATTGGATTATAATATCATATTATAGGTTTAGCGATAAGGACAACCCTCCTTTTAAAATCAATTTTATTCCGGATAATTGAAAATGAATGACACTTTTTCCTCCTAGACTTCTATTATTAGAGTAAAAGGAGAAATAATATAGGAGTGAAGGAATTCTCTGTATTATTTCTTTTTTTAAAAATACATACAATACCAAATCAAAATATAGTATAATACTAGTAAAACATACGTTAGGGAAAAGCCCGATTATTGCATTTTTACTTAATGCATTAATCGGGCTTTTTTCTATCTGTTAGGAGAGAAATAATGAAAAGGCTGAAAGTTATAGTTATGATTCTGATGGCAAGTGTCCTATGTGTAGCCTGTTCTTCTAAAGAAAAGGAGGAACAAACTGCAGAAGCAGCTGCCGGCAAAGCAGAGGTTGAATACGGAAAACACTTAGGACAAGTATTTACAAGCTCAGAGAAGCTGTTATCTTCTCTAAATAGTGCTTTGGATGGTCTTTATAAGGGAACGACTTCGGAAGCGCAGCTAAAGAAGATATTATCCGATAATGTAATTGATGAATCTAGGGAACTTGTAAAAACCGTTGAGTCTTTCAATGTCGATCCAAGTTTCTACCCGGTGGATCAGCTTGTAAGTGAATATATCAACATGCAGCATTATTTATTCCAGGATGCGATGGAAATGGTCAATCAAGAGAAACTGGATAAGGATAAAATACGTAAGAGTGTAGAGGAACTTAAAGCGATGCAATCAGAAATCAATAAGCAGTGGCAACAATTATAATCCATAAATCACCCATAATTGGGTGATTTTTCATTACTACTATCTTACAAATAAGAGTTAATATTTAGTAAAATTAAGCTAGCGTTAGAGAGGGGAACATTAGTGAATAGGGACACAATAGAGATATGTATAATTGATCCGCAGCCATTATATAGAGAGGGAATAAAATTAATCTTATCTAATTGCAAGAACATAGTCATTAAAGCTGAGGGAGGGAGTATAAGGGACGTAGAAGAGATATTAGATTATAGCGGCTCTCCCATACTTTTATTTGCTATAAACCATCCACGAGATCTCCAGGATATTGAAATTATTAAGAGGTATAAACCTCACTTAAGGATAATTTCACTTTCTGAGTATATTGATAAAAGTATAGTTACAGATGCAATTAAGAGTGGAGCGGATGGATTTATTGTTAAAGATAAAGCTGGTTCTGAAGAACTTTTAACAGCAATCCATTCATTACATAACGAAGGATGTTATTTGCATCCTTGTATAACAAAGTATGTTATTGAAGAATATAAGAGGTTATTATTCGACTCCTCCCCAGAACATCTCAATAATAGTTTTTGGTCGAAGACTAGTTTAACAGTAAGAGAAAAAGAGACATTAGAACTCATTGCTGAAGGGCTCTCAAACAAAGATATCGGTGAGCGGTTAACGATAAGCGAGAAGACAGTAAAAAATCACGTGAGCAATCTCATGAGAAAATTAAATGTTAATGATCGTACTCAAGCGGTAGTATTAGCAATTAAGCAAGGTTGGGTTTAAGAAGTTTGCCTAATAATTATAAGAGCAGAAGCAGTTCTATTTTATCTTGTATTATTTAAATTAGTGAATGAAGAGAATAATGTAAAACTGTTTAATTGAAAGAAATTGGTAATTATTAGAACTTCTTTATTTAACAGATTTTTTTTGGAAGAGTAGACAAAAAACATCGTCAAACGACTAAACACATGGTTTGGTTTCTTGACGATGTTTTACACTTATTCTCACTTAAATACGGCCTTCCCCTGAATTAAAAACCGTTTCTTCTAACTTGCTTAAGCTTCTTCTTAGTAGCGTCAATTATAATTAAAATTAGTGGTGTACTTATAATTAACAGAAAAATCACAACAACACGTAATAATGGATCACTGATTGAAATTGCTGCTGTTAACATCCAAAGCAATACAAAATATATCACAACTGTAGAAATAAAGGGCATGATTAAAAATCCTACTTTATCTTTTATTAATTTTAAATAACCGTCGAAGTTTGATTCATAATCATGCCACTCTTGTTCACTACGTTTAATAATATAGAATTCATTGCAAATTCTATCTGTTATCTGTTTGATTTTGTTATTTTCAGTAAGGGTAATGTTGTTTAACAACTCATTAACCTTAATGTATGAATTATAGTTCATAGAACTCATCCCACTATAAACACTGTTAAAAAACTCTCTTGCTGGACCCCCGTAGTTAAGATAATCATTTCCATGCTTCATTATTTCGGAATAATATCTTAACATATTATTTTTTGCCTCCTTCTTCGTTAACTGTTCTTGATTGAATTGGCCTTTTATTTCTTTAAATAACCAAAAAAATAAAATCACAAGAACCAAATAGACTAATAGACTTAATGGATCTATCTCTAAATGTTTGGATAATTCTTTGTATAACTTAAATGTATCGGTCATAATCTTCTCTCTCCTAAATCTTTAGATAAAATACTTAAAATATACCACAGAGAATAAAGAGTAACTTGATGGTGCCAATATAGAATTGGACTCCTCTTTTAGATGAGTTTTTTCATCCAGTCCCTCTAATTTGTGAATGCAATATTAAAAGTCTTCTGTGCCAACTCTTTTCCAAATAGATAAAAATAATAAAGGCAGTGTACGTTAACTGTCACAACTCGAAATAGAACGATAAAGTCAGCTGCAACGAACGCGAATACTTGAGGGCCAAAAATCTCAAAGTCTAGTGGCAGAGAAAACATCAGGATGGTTGTTTGAGTTCCTCGTAACTGTCTACCTCTATTTCAGAACGAAAATAAGGTGACAATTATTACTTAAAACTTTGTGTATAGTAATTACCAAATTAGGAAATTTAGTCTATTATTTAATAGAGCTATCAATTCTAAATCATATAGGCAAGGGGTAATGCAGATTGCAGATTATAGACAATAAGTATGAAATTATTAATAAAGTAGCTTCTACAGAAAAAAGTACAGTTTATAAAGGACATATTATCAAAAGCCAGAGGAAAGTTACAATAAAACTGCTAAGTCACAGATATAACGACACAAATTCTAAAGATTTAAATGAAATCTTTTACAGAGATTCTAGAGCTCTTTCAATGATTAGTCATGCAAATATTATTGAATATATAGATTCTGGAGTAAATGGGGATAGCTTTTATATAGTAATGGAAGACTTTAATAGCCAAACTCTTAAGGCTGTTGTAGAAATGAGTTCGCTTTCTTTCGAAGAGAAGATGGAGATAATGATTCAGATATCAAAAGGAGTCCAAGCTGCTCACGATAAACGAATAATTCATAGAGACCTGAAGCCAACAAATATATTGGTTAATTCGGAATTAAAGGTAAAAGTAATTGATTTTGGGATAAGTAAGATTATGGACATATATGCTAATAGAACTGGTCATACATTGAAGGATTATATAAGTAAAAGATATGCATCTCCAGAATATTTACTAGGTGAGCAACTTGATTTTAGCAGTGACGTATATTCGCTAGGTTCTATCTTTTACTATCTCATAACTGAATCTGAACCTCCAGAAGACAAAAAGGCTCTTTATAACGATATAGAAGCATTGTTCGTATCGGATAACGTGAAGAGTATCCTAAAGAAGTCCCTTGCTTTTGATAAGAATAATCGCTATAGGAGCGTTATATCTTTTACTGAAGAACTACATAAAGAAATAGAACAAAATACAGTACAAGGAAACCTGAAGTTGGTTATCCCACGGGTTATTAATAGGAATTTACAAGATATCGGAAAAGTTTCAAATCCCCGATTTAACACTGTAAAGAACTTTATTGAGAATAGTTTAGTAGAAGCTAATATATATAAAACTGAAAAAAATTACTATTTAATCGGTGAAGGTATTAAATACCAAGTAATACCTGATTTAAAGAACGGATTTATTAGCGTATTTAAGGTCTTTACTATTGATAAGTATCATGAAAATGAATTTGAAAGAGGAAAGGGCATAGAAGTACAATTAAATTTAGACATTGTTGATAAGAGAACTGAAAGTGCTAATGACATTAGTGAATTAGTAAAATTCATATCAAAAATCAATGAGAATTTCGAAATGCATAAACAAAAGAAATCGAACAACGAGAAAACAAACAAATTACTCGCGGAATGGATGGATGTAATTAGCATTCAAAAAAGATTCAATTTCAACAGGGAACGCATAGGAAATTATAGCAACGTTGAATACGATAACTCTAATAACTTTCTCACCGTTAATATGGACTCTAATTCTGATTTATCAATGCTCCAAGATGGAGATCATCTCAGATTACAGGGGAAGAATTCTAACCTTATCAAAGTCGGTCCTATCAAAAATGTAAATAATAATATAATAAGTGTTGCATTATTGCCTGACGTTGAGTTTCAGGAAGTTAGTATGCGTGGAGAAGCTAGGGTAGATACTTCAGTGAGTAATCAAATGCTTAAGAGATACAGTAATGCACTTAGATCCTTAATAAATAATGAATCAGTAAATCGAAATCTATTAGACTATCTGATTTCTCCTGAACAGCTTTCTATGAAAAGTGTTGCACTTAATTTGGAATTTGTAAATAAAAGTATTGATATAGCTAATAAATCTGCAGTAATAAAAGGCCTTCAAACAAACGATATATTTCTGATCCAAGGTCCGCCTGGTACAGGTAAATCTACAGTTATAACCGAGCTCGTAAATCAAATATTTCTAGAGAATTCAAAATCTAAAGTACTAATTACGTCTCCATCACATGTTGCAGTAGATCATCTTTTAAAGAACATAGTTAAAACTCAATCAGATAAAAGAATAGTACGTGTAGGTACAAGTGAGAAAATATCAAAAGATGCTACAAACCTACTAGCAACGGAACAACTAAAACAGTGGGCAATGGATGTAAATACAAAATCAATTAGTCAAACAGTCACTTATCTCGAAAATAATAATCCCAATGACAAAACTCTTAGAAAATATATACAACATCGTTTGATTAAAAATCCACATATAAAGACAAAAGATATAGACATGGATGTTCTTGACAAAAACACAGTAGATTTAATAAATGTTATTAGAGATTGGAATAATAGATTAGAGCTGCTGGACGAGTTTGACGACATTTTTGCGAGAGAGGCTTCTATTGTAGCAGCTACATGTGTTGGAATAGCATCTCGCCATACACTTCGAAACTTAACTTATGATTGGGTGATAATAGACGAAGCTGCTCGGGCTACGGCACCAGAACTTATCTTACCCATGTTATTAGGTAAGAAAATTATCTTAGTTGGTGATCACAAGCAATTACCACCTATAGTAAATATAGTAAAAGATAAAGGGTTGGAAAACCAGATTGATACAAGTAAGCTTGAGAAAAGCCTATTTGAAGATATTTTTGAAGATTCAGCACCTGAAGCAAGAGTCACATTGACTTCACAATTTCGAATGCACCCGGTTATATCCGATTTAGTTAATAAAAGTTTTTACCAAACGTATAAGATAAAGACAAAGGTAAGTGAAGATAAAAGGAAACACCATCTTGATTTTGAAGAAGTAGTGTTATGGCTCGATACTTCTGCACTGCCTGATAAAAAGGAAGAAAGAATTAATAATTCTTTCAGAAATAGTTTAGAAGTTCGAATTATAAAGAAGGAGTTAGAAAGGATAAATAGCATCTACTTTGAGAAGAATATCAAAGCGAGTGTAGCTATAATTTCTGGATATAACGCTCAAAAGCAGTTGCTCCTTAATAGTATCGAACCCAAAAATGAAATTTGGACTAATTTACAAATTCAAATCGACAATATAGACGCATTTCAAGGTTCTGAAAGTGATATAGTTTTTTATAGCTTAGTACGGTCAAATGAAAGATTTGATTTAGGTTTTCTAAGAGATCAACGTAGAATCAATGTTGCCTTATCCCGAGGTAAAAATGGATTGTATATTATTGGTGATAAAGAGTGCGTATTGAACAGCTCTGTTAAACAAAAAGAAGGGTTTGCTAAAGTCCTTCAATTTATAAGCCGTACCCCTCAGAAATGTATAATAAAGGGAGCAAGATTATGAATATAGTGAGAGAAGCAGCGAAATCAGATTACCCAGATTATAGAATTGTTAACATTACAGGAGCTGGTTTTCCTATTCATAAGAAGACCGTAGTATGTCTGGCGACGATCCAAAAAGGTTTACCAGTAGTTATGGACTTCACATTAAAATTACTTAATCTAGGTCTTACAACGGATAAAATATCTGAGCTTTTGTCTATAGACGAGGAACTAATAAACAATGCCTATTACGATTTAGACCAAAATAATATGTATGATATAAAACTAAAGAGACTTACAGACGATGGTCTAAAATATATTAATTCGAACAAATACGAGTCTTTACAAAGAATAGAACTACCTGTTGCAATTGATGGATTCACCAGTTTTGTCAGTAAATCAAAAAATTATATATCTAATAAGAATGCAAAAGAGCTAAATTTAAACACGATTGAGCCTATAATAAAGAAGAAAAATAATGATGTCATACGCGGTGGTACTATAAAGAAAGTACTTAAAGATTATATTCTCGAAAACAACATGGAAAACGAAGGAGAACTTGTTGAGATAGTAAAAGTAATCGACAAACCAACAGAATATAGACAGATGTATATAGTTGTACTAGAGGGCCCAGATAGTAAATGCAAATTGGCTGTTTATGATAGAAATATCAAAAATAATTATATAGAAGCTGAAATTACTACTGCTGATAAAATGGGCATAAAATTCTTTTCCGACAATTCTATAGACTTTTTCGTAGAGAATATAAAACAAAATATATCTGCATTCAACTGTCCTTCTGATGAAATACAAAATATAATAGATGTGAATTTTTTCAATGAAGACTATAATCATATATACTTTGAGATTCCAATGATTGAGGCATATGAATTAAATAGCGATTGGATTAATGAATTAGAAAGATACTTAAAAAGAGGATATAGAGTTAAGATTAGTTTTAATGGTCCTAAGTATCCCACAACCTATATTAGGAATAGAACTTTTGATATTATTTTGTTAAGTCACAAATATGATAACCTTGAAATATCACATAATATTGAATATAGATATGCCGCAACAATATTCAATAAAACTCTAGGATTCGTAGATGGAATACAAAAATATGACCTACCGTTAGTTCACAACCCTTATTGTTTATCTCAAAATATTCATAAATTAACTCAACATGAAATAGATACAATATATTTAACCAATACTGATTTGGAACTCAATTTCATAGATAGCACAAGGGATTTAAATGAAAAGGTTAAGGAAATGATTAAACTTGCAAAGAGTTTAAATATTGAAATGGAAGATTACTATGGGGTAGGATGGTTAGATAACGGAGAGTTCTTAAATGAATATAGTCTTAACGACTTGAAATTAGCAACTAATAGTAGCAACTTTAGTGACTTCACAAAAAAACTCAACGCTTCAATGATTGAAGTTATAGAGAAAATCGGGCAAGAATACGGTATTAGTGAATACCTTTATAATGATTTCAAGAAAAATTATCCGATACTTTTTAACGCATTGGAGAGGTTAAAAGTCTACAGAAACTCCATGCAACATAATGATTTAAATACAGCCAATAGAAAAAAGTATTTAGAATTAATTAGCTTAGACCTTGGTAATTCATTTCCTGAGTTTCATTCAAACGGATACAAAATTTTACAAACTGCAATAATAGAGGGTATAATCAAAGCCATAAGAGAAACCACTGAAACTATAAAATTAGCTTCAGATATTTACTAATTAAGAAGAGAGAGTATAGAGTTGGCACTTATTGAGACTACTCTATACTCTCATTTTTATTCTAGTTTACATAAGATATATTATCGGAAGTAACTGTAAAATTTATAAAATATCTCATTATGTTGAGTATTCTTGTTTTTTGAGACAAAATTAAAAAAAAGACTAAAGAACGTAACGCATTTTGGTTCAATAATCTCTTTTTAATGCTTTTCAATATGTGTTTCTGCTAAATCATACCTTACTATTGGTAATTCTATATGCTTACAGTGCCACTAAAAATTAGGTTATTCCAGTAATTTGTTCTATCGCAAGGAGACTTTACAAGAATAGTTTTTTGTCTTTTGCATAATAAGAACTGGAGTTAATTGGATTTTATCTCTTTCAGCATAATAAAATCATACAAATATACCTTTTTATTAAACGTGTTCAATTCCGGGAAGTTTTTAATGATCCATTCTCCTGTTTCTTCATCTTTAAGAAGACTATACTTCAAAATCTTGGCCGATGACTTATTCTGATTAAGAGTGAATAGATACAAATGATTATTTTTATGAAATATTTCAATACTTCCCTGCATGTCTTCCTTCTGAAATGAGAAGGCCTTTTCACTTTCTCCCCCAGAAGTAGGTATACGATACACATCACCAAATCCATCTATAAAGTAAAGATTTTTTCCTTGGAGAAACACACTTCTCTTAAAGCTGAAAGGCGTTTGTTGATACATCGTTTCCTCATTATCTTGGTACTCTATGGCTTTTGAAATCACATTTTCCCCTGAACGTTTATCAACTTTCACCATTTCAGTCAGGTTTCCTGTTTGTCTTATGAAATACAGGTATTTCTCATCAGCTTGCAACTGCCCGAAAGTTGTACTATTCTCACTCTTTTCTATCTCCGTGACCGTTTCAAGTGATGATTCGGAACCGATGCCTGCCATGCTGATAACATATGATTGTCCATCTTCCGAGGTTGACAGAGTAAACAATTTATCATTATCCACAACCGAAGCTTCTATGAAAAAAGGAATCACTGTTTTTTTGAACTTTCCTTCTTCTTCCCAGTAAAGATCAGATTGATAAACTCCGGTCTGACGGTCAAAGCCTGAATTATAAAGTGAATAAAACCCTTTCTTCGCCTTTAGGTAGCCGATATGGTCTCCTGTATGCTGATATTTTCCCCTCGGAATCTTTTCGAATCCGTCCGCAACCTTATAGAAGTTTTCTTTGTCCTCCATCAGAACTTCATCTTCATTGACCCCTATGCCGCCTAGCTCCAGCCCTCCCATTTCAAAAAAATTAGCTTGGCCTTCTTGATTCAAAAATACGGTAAAACTTTTTCCTTTCCCGTCCATATCCTGATCGGCGGTTGTAGAAAAGTATAGGACGGCTTTTTTATCTTCTAAGAACCCCTCATTATCCAGGTCACTTTCTACAGCCTTGTTTGACTGGTTTACTGGCCCGACGAAGTACTGGTAAAAAGCGATTGATACAAATAGAACGGCCAGTATTCCGGCTGCAATCAACCAACTCAGTCTCAACACAACCCCTCCTTTGTGCCCTCTTGCAATTCTGCAAAGAGGAATACACTTACAGCCTCCATGCTGCTGTAAGTGTATTCCTCATATTAATTAATTGTGGCCACTGTGCTCGTATATGAAGAACTTGTGATATCACGCGGATAGACACCCAGCCCCTCATTATCATCGATATCAATACCCGCTTCCAGCGTGAACGCAGACCAAAGCAACTTAGAACAGTTTTTATCTCCATAGTGACTTGTTAGTCTGTTTCAAATTTTTAAATTGATTGATAGCTTTTTTTAAAAATTCTTACATCTTATGGAATAATTTAATACTGATACTTTACTTGTTACATCAATATTCAAATAGTGTAATATATGATTTTTTATGTTACAATAAAAAGAAAGATGCACGGGGTGATCTGAATGAATACATTGTTACATATAGGAGATATCGCTTTACAGTATTATAGAGGACGTAAGACTGGATTAGTCGGTTTAGCTGCAATATTCATTACTATAGTTGTAGTGGCAGCATGGAAATACATTTCTCCTATATTTCGAGTGACTGGTATCTCCTCATTATTAGAAAACATTGGTTTAATTTCTCCTGGCGATGCCGCATTATCCGGATACAAGATTCTCTTTGCTATAGTAGCGGTCTATTTCTTACTTATTCTTATTACATTTCCTACCCTTTTAGTCTTTGCTCTCCTACATCGTCTTGTTTCGAGTAAGCTGGGTACATATGGAATAAGCGCAATGCTAGCTATTCTACTGTCGCCTATACTTATTCTAAACTTCTTCTTAAAGCTATTTCTAAGACCACAGCATAAAATGCAAGTTAAAGAAGAAAGCATTGTAGATGAACTTTTAACGTATAAATGTAATACTGGCGATAACAATGCCATTTTTTCTGAAGAAGCAAGAGAATATTTAAACCGAATTCCTACCCTAAATGATCATTTATTCCTAATTGGAGTAACTGATGCAGACGAACTTTATGCACTGTTACCGCGACCATTCGGTGTTTCTATATACGGAGATGTACAAAACAAACTTTTTTGCAAAAGATTAAATGTACGCAAATATAACAGTCAAACTGACAAGATTCCTTCATATGCTATGTATCCTGAAAAATTCATAGCTGAAATAGAAACAAATCCAAAGATAAACGATATTGACATTGAGGAATATGATTCATATCGTTTTAAATACTTTATTAAAGCTAGCAATATGGCTGATTTAGTAAATACTTTCTCGATTTATGCAGCAAGTAAGCAGTATAAGAGTTATGTCAATGTTGTGCAGAATAACTTTTTTAAGGGTATGGATAAGATTAAGTATGAATTAGCAAATTGTTTAGATAGAGAGCATCTCTATACATTAAGACATGAATTGAATATATACGAAAAGATAACTAACCAGAGCATAGTAAGGAGTATCTGGGAAGGGAAAAATTCGAACAACATAGAGGGATATTAATGGATTCAGAACGAAGGAAAGAAATAATTAAGCAAATAACGGATTCCAAAATTAAAGTAACTACAGTAAGAGATTGGAACCTAACTGCAAAAGAACAAAGGTTACCTTCAAGTTCGACTCTTATTAATGAATTTGGATCGTGGAAAGCCTTTAAGGAAGCCTGCGGCGTTGGCACGGAGAACAAATATACGTTAAAAAAACTGCTTGAGATAGCAAAGTTGAATAAAGACCACCTGACTTCCCGAAGAAAATGGGATGATTTTGCTTCTGAAAATTCTCTCCCTCGATCACAAATATTTATTGATAAATTCAGCAGTTGGAATAATCTTAAGCAGAAGTTAGACTTACCTGCCTTAACAAAGCGATCGGACCTCTATACAAAAGAAGACATAGTTAGCATCCTAAAACAACATGGAGCTAATCTGGAGTCCCGCCAACAATGGGATGTATACGCTCATGAGAATAATCTACCTACTTATAAAACTTTGCGGAAACACTTTACTTGGGATGAAATATTAACCTTGACCAATAGGAATAAGATTAGTCACCTGACGAGAGATGATCTTATAGAAATTAGTATTAAACATTATAAAGTATTTGGCTCAGCTTCTATTACTACCTGGAACGACTATGCTAGGGATAATAAAGTCCCAAGCAGCTATAGCTTCATAAGAAACTTTGGAAGTTGGAAAAAAGCTAAAGTTGAAATCACAAAAATTAAAAATGGTTTAAAAAAGACACCCACTAATTAGTTGGTGTCTTTTTCTACTTGAGAAACTATTTCAGAAGGTGTTGTAGAAATTAGATATGTGGAGAGATCATCTCCATGATTATTCGAACTGTAGTGTTTAAAAGCCAAGTTTATTTCAGCTTCAGATTGATCGCTGTATACCAATTTAACAGTTGCTTCATCCTTAGATGTGCCCAGGACTCCATCTTTTTGATTGTATTTTATATCAGTTATTTCTTGATCCTTCGAAATAGCTTGGATGAAATCCATGATTACATCACTGTTATCTACAGAGCCACCATTGAATAAATCTTTAGAAAGACTTTCTGGCTCAAATGTTTGAACAAAGAGATCCTCATCTTTTAATGTCACTGCAGAAAACAAGAATGTTATGGCTCCTTCTACTGAATTATATTTCTCTGCCACTTCATCATTGTGTAAATGAATGTGACCGCCGTCTCCAATTTTCTCTTCATCAGCCCATTTATACAAATCTTCTTCCTGATTTATAACAGACTTCATATCTTCTAATGTGTCAGCAGACGCTTGCTTAATATTTATACTGTCTTCTTCGTCATCTAAACTGAAGAATACAAGCAACCCTGTCATAATAAGCATCCAGGCAGCGATAGAAGCTAAAACAAGCTTTCTTTTCATAATTCCCTCCTAGAATTGCACATATTTTGCAGGATCTAATTTACCCGACTTAGTAGAATTCCATGCTGGCGAATGTAGTTCAAAATGAAGATGCATGCCTGTTGATTGTCCAGTATTACCCATGTAACCTATAAACTGTCCTTTTTTGATATTAGCTCCTGCTGATACCTTTCGCGAAGCTAGGTGAGCATAAAGAGTTTCATATTGTTTTCCTTCTATATTGTGCCTGATAATAATCGTATTTCCGTATGAGCTTGAAAGATACGATTTAACCACTACTCCATCTGCAGATGCCACTACCTGTACATTTGATCTACCACCACCGCCAATGTCTATCCCATTGTGGTAAGTTCCCCATCGTATACCAAAAGTAGAAGTGATATCACCTGTTGCCGGTCTCATAAAGGCACCAGAGGTTACTTGTGGTACATCGCCACCACCATTAGGGGTATAAGTTGCTTGTGATTTGAATTTATTAGCGTTTTTTAGGACCTTATCGACATACCAGTTAGCATGATTGTAGTTGTAGATAGCCCCTCTTTGATCGGAAGCATAATTACTTCCGGCCAAGTAATTGGCCGCAGTATGTATTGCATCTTCAATCTTCCATGGATCAGCCTTTCCATCGCCATTACCATCTACTCCATATCCACCACCGGCTTTAATTACACTTAAGCTGGTTATGTCAAGAGTTGCACTTACTAGCCCGCCTCCAATATCATATGTCCAACCTACCCATGTGGCTGGCATAAACTGTAGATGTCCAACTGCTCCGACTGAAGATACCATAGTGGGATGTGTACTAAAACCTGTCTCAACAAAGTGAATAGCGGCTAAGGTGTACCAATCTACACCGTATTTCTTCTCAGCAGCTAGATATATTGGCATATACTCTGCAGGAACCCCTTCACCTGGAACAATTGTTCCATCATATGAAATACCGGAACCAAACCCCGCACTACTATCTGATTCCAACCACTCTAAGTAGCTAATATCAAAGCCCTGAAATTCGTAGTTAGCTGATATCATACGTTTGTCATTAAGTCCTAGACCGTAGGAATTTAAGATACTATCAAAATTGGAGTAATCATGAGTAGTCGTTTCAGTTGTATTAAACCTTTGATGTCTCGTCATAGTTGTAGTTTTCACTGTAATATCTCGGACTTTTTCAACCGGGACTCTTTCTTCAACAGTTTCCTTCACCACTTTATGCTTTGTAACGTACTCTTCTTTCCAAGTCCCGTCTTTTTGTTGTACATATTCCTTTTCTCTATAAGGAACTTTCGTTGAAACTGTTTTGGTCACAGTCTCATATTCGATATATTCTTCTTGCTCTGTCTTATAAACAACATCACTCTTCCAATCAGTAATGTAATCATCATGGTCAAAGTGAGTTCCGCCTTCCCAATGCTCTACACCGGTCAACTTAGTTACCCATTTGTCTTCCCTATCTACATCGCTCCATTTTTCGCACTTGTCATTCCGGCAGACCTGCGTCTTACTTTCAGACCATTCATTGTATTCATTGTAAGAGAACGAAGGAGCTAAGCTTTCTGTAAACTTATCTACCAGCTCATAATAATCCTCTCCTTGCATCCCATCAATTTGTATTACCGCGGAAAGTAGTTCAACTGGAAGCTTATACGGCGCTTGCAACGGATCTGACATATCCACTGTTTCTTCAGTTTTCTGAACCATATAGTCATGTAAGTCTTGTTCTTCCGAGGTAAGACTTTCTCCTTTACCAAGGAAAAACGATAAACTCAATGACACTATTATCACTGCAATTACTACAATTCCAAAGACAATTAGCGCTGGTACACCAATACTCCCTAAAAAGGTTAGAAGCATCTTAATTAAAACCGCAACACCTTTTTTTACTGCTTTGGCGGCTAGTTTTGCGAGTTTTTTCCCGGCTTTCTTACCTAATTTCTTACCCGCATTTTTTACTTTTCCTTTCGCATAGCCTTTGGCTAAATCGATAGCACCTGACTTCTGTTCTTGATCATTTTCTTGTTTCACAGGAAGAACCATTAGATGGCTCCTCCCATACTTTGATGACGAAGTGCTTCATATTCCCTTCTTCTCTGCAGGCGATTATTAACCACTGGCGGAAGTAGATCCTCCGGTTTAGCAGAGGTCTGGTAATTTTGGCTAGAAGGATTAAAGTCTTTGACCAACCTCTTATTCTCAACAGAATAATTGATTTGAACTGTCTCTTCGTCTTTCAGTCTTGTATCACCTTTACCGTAAGGAGATACTCTAAAATCTCTGCCGCTACTATCCTTGGCAATCATAAAGCTTCTATTTTTAGATACTACCATTCGAACATCTTTTGTATTTTGCACTACATCAGCATATGAAAGCTCACCGCTATCAACTTGTTGATTGAGTGCAGGTATCTCTTGAATAGTTGGTTGTTTACTAGAATTTGAGCTAGCCCTATTAGCTAACAAGCTTGCTGGCTTCACATTTATTGGTCTTCCAGTTTCTATACGGCCACCAGTACTATCCATCTTATATGGTGTTGAGTCATGCACCAGGGCACCATTAGAAACGTTAAGATCTTGATACACAACTTCACCTTTCTTAAGTGAACTATCTCCAGACCCATAACGTGATACGACTTGTTTCTGGCCATGTATATCTTTTACTTGAACAAACGATTTATTTCCAGTCGTAACTAGCTGTATTGCACCTTTTGCTACTTCCTTAGTGCCGTTAGGTGTTTCTACTTTCTGAGCCATATGCTCCACTTCAGAAACTTCCATCACTTTTTGATTTACGTCTGCGTTATAAGGATTTGTACGAACACCTAATTTGCTTGCTGCTTGGTATCCCCTAACACCACCGATCACTCCACCAACGAAGGACACTGCATTAGTATAGTTAGCTTGTCTTTCTTCAAGGTTTTGCGGAATATGAGTGTTTCCGATTTGTGTCTTAGCAGCAGCTAATCCACCAGTTATTCCATTTGATACTGCAGAAAACGCGTTAGAAACAGGACTTGTAGCTAGATCAGGATTAATGACAGTTTCCTGATAAGCTAGGGCAGCGCCTAGTACACCAGATGATACCAATTTCCCTAATTTGGTATCCTTCGCAAAAGCGGACATATCTTTCACACCAGTTACAACCCCAACACCACTGAGGACACCAGAAGTAATTGCCGCGGCTCCATTGATTGCTCTTACATTACTGAATGCACCATTAATTGGAACTTGAGAGGGTATTTGTTGCGAAACCTCTCTAAGATTCTGTTTGTATACATTAGGTTCTTGTGCCTGCCAGGCTTGTTCAGCAGCTTCTTTAGTAACATCCTGCTGTCCTTGTTCCTTAATAAAATTAGCTTTAGCTTCACTAGTCTTGACTGAAGCCATTTGCGAGGCTAAATAATCTGTATTAACTTGATTTCCGGAGTACAAGGTTCCTGATTTAACAGAATCTGCTGCTCCTTTTGCCATTTGGAAATATCCACGAGAAGATCCGTTATGCTCTTTGAAAGCAACTTCTACGTCTTCCTCAGTTGCACCTGGATTGCTTGCTTTATAATTCTTTTTGAATTCTGCCTGATCGGCGTTAAATACTTCTTCACTGACACCGTTCGCAAAATTGTTTTTATCAATTAAAGATGAATTTCCAGGATTAGCACTTGTCATCTTAGCAGCAACTGAGCTTGCAGCAGCTTTAATACTTCCGGATTTAGCTGTAACAGCATTATTCCAAGCTGCATCTCTTTGCTCATTACGTGTAGCAATATCTTGTTCAGACATATTTTCTGTAATAGGATTTTCCCTATCATAGTTATCCATGAATGCTTGTTTATTATTAGAGGCCCAGTTGCTAGTCAATTTAGCAGTAGTTGCACTCACAAGTTCATCGGCATCTGCAACTTTTGCTTGTTTAGCCATGCTCTTACCTGCTCCAAGTCCACTAACAGCAGCTAAAGCTACTTGAGCATAGGCAGACTTATCACCATTCATAGACTGGAACGCCTCTTCTGCTTGCTCATCTGTAGCCGCAGGATTACTTGCCATGAATCTATCTTTAAATTCATTTTTGTTCAAGTCTGATACTTGATCACTAACTGATCTTGCGTAATCAGATTTATTAATAAAGGCTTGGTCAGATGGAAGTCCATTGCTCATTTTACCTGCAGTCGAATTTGCAATACCTGCTATCTGCTCACGCTTGTCTGCGACAGCATTATCCCACTCAAGTTCCTTTCGCTCTTCTCTATCTGTTAAGTCTTTAGAGGACATGCCAGGAACAATAGGATTTTTCTTATCGAAATCCTCCACAAATTGTTCTCTATTCTTGTTAGCCCAGTCCTGGCTCAATTGATCAGTAGTTGCTGCAGAAAGAGCATTAGCATTTGCGTATTGACCATCATTTGCTCTGATCTTACCCACTTGTTCTCTTGCCTTCGCTAGATTTTCAGCTTTTTTATCACTGACCGCTTCATCCCATCTACTCTCATGGGAGTCAGGAAATCTTTCTCTTAAGTCATTCATAAATTGCTCTTTATTCGCACTTGCCCATTCTGTAGTTTCATTTTCTGCCATTGCTTCAGCGAGCTGCTCATCTGACTTAGAAGGATCCATTTTGTCTCTTGCAGTCTGTAATCCCTCTTGCCAACCTTTTTTCAACCTAGATCCTACAGCCATAGCCCCAGCTGCTCCTGTCCTACCTACAAGCCCGCCGGCAATGCCACCTGCTTCATAACCTATAGTAGAACCTAAAATACTACCTGAAGGACCCATTGTAGAACCTGCAATAGAACCCGCTGCTCCAAAAACTGCTTTACCACCGCGAGAAAGGATGTCACCTGCTTTAAGCATTTTCTCTGCTTTAGTAGTACTACCTGAGTCGGTACCGGTATTAGCGGCTAGTGTATTTGGATCCGTTTCTCCATTCTCACCTTTAGATTTGCCCAGTTTATCTTTTGCACCTTGATATGCACCTTTTAAAGCTCCTGTTACTGACTTTCCATCCATAGCTCCTTTAGCAGCTCCATACATACCTGCAAGTCCAGATAAGCCAAACATAGCTCCTGTTTTAGCTAACCCCGAGTTCATTCCACCGCCTAATCCTAATAGAGAGCGTAACGATTCAGATACTGGAATAAATATCACGTATAAGATAATTGTTTCTAATCCGTTATTAGCCGCGGCTAATAACGCAACTATCCAATATAGTGCGGCATGGATGGATTGAACAAACACAGTACCTACAAACTCTTTAAACCAGGCAAGCGTCATATTCTTTGTCTGAGGAATTAGATATAGAACAACCATTAGCGGTCCAATTATCATAAAGATGATTAGCGTTAGCTTTCTCATCATGTAATAAAAGTTTGCCCAGATACTAAGACCAAGGAGACAGAGCGCAATAATAATCTGACCGATTATATCTTCTCCGCCCTCGACACTCTCCTTAACCTTAGCAATCTCAGCGTTGTCTCCTCCACCAGCAAAGAGCTCAACTATTGTATAGTTGACAGTGAAAACAATGGTATATAGTGTTGCTAGGTTAAAGAACAGGATACCAACAACAGCTAGATCTTTCATGAATTGAATTGCATACAATCGATTAGAAGGGTTTATTCCGGAAGAGGAAATCTTCATCCCGCCCATTACTATCGCGATGAGCAAAGCACTTACAGCAAGTACAACAAACATATTCATACCTGGTGTATAGATGTTTGTTAACTCTTCCTCTTTGAAAATCCCAAATGCTAAATCTACGTCTTCTTCTTTACCAAAAATAAGACTTTTGAAGGTGCGTAATTCCAAAAACGGTGCAATCAACCACGTATACATGGTTGAAATCAGTGAATTAACTATATCTGTGATTCCATCAAGCACTTTACATCACCTGACCATTCCTGGAATTTTGTTTTCTCCTTTTCTGTAGCAGCTGCTCAAGTACTGCAGTATTGGACTCGATAAACGTGAGTTCTTCTTCACTTGGATTAGTCTTTAGCCATACTGAACTCTTACCGCTTCTTAAAATCCCTTCACCCTTGTCTGGATTACCAAAGAGAATTCCAATTTCACCATCACTTAGATCAAAATTTTCTTTTACTCTTTCCAAGTCGATTTTGTTCTGTTGCATAAATAGAATTGTGAAAGTGGAGGATAAAATACCCCTAGCTTTTGGATTCTCAAGAATCCGTACAAAATCTTGAGTAGCCCAACATAATCCGCAGTTTCTCTTACGCGCACGTCTTGCTACTTTCTCAAAGAAGGAAACTGTCTGTTCGTTATCGATGAACTGCCAAAGTTCGTCTGCATATATGTACTTCTTCTTTGTTGCGTTCTCACTATTCTTGGCAAAGTACTCCCAAAGGTAGTTGAGTATAACGTGATATGCAATTGGACGTAGGAAGCCCTCTTCCATTTGGCTAATGTTAAAGTTAATTAGTCTTGATGTATTTAGCGTTTGTGTAACGCCTTTTCCAAGATACGTTTGACCATCGAATATCGGTTTTGAACCTGTTTTCAGGAATGGCCGTATAGCAGCTATTAACCGGCCAGCTTTCCGATCTTTTGAATACTTATTAGACAAATAATTATAGACATCAGAAATTGTTGGTTCTGGCTTTCTCACTTTGGATTGTGTGAGGATACCATCGACTTCCTTTACTTCGTTTGTATACAAAGAAGAGGGATGTGATGTTATCTCCAGCTGTTCTTCAAAAACGTACTTGATAGACTCTTCAAGGAAGTTTCTCTCAAATACATCTAGTCCGCCCTCTTCTCCATTTTTTCCGCGCACAATGATATCAAAGAAACTTAGAATTTCATTCTGTTTTTCACGAAGAGGAACAAATCGCACAAATGTTTTTTCACCTTTTTGAATTATTTCTCGATCATCCGCTGTCTCTAGCCATTCCAATTCTTCATCTTCATCCGTCATCGGTATATCCGTGTAGTTAATGGAACACGGGTTAATACAGATATCTGCTTCTTCATTGACATTAAGATTTATTCCACCAAGCCTTTTAGTCAGCATAGTGAATTCACCTTCAGGATCAATGATAGTAGACCAAACGTTTGCTCCGCTCATTTCCCTAGCAATTTTGAGTTTCATGGCTAGTGACTTACCAGAACCTGGAATACCGGTAATCCCTACATTGTAGTTTTGAGGTCTATTCTCTTCGGTACCGAAGCTATTGATAAACTCAAGTTGATCAGTAATTTGATTTTTTCCGATCGGGACTCCACCGTTGTATTTACCGCTACCACTGATGAACGGGGAGAATGTTGATAGTGCTCTCCTATCAACGTTTCTCATAGAATCTGGAATTTCATTCTTTCCTAAAGGAAGGACACTATAGAATCCTTTTTTTACACGACTCCAAGTTGAAGTCATCTTTACAAAGTTACCTGAAAGCTCATCTTCAAGTGTCTCACTGTAATTGTTTAATTCCTTTTCACTACCCGCATACAAAACGCCCATAGTGGACACATAGAATAAGTCATTCTCTGAGAACTGAATTTCACCCATCAGAACATCAGTATCAAACATTTTTGTCTCAAGGTCTTTAATCTGATCAATATTCCCTCTCTTTGTTTGGAAGGAATAGTTGGACTGTAGCATCGTCATTTGCTTTTGTAGCATTCGTATTGCATCTGTCTTTGAAATTTTGTGTATATCCAGCATCGTATCTGCTTCACCACTAGAAGTGATAGAGTATAGCCAATTTGTAGCAAGCTTACGAGGATAGCCGTCACGAGGAACATACCACGGTCTGAAATACGTATTGGTTCCCATTGATTGTTTAATCACACCAAAATCTTCTGCATTGATTGTCATACCATCCGGAGCGATAATATCCCAAAAAGTCGGCTTCGCATCAAGTTGAGTTTGTATTTCTTCCTCGTTAAGCTTCCCCTTCTGTTTCTTTTTTTCTACCGGTTTAGCTGGCTTGCTCTTTTTGTTCGCGTTCTTCTTCTGTAACAGCTTCATCTTCAATTCCCTCCTTAACAAGGTCTACACGGATATCATCCTGGTCTGATGTTACAAATAGTGACAGCATCTCATTTGGACCAAAATCTTTAAATCTTGATTTTACTGCTCTCTTCCTATTAAAAGCGTGGTAGAGAACATCTGTAATTCCTTCACTAGTTAGTAATTGAACATCTATACGAGCTTTTCTTAACTGGTTCCTAGCAGCAAAGTACCTTCTTGATAACTCAGAGAAAGCCTTATCTACAATCTTTTGTTCTAACTCCTCTTGATTCTCTGCATTTATTTCACTGGACTTAACTTGATATATGAAGAGTAAATACCTTTTTGTTTCAAAGCGTGGCGCAATGCGCTGCCACTCTGTTAGATCCTCCACCATTGTTTTTGCATATTCTCGAGCGTTTTCACTCAGATCTTCAGCATCCTCCATGCTCTTTCTCATAGAACTGATTTGATCTGACAAGTCCACATATCTGTTTTGTAAGTAAATTTGAAACTGATAGTTTGTTTGAGCTAACCAACGTTCGAAGACTACATCAATTGCTTCTTGTTCAGCTTGGCTTAATAGAAAATAATTGACTGGTTCAACTTCTGCATACATCACAAATTTGTCATCTTTGTAACGAAGCATGTGACTCTCAATCCCTTTTACATCTTTAAACAACTCTTGAAACGGTTGCGGCTCCTGATCCATTTCAATACCGTTTTTACTATCCGATGTTTTGCTGTTCTTTTTAAATTTGCTACTTTCCCTGGCTTTCTTTTCACCCCAAGGTAGTATGGGTTCCTTCATCATTACTCTGTAGAAAATCCACAACCCTATAGCAAGTCCACCCATTAAGAGCATGTCGAGCATTTTATCGTCCCCCTTTATTTAGGTCCCTTACGCCATATACCAAGTTGCTTTTTGTAACCCGCCTTAATAAGAAGATAAAAATCGAAGTTCAGATTGTACTTTCTCTTCTTATAGAAAGCGAATATAAAAACTAATGCAGCTGTAGGAACGGCAGAAATGAGACAAAAGATAATGCCGAATATCATGTTCGGCGCTAAGCTAAAGACCGGCTCCATATATGAATAAATCAGCACAATACCACCGAATATATAAATCAACTGCCTTTGTGTCAGAAGGCCAAGAATCGTCTTTTGTTCACTTGCCATATCTATTGGAACTGTCACTTTTCGGCTCATAATATCTCCTTTGCTTATAAATACACCCCTCTCGAACTAAGAGGGGTGTATTTCCTTTGTTATGCAATTTAAGCTCCGAATCCAGCAATCCATCCTGCAAAGTCGTAACATTTGTAAACAACGAATCCACCGATTCCTGCAAATGCCAAACCAATCATCCCAGCTGTACGGTTTTGCGGATTACCTTGTGCTGCAGATAGCTTCATACCTGCAAAAATGATGCAGACTACTGTCCAGATACCACCTAGAATGATGATTAGAGTAACAAGACCATTTAGATCATCGTATACTCCACTGCTTTCTACATCACCGTCCGGTGTGATACCAGCTTTTTCCCATGCATTTGCGGAAGCAATATCTGGGTTAACCGACATTAAAGCAAAAACAGCTGCCACAATAACCAAAGCAACAAGTGCTCTAGTTAGCATAGGTTTTTTAGAAGTTAGACTGTTCATCTCTTTTTCACCTCCATCTTCCGGAAACAAAAAAACCCCACAACTATGAGAAATGATTATTTCATCTCTTAATAGTTGCGGGGTGTCCCGTTTATATGTAGTTATTGCTTTGTCTAACTAATAGTAATGTTATAAGATATTTTGGCAAAAAGCAACGATAATTCGCCTTTTTTTGTAAAATTGTGCTTTTCTACAATATCCTATTTTATAAGCCGGATCCTTGCTATAATTAAGGATAGACAAACTAAGGAGTGATGTTTAATGGTAGAACTTCCTTATCTGATATATCAGGGTATAAACACGTCTCCTAAGTACGAATTATTAAAAGACAAAATTTTAAAGTTCCTTAGTGAAGATGAAGAACATGCTATAAAAGTGATATATGAGAAGTATTTTGATAATAAAGATCCAGAATCTGTTGTTTCATACCATAAGCATAATAAATTGCTTAAACGGAAGAAAAGTTGGACTGAAAAAGTAAAGACTGGCTATGAGAGTTACAGGAATGGAGACAAACTCAGTAAGGGCTTTGCAAAGCATTTAGTGGATATATATTCGATGATGAAAGACTATGAAGACGATAAAGGATTAACTGGATTTCAAAAAATGTTTAAGGAATCGAGCGCAGAAGCTGCTATTGAAAAGTACATCCAGGAGCTAGAACAATGGCATAGTGACAAAAACAGTATGTTAGCGGCATACCCCTTCTTTAGTGACCTTACGTCTAATCAAAAAGCAACATCAGTTGAGATCGACTTGATACTAATTATGGGTGAATGGTTGGTAAATAATCTTCATACACTCTCACCTACAGGGATAGAAGATGGGTTATTAGTTTTTGATGAAGAAGAGTATATGGAGTCTAAAAAGTTCGTTGAACAAGCCCCTACCTCTGCTCTAGAACACCCTTATTGGGGTGTAGCCAAAAAGGGGAAATCCCCATTAAATAAAGAAACGACGTTTTTAGAAGATGGGCGAACTCACTTTGAAGTTAAAAAGAAGAAGGACTACGAACTAGACGATTCTTATAATCTTGTTGTAGATTCTGAGATAATTGAAAGCTTTAATAAGCATGTTAAAACACCAGATATGTTCGATTCAAAGATATTTATAGATTTAATCAATAGAAGAGATAAAAATTTTCAAAAAAACCGCAGAATAAGAGTTTATTTATCAGAGCTTTTAGATACACACTTCAACGACAAAAGTCAGAAGTCGTATAAGGAATTAACGGAAAGGCTACTACGGTTAGGGTATTTTAGAATAGCTCAACGCGAAGGCGACTCAGTAAGATTGAGATCCTTATTTTCTGAGATGACAATTGAAAGAGAGCAAGGAAACAATGACCGTTGGTATCTAATGGCCTATGTAAGCGACAGTGTTTACGATAATATTCTTAAAGAACAATATGTCAGTATCTACAATAAGAAAATACAAGAATTAGAAAATAATTTAGCTTACCACTTATCTTTTATAATTCAAAAAGAACGTATACTAAGCTATAAATCTGATTCTGAGGATATATCTTTTGAATTGAGTTGGAGTGATCTTAGTTCATCGATACGCTTTAATAAGAGAAGTAAAAAAGAGAATTTTGATGAGATTGAGGCGGCACTCGAAGAAATAAAGCAAAAGGATTTTATTGTTAAAGGATACAAAAGATATACAAACGTTTCTTTCTTCGTTACATGTCACCCTTTAAACAAACGTGAATTGCAAGATATGAATAGTAAGCGACTTAACCTAAACTCTTCTAGTGACGCGATGATACTTGGAAGTTAAAAAACGATCCTATTCAGTAGGATCGTTTTTTAACTCATGAAATCTTCTATTGCTGTCCAGGACGCATAAGTATCTAGATTTAATATCTTTTCTTTCTCTTTTACATCAGTAAAAATAATATCTATTTTAAAATCATCTTCATCAACAAAAAATTCCTCTTGCTCATCTCTATCAAGAATCATAGTTAATTTAAGGACTTTACAAGTATTAGCCTCCAAATTCATTACGTAAGGTAGTTCTTAATCATCCACCTCAAACTTAAACTTTGGGAAGAAACTATATCCCGTACTCTTATTAGTTAAACTCAAACCGATATCAGAGAACGCTGTATTTGTTTTACCAGAATTAGTAGCTATTATGTATGCAGTCAATTTAACCTCTTCTGCAAATTCTATAGGAACACTTTTTTTTGTTAATACTCCATCGTCCTCAAATGTTCTCAGTCTTTCAAGATATATCTGTCTCTGAAAGAAGTTTGATTTAGGACGATTAGATATTGTATCTAAAAAATGTTTCACAAAAATACCCAGAAATGCCCCAAACGGTAATGTTGCTAGGATTGTAGTTAGTTCTTTCAAAAAAACGCCTTCCTTCTTAAAAATATCGGGTAATTCTACAATTTCTCTTATTTATATCGGTATTTTCTTCAGAAATTCTAGTAAATTACGGGACAATTTGCAGTACTGCTGAAAAGGTTCGGGATTTTCTTCAATTCCTTAATAAAATTTAATCAGATTACAATATTATTTGCTGATATTTACTACATAACTACTAGTAAAATCTTATTCGCATTCTAATCTTTATCGGGATTTTCTGCACTTTTTTCTTTTGTTGTAGGAAATTCGCAACTTTATTCTACTTATAGCTTAACTAATAGGAACAATACATAAAATCACTTATATCTCTCGGGATTTTCTGCACAAAATTTTCTATATTTTTTTTTAGAGCCTGATTTGGAGCTATTATTCAAATACCTCTTAAAATGTTCGGGTGTTTTTGCATCTTTTTCGGTATCTTAAACAGCCATTAAAACAACCTTCCTTTAAACTCTTCTTATATTGATCGGGATTTTTTGCAGTTTTGACCGAAAGATTGGAATCTATTATAAATGGTTAATAGAGGTAACTATACTACTACATTTTACTAATTACCGAAGGAGGCGGCTGCTTTGAAATTAGAATTCAGAAATCATACACCTATAGCAAATAAGTGGTTAATCGTCTTCTCTGGAATTAATAAGAACGCAGTAGACAAGAACGGTAAAAAACTCTATGAGCAACACGCATTTCATATTCCAAAAAGATGGATCTCAGTTAAATGGAGCCGCAGTATGATTAAGCAAATGCTAGCATACATGGCCTTATCTGATAGTGAGGGTAATGCTGGTGTTATTCATCTTGATACATTGGCTACATACATAGGATGTTCTACAAAAACAATTCAGAATAATAACAGAACTTTTGAAGCGCTGCAGCTGATTGAACGAACTGAGCTGTGGTCTAATTTAGTATGTATTAAGCTTTCTAACTACCGCGAAAACTTTTTAGATCTATACGCCTCCCCTATTAAAGGAGGCTCTTTGACAAGCGCTAATCCAGGTTCCGAAAGTGCAGAAACTAAATATTACTCCCGTACTGGTTATACAACGATTAAAAAAGAAGCTATGCTAGAGCTGCTTGGGCTCTTGAACGTAAATGAGCTTCGAATTGCTTGCAGATCTCTTTATTTATTTGAGAAAGAAGTGAATGTAGGCGGAAATTCAAAAGCCTATCTTACATATAATGACCTTAAAGGTATTTTACCAAAATACTATGTATTCAAAGCTAACATTAAAAAGACATTCAAGTATTTAAGTACTCTATTTAATTTTAAAACATTAGAAGAAAAAGAGATCATTGAATCACTGAACAAAAGCCATGAATCTATTCCGTTGCAGCTACAGAAGCTAAAAAGCAGATTTATGGTATCTTTCCAGCTACATGAACAGAAAAACAGCCGCCTTACACTCCAAAAAGAAATTAAAGAAGCAGATTCAGCATTTGATCTTTTCTTTTTGGAGACAAAAGTAAGGTCTATTTCCAATGAACAGAAAAGCTCACTTGTATCAGAATTTGGCATTGCTAAGATAAGCCAGGCACTTGATCAAATAACAACAATAATAAAAGGTAACTATTCTCCAACCAGGTCTAAGTTAATGGATGATTTAGAGAGCACCCCTGTAAATTCTATAAAAAATTTCATTTCTAGCACTGAGAAGGTGCAATTGATCTAATGAGCACCTTTTTTTGTCATGCACTAATTTAAGTAATTGTTCTTTTAAATAGAATATCAGTATAAGAATCAGTAATTATAGAGGACTCTGAAATATAAGGACGACACTATAATTACTTTTTTTTACAATCAAAGAAATAAATCAAATATAACCTTAATTTATCTATTTCATAGGTAAAATCTCAACTTACTTATAAAAGATTCAGATATAACAAAAAAAAATTAAGATAGAATGTACTTTTAATAACTTTTAAGTATTAATCCAACTTCTCTTTTGTATCTCAAAACCTTATTATTAAAGGATTCTCTGCTCTTTTCGTTTTACAATTTCTTTTAATTTCTTTAAATCTCTTCTAATTATATAAATATATATATTCATACATCCGACATTTTATATCTTTTCTTTTTTTAACCATAATTTAGGACACGATGAATTACAAAGATAGGAACGTCATTAAGTCTAATTGCTACTACGAAGATTGCGAGGGTTGTATTGGAGTTATTGTTTTTTGAAATATTATTCTTTTGATAAGCTGCAGATTGATCAGTCTACAGCTTATCAATTTACCTTCTTAGCCTATCAAGAGGATGACTATAAGTTGCTTTTTTAGAGTAAACAAGTATCCCTACATTTTCATCTAAATCTTTTCTTTTTTTAGCTTCTTCAGGTGTAACAGCAGCACTATAGAATTTCTCGTGCTTTCTACTATCTTTGTTATTATTCAATATATATACCCTCCTATAAAAAAAGCTACAGATTGTTAATCTGTAGCTACATATTATACATATAAAATCAACTATGCTCTTTTTCTGTCCAGTGGGTGTGTATACTTTGGCTTTTCAGAAAAGAGTATAATCCCGACGTTTTTATCTAGGTTTTTACGTTTTTTAGCTTCTTCAGGTGTAACAGCAGCACTATAGAATTTTTCGTGTTTATGCTTATCTTTTGTGCTCATTGCTCAGCACCTCCTAATAATGAATCCACAATGCCTATAATATCTGAATTATAGGATCTAATTGCTTGTAAATCACCTTGTTCTAACACATCTTTCCCTGAAATATGGAATGTTAAAACAAATTTCTTACCTATAGGATAGCATATTAAGTATGTCTTAGTAAATGGTGAGTCCTTCAGTATAACGTACCTGACAACATTGTTTAAATAAGTATCGATAACCATTATTTCGTCATTATATTCACTTGAAAAGTCATAGTATTTTCCAGAACCGACGTTACCTGCTACTTGTGCTATTCCTTCTGAATTCGCTTCCCAAATACTAGCACCTTCTAGTCGATAAGATAATAACGATTGGATATGTGAAGGTATTTCGTACCCACTCATTAATGCACTATATAAAGTTTGATATTTGTCGTTACTTTCGTCCCAAATCTTATCACAAAGGTGAGCATAGAATCTCAAGGCACGATAGTAATTATCTGCATCTAATTCATGATTAGGTCTTTTACCAAGTTCTCTAATCTTTTGGGTAATAACGCCACAAGCATGACTTACAGCTGCAGCAAAGTTGTTGTCTGTTCTTTTAGTATAAGACAGTGTATACAACCCCTCTAAATCAGTAGGCAATTTATAATCGCTTTCTTCATCGGGAATTATAAAAAATACTCTTTCTCTCCCTAGCTTGCCCCAAAACATACCTAGTTCAAACAAGGAATTATCCCGTGTTTTTAAATACTGGCGATCGCGCATATTAACAAGATCGTCAGGAGAAAATATAAAAACAGCGAAATCATTTGTTTCAAGCGCCTCCTCCAAGGAATCCATTGCGTATTTCTGAAAATCAAAGGCACTGGTCCAAGGAGTTACTTCTGCAACAAATTGCAAGTATCCCTGAACTGCTGTTACGTAGTCTAAAGATTCACTTGCTGATCCAATAAACACTCTAGGTTTAATATTATCCATAGTTCCTCCCAATATATTCATCAGTTAGTATTTGCTTTTTAAAATAGTGCGTTTATATTCGGCTTCTTATGGCCAATGAATAAATCATCAATGCCTTTACCGTCCTCTGCGTTCCATATAACCATATTAACATGGTAACCCCTGATTTTAAGCTCTTTTACGCATTTCATAAGATTAAGTCTGACGTATGGATTATTTACAACGTCTGCGTCAAAAGCCAAATTTACGACCTCTACACGCATGGCTTCTAAAAGCGGTAAAACAATTTGCCATGCGTTAACTCCAGGAAGTCCTAGAAAGATATTGCCGTATTCTTCAAGCTCACTTGCTGTAAGGATATCCTGTATTTTATCTGAAGCTATATCGATTTTGAGAGGACCTTCGGATAGCCAAACAGATTTTGCTTGAATTCCGTTTTCTCCCCTTCTCCGGATACCTGTAGGTAGCGATACATGAATAGGCGGTGGATCACCAGAACCTGTTCCTTTTGGTTTATTAGCAGAACTAAGCCAGTAATATCTGTTACCCTTTTTTAATGTTACTGACCCGAGAATATCCTTTATCTTTAAATCCTTTTCAGATTTTCTGTCGTAGATAAAGACACCCTTATCTAGCTCCAAAATCTTTTCATAAAGGAGTTCGTTATCTTTATAAATTCGCACAACATTCGGCTGCTCTATGACTTCAGCTGTTAAACCTGGATACCTCTGATCCACTTTTACATCATTCGAAGGATTATCTAATCGATATTGAAATCCCACTATCTGTTGCCTAGAATTCCTAAAAGGAATCAAGATCCCAGACCTGCCGCTAATTGTCCAATAGTTGCTGCCATACTTACCTTGTGCTTCGTAAAATCCGGGGACTCCTTTAAAATTGTCAATTCCTAACCTTTTCTGAATTTCTTTAACAACGACCCAAGGCTTGTCTGGGAATGAGCGGTATTCTCTTTCCTGTACTTGATTGAGATTCAACCCTCTATCAGGAGATGTAAGATGCTTTAGGTGTTCATTTGATAAGGTTAGACAATTGATTAGCTCCGTATATATGCGATGAAGAGTATCTTCATCAGCTTTTGGTTCACTCACTTCAATTACCTGGTTATCGTCAATTTTTTGTCTTCGTTGATCTCCATTTAGGAAATGAAGGTATGAAGGTAAAGAAGAATTTTTACTGAAGAATTTCTTACTTTCAACTCTTATACAAGCGACCATGTTTCCATCTTTATGTTGCATACACGCACCAGTTTTACCACATACAGGGCAAGCAATCTTAGTGAACTCGTACCACCCTTTTATTCTTGTTCTCCTTAATCCTTTCATTTGTACACTCCTTACTTTGTTTATTAAAAGCTATCTTTTTATTACCGTTGTCCTCTTTAAACACAAAAAAGTGGTCCTAAGAATAGAGAACAACACATTAATGTGTTAATCACTAGTCCAAGGACCACTTGATAAGTTTAATTGAAAGAACCTGCAAGCTAACTGCTGCAAACGAAAATAAAAAGATAAGTTTCAAGATAATCATACCTTTAAAATTTTCGCTTATCAAGAGCCACTAGGCTGCAGAAAAGACTGAAGGCGTTTGAATAGTCCTGGTTTTTTGTTCTTAGCGTAATCATCACCAAGCAAGTCAGATGCTAATATATGAAAAATCGGATTTAATTCATTTTGAACCTGCTGCACTTCTATTAGAGGCTTTTTGTCGAGATAGTTTTTATAAATCTCTTCTGTAAGATCTGGAACAGCTGTAAGTAAAGGGATCCCTAGCTGCTTGGCCAAATCATCACTACGAACGAATGGGAAGTCCTTCATAAAGATAAGTTTGGCATCTATGTTGTAGGTACTTATGGTGTTTTTAATATAGTTCTTCCAAGCAAGAATTTGTTGATATGAACCATCGACGAGAATCCAAATCTCATCTAGGTATTCCAATGTATCTAAAGTATGATTAGCCATTTCCCCCGTTGGTAAATCTACAATAGTGACATCAAAATACTTCGGAGTATTAATGTATTGTTTTATATGCTCTTTACTCCAAGAAGTTGATTTTGCATCTTCATCATCTAGTGGGAGCCAGTGTACTCCTTTAAATTGCCACTCTACAGAGCTTGGATGCTTCTCTGGATGATTTAGTACTTGTATAAATGAATTCCAGTTATCCGGAGTCTTTGTATATCTCATTAGCATGCTTTTCAATAATTGCTTTTGCGTAAGTCCTTCAATTACAGCGGAAGGAATATTGTACATGCCCAAGTAGATAGAGAAATTAACCGCTAAAGTTGTTACACCGATACGATGTAAAGGAGACCAAATACCAATGGTTTTATTTCTATCCCAATTTCCATTGTTAAAAGCTTTTCTCCTTATTAGTAATGAGCGTTCAGATAATAAATCAATTTCTTCTTCTTCGAAAGTTGTATTACTGTTTTCTTGAATTAATTTCTTACCCTCTTCTTCTATCATCTTAGACATACTGTCATCGACGATATCAGGATATGGATCGCTTACTTCTACAGGGTTGTAATCATTCTCGTTGTCATTTACTTCTTGTTGCTCTACATTAGCGATTTCAAAGACATTAGAGCCATGTTCGCGTATCCAGGTAACAAATGCCTTAACATCATTAAAAATCAAGAGTCCAGGCTTTATCTCATACAATACATTGTCTTGTGTACTCCTAATTAAGCAAGCAGCATTTTTAAAACGCAACTTCATGTAATCCTCAACAGATACATACCTTTCATCAGTAACCAGAAAATCACATTCGACTTTCGATACATCGATTCTCTCTTCGATGACTGAGATAGAAACCTCCTCAATCACCGCGCCAAATTCGCTGCGGACAATATTGAGTAATGCATTGTCACATATTGCTAAAGAGATTTTCTTCATTTCTGATTCTCTCCTGTTTTATAAATGAGTTAATTCTTTCTCTAATTTGAGGAGTAAATGGAAATTTACGATTTTCTACCTGTCCTATGTAACTCGCAGAGAATCCAAGATCTTTTGCGAATTGATACTGACTTCTACCTAAACGTTTTCTAAGGATAATCAATCTCTCAATATCGTCCTCTATTGTGCTGATTTCGTTAAAGCTATTGATATTCACCTTCATCACCCTTGTGCCAGAATTTAAAATAAAAAAACCGCTATTATCCCTTTTCTTGGGATTATAGCGGTTTTCGCTTCGTTTATAATTTGAGATTATTATAGCACAATTTAAAGAGCAATCGGAAAAATAATTGAGCATTTGTTGCGATTGGGCTATACTATCCTTATATTCACATCTTTTATTTTTTAAAGCAACTCATTTTGAGTTAGCTGTTTCATTAATTACACGTTATGGAGCCTTTGAGGTTCATAGATACCCCATCTATGTATCCTCAAGGGCTTTTTTGCGTTTAAAAGACGTGAATAATAAAATCAGAAAGGGTGCAAAACATGGGACGTAATTTAGACTTTGCAAGTATCGAAAAGGAGTTTAATAAACCATTTAGAGAAGACGAATTAGGTTGGAGAGTACTAAATTCTTATAAAAGATACAACAAAGTATATGTGAATTTAGCAGCATACGTTGATAGCAGAGCCATTATGAAAAGATTGGATTCTATACTTGGAATTAATGGATGGGAAGACATCTATGAAGAAATTAATGATGGATTCAAGTGTGGTATTCGTATTTATATCACAGACGAACAATCTAGAACAAAGTGGGATGGCGCACCTCTTACTGACTTTGAGTCAGTTAAAGGAGGTATGAGTAATGCATTTAAACGTGCGGCCACTAAATGGGGAATCGGAAGATATTTATATGACGAAAAAATAAAGTCAGCCGAACTTCTTCCGGAAAGACGTAATGATGGAGAATATATTTTTTTCCAGGATAAAAAGAAGAATTTGAAGGGTTATTACAAAGTTCCTTCTACTACTGACAGTAATCAAAAAGAAAATAATTTTAGTGCAGAAGCACAAGCTAATCCGAAAATCTTAGAATTAAAAGATGCACTAAAAAAATGCGAGTACAAATTAGGTCTCTCAAACAATCAGAAATCGATTGTTAAGATCTTCAACAAGGCAAATGGTATAGCCGGTGAAATTAATGTTAATCGTATGAACTACATTAATAGCGAGGCCACCGAAACTGAACTCAAGAATTACTATTTAGCACTTAAACCTCTCTATAACATCTGTATGGCAGCGGAGAAGTTTAGGATTAGTCTCGATGAAATGCTAAAGTTTGCTCAAATTATAAAGCCGGAGCTTAGTGTAACTAATGTGTTCTCACTTTTATTTAACTTGAGTAATGCGGAAGTAATGAAGATTTATAAGATTGCGGAATCAGAGTACAACAATAAGAAGCAAGCAATGTAATTGCTTAAGTGGGTGAACAGAAGATAAATCTTCTGTTTTTTTATTTTACTAACGGATTGGAGGAAGAATTTATGAAATTATCAATAGAAAAAAGCATGTTATTAGAAGGTCTACAAAAAGTGGCGAAGGTTGTTACTAACAAAAATTCAATACCAGTGCTACAAGGGATCCTAATGGACGTTGACCATGAAAAGATTGTTTTAACTGGCAGCGATTCTACAGAAACCATCCAGCACACTATACTAATTGATCAAGGAATAGAGGTCACAGAACCTGGGAAAACAGTCTTACCTAAAAAAGTACTCGATATAGTCAAGAAAGCACCAGCAACTATTTACTTAACTGAAGATGGAGAGAAATTAAAGATAAAATTCAAGAAAAAAGGTAGAAGTGAATTTAATCTTAATTGTCTTAACGCTGCCGAATTCCCTGCTTTACAGGACAACGAAAAGAATTCAGCAGCTGTCAGTTTAAGTAGTCAACAGTTCAAATCTATTGTAAATAAGACCATTTTTGCCGCAAGTACTCAAGAGGCACGTCCTATGTTACAGGGTGTTCAATTTGGTACAAAAGAGGGTTTCTTAACTCTTTACGCGACAGACAGCCATCGTCTTTCTAAAGTACAAATAGAACAGGATTGTAAAGACTTTGATGTTGTAGTGCCAGCAAGAGCTTTAGATGGCATGTTAAAGGTTTTTGATGATGAAGGCACAGTTGAACTTCATATTCAAAACGAGCAATCTGTCATGTTTAAAAGCGGCAATACGAGTTTTATCACAAGACTCTTCCAAGGTAACTATCCTGCAGTTGAAAGACTTCTGCAGATAGAATCTGATACTACAATGACTATCAATAGAAAAAACTTCCTTAATGGATTGGACTTAGTATCACTCGCAGCAGATAATACGCGCCCTACTGTTCATCTTCATGTTAATGGAGTAGCAGTTTTGGAGAGTTTATCAAGCCAGTCCGGAAAAGGAACAATAGAAGTTGAATATAAGGCTATTGAAGGCATGCAGGAAGAATTCGATATAACGTTTGATGCGTTGTTTGTTATGGATTCCCTTAAAGCCTTGCAGAGTGACGAAATTAACTTTAATTATGTAGCTAAAGACAAGCCTATTATTACTGGCGCTGACGATACATTAGCTTCAGAGGTACATCTAATTACACCAATTAGAACTAAATAATGTTAGAGGCAGGGAGTATTCATTTAGAGTACTCCCCTTTCTATTGTGGAGGCTTAGTATGAACAAATTTAATTTAAGTTCATTGGAGGAGAACCTTAAGGAAAAGCATAAGAATTCTGGACATTTGTCTTGTAACAAAGGCTATATAACTGTCCTTGAAACTCTTTGGTACGGAAAAGACATTACAAGAATAGATTTCACAGCATTCACAGATTCTGATGTACAACTTGCATTCGACCATATATGGAGTGTAGCAGGTGAAGCGTTGGATGATGGTGATGAAGCATTTGAAATTGATTGGTTATCAGATTATATGACATATGGAGCAATAGATAACGCTCTTACAGCGATAGCAAGAAATAAATTTAAACGATATCACAATGAAAATGATGATTTCATTTAGGAGGATCAAATGAGTGTTATAGAATCGCAAGAAATTCACTCTTTAGAAGCGACACTATCCACGCTTTTAACAGCAAAGCTTTTTGTAGATACCGGTGTAAATCCTGATGAATTTCAAACTAAGGAAATATATGTGAATTTCTACAGAGGAGACATAAATGGCTATGAAATCTTTATTGAAGGCTTAAATATCTTATTTGGTGAGATAGAAGAATATGATCCATATGATAATTCTAGAGAAGAGTTACTCGAAGTTGGAATCAGTGCAAATGGTCATGAAAAGTATCTGATATTAAAAGATAAGCTTTTTAATGGCTGTAAAACAATAGATTTATCTGAATACAAAAGAATAATAGATCAGGATAATCACTTCTTTGATATGGGATTTGAATGGGCTTCTAAATGCGATGGTATTCTTATAAGCCTTGACGGTATTGGATACTATCACTCATTAACCAGGGCTATTTTAAAGCTTAGAGAGGATCTAAAAAATCGAAAAGAGGAGATTGTAGCATGAAATTCACTATTGTAATAGATGATGACATCTCAAATTTTGATGATCATGTATTAATTACGCAGGAAGAAGATAATGTGACGGTCGCTCAGTACACTATGTCTCTTTCTGATGTAAGTGCAGCCCTGAACAATTCGAGGGAAAGCTATACCTATATTGAGACCCCCCTTCTACCAAATAATTGTTTGAAATATGAGAAGGTAGATGGTTCCAGGGTAAATGGAGGCTCTGTAGAAAATGTCTTTGTTGAAATCCCAAAAGGCAATCTCAACATTACATTTGAAGGCAAGGTTTACAACATAGGAGTTCCCCGACTAATTATGAAATACTCAATTGCTTCCAGCAGAGTATTTGAAATAGCGATTTTTGCATTAAAACAAGGTCAGAGAATCGAAGAAGATGGAGAATTGTTCTACTTCCCTTTTCCTAATGTAGCGCACGAATCTGGCGTAGCATGTTTTGGTGCTAATACTCTACCTAAAGTTGAGAAAATAAGACATTTAGAAACATATCATTATCTATTCTTTTCAGCCCCTTTTGGAGCGGATTATGGTACTAGAGTTCTAACAAATAAGACTATCCTTCAATTATTCGAAAGTCTGGATAATAAGGAATTTAATGATGATTGGCTTATGCCGGCAACAACAAAAAAAATTGGTGACTTTATCAAAATGAACAATGAGGAGAATTTACAAAATGACTAAAAAACTTAATTCCGAGCAAACAGATATCTTTTCACTTTTTGAAATTCCTGACGAGTATGCTGAGGAACAAAAAAAGCAAGCAGAAAAACGAAAAAAACAACAGGAAGAAAGACTAAAAACAACCAAAGAGGCTGCTAATAAAAAGGATAAGAAAGACGAATTTACTCTTAATACAGATACTAAAATATACTTTTACGCAGAACTAATTGATGTTAATGAGTACTTTAGTATTGAGGAACTCACTAACGGCATTCCTAATAGTACAAAAGCAGAAGAGGAAATTACTTATAAGAAAGTAAGTGAAAGAGAGTTATTGAAAAGATTAAAGAAAGACTACCCCGTATTAGATGTAAGTACAGGAGCACAAGCAGTGTATATCAAAAGTAAAAACGCTGTTTCCATAATACTTCAAGCTAAAAAGAAGGGCGGTCCTGCAGCGCCTACCCATGGATTAGTCAAAACAGATACCAAGATCCCTTATAGTATCTTGAGAGATTTCATATCTCTTGCAAAGAGAGTATATGACCTATATGGAACAGAGTTTCATGCAGATATATATCTGGATCATGAAACGAATGAATTCTTTTTAGATATTCCAGAACAAGAAGTAACTAGCGTTACAGTAGAAGTTATTGAAGATGAGCTAACTACCGCCTTACGTTTCTTGGAGCGAAGATGTACCAAGTATATGGAGATACATTCACATCATGTTATGAGGCCTGTGCCGAGTGCATTAGATGATGCTAGTGAAAGAATGCCCATCTACTATGCAATAGTTGGCCGCTTCGATTATTATATGCCACAAGTAACAGTGAGAACTTTTGATATAGAAAGAAATGAGCATGTCAGTTTTAATCCGTCTTTAGTTTTTGAAGATCCTTTCTATTATGCTAATCCACAGTATGATTTAAGTAAGGTGGAGAAAGTATGAAGGAAATAAGTCTTCTAAAAGATTTCGGTCGATACGATACTGTTTATCCTTTCATATGTCAGATAGGAACTGGTGCAACTGGTACAAACTTAGTTCAAAACATCGCACAAATGCTATCAGGATTTAGAATGAGTTTTAATTATATTCTAGCTGATCCAGACGTAGTAGAAGATAAAAACCTAAAAAATCAATTGTTTATTAGGAAGGACGTCGGCCAGACGAAGGCAAAGGTCTTGGCCAAGAGATATAGCGCTGCGTATGATATAGGGATAAGTTCTTATTCTGATGGATATGTAGAAGATGTAAAAACGTTAAAAAGGCTGTTTAGTATTAATGAAAAGTATGCTGATATTAACTACGGTACATTAATCTTGCCTATCCTCATAGGAAGTGTAGATAATAACTTCACCCGTAAGGTTATGCATGAGTTTTTTTATTCCGTACCTAGACTATTGTATATCGACGTAGGAAACGATTCAGTTAAGTTACCTAAAGGTAAAGAACTAAGTAATATGGGTCTTTGGACCGCGGATGAGAAAATAGAATATGATTCATCAGGTTGGGACGGACAGGTGGTATGCGGATTGAGATTTAATAATGAAACAATCTTAGAGCCAGTGGCTTCTATTTTCCCTAACATCCTGGAAGATGAGGATGAAATAGCGCCAAGTGAGATTTCTTGTTCTAATGTTGTCGCAAGTGATCCGCAGCGACTGATGACTAATCGGATGGCATCGATAACTGTACTCACTTATCTTAATCAGATATTTGAATCAGGTATTATAAACAATCATATGACGTTCTTTCATGCGAAGGATGGCTTTATGAGGAGTCAATAAAAAAGACGCTGCAGAAAATCTGCAGCTTTTTTTTATGTTTGTTATAATTTGTTAAATAGATCATAGAGGAGCTTATTAATGAACTTTTTTCTTGACTCAACAGTCTTTCAGAATGGAAAAGATGTCTTTCTAAATAACAAATTGAGTAGAAAATTCTTTGATATTTGTGAGCAACAAGATTTCTCGATTTATATCTCTGAAGTAGTATTACAGGAAATAAGAAGACAATATAAAGAATTCATGAAGATGCAACTAACAAACATAAAAAAGGGAATGGGTGCCCTTAATACAGTGCCTCGTCTATCTTATATAAACCAATCACTACCCGATATAGATAGACTGACTGGAGCCTTTGATGATTATTTTGAGCAGTTGCGTAGTGAAGGGCGAATTATATTAGTGCCTTATGACAATAATATTCTCCCAGAATTAATTGATCGTTCAATCCACCGTATTATGCCTTTTACGGAAAAAAAGCAAGAATTTCGTGATGCTGTTATTTGGTTTTCCTACGCCAAGTTAGCTGAGGAAGAACAATTGGAAAATTGTTTTTTGATAAGTGGTAACACGACAGATTACCTTGACAAAAAGGGTTATATACATAAAGAATTAGAAGAAAAATCTTCACGTTTCCAACTTCTAAAAGATATGCACGCTGTCTTAAATTCAACCTTCATGAGTCCCTTTATGGAGAAGCATGCATTATTAGAGAGTTTAAGACAAAGGTCATGGGAAGAAGAAAGTATTTATGAATTCCTTTGTAGAGATGACTCTTGGAATAACTTGCTAAACTATTTTCGAGATGAATATGAAAGTGAAGACAATGGTGAAGTAACAACAATTAAAGTATCAGATAAGAGACTCAAGATAAGAGGAACCGATTACGTTAGTAATGAGTTTATTGTAAGTGGAAGTTGCTTTATATTTGTTAATTTCACAAATAAAGAAAGCGAATATTTATACGTTGATTTCATCGCTACTTATAATTCAACACATGAAGCATTACTAAACCTTCAGGTAACCAGTTATATGGATGGATATGAATATTTAGAGGGTGTTCATCGTATTTCTCAAGACGAATATTAGAAAAATGATAGTAAAAGGCGAATCTTTATTTAAGAAGATTCGCCTTTTACTATTCGATATGAAGACATGGAATTAGTAATAGTCGTAGAATATAGACTTAGCACCTACTTGTGCGGAAAATACTAATTGAGTCCTTCATTATTTAGATGCTCTTCATTTTGTATACTGTATTCTAATTGTTCATTAGCTCTTTCTGCAGCAGTGTTGTCCATATAGGAGACAATTATAAGCGTTATTAAAATACCGCTAGTTAAACCTAAACAAAAGAGCTGCATACTTCTTTTCACCTCTTATTCATCTCCTCAAGTCAATATATGATGATTTGTTGTAAGGTAACCTATTAGCCCACTAGCTAATATAGTGACAGCCAGTGCTAACATGAATAAACATTTACTCATTTACTTTCTCTCCTATACGAATAGATAGAGTAACCATAAAGCCCCATACAGTGAGCCACTAATTAATCCAGCATTTAGTAAGCCTACAAAGAAGTCACCTTCTCTATTGATCAATGTGCTACTCCATCTTCTACTATTGCAAGATATTCCTTCACAATAGCTACATTTACCTGTAGCTGCTTTCTCTCTAATTGATTTATCTCCAGAAATCTTGAAACGAGATTGTTATAAATTAATTGGATTTCATAAGGAGTAAATGTTGAAACAAGATTAATGTTGAAAATATAATTATTTACTTCGCCATTGTTTACTTGTATTAAAGTTACATCGCCAGCCTTGTTATCGATCTGCCTAAGTGATGACCACCAATACAGATCCCACATTTCAGTTTCAGTTGTAATATGCTTCGGTCCCAGGTAAATTTGTGGCGTTATAAAAGTAAAGTCTCCTATTCGAGCCATACGGCTCTCTAAGCCGCCCTTTTGTGCTTCTACTTCTAATGAGTTGCGTTCGTCTAAAAACGCTCTCTTGCTCCCTAAGAAAGCAATGTCAAAGGCTATTTGCAAAAGAGAAGAATGAACATCCTCATATTCGGCCGTTAGCTCCATAATAAACTGGTACATTGTTTCAGTAATCAATGCTTCTTCTTCATTTTGTAAAACTGCTTCTCGTATAAGCATCGGAATTTCTTCAGTTAAAATGCCTTCAGGATTAGATAGCCATACAGGATCCAATGTTGTCTGCTCATCAGACAATAACTCACGAACGATAAAGTAGCCATTGAAATATTGAGATTTAACAGCTTCAAAGAAGGGTTCCTCGTAATCTCTGTGTCGTTCAGCATCAGTTAGAACTTTTACTTTCTCAAAATAGAAGTGATTTAAGATATTAAACTGCATATTGAAATGCTCATCATTTGTAAAAGCTTGGCGTAGTTTGTTTTCAGTGAATAATAAAGCTTCTTTTTTTGTTCCGGTGTTATTCATTGTCATATTAATTCCCATCTCCAATTCTTATTGCTCGATATATGGTCCAGAGGGACTGTCGTCAGAGAATTTCCAAATACCGCCCTCTTTGACGATCGTTGTGATATAAAATTCTTCGTTCTTGTCTCTTAATACTTTCCGATAAAAGTATGCTTCTACGTTTCCTTGGCTGTACTGTAATTCAGAAAGAGAGTAATCTTTTGCAGCAGGATTATTTTCTTTGTAAAGATCCTGGATGCTTTCAAATATATGAACACCTTCATGTTTGTCTTTAGGTAAATCATTCACAATCTTTTCTGATCCATACCTGGATAGAAAGTCATAATACTGCTCTGCTTTCAATTCACCATTCTCAAAAGAATAGAGTATAGTTGCAACATATTGTGCGAATAATTCAGGGTCATTCTCGTTTATCTCTTTTGATGCACTGTCATTCTTGTTCATCTCTTCTAATTCATCTAAGTCATTCTCTTGCAATGAATCCGATATAGGTTTCTCATATTCCTTATAAAATTCTTCAAGTTCCTGTTCTGATTTATCAACTTCAGTTTCATTGTCTTCAACTTGTCTGCCTTGTGTTTCCTTAGCCTTCTCTACAAAACTATCGCTGCAGCCTACAAGGAATACTAAAGTTAACGTGAACGATAGTACGATTAGTTTTCGCATGCTGTCCTCCAGTGACCTACATCTAATTTATTTCTAAGGTAATCTTTCTCATTATTATTTAAGTAAGAAGCTATAGTAGAACTTTCCAAGGAAGTAGTTCTATGGATGATTTTTTCATAGAAAGAAGATACATCTGAGATTTTCCAAATTCCTTTGCCAGGAGTGATGGAGTGATCAAGGATACTAGCAGCACAGTAACAAAGAGTTTTGAGATAGTCCTTGTTTACATTAGTAGAAACGCTTATACCCTCAATCTTCCTTGTACCAAAAAGACATATACTCACTATTAATGAATCATGGTTCAATACATCTGTTCCAAAAAGCTTTGTAAACACCTTGTCACCCTGAATATATAGCTGATCTCTTATGCTCTTTGCTGAACCGTTGAGTATAATTTTAAATTGATTTCTATTAGGCTGAACCTTCACCTTTTCACCTAGATTATTGACTAAGATGTAATTGAATAAGTAATGTGATTTCTCTCTCTCAAATGGAACTACTAGAGTATCTTGATTTATTGCATCTACTTCACTACAACTTATCAACGCTGCTATTACTAAGTTTCTGTATGACTCGCTTGATATCGTAATACACCTCCTTTTAAACAAAAAAAGCCTAAACGAAGCGCACGAGGCACTTCGTTTAGGCTTTATACCTGTTATATTTTGTATACACTTATTCTACTACTTGTGAACTTTGATTATCAAGTATGTTTTTACCTTCTTCTGTTCTAAGCTTACTGTGCTTAACTAGTATAGCAGCGCTCTCATACTCAATTCCAAGCATCTCAGATATTGTATCAATTGTATAGTTAAGTTCATAGTAGAGGTAATAAGCGTATGCCAGACGAATTCGCGATGGAGATAATTTTGTATTTAAGCCAAAGTCTTTGGCAATTCCATTAAGATGGCCATGTATAGTCATTAATTCCATCGGTCCAATTGAACCATCTTGTTTTTTGGAGGTTAAGAGGTATTGTGACATATTAAAATGAGCTTGGAACATATAGTGATTTAAAAAATCCGCATGTGCATCTATGAATTCTACATAATGCTTCCCAAGATCTATAATTACACTCTGTTCTGAAACAATCACATTCTCTTTTTTAACTTGATATTCAGAACTTCTTAACCCCTTCAGAGATAGTAGAAACACAGCTTTTCGGCTATCAGTATAACCTGCTTCATTTAAAACATCCGATGTGATTTCTATTAAACTCCGATAATTTAGAAATGAAGGACTCATTTTTAATTGTTTTATCGTTTCAATTTTGGCCGCTGGATCAAGAGCAATCTTATGGAACCTTTCGAGATAGTCAAAAAAGTTTTTAAGGATACTCAGGTGCTTATTTAACGTGGACGCGCTATTACCATCATTTATTTCCTTATATTTTAGAAAATCCTTAATATCAGATGCTGATATCTCATACAGTTCTTTTCTTCTTTTATACTTTTCATCCAGGAAGGTAAATAACATGTTTACAGTCTTAATATAAGATTCAACAGTATCTTCACTTTTATTATTGTTAAGTAAATAGTCAGAATAACCAAAAGGCAACCTATTCACCTCTTCTCGCAATCTTTTAGTATATTATAACATCACTTCTATATGACACATATTTACATGGGTCAAAAGACATCTTGATAACATCTTGTTTTTTTAGAGAAACATTAGAGTAATCAATTACCCTAATGTTTCTCTAAAAGTTCAAAACCATTGTCACCAAAATGAAAAAAGACCTAGCTTTTTCTCACAAATAAAGACGACACTATAGAGTGCCGCCTAAGCTGTATACATCCACTTGATTCTCAATCCTCATCGCCCATTTCGAGGTATCCGATACCTATATCAGCTAGTCCTCCTGCTGCTTCCTTTATACTTTGAAATCTGCTTTGTATATCTTCTAACTGCAGCTGATCTCTTTCGACCTTCTCTTTTGCCACTGCAAGTTCTTCTTCTTTAGCTTTTTTAAGGGAATATTTCTCTTCAAGCTGAGAATCAAATTCTTTTTTAAATGCACTTACTTCTTCTTGAGCAGTTTGCTCTGCTTTAGCCATAACTTCATCTACATCAACCGGATTGTTATCAGGCCCTTTGAAGATGTTTTTCAGTGACCATTTCTGCTCATTTTTAGCAGCCATTGAATTTCTCAATGAATTATCAAGCATACGATAGTACTTCTTCTCGAGCGCCTGGTTGTTTCTGCTTAATTTAATATTATCAATCTGCGAATCGATATGCTTAATCTCATTCTCAATTAACTGTACTTTCTTAACAGAATTATCTAAGTTGTATTGTTTCTCAAATACACTACTCTTCAAAGATTGGATAGTAATCATTTTCTTTAAGGTTGAGATTTCCTCTGCTAAGTCTAAATCGTCATAGCCATAATCTTCTACTTCTCTCGATTTAGGTGGCGTATAGCTTTGGTTAGAAATTGCACCTGTTATTCCAACTAGATAACCGATATCAGAAAGAGTCTTTTTCGGCTTGTCCATAAGAATAAATATCATATGAAGTTTGAAAATACTTATGTAGTCAAGTCTAAAGAACCTTCCTATTTTCTCAGGGTTTATATAATCGTTAATTTCTGATCTGAAATAGTTTCTCAAAGTTGAATCAGCTCTAGCTAAAATAGTGCTGGCTTCCATAGTACTGTATTTAGCAGTAGTGCTCATATTTAAGATTGATTTTGTAAAAAGTTCTTCATCTAGTTTCCAGTATGCAATCTCAGTCCGAAGAGGATCATCCTTAAAAGTTTGCTCAAGCAAATTCTTCATATCGTTTTCGTTGGACAAAACGCTACACCTCTTCATTGTGGATTTCTACAATAATACTAACTATAAAATGCTGTGAAATCAAGGATAACAGCACACATTACAAACGTTGAGCGTATTTACTGTAGCGGAACTGTATCGCTAGTTAGCGCTGAATCGTTATCTAGCGTTTTAGTGAACGTTATATCGTTTGTTAGCGTTTGTATAACGGATTAGTTGCATTTTGTTTGCGTATAATTAGCGTTTGCTTTAAGGATATTTTGCGTTTTTGCGGTTGGGAAACGCTAAGTAACGCTATATAGCGGAATACGAGTGCTGTTTTTAATAAACTACCGCGTTTTACCGTTCGTGGGTTCGCAAACGTTTTGTAGCGCAAAAAAATAACCCTCTAAAAGAGGGCTATTTCATCTTAAAAATCGATATCATCAAGGCTAGATGCAGTAAAGCGTTTAGCGCTTTGATTGTTTTCATCAGACTCCTCAAAGTCATCTAAAGATAGTTTCTTTCTTCTTTGGGGCTTATCCTGTTTAGTCGAGAAGAAATCATCAAATTCACCTAAATTTAGTGATGCTGCAGCTTCTTTTTGAGCTTTCTTTCTTTCTTCTTCGATCTGTAACCATTCTTGTAACTCGGAATTTAACTTAGCTATACGAGTAGGTGGTGAAGGTAAAACAGCTATACCATATAAAGTTAAATTCTTCACTCTGCTGTTATTAGAAATTGATAGGTTAACCTTAGTTTCTAATAAATCTGAGCTAAATTTATAAACATCATCTGCGATTCGCGGCTCGATATTTCTAGATGAAGGATACATAATTGCTACCGCTGCATTAACAGCAGAAGTAGAGTCATATTCAGCTAATACTTCATTGTTCCTAAAGAGCATATCTATTACACCTGAAAGGTTTGAATCGGTTTTAATATCGTTATTTCGAGAAATTGATAACCAACCTGGTGTAGACAATGTACTTAGAAGCTCAGTTTTGTCCAATACCGATCTACCGCTTAGAAGGGGGATAGACGAAATCTCTGCAATTAAGCCAGATACAACCATATTACTATAGGATTTAGCATCTACTTGATGACCCCCGTGAGTTTTAAGAGGGCTTTTCTCGTAGTAATCATTCATTCGTTCGTTGTCTATAACTAAAATACTACCTATTTGGTTTTGATCAACCATACTTTGAAGCAATGATATACCTGCTAATGCATTCTTTCTGAATTGGGAGCCTCTCTCATCTGAAGAAGGAAGGCTGCAGATAACGCCTAAAGGAATTTTGTCACCAGGTAGTTTTCGTGCTTCGCGAACTCTAGAAAGGTAAGAAAGGGCTACTTTTAAAGCGCCGTTTCCCGTTCCGCCACCAAGACTCACACAAACCCATACAAATTCGGCATCTTGGATCTCATCAGCTATGGCTACTTGCTGATACTTCTTTTTATTTTCTACAGCAATTTCGTAACCCAATTGTGCATTTTTATCTGTTCCTTCAAGTTCTGGGAACTCTTCACTGGAAGTAACTATTCTGTGTGATTCCGGTATTAGTTGATTATGTTCTTCCATATCAGACTTAGAAGAGTTAAGTAGATATGTTGGATGGCCAAATCTTGATAGTTCAGCTGCTATTCTTCCGCCGCCTTGTCCTAAGCCAATAATTGCTTGAGTAGGGTAACGATCCATCTCATTTTCAACTTCTTTGGAAAATAAGTGTTCAGACAGGATCGCTTTTAAAGCGCCTAGTTTATTATTTTCTGTCATAGTCTTCATTCAATATCCCTCCGCTTTTTTTCTTGTGTTAAAAGGGTTCCTAGCTGCAATCCCCTGATTGTTACAAAATAAGGAGTAGATGTGCCATCTTCTTTTTTCTCTATGAATCCCTGGGATTCCAAAACAATGAAAGCAGCGTCATACTTTTTTCTTTTGCTTTTATAATCTTCGAGACGCGTTTTAACCAATCCTTTTAAATTTTGGTTTTCTCGATTATAAATTAGAATCTTCCGGAATACCTCAGTTGTAAACTCGTTATGTTTGTCTCTTAAGAACTTTAGCGTCTGTTTATCGTACTCAAAGTTCTGAAAGTATGTATCATTAGAAGATTGAACTATCTCATCCAATAGTATCACCCTCTCCTTGTGTACCTAAAAGGTTCTTAATTATGTACCATGAATTCATTATAACAAAACCCCTTTAAATAAGGCAAATGCAATCTTTCGTAATTTGTGGTCCGAAAGGCTCCTTAATTGTGGTACATAAATATGGTACAATAGTTTGCGGGTTTTATATTTAAGTTTTTCTTTAGACTATTGGCATTTATCTTTCTTAAATGTATACTCGCCGCTGAATTAAAGATCCCATTAATCAGTAGCTCTATGATAGTGTTACGTTGCGTTCGGTTCAGGTAATGGCATGATAAAAAGCAGCTATATTCGCTAATCAGCGTTTGTTTAACAAGAGAATATAGCTATCTAGCGTTGAATAGCACTTTTAGGAATCACAAGTAAGCTCAATTAGCGTTTAATTAACGGTAACGTTCATTTAATGCTAGCGCTACGCTTCGTTTTACTTAGCCGAACGATAAAAGGACGCTAAATACAAGAGAAGCAAACGCTATTAAGCGTTACAACTTAAGCGTAACAGTTTAACCGTAACAGTTTAAGCGTAACAGAATGCCTGTTACGCTTAAACTGTTACGATATCGAAACAAGCTCGGTAGCTTCACTATGCGGAAATTCACTTCTTCAGAACCCCGAGTATTATCCCTCACAAAGAATTAAAATATCGTTATAAACCTCTGAAATGGCTTTTCTAGATAGTCTCAAAATATTACTCTAAACTATCCCTCTAATATGCCTTATCAGTCCTTTATTTAATGGGTGATTTCAACTTAGAATAGTCTAAAATGAAATAGGATGCTACAATGTTTTATGAAATATATATACATCAGGGATAAGCCCATTCACTTTACTCAACAGGAGTATTGTGGATGGGCTTTTGTTATGGGGAGGTATTTACTATTAAGCATCATTTTTCATTCGGTATTAATGGAAGGGGAGTCAATCTACAAGATTTTGAATTAGATCTTCTAAGGATTCTTGCTAATCAAAAGTTAGTTACTTCAAAGCAATTTCTAGATTTATACAACATGCATAAACCTATCTCTGGTGATTCATTGAGAGTAAAGCTATCTAGATGGAGCAAGTATGATGTAGTCAGCACTCAAAATGTGAGGGTTCAAAGACGATTTGGTAATCCTCTCAAGCACATCAGAATAGGCCAGAATGGATTAAGAGTTCTGGTTGATATGAAAATACTATCTCCAGATTGGAATAAGGTTGAAATAAAGAAATTCTCTCAAATTAAGAATTATGATCATTTCTTTGGCATTCAAGAAATAGCCACTAAGACCATCATAAACTTGCAGAATAAACTAAGTGACTTCAAATCTATATCTCCTGGATTCGCAGATGGTTCAGCTGTGAGTGAGGGTGAATTATCTTTAATAGCTGCAGATAATGTGATTCCAGATTGGATACTTAGTAGCAAAGGGCAAATGCTATTCTTAGAGTTTGATACAGGGAATGAATCATTACATGTTATCCAGGATAAGGTTAGACATTACATATCTTTATCCAAAAGGGACCACTCCAATAAATACATTGTTCTTTTCTCCCTTATTGATGAGTCGATGCCTACGCTTCGATATTATCCTGACAATAGAAAGATCAGAATCAATAATATGAAAATGGCTATTAAAGAGACATTTGATTCAGTTGGGGGGAATTCATCTAACTTAAGTGTTTATGTAGTTTCATTAAATAGATCAGTACGATTAGCAGAAGAGATCTTAATTGGCACAAAACCATATGGGTTATTAAATCAAGAGATAGAATTAGATACCTTTGCAACCTTAATAAATGACAACAACGGCTTAGACTTTCGTTTTGAAAATATTAGACATGCTGGTTCTCAGACAGGTCATACATTAGATACGATTGTTGAAATCGTAAATAAGAGCAGCGGCAGAAGAACGAATGCTTCTCTACTCCTAATGGATGAGGGGAACGTTGACATGATTGCTAAAGTGAAGCGGTTTTCTGATTATTCGCAGATGAATGTACTAGACAATGACAGCAAGATACTTATAGGTGTCTACAAAAATAAAGTCCAGTTAAAGAACGAGATTATTGGGATTAACCTTCCTAACGTATATTTCACTGATATGGATAGTTGGAAGCCATCTGGTTCTCAGGAATTTTTAAGAACTGTATCACCTACAAAGATGGAGGTATGTACTCTTGAATAAAAAAGAGCGATTTATTAGTAGCCTGCCTACTATAGTGTCTGGAACTCTTTTAGTTTCTTCTCTTTTTCTAACACTAAGAGCAATCTTTAATTATTCATTTTTAATGATTGGTCTGTTCCTAGACAAGATACCCGCGTTTATACTTTTCGGCAATCCGTTAAAGCCAACAATATGGGGAATGCTTGCTATTCTCTTACTCTCTGTTGCAGCATGGCTGATTTCAACTAAAGTGAAAAGATTCAAGTCAATTAGATGGAAAACGTATATATTCTTTCAGATGTTTGCGGGGATAGTTGCCTTTTACGTTTGGTGGATATCCGCTCCTGTATACAATCATGTAGTACCTTATTTACTCACGCTGGTAGATGGAATTAACATGAATGAAACATGGTCACAGCTACTTCTAGGGAATCCGGAATCACTTATGATTTTCATAATGTTTTTCCCTACGATTGCTATAACTTTAATCCTATTATGGCTCGCGGGACGGTATTCTCAGCATAGCGATTCACTTAAAGATGCATTTAGAGAATTCGAGTTTAACTCTTACTGGCTACAGAGATTCATCGGATTAGGGGAGACAGAAAGCTGGCCGGACGTTGTACTCGGAAAAGATTCAAAGACAAAGGAATTAGTTGTTCAATTAGGTAAAGATAGACCACTCAACAACTCAATTATCGGTAGTATTGGTACCGGTAAGACAGCTGCTTTAGTGCTGCAGCTGCTCAATCAAGATTTACATTGGATGACTAAATTCATTAATAAATTTGCAGATATTCATGAGGATGAAGATTATATTTCTGAGGACAAGAGCGGTATGTACTTAAACGGTATATCCGTAATTGAACCTTCAAATGATCTATGCCAGAAGGTATTCCAGTTAGTGAAGGCACACAATATACCAGACGAAGCGGTATTTTATATCGATCCTTCTAATCCCAATACCCCAGGGATTAATGCTATGCAGGGGCCGGTTGATCAAGTGGCTGAAGCATGGACAATGGTAATTGAGGGATTAGCTGAAGAGGGCAATTCAAACTTCTTCTTCCAACAATCCCAACGTAACCACTTGAAACAGTATATATACTTGTTAAAGCTTCATGAACCAGACAAGGAAGTACTATTCGATGATTTGATAGATATGTATAACAGCCCGCAGCTAGTAAGAAGAATGCATGAAAAACTTAAGAAAACATTCCCGAATAATATAGGAGGCATCAAAGATAGAGATGAAAGAAACCATTGGAAGATTGTACAGCAAACAGATGAATGGTTTGATATGCACCACCTGCCTAAACTATCAAGGAATGGCCAGCCTGAGCTAGTTAAGATCGAAGGGGAGTACCGCGGCGAACCCGCTTATTACGACTCTGAAGCAGAAATGGTTAAAGGTCTTAGAAATATACTTTCAGACCTTGGAGCAAACAAGTTGATGAGAAGGGTGCTATTCGGAAATTCAGATTTTAATTTCGATAAACATCTCGAATTTGGCGGGGTTTTACTTGTTAACACAGCTAAAGGAGAACTAGGCGGATTATCCAATGTGTTTGGTAAGTTGATTCTATTGAGCCTTCAGAATGCTGTGTTCAGGAGAAAGCCAAACGTATCTAATTTTCACCATATACTAGTGGATGAGTTTCCAGATTACATATACAAACCGTTTAAAGAGTTTCCTGCTCAGTCAAGGAAGTACAAGACTATTATTACGGTAGTTGCACAGACGGTTGCGCAGCTCGCTGATAAGTACGGTGAAATGTATCTGCAGACTTTACTTACAACTCTTAGACATAAGATGGTGTATGGAGACGTATCTGAATATGATGCAAAACTATTCTCAGGTATTTTTGGAGAGGCTGAGCATTTTGAAGAAACGCAGAATGAGCAAAGTATTTCACCTCTACAAGAGAATCCTGTAACGCGGGCCGGAAGTTCTTACGTAAGAACGGAAGAAGCTATACTATCTCCTAATGATATTATCTTCCAGAATGCTTTCCAGGTAGCGGCTAAACTTGTAAAAAACAATAGACCAATGCCGGTAAGACAAGTGAACGCCAACTTCGTTGCTAAAAAGGAATTTAACGTTGCAAAGCATTTGGTAGCAGATGAAAAGGGTGAATATTGGATTCAAGCTAGAGAGCGATTCTTGCAGAGTGAATACCTTGTAAAAGCTCCTGCTGAAGAGGAAGTAGAACAGGATGTAAGAGAAGTTGAGCAACAGAAAGCTGCGGAAATCAAGAAGGGGCTTGACGAGCCAATGATTATTGTTCCCGATAACGAGCAACCTGTAAGAGTTACTTATCATTCTGATAGGCAGACCATACAAGTAGCCACTCCTGTGATAGAGCACACTCAGGTAACTGATGTAGATGACAGTTATGATCCTCTAAGTGAATTGTTTAGATCTACTGCTGCAGTAGAAGATGAAACGGAAAAAGCAAGTTTGTCTGTCTTAGGCAAGAAGGAGAACGATTTACTAGAGATACTACAGAATGAATCATCAAAGGTAATTAGAAATAAACCAGAACCAATCTTTGAAGAATTAGAGAAGGATTACTAGAAAAACTCTCCATAAAGGAGAGTTTTTTAATTCATGCTAATGCAGGTTCTGCTTTCGTTATAAAACTTCCCCTTTTTTGAAATAGGGTTATTTTGTAAAACTGACTTCGTTGTGTATTATTTGGTATATAATAGCTTGGTCTTAAAAGAAGGAGTGGTTCTTATTAGTAATCGAAATCTTAGAGTAACTACACTTGTGATGCTGGTCTTTCTATTTGCAGGTACCGTTTTAACGATGTTTGGTAAAGAAATTGCAGCATTAGCCACTGGAATGAATTATATTCAGCGAATAGGTGTGTTGTGCTTAATAGTGGTCTTAATATCTTTTTTACTATTATTTATGTTCTATTCTTTTTCCATAGTTAGATCAAAAGATAAAGTACATTGGGATATCAAGTTCCTTATAATGTTGATGACTATAATACCCATAATAGTACTCTGCATAGATTTCACTTTAATAGCAATGGAGTTCGAGAATTTCAATCCGGACGGGGTGAAAATTTATCTGTTAATATTAGCGAACGGGATAACTGGGGTCATTATTATGTGTGTTTCAATATCACTAATAGATAAATATATTTCAAAAATAAATACTAAGCTCAAAGCAAACGAAAAGCTTACAATAATAATATCTGGTACTAGTGCTCTAATTGCTCTAATTGCTATTCTAAAATCGTAATAATTTATCTTTTAATAGTTTTTCGAGAGTATATCTAACTATTATACAACCGTTTTTTAGTAGTCTAGAATCACCTTATGACTATGTACGAAAGTAATATGTTATAGTTGGATTGTTATTGTTAAATTGTAAATTTCTACAAAATAGGTGATTAAACTATGGATTATAATATTTTTTATTCTTGGCAATCAGATCTTCCTAATGCTTCTAACAGAGGATTTATTGAATCTTGTATAAAGTCAGCAATAAAAGAGTTAAGCATCGCTGAAGATTTCCATTTAGAACTTAACTTAGATAGGGACACAAAGGATGAGCTAGGGACGCCAGATATAGTAAGCACTATCTTTGATAAAATAGAAAATTCAAAAATCTTTATTGCGGATATAAGTATAATAAACTCTAATTCTGATGGAAGGAAAACACCTAATCCTAATGTATTATTAGAATTAGGTTATGCTGCGAAAGTTCTTGGTTGGGAAAAAGTTATCTGTTTATTTAATACTGACTATGGGGATTTTAAGGATTTGCCATTCGATCTAAAGTTTAGACGCCCTCTAACTTATGGAATAGAGGGTCAGGATAAATCTAAAGTAAAGGCAAGAATAAAAAAAGTTATAAAGGAAACTATCAGTTCTTTACATAATAAAGGTATGCTATATGATGATCTTAACGATTATCTGAAAATGCAGGTGGACACACAAATACTTACGGTTATTAAGAATTTAGATTATATAATATATGGTTATGATGGAGAAAGTTCTTTTGATAAATATAGTAGATTATTAAGTATGGAGTACTCTGACATAAAGGATGTTCTTGGAAAGAGAAGATTCCTTGGATTTCAAGTTTTTAAAAATTTTGAGAAGATTGAAAAAGAACTAACCACCATTCTTATGAATATCACAGCATCTGCTTACTTTAAAAAGGAAATAGGAGTTAGTATCGTAAATCTTATTAGGTGGATAAATCGCTTTGATAAATTCAACAGTTTACGCCAATCTCCAGATTTATTTGTAACTTCTGGAGAAAAAACAGATAAATACAGAGTTCTATTTGGTCCGGATATAAATCCCCAAAATGAAGAAATTTACTTATTAATAAAAGTAATCGATGATTCTCATGGTCAGGTAACAGATTCTGGTCAATTCCAGGAAAAACAAAAAGTAGATCAGATGTTAGATTATGTATCTATGAATAAGAATTACATTGAAATATATGCAGGGTTATTATATGAATTTATTCAACTTATTAACAAATGGTTATCATTAACAAACGGAGAATTTATAATGGATAATCTAAAACACTTCGAATTTAGATATAGAAAGCTTTGACCTAAATCATTTTTTGGAATACCTATCAATTTCTTTCTCCTAATATATAAAGAAATTGTTGCCAATTTTATAATCATAATGTAGTATCTACACTATAAGCGAATATGACTAATGGGACACCCCAATACTACTTTGCCTCTAGGCATCGTATGTGTTGGGGTGTTTTTTATTTAATTTTTTGGAGGGGTATCATATGACAGAAACACTATTGAAGTCCTGGAACAGTAATCTTGAGCTTGAGGAATTAGCAAATAAGCGGCGTACAGGAGAAATTACTAGAGGGGCGGTTAGTTCTACTACAAAAATGAAAATGCCTACAGAAGAGAACGGTAGAGTAGTAACTAAAGAAGTGGAAGTGGCTATTTTCAGACTAGAAGGCGGCATCAGAGCCTATTGCCCAGCAAGTGAATTCTCCGCTCATGAATTCTCCAGCTTAATTGGCTTTGTTGGATCAATCCAGGAGTTTGTTATTACAGCTCTGGATCTTGAAAATGAAATAGCTACTGTCAGTGTAAAGAAAGCAGATGAAATAAAGAGCGCTGCTTTTTGGGAGGAATTGCGCACCCGTAAAGACGGAGAGGCTTTGTCTGAAGAGGTATACGAAGGCGTTATCTCCGGATATAATCCACAATCACGCACAATATTTGTAAAAGTGAATGGGACCAACTGCTTTATGAATACTGCAGAGTGGGATCATGGTCGCGTAAGAGATATTGAGACTCAGGTAACTCGCGGTTCTAAAGTTGAGGTAAAGGTATTACGGATTGATGAAGAGAGACAGCTGGTACAAGTCAGCAGAAGAGCAGCAGTCGAGGATCCATTTAATCAATTGGAACAGATGAAGGACATGGAAGGTATCGCAGGTAAGATTACTAACGTTCATCCTATCCACGGCATTTTTGTACAGCTGGACAATGGACTGGAAGTAAAGGGCATTAAGCCAAGAAGTCTACCAGAGCCGGATGTTGGCGATATTGTTTCATGCCGCATTAGAACTATCGATAAAGAAAGCCGGCGCTGTAAAGTTGTTATCTATGCTTATCCCCGCGGCAAGAAACAGAAAAAAGACGTTGCATCGTTCCTTTTCGACTAAATGACAATAGAGCTTGTAAAGGATGACGCGCTAGAATATCCTTATTATTACGATAAGCGGGGAGAAATTCCTTTTTGGGATCATCCACTAATAAAGGGATATAAGTTCTTGCCAAAGAACTATAGGCCGCATGTTGGCCTTGATGCTGTGCTGTCACTTTACCTTAGAAAGACGATTGATGACGCTGATATAATGCTTCTTAAAGTGCTCGGAGATTCCATATGCAGCAACGAGGACCAATTAAGAAGATACCTTTCTTCTAAGATGTCTAGATCAGATGTTTCCAAACGCTTGGATCGGTTTAGGAAGTTTGGTTTGGTAGACAGATGGAAAATTAGGATCTCTACGGACGAGGATGAGGAAGTTAAGCCTCCTGCTCCTTTCACACTAGGAGTGGCAGGCTATAAGTTCTTAAAGCACTTCTACAATGAAGACTTCTTTATGGATCCAGGCAGATGGGATACACTTGGGGTAGGAGCGGTTCAGCGCTATGTAGCAATGAATGAGCTTAGATGTAGGCTTATCGAGGCAAAAGTAGCTAAGTCTTGGAAATGGAATGCTACGATCGCTGATCATATGCGAATTAAAAAGCCTATGGGGGCTGCTGAAATCCAAACTCCAAAGGGGAATCTGAACTTTCTAATGGAGAGGACCCAACAGAGCCAGGATTTTGTAGGGTTCATTAGAGACAAATTATATTCCTGGGCTGGGGTTTATAAGAGCTTAGGTAACCTTCCAATCCGCGGAATGGGTAACAATATACCTGTAGTAGTCTTATTTACGTCTACGTTATCAGTAGCAAATCATCTCAATAAAGAACTACTATTAGATACTTTCCCGTTTAAGATTTGGATTTGTGTTGAAGAAGATATGATTGAGTCTGGTCTAGAAACAGCAATTTACAGCCCTATAAAAGGTGAGCTAAAAAGATCAAGGTTGGATTTCTTAGCAGCGCCTTCTCAAGGCTAATATACACCGCGAAACTTAGAAAAAAATGGTAATAAATTTTGTTGACGTTACCGAACACAAGTGCTAATATTGTCTCAAGCATCCTTTCTGAATATATATTCGGAAAGATGGGTTCCCAGCTTCCCATGGCTGGGAACTGACAATATAATATTATCGGGAAAACCCCGAAAAAATCATGAATGATCGTGATTTTTTCGGGGTTTTTTATATTTCCGGATAAAAGATGGAGTGACAGTTTTTGAAAAAAGTCTTACTGGCAATCGGAGATGCAACATACAGTAAAATTCTTCGAAACCACCTCAGCGTGCATGTAGATGATTTCGAAGTGATAGACAGTGAAGTTATGCATCATCGTTATTTGGACGAATTCATTATTGAAGAGCAACCTGACATTCTCATCTTACATGACTACTACTTACCTAATGACTTCGAAAGTAGTGATAGAGAATGGATTGAAACAGTCTATCGGATAAGAGAGCAATTCAATGACAAGGTACGAGTAGTATTTCTTTGTGAGAGAGCGAATTCAGATCCATTTTTGACTAACCTTGTCGCATACCATGTACTAGATATTTTCAACAGAAACTCTATTGATCTGGATGCCATGATTAATCAGTTGAAGAATGAGCCACTATTCTCCAATGTTTCAAGATTCATGAATACTGCTGCAGAGGTAGCGAAGGTCGATGTACCAGCTCCTACAGTGGTTGAGAAACAACCAGATCAAGAAGAGGCAGTAGATTCAGAACCTCTCGAAGAGGTAGAAGAGCCCCCACCACAAAAGTCGAAGAAAGAAAAGAGAGAGAAACCGGAAAAGCCAATCATACAAAAGCAAGTAATAAAGCGGAATTATAACATACAGCTAAGTGAACAGGTTGAAAAGGTAGTAGGTATACCGGTAGAACGAAAAACAGTCCTGGTTATCAGTCCGTTTGCAAGAAGCGGCTCTACGTTCTTTTCGCACATTGTCAGTCGGCAGCTGGCTATGTTAGGGGTTTCGACAACGTATATGGAGAATCCATTTCAACCTTCATATACATGGGATCGATTTAATGGCCATAATCTAAAGCCTAATTACAGAAGTAAGTATTTTCAACAAATAACAGATTATGAACTTGATTCTGAGCAAGTTGAAGATTGGATCTTTCGCGATGTGAATCTCCTTGTCAAAAATCCTGCTGCAGAAAAAGAATATGATGAGCAAAATTTCGGATTTGATAATTACATAAAAATGCTGTTTGCAAGTAAGTCTACGGTAACGATTATAGATGCCGGTGCGGATTGGGCTAAGCCAGTTTTCAGAGAATTGTTCAGTGTAGCCAGTCACGTTTTCTGCGTGGTCGAACCAGATTTAAGCAATCTGCAGAACGTATTTGATGAGAATGATTTACAAAAGAGCTTACTCTTTGAGATGGCAAACGATGATAAGTTTCACTTAATCGGTAATCGTTTCAGTAACAACTTTGATAAAGAGCTGATAGAACTAGCAAATCAAGCATTAGATCTTGATTTCACTACATTCATTCCAGAGTTTTCTTCACAAGACGTTTTCGTTTCACAAACAAAAGGAGAATTCTTAAATGATTCAAGGAAAAATCGAGAAAGTATAGAGAAAGCTTTGTCACCAGTACTTGACTTACTTTTACCAAAAGACTTTAGGAAGAAACAAAAAGGTAGCAGCCTAATGGGACGTTTGATGAATAAGAAAATAAAAATAGTTACAAACGAAAATTAAATAACGAGGAGATATGAGATGAAAAATAAAAAGATTTTCCTAGCACTAGGTACAGCAGTTCTGCTTCTGGCTTGCCTTCCAATGTATGAGTTATTTTTTAAAGACAAGATGGATAGCGTTGAAGTACTAGTAGTAAACGCTGAAGAAGGTATCAAAGCAAAGGAGCAGCTTACAGAAGATAATGTCATTGTAGAGCGGAGAAGAAAGCAAGATTTAGTAGCTGGAACAGCGCTTGCTACTGATTTTAAAGAGGTTATCGGCAAGGAAGCAGGCAAAAATCTAGTGAATAACTCAATTGTTTCAAAAGAAGATGTTGATTTTGAAGATTTGGTTCCCGACCGCTCTAAAGGAGAAGCAATTAGACCAATTGTAAATGACATGATCTTTGCTCAACCAGGATCACTAAGAAGGAAAGACAGTATTGATATCTATGCAATAAGCGATACAGACATCGAAACAAATACAGAAAATGAGACTCAAAATTCTAATAATGACTCTGATGATGCGGAAGAAGAAACAATTGTATCCAGCACAAATCCCGAACAAGAAGTTGCTGCAACGAAATTAAAAGCACCAATCTTACAAGATGTAAAAGTTGTTTATGTAAAGGATTCATCTAACCAAGAAGTTACAAATGAAATTGAAGAAAAAGGTACAGAAGAACGATTGAATGCGACAGGTAATATTTCCGATCTTGAAGTAATCCTTGATGAAGCGGACTTTGATTTATTAATGAACACAGTACTAAGTGGAAAGAAACTATACATTACTTATAACTAGGAGGCAGTTCTAATGGAGATGGTAATAGGAACTTTAAGCAATGACAAGATCTACAAAGAACTCTTTGAGCAACATGATGATATTAAGCTAGCCCTTACAGTAAGTGAATTAGATAAGCATAATAAAACTTTTACAGTTGATATCAACGCACTACTAATTGATGGAAATCATAAACATCAACATGAGCTAGGTAAGGCCACAGAGCAATATCCCGACATACCGATTTTTTACAAGCTGCCTGATGGAATCGATCGTGACGAAGCACAACAGATTCAATACTTCTGTTCAGCTTATAAGGTTAAAACTTTACCACCTAACTTAAGTCCAAGAGAAGTCACAGATAAAATGTACAACCAGTTGAAAACAGAGTTGACTATTGCCAGTAAACAGACCGTAGTACTATATGGAACACACAGTGGGGCCGGAGTAAGTACCACAACATTTAATCTAGCAGAATCTATTTCCTCCCAGGTAAATGAGAAAGTTTTAGTTCTTAGTTTAAATGCATGGGATCCTTCCGATTACTTCTTCGAATATAAAGGAAAGTTCTTAAATGACTTAAAGGTTGATCTTCAAACAAAATCTTTGACTCCTAACCTACTGGAAAGGTCAGTGCACAAGCATAAGAATTTCTACCACTTGGCCGGCAATCGTGATATTAAGCTGCAGCGCTTTTATCAGATCGAAGAGATTGAACATCTATTAGATATCGCAAAGAAAACATTTGATCTGGTTCTAATTGATGGCGGTACACATTTTGATACAGCAGTAGCTGCCGAGACTTTAGTAAGCAGTGATTTACGATTCATTGTAACTACACAAGAAGATAAAGGTTATCGTGGTTATTTCCCTCACGTCTTTGAACAATTGCTAGAACCAGCTGGTGTAAAGAAATCAGAGTTTATGCTTTTAATTAATCGATACAATCCAAATATTTCTCTAATTTCTGAGAAAGATTTGGAAGATGAGATGAATATATCACGGTTAGCTACTATCCCTGATATGGCAGAACTTGGTCCAGTTGCCGTCCGTCAAAAAGAGCTTCTATACAACGTAGCTAAAGGCGAATACAAAAAGAACATAGATATTGTTTCTAACTTAATTATCTCGGAAACTAAATTGTCTATCAAAGATCAAGATATAGATAAGAATCCAGGCCTATTCGGAAAGTTATTCACTAACAGAAAAACTGCAGGAGTTGGTAGATAATGATTAATAAAAATCTCCTACATGATGCACAGCAAATCGAGGAAGGACAGTATGACGTCGGCCAATGGCTCTCTAACCGTATCCAGGATATTGGGGGAGAAGCACCTCGAGCAAAGTCAAGTAAGGAAAAGAAAGATGAAGAATTTAAGTCCCTTTGCCAAAAAGTCAAAACGCAAATGGATGTAAATAACACGCTAACAGGTGAAGGAAGTAGTGAATGGCTTGATAGAGTACATAAAGCTGTAATAGGTGATAAGAATGAAATGGCTTACTTTATCAACAAGATCAACGAAGTGTTGCATGCTAGTAACTTAAGCGTCAGTGAGTATCCTTATTTTTATGACTCCTTAGCAGAAGCCATTTTTCATGAAGTTTGGGGTATATCCATTCTTCAAAAGTGGGAGAAGTATCCAGAAAGTGAAGCGGCAGCAATTCGCGGGACCGAATTATGGATAGATGTTAACGGAGAATTTGTGCTTCAAGAAGAGCGGTTTGCAAGTGATGATGTAGTAGAGCATATTAAGCGAACGTTTACTATACGGTCAAGTGACTCAATAATTAATAAAGAAACTCCAGAGTTGGAAATTGAACGGGAAGACGGCAGCCGTATCACAATGATTCAGAAGCCGCGCAGCCGAGATAATTATATTATGTTTCGTAGATTTGTTGTCAAAGAGGTCAGCTTAGAGAAGCAGGCTGAACTAGGCACTATTGACGAAAGGGATATCGAAATCTTCCAAGCACTCTCCCGTACTATGCCGAACATTATTATTGCTGGTCGAGTCCGGTCCGCTAAATCCACTTTATTAAAGACTATGGTAAAGCAGCGAGATCCAAAATATGTGATTGCTTCGATGGAGAAACACTTCGAGCTACAGTTAAGTAAGTCTTTGCCAAACCTAGTATTCGAGGTTCAAGCAAAAGAAGGAGACCTTCATACCGCTTTGCTTCGATTACTCCGAATGGAGCACGACTTTATTGTAGTAGGAGAGATAAGATCATTAGAAACAGAAGCTTACCTACAAGCGTGCGAGCGAGGTGAAAGAGGGGCTATAAGTTCATATCACTTAACGGATAAAGATAGCATAGTTCCACAGATTACGCGTCACTTACTTGATGAATTTCCCAATCGAGTATTTGAAAATGAGTTGGAGCGCGTAGCAAGAAACCTAGACCTAGTTATTACAACTACTGCTGAAAGAGATAGGAGAAAGAAGAGAGTATTATCTGTTACTGAAATTATTTGGAATGAAAAAACTAAGCAAGATGAGACTAACGATTTGATTAGATATAGTTATTCAACTGGTAAATACTACTACAACTCGAAGATCAGTGACAGGCTGCTGCTGCTTATGGCAGAGGAAAACTTACCTGAAACTAAGAAGTTAGTTCATCTATTAAAAGAACGTGAAAAAGAATCATCAATGAGGGATTACAAAGAAAGCACTAAACATTTATTGGCAGAGATCTTTGGTGATGCAATATGAGCAAACTCTACCAATGGTTCTGGGGAGACGGCATTTACTACATCTTCTATATCCTCATTTCCATAGCCGTAATATACTTTGTCCAATTAGTCTTAAGCGCACCCGTTAGAGAAAAATATGGGCAGTGGAAGTACAAATACAGATTACGAAAGATGCGGATTGAATCCACCGTTAAAGAAACTGATATCACTCATAATGGTGCCTTCCTAAATCACATTCAAATGTTGATTAACGCAACCAAAAACGAAAAATCAGAACAAGATGTGGGATCGTTCTTTATCACTACGATGTTGCTCTTAGTCGTCACAAGTGTTATGACGTTTATTGCTTTTAAGGACATAGTATTAGCAATAACTCTCGGAGTCCTTATAGCGACGATACCTTATCTGTTCCTGCAGATAAAGTTAAGGAAAATTAGGTCCGCTATGTCTGGTGAATTTAGAGAGTTAGTTCAAATAATAATGCAACAGTATAGCGCTAACCAACATGACATGTATTATGCCCTAAAAGAAACTCAAAGGATTGTTGTAGAACCTACATTAAGAAAGATAATAACTAAGTTAGTAAATGATCTTCAAACAGCCCGAAATAATGAAGAGCTTAGAAATACAATCTCTGTTTTTGTCTTTACTGTAGGAAATAGCTGGGCAAAAAGGCTAGGGAGTATCATTCTAAAGGCATATACGGATAAAGAAAATGTATTAAAGACTCTAATGGTTTTAACAAGGCAAATAGAAGATACAGAAGAGATGCTTGAAGAAGAAAAGTCTGGAATATTGGATACAGTACACACAGGTTATCTTACAATACCGATTCTGATTGCCTCTGTAGCATTGGGCTATTTTGTATCTGGTGCACAGGACTGGTTTAACTTGCAATTTAACAATAGATATACACTGCTTCTATTTACCTTAGGATCGATTGGAACTGTCTTTTCCGTGATAATCTCTTTAATACTTAAGAGTCCTAAGAATGATTTGTAAAAGAAAGGAGGGAGAAAGTTTTGGATCAAACGCTGATCTTTAAGATTATCCCAATATTGTTTTATGGATTTTATACTATTTTGGCCTTGAGTACTGGTTATCTTGTATACGCTGGACTCACTACTAATACTGAAAGGTTACAGACGCGGCTGCGAATAAAACAATCCTTTAGTAATAGTAAGCAACAAATTATCAAGACCGCCAAGGAAACAAAGGCAGAAAAATGGTTCAAGCTCACAAATTATCCTTTAGGTTTAAATTCGACGAGGTACTTTGTAATTTATTTCAGTATTGTGGGCTTGCTATTAGCAAACTATGTTTTGTTACCAATGCTAACTGGCAGATTAATTAGCAATTGGGCTTTCGTAGGTATTATCGCTTTCGCGCTGCTGTTTTTACCTAGTTTTCCATACTCTCTTTTCGTATATACGATGAAGCGGATAGTAGAATACCGAATCGCTAAGAAGAACGCAGAGATATTTATGCTCTACGACCTTATAACCAACGAATTAAGAATGATGAGCAACACTAGAATCAATTCATACAACCTGTTAAGAAATTTAAGACCATACTTTGATGTTATAAGTGAATCTTATAACCGCTTACTAACAAATTGGACAAATGATGAAGGTCCTAAGGTCGCCTTAAATCGTTTTGCAGATGAAATTAGTACAAAAGAGGCTCGGGCACTCGCTAATATCATCAGTAGTTTAGATGAGATTGAAATAGATACGGCATTAAACTCACTTAGCGGATTAAACGATATGTTCATTAAATCCCAAATAGAGAACTATCGTAGAAGGAAAAAGGTCACTAATGAGCTCTCTTCTCTTCCAATCAAGGCTACACACTTTATTATCATTTTGAACTTCGTTGCAGTAGTGATTGTAATGGTTATGGAGATTCTTCAAGATAGTCAAGGATTTTAAAGGAGGTGGTTTATATTGAATACTACCTTGGCTGCTTGGATGAAGCTGGGTTTTGCAGCGCTCATCACAGGAATACTAATATATGGTTTATTTTTCGACCAAATTAATGGTTTTGTGGGCGACGTCAATGGTTACATTGAGCAAAGTTCCTAAGGAGGGTTGTGCATGTCCAAGGTGCTTCAGGCTTTTATGTTTGTAGGATTAACAGCGGTAATAATATCTCTGATAGCTTACACAACCTTTGATCTCATGTCTAATAAGAATCAAGATTACCAAAGTAATATCGAAAGTAATCATCAATTATGATTTTTAAAGAGTGTTATTACTCTTAAAAAATAAATTTAACTATCAATTGGAGGAATTAACAATGAATACAGCTTTATCTACTTTTCTAAAATTCGGTATCACAGCATTAGCGATTGGAATTCTGCTCTTTGGTGTAGGTTATAACCTTATGAGCGATCAAGCAGATACTTACAGCGGCCATGTAACGAGTGTTGAAGCAGATCTACCATCGAAGTAAGAGTAAGGGGGGGAACCCCCTTACTTCATTTTTTTAAGGAGTGAATTTAATGGCGGCAGTACTTCAAAAATGGATGACGATTGTTTTAGTGGCAAATTTTATGTTCGCACCTATATTAGGCTATGTAGACAGCTTGCACAGAGAAGCGGTTGAAGTTGTTCTACATGAGGGAGCAAAGAAAGCATCTATAGAGGGAAGATTCACGGAAGAGATTATTGCAGATATGCGCTCAGAACTTGTAGAAGATTATAACTTTGACCCAGATAAAATTGATATTAATGCAACAAAAAATCTTACGTATAGAAACGAATACATAGAAGGAAGTATTGAAGTACCTCGTGGCCCTATATTCCTCTTTGATATTTTTATTTCAGGACCGCGAACAATTAAGAAAGACACCCAAGTTTTAAGTGAGTATATAAATTAGCATCGTAAAGGAGTTTAAATATGTCTCATGTACTCAGAATCTTATTCCTGGGAGCTATGTTTGCTTTTATTATATCTATGCAATATAACCAGGAAGCTGATAGGACTGCCAATAGACAGGTTAAAAATGCGCTTGAGCTTGCTGTACACGATGCTGCGCTTGCCCTTGATGAAGCACAATTAGCTCAAGGGAACATTGTGTTTGATCAAGTGCAGGCGAGAGATAATTTTAATCAAAGCTTAGTGAATAACCTAGAATTAAAGAGTTCTTCAAATAAGTTCTTCGAACAGGAAGTCGATTCTTACTACCAGGACGAGTTTGAGGTAGAAAGTATTGAATTCTTAGACGATAGTAATGCTACTTTCCCGATGGATTACAATAACAATCAATATAATATTGTAGAACGTGTTAATGGGCCAAGTATTGTTGCAGTTTTATCAACTAAGAGTCCAAGATATTTCAGAGGAGAAGGAATTAATATAAGAAAAGCAGTAGTTTATGAGTACTTTAAGTAAACATTTTTCCAAAACTGCCGATAATAGTAAAGACTACTGTTTTTCTCCTCCAAATTACATATTTTTAAAGCCCACTTCTCAGAATATACTGGATTTTAGAAGTAATTTGAACTATACTATATGCATACTCATTTTATTTCTGATTTCTTGGCAACCATTACTGGTTCGCAGTTTTAATACTAAACTAAAGCGTTCTATGGAACCTGGGTTTTTCAACACATTATTTGTTGAACAATCTACTTCTATAGAGCGCTTTTTTTGTGTCTATGTTTAGTATTAGAGCTTTATAGAGTAGAGAGGCAGTAGCAGAAGAAATGAGTGTATGAGAAAGGAACAAAAAAGAGGAGAGTGTAGTTATGAAGAAAATGAGAAAGTTGTTTTACGGTTTACTAGCGGTACTTATCTTAAGTTTTGGTTTTACAAAAGAGCAGCCAGTGTATGCGGCAGACGATACATCTACGCTTACGATAGTTGCAGATGAAAACACTAGTCGTGCAACTGCAGCAAATGCTACTGGTCAATTGAATGGTTTGGTTACAGGTTTCTATGCTGCTGATCACTTTATTGTAACTGGTCTAATTCGATATGACGTTGAAAGTAATGGCCAACAATTTGAAGTAGTAGTACCAGGATCTGGTGATGTAGTTACTTTAACAGTCTACATCGTAGAACCAGGTGCCGAAACTCCTGAACCACCAGCAGAACCAGGGACTCCAGTTGAAGAACCATCTGAGCCGGAAACACCAGTTGAGGAACCAACAGAACCAGGGACTCCAGTTGAAGAGCCAACTACTCCGGAAACACCAGTTGAGGAACCAACAGAGCCAGAAGCTCCAGTTGAAGAGCCA
>NZ_JBISEQ010000005.1:0-224403 GCF_044383785.1 Terribacillus sp. JSM ZJ617 | reverse complement strand
GTCAATTCCTTTTATAGTACCTCTAAAACCCCTCTATCTCAAGGTTATTTCAGCCACGCACTCAATATGCCCAGTCTGAGGGAACATGTCTACTGGTTGTACTTGCTTCGTTTCAAAGCCACCGTCTTCCAGGAAGCGGAGGTCGCGAGCGAGCGTGCTTGGGTTACAGCTCACATACACGATGCGTTTTGGCTTCATGTCGATCATAGCTTGAAGCAGATCTTCTTCACAGCCTTTACGTGGCGGGTCGACGACAATAACGTCAGGGTTGAGGCCTTGTGCTTTCCACCATGGCATAACTTCTTCAGCTTTGCCGACGTAAAATTCAGCGTTGTCCATGTGGTTGAGCTTGGCGTTCATTTTAGCGTCAGAGACTGCTTGCGGTACAATTTCAACACCGTAAACTTTCTTTGCTTTCTGTGCAAGGAATAGTGAGATCGTACCAATCCCAGAGTAAGCATCAATAACAGTTTCATTGCCGCTCAGGTTGGCATATGCCAGTGCTTGGTCGTACAATACTTTCGTTTGTGCGGGATTGACTTGGTAAAAAGATTGCGCTGAAATAGCGAATTTAATATCTCCGATTGTATCGTAGATGTATTCTTCGCCCCATAGCAGCTTCGTCTTACGGCCAAGAATCACGTTCGTGCGTTCCTTGTTGATGTTCTGAACGATAGACTTGATTTGCGGGTACGTCTCATGCAGTTCAGCTACAAGTTCCTTTGCATAAGGCAGTTCGTTCATGCGCGTGACGAGCACGATCATCGTCTCGTTCGTCTGCTGACCGGTACGGACCATGATGTGGCGCAGGTCACCGCGATGCGTTTCTTCATTATACGCCGAGATGCCAAGACGGCTAGCGATGCGGCGAACAGCCTCCACCATACGGTCATTTACTTCATCTTGAATAACACATGTTTCCATATCCTCGATGATGTCGTGGCTGCGTTTGCGATAAAATCCGGTGATCATTTCGCCATTGCGTTCTGCTGTCGGAATTTGGATTTTGTTTCGGTAACGCCATGGATCATCCATGCCAAGTGCCGAATGTACAGGTACATGCTCCAGATGGCCAATTTTCTTCATCGCGTTTTGTACTTGTTTTTGCTTCATGTCCAGCTGCATCTTATAGCTCATATGCTGCAGCTGACAGCCTCCGCATTGAATATATACATCACAAGGCGGTTCTACTCGATGTTCACTCGGCTTTGTTACTTCAAGTAGTTTACCGAAGCCGAAATTTTTCTTTGTCTTAATCACTTTCACTTGCGCTGTCTCGCCTGGAAGCGCATATGGTACAAACAATGGATAGCCGTCTACTTTACCGACACCGTCTCCATCATGCGTCAGGTCTTCGAAGGTCAGTTCAATTGTTTGGTTCTTTTCAACTGGTGGCGCTAATTTTGCCATTTTCATCGTCCTTTTTAATTTGCTTTCAAGATTGTATCACATTGTGGGTGAAATCAGAAATCCAGGTCTATTACCCGGGAAATATGTCGAAAAAAGAAACAAGACAGCTTAGTCAGCTAAGCTATCTTGTTTCTGGATGAATTCCTCTGTAACGAAGTATTCAATGTGCTGATGCAGATTAACGAATTCACCTGGCAATAAACCGCCGTATTCGCCATCTATGTTCAACTGCATTTTATCAGCAGGTTTTACCTTGATTCGATTCGCTCTTGTATAGAAGATAAGATCATGATCCAAGTGCGCTCCTCGGATTGCCAAGGAAGCAATACGGATAAATTCCGCTATATTCGTTTTGCGTAAGATAACCAAATCGAACAATCCATCATCCAATAACGCGTCCGGTGCGAGCTTCTCGAAGCCGCCAACGGAGTTTGTGTTAGACACAAGGAAAAGCATGATTTCATCTTCGAACCATTTGCCATCATACTCTATTTCCACCTTGATTGGACGAATCGATGGCAGCATTTCAATGCCTTTTAAATAATAGGCCATCTGACCGAGCATCGTCTTCGTCTTGCTTGGAACATCATAGGTAAGCTCTGTTAGCTTCCCTCCGCCAGCGATATTCATAAAGTAATGGTCATTGACCTTACCGATATCAAGCTTGCGAGTCTTTCCTTCCACAATGATCTCAGCTGCTCTCTTGATGTTGCGCGGAATAAATAGTGCACGAGCTAAATCGTTCGTCGTACCGACTGGAATGATGCCGAGCTTCGGTCGGTTTGGCTGTTCAGCCAAGCCTGATACGACCTCGTTGACAGTACCGTCCCCGCCGCATGCAACGACAAGATCATAGCCGCGCTCTACTGCCAAGCGCGCTGCCGCCGTCGCATCTCCTTCACATGTGGTCGCATGCGTCGAAGTTTCATAGCCTGCCTTTTCAAAAATTTCTAATACATCTGGGAGTTCGCGTCTAAACGCTTCTTTACCTGATGTTGGGTTGTAAATGATCCGAGCGCGTTTCATTGTATTGCCTCCTACCAAACCTTACGTTCACATTGTCCAAGTCTTATCATAGCTTTTTTTTCTTATTTTGAAAAGGTCTTTGCCCGTTCCTGGAAGCCTATCTCAATCAGTATAGGAATAATATGCCCCTTTTAACCCGGTTACAGGAAATTCCTTGGCTTTTTCCAAGTGTGTTGATAGACGTCGCTTCTCAGCTTCTTCATAATAAATTTCCTTTACATCACTCTGCAATTTGGCATATTTCTTTCTCTCTTAGTATATGTATTGATGTTCTGCCCTTTTATTTTGTAACGTTAACATAACGAGGTACTATAATTTGTTCTATTAATCCGCTAAACTAAAAGGAAGAAGAGGAGGAGATGAAACGTTTGGAAAACAAATGGAGCGACGTAGATACCGTGTTTTTGAATAGCTTGCTGCCTGCTGAGGAGGATCATAATTATGTACTGAAAGTAAATCAAGAAGCAGAACTGCCTCAGATCGATGTATCCCCATTACAGGGAAAGCTGCTGCATCTGCTGGCAAAAATCAGAGGAGCTAAGCGCATCCTGGAAATTGGCACGCTTGGCGGCTATAGTACTATCTGGCTTGCAAAAGCCCTTCCCGCTGCTGGAAAACTGTATACCCTGGAAGCCAATCCCTATTTTGCTGAAGTAGCACGCAGCAACATCGCAACAGCTGGGCTGGAGAATAAAGCAGAAGTAGTCGTCGGCAATGCAATTGATACACTGCCTGAACTCTATAATGAGCAGAAAAATGTTTTTGACTTCATCTTCCTCGATGCCGATAAACAAAGCTATCCAGATTATTTGAAATGGGCTACCAAGCTAGCTGCTCCAGGAGCAGTTATTGTTGCCGATAATGTAGTCCGCGAAGGCGAAGTAGCCAATGTGCAGAGCACAGATGAACGTGTCCAAGGCGTACAGGAGTTTCTGAAACTGCTTTCCGAAGAACCTCGTATTGAAGCTACAGCTGTGCAGACTGTAGGAAGCAAAGGTTATGACGGTTTTATTCTCGGATATGTTAAATGAGCTCCTGGATTAAGGACGCAGTGAAAATTATGATGCGTCCTTATTATTTCTTATTAAGTAGAATGCTTGCTGTCAGAGCAATAGCAGCAAGCATGCCTATCACAACTTGTTTATTATCAATGCTGCTATGTAATAATGCCTGAGATCCCTATATGAAAACAGCAGTGAGAAAAAATACAGTTAGTAATCCAAGAAATCCAGTGCGTATTTTCCGAGGAATAGCTATCCACCATTCAAGCAGTCTACGTTTCATATACAGCTTCTCCCGAATTGCTCGTTCAGCCAAGACTTGAGCCCTTCCACCATATCCTCCGTAAACTGATGATTGACATCGTTAAAGATATCAAAGGTAACATCGGAACTGCTGCAGTGCGCGTAATAAGCATACTGTCCAGAGGTATCGAGGACTTGATCACTATCTCCATGCATAAGCAGTACAGGTTTTCTGCTATATGTGTAATTTATTGGATCATACTTTTCAAGCACTGCTCTCTCCTTGCCAGACAGTTTGTCTCTTCCGTCAACTCTCCTGAAAAATTCATCTGCCACTACAAAGGCGCCGGATCCATTTACATTTACCAAACCTTGTATTTCAGGATTCTTTGCAAAAATACTACTGGCTATAAAACCGCCCATAGAACTGCCAATGACAAGGACGTCCTTCTTATTCACTTTCAAGTTGGCTATCAATTTATCGAATTCATCGATTGCCTGAAATACTGTCCCCCAGAACATTTGCTGACGAGTACTTTCGTCGAAGTAATTATCTATTGTCCCTCTGCTGTCATGATGGACTATGTCAGGTAAAACTACCGTATAGCCTTGTTCCTGAAGCTCTTCCGCCAAGTCATAATATCCGGCATTACTGCCTGCCCATCCGTGATAAATGACAAGTATCGGCGCTTTCTCATTAGTACCCTGAAAAAGGTGAAAAGGCAGTTTCTGATTACTGTTAGACTCAGATGAATGTATCTCCATCTTGCCGCCCCCTTTTCTAATATTCTACCAAAACTTGAAGCAATTAGAAGTTGGTATTAAAAACTTCAATACATAAAAAAATCCCGCCAAAGGCGGGATCTTCAGATTAGCGCTTATTCATTTCCGCAATCAGGATTTTGTTTACCATTGGCGGGTTGGCTTGGCCTTTTGTCTGTTTCATGACTTGGCCGACTAGGAAGCCGAGGGCACGGTCTTTCCCGTTCTTGAAGTCAACAACAGATTGTTCATTCTGATCAAGGATGCTTGAGATGATTTCAGTCAGCTGGCCTTCATCAGAGATTTGGACAAGTCCTTTATCTTTTACGATCTGTTCTGGATCGCCACCGTTCTCAACAAGCTCAGCGAATACTTTCTTCGCCATCTTAGAAGAGATAGTGCCATCTTCGATCAGTGTGATCATTTTCGCTAGTCCTTCTGGAGTCAAGGCGATATCAGCAAGATCTTTCTGCTGCTTGTTCAAGTATGCAGAAACCTCACCCATCAACCAGTTGGAAGCAGCTTTAGGATCAGCTTCAGCTTTCAATGTCGCCTCGAAGAAGTCGGACATTTCCACGCTTAGCGTCAATACCATTGCATCATATGCAGGTAAGCCAAGCTCGTTCACATAGCGGGCTTTACGAGCATCTGGAAGCTCAGGGATGGATGCACGTATGCGTTCCTTCCAAGCGTCGTCAATATACAATGGTACAAGATCTGGCTCTGGGAAGTAACGGTAATCGTCAGAACCCTCTTTAATACGCATTAAGATTGTCTCTTTTGTAGACTCATCATAACGGCGAGTTTCCTGCAGGATTTCTCCTCCAGCAAGCAAGACCTTCTGCTGGCGTTTTTCTTCGAACTCTAGGCCTTTTTGAACGAATGCGAAGCTGTTCAAGTTCTTCAGCTCTGCTTTTGTACCAAATTTCTCTTGTCCAATTGGACGAAGCGAGATGTTGGCGTCACAGCGAAGGGAACCTTCTTCCATTTTCACATCGGATACACCTGTGTACTGAATGATATTACGAAGCTTCTCAAGGTAAGCGTAAGCTTCTGCCGGTGTACGAAGATCTGGCTCGGACACGATCTCAATCAATGGTGTTCCTTGACGGTTATAATCGACAAGGGAGTAGCCATCGCCTGTGTGAGACAGTTTCCCAGCATCCTCTTCCATATGAATACGTGTGATACCAATTTTCTTTGTATAACCGTCTACTTCAATTTCAATCCAGCCATTCTCTCCGATCGGCTGATCGAATTGAGAAATCTGGTAAGCTTTCGGGTTATCCGGATAGAAGTAGTTCTTCCGGTCAAATTTTGTATGTGTCGCGATTTCACAGTTCAGTGCCATCGCTGCTTTCATAGCAAAGTTTACTGCTTCTTTATTTAAGACAGGAAGCACACCTGGGTACCCAAGGTCGATTGGGTTGGTGTTTTCATTTGGTGCGGCACCGAATGCATTTGGGCTCGGACTGAAAATCTTAGATTTCGTTTTCAGCTCCACATGTACTTCGAGTCCGATGATAGTTTCGAAATTCATCCTTTTACGCCTCCCAATGCCGGTTTCTGTTTGTGATAATCTGTCGCTTGCTCGAATGCGTGAGCAGCGCGATAGATCGTCGCCTCATCAAAGTGCTTCCCGATGATTTGCAAGCCAATCGGCAGCCCTTCACTTGAGAATCCGCAAGGCAAGGAGATTCCTGGTACGCCTGCAAGGTTTACAGGAATCGTCAGGATATCAGTTGCGTACATTGTCAATGGATCTTCAACTTTTTCGCCAACTTTGAAAGCAGGAGTAGGAGTTGTTGGTCCAACGATGACATCATAGTCCTCGAACACTTTATCAAAGTCGTTTTTAATCAATGTACGTGCTTTTTGTGCTTTTTTGTAATACGCATCATAATAGCCGGAGCTAAGAGCGAACGTACCAAGCATGACACGGCGTTTTACTTCTTCACCGAAACCATCGCGGCGGGAATATTTGAACACATCGACCATGTTTTCCGCTTGTGTAGAGCGAACACCATAGCGGACGCCATCAAAACGCGCTAAGTTAGCAGATGCTTCAGAAGAAGACAGCAAGTAGTATGCTGCTACTGCGTAACGGGAGTGAGGCAGGGAAACTTCTTCCCAAGTTGCGCCAAGATCCTCATATACTTTTAGTGCAGCTTTGATGGATTCGCGAACTTCATCAGAAACGCCTTCCCCAAGATACTCGGAAGGTACGGCAATGCGTAAACCTTTCACATCTTGTTTCAAAGCTTCTGTGTAGTTCGGAATTTCCACATCTGCACTTGTAGAATCCATTTCATCATGACCTACGATTGCTTGCAGCAAATGCGCGTTATCTTCAACCGTACGAGTCATCGGTCCGATCTGGTCAAGAGATGATGCGAATGCAACAAGACCGAAACGGGATACAAGACCGTATGTAGGCTTCAAACCGACTACGCCACAGAATGCAGCTGGTTCACGGATGGAACCACCTGTATCAGATCCTAGGGAGAAGAATACCTCTCCTGCAGCTACAGCAGCTGCTGATGCACCGCTGGATCCGCCAGGAACATAATCTGTATTCCAAGGGTTACGTGTCGTGAAATAAGCGGAGTTCTCATTGGAAGAACCCATCGCAAATTCATCCATGTTCAGTTTACCGATTGTAACAGTTTTCTTATCCTTTAGCTTGGAAACAACTGTCGCATCGTAAAGCGGATCTGTGAAATTATCAAGGAACTTACTCGCACAAGTTGTACGAAGACCTTTTGTTACGATATTATCCTTGATACCGATAGGAATACCGAATAGTGGGTTGTCGCTACCCTGCTCGTCCAATTCCTTAGCCGCTGCACGTGCATTTTCTTCATCAAGCGTCAAGAAAGCTTTCACTTCATCGTCTACTTCCTTAATACGCGCATAGGAAGCATCCACAAGATCCGTTACCGTGATCTCTTTGTTATGTAGCTTTTCCTGCAATTCTTTCAATGTATAATCAAACAAAGACATAATCTTCCTCCTCAGTCCAAAATCGACGGCACACGGAACTGGCCATTTTTCTGATCCGGTGCATTTTTCAATGCATCCTCCCGGTCGATCCACTTGCGCGCTTCATCCTCACGCATGACGTTCTTTAAATCAAGCACGTGCGTCGTAGGCTCCACGTTATCAGTATCAAGCTCATTCAAAAGCTCGGCATACCCGATAATCGCATCAAGTTCCTTCGTCATTTTTTCTGCTTCTTCATCAGTAATTGCAAGACGCGCCAAATGCGCTACATGCAACACCTGTTCTTTCGTAATCTCTGACATACTGTCACCTCCGGAATTCACCTTACATGTATATAAAAATGATCATAGCAAAAGGAGCTGCCGTAAAGCAACCAGACTATAACATATAACTATTTTAGCACGTTTTTCCCTCTAAACGAAACTAAGCACAATAAAAAGAAAAAGCCCGCCTTATCCGAAAATAAAGCGGGCAATTGAGGGTCTTACTTAAGGGAAATAGTACATGTTGTATTTATTCGGCGAAAAATTGAATTCTCCTTCTGAAAAAAGAAAAAAATGTAGCATGAGCTACATTTTAGAATGGTAGATTTATAATTGTATAAATACCAGGCTGATTATCAGCAGTATGAACATCATCATTATTTGAAATTAGAAAACTCGCACCTAGAGTAACAACAATTGCTCCAATAACGATAAGTTTTTTCATTGTGATTTCCTCCTAGATTTTCAAAAGATTTTCATACGTACGGCTAGCCAATTTGTAATAGTTAGCTGCATTCTTATACTTTTTAATATCTTCATAATATGAAGCGATCATATTAGAATAAGTAATAATAGATACATTATCCTCTTGTTCAATTAAATAAGGAATTAATTCATTTACCATTAAATTTTCATACTGGTCAAATTCTTTGTTTAACAAATACTTGAAAACTTTAATTTCCAAATCTACTAACTTTGTTTTAATAGAATTTGATTTCATTACTTCCTCAGCAAGAGATATATATTTACAGGCTTTTTCGAAATCCTTGTTTAGTAAATATTCTCTAATTAACGAAGTACCCGTAGTTAATTTATAATGTAAAGGTACATTCTCTAATTCAAATGCCGCTGTATAATATTTAATCGCTTCTACAGTATTTCCAGCTCTGGAATGCAAATAACCCAGGTTATGATTAGTCAATTGTATTACATCGTTAGATTCTGTTATTTCACCTAAGTGTTTAGCTAAATTATATTGTTTAATAGCTTGTTCTAGCATATGAAGTCTTCTATATGCAATGCCTAATATAATGTGGCATTGCGCGCAACGAACAAACTTATAACTATTTCTAAAAATATTCAAAGCTTTATTCGCATATTCCATCGCACTAAGATCATTTACAAGTTTACTATGCAATATACTTATAATGTAATAAAGATCTGCAGATTCATCTTCTGTAATATCAACAGTGTCTAAAAAACCTTCTGCTTGTTGGTAAAGGGATAACGCTTGATTTAATTTTTCTTTTTCACCATGATAATAATTTCCTAAGAACTTATACCAGTAAAACAAATGAATAGGCTCGAAAGTATTCTGCAGAGGTTCTAAACGTTCAATCTGATCCTTCGCTTCCTGCACTCTGCCCTCAACCAAAAAAAACCTGATCTTCTGAATTTCAAACAACATCTCATGGTCGGAATTATTCGCTTTGAACAGTGTTTCAAGTTCCTGGAACCGCTGTCTTCTTTCGTTAGCATTGTGCACTTCGTACAGCATGCCATACCATTCCTCAGCCTTTTCCTTAATTATATCCTCGTTCTCCGCGTTAAGCTGGATTCCGAGTCGTTCGCATAATAATGCGATGACTTCTGGACTGGCATCAGTTTTCTGGTTTTCGATTTTGGACAGGTAGGATTCTGAAACAATGCCCGCTGCTAGGTCTTCTTGCGTCATATTTTGCTTGATTCTATGTAGTTTAATTAAAGGGCCTATTTCCATTTGGGCTACACCTCGAAACATAGTTATTTCTTTCTGCGTAAGAGCTTGTGCCCAAGACCATTGCTGGGATGTGTTCCTGCTTTCATTCTAACACATCCCAGCTTTAAGTATATTGGGAAAGTAGGGATTGAAGCATGTGCTTCTCTACCTATTTTCTGGTGATACTTTCCTAGTCTTGTCTAATAATGCAATTTTTTGTCTCTTTTTGTATGGCTGCTTTAATTAAGGATGTAAACTTCCGGTTCTTTGGTATCATGTTCCCTCGTAATGATTGCTTCTGTCTGATCATTTGAGGTGATGTTTATTTCGAGGTCATAATAGTTCGGGAAGATATCCATGATCTGGCTGTATGCATATTGTGTAAAGGCAACTACTTCAGCATTTCCTTCGAATTGAATCGGGATATCAATCGTCAGCTTCTTAAGTTCGTCATTTTGGTAGAATCCTCTGCCGACCATTCCTGTGTAATTCGGGAAGAAGCTTGCCACTTTTGTCGTGAAAGCGGAAATATATTGACTTTCATCTGGATGGTTTTCATTTGCATCATCCGAAGGGAACAAGACGTTCTTCTCGTCGATCTTATCCCAATCTCCGACTGAGCTGCTGCCTTTATCTACAGTAGTTTCAGCAACGAAGCTACCTGGCACGACAGATTCCTTCTTAGCTTCCTGGTAAACTGTGATATGAATTGGAACGTCACTTAAGCCGTCCATGCTGCGCATTCTTTCGACAATCTTTTTAGACATTTCATTCGCCTGTGCGAGCATCTTATCCTCTGGAATTTCCTCACGGTAAGGACCTTTTCCGCCAGTCGTAAACTGATATTCCGACTTCATCGCAAGTGCAATGGAGACTCCGCCCAGCTTAATATCACCGTTATCATCTTCGATCATATAATCCTGCTCCAGGATGTGAGATAGATACTTCGGATTATCACGGAAATCCTTCTCCGATGCTTTGTCCTCATTCAGCTCCGGATTGAGCCCGAGCTCCTTCGCTTTTTCATCGTCGGATATTTTGCCCTTATCGTCCTTTTGTGCTTTTGCATAACGGCCGATCCAGCTGTAAAGTGTATCACTATCGAGCATTTGTCCTTCACGGAAATAATAATCATCTGGACTGAATACGTCCTTCGAATGATTGCGAAGCCCTTCTTCGACTTCATCAATATCCAAACGGTTGGCAATTTGGTTAATGATTACTCCGCGAGCTGCACTAGTCTCATAGTTGACGACGCCTTTAGATTTGCCGCTCTCATAAGGCAGCAGCACCTTGTATTCTTCGTCAGAGAAATTATAGCTGGAAACGACGGACGTTTTTTCCCCGCCATCTGCCGTTTCCTGCTTTACTTCTTCTTCCCCGCCGCCAGACGGTCCGCAGCTTGCCAGCAATACGAGTGCTCCTATAGATAGAACACCTGCTAATCTTTTCATGTGTTTCTCCTCTCTATTCCTGTAACGCTTCAATCAAACGTGCTTCATCCCATATCTCTATACCGAGCTTCTCTGCTTTTTCATATTTTGAACCAGCATCCTCGCCAGCAATCAGCAAATCAGTTTTCTTACTGACACTACCTGTGACAATACCACCGAGTGCTTCGATTTTCTCTTTCGCCTCTGGCCTTGTGAGAGCCTCCATTTTCCCGGTCAAAACAATGGTTTTGCCGCTGAAGATGCTATCACTTGTTACTTCCTGTGGCTTGATGCCTTTATAGGTCATATTGACGCCTACAGCTTTTAGTTCTTCTATCAGCTGAGTTACTTTGTCTTCTTGGAAATGCTGATAAATGGAGTCAGCCATTTTTTCTCCGATTTCATCAATAGCAACAAGCTCCTCAACAGTTGCCTGCTGCAATCTGTCAATTGTTTCGAAGGCTTGTGCTAATGTTTTCGCAGCTTTCGCTCCGACAAAGCGAACGCCTAGCCCGAATAGCAAGCGCTCCAGCGAATTGTCCTTAGACGCTTCAATTGATTTGAGCAGATTATCAGCTGATTTCTCGCCCATACGCTCCAGATCAAGTAAAGCATCCCGATCGAGTTTGTATAAATCATCAATCGTATGCACCAATTCAGAACGGTACAGTTGGATGATAACCTTCTCCCCAAGTCCATCAATGTTCATGGCATTCCGGGAAACAAAGTGAATCAATCCTTCGACAAGTTGTGCCGGGCAGTTAGGGTTGATACAGCGAAGAGCCACTTCTTCTTCCAAACGCACTGTTTCACTGCCGCATTCTGGACAGTGCTCTGGCATATGGAATTCCTTTTCCTCTCCTGTACGCGCATCTGTAACGACACGGACAACCTCTGGAATAATGTCACCGGCCTTTTTAATGACAACCGTATCTCCAATACGAATATCCTTCTCGCGAATCAGATCTTCGTTATGCAGAGTTGCTCGCTGTACCGTCGTTCCTGCCACTCGGACAGGTTCCAGCAATGCTGTCGGGGTGATGACACCAGTACGCCCGACATTAAGCTCTATATCATAAAGCTTTGTGGTCACTTCCTCGGCTGGGAATTTATACGCAATTGCCCAGCGCGGTGTCCGGGCCGTGAAGCCAAGTTCATCCTGCTGTTCACGCTTGTCCACCTTGATTACAATACCATCGATTTCGTAGCTTAGGTCGCGTCGTTTGGCGCTCCATTCCTCGACATAAGCGAGCACTTCTTCGATTGTCTGGCAGCGACGGCGTTCTTTATTTGTCTTGAAGCCTAGCTGCTCCAAGTAGTCGAGCAGCCCGCTATGTGAATCCAGATTATTGGTCTCCCATTGCCCGGAACCATAGAGGAATACGTCCAAATTACGGCTGGCAGCAATCTTCGGATCAAGCTGACGCAAAGATCCGGCTGCAGCATTGCGCGGATTCGCAAAAGGCGCTTCGCCGTTTTCTTCTTTTTGGGCATTCAGTGCTGCAAATGATTTTTGCGGCATAAATGCTTCTCCGCGCACTTCGATTGCTTCCTCTAAATCAATTCGAAGCGGGATGCTGCGAATTGTCCGTAGATTCTGGGTAATATCCTCACCAGTCGTCCCATCGCCGCGTGTCGCTCCTTGGACGAACTCTCCATTTTCGTAACGGAGAGAAACAGCCAGGCCATCTATCTTCAGCTCACAGATGTAAGAGTAGTCATCGGTTTCCAAGCCGTTTCGGACACGCTTATCAAAACTTCGCAAATCTTCTTCATTAAATGCGTTGCCCAAGGATAGCATCGGCACGCGGTGCTCTACCTTGTTGAATGCTTCAAGCGGTGCAGCGCCGACACGCTGCGATGGAGAATCGTTTGTGACAAGGTCAGGAAATTCCCCTTCGATATCAAGCAGTCGTTTCAGGGTCTGATCATACTCAAAATCAGACACCTGCGGATTATCAAGGACGTGATAATCATAATTATATTGATTGAGCTTTTTGCGCAAATCTGCAAGCTCTAAAATCGCTTCATCTTTGTTCATGCTTGCCACCTCGGTTAAGCTTTTGTGATCGGTGCGAATGAAGCAAGCAGTCGTTTGATTCCAACAGGCGCAGGGAAGGCGATATCAAGTTCCATCGCTTCTCCTTCTCCGTTGACCTTAACTACTGTTCCTTCGCCCCATTTCTTATGAACGGCCTTGTCACCAGGTCCCCATCCGAGCGCGTCTGCTCCAGATTTAGGCTTTGGTTTACGGACGATACGTTTTTGCTCTTGGGGTTTAGCTGGTTGACGACTGTTTCCAAGTCCGAATGGGTTTTGTTTTGTTTCTTGTATACCTTCTAGCAATTCACTTGGAATTTCACCGATAAAGCGGCTGACAGAGTTCATATTCGTCCGTCCGAACAATGTCCGCATTTTGGCATTCGTAAGGAATAACTCCTCTTCTGCACGAGTGATGCCGACATAAGCAAGACGTCGCTCTTCTTCCATCTCTGTCTCATCCATCTGGGAACGGCTATGTGGGAATACGTTCTCTTCCATTCCAATCAAGAACACAACCGGAAACTCAAGTCCTTTGGCACCATGCAGCGTCATAAGGATGACTTTATCATCGCTGGATGGATCTTCATCCATAGAATCGATATCCGCAATCAGCGCAAGATCTGTCAGGAAAGTAACCAGTGTTTTATCTTCACTCGTCTGCTCGAAGTTTTTTGTTACTGTCTTGAACTCTTCTAAGTTCTCAAGTCGGCTCTGTGATTCAATGCTTCGTTCTGCCTTCAGCATCTCCTCATAGCCGGAACCTTCCAGCACCTGCTCGACCATATCGGTCGCAGTCAGGAAATCAGTCTGCTTGGCCCAGTTGCTGATCATCGCTCCGAACTCACTTAAAGCATTTGCAGCTTTGGCACTGACGCCAGTGAAATCAACTTCTTTAAGCGTATCAAACAAAGAAATCTCGTGTTCGTTTGCATACGCCTGCAGTTTTTCGATCGATGTTTTACCGATGCCGCGCTTCGGTTCATTGACTACACGCTCAAAGCTGATGTCATCATCCGGATTCGCAATCAGACGAAGATAAGCCAACATATCCTTAATTTCTTTACGATCGTAGAACTTCGTTCCGCCGATCATTTGATACGGAACACCTGCTTTTACAAACGTTTCCTCAATGGATCGAGACTGGGCATTCGTCCGATAAAGGATCGCAATATCGCGGTAATGCCGTTTTTTCTCCATCATGACCATTTCTTCAATTTTCTCTGTTACATATAACGCTTCATCACGCTCAGTAGCTGCTTGGTAATAACGAAGCTTCGAACCATCGATATTGTCTGTCCAAAGATTTTTCGGTTTGCGTCCTGAATTGTTGCCGATCACTTTGTTAGCTGCATCCAGTATTGTCTTTGTCGAGCGGTAGTTCTGCTCGAGCATGACGACCTTCGCGTTCGGATAATCCTTTTCAAAAGAAAGGATATTCGTAATGTCTGCACCCCTCCAGCGGTAGATGGATTGATCGGAGTCCCCGACTACACAAAGGTTTTTATAACGGGAAGCTAGCTGGTTTACCAGGCGATACTGCGCGTGGTTTGTATCCTGATACTCATCCACGTGGATGTACTGGAAACGACGCTGGTAATATTGCAGCACTTCCGGCACCCGGTCAAATAGCTGTATTGTCTGCATGATCAAGTCATCAAAATCTAATGATTGATTGCGACGCAATGTCTTCTGATACAGGTCGAATATTTCGGCTACTTTTCTTTCGTAGACACTTCCTGCTTCCTTACTGTATTGATCAGGTGTGATCAGTTCATTCTTCGCTGAGCTGATGGCACCGAGCATTGCACGCGGATCGTATTGCTTCGGATCAAGGTTAAGCCGTTTGAGCGCTTGCTTGATCACAGAAAGCTGGTCGCTTGTATCCAGTATCGAAAAATTGCTATTGTATCCTATTCTGTCTATATCACGCCGTAAAATGCGTACACACATAGAGTGAAAAGTCGAAACCCAGATCTGAGAACCTTCATCTCCGACTAATTTGTGTACACGTTCCCGCATTTCGCGAGCTGCTTTATTTGTGAAGGTAATCGCCAAGATACTGCGCGGCGACACTTCCTTCTCTCCAAGCAAATAGGCAATTCTGTTCGTCAGCACGCGAGTTTTACCGCTTCCCGCACCTGCCATGATCAAAAGCGGCCCTTCGGTATGCTTAACCGCTTCTGCTTGTTCTTTATTTAAACCATTTATTAAATCATTCGCCAATCGGCTCATGTTTGCACCGCCTTTATTTCTTTCCTTTTACTGCTCTCACTGTCTTCAGAGCAGACTTTATATTATCATACACGCTGTTTCCCACAATAATCACATCAGCATATTGCTTCATCTCCGCTGCTTGCTCCGGCGAAACGATACCGCCTCCATAGAATAGCAGCGTGTTTGAAAGCTGATCTTTCACCTTTCTGACAAGTGCAGGATCAGCATATGCTCCGCTGTTTTCCAGATAAAAAATCGGGAGCTTGTACATATGTTCCGCCATATAAGCGTAAGCAACCGTATCTTCTTCAGTTGGCAGCTCACATTGCGTGTGGGTGAAAACCTTCGCTTGCGGATTGATGACACAATAGCCTTCCATCATGATTTCATCCCAGTGCATCATATCCCGATACGCTTTGACTGCTTCATGATGCAGCCCCATGACCCATTGCTTGTCCTTGCTGTTCATCACCATCGGCACATAATAAAAATCGAAGCCAGGTGTCAAAGCTTCCATCGTGCTGATCTCCAGAATGACCGGAACTGTGTGACGTCGTATCCGCGCGAGCAAATCGAGTACACCATCCAGAGTTACATTGTCTGTACCGCCGACAATGATGGCATCCGTACCGGACTCACAGATTTTCTCCAAATCTTCATCGCCTATTTCCTTGGCTGGATCGAGTTTGAATATATGTTGCCACTCTTTCATGTTATACACGTGCATATCCTCCATTACTTGCTTGCATAACGTTCATTATAGCAAAAATCGACTGGATAATTTAGTGGTTAGGGCGAGGAAAATACGAAGAGTTTGCGAATGAAGAAAGCCCGGCAACTGATTGCCAGGCTTCATTGTGTCATTGGATCCGATCAGCTGGGTAAATCAAGCCAAACTGACTTCGCGCTTTCTCCATAATTTCGGCTACAGATAGTGCCAGTTCATGTGTATTGATACTTGATTCCCGCTTGCCTGTTTGAATCAGGTTCACGAATTCCTCTATTTCATATTTCATGTTATGGTCGTTATCCTGCGGACCGCTGATGGTATCCTCTGTGCTGTCATGATATTGGATCGTAACGTCCTCAAAATGTCCAATATGATCGATCCGAATCGTCGCATCTTCTCCTTGAATCTCAGAAGGCAACGTAGAGCTGGTAATTTTCGAATAGTAAACAAGCGCCTCCATACCTTCATACGTCAGCGTTATTGTTGCTTGGCCATCCACACCGGACTCAAGCAAAGTTCCGCTCGCCTTGATTTCCTTCGGTTTGCCGAACAAAGCAACAAGTGGATACAAGCAATAGATACCGATATCCATTGTTGCACCATTACTAAGTTCGGGATTGAACGCATTCAGAATCGTCCCTTGCCGGTAAGCATCGTAGCGGGACGAGTACTGACAAAGCTGTGCCACATAGCGGCGCACCGGTCCTATTTTCTCAAGATGCTGCTGAACGGCATGGAAATTCGGAAGAAACGTCGATTTCATCGCTTCCATCAGTAAAACATCGTGCTGCTTTGCTGTTTGAATGAGGTCCTTTACTTCAGCAGTATTCGACGCCAGCGGCTTTTCACATAAAACATGAACACCATGCTGCATGAAAATCTTGGCTTGTCCTGCATGCAAAGCATTCGGACTCGCAATATAAACTGCATCGATTTCCCCGCTCGCCGCCATTTGTTCAATGTCGATGAACGTATGTACTGCTTTATGCTTGCTGGCGAATTCTTCCGCCTTTTCAAGCTTTCGAGAGTAGACAGCCGTCAGCTCGAAATTATCGACCTTTTTACTTGCTTCCAGAAATATTTCTGTAATCCAGTTCGTTCCGACCACACCAAAGCGTACCATCCAATGTCAGCTCCTTATTCTTCTGGTTTTTCTTCCAAACGCTCAAGAACCGTATTATAGCCGTCGTTCCCATAATTAAGGCAGCGTTTCACACGGGAGATCGTTGTCGTCGATGCGCTCGTTTCCTGAACGATTGCATGATATGTCGCTCCATCACGCAGCATCTTCGCCACTTGGAGGCGTTGTGTAAGCGATTGTATTTCGCTGATTGTCGCAATATCATCAAAGAAGCGATAGCATTCCTCGACGTCGTTTAATGAAAGTATTGCTTGAAATAATTCATCTAAATGCTCACCACGGAGCTTATCAAGCTGCATACAGCTTCCCTCCCCCATACGCACGTATGTGCTTCTTCCTTATCCTTTATGATACATCATCTCGACCCATTTGCGTAATACGATGCGCATTGGAATTTTTATACTAGCATAAACACCTGATATAGCAGGAAAAATAGAGTTAATAAAGGAAAGGGGTGCATAAGGTTGAAACCGAATATGGGAATAATCCAGGCAATGATTCGAATTGCGGCTGGCGTCAGCATGGTCGGGTATGCCACTGCTGCACTTGTCACAAAACCGAAGCAATTAACTGCCCATTTGACTTTGCTGGCAGGCGCCATCAAGATCGCTGAAGGTATTGTGCGCTATTGCCCAAGCATGACTCTGATCAATCAATTTCGCCAAAAACAGGATTCTCAAGGTGAATAAAAAAGAAGAACTGGCCCGTATACCAGTTCTTCTTTCCTTTATTTCCCGAATCCAATATCAGTCCGATAATGGAAATTTGGATTACTTTTAAAGATGGTAAGTCCTGTTTTGACACTTTCCACCGCATCCGTACGATTATGGTGTACAGAACCGATGAACAAGATACGTCCTCCGTTCGAAACATAACCTTCCGCCGTTTTTTCCGTACCGGCGTGAATACAGTACACGTCCTGCGGCAGTTCTGATAAGTCAGGAATCGGAAGCTGCTTGTCATAGCTTCCCGGATAGCCACTTGCAGCAATAACAGTACCTGTAGCATAAGCATCCTTCCACGTCAGCTGAGGATTGTTACCAGCTGTAACATCCCGCATTACTTGCAGCAAATCATTTTCCAACAATGGTAAAATGACCTGTGTTTCAGGATCTCCGAAACGGGCATTGAATTCAATTACTTTCGGTCCGTCTGTTGTTTCAATAAGTCCTGCGTACAAAACACCAGTAAAGGAACGGTCTTCTTTTAAAAGTCCAGCAGCAGCAGGCTTCAGAATTCGTTCAATTGCTTCATCAATCACACTTTGTTGCAGATCAGGGATCGGAGCATAGGCACCCATTCCGCCTGTATTCGGTCCTTGGTCATTATCGTAAACGCGCTTATGATCACGAGCAGGCACGAGCGGATAGACATCTTTACCATTCACGAAAGCCATAAGTGAAAATTCCTTACCGTCAAGGAAATCCTCAATAATAACAAGGCTTCCCGCTTGGCCGAACTGGTTATCGACCAGCATGCTTTCTACAGCTTCATTTGCTTCCTCAACTGTGTTGGCAACGACAACGCCTTTACCTGCAGCAAGACCATCTGCTTTCACAACAATTGGCGCACCTTTTGTCGCAATATAATCCTTTGCTTTCTCTGCGTCAGAAAAAGTCTCACTTGCAGCAGTCGGGATAGCATGTACACGCATAAAGCTTTTAGCGTAATCCTTGCTTCCTTCAATCAAAGCAGCTTCCTTCGTAGGTCCGAATACGTTTAGGTTTTCCTGCTGAAAAGCATTGACGACACCTGCAAGCAAAGGAATTTCCGGACCGACAAACGTCCAGTCGATTTGTTCTTCCTTTGCAAAATGGACAAGGTCATCTACAGCTGTTACATCAATTGGCACACAAGTTGCCAAATCGTTTATACCTCCATTGCCTGGTGCTGCGTACAATGCCGTTATCTCGGTACTTAAAGCTAGCTTTGCGACGATACTATGCTCGCGGCCGCCGCTGCCTATCACAAGAACTTTCACAACGTCTCCCCCTGACAATTAGTGCTTAAAGTGGCGCATATCTGTGTAGACCATGGCAATGTTGTGCGCATTACATACAGCTACAGAATCTTCATCTCGTTTAGATCCGCCTGGCTGGATGATTGCTGTCACGCCAGCTTTAATAGCTGCTTCTACTGTGTCCGGCATCGGGAAGAATGCATCCGATGCAAGCACCGCTCCTGCTGCTTTTTCACCAGCTTGTTCCAAGGCAATTTTAGCTGCTCCAACTCTATTCATTTGACCTGCACCAACACCGATTGTCTGATCATCTTTTGCGATTACAATCGCATTCGATTTTACATGCTTCACAACTTTCCAGGCAAAGAGAAGATTTTTCATTTCTTCCTCTGTCGGCTTACGATCAGTCGCTACAGTAGGTTCTGCTTCCGTAATAGCACCTGCATCATAATCCTGCACAAGCAAACCACCGCTTACGCTAACGAACTTTTTCGGCTGCTGAATTGCATCTGCAGCAAGCTCCAATAGACGGATGTTTTTCTTCTCTGTCAATAAAGCCAATGCTTCTTCTGTGAAGCTCGGCGCAATGACAATCTCAAGGAAGATTTCCTTCAGTTGCAATGCCGTATCTTTGTCGACTTCACCATTCAAAGCAACAATGCCGCCAAAAATAGATGTCGGATCTGCTTCGAATGCTTTTCGGAAAGCATTCGAAATAGTTTCTCCGATACCAACGCCGCAAGGGTTCATATGTTTGACTGCTACTGCGGCAGGCTCTTGGAATTCCATGACGATTTCAAGTGCCGCATTGGCATCCTGGATGTTGTTGTAAGAAAGCTCCTTACCATGAAGCTGTTTCGCATTTGCAACGGAAGCTCCTTTGACGATTGGATCCTTATAGAATGCTGCTGCCTGATGCGGGTTTTCTCCATAACGCAAGGATTGAACTTTTTCATATGTGAGCGTCAATGTTTCCGTATCATGCTCTTCGTTCAATTCGGCAAAATAACTTGCTATCATCGCATCATAGTTTGCTGTATGGCGGAATACCTTACCTGCTAAGCGGCGTTTCGCTTCATAAGAAAGCTCACCCTGTTGTAAAGCAGATAAAGTTGCGTCGTAATCTTCTGGATCAACTAGAACAGTGACACCTGCAAAGTTTTTAGCTGCAGAACGAAGCATTGTCGGTCCGCCGATGTCGATATTTTCAATTGCATCCGCTTCCGTAACGCCTGGTTTTTCAATTGTATTTTTAAACGGATAGAGATTTACCACGACCAAGTCGATTGGCGTTATGTCACGCTCTTTCAGCTGCTGCATATGGCTTTCATCATCTCTTCTAGCTAACAAACCACCGTGAATGGCTGGATGCAGAGTTTTCACACGTCCGTCCATAATTTCATCAAATTTCGTCACGTCAGACACTGCTACAGCTGGAATACCTTCTTCCTGCAGCTGTTTCAGAGTGCCTCCAGTCGAAATGATGTCATAATTCAATTCTGCTAAACCTTTAGCAAATGGGATGATTCCTGTTTTATCTGATACGCTGATTAACGCACGTGGCATTATAGTCATTCCTTTCTATCGCGTTCTTTGAGTATGTACGAAATCGTTTCCGGATAAAGACGGTGCTCAATTGCTTGGATTCGTTGATGCAATGTGTGATGTGTATCTTCTTCCAGTACTGGAACTGCTTCTTGGGCAATGATGTTTCCTGTATCCATTCCCGCGTCAACGAAATGGATCGTCACGCCGCTCACTTTCACACCTGCTGACAAAGCCTGCCCAATGGCATCCTTGCCGGCAAATGCAGGCAGGAGCGATGGATGGATGTTCAAGATCCGCTCTGGATATGCTTCGAGCAGTGTCGGCCCGATCAAACGCATATAACCTGCAAGAAAGATCCATTCTATATGCTTTTCCTGGAGCTTAGTAAGAATAGCTTGTTCATAGGCTTGTTTATCTTCAAAGGTTTTCGGGTCACAGACAAAAACCTCTGCGTCCCACTCTTTTGCTTTGCTTATAACAGGTGCTTCCGGTTTATCACAAACAAGCAGCTGGATTGTGCAAGGTAATTCCGAAGCCTGCACAATCGCTTCTGCGTTGCTGCCGCTGCCAGATGCAAAAATAGCAGCTGAAATCATGCGGTAAACTCCACGCCTGTCTTATCCGTTACTTCACCAATGATCCAGGCTCTCTCGCCTGCTTCTTGCAGGATTGTCATCGTCTCTGCCGCTTCTTCCTGAGATACGATTAGTGCCATGCCGATTCCTGTATTGAAGACACCGAGCATATCCTCGAAGACTAGCTGTGCTTTTTCCATTAGGAATTCATAGACAGCCGGCAGCTCCCAGCTTCCAGTCTGAATGCGAACACCTAGATCCTCGGGCACTGCGCGCGGCAGGTTCTCATGGAAGCCGCCGCCAGTAATATGAGAGATACCATGAATATCGATTTTCTCTTGGACAGCACGCACTGCTTTCGAGTAAATTTTGGTCGGCTCAAGCAAGATTTCTCCTAAAGGACGATCAAATGGTGCGTACACCTCGTCCAGGCTCAGTCCATGCTGATCGATCAGACGTCGCACGAGGGAGAAGCCATTGGAATGCAGGCCACTTGAAGCAATACCGATAATGCTATCTCCTGCTTTAACATCTGCACCACTAATTAGCTTTGACTTTTCTCCGATACCAACGACAAATCCAGCTAAATCATATTCTTCTGCTCCGTACATACCTGGCATTTCAGCTGTCTCGCCCCCTATCAACGCCGCACCTGCTTCGACACAGCCATCAGCAATACCTTTCACGATCTGCTCGATCTTCTCCGGTTCATTTTTGCCGCAGGCAATGTAATCAAGGAAGAACAACGCTTGTGCGCCTTGAGCGATGATATCATTCACACACATAGCGACAAGGTCGATTCCGACTGTATCATGCTGATCCATATCAATAGCAAGCTTCAGCTTCGTCCCAACTCCATCCGTTCCGGAAACAAGCACCGGTTCTTTATAAGAGAAAGACGACAAGTCGAACAGTCCGGCAAACGCGCCGACACCGCCGATCACTTCCGGACGGTTCGTACGGTTGATATGTTTTTTCATTAAATCTACTGCGCGATAGCCTGCTTCGACATCCACGCCGGCTTGTTTGTAAAGTTCGCTCATGCTTGCCCTCCTAACATTTATACGCCGGAAGTACTGTATCCGGATAGATTTCAGTTGGATAGTTTCCTGTAAAGCATGCTTTGCAAATACCATGTGTCATCGTGTCGTTGTCTCCGACGATGCAATCTTCCAGACCTTCGACAGTCAAGAAAGACAGGGAATCTGCTTCAATCAGCTCGCGCATCTCCTCAATACTGTGGTTAGCAGCAATGAGCTCAGATGTTGTCGATGTATCAATACCGTAGAAGCACGGATTTTGAATCGGAGGAGAAGCGATGCGCACGTGCACTTCTGTTGCACCCGCTTCTTTCAGCATCCTGACGATCCGTTTGCTTGTCGTCCCCCGCACGATTGAATCATCGACCATAACTACGCGTTTACCTTCGACAATCCCGCGTACAGCCGAAAGCTTCATTTTGACGCCTTGTTCACGAAGCTCCTGTGAAGGCTGGATAAAAGTACGGCCGACATAACGGTTTTTAATCAAACCAAGCTCGTATGGAATGCCAGAAGCCTCGGAAAATCCGATAGCGGCAGAAATACTTGAATCAGGTACACCTGTTACAACATCCGCTTCAATTGGAGCTTCCTGTGCGAGCATTTTACCTGTTTTTTTACGGGAAGCATGAACATTCTGGCCGTTCAAATTAGAATCTGGACGGGAGAAGTACACATACTCCATGGAACAAAGCGATCTTTCAAGAGTGGAAGAAAAACGCTGCGTATGAAGACCAGCATCGCTGATCGTTATCAATTCGCCTGGCTCCACTTCACGTACATATTCCGCACCTGTTACATCAAAAGCACACGTTTCAGAGGAAACTACCCAAGCGTCACCAAGACGACCAAGTGACAACGGACGCAATCCCTTCGGATCGACTGCCACAAACAGCTGTGTTTCGGTAAGGATTGTAAGGCTATACGCGCCCTTGACCATGCTGAGGGCTGATTTGATTGCATCTTCCAATTCTATCTGCCCGCTCCGTTTGATCAAGTGGGCGATCACTTCTGTATCAGAGGATGTTTGCAAAATGCTTCCCTGTGCTTCCAGCTGCTGTTTCAGTCCGTATGCATTGACGAGGTTTCCATTATGCGCGATTGCCAGACTATCTTTCTGGGAGCGGAACAGCAATGGCTGTACGTTCTCATAGCCTCCTCCGCCAGCAGTAGCATAGCGGACATGACCGATAGCAGCATCGCCGTTCAGCTTGTTGAATTGTCCTTCCGAAAATACATCATTGATTAGGCCAATTCCTTTATGCAAATGAAGGTTTTCCCGATCAGTAGTGACAATACCTGCTCCCTCCTGCCCGCGGTGCTGCAGGGCATGAAGGCCATAGTACGTTACTTCTGCCGCTTTCTCATGTCCCCAAATCGCAAAGACGCCGCATTCCTCATTCAAGCCTTTGATTTCAGCAAGCATGGGATAGCTCCTTTCCAAAGTGCCTCGAGTGTTGGTACTGCTTCTGAGATGATAGATTGCCCGTCTTGTTCTACAGCAAGCTCTGCTTCCTCTGTCACCAAACCAATTTGCTTCGCTCCTGGGACTGCCTGTTCAAAAGCTGCCTGGTTTTCTGAAGAAACTGTCAAAAGAAAGCGTGACTGTGATTCACTGAAAAGTGCTGCCGTCACATCACCGTCGATTGTTACTTTAGCGCCAAGCTCTGTACCAAACAGGCTTTCCGCCAATGCAACACCAAGTCCGCCTTCTGCGAGATCATGTGCAGACGCTACGAACCCTTGCTGGATGCTGGCTAGTACTGCTTGTTGATTGCTTGCTTCCACATCTAGATCGATAGCAGGCGCTTTGCCGTAATAACGTCCTTCGAGCACATTCTGCAGCTCGCTTCCGCCGAATTCAGCCTTCGTTTCACCTAGTAAATAAATAGCATCGCCAGCTTGTTTGAATTGGCTTGTCGTTACATGTGCCAATTTCTCTACCAAGCCAACCATTCCGACAATCGGTGTCGGGAAAATCGCTTGCTGGTTGGATTCATTGTAAAGCGATACGTTACCACTGATAACTGGCGTTTCCAAAGCTAGACATGCGGCGCTCATACCATCGACGCTTTTTTCCATTTGCCAGAAGTTCTCAGGTTTATCCGGGTTTCCGAAGTTCAAGCCGTCTGTCAGCGCAAGCGGCTTCGCACCAGAGCTGATGATATTTCGAGCTGCTTCAGCCACGGCAATTTTGCCGCCGGTTTCTGGATCCAAGTAGATATAGCGGGAGTTACAATCTGTCGTCATCGCTATTGCTTTCTCTGTTCCTCGCACACGCACGATTGCAGCATCACTTCCAGGTGCGACTACTGTACTTGCACCAACCATGGAATCATATTGATCATAAACATATTCCTTGCTGGCAATTGTCGGCTGCTGCAAAAGCTGCTTCAGCATCGCTGCATGGTTCATGACAGCTGGAGTATAATCTATAGTTTGGAATTCTGTGTAATAGTCAGGTACCTTTGATTCTTTGTAATATACCGGTGCATCTTCTGCTAGGCTGTCAACTGGAATTTCTGCTGCAACTTCACCGTGATGTAAAAGACGGAACTGCTTATCATCCGTTACAGTACCTACAGCAACAGCTTGTAGTCCGTATTTTTCGAATACTTCGATGATGCCCTGCTCTTGGCCTTTCTTCACGACAAGCAGCATACGCTCCTGAGATTCGGAAAGCATCAATTCATATGGTGTCATATGCTGTTCACGCTGCGGAACAAGGTCAAGGTTCATTTCCATACCCATACCAGCTTTACTTGCCATTTCACTTGCACTAGATGTCAAACCAGCTGCGCCCATATCCTGGATACCGACAAGCGCTTCATGCTGAATCACTTCTAAGCATGCTTCGATCAAAAGTTTTTCCATGAATGGATCTCCGACCTGTACGGAAGGACGTTTTGATTCGGATTCTTCACTCAAATCTTCTGATGCAAACGTCGCACCATGGATACCATCACGGCCAGTCGGAGCACCTGCGTAGATAACGGTATTACCGACACCAGCAGCAATCCCTTTTTGAATATCCTTTTGGTCGATCAAACCAACACACATCGCATTTACAAGCGGGTTGCCTTCGTAGCTGTCATCAAACTGGATCTCGCCGCCAACAGTCGGAACACCGACACAGTTTCCGTATCCAGCAATACCGTGGACAACTTCCTCAAGCAAATATTTAACACGCGGTGTTGTCAGGTTACCGAAACGCAAACTATTCAACAGCGCAATTGGTCGAGCTCCCATAGAGAATACGTCACGAATGATACCGCCGACACCTGTAGCTGCACCTTGGTAAGGTTCGACAGCAGACGGGTGATTATGACTCTCGATTTTGAACACAACCGCTTTGTCATCCCCGATATCAACGATTCCGGCACCTTCACCTGGTCCTTGCAGGACATGCGGACCCTCCGTCGGGAATTTACGCAATAATGGCTTGGATGTTTTGTAGCTGCAATGCTCTGACCACATAACCGAGAAAATGCCTGTTTCCGTAAAATTCGGCTGTCTGCCAAGGATATTCTTAACAGATTGGAATTCCTCATCTGTCAAACCCATATCCCGATACAGACGGTCTTGTTCGATTTTTTCCGGACTGATTTCAGCTTGTTGTAACATACATTTCCCTCCAGTGTTGTAGTACGGATTGGAACATTGCCAGCCCATCGCTTGAACCGAGCAGATCCTCGACAGCTCGTTCCGGATGCGGCATCATACCTAGCACATTACCTGCTTTATTGACGATCCCGGCTATATCAGACCGAGAACCGTTCGGATTGTTCTTGTAAGTAAAAACAATCTGATTATTTTGCTTCAACTCTTCCAGTGTTGCATCGTCGCAGTAGTAATTTCCTTCACCGTGAGCGATTGGAATTTGAATTTGCTGGCCTTTCTCATAGCCGCTTGTGAACATCGTATCGTCTCTTTCGACAACGAGTGTCTCATAATGGCACATGAACTTCAGCTTTTCATTTCGCAGCATTGCACCTGGCAGCAAGCCTGTTTCCAATAAAATCTGGAAGCCATTGCACACACCAAGGACTGGTGTACCAGCTTCAGCTTTAAGCTTGATTTGGTTCAGGACATTGGAGACAGATGCGATCGCGCCGGAGCGGAGATAATCACCGTAGCTGAATCCCCCTGGAAGCAAGATAGCATCATAGTCTGCCAGATTCGCATTTTCATACCATACTAGATCGACTTCTTCTCCTAAACCGTCCTTGACCGCATGGTACATATCCCGGTCACAGTTGGAGCCTGGAAAAACGATGACAGCAAATTTCACGAGCGTATGCCCTCCTCGACTGTATAGCTGTATTCCTCCATGACAGGGTTGGCAAGAAGCTTATCACACATACGCTGTACTTCCAGCGCGACATCAGCTTCATCCGGCAGCGTTATTTCGATGTACTTACCGACACGAGTTTCTGCTACATCCGGGAATCCATTCGCCTGCAATGCTTCCTGAACAGCCTTACCTTGCGGGTCTAAAACCCCTTCTTTCAGCGTGATAAAGATTTTTACCTTTTTCATTTTGCTGCCTCCAGTCGATTTAAGATTGCATCATATACGTCGATCAAGCTACCAAGGTCTTCTCGGAATACATCCTTGTCCATCTTGCCGCCATTCTCCTTATCCCAAAGCCTGCATGTATCTGGGGAAATTTCATCTGAGAGAATGATGGAGCCGTCTTGATCACGGCCAAATTCTAGTTTGAAATCAACCAGCTGCAGGCCGACTCTATCGAAGAACGTCTGCAGATGCTGGTTGACTTCCAATGCTGCTTGCTTAATGAAGGCAAGCTCCTCCTCATTCACATCCGTCAGCAGTAATGCGTGTGCATCATTGATGATCGGATCATCCAAGCTATCATCCTTATAGTAAAGCTCTGTCAAAACGGGTTGGAAAACTGTCTTTTCCGGAATACCAAGCCTTCTTGTAATGCTTCCTGCTGCAACATTCCGAACGACTACTTCAAGCGGTACAATCGTCGTCTTCTTTACTAGCTGCTCCGTTTCACTGAGCGGCTTGATAAAGTGCGAGGATATGCCCTGCTCTTTCAAGTACTCGAAGATATGGGTCGAGATAAGATTGTTGTAACGGCCTTTTCCTTCAAAGCTTGCTTTCTTCTTACCATTAAATGCTGTTGCATCATTTTTATAAGACAGCACGAGCTCTTGCTCATTTTCGGCTGATTGAAACACTTGCTTGGCTTTTCCTTCGTACAGCAATTTTCCTCTCACGTTCTCCACCCCGTTTGTCAAAGTATTATTCTAATCCGATCTTATGGAAAATCTGATCTACATTCTTCAAGTGGTACGTATAGTCGAAGCAGTCATCAATTTCTTCCTGGCTAAGGAATGCAGAGATTTCTGTTGTTGCTTCGATAAGCTGCTTGAACTGTGTTTCTGTTTCCCATGCTTCCATCGCTTTCGGCTGAACGATATCATACGCCTGCTCACGGCTCATGCCTTTATCGATTAGCGCAAGTAGTACACGCTGGGAGAAGATAACGCCGTATGTGCGATCGATATTACGCTTCATGTTTTCCGGGAAGACCGTCAAATTCTTCACGATGTTAGAGAAGCGGCTCAGCATATAATCTAACGCGATTGTCGCATCCGGCAAGATGACACGTTCGGCAGATGAATGAGAGATATCGCGTTCATGCCAAAGGGCAACGTTCTCGTAAGCTGTGACCATGTGTCCACGGATCAGACGGGACATGCCGACCATATTCTCAGATCCAATGGGATTACGTTTATGAGGCATCGCAGAAGAACCTTTTTGGCCTTTAGCGAAGAACTCTTCCACTTCACGCGTTTCTGTTTTTTGAAGACCGCGGATTTCAGTCGCGAATTTCTCGATGCTAGTTGCAATCAATGCCAATGTGCCCATGTATTGTGCATGGCGGTCACGCTGCAATGTTTGCGTGGATACTGGTGCTGGCTTCAAGCCTAGCTTCTTAGTGACGTATTTCTCCACGTACGGATCGATATTCGCATATGTACCGACCGCACCGGAAAGCTTGCCGTATTGGATCGTATCAGCAGCAGCGTCAAAACGCTCCAGATTACGTTTCATTTCTTCATACCATAATGCCATTTTCAAACCGAAAGTCGTTGGCTCAGCATGAACTCCATGTGTACGTCCCATCATGACCGTATGCTTATGTTCCTTCGCTTTCGCTTCCAAAATCTCGATGAAATTGACGATGCCTTTGCGAATGATTTGGTTCGCCTGCAGCAAAAGATAGGATAAAGCTGTGTCGACTACATCTGTGGATGTCAGGCCGTAATGCACCCATTTGCGTTCTTCGCCCAATGTCTCGGATACTGCGCGAGTGAAAGCAACAACATCATGACGTGTCTCCTGCTCGATTTCCAAAATACGATTAATATCGAAGGATGCATTTTCACGCAATGCTTTTACATCTGATTCAGGGATGATGCCTAGATCACTCCATGCTTCACATGCCAAGATCTCGACTTCAAGCCACGCCTTGTATTTATTTTCATCCGTCCAAATGTTGCCCATTTCTTCTCTTGTATAACGTTCAATCATGCTTTGTTTCCTCCTAGTGATCGTGTAAAAGCGTCGGTTGCGTCCAGCAAGGCCTTACGTGACGTACCCACCATTGTGAAATGCCCCATTTTCCTTTTGGGCTTGGCTTCTTGCTTGCCGTAATCATGGATGTGGGCTAATGGTCTGTCAGGCTGCTGCCAGTACTGGTCCAGCTCTTCTCCTAATAAATTTATCATAACGGCGGCCCCGATAAAATGGACCGACAAAAGAGGCAGTGCGCAAATGGCGCGGATATGCTGCTCGAATTGCGATACCGTACAAGCTTCAATTGTATAATGACCGGAATTATGCGGTCGCGGTGCCACTTCATTCATATAAAGCTCATCGCCTGAGACGAACATCTCGACGGTAAATGTACCGACAACTCCGGCTGCTTCTGCCAGCTTTCCAGCAGCAGTACGCGCTTGCTCCGCCACATTCTCAGAGACAGTTGCAGGTGCAATCGTCCGATAAAGGATGTGATCACGGTGTTCATTTTCTGCCACCGGAAAATAAGTAATTTCTCCATCCTTGCCTCTAGTCAGCACAACCGATATCTCCTTATCGAATGTAAGCCATGATTCAACAATGCAGCGTCCATTTTGCCGGACGAATGCAGCAGCTTCTTGCAAGTCATCCTTAGACTCCAGTTTTAGCTGTCCTTTGCCATCGTATCCGCCGCGGCAAGTTTTTACGACCGATGGAAAACCGATTTCTCTAACACCTGTCAGCAGTTCCTTTTCATCTGTGACTATTGTAAAGGGCGCTACGGGAAGATTCAGTTCCTTCATGAGATTCTTTTCATTCGCTCGATCTCGGCTGATTTCCAAAAGAAGGGAGCCTTGTGGAAGTTTCCCCTTTTCCTCTAGCAGTCTTGCTGCATCCAAATCGACGTTTTCGAATTCATAGGTGACAACATCGCTTAAGCTCTCTAGTTTCCGGATAGCGTCCCTATCATCATAGGCTGCTTCAATATGCAAGTCCGCTACTTGTGCAGCTGGACAATCGTGCGTAGGATCGAGGACAATAATTCGGTATCCCATATGCTTAGCAGTTATAGCCATCATGCGGCCAAGCTGCCCGCCTCCAAGAATGCCGATAGTGATGATATTATTTGGTCGCAAGCTGATTCCTCATTTCCGCTACTTGTTTCTTCATCCCTTGCTGATAATCCAGCAGACGTTCAGCAATTTGTTTGTCATGAGTACCGAGAATTTGGGCCGCCAGGATGCCGGCATTTTTAGCTCCTGCTTTTCCGATTGCTACCGTAGCTACTGGAACACCGCCTGGCATCTGAACGATAGAGAGCAAAGAATCCATTCCATCAAGCGCTTTTGTCTGTACTGGAACACCGATCACAGGCAACGTCGTCTTGCTTGCCACCATTCCTGGCAAATGGGCTGCACCGCCTGCTCCAGCAATGATAACTTTCAAGCCTTTTTCTCTAGCACTCGCTGCATAGTCAAACATATCCTCAGGTGTACGATGAGCTGAAATCACTTCTTTCTCAAAAGAAATATCCAGCTCTTCCAATAGCTTGCACGCATGCTCCATTGTCTCCCAATCAGAGATGCTTCCCATGATGATTCCAATCTCCGCCATCCAATCCCTCTTTTCTCTTTTTGCCGTAAAAAAAGCCTATTCACCTCTCCCGCTAACTGAGAGAAGACGAATAGGCATACGGTGTCGTAGGCTCATAATCATGCAGTCCATCTTCCCTCATAGTCCGCCATTTACGGTAGCAGGTAGAGACTTCCGGACCGTATTTCCGGAAATATATGAGGTACGATCTATAAAGCACAGCTTCACATCTCACGCTGTAGTGTTGTCAAATCTAGCCGTGTCTTTCATGCATGTTTATGATAACAATTCTGACACACATCGTCAATGAAAAAATCGAACGATGATTATATTGTTATATTTAATGTTCGGTTTTTAGTAATTTTGTATCAAAAATAACTTTTCTTCCAATAGGTTCTACCTTCTTTGCCCCATTCTCGGTGGTTTCCCGAAAGACCGGTTCTTCCACTTTCCGGACTGGCAGATAGCCCTCTGCTTTGATACGATCCAAGCAAGCATCGATTGTCTCATTCTCACCGAGCTCAAATCGTTTCTTTGCTGGTTTCTTTTCTTTTGGCATTACGGATACGCTCCCTCTTTACACTTTTCACCCAGAAACCGCCAAAGATTTGACGAGGCTCGTAGGCAATGATAAAAGCCTTCGGATCGACTTCCTTAATTGCCTCATACAACTGGAGCTCGTATTTACGAGGCGTCAGAATTTGCATGGCGAGGCGATCCCCATCCATTCCATAAGCAAACCAGCTGGTGACACCATACCCTTTCTCCCGCAGTCTTCTCGTGAACTCGATACTCGGGTCAGACGAGATAACATTGACGGTAATATAGCCGAGTGCAAGCTTCTCCTCTATCTTCGAACCAAGAATAACACCAATCCCGAAACCAAGTGCGTAGGCAATCAGGTTCTGGATTTGATCCAAGTTATCTAGAACTAAGCCGAGACCAATCGTATAGATCGTAACCTCGAAAACACTAACGAATGCTGCTATATAACGCCGTCCCTTCAATGTCAAAATCACCCGTAATGTATTCAGGCTCACATAAACAATATTGACGACAAAGATAATCAATAACATGACGAGTGGGATTTCTAACAACTTACTTCCTCCTTCTTGCTAATAAAAAATTGCTGCTTATGTGTATCAGTAGCCGTACTGCTTACGTTTTCGTCTTCGAAACAAATGAATCGGTATGGCAATCAAAATGACTAGCGCCATAATGCTGGCAACTGCTGTAATTGCCGGAAAGTTCTCCGCTCTCGCAGAAGCAATAGCCACATATGCCCAAATGAACACGAGTGGATAGATACTATCACGGAAAACATGCATGAAGCCAATTGCCAGAACAGCACCGACTATCAGCAAAATGATTGTCCAAACTTCTCCTGACAAAAGCCACCCTTCAATATTATCTACCCCAAGCGATACAAAGAGAATTCCGACGTTCAGAATTGTCGCGACGGAAACCCAGCCGATATAGATTGAAAACGGAAACAAATCAAATTTCCGGCGGTCAGATGAAGTGGAGATGGCTTGATACAGGATGATCAAGGAGATTAACAGTCCCACCATCGGAATGATGGAAATACTAAACAGCTGATAATGGAAGCTGAAAAGCCAAGCGATGTTAAAGATACAGCTTGCAATGAATGCTCCAGCTGCTCTTCCATACCACTCTGTTTCGCGTGTCGACCGCAAGAATAAGCGGATGACCCAAATAAAAGCGAATAGATAAATGACTCCCCAAATGCTGAAAGCATATCCTGCTGGCTGAAATAGTACGCCAAGTTGATCAGATAATTGACGGGTGTTTTTCCCACCGAGCGGCAAGGCGTTGGATAGATAATTGACGACGATGGCTGCGATAAATGCCAGTAAGCTGAACCAAGCCAGCTTCACTGAACGGTTACTCATAGAAACTCCTCCTCCTCGCCCGCTGACAGACGATTGTAATCTCTCGTAAGTATAATACAATTATACCCGTCACCGTTGCAATCAACGCATAAAGGTAAAATCCGATCACAAATCTGTCATATATCTCCTATAAAAAAGCCGCCCCAATAGGAGCGGCTTCTATTTATGCCAAAAAGATGAAGTACAAGATGAATACGACGAACAAGAACCACATAACTGGGTGGATCTCTTTTACACGCCCTTTTACAAGCAACGTAAGCGGATAGAAAATAAATCCGACCGCAATACCAGTAGCAATACTGCCTGTGAGCGGCATCATGAGAATTGTGAAGAAGGCTGGTACAGCCAACTCTACTTTATCCCATTCAATTTCCTTCAAGGAAGAACACATCAGTACACCAACCACGATCAAGGCCGGCGCTGTCACTTCGTTGGTAATGACAGACAATAGCGGACTGAAAAATAGTGCCAAAAGGAAACAAATCGCAGTTACTACAGCTGTAAATCCTGATCTTCCGCCTGCGCCTACACCTGTTGTTGATTCAACATATGCAGTTGTGTTTGAAGTACCAAGCACTGCACCTGCAACAGTAGCACCAGAATCAGCAAGTAAAGCCTGACCTGGATTTGGAAGCTTGCCGTCTTTCATCAAACCAGCTTTGGTAGCTACTGCAACCAATGTACCAGCTGTATCAAAGAAATCCACGAATAAGAAAGTCAAGATGACAGTCAGCATTTGAATCGTGAAGATATCACCGAAATGCGCAAATGCTGCCCCGAATGTAGGAGCAAGACTTGGTACGCTTCCGACAACGTCTCCGACTGCCGTTGGCGGATCAATCAATCCGACAACCATACCAGCTACTGCAGTAATGATCATTCCAATGAAGATCGCTGCGCGGAATCCTTTTACCAAGAGAATTGCTGTCACAAAAATACCAAAGATAGCTAACAGTGCTGGACCGCTATGGATATCTCCAAGAGCCACAACTGTATCCTCACTCATCACAACGAGGTTAGCGTTCTTTAAACCGATGAAAGCTATGAAAAGACCAATACCAGCGCCGACAGCCAATTTCAAAGTCGGTGGAATTGAGTTAATCAAAAGCTCACGTAAACCCGAGAGAGAAAGAATCATGAAAATGACACCGGAAGCAAAAACGCCTGCCAATGCTGTTTCCCACGGAATACCATAAGTTAGAACAACTGTAAAAGCGAAAAAGGCATTCAATCCCATACCAGGAGCGAGCGCAATCGGCAATTTAGCGAATACTCCCATTATCAATGTACCAATCGCGGAAGCAATCGCTGTTGCAGTGAAAATTGCACCCGCATCCATACGGCCTCCAGGAATTGCGCTGTCCGGCACACCTTGCAGAGTCAGAACATTAGGATTAACGAACAGGATGTACGCCATCGACAGGAATGTTGTGATACCGGCGATAATCTCAGTTCGGTAAGACGTGTTCAATTCATCAAAACGGAAAAAACGTTTCATAACTTGTTACTCCTCCTGTTGCTTCGATTGGGCAGGATAAGCTTTCAAATAAAAAACACTTCTGCCCTAAGAGCAAGAAGCGTTTCCTATCTACACCACATCTGCGTATGTAACTCAGATTGAGAGGTCAGCGTAGTCAGGTTAATGACGGTAACCTGGTAGAAACTCATGGGCCATATTCCCAAAATTATACGAAGACGAAAAATATATAGTATTAATACTCTTTCACTATAAAAGCATTCTGCCTGCTTCGTCAATGTTTTTTCGGTAAATGTACCTAAGAATAGTATTAGTAATCGTTTCCATCTTATTCAGCTGATAGTGGATTGTACCTTTTCTGCATTTTGTTCTTCGAAATATGATTGAATAATTGCGTGGTCAGAATGCGGAATAGCCTTTCCTCTGACGAACTGTGCACCATTGATTTGTCCGCCTGTAAGCAGGACAATATCTCCTTCCCGACTCAGATCGAGCGCAAGACAGACAGCTTTGGCTCTCGTCTGTGCCGTGGACACATTCTGCACCCGGTCACTAAAACCCTTACATACCGCATCGATGATGTTTTTTGGATCATGATGACCTGGATGATCAACAGACACAACAATCTCATCTGCTCTTCCCTCAATTGTCTGCGCCATTTTCGGCATCTTCCCGAAATCCCTGATGCCGACTCCCAATATCATTACGATCAAGCGACGATGCGGAATAGCATTCACCGCTGTTAATAACTGATCCAATGCAGCTGGAGTGTGGGCATAATCAAGAATAATTTTCCTGCTGCCGTACTGTTCGATTACTTCAAAACGCCCTTCAGGATTCTCCATTGTAACTAAGACATCCACGATTGATTCCAAATCGTAACCAAGATGCATTGCTGTTCCAACTGCAGCAAGAAGATTAGACACGTTGTACGCACCATAAATCGGTGCACGAATCGTATATGTTTTTCCATTTGTATAAAGCTCAAATTGGATACCATGCGCATCTGTCTGAAGATTTGATGCAATCAAATCTGCCTCGCTATTTTTCTTAAGACTATATGTCAGCAGCTTCCCTTGGAACGTATCCAGAATATCCTGCGCCATTCCTTCGTCGTCGATATTTACGATTGCAGTAGCGGCTTGCTCAAACAATTTCATCTTCGCCTGCTTGTAATTATCCATTGTTTCATGGTATTCCAAGTGCTCTGGAGATAAATTTGTATGAATTGCAACATCAAATGTCATGGCTGCCGTACGCTTCTGATCCAATGCAATAGACGTTGCCTCCATAACTACCGCTTTTTCGCCCTCCGATTCCAGCAATTTGAAAAGCGCATGCAAATCAGCAGATTCAGGCGTAGTAGGCGTGCTTTTAAAGAAGTCGAGCTTCTCTTTGGACGTAACAATACCGCATGTTCCAATTGACGTTGTCCGAAGCTGGAGCTGATTCAACAAGGAACGGACATACGCCGCTACTGTCGTCTTCCCATTTGTTCCGGTGACAGCAACTGTAACAAGCTTTGTCCAAGCCTCATCTGATAGCAGCACTGCCAACTGTGCCATCGCCAGCCGGGCATCCTCTACAACAAGGAAGGTGCAATCCTCAAACTGGCGATAATAGGATTTCAGCAGATCTTCATTTGTTCCTACAATGATAGAAGCACCTTGTGCAATGCTATCCTCTATAAAAGCGTGCCCATCATGGTTATCCCCTTGGATACAAACGAAAACATCATGTTTCGTTACGTAACGGGAATCAAAACGGACAATATTGGCAATCGTACTAGAAGCACCGTAAATACGCTTAAAATTGACCTTATTCTGTTTCATTAAATTGATAATCATGGCTACCCCCTGTATTTCCGGTCCAAGTATTTTCTTTTTTTACCCGAAATTTACGGCGGTTATACCATTTCTTCAAAAAACATGCTCCAAGCCCTATAACTCTTCCACATTCAACCATTGATTGCCAGCTTTATACACTTTATAATGTAAACATGCTACATCAAAGGTGTTGACAGACAGTGAAGAAATATTTCATCGGCAGCCGTGTCATCAAGACAGGGATTGCTGTGTTTTTTACTGCATTAATTTGTGAAATTGTACACATATCACCGGCTTTTGCGGTTATTGCAGCTATCGTGACGATAGAGCCGACAATTCATGCATCCATACAAAAAGGTCTGATCCGTTTACCAGCCAGTATGGTCGGAGCAGCATTTTCTGTTCTTTCGATTTATTTATTCGGAGCTTCTCCGCTGACCTACACGGCAGCGGCTTTTTTGACGATTCTGGTTTGCTTTAAATTAAAACTCCATGCAGGTTTGATTGTAGCGACAATTACAGCAGTTGCTATGATTGACGTGGAACATACAAGTTTATGGGCAGATTTCTGGGCCCGGCTCGGCGGAAGCGTTATTGGAATTATCATTTCAACATTGGTTAATATGCTTATCCTGCCGCCAGATTACTTTAAGAAATCTCGTCAGCAGTTAGATTTAGTTATTTCGCATACGAATGAGCTGATCCATGCTTTCGTTGATATAAGGATCAGGAAAACACAAGGTGACCAGCCTGTCCACAGTTTAACGGCATCGTTCAGCAAACTGACAGATGAACGGCTGCTCCTGGAACAGTATGTGCAGCACCAGCAGATGGAAATGCGATATCATCTTCCGAATTCGAAAGCAAAAGCAGTATTAGATAAAGAAGCAGCCCTAACTCAGAAGCTGAAGCTGATTCATTATCATCTTTGGAATTTGATTCACGCAGGGCGCAGCGACAGACAGCTGCATTGGAATACAGAACAGCGCAACCGCTTCGGTGCAGCTGCTGAAGCAGTTCAAGGGAAACTATCACATTGGATGAAGGAAGATCAAGTGTCAGGCGAAAAGCAGTTTCAGGACTTGTTCCAGTTATTCTGGAGCATCGATATGCCGAAGGATCCGTCAGATGGCTACTTCCCGATTGAAAGTATCTATCTGTACGAACTGCTATCCATACACGAGCTTGTTTATGACCAGAAATCCGGTAAAACTCATCTGCTTGTACAAAAAGAGGCCATGCTATCTGATTGATAGCATGGCCTCTTTCCTTTATTCCCACTCGATTGTTGCAGGTGGCTTACTCGTCACGTCATACACGACGCGGTTTACATGTTTCACTTCATTGACGAAACGTACAGAGATACGCTCCAATACATCCCATGGGATACGTGCCCAGTCGGAGGTCATACCATCAATAGAAGTTACCGCACGAATTCCTAGTGTGTAGTCATACGTACGAGCATCTCCCATTACACCGACGCTCTTGAATCCTGGAAGGACCGTGAAGTACTGCCAGATATCGCGTTCAAGACCTGCTTTTGCAACCTCTTCATGTAGAATCGCATCGGATTCGCGCACGATTTCCAGCTTCTCTTCTGTAATTTCACCGATAACACGGATTGCTAGTCCAGGCCCAGGGAATGGCTGACGGTGAACGATCGCGTCCGGCAAACCAAGCTCAGTTCCTAGTTCACGTACTTCATCTTTGAACAATGTTTTCAATGGTTCGATCAATTCGAACTGCATATCTTCTGGCAGTCCGCCCACGTTATGGTGAGATTTAATTGTCTGTGCTGTTTCTGTACCGCTTTCTACGATATCCGTATACAGTGTACCTTGTGCAAGGAAGTCCATGTTTTCAAGCTTGGATGCTTCATCATCGAATACATAGATGAATTCATTACCAATGATCTTACGTTTCTGTTCTGGATCTGAAACGCCTTTCAGCTTGCCCAAGAAACGGTCTTGTGCATGCACTGCAACCAAATTGATTTTAAATTCGTCACGGAAAGTCTTCTCGACCATTGCGCCTTCGTTTTTACGAAGCAAACCATGGTCCACAAAAATACATGTCAGCTGATCGCCGATTGCTTTGTGGATAAGGGCAGCTACTACGGAAGAGTCTACACCGCCGCTCAATGCGCAAAGAACGTTTTTGTCGCCGACTTGCTGACGAATTTTTTCTGTTTCCATTTCGATGAAGTTTTCCATCGTCCATTCCGCTTTTGCATGGCAGACGTCGAAAACGAACTGCTTCAGCATATGGTTTCCGTACTCGGAATGGCGCACTTCAGGGTGGTACTGAACACCATAAAGGTTACGTTCTTTGTTGCTGATGGCAGCAACTGGGGTGGACGGGCTTGTCGCATCAACGCTGAAGCCTGGTGCTGGATCCAATACTTTATCACCATGGCTCATCCAGACTAGCTGTTTTTCCGGTGAATCTTTAAAGATGACAGATGGGTTTGTCAATGTAATTTCCGCACGGCCGTATTCCCGGCTGTCAGCACGCTGAACATTTCCGCCGAAATGCTGCGTCATTAGCTGCATACCATAGCAGATACCCAATACTGGAATTCCAAGTTCGAAGATTTCTTCGTCACAACGGAAACTGTTTTCGTCATATACACTGTGCGGTCCGCCGGAAAGGATGATTCCTTTCGGGTTCATCTTACGAATCTCATCTGCTGTCAGTTTGTGGGAATGTAATTCGCTGTATACACCGAACTCCCGGATCCTTCTTGTGATTAATTGATTGTACTGGCTTCCAAAGTCCAGTACCAATATCATATCTGTATCGATATCCAAAGTCTGTCCACTCCTTCATTATTCTCTAGATATAAGCAGGTTGGGTGCATGCACCACATTTTACCTTTATCACGTCTTGAAAAAACAGAAGCTGAATTCGCGCCATGTTTAAGGCGGAATCCAGCAAAAGTAACGTTGTCGGCTCAAGCCTTCACAAACGTCAGCAGCACTAAACTGCGTCCTTCTGAAGGTGCTTATTGCCTCTTATTCTATCAATGTGCCCAAAATGGGTCAAGATGCCGCTTGTTTAATTAAATTTTCCCACAATTCGACGGCATTTATCCATGCAGGTGCGCTTTTTTCGTTGCGGTACAAGATTCTTTCGTATTCGCTCGTTAGTTCAGACATCTGTTTATTGCCGAATTCCCGATCAATTGTAATGGCATATTCCCTGAGCGTCTGACCGGAATGACGTTTAAAGCCCTTATGCGCTAGCAGGCGCAGCAAATAATGATAGGCTTTCTCATATGTCTCCTCAGATTGTTCATTTCGGTATTTTCGAATGTAATAAGCTGTCAGCCATTTGTAGCGGGTGAAATACAGGGCAAGTGCTGCTATAAGAAATACTGCCGACGGAATGACCCAATACAGTGGATGAATGGAAGCCCTATCCGTTTGACTATCTGCCGCCTGTTCTTCTTCCTGCTGCTGCTCTTCTGGCTGCTCTGGAGCCGGGCTTTGTTCTTCTTCTTCTGGCGTTTCTGTTTCTGCTTCCGGAGTCTCTGGCGTCTCATCTTCTTCGCTAGTAAACTCTGCTGGGTTTGTAAATCCTTGAGTTGGTTCAAATGGAACCCAACCAGTTTCCGGGAAATACACTTCTACCCATGAATGAGCATTTCCGTTCGTAATTAGATAAGAGGACATACCATCAAGGGTAGATACACTTGGGTTCGACCCAGGCTGTCCTGCTGTGAACCCTTTCACCCAGCGCGCAGGAATATCCGCTGCTCGTAACAGTACAACCATTGCAGACGAGAAGTTATCACAATAGCCGATTTTGCTTTCAAATAGAAACTGATCGACATAATCCTGATCATCTTCTGGTACAGGTATATCCTGTGTCTGGTATTGAAAGCCATTCTGATTGAAATATTGTTCCACTGCCTTTGCCTTATCATACCGTGTATCGGCAGAAGAAGTGATCTCCTCGGCTAATTCACGGACACGCTCCGGCAAATATTCAGGCAGCTGCGTATAACGATAATGGGTATTGTCATCATCCAGCTCAGAATCATTGCGCAGATCATCGATATTATACTGTGGTTCTTCAAAGGCAATCGTATAATTCTCATCTGGATATTGTGCTCGATTGAATGTTTCTACGACACCGAAATCAGAATCAACAGCAGCTCCTACCTGACCGCTGAAAAATGTCTGCACACCATAAGGATATACGAGCCTGTCCAGTATTTGATTTTGACTTGGATAGACAATCGCTTCCCGCGCTTCAGTGGCTACATTTTCTGTGTAAAGATCAATACCGACTTGGTCTCCGCTTTGGAAGCTTTGCGGTTCTGCCTCCCTTGAACGTTCCCAGCCCTTGCCTGTATACACATCCTTACTGTCAACACGCCAATAGCCGCTTGCTTCTGTTGCTGCCCAGAATGCGATTGAATTGTCCTGAACAAACGGACCTCCAAGACGGGAATCATTTTCTCCGTAGCCTACTTTTTGGATGCCGCCTTCCCCTTCATTTTCATTGTTGTTATCTGACATCGTTTGGATAAATGGCACAGGATCAGCCCATTGCGGCGGCAGCTTCGGTGCTGCATAGCCTACTGCAGCGGAAACAGCAAGTATGGAGAGTAGCGGGATGCTCCACAGCAGCACCTGCTTCGGAAACTTCCGTTTTTCTCTGCCTTGATATAATTTTGCAAAAGTAGAAATTCCCATCGCAAAAAAGCTGATCAGAAAGACACGGACAATTGCTCCGCTGCCATCGTAAGGGGTAAATGTATCAAGAATCCCGATGTAAAGGAAAGTCATGATAATAAAGAAAAAAATACGATTGACTACGATGAACCAGTAATAAAGCAAATAGCTCATCAGCCAGAGCAAAGTCAAAAATAGTAACGTTCTAAAAAATGGTGTCAACGAGACAAAATCACCCGTAAACAGCAATTGGAGATTATTTTCAAGCTCCGTTAGGATAAACGTAAACCAGCTTCCGGATATTAAGTTTTCCTGAATAAGAAATACTTGCAGAACTATTACCATTAAAATAAACTTCAGCAAAAAGCTGACCCACCAGCGCAGTTTAAGCGCGGACAGCAAAAAGCAGATTGCTGTAAATACTACAAAGATGGGCAAATTGCCTGTATCACTAATCTGATCAAGCGGACGGAGCCATTCCCAAAACAAGAGGAATCCACACACAAAGATGAGATAACGCAGCCACTGTAATTGACCGATTTTTCTACGCATTTTGCTGCACCTCCGTTTGGACCGTTTGCTGTATCGGATAGATATCCATCTGATGACCAAGCTGACGAACTTCCCGTATTAGGTTCTTTTCCTTTGTTCCTACTTCTGCATGACGACAGATGTATAAAACGGTCAGTATATAACCGCTTTGCCTTAATTTGCGGAGCACTGCCAGCTCCCGACTGTCCAAATCAGTTGTTACATAATAAACTGTTGAACCTTTAGGTTGTCGAGACAGTTCTGCTGCTAAAGCTTGGAGCCGCGTCTGTTCCTGCTCCTGTTTCACAGTAGTCAAATACTGCTGCACACGCTGAAGCTGAGCACTGCCCATTGCAGCTGGCAGCCACTTAGCTGAATTGCCGATGCTCATGAAGCCGACTTGCTCATTTCTGCTTTTCAGCTTCTGGTAGACAGAAAAAGCAATGACGACGCTATATTCAAAAAGTTCTTCTGTCTGCTTTGCTCCTCTTCTATCGAAAACTACAAGTACATCCGCGCTTTTTTCCTGTTCGAATTCTTTCGTCATCATATCTTGTTTCCTGGCAGACGCTTTCCAGTCGATCCAGCTGAACCGGTCACCTGGGGTGTACTCCCGAATGCCAGAGACAACGCTAGTCTGCTTTGAACGCGGAGCATAGGCAACAGCAGCACCTTCTTCAAAAACGCTTTGCGGGTTCCCAACTGTAATCTCCCTTTCAGCTGGATAAACATGCAGCTTCTGAACGACTTCAAAAACCGCTTCTTTTTCGACCAGCTTAAACGGGTCGCCAGTACGCAGACGAATTTGATAGAAGCTATGCTCCCCTCGAGGAAGCCTGTCCAGCACATATTGGATTCTAAGATTCCTCCGAAACCAAGGAAATAGAATATGCTGCTTCGGCTGACGAGATTGGGCAAACTGCAGGGTTCCGTCTGGTCGGCTTACTTTGAGCAGAGATCGGTCATAAAGATCTTCCATTTCCAAATATATAAGCGGGAAGGGAAAACGGCGGGTCAAACTGACTTCGACAGTTACTTCTCCACCGCTCCTGATATATGTTTTGGAAAGCGTACGATCCACCTTCCAGCTAGCAAGCGGGTAGCACAGCACCAGCAGCACATAAAGCAGAATCGGAAGAAAAGCATAAAACAGAAACCAGCTGACAAAACCGCCTTGGAACATGCTGTAACAGAATAGGATGGCAGCCAGCAAGACGATGCCTCCGAGCCTAAAGGCGAACCGGAACTTACCTTTCATGTACAGATTCCCTCTCTACAGGTACATCCACTGCTTCCAGCAGACGCTGGACCAATCTTTCAGGTGTCAGGCCATCGTAGCGTGCTTCTGAACGGAGTAAAATCCGGTGGCCAAGTACAAACGGCGCCAAAACTTGTACATCATCCGGTAAACAATAGTCGCGATTATGGATATAAGCATAAGCCTTCGCTGCCCGCATCATGGCAATGGATCCGCGCGGGCTAAGTCCTAAATAAACATCTGGATGACTGCGGGATATCTGCGCTAAATCTACTATATACTGCTGTATCTGAGGAGCGACATACACATTGGCTGCTGCTTCCTGCATTTTTAGTAGATCTGCTTTAGTCATAACTGGCTCAACACGATTAATTGGATGTTTCATACCAACAGAATCAAGCATCTGCATTTCTTCTTGTGCATTCGGATATCCCATTCGCAGCTTCAGAAGGAAGCGATCTAACTGTGCTTCAGGCAGCGAATACGTACCTTCGTAGTCGACAGGATTCTGTGTTGCCATGACTAAAAAAGGATCCGCTAGCGGCAGTGCATTACCCTCTACTGTAATATTCTTCTCCTCCATCGCCTCAAGCAAAGCAGACTGTGTCTTTGGAGATGTACGGTTAATCTCATCGGCAAGCACGATATTCCCTAAAATAGGTCCAGGACGGAACTCGAATTCTAGCGTTTTTGGGTTGTAGATAGAAACACCTGTAACGTCAGATGGCAATAAATCAGGTGTGAATTGGATACGTTTGAAATCACAATCAACTGAACGAGCAAGGGAGCGGACCAGCATCGTTTTACCGACACCAGGTACGTCTTCCAGTAAAACATGACCCCCAGCAAGGAGTGCAGTCAGACTAAGTACAATTGGTTCTTCTTTTCCAATGATTACTTTATTAATATTATCTATAATCCGCGAGACTGACGGATGATAGATTGATAGCTTCGTCATACAAGCATTCCCTTCAAATTGGATTCGACAGAATATTTTGGACAAGTGTTCCTTATATGTTACCTGCCATATACGGCTTGCCGCAAGCTATATACTTGTAAATTTATTGTCATAACAAAAAGAAGGCACACTTTGTGCACCTTCCTTTTAAATTAGGATTCACGAACCCTTTTCGGTTTGACTTCCTGCCATTTGAATATTTTATTAAGGAAGTTAAAGATATGCTTGGATTCTTTTGTCATCAATGGGCCAAGTATGGCAAGAATCAGCACATACAACGCTGAGAACGGCTGCAGCACACCCATAAGTCCTCCGGCCAAACCTATATTGGCCATGATAATAGAAAATTCTCCACGAGAGACAATGGTCAGACCGATGTTCGTGGACGCTTTATGTGATAGACCTGCCCGCCGCCCTGCGATCATACCAGCAACAAAGTTACCGATTATTGTGATGGCTACAGCTCCGAGTGCAAGCCATACAGCGTCTCCCAGTGTAGTCGGATCGATACTCAAACCAAAGCTGAAGAAGAAGATGGCTCCGAAGAAATCACGGAATGGGACAACCATATGCTCGATCCGTTCACCTTGATCGGTTTCAGAGAATACAAGTCCGAGTAAGAGGGCTCCGATTGCTTCGGCTACATGGATTGTCTCCGAGAAGCCTGCGATAAAGAATAGTGATGCGAAAATGACGATGATAAATATCTCATTTGAGGAGATACGTAGAAGCTTGCTTAAAAGAGGTGCTGCTTTCCGTGCAATGACGAAGAACAACAGCATGTAACCTAGCGCGATCAGAATGGACAGGATTGTTCCTCCCAAGGAACTGGAGTCTCCTAATACCAAGCCTGATACAGTGGATAAATAAACTGCGAGGAAAATGTCCTCAAACATAATGATACCTAGAATCAATTCAGTTTCCGTATTACCGGTACGACGTAAATCTACAAGAACTTTTGCGACGATCGCACTGGAACTGATTGTTATGACACCTGCAATAATCAATGTTTCCTTGATTGGAAAACCGAGTATAAACGGATACAGGAAGCCGAGGGCAAAGTTGATACCGATATAGATACTGCCGCCTACAACAATATTTTTACCTGATTTAATCAGTTTCCCTATTGAGAATTCCAACCCTAGATAGAACAGGAGGAATAGAACACCAATTCGTCCGAGGAATGCAATGATATCTTCACTGTGGACAAACTGGAGATTAATAATGCCAAAACTAGGTGCATGTGGTCCGACCAGCATCCCGATGATAATGAGGAACGGGATGATGGAGAAGTTTAACTTGTTGGCAAGTATGGCTGCGATTGCAATTAAAACAAGCGCAGTCCCTACTTCAAATACTAAATGGTCCATAGCCTATCCCCTTTCTTTCAAGAATAATTCACTGTTGGCACGTTTAATATCGGCCCGCTCTCCTGAAATAACAATAGTATCTCCACTCTTGAATGCTGTATCGACACCAGGGTTCAGCTGCTTCGAATGATTCTTGCGAACGATTCCAATGATGTTGATGTTGTAATTCTGGCGGATACCGATCTCTCCAATGGTCTTCCCGATGATCGGAGCATTGGGGCCAAGCTTATACCATTCGATCACAAGGTCATCGAATGCGACTTCAATTGTTTCCACTGCCTTCGGCTTATACGTCATGCCGCCGATGATGGAAGCGAGCTGTCTTGCCTCAGAGTCGGTGAAAGTAACACCGGAGATGCTTTCATCCAAATCTTCGTCATCGTAATGGTAAACTTCCCGACGGCCATCGTCATGGATGATAACGACTACCTTATCGTCATTATCCGTCATAAGCTCGAACTTTTTCCCGATACCCGGCAAATCTGATTCACGGATGTTCATACTGATGCCTCCTATTTCAATTGTTTTGCCTTCCGGACGACTTCCTTGAACTTACTGTCACTTAGTATTTCCTGCAGATCGTGGATCGAATCAAGATCCGCCTTCGCCATGAACACGATACCGCCTTCTTCAACAAATGCGACATGTTCTCCTTCTTTGACGCTGAGCACATCCCGGATATGTTTCGGAACGGTGATCTGCCCTTTTGAACTAAGCTTTGCTAACTCCATGATTTCGCCCTTCTTTCAAGTTTTCCTTACATTCTTTACTTTCTTTACAACTAAAGTTTACTATACATTCAGGATAGGTGCAAATAGCGCGCTTACATTACTGAATGTTTTCTATCATTGCTGTTCAATAATTTGTCACAATCAATCAAGGTTTATTTTGCCAATTTACACTAGTCAACTTACTGCATATCCTTTATACTATAAACAAGAACAAACGTTCTAATTTATAGAGCATACCTAGGAGGACGAACAGCCAGATGCAATTTCGATACGCATATACTGCAGGCAAAGAAGCAGTTATCCGGCATGAGCTAGAGCGGAGCATTTCCGATTATGTAAAGGAAATCATCCCGGATGCACATCGACTCTATTCCAAGAAGACAGCTTCAACTAATAAAGGACAAATTCGACAGGATTGGCGCAATATCATAAATAAGGATGGCCAGGAAATAAACCAGATCTATATTGAGATGTACAAAGAACTAGCAGATGGGTCTTCCTATTACATTGCTGATGTCGAATTGGCAAAATAAAAAACGATGCGGAATTTCCGCATCGTTTCGTGTTTTTTATTGATAATAATTCTCCAGTCCCTGCACAATTCCAGATGCAGCTTTTTCCTGATAGCTGCTTGTTGCCAGATTAGCAGATTCTGCTGAATTGGTAATATAACCAATTTCCGCTAAGATCGCTGGTGCATTGGTATTACGCAGGACACTGAAATCAGCTGCCTGTGTACCTCGGTCAATCGATCCAAGCTGAGAAGAAAGATTATCCTGTACTTTCGAAGCGAGCTGGACACTCGTATCTCCATCCGGATAATAATAAACTTCCGTACCGCTGACGTATTCCTCTGAAGTAGCATTCAAGTGAATACTTACGAACATAGATGCATTCGCAGCATTTGACATGGCTGCTCTTGCTTCCAGCGCTACAAATGTATCATCATCCCGCGTCATGATTACATTTGCGCCTAAATTCTCCAGCTGTGCTTGTGTTTTTAATGCAATGGACAGGACGACGGACTTCTCATAAAAGTAATCCCCGATAGCGCCGCTGTCTTTTCCGCCATGACCTGCATCAATTACAATAGTTTTTCCTTTTAACGGTGACAGGCTGTAAGATGCTTCATTTTCACTTGTCGTAATGAAGTCCATGCTCACATAACCCGTTGTTCCATTATGTTCAATTTGTGCCCAATTATTATCAATCGAAAGAATAGAGACAGCATCACCATTATACAGACTGTCTACTACAGAAGCTGACATATCCGGAGTTGATCGGACATTCAACGACGTGGCAACTTGGACATAGCCTTCGGTTGCGTCAGCAGTCTGTGAAGTCTGCTGCACATCTGCTTGTGCAGAACCCGAGTCTTGGGCTCCGCTGACAAACACCATACTTATGTATCCTTCTTGCCCATAATAATCTATCTTGCCCCAGTCATGATTGACTTCCTTAATTTCAATTGCTTGTCCGCCTTGCAGTTTACCAATTACTTCTGCAGCATTAGAAGGCTCTGCTCTTACATTCAGAGACGTTGATACGTCGATAGTTCCGCTATTCGCATAACTCGTTGCCGGCATAAAAGCAACAACTGCTATAAGTGCGATAATAAAGACCAACAGCGAGCGGTGCGTCAGATGTTTTCCTAGCATACGATTTCCCCTTCCGTGTTTGTAGAATTTTGTAGATTCGCCATCCATTATAGATGAATATGTTACCAATTAATAGTCTAATAGTCTTGCCAAATATTTTACAATTCCTCTCCTTAAAGGAAATCAGAGCTTTTATGCGCTACTTGATCAAGTCAATGAAAGTAAAAGGCAGCAAATACTAGATTTGCTGCCTTTTACCGGAATAAATAAATAGATTATTCTGTGTATTCTTTTACTCCTTGCACAAGTCCAGTGGCTGCTTTGTCCTGATATGCACTCGATGCCAGCTTACCCGCTTCTGCAGCATTTGTGACGAACCCGATCTCTGCTAGTATAGCAGGCATGCTTGTGTTTCGAAGAACATTGAAATCAGCACTCTTAATGCCACGATTACGTGATCCAAGCTGGTTCACGAGACCACTTTGCACACTGTTCGCTAGTGATTGGCCGCTAGATGACCTAGGATAATAATAGACTTCCGTGCCGCTAGCAGATGTTGCCGAGGAAGCATTTGCATGAATACTCACAAATACATCCGCTCCTGCTGCATTTGCCTTAGCAGCTCGATCTTCCAGCTCAATGAATGTATCCCCTGATCTAGTCATGATCACATCAGCACCTTGTGCTTTGAGCTTCGCTTCTGTTTTCTGTGCAATAGGCAGAACAACATTCTTTTCGAGCACACCGTTTGCGACAGCACCGCTGTCCTTGCCGCCATGCCCAGCATCAATAGCAATTGTCTTTCCTTCTAATGCACCAGAACCTGTCTGTATGTAAGTCATGCTTACATAACCTGTTTTGCCTTTGTATGTAATCTTGCCCCAGCTGTTTGTCACTTCCAACAGATTGACTGTCTCGCCCGGTTGAAGACTCCCGATAATAGCGGAAGAAGTGGACGGCTCTGCCCGGACATTTAAAGTCGTATCAACATCAACAGTGCCGCTTTGGGCGAAACTCGTTGATGGATAGAGCAGAATAAATGCGCCAAAAAGAACTAAAATCCCTATAAGTAACTGTCGTTTCATATACATGCATGTCCTCCTTTGCTGATACTAATCAGATATTGTCACAATTATAGAGGACATGCTGTATAGCAGATAGACCCAAACCGGTAAAGGGTGCGGACTGTCTAGATGCCATACTTGTTTTTCCAGACATGGGTGCATCTGCATAACCTTTTTCCCATTACTAAACTGCCATGATTCGTTAACGGTTAGCATAAATCTGTTCTGTTCTGTACTGTGTGAATAAACCTCAATAATATTTCCGAATGGATCCTGGCAGTATACAAGACAATAACCTTTTTCTTCATCCAGCGTCCATATTTTGCTGATGATTTTTCCGCCTGTCTTCTCTATTTTTTTTGCCATGCCATGCACATCTCCACCTTCTGCTACTACACATAAATGGAATATTCCTGGTTCCCAAGGTTTTCTAGACGCCTCTCCTCTTGTTTCCGGCACAACAAACTCGAATAATTCAATACCAACTTGATTTGATGCACTCATATGGACATTCCGGATGTGCTTCACTTTCTCTCCCTGAAGATCACGGGTCATGTCACCTTCTTCTGTTTTCATGTCGAAGGGTCCAGCAATGATCCGGAAGCCTAATGCCTCCTTATACCAATTGATTGCAGCATCGAGATTGGAAACCGTCATGCCAATATGCGTTATTGCCGTCATTGCGCATCTTCCTTTCCAATTTTTAGATGATATTTACAAAAAAATTATATCCTTCTTCTTTTTCACTTCACAAACGTTTTCAAACACCGATTATATAGGTGAACGGATCTATGTTCAGAGGGGGATTACCATGAAAAAAAGACATGGCTTAGCAACAAGGTTAATGATTGTCGTTGCAGTGATCACGATTATCTGCGGCGCGGCTGTCGGTACCATCAGTTATATGACAGCAAAGAATGAATTGATTGATGCTGGAAAGATGGATTTGCAGCATATGGCCAATAGTGCCACCAGTCTGCTCACAGTGTTGAACGAGCGCGTGGAAAATGGTGAAATGACCTTAGAAGAAGCACAGGAAGAAGCACGTAATATCTTGAATGGTCCTATCGAAGACGGCGCACATGACTTATCGCAATCAAATTTCAATTATAAAGACGGCGCCGGATATATTATCGCTTACGATAACCAAGCTAATATGGTGCTTCACCCAACCGAGGAGATTGGCTCACCTCCGGCGGATGACAGTACAAAGAAAAATAGAGAAGATATGATTTTATTAGCCCAATCGACCGATGAAGAAGATGCAGATAGCTTTCTAAGCTACGATGACACCGATGAGAAATCAGGAGATGTTAGGGAGAAGATGGCTTATGTGAACTATTTCCAGCCTTGGAATTGGACGGTAGGTATAACTGTCTATACGGATCTTTTCTATAAGGATCTGGAAAGTGTTAAATGGTTTATAATTGCGGTTACAACAGCCCTTACCATACTGAGTCTCGTTCTTTTTTATTTTTTGATCCGGCCGAAACTGACACAATTAAAAGCGGTGACGGACGCAGCTACACAGCTTGCTGCCGGTGATTTCAGAGAACAAGAGCTAAAAGAAACCAAGGATGAAATTGGTGTTCTAAGTAATGCTTTCACGAAAATGTCTGGCGAACTGCGTTCACTAGTACAAAGCATCATCCAATCCAGTGATAAAGTATCAGATGCAGCTTCCGAGCTCTCCGCAGTCAGTGAGGAAACATCTGCAAGCAGCGAACAAGTCGGCGTGGCAGTAGATGATATTGCCAATGGAGCTAGCTCTCAAGCATCTGATCTGGAAACGACAACATATCATCTAAGCGGATTCAACGATTCTATCCACATGATGACAGCGCAAAGTGATGCAATAGCCCAAGCCGCACTTCAAACAAGTGAAGCAACAACAAAAGGCAGCAATATGATGCATGATTTGACGTCGGCCAATAATGCTTCGATGCAATCAGTAGAAGCTATCTCAGCTGGAATGCAGGAACTTGATAAGAACTTGCAGCAGATTGTCCGAATTACTGATGTAATAGAGAATATAACAGAAGAAACGAATTTACTTGCTCTTAATGCAAGTATCGAAGCAGCACGGGCAGGAGAACATGGCAAAGGCTTTGCTGTAGTTGCAAGCGAAGTTCGAAAGCTTGCTGATCAGTCTAATGCTGCTACGAAAGAGATTCAGCAAATGATTAGCTCCATTACGAAAGAAGCAGCAGAAAATGTAGCTCGAATTGAATCAAATAAACAGCAGGCAGAACAGCTAAATCATTCTGTCATTGCTACAGCTGCTGAGTTCACAGCCATCGAGGCGGCAGCAGAAGCCACAAAGAATGCCGGCAACAGATTACTCGAAGAAATCAAGCAAGTCACTGCACAAACGAATGACATTACGGACAGCATCCAAAATGCATCCAGTGTATCTGAAGAAACAGCTGCCAGTGTTGAAGAAATCGCAGCCTCGATTGCCGATCAAATTCAAGCTGTCGCAAATATCGCAACATCCGCAGAAGAACTGACGCATATAAGCCGTCAGCTTAATGAATCAATTGCAGTATTCAAGCTATAAAAAAAGGCGACCCATGAGCATTAGCTCTGGGTCGCCTTTTTAATCAGGTGCATCCTTCACATTCGTAATATTGTTTGCTTGCATCCAATGTACGTAGCAAGGTGCCGATTTCGACTTCTTCTGGTTCAACGAATTCCAAATCTGCCACACGTTCCTTAATGGACTGGCGCGCTTCTTCCTCAGAAGCTGCAACGTGACTGAATTCACTTGTTTCGCCAGTTGGCAGGATTTTGTACTCGAATAGGTATCTTTGCATGTTCATGGCCTCCGTTACACTATATCTTGTGTACATTCACTATACACCATCCCATATATACAGGTCAATTGTAAAAATGCACTTCTACTATATTGCTAGTTTTCTTAATAATCTGTTTCCCAACCCCGCCGATTGCTAAACGGTTTTTCAGCTCATAAAGGAAATTTAACTCCATCCTTAATAAGTTGGGACAGCCCAGCATACGTTATACAAAGGAGGTAGGGACGTTGGAATTTCCTATGATCATGACGAACTTCTGGGATGCCGTGCTCGGTGTGCCCATCGTTCTTATTTTTACGCAAATCGTAAAGCACCTGCTGCCGCTTCCCGGCAAGTATACGCCTACGATTGCCTTACTGAGCGGTTTGATTTTATCTATCTTTTTCAGCCATCCCCACAATCTGATTGCGGCTATTTTTATGGGCTATTTTTATGGCTATGCCGCTATTGGAAGCTATGCAGCCTTACGATCTACCCTTCGCGCCTATCGGAAAGACAAGCATGATTATCGATAACGAGACGAACGCCGGGCAGGCGTTCTTTTATATTCCGTAAACGCTCTGGAGAATTGTATCTTTGACTCGTTCGAATGCTTCTGCTTCATAAGCATATGGATAGCTCATAAGCTGCAAAGGAAGAGGTGCTTCTCCCTGCCGCAAGGGCGGCTGCTCATAAGGAAAGTCATGCAGGTGAAACCCTAGTTTCTCATAAAATCGCACGCGGCGGGCAGCATTTTCTTCTCTTTCTGGCGGTTCCACCTCGAGAATGATCGGTTTATCTGAGCTGGTTATAACTTCTTTCATGATCTTACTGCCCATACCTTGGCCTCGAAAATCTTCATTGACTGCAATATGTTCAATAAACGTTAATTCCGACAAGTTATAAATCGCACAAAACGCCGCAAGTTTATCTTGTTTTTCATATATGTGAATGTGATAATCTTCCCTCTCAAGCAGCGCTTTTTGCTCCGCATAGCTGCGATATTCCTCAGGCGGAAAAGCATTTTCCATCAGTTCATAGATTGTATTGAAATCCTGCATTTTAAAACGTCCTTTTTTTTCTATAAGTATACATGAAAAAAAGCGTCAGCCGCAGCTGACGCTTCTTTTCTTGCTTTAGGACACCACTTCGGAAATACCTTTCACTACTGCAAAGAACGTAACCCAAAGCGGAATACTCAAGCCTGTACCATATAATAATCCTACGAAAAAATTATTCTCATTTTTCTTCATTACTGTCCACTCCTTCTTTTTTGAGGATGCAGAACTTGCTTATATACATTCTATAATGAAAGCGTTTACACAGTAAAGAATTTCCTTATGTCAAATTTCTGCACTATCCGCTTTCTTACTTCAAGGTTTCCCATAATAACCCTATGATAAACGTTCCAGCAAAAGGATAGAACTTATTAATTATATAGATCAGAATATTATTCATTCAAATTACCAAACATATTTTCCCTCCGATTCGGGAAACTAAAGAATATATGGAAGGAGGAATAAAAGATGGATAATTCAAAGCAAGAAGTTGCAAATGAGGTAGCCGAAAAGATGTACAAACCTCAAGACAATGAATCATCAAATTCAGTGGATAAGGGTATTTCGGATACTCATGAGCAAGTTAAGGATACGTATACAGAGGGTACTGTTGATGAAAAGATAGATAACGCAAAAGAAGATGGGTCCGAGAAGGACAAATAAATACTAGGTGAAGTGTACTGATTAAAAAGGGACAGCCCGTATTGGGCTGTCCCTTCTCCCTATCTTCTCCGGACATCTTTTGTCCGTTGGTGAAACCATTCATAAAAACGATTCGCTTCACTTGCTGGAATATCTTTGATTTTATTATGCAGAACCGGCTTCGCTCGATTGACGGATTCGATTGTTGCCAGCTTAAGCCAGCGTTGCATCGGGTTCTGACTGCGAGCAATCTCAATCATTTTGTTTCGTTTTGTCACAAACAGTGTTGTTGTTAATGCTCCCATTTTAGTCTGGAAGAATTTTTCGCTAATCAGATAGCTCGTATGTTTAAAATCCAAATAGCGATACCCTTCTATCACGATAAGCAGAACGATAGAAACAATCCACCACTTTATTTCATAGCCCAGCAACTCTGGGCGCCAGAAATACAAGGTGATGGTCACTCCGAGCCAAATAATACTCGGCTGCAGCAAGCGGTAAAGCAATACCTTCTGCTCCAGTCTCTCCATCGAAAGCTGCACCTCATACTCCGGCAATATCTCGGTAATCAGGATCTTTGCCTGTTTCAGTGGAAAATAAGGATATAGCGAGTTGATAGTTTCCGTCTCGTCGCTAATATCCAGAGAACCTGTACTAATCAGCTTCACCTTCGCTAACCCTAACAGTCGATGCAAGACCGGCTGGGTGATTTCAATGCCTTGTACCCTATCTTTCCGAATGGAGAAGGCTGATTCACTTAAAAGCCCTGTCTGGATATAAATATACTCATCATCTGACGCCAGCTCATAGTTTCCGTACTTTTGCACAACCCGCCACATCCCGACAAGCAAGGACACCACAATAATTCCGATAAGCCCAAATGCCGTAATCCACCAGACTTTCAATAGTGGTAAATACTGACGCATTTCGCTCCAGTCAAAGAAAATATCGAATTTCAGCAAGAAGGATATCAACAGCGGCGGAACCAGCAAAAAGCTCAACGAAGTGAATGATGCTCTGATAAGTTCTTTTTTTGTAGGTTTGAAGTGGATAATTTTCTTCTCAGTATGAGGAACTGTTTGTTCAGATACTGCATCCTCTTCTTCTAAATCGTCTCCGCTTATCTCTATTTCCTGTATAGCAGCTTGCTCCTGTACATTTCCTTTGGTCAACTGCTCTATTCGAGAGGCTTCTTCTTTCGTCAGGACTTGAAAGTCTACAGCTTTCTCCTTGGAACCTGTTTCGAACTTAATCGCAGTTAATCGAAGTAAGCGATGTAGGAGATTTGTATGCTTCGTTACATTTTGGATTTTTTCGTACGGAACAGTTCGACTTGATTTTGAAAAGATACCGCTGTACAAGTGAAACGCTCGCTCATCGGCTGTATATTTATCTGTAAGCCATTTTAGAATACTACTGATAATAGAAAGCAGCATTATTCCTAGAATGCCGTACTTTGCATATGATCCCCAACCATCTGTATTGTTGAAAAAGAAAACAATTATAAGCGGCACAATCCAGCCCCTAATTATCTTCACAATAGCAAACAACATATTAGCCGGATGATAACGTCTCTTCTCCATCAGTCATCCTCTTCCTTTGCCTTAGCATATGCTGCAATTTCATCCCTCAATGCATAGGCCTCTTTATCAGGTAGTGCCGGGATGCTGTACTCCCCAGCCATTGTCTCGATCTCCACTGCCCGAAGTTTGTATCTCCTCAGAAGTGGTCCTTGCTTCGTTTCAACAGACTGAATTTTCGTGACTGGAATAAGCTGATCCTTTTGGAACCATGCTCCTTGTCTCAACTGGACATATTCCTCGTCTATATCATAGCGCCAGTTGCGATGGTCGATTACGGTTCCTAAGTAGCCAATAATTAAGAGCGGTACAGAGATGATTAACAGAATTAAAAGTACTGTTCCAATCCAAGCCGGCCATTCGAAAAGAAAATCTAGTCCAAACAGAACAGCAAAAATCAGCAGTACTACCACATCAAAAATGACGTCTCCTATCAATCCGACGCGCAATGATTCTTTCGGCAATTTATTCTGAGGTTCTTTTACTTGAGTTTGCATCGGTTTCCTCCCTTTTCTCTCTCTGTTAATTCTTTACGTGGACGAATAGGAATAAGTTCCAAAATTGTACTAAGGAAATAGTACACCACTACCAAAAGGCAAGCAATATAATTTTTGGAAAAATATTCTTAAGATTTTCTTAAGATAAAATGAGTGTAGAGGGAAGGAAAAACCTGAGATTTGCAGTGACTGTGACCTAACCGAAATATATTATCTACAAAAAAGAATGGACCCGGTAAAACCGGATCCATTCTTTTTATTTTGCGGGCTCAGGATTAACCTGACCGCTCCTATCTTGTTTTTCAATTTTCCTTACAGCATCACTGCTAGTGTCCACACGTTTTACAAACAGTGCCAGCACCAATGCCACAATATTAATCGCTAGTGCTACCCAGAAGGCAGCTTGGATACCTGCCAACAGTGCCTTCTGCGTCATTAGCGCAGTAGATGCTTCTGTTAAAGTAGTCGGGTCCACTCCTGCCATCAAGCTTTCACCTTCATTTTTCGTTACAGAGTTCATGATTGTGACTAAGATAGCTGTACCGATTGAACCGGATACTTGCTGAGCCGTGTTATTCACCGCTGTACCATGCGGGTTCAGAACCGTTGGCAATTGGTTCAGACCATTTGTCATGATCGGCATCATTACCATCGACATACCAAACATCCGCAATGTGTAGATGAAGATGATATAGGCATAGCTGGAATCCAGCTGTAAGTGTGCAAGCATATAAGTAGAAACTGCCGTTATAGCTAAACCGACCACTGCCAAGATGCGCGGTCCGAATTTATCGAATAGACGACCGGTAATTGGTGACATCACACCCATGATGATGGCACCAGGAAGCATCATCAATCCTGAATCCAATGGTGAAATTCCGCGTACATTCTGAACGTATGCTGGTGTCAAAATCATACCTGAGAACATTGCCACAGCATTTACGACAGAAATAACGGAAGAAAGTGCAAACATCGGATGTTTATAAACACGCAAATCCAATAATGGTTTCTCCATGCGCAGCTGACGCATGACAAAGACCATTAAAGCAATTGCACCGACAATCAATGTTGTAAGTACGATTGGATCTGTCCAGCCGTCAGAGCTTGCGGAACTGAATCCATAAAGCAAACCACCGAAACCGATGGAAGAAAGCACAATAGATAGATAATCTAGTGTAGCTTCTGTATTTTGCTGCATCACATTCTTAAGCTTCCAGACAGCAAGTAACAAGCTGATTACTGCCAATGGAAGAATCATTTCAAACAATACACGCCAATCATAATACTCTACGATATACCCTGATAAAGTAGGGCCGATAGCTGGTGCTGTAATCATAACTAAACCGAAGATACCCATAGCTGTACCGCGTTTTTCACGTGGGAAACTAACGAGCATGATGTTCATCAGCAAAGGTCCCATTACAGAAGAACCCGCCGCTTGGATCATACGCCCAGTCAGCAATAGGCCGAAGTTCGGTGCGAATGCTGCCAAGGCAGTACCTAATGTAAAGATAATCATCGCTGTAATAAACAACATACGGTTAGAGAATCGAGTAACTAAAAATGCAGAGGCTGGAATCAGCACACCGCTGACCAGCATATAACCGGTCGCAAGCCATTGTACTGTTGAATAATCCTTAATATCTAAGTCAACCATGATAGATGGCAAGGCGACATTCAGTAAAGAGTTATTCAAAAAGGAGACAAATGCTCCTACAAATAAAATCGCCAGCATCAAATATGGTACTTTTCTAGGTTGTGTTGCATCGGTGTTCAAATTTCTATCTCCCTTTAATTTTTAGTGCTGCAAAAGCGGCCGTTTGCAGAGTGTTGCGTTGATTCCTTGCTTTTGCAGTGTCTCCACTAGCTTCTTCATCAAATCATCACTTTTTTTGATTACAGTGCTGTACATCAGTCGACCTCTTTCCTTTGCAGTCCTTTTTTTATCAAACTAATTTGTGCTTCATAATTGTAGATGGCTTCTTCATCCGTAAGATCATGAACGAATACCTGCACAAGATTATGAAAAGTAATAGCTCCGACAATTCGAATGACATGCGATAGCTCCTGCTTATCTTCTATATTCAGAAAAGAGATATCCACCATTTCAAGTGTTTGAGAGCGCTCATTCTTCAAGCTTTCTTTATATATGTTGTTTGCCATAGTATTTTCTTTCCTATGGTTCATATTCAGAAAAGCATACCGAAGAAAGTCATTATGCTCTTCATGATGACGTAAAGAAATCATATATCGGAACTGTTCCAACAAGGCTTCGAATAAGTTCCCTTTCTTTTCCTGAAGAATAGAATTCAGCTTTTTATTATTCTCCTGCGCTACCTGATTCAGCAGATAATAATACAGATCTTCTTTATCCTCGAAATACTGATAAAAGCTGCCTCTAGGTATTCCGGCATCTTTAATGATGTTCGCTATAGACGCTTCATGCAGGGGGACACGAGAAAATTCTTTTTTTGCTGATTGAATCAATGTATTTTGTTTATCTTCCGGTAAAGAAAGAAAGGTTTGCTTCGGCATTTCTTCCCTCCTGCCCAAACATATGACAACGTGTCACAATTGATGATAAATAGATTATATGTGACACCGTGTCACATGTCAAGACTATACTACTATTTATTACCATACGAAGAGAAACGGATTGCCCAATAGACAATCCGCTTCTCTTCATTCATATAATCAAGGTAGATTATTACCTGCTGTTCGATACAATTTGTACCACTCTTCCCTAGTCAACCGTACATCCTGCGCCTTACAAATAGCTTGGATTCGTTCCGGATTCATAGAACCTATAACAGCTTGGATTGAGGCAGGATGGCGCAATATCCAGGCAATCGCAATCGCTGATTTGCTTACGGTATACTTATCCGCCAGTTCCTGTAGTGCTGCATTTACTTCCGGAAAGTCTGGGTTGTCGACGAATACGCCTTCTATCATACCAAATTGGAATGGCGACCACGCCTGTACCGTCATCTTGTTAAGCTGACTATACGGAAGTAAACCGCTGTCCCTCACGACTGACTCTCTGTTCTGCATATTCACATTTAATCCAGCGTCAATTAAAGGCGTGTGCATCAAACTGAGTTGAAGCTGATTGATAATCAGATCATCTTTTACATATTGCTTCAACAGCTCTATTTGATGAGGATGGTGGTTGCTGACACCAAAGTACCTTACCTTTCCGCTTTCCTTCAGCTTCTGGAAAGCCTCCGCTACTTCCTCTGGCTCCATCAGCGCATCAGGACGATGCAGCAATAGGATATCGAGATAATCTGTCTGCAGCCTATTGAGGATAGCATCCACACTGGACTGAATATGTTCCTTTGAAAAATCGAAATACCCTTTGCGGATTCCGCATTTCGACTGTAGAATTACATCCTCTCGCTTAATCGTGCTTTCTTTAAGTGCAGCAGTAAAAACTTCCTCTGACGCTCCGGCGCCATAAATATCAGCATGATCGAATAGGTTGATACCAGCCTCAGCACTTGCTTCAATTACTTTTACAGCTTCCTGCGTATTCAAATCATTCATCCGCATACAGCCAAGGGCAATCGGAGCTGTATTCAATTCACTCGTTCCTAGCTTCATCGTTATCTCTCCCTTGTCTTTTACTGTAATACTTGCTTCAAACGTTCCAAAGCCCATTCCAGCTCATCTTCGGTAATAACCAGCGGCGGTGCAATGCGAATTACCGTCTCATGTGTCTCTTTGCAAAGCACACCAAGCTCTTTCAGTTTTTCACAGTACGGCCTTGCTGGTTCCGTCAATTCGATACCGACAAACAATCCTCTGCCTCTGACTTCCTTAATCTTATTCGAAGTTAGCTGCTGCAGCTGTTCCTGGAGATACTTTCCTAGACGTTGAGACCTGGCAGCAAGATCTTCGTCTTCGAGCACATCCAGTGCTGCAATCGAAACAGCACAAGCTAATGGATTCCCCCCAAATGTGGAACCATGCGAGCCAGGGTTGAAGACTTCTAAGACATCTTTATCCCCTGCCACACAGGAAATCGGGAAGACTCCGCCGCCCAGGGCCTTTCCAAGGATAAACAAGTCAGGAGTGACATCTTCCCAGTCACAAGCAAAACGCTTACCCGTACGTCCCAACCCTACTTGAATCTCATCAGCGATGAATAAGACATTCTCTTCCTTACACAATTCTGATGCTGCTTTCAAATACCCTTCTGGCGGGATGATAATGCCTGCTTCCCCTTGGATAGGCTCCAGTATGAAGGCAGCGGTGTTTGGCGTGATGGCTGACTTCAAAGCATCCAGATTACCATACGGAATAACTTTAATTCCCGGGATCATCGGACCGAATCCGCGGCGATATTCTGCTTCTGAGGATAGTGAGACTGCAGTCATCGTCCGGCCATGAAAGTTTCCGCTGCACACAATGATTTCTGCAAGGTCATCAGCAATACCCTTCACATCATATCCCCAGCGCCTTGCTGCTTTAAAGGCTGTCTCTACAGCTTCCGCACCTGTGTTCATCGGCAGGATCATATCCTTGCCAGTTAATTCCGCAACTTTTTCATACCATAAACCTAGCTGATCATTATGGAAAGCACGGGATGTGAGCGTAACCTTTTGTGCCTGCTCGATTAGCGCTTTGATAATTTTCGGATGGCGATGCCCTTGGTTCACTGCCGAATAGGCACTGAGCATATCCATGTAACGCTTGCCAGCGGTATCCTCTACCCATACTCCCTCCGCCTTAGCAATGACGATCGGAAGCGGGTGATAATTATTTGCTCCGTATTGCTCTGTCAACTGCATCAAATCTTGTGCATCTGTAGCCTTCATCCCAACTGCCCCTTTCCAGGTTCATTTGGCGCCCATGATACAGCGCAATCATTCTGCTTTTATTTTAACAAAGTAATAACAATATGTAAGCGCTATATCAGAAATAAAAAAATGAATCGTCTTCCATTAGGATTTAGACGATTCATAGATTGGCATAATGCCGAGGCGCTGAAGAACAATAAATGCATATTGCAGCAAAAAGCCTCCTAATAATACAGTCAGTACAGTACCCGGTCCAATCGGGCCTGCAAGTAAAAAGGCAGAAACAAGGCAGACTGCATACAAAAATGTTTTAGTAACAGCTATACTTGTATGTAATTTATCAATTAATACAAGCATAAGCCGATCAATCGGAATAAGTGCGAACTTTGTATGCAGATACAAAGCTGTTCCGGCAGCGAGGAGCAGCTGTGCACAAAGAAATAAACCTGCCCGGCTGATGATCGACTCTAGATGCATCCCAGCCAGCAGAAATAACCACCCATCGAGGAAAAGACCAGTTGCGAATGCAGTCAGCAAGCCCGCTAATTCGGGTGCTGTACGAGTGAGCAGGGAATTTATCATAATAAAAAGACCCGCTAGAATGATTTCCCACATTCCTACTGACATCCCTGCACTTTCCGCTAATCCAACCAGTACTGCATCGAAAGGCGATGTGCCCAAATCTGCTTCAATAGTCAGGGCAATTCCAAGAGTCATCAAGAGAAGACCCGATAAAAAGAGTATTCCTCTACCCCTCATTTTCCTGCTTCTCCATAATAAGATGAGGAATCCCATCCTCATCGAATTCATCTGAAACGCCTTTATATCCAAGCTTTTCATAGAATCCTTTTGCTTGGACTTGCGCATGGAGTTTGTATTTCTTTTTGCCTGTCTGTTTCGCTATCTCTTCAAGACTTGAAATGATAACACTGCCTAATCCATACTTTCGATACTGCTTCAGCATACAAATACGCTCCAATTTAGCGTAGTCATCTACATAACGAATACGACCAGTTCCAACTGCTTCTCCCTCGTGATAGACAAGGATGTGCTGGCAGCTATCTTCTAACATATCAAACTGATCGAACTCATCCTCTAACGGGACTCCTTGCTCTTCTACAAACACCGCTAATCTTATCGCCTTTGCTTTCTCCAGATCATTCTTATCTTGTATGATTTTATATGAAGCCAAAATAATACCTACCTTCACTATTAATATATCCTTCAAACATCATTATGTTGTAAATGCAACATAATGTAAAGATGGAATTAGGGCTCCTTGCTATTTTTAAAAATATGTTTCACCCTATTTCAGAGAAGTGTGTACGGGTAAAAAAACAAATACCTAATAACAATAAAAAAAGAGCTGCAAGTAAAAAATGCAGCTCTCTTCAACCACGTATCTCTTTCCCTTCCAGCGGCTTATTCCGAAATAAAGCATATATACCTAAAATCACTCCTCCGAGCAATCCAGCAATCAAATCCGTCATCGTATCTGTATTTCCGCTCCGCTGCATGACACTTGTCACCGTCATGTCTCCGATGAACTCGACGCTTTCCCATATCGCACTCCCTATTGTCGCCATACCGCAGACAAATAGGAAGATGATCCAGCGTGAAATATAGATGCCTGCTGGTCGCAGTACTTTATAGCGATAGATAGCCAAGGCAAGCCAGGCAATATACATACTGCCTACCACATGAAGCGTAACATCCCACCACTTGTACTTATCATAAAAATGGAATATGGCACCCAAGATGAAAGTACAAACAAGCAGACCGTAAAATCCAAGAATATGAGGTATACGGAATGGGCTACGCTTGAGAAAGAGCAAGCCTAGCGGCAGTGCACTCATAATCACCCTGCCTCCGCCTTTGGTCCAGGAATTCGTATCTCCATTTTTCAGTTCTATCACAAAGGAGACCACCATGAAGCATATGAATAAAAAGCTCAAGACAATAATCGTTTTCTTCAAACCTCATCTCTCCTTAACTCTTTTTCCATAGTCTAACCAGTTAAGGAGGATTCTAGTGCAGAAACGAAAAAAGACGATTCACCAGCTCGGTGAACCCTCTTCTTTATTGAATGAATTTCTTTATATCCTCATCTAAGTAAACCCAGCCCTTCCAACCAATATGAATCGTATCACGCATAAAATGCGGATCATATTCGTGGTCGGAATAGTCGGCATAAGTAAAACCATTATCATCAATTTGTTTTTTGATACGATTATAATAGTCTTCCCGTCCCTGCTTCGGGAAACCTGTGTAATCGTAATACTCTCCATTAACCGGTATGATGACGAATAGCGGCTTGGCATCTGCTTTTTTCAGAATATCGAGCATTAGCTGAAAATCTGCATATTCAGGTGATTCCGCATAGGAATGCCCTTTGTTTTTGCCTTCCATCTCTTTGATGTGATTTTTTTTATGCTTATAGACCTTATAGTCGATATTGAATTTTGAATCCTTTGTGCGTTTTTCGCCATACGCATCTGCTTGAGCTTGCAGTTCCTCCCAAGTCTTGTTCTTTACTTTATCAGACTGACGCCGGTTCGATGGATCATCCTTGATAAGTGTGTAATATAGGTCCTTCTTCTTCAGCATTGATATGTAAGCTTTAGCTGGTGCGGTTAATAGGTTGAACTTGATTTCCTCATCATTCAAGTACGCATCATACAGCTCATAAAGCATCGTGTCATTTTTCACCGCATCATATGACATCAGCCTTTGCATCAATTCCCGCTTCACCTGTTCATCTATTTCTTTATTGAATGGCAGCTGGTATGCCTGTAAAGAGGAATAGTTCGGTGCAAAATGCTGCTCATCTGTACCATGCTTGACGAACCACTGCGGCGAGACGATGATGACCATCTGCTTGTCCTTCAGCTCTTCTGCATGTGTAGCAAAGTTGAGATCATTAATGATGGATGTTGTACCGCCTTTCCCTACTAAGTAAGGCGTAAAGTCAGCACCAGTTGCTTCGAAGTAATTCGATGGATGAAACGGGTCCCAGCGTGACAGCTCGGAGGACCCGTAGATCGGAACATACTTCGGATCAGCAAGCATTTCACTCTGTAAGTATGTCCCCTGAAACATATTCGGCTCCAGACTCGTTGCTGATTCTTCCAAACGATCCGCTGGCACCAGTTTGGCCAGCCAGGAAGCCGGCACAAAAACGAGCGCAGCGAACAGGACCAATGCTAATATAATCGGTCCGAATAGATACTTCTTCTTCATTATTTCAGCTCATTCAGACGATCAATAATTGCATTCGGTGTATTCCATGTATCACGGTCGAACTCTGTAATCGGTACGTTGATGCCCAGCTGTTCTTCAAATTGCACAATCAGCTCCACTGTAGCAAATGAATCCAGCAATCCTGCTTCAAAAATATCAAGATCGTTCTCCTCTTTTACAACATCATCTTCACAAACTTCTGCAATAACTTGTAGTACTTTCTCTTTAAAATCCATTAGTATATTCCCCTTTTATTGAAATGGTCTTCCGGAAAACAGATAGAATCCGAAACAGACGACATGGAAAGTGATGACAATTGAAACAATTGTCATGGTTTTGCCGGTCGGCCAGCGTTTATGTTTTTTGTTCCACGTCTCAAAGAAATTAAAAGCTGTCATCATCAGGGCATGATAAGCACCATAGACGATGTACTGAATCGCTAATCCATGCCATACTCCCATCAACAGGAATAAGAGGATATAGCCTAGATTCGACACGAGCATTTTGTTTTGTATCCATTTTTTCTTTTTCATCAAGAAGACAAAACGCATGAATACATAGTCTCGGAACCAGAACGACAGCGACATATGCCATCTGTTCCAGAAATCCTTGATGTTCCGGCTGATGAACGGCATATTGAAGTTCTCCGGCGAACGGATACCCATGATATAACTGACGCCGACAGCAAACGCTGTATAGCCAGCAAAGTCGAAGAACAGATACAGGCTGTAGCTGTACATATACAGCAGGTGGTAGCTGAACCTGCCATCTGCTATATGCTCGAGATTCATGATGAAATAGGTGTTGATTGCATACCCGATAATGAACTTATACAGGAAGCCGAGGAAGATCTTATTGATACCCTTATAAAGCAGCTCCTTGTATTCTTCTTGCGCCCATCGCTTCTCTTCATCCTTCTGAAAACGGCGAAATCTATCAATAGGACCAGAAGAAATCGTCGGGTAAAACAGCATGAAATTAACAAGCTGATAAATCGATAACTGCTTCTTGATCAATCCATCTCTCGTTTCAATAATTATTTGAACAGCACGGAATGTCAGATATGAGATACCAAGAAAGCTTGCCCAATTATCCACTGCCAGGAACGGCAGGATCTTTGAGAGGATCAAAGGCAATATCGATAGGAAACTCATCAGATAGAATACTAGACTGCTATTCTTTTTCTGCCTGTACGAAATATAGCCTTTGATCAGAATCAGCTGCAGAACGGTGAAAAGGACGAGTGAATAAAATCCTTCATCTCCGCCAGAAAAAATCAAGGCCAGTACAGCAATCGAAACGAACACATTGTAATAACGCAAATGCTTGCCCATGATACCGAGAATCATCGTCGGCAGGAGCAGAATGCCTAGAATAATAAAGAAAAGGAACGAACTATACGGGGTCATGCGAATACCTCTTCCTTCATTTTCTTACGATCCGCTTTCCCGTTCATCGTCATCGGGATAGTCATCTGATAGGTAAATTTACGCGGAATCATATAAGCAGGCAGACGTAAAGCAAGGTCTTTCCGAATAGCTGCTGTGAGCTGATATTCCTTTTCAAAGTCATGTTCCTCTGGAACGACTGCTGCAATCAAGTATTCAATTTCCTCTTTCGGCGTATATGGAATGATGATGGCAGATTTAATATACTCAGATTGCTGTAAGTGGAATTCGATTTCCTCAAGCTCCATCCGGTAGCCATGCAGCTTGATCTGATAATCCAGTCTGCCCTGACAATATACGAGACCATCCTTGATAAAACCAGCATCTCCAGTTTGATAAGCTTGCATATCACACATAATGCCGTATGCTTTTTCTGTCAGCAGCGGCTCACCAAGGTAACCTTTTGTGACGCTCGGCCCTACGAGGATAAGCTCTCCTTTTTCTCCATCCGGGAGCGGATTACCGGTTTCGTCTACGACAAGAATACGCATATCAGGTTTCGGGCGGCCGACTGGCAATGCTTCCTCTTTTGCCAGTAAATCCTCTGTAACTTCAATCGAAGTCACGGCAACTGTTGCTTCTGTTGGTCCGTATGTATTGAATACCCTTGCTTCCGGAAAGCGTTCCTTCAATTCTTTTGCTACTGCCAGTGGAAGTACTTCTCCACAGAAAAGGAAGGTATCAAGCTCTGGAAGCATCTCCGCGCGGAAGTCAGGATTCGGAAAGCACATTTGGACGAAGGATGGCGTGGAAGTCCAAATCTGTAAATCAGAACCACGGAGATTCTCGAAAAGCAGCTTTGGCTTATTGATCACATCTTTCATCAGCGTATGGATGGTACCGCCGCTTTGTAATGCTGGATAAAAATCCATTACAGACAAATCGAATGAAAATGGTGCCTGATTCAAAAACACTTTTCCTTGTCCGAGCGGAAAGTCATTCGTCATCCAATCGGTAAAAGACTGCAGGTTCGCTGCTGTGACCTGTACACCTTTTGGATTCCCTGTACTTCCGGATGTGTAGATGATATAGAATACCTCATCTTCCTTCACCCACAAGTTTTGACTGATACACTCTTCTTGTTCCAGCTTTAAAGCTGCTGTATATAAAACAGCCACATTATCAAGCCCAAGGTCATAATCCGTTGTATTGATGACCAAGCCTGCACCGGATTTTTCCACGATTAGACGCACCCGCTCCATCGGAATGGATGTATCAATAGGTATGTATGGGTAGCCTGCTTTCACACAGGCGAGGAAGGATACCGGCATATCCGTTCCCATATGACCGTACACAACAATTGGTGTCTGCCGTTCAAGCTGACAGCTGTTACGGATAAGAACTGCCAGTCTGTCCGATCGTTCCCAAAGCATCCTGTAGCTAATTGCATCCTCTCCATTACGGAATGCTGTTTGCTCAGGGCTACCTGCCGCATGCTGTGCAATAGTTGTTAAAAGTTTCATTGTTATATCTTCTCCAATTAAAAATCGTTATATATGTAGTTACCTGTGTTGGCTGTATGGAAGCCATACAGCATGAACAAGGTGACAAGGACTGCCAAATAGAAACAGGTATGCACAACAAAGCGAACACCTGTATGTGCATACAGCTGCTTGATCTTATTCATTTTTTCCTCTGCCTTCTATTCAAATTTGTATCCAGTACCGATAACAGTCCGAATATGATGAGATTCATCCACAAGTTTGGCACGCAGCTTCTTAATATGCGTGTCCACTACGCGGTTATCCCCTTCAAAATCTATGCCCCATACATGATTCAGAATTGTTTCACGTGAAAGGACGTTATTTTTATGCTGCAGCAGGAGCAGCAAGAGATCATATTCCTTCGGTGTCAACTCGACTTGCTGTTTATCCAATTCCAGCTGACGTGATTTTGTATTGACCACGGCATGACCGAAGCTGAGCATATGTCCATTCGGCAAGTAATGTTCGGTTGCCCGCTTCATCAAGGAATTAGCCCGTGCAACCAGCACTTTCGGACTAAATGGCTTCGTTACATAATCATCTGCTCCGAGATCAAATCCATGGATTTTATCATCGTCACTGGACTTGGCTGTCAACAGGATGATTGGTACACCCGATTTTGCACGGACCTCTTTTGTAACAGCAAAGCCATCCATCTTCGGCATCATGATATCCAGAATGACTAGATCGGGATAAATAGCCTCAAACCAATCAATAGCGCTGCTGCCATTATCTGTTTCATGCACTTCCCAGCCATCCTTTTTGAAATAGTCCGCCACTACTTCCCGGATACGTAATTCATCCTCGACAAGCAGCACTTTCTTTCTCATCGCGAATCCTTCCTTCCAACTGATATACATAAATTAACAAGCTCATATGTCCTTCATGTGTCCAAATAAGTAATTTTTCCCATTACTGATAAAATTGCACGATGAAACGGACTCCTTCTGGTGTATTTTCGACTCCATAGCTGTAGTGGTGCAAATCGAGTATTTGCTGCACAATAGCAAGTCCCAAACCTGTGCCACCTGTCAATCTGCTTCTGGAGGATTCCGTGCGGTAAAAACGATTCCAGATCTTATCCAGCTGTTCTTCTGGTATTTGAGAACCTTTGTTGTCAATCATGAACACACTGCGAGCAGTGTCCAGGTCTGTTTCGATACGGATACTAATGACAGAATCTGTTTCGCTATGACGGACTGCATTAACTAGCAGATTCCGCATGACTCGCTCCATCCACTCATAATCAGCCGTAATCGGCATCTCATTCCTTGGCATCACTTCAATGGAAACTTGCTTATCCTTCGCCATGCAGTACATTTTATCGGAAAGATCTTCTATCATTTCACTCAGCAGGAATGATGATTTTCTTAGCTTAATAGCTCCGTTCTCAAGCTTGGCCAAATCCAGCATATCCCCGATCAGTACTTGCATCTTGTCTGATTCCTCAATAATTACGTCAATATAGTGATCGTGCTTGTCTGGGCTGATACCATCCTGCAGCCCTTCTGCAAAGCTTTTGACGATACTGAGCGGTGTCTTCAGTTCATGAGAAGCATGCTCAAAGAATTCGCGCTGCGCTTTTTCCATCTTTTTGCGCTTCTCCATATCCTGCTTCAGCTTTTCGTTGGCTTGTTTCAAATCATCCAGTGCTACATCCAAGTTCTGCGCCATAATCAGCATGTTATTGGAAAGGCTGCCAAGTTCATCTTTTTGCTTGATTGGCTTCACCGATGAAAAGTCCAGATGTACCATTTTTTTAGCCATCTCATTCAGTTTGATCAATGGACTGCTCACAAGACGTGAATAAAACAAAGAAAGCAAAAGAATGAGTAAAATACCGGCGATACCGATATAAAGATAAAAAACGCGCAGTGCTTCATTCGTATCTTTGGTTTCCTGTAAGGAAGTGACAGAGAAGAGATATTGTATTTCGCCGTCTTTCTTAATTGGATCCATCAGTACTAGATTATGCTTTCCAGTCCATGGTTCCACCCAATTCAGCTGTAGACTTTCTCCATTGTTAAGCTGCTTCAGCAGATCTTCATCCAGCGGGAACCATTCCAGCAGCGCATCGTAAAGAAGGCCTAACCCTCTATTTGACATACCACCCTGGGGAAGTGAAACACTTTTTACTTTTCCTTGGAGAGTTATTTCATTCTCTTCCAGATGTTCACCCACACTTTCCTCATCCTTACTGATTACAGAAGGATAAATGACCGAAGTGACCGACAAATCTGATTCTCCATTAATCTCTAACGTATCTCCCTTTTTGATGTTCAACGCATCCAAGTCGGTACCATAATCAGTCACAAACAACGATAATGCCACTTCAAGTACATCCCCATCTTCAGTTTGCAGCATAATATGGAACGGATCTTGTACTAGCTGATATCCTTCTGCATCAACAATCGTCAAAGGACTTTTCGTCTCCTGCATATAAGACAGCGTGTGCTTTGTCAGCTCCTCTGCACTCCAGGAATTCTCTTCATAGCCATCTGCCAATGCATGCAGATGCTCAGCAGCTTCTTTCGTTTTATAGTGCTGGTAAAAGCTATCAAAGAACACAAGCTGAAAAATCATAATCATAGCGTAAAATGCCAAGAAGAATAAAGCTGTCACAGCGAACAGCTTGATCGTAATGCCTCGTTTTCTCATGTGGTACCCCTTTATGTACTACGACAGTTAGTTATATATACTTTAATTTACAGATATGTTTTTTGTGTGTCCGCACACTTCATCAGCGTACACGTATTTATAAAAATACGGAACCCTTTTTTTGTAAAATCCAAATATCCGCCACTCGCATACTCTAACTCCGAAGCACTTCAACAGAAAGAAGGGGAAGGTATGGGGAAAGAAAATGAGTACATGGACTACACCAAGAGCAATGTCCAGTATTTTAGCGATGTGAATAAAAACCGTCTATTCACACGGAATAACCGGAACTATATAAACCGGCTCGGCCGTGATGTATTGAATACACTGGGAGATGTGTCTCTTCTCGATATCTATTTGAGCAAAGGGAAAACAGTCGAACCTCATTACCATCAAAATGCTGCTGAACTTGTCTACTGCATTAGCGGGTCAGCTCAAGTTTCCCTGATTAATCCATTCACGAATAAAGTTGAAAACATCCGCATTACCCGCGGCCAAGTCGCGAATGTCCCTCAAGGCTGGTGGCACTGGGAAACAGCAGCAGAAGATCAAACACATCTGCTGGCCATTTTCGATGCGCCATACCCTGAATATATTTTCGGTTCGGATATCTTAGCGAGGACACCAGCAGAAGTACTCGCTAAAACCTATTGTCTGGATAAGACGAAGCTTCAGGAAACACTACGCCCGCTCAACAACCAGACTATTATCATCGGTCCGCCAGATGAATGCAGCCAGCAGCGGTCTGAAGAACAAAAAGCCTCTCACCAAGAAAATACAGACGGGTATCACTATTATCGTTTCAAATAAGAAATAAGAACAGCCTCTCCTTTTGAGGAGAGGCTGTTCTTATTTAAGAAAGATATTAGTTCAAAATTAATTTGTTCATCGGAGCAGCATTCGCAAATCTGCTTCATTCTCTAATAAATCCTGCAGCGTATACGCATCAAGCACTTGCAAATATGCATGCAATGCTTTACCTAATATTCCTCTCAAGCCGCAAACAGAAGCAATCGGGCATGTATTGTTCTCTCTATTGAAGCATTCGACGAGATGAAAATCATCTTCCATCCTCCGTACAACCGCTCCAATATTGATCTCTTTTGGATCACGTGCTAGTTTAATACCGCCTGAACGCCCACGCACAGCTTCAATATAACCTGCCTGGCGCATTTCATGTGCTACTTTCATCAAATGGTTTTTGGATATATGATATGCTGTCGCGATTTCTTGAATCGTCGACAGCTTGTCTTTTTCTTTTGTTCCCAAATAAAGAAGGACTCTTAGGGAAAAGTCAGTATACATCGTCAATCGCATCTTGGTTATATCCTCCTCTTCTTGAGGATTATAGCATAACAGAATAACTGATTGGGCATAAAGAGAATGTGACACTTTTGTTAAAGTGGTATTTAAAATATATCTTTTATCCACTGTTAGTTCTATGATAGAGGTAGATCAAAGAAAGAAGGAATCCAAAATGCTATCACAAGAAACTATCGACATCATTAAAAGCACTGTACCTGTGCTAGAAGAGCATGGCACTCAAATTACTACTGTCTTTTACGAAGAATTGTTTAAAGCGCACCCTGAACTTCTGAACATTTTCAACCATGCAAACCAGGCAAGAGGCAAACAGCAAACTGCACTCGCTAATGCAGTCTATGCAGCTGCGGTACATATCGATAAGCTGGAGGCAATACTTCCGACGGTCGTACAGATTTCTCACAAGCATGTCAGCTTAGGTGTAAAATCCGAGCATTATCCGGTTGTAGGCGAATACTTACTTAAAGCAATCAAGATGGTTCTAGGAGATGCTGCGACACCTCAGATTCTGAAAGCATGGGAAGAAGCTTATGGCGTCATCGCAGATGCTTTTATCGGTGTAGAAGCCAATATGTATGAAGAAAATGAAAAGAAAGAAGGCGGCTGGGCATTCTTTAAAGACTTCGTTGTCGAAAAGAAAGTCCAAGAAAGTAATGTTATCACATCCTTTTACTTGAAACCTGCTGACTCTGAACGCGTGCCTGATTTCGAACCTGGTCAGTATATTTCCGTCCGTGTATCAATTCCTGGAGAAAAATACATGATGATCCGTCAATACAGTCTATCTAAGACACCTTCATCAGATACGTTCCGTATTTCTGTGAAGAAAGAAGACGATAATGATCCGGATGGCAAGGTTTCCGTCTACTTACACGAACAAGTAAAAGAAGGAGACAAATTAGAAGTAAGTGCACCTGCTGGTGTCTTCACTCTTGAGAAAAATGCTGACAAACCGATTACTTTCATCGCAGGCGGTGTTGGCATCACGCCAATCATGAGTATGCTTGAGACTCTTGCAGCAGAAGATTCCAAGCGGGAAGTCGTCTTCCTGCAAGCTGCACGCACTCCAGAGTTTGCTGCTTTTACTAAGCAGATCCAAAGCATTCAAGAAAGAATGCCTAATTTGACGTATCAGACATATTATGAAGATAAGAGAATCGATGAAACTATCCTTAAAGATATGGTGAACACTGATAGCGATGTTTATGTCTGTGGTCCAGCTGGTTTCATGGAATTCGTCATTTCCACACTGTACCACGCTGGTATCAGTAAAGAACAAGTTCATTTTGAGTTCTTCGGCCCTGCTGCTGATCTTGAAAAAGCTCAATAAAACAAGTAAGCGCACTGCCTCGGCAGTGCGCTTTTTTTATTCAATCTGCTTATCTTGCTCTTCTATACTTTGCACAATATCCTCAATCGTCACATGCGCCAATGCTTTTTCCATGACCGCCTGTGCTCCAGCGAATATTGGAAGAACAGCTGCTTGAATATTCCTGCCAACCGTACATTGTGGATTCGGATTTCCATGAACACTGAAGAGTTCATTTTCCGGGACTGCTTCCACTGCTTTGTACACATCAAGCAGTGTGATTTCATCAAGCTTACGTGCTAGTTCCGCTCCTGCTACTCCTGGGCGTACATTGACCAGCTCCGCTTTTTTAAGCATACCCATGATCTTACGGATAACGACCGGGTTCGTATTGACACTGGCTGCAATGAACTCAGACGAATTCACCTCGTCTTTATTCACCTCTAGAAGTGTCAGTATATGGATACCAACAGCAAAACGGCTGCTTATTGACATAATTTCCAGCTCACTTTCAAATGAATTCCTATCTCTATAGTATAACGCAAAATGAAACGGGTAAAAGGAAAGTGTTGACAAGTTATAACCTGTAACTTATTATACTACATGTAACTAAATTAATTACAAGATAAAACACAAGGAGGAGTTACCATGAAAATAGGGATTATCGGAGCTACAGGTAAAGCAGGCAGCTTAATTACAAAAGAAGCTATGGATCGCGGCCACGAGGTGACAGCAATTGTACGCAGCGCTGCAAAAGTAAAACAGAACATTAACATACTAGAAAAAGGCATATTTGATATCCAAACATCCGATATCAAGGACTTTGATGTGATCGTTAACGCCTTCAATACTGCTCCTGGCCAAGAAAAACAGCACATTGAAGCTGGTCGGATTCTTATTGAAGCATTAAAGAATGCTCCTTCCACTCGTCTTCTCGTTGTCGGCGGTGCTGGAAGCTTGTTCGTAGATGAACAGAAAACCACTCGGGTATCTGAAACACCTGACTTCCCAGCTGCCTTTTTACCGACAGCTACCAATATGGGTGAAAACCTGAAGGAACTGGAAAGCAGTGAAGGTATCCAATGGACCTACATCAGTCCTGGTGGATTCTTCGATGCAGATGGCAAACGGACTGGCAGCTACCAAACTGGCGGTGAGGTCATGATTTTGAATAAACAAGGCAACAGCTATATCAGCTACGCTGACTATGCTATCGCTGTCTTGGATGAAATTGAAAAACCTGCACATCTTAATGAACGTTTCTCTGTTGTTGGAGAAAAGGAATAAATAAAAGCGCTAGACCACTTGGTCTAGCGCTTTCCTCTTATTTCAACAGATTCAATGATTCGCGGTTGAATGCTTCCAAATCATCCGGTGTTCTGCTTGTGACGATGTTATGGCTTACGACTACCTCTTCATCTTTGTAATTCGCACCCGCATTGATCAAATCTTTGCGGACACTGCGATAGCCCGTAATATCCTTGCCTTTTAGCAAGTCTGTATCGATCAATACTTGCGGACCATGGCAGATAGCGAATACAGGTTTTTCATTTTCTACGAAAGCTTTTGCGAATTCACCGGGACGGTCATCTCCGCGAAGCAAGTCAGGAGAAAATCCCCCAGGAATCAATAGTGCATCGAATTCACTTGCATCAACATCGGAAATCGCTTTGTCGATTTTCACTTTCTCACCGTGCTTACCATTAACTTCTTTGCCAGCTTCGAACTCCACGTTTACGACACTGTGACCAGCTTCTTCGTATGCTTTTACCGGACTTGTATATTCGATATCTTCAAATTCATCTGTAATTAGAACTGCGATTTTTTTACTCATATATAGTCCCTCCTATTTTATCTTTAACTTAAGACTACCAGAGGGTTCTCACTCTATTCAACTATCGCGCTCACAGGTTATCACCCAATACTTATAACCCCGAATATCAATGCCGCGATAGTCATCACAATTGTTGATCCGAATGCCCAAAACATAGCATAGCGCTGCAGTTCCCCGAATTGTATGCCTACCATACCGATTAGTAGATGGGCTGCGGCTACTAGCGGACTCAATACGTGAACTGGCTGACCGAGCAATGCCGCACGACCGATTTCTACTTTGCTGACACCGTACGCTTGTGCTGCTTCGGCCAGTATCGGCAGTACGCCAAGGTAGAATGCATTATTAGACATAAAGAAAGTAAATGGAGCACTAATGATGGCGATAATGACTGCGAGATATGGTGACATGAACTCTGGGATGATTGATACAAGCGTATTCGCCATCGCATCAATCATTTCCGTACCAGACATGATACCTGTAAAAATACCTGCAGCAATAACTATCGTCGTGACAGCTAATCCGTTTTTTGCATGTGCTGCCATTCTCTCCTGCTGCTCACTCATACGTGGATAGTTGATCATCAGAGCGACGGCAAAAGCAACCATGAATAAAATCGTCAGTGAAATGAAGTCCATGATTAGGCAAACAAGCAACGCTATTGTAAGCAGCAAGTTCACCCAAACAAGCTTCGGACGACGATAAGCTGGTACTTCTTCTGCGGCACTGATTTCTCTGTGCGTTTGATCATCCAGCTGCACAACACCTAAGCGCTTCCTTTCCTTTCTCCCAAGGATGAAAGCTACTGTTATCGCATAAACAAGCCCTACTCCCATAACAGGAATAATCGGTATGAACAGCTCAGATGCTTCCAGGTTCAAAGCAGCCATAGCCATAGCAGAAGCCCCGCCCCAAGGCGTGATATTCATTACCCCCATTGAGAGCATAGCTACTGTTGCAAGAATCAAACGATTCATTCCTAATCGTTTATAGAGCGGTAGTAACGCAGAAACAGTGATCATATATGTTGTTGTACCATCTCCATCAAGTGCTACCATCATAGAAAGAATAGACGTACCAACAACAATTTTGAGCGGATCCCCTTTTACAACTTTCAAAATGAGATTGATCAAGGGATCGAACAGTCCTGCATCAATCATGACTCCGAAGTAAAGGATAGCAAACAGGATCATAATAGCTGTGGCCGCAATTCCTTCTACACCTTCCAGCATCATCGGCCCGAGTGAAGAAGTGAAGCCGCCAATTATACCAAAGAGAATAGGAATAAGCGTCAACGCCACAAGCGGTGATAGCTTTTTGGACATTATCAAATACATAAATACAGCAACCATGGAGAAGCCCAATAAAGATAACAAAAGAAAGTCCTCCTTCAAACAGCGCTAATTGTTAGCGCTTTCAATTGAAAGAAGTGTAACATTGTGTTCACAAAATGCACAGTTTACTTACATTAAGTGCATTTTTTTCATTTTTCTCACGGCTATTAGGATGAGTTCTCGGCTCGGTATTTATACTTGCGGACAGGCCTTCCGACTGTTCCATAGGTGACTTCCACTTCCGCTTCTTTTCTCGACACCATATATTCCAAGTAGCGGCGAACTGTAGAATGGCTTATCCCTATTTTCGCTGCTATTTCCTCAGCCTTTTCGCTGTTCTGCTGCTCCTTCATTGCCTTTCGTACCGATTCCAAGGTGTGGCGGTCTACTCCTTTTGGATAGACTTCCTGTTCCACTGCTTCTGCTGTATGTATATTAGGATGAAAGATAGCATCTACTTGCTGCTGACCGACTTCATTGCCTGATTGAAGTTCCTTCTTATAGATAGCATATTCCTGAAGCACACGCTGGAAGCGATCACCATCTACCGGTTTGATCAAATAACTGTACACGCCTCCACGCATCGCCTCACCGACCGTCTCCGTATCATTCGCCGCTGTCAGCAGAATTACATCCGTCTTGCGGTAATTCTGGCGGATGAACCAAAGGATATCGATACCATTCGTATCAGGAAGATAGACATCAAGCAGCACCACGTCTGGCTTCAATACATGAAGCAGACTTTTGGCTTGTTCTCCATTTTCTGCAACACCAATTAGTCGATACCCTTCCATTTGATTCAAGTAATTCTGAAATATCATTGATGCTTCTACATTATCTTCCACTATCAGAACGTTCATCCGGTCCATTTTTCACGCTTCCTTTCGGGAGAACAATTGTTGCGAGAGTTCCTCCTGCTTCGCTATCTCCATAATACAAAGCTCCATTCAGTTTCTCCAGTGCTGCCTGTACAATAGTCAGTCCAATACCATGCCCATCGCCAGCTTCCTTTTTAGTTGAATATCCATCCACCAATACTGTCTGTTTTTCCTTCTCAGACAGCCGCTTGCCATTGTCCTCGATATCGACTATCACTTCTTGTCCTAGATCTGTGAAAGACACAAAAACCTTTCCTTCCGTACCCTGGTGCTTCGAAGCGGACTCAAAGGCATTCTCTAGTAAGTTTCCTATGATAGTCACAATCTTCTCTGTTGCTTCCGGTCGCAGGTCAATGTTCATGCTGCTGCCTTCATCAATCGTCAATGACACCTTCAGCTCTTTGGCACGATTGAATTTTCCTAGCAGGCAGGCTGCAATCATCGGTTCCTTTATGCTTGCCATCAGCAAATTGACGACACTTTGCTGTTCCTCTACTTCCTCTGAAATGAATACGAGTGCCTTGTCATATTCCTGTAAGCGAATCAAGCCGTACAAAGTATTTAACTTATTCATAAATTCATGATTAGAAGCACGCATCTGATCTGCTTGCTGCTTCATTTTTACAATTGTCTCTGATACGTCAATCACTTCTGTTTCAGGACGTAATGTAAAGACGACTCCCAATGTTTCTTCCGCTTCTTTTATGGGAGAAGCATCTACTATATAAATATCGCCAGCAACAAAAGTATATTTGTTATACCTTCCTTCCCCATCTGCCAAAACTGCTTGATAAAGAGATCGCAGATTCTTCTGGTCGATTGCATCCTCCAGCACGGATTTACGCTTAAATATCTCTTGGGCTCTACGATTAATAGATGTAATATAACCTTTGCGATCAATGGCTATGGTAGCATCTTTGATCGATGCCAGTGTTGTCTCCTTCTCTTTAAATAAGAAGGAAATCTCTTTTGGCTCTAATCCATAAATCAGCTTTTTCACCCGTTTCGCCACAAGATAGGCACCAAGGAGACCAACAGCAAAGATGAGCAGGAACCAGATGATTACCTCCTGCAAATAGGAAAGTATCTGATCATTTAAGTTCTGCTTCAAAAAACCGACTGATGCTACACCAATGATATCACCTGATTCATTTCTTATCGGTGTTTTTGCTTTAACCGCATAGCCGGAAATACCATACCCTTCGTATATGACTTCCTTTCCTTCTTCTAATACTTGGTCATTGCTCGTCTTGGTTGGTTTACCGATTCTCTCCGGTTCTGGATGTGAAATTCGGATTCCATTCGTATCAGCAATTACAACATAATCTGCACCGCTATTTTGCTGGATCTTTAACGACTCCTGCTGTATCGCATCGTCATTATCCCTCTCCTCCAGATGCTGAAGAATTGTGTCATCCTTGGCAGCAAGCTTAGCGACGACCATCGCAGTGTTTCCTGCATCTTCCTCGACTATCTCATCAACCTTCCTTATGAATAGAGTGCTTACAAATAATAGACTAATCATAAGCAATATTGTCACCAATAAGACAATCTGACCTAGTAAACCAAAACGCAGTCGTCTCCGCAGTTCCCCCATATAAGTCGTCCCCTTTGTTCTCCTCTACTATTATCTTACTACTTTACAGCTGTAGGAAGAAGAAAGGTTATGAAAATTAAAAAGCACCCACTCAAGGAATGGGTGCTAAACTCGTTATCTGCTTGTATAACCTGCATCAGCATGAATTGTCGTACCAGTCACGTAAGAAGATTGATCAGATGCTAGCCATAGGCTTGCTTGAGCAATCTCTTCCGGCTGACCGAATCTGCCAAGAAGGCTTAGCATCGGTGCAAATTCTTCTTCAGTCTGACCTGTTTCTTCCAGGGAACCTCTAAGCATCGGTGTATCAATTGCTCCAGGAGCGACTGTGTTTACACGAATGTTCATCGGACCGTTTTCAAGAGCTGCAACCTTGGTCATACCTACAACGCCATGCTTAGCTACAACGTATGCGATGTTATTAGGCTGTGGACGGAAGCCGCTGACAGAAGAAATGTTAACGATACTGCCGCCTTCACCTTGCTTAATCATTTGCTGTAATTCATATTTCATACAAAGCGCAGTACCTGTTAGATCAACCGAAATCAAACGGTTCCAGTACGCTTCATCGAATTCTGCTGCTGGTGCATTATCCGGTGTGAGGGCTGCGTTATTGATCGCAACATCCAGACGTCCGAACTTTGCTATTGTTTCTTCTACCATTTGTTTTACTTGTGCTGAATCAGATACATCAACTTTTACGAAGAAAGCAGTTCCGCCAGCTGCTTCAATCTCTTCGACTGCTGCTTTACCTTTTTCTTCATTAAAGTCTGCTACGACAACTTCCGCTTTCGCTTCGGCAAATAGTTTTGCTGTCGCAAGACCCATCCCCATTGCTGCGCCAGTTACGATTGCTACTTTACCTTCTAAAACTGGAAATGTCATGATTATTCCCCCTTATGTTCTACGCTTAATTCATTTGCTACGACAATATGCGATAATAGAGATAGTAAATTATCTTGAACAGGCAGACCATACTGTTCAATAAAAGTGAGGAGAAACCTGTGAGCATCACCTATCCCGACAAACGAGTAGAAAGAACCCAGCATGCGTTAAAGGAAGCTTTAATGAAACTGTTGGCAGAGAAAGCACTTCAAAAAATCCATATTTCTGAGATAACCGAAGAAGCTGGTGTCAGCAGGGGAACTTTCTATACCCATTATGAAAAGAAAGAAGATCTTCTGGATGAACTCTCTGAGGATATGCTTGAGGAAATGACCATCGCTTTCCGAAAACCTTACGAACAGTTAGGAATGGTAGACTTTCGGAGCCTGCCAGCTGAGTCCCTTGTTCTGTTCGATCATTTCCTGGAAAATAAAGCATTCTACCAGCTAATGCTTGGTGGCACTTCGGACATTTTTTTTAAAGAAAAGATGACAGATCAGCTTCATTACCTTTTCCGGAGAGACTATGCTTTTTATTTTCGTCAAATTGATGCAGAAATAGATCTTGAACTGTTCTGTACGTATCGCATCCATGGCATCATTGGATTGATTGTTGAATGGATTCAAAAAGGGTTCGATAAACCTGTTCCCTTCATGGCAGAACAGCTGCTGCATATTTTCAGATTTCATACCGATAGTGTTATGATCAGGCATTAAAAATTGAAAAAAAAAGCCCTCCAAAAGAGGGCTTTTTCTAATCAATTACTTGCTACATTATTCTTCGCTTTTACCCGAACCTGATAAACAATTAACAAAATAATGAACCATACTGGTGTGACAAACAAGGCAATACGTGTATCTTCAGCTAATGCTAGTACTACGATAACAAATGCCAGGAATGCCAGGATTAGATAATTGGATATCGGTGATAATGGCATTTTGAATTTGCTTTTCTTTGCAAGCTCTGGACGTGTCTTACGATATTTCAAGTGGGCTAGAACTGTAATACCCCAGATGAAGATAAAACAGACTGTCGAAATGCTAGTAATTAAGGTAAATACACCTTCAGGTATAATATAGTTCAGAATAACCGCAATTAATATGACGATTATGGAGAAGAACAATGCGTTCTTCGGTACTTTACGTAAATTCAGCTTTTTGAACGGCTGCGGTGCGTGGTCTTCCTTAGCTAAACTATAAACCATACGGCTTGTACTAAAGACCGCACTGTTACAAGCTGATGCTGCTGATGTCAAAACGACAAAATTGACGATACCTGCAGCTGCGACGATACCAACTGCTGTAAATACTTGAACAAACGGACTTTCCGAAGGATTGATTGCATCCCATGGATAGATACTCATGATAACGATGAGCGCACCAATATAGAATACAAGGATCCGAATCGGTATGTTATTGATTGCTCTTGGAATGACTTTTTCCGGATCCTCTGTTTCTCCGGCTGTCAGACCGACAAGTTCAATTCCGACAAAAGCGAAGACAACCATTTGGAATGATAGAATAAATCCATGGATGCCATTTGGGAAGAAACCGCCATGATCCCAAAGGTTCGCAAAGCTGGATGGTCCAGCATCTGTCGAGAAACCGCGGAGTATCATAAACACACCGACAACAATCAATGCCAGGATTGCAACAATCTTAATTAAGGCAAACCAGAATTCCATCTCACCGAACAGTTTCACAGTCGCTAGATTCATAATGAGCAGTATAACAAGTGCAACTAGACCCGGCATCCACTGCGGCACTCCCGGGAACCAGAATTGTGTGTAGATACCCACTGCAGTCAAATCGGCCATCGCAATCGATATCCAGCAGAACCAATAGGTCCATCCAGTAACGAAGGCAGCCCTATCACCAAAGTAATCACCGATAAAGTCCACGAATGATCCATATCCAAGATTACTTAATAGAATCTCCCCTAACGCTCGCATGATAAGAAAACAGAAAATACCGGTAATTAAATACGCAAATAAAATGGATGGTCCAGTCAGATGAATCGATTTCCCGGCACCAAGGAATAATCCTGTACCAATCGCTCCGCCAATCGCGATCAATTGGACATGCCTATTTTTCAATCCTCTGGCTAACTTTTCTTCAGCCATATGTTATGCTCCCCTCTTCCTTCATTTCGAGCATGGAAACATGTAGTATAGCCCTGACTCAAAATAAGTATACTAGTATATAGTATCTGAACAGAAACAGGGGTGCAATAATCAAATTTTTCTAAAACTTAACTTTACAGGTGAGAATTATAGCCTATTTTTACGCTTCTTTATGACATATGCTCCGATAATTACTAGATAGATAGCCAAAGTCACTGCTGTAATGATCACAGATGTTGTCCATATTACTCCAATCAGGATCAGTAACAGTGCAAGGATTGCAAACCATGTCGTCACAGGAAATGCTTTGACATGATATGTCGACTTATCAGTCCGACCTTTCCGGGATTTCAAATGGGCAAAAGCAATAATCAGCCAAATGAATAGAACCGTGTAACCTAGTGATCCCATCAAATAATCAAATGTCTTGCTTCCTATAAACAAGGAAATAAGCACACCTACATATAAGAAAGAAGTACAAACAAGTATAGCGACAACCGGCACTTGTCTTTTTGACAGCCAAGCGAACCGTTTCGAAATTCTGCCGTCGAGTGCTTGCGTATAAAGCACGCGTGATGAGCCATAAAGACCTGAATTCATGGACGAGATGATTGCCAGTAAGATGACTGCGTTCATGACGTGATCTGCTCCCGGAATTCCGATAAGCTGGAAGACAAGCACAAATGGACTTACTGCTGATCCGTTCACTTCATTCCACGGAATAAGACTCACAATAATGAAGAACGGAAACAGATAGAAAGCGATAATCCGAGTCAGCGTGCTGCGGACTGCCTTTGGTACGACCTTTTCCGGATTTTTCGTTTCAGCCAACGTCACACCAATGATTTCTGTTCCTCCATAGGAATAAATAACAACAAGCATTGCTGTAACTAGACCTCCGGCACCATTCGGGAAAAATCCGCCATGTGCTGTCAAATTACTGAATCCGGGAGCTGTGTGATCTCCGAATGAAACAAGCAGCAGGACGACACCAGCAAGAATGAATAGAATGATAACACTTATTTTGATTAATGCCAGCCAGTATTCTGTCTCTGCGAATGCTTTAACCGAGAAAAGATTGACTGCTGTCACAAGCACCGCAACAATCAGCGTCAATAGCCATACCGGATAATCAGGAAGCCAATATTGCAAGAAAATTGCTGCCACTACAGCTTCAGCCGCAATGTTTAACACCCACATCTTCCAATAAATCCAATCCAAGAAGAATGCCGGAAACTTTCCGATACTATTTTGTACTAAGTCACGGAAGGTTCTTGCTTCCTTATTTTGTACTGCCATTTCGGCAAGACCTTGCATAACGAATAAAAGAATAATGCCTCCAATTAAATAAGCAAGGATGACAGATGGTCCAGCCATATCGACAGCGGAGCTTGAACCTTTGAACAAGCCGGCACCGATTGCCCCGCCCAACGCCATCATCATAATATGGCGTGCTGTCATTGTTCGTTTTAATCCATGTTGATCTTTCTTCATGATGTTGCCTCCTTGTTGTTCTCTAGCATTTCTCCAAAGAAAAAAGCCTTCCGTCTCATCTCCATCTAGGATGGAAAAGAGACGGAAAGCTTCTTTACTTCCGCGGTACCACTCTTGTTGGTTTTATAAAAACCCACTCTTCACCTTGTAACGAAGGTCACTCGTCAAAACCTAAAGAATAAATCTATCAGTTCTGCTGCTCCAGGGTGAGTTCGAAGGAAGACATAGTCTGCGTTTCACCAACCCGCAGCTCTCTATGGCTATGCCTATCCTACTACTACTCCCATTCGTCGCTTTTGTTAAAATATTTCGATCAATTTCGAATTATTCCTAACTATAATCGCAGCAGAATAGTTTGTCAACATTTCTTACAAATTAATAGACACGGAGTTTCACGTTGCCTAGCAAACTGAAATCAGCTTCGTATAGTCCCTTCCCTAACGGAATTGGAGATAGGAATGTACCGGAGCTGATTACCATTCCTTTTTTCAGGAACAAATTCTTTTCAGCTAATTTCTCTGTCAGCCAAGCTACCGAAGTGACGGGATTTCCCATAACTTCCGAGGCAAATCCCGTACCTACCTCTTTTCCGTCATGTGTTAAAGTAAGCTTGATACTTCCCACTTCTCTTAGTGCCAAATCATCTCGGCCTTTTTCAGAAACAACCACTTTTCCTGTCACGCCATTATCACAGATTAAGTCCATCAGCTGGAACTTCGGGAACCAATCAGCGAAACGGGAATCGGGTATCTCTATACCGGCTGAGAGGATACTTTTCGCTAATATCTCCTCTTCTTCCGCTCCAATACTTAAATCCTCTTTTAGTACAAAAACAATCTCCGGCTCGAGTAGTGGAGATAACATCGAAGCCAGCTCTATTTCTGTATCACCAGTATGTATTGTATCTTCAAATAACGTTCCATAAGCTGGCTCCTTCGCTCCGAATAATGCCTGCGTGGCGGGACTTGTCATACTTATTTTATGTCCATTACTTTGCTTGCCAGTTTTTTCGGCTCTTCTTTTGGCAAAAGTCTCTTGTACTTCATAGGCCTGTTCTACTGTAAGGTGATGCTGTTGGCTGATAAAGTTTATTGGCTGCTTTGTTTCCTGGACTTCAAGCAGCTGTGCTGCTAGTTCCTCTTTATCAACTTGTTTTGTTTGTTCTGGCATTTCTTTCTCCCTCTCTTTGTTTGAATTGTCTGATTTATAAGATTATATTATACGCATATAGTAATTTCCAGGAAAATTCCGTTATCCAAATTTGTTTACCAGTATTCCTCTGTCTAATACACACACTATCCTCTGTTGCCACTCAACAAAAAAAGCACCTATCTTTGATAGGTGCTTGCATTTTGCCCTTATTTTTCGATTACTTTTGCATTCGTCACATTCGCAAGATTAACAACTTCTCCAGCTACACCGAACCAGCCGTTTTCACTTGCCTTAATCTCGTTGACAACGTGAACATAAGATCCAGACTGATAATCTGTGAATGTGTATTTCTCCCCACCAATAAACGTAAACTCTACATCAAACTTTTCCTGCACGAATAGTGCCTCCTTCAAAATCATCTTCATATATGGATTTCCCTTCGCTGACTAAGTTAAACGCTTATTTGCTTATTATCAAACTATTTAGTAATCTTGAGGTATAGCATCTTTGCTATAGAGGGAGATTATGATGGAAAAGTATATATTCTTGCATCTTGTTGGAACTTTCATCCTAGTCGGCGGTATTTACTTATCTTTAAAGCATACAATAATCGGTGCTTGTATGGCACTATTCGGGGCGCTTCTTCTCGGTATCGGATCCTATTTAATACCTAGTAAAAAAACGAAGCAGCCGAATCATCAATAGGAAAAGCTTTTTTTACGCTGCAAGTATACAAGCATAATGAGTATATTCGGGACCCAAGAAAGCCAAGCAGTGTAAGCATAATACACATCATATAGAGCTGGGCCGAAAACAAACATAAACATACCTAACCAGATTCGCAGTGTGACAGCAGCGAATGTCACACTGTAAATGACCATTGTCCAGCGTCGATGCTGGGCTATTTTTCTTTTGGGTTGCTGCTTTCACAGCAAAGAAGACTGTTACCAGCCAGGTGATTGCCATCAAGGCAAAACCTATTTTTGCAAATGTTCCCCCAGATGCATAGTAAGCCAAATAAAGACCAGTTATCCATCCACCAATTACCCCTGCTGTATAAATATAGCCCATCCGTTTGTGTAATACTTTATTCTTTTGTCTGATACTATCCAGGATCAGAAACGGACCAAGTACGAGCGCGAAGATACTTGTGGCAATGTGTATACTGAGCATGATTCTCCACATATCTGATAAAACCTCACCAGAACTGATTTTCTGCATTACCATGCCTGCTTTATCCAATCCGACAAACCCGTACTGAACTACAGAATATCCAGCAATACCGATTGCCAGCAAAGTCACAACACCCAACCGAATTCGTTTCAGGATCATTTCATCCTCCTATTTTGACCAGCGATCAGTTTTAGTTATAATAAAAGACCACTCAAATGTAAACAAAATCCTCTTGTCTACATTATTATTGTTCGACACTTTCTTCCAAATAATCACAAAATAAGCCTCTATATACAAGATATCAAACCGCTTACAATATAAGTAAGACAAGTATATGACGGAAGGATGATGCAATGTGGTGCTTAACATGAAATGTATCTCCATCTTACATGCTTTTAAGAAAGGTGATCCAGGCGGTGCGTCCATTCTATTTTGGCAACACCATACATACAGCTTATTTACAAAAAAATTCACTATTACCAATCTCGACTGAAAGCTACACAATATTTATTAATTTTACAATGAAATAATTGGGTACAAATCCCATTTGTGTTACAGTTGGAAAGGTAGATAACTGTAAAAGATTGGATGGATAGAATTGATAAGACGCAAAATACGATTACGCTTTTTTGCATTGCCTATTCTTCTTCTGCTGACTGCAGCTGGATGTAGTAATACAGAAGAGGCAAGTACATACGAAACTAATTTACATACCAAAGAAATTCAGATGGAACATAAAGATACACCTACTTCTGCAGTGCTTGAGAATGAGTTAACAACTGAAGCTAAAGCAGAGTCCGAAACACAGCAGGATGCAAACGATGATAATGCTGACACAGATACGGTTAGTCAGGCCAATACTAGTGAAACAAACCCAGAAGAAACAGAAACTAGCGAGGATAAGACCAAGTTTATAAATAGCTCTGATGAAGCTGTTGCTCTGCTTAAAGATCGACTTTCCATCACCGATGACGACGATCTCATTGTTGATTCTTTGGGTGGAACCCTCAAGAAGGATGGCTACGGTGCCTACTATACTTTAGTCACAAAAGTAAAGTCATGGGTAGAGAATGGTGGATCTGGTACCGCAGACACTTACCTTGTGTATGAAGACGGAACGATTATCGATCAAAGCGCAAGAAATGCCTCACAGGAAACCACGAATTCGAAGCTTGTAGGAAGCGCCGATGAAGCTATTAATCTAGTAATTAAGCAGCTTGATTACTATGACGATGATTTCCTAATTGATTCAACAGGCGGAGATACGGAGGAAGATGAATACGGCACGTACTATTATGTAATTGTAAAGTCCAAATCAGCAATGGAAAATGGCGGAACCGGATCTGTAGGGATTTACCGAGTATATGAAGATGGCACAATTATCGATGCATACGCAGAAGCTGCAGGTAGATAACTTATAAAAAAACACTAAATAAAACCGGATGAATTAGTAATTAAAACTAATTCATCCGGTTATTTATTTTCTAAATCACTTCTCATCAAAAATCGTATTCTGCTTCTTTTTTTGTTCGTATGGAAGCCTGTGCTTCCGCCAGGTCGAATGCATCTTCAATAAGTCTCTGCACTCGGAAATGCACATCATCATTAATAATTTTTCCGTTCAAAAAATCCTTTTCTTCTGCAAATACGTACGATGATACAAGATGAGCTTTCATATACGAAAGAATTGGTTTCAGCTGCTGCTCTGCCACTAGGAAATGTCTTGCCGAGCCAGCAGTGACTATGATAGCTGCAACTTTATCGCGTAATGCTTGTGTTGGCAGCAGATCGAATACATTTTTTAATGTGCCGGGAATCGATGCCTGGAAGATTGGTGTACCGATAAAAAGAATGTCTGCTTGCATAATTTGCTCGGTGACATATGCTGTATCACCAGTGTAATCCAAATAGTTTCTTCCATCGCTGAATTGCAGCTGATAGTCCGCTAAGTCCAATAGCACGTGTTCTGCATTAGGATAAGCCTTATTCATCTCTTCCCAAAGAAGCGACATTGCTGTTTTTGTCTTAGATCCGACAATCGAACCGGATATACCTACCACTTTCATTGCTCAGCGCCTCCTTGCTTTGTATATTTCTTGATAGCCGGTAAAATTTCGGTACCAATATACTCAATGTTCCGTGCCATTTTCTCGAAAGGCACACCGCCGAAGTCAAGCTGGGCTAAATAACGCTGATGACCGAATTGCTCATGCTGATAGAGGATTTTCTCAATGATTTGCTGCGGGCTGCCGACATTGATGATGCTTCGGTGATCGGCACCTTGTGCAAATAGCTGTTTCGGGAAACCTTGTCCATTCGTCTTTTTCATACCTTCATTTATGTGCGGATAATAATCGCGTAACGCTTCCTGTGTTGTCTCCGCTGCATAGAAGAAGCCTGTCGTTGCTACTGGCAGCTGAGTCGGATCGTATCCACTTGCTGCCAGCGCTTCCCGGTAAGTATCAATCGTCTGTTTGAACACGCTTGCCGGTCCGCCAAGCATTGCCACTGTCATTGGTACACCAGCATAACCTGCTTTGATTGCGCTGGCAGGTGTTCCGCCCACAGCACGCCAAATCGGCAGAGTGCCAGTGACTGGACGAGGTAGTACCTCTGCATTACGCAAAGGTCTGCGGAATTCACCGCTCCAATTGACGACTTCTTCCTCATTTAGTTGAAGAAGCAAATCGAACTTCTCTTCGAAAAGCGCCTCATAGTTATGCAGGTCGTATCCAAGCAATTCAAACAGACCAACACGTGATGCACGGCCGGCGATAATTTCTGCGCGTCCATTGGATATTAAGTCGAGCGTTGCAAAGTTCTCATACACACGAACCGGATCTGATGTACTAAGGATTGTCGAGGAACTGCCGATTTTGATTTTTTCCGTAGCTTGCGCAATTGCTGCCAGTATAACAGCGTGAGCCTGCGATGCAAAATAAGGCTGATGGCTTTCACCAACACTGAAGAAATCGATGCCAGCTTGATCAGCTAGTTGAGCGAGCTGGACCATCTGCTGGATCCTCTCTTTAGCAGAGATACGTTCACCTGTACGCGGATCAGCCAAATGGTCACCTAATGTGTATATGCCAAATTCCATACCTTTACTTGGGTCAATGCGATATTTTTCCATATTCCTGTCTCCCTAAGCTTTATCGTACAACCATTATCCTCCAAAGAACTCTTATTGGAAAGTACGCACTTCAAAGTGGTATAGTATAGAAAAGGATACTGTGAATGGGGGATATAAAATGAAAGATGTACCTGTAGAAATACAACCGGAAATGTGTAAAGTGACGGATGCGCTTGGTATTCTTGTAGGAAAGTGGAAACCGGTCATCCTTCTGCATCTGCTAAACAGTGGGACACAGCGCTTTAATGAACTGAAGCGTAGTTTACCCGGTATCACGCAGAAGATGCTGACAAACCAGCTTCGCGAATTAGAAGAAGAAGATATCATCGAACGTAAGGTATACGCGCAGGTTCCTCCGAAAGTTGAATATAGCGTTACGGAATACGGAAGAAGTCTCGAACCAATTTTGCATGCAATGCATGAATGGGGAGCCAAGCATACAATCCATAAGCAATCAAAGAAACATAATCAAGCAGAAGCTAAATAAATACAAAAAAAGATGAACTGTCGCCAGTTCATCTTTTTTGTATTATGCTAAAGTTTTCAAACGTGCAGCTGCTTCTTTCACTTGTGCAAGACCAGCTTCTACGATTGAAGCTGCTTCGCTAGGAGATGCATTATGACCTTCGATGATTACTTCATCAATGATTTCCATTCCGAAGATACCGCCGAATACATTACGCATGTAGTTAACAGCCATTTCCATTGGTGCAGCTTCTGGTGCAGAGTAAACGCCGCCGCGTGCATTTAGGAAGATTGCTTTTTTGTCAGTCATCAATTGAATCATGTTGCCTTCTGCATCATATTTGAATGCAAATCCTGCAGCATAAACGTAGTCGATGAATGTTTGCAATTTAGCAGGAATAGTCAAGTTCCATAGTGGGAACGCGAATACAACTACATCTGCTGCTGTAAGAAGATCCATCGCTTTTTGTTTTGCAGCCAATAGACGCTGCTCTGTATCATTTAGTTCAGCACCAGTTTGTACTTTACCGAAAGCATCGAACAACTCTTGGCCGAAATAAGGTGTATCCTCTGCGAATACATCATAAGTAGTAACAGAAAGATTTTCTGCACCTTCAATTTCTTGCATGAAAGACTCATACATTTTGCTAGAAATCGCCTCGGTAGCCGGGCGGTTATTTGCTTTAACAACTAATACGTTCATTCTGTAAAACCTCCATTATTCCTCATTCAGGATCGTATTCCCCTAAATCCCCTGTTATCTATTATTAAGTTTTTTAGACACTGCAACAAGTACGCACTTAAAAGTGGCATAGTATCTTTTAGGATACTATTGGGAAGATACAGCAAAAAAGCAGCCTATCCAGGCTGCTTCTCCATCTTAATCTTCTTTATTCTGATGTAACGGCGGTGGAATCAGCCAGCCTTTTTCCTTCAAAAGCTTCAAGAATTTCGCACCTAACATCGCTTTATTTGTATGGAACTGTCCAAACATCATACCCACATCTTCTCTGATAGACTGACCCATCATCGTACTGCAGCTGACAAGCCCAGCTGCCACAGCAGCAGAAGCTGTAGCTGCCACGTCTGGATCAATAAAGCGCGCTCCGACCGGGATAGATTCGAGATCCACTTTTGGTGGTTCCGGAGCAGCAGGAGGCAATGCAATACCATTCGCCTTTAGTATTTCCGATACTTGCTTGACCTCTGCCTGTGCTCCATCAATTGCTTCCCCGATTAATTTCTTCAAATCATCATCGCCAACATGATTCAAAAGCATCTGATGATTCGCGATCATTTTATTACCTGTTAATACAAACGTCCACAGACCATATACTTCACCATAATGCAACGGCTCATCTTGCGGGTTTCCGCTCAAAATTCCCATAGTAATCCTCCTAAACAAGTTCATACTTGTGCCGCCTTTCCCTTGCACACTATTAGAATTACCAATTTCACTGAGTTTATGTAGATCTTTAACAGCATCTGCCATCAAGTTAAAAACATGGAAAGAAAGTGACAATTAGTTCAGCTGTTGAGGAGGTTCAGGCTGATGTTTGTGTTTAATTTCAGAAAACAGATTGGATGCTTCCGTTTGTGCCGGTAGAGGGCTTGGGTAGCTCTGATTACCTTTTAAGATGCCTTCGATCATCTCTTTTAGTTCGGCTACTTCTCCCTTGGTTGCTGGCTGACTTTTGTCTTTTAAAAGATAGCCCAGTTGACCGCTCGGCTCGACAGTGGCCCACTTAACATCTTGAATGGATGAAATACCTTGTTGCCTGAGACGCATCTCGAGCTTATCAACGGATAACTTCAATTTTTGAAGGGTTTGTACGTCTAATTGTCCGTTCTCAATAACTACTTTTGCCCTGCCGGTAAAAAAAGACTCTGCTCTATCCCACTTCAATTGGATATATTCAATGACCAGCAAAGTAAAAATTAAAATCGCAGCAATGCCGAATGTCCCCCAGAGATTCTTCCCGCTGACTGGCTGGATCAGTAATGTACCAATTGAAATCATGATGACTGTTTGGGAAATAGTCATCTGAGAGATGGACCGTCTCCCCGAAAACCTGATAAGCAATATACCAACGATAATAATGAGGACAGATTTCCAAATAACGTCCCAATCCATTTTTAAATCACCTTCCACAGTGTTCGTTTGTCTTAACATCTCCCTTTAATCTAAAAACATGTATGATTGGAATCTAAAAAAGCCAGCCCATATAGGCTGGCTCCAATTATGCATTTTTCAATTCGATTATTCCTTTTCGAATCGGCGTCAATGATCTGCCAAGCAATTTTTCAAAGTCATCACTTGCCACTTCCAAAGCACCTTCCCGGATTCCCTTTTGAATATCGACGAGCATCGGCAGAAGGAAATCTGGTACCCCTGCTTCTTTCATAAATCCTGCATATGCTTGGTCATCCACTTGCTGCACCTGTACTTCTTTACCAAGAACTTCTCCTACTTCTTTAGCAAATTCTGCTTGAGAAAGGAGTGGTCCAGACAGTTCATAAATTTTATTCTCATGCCCTTCTCCTGCAAGAACAGCTGCCGCTGCTTCTGCATAATCCTGCTGCAAGGCCCAGCCTACTTTTCCATTTTCTGCAGATGTAACCCAAGGGGCACCTGCAAGTACTCCTTGAATACTTGAAGCTTCGTTTTCAAAATACCAGTTATTGCGAAGGAACGCGTAAGGAATTCCTGCATCCATGATCGCTTGCTCTGTAGCTTTATGCGTAGGAGCAAGGAACAGCTTACTTTCCTGTGCATTTACAACACTTGTATAAGCAATGAACTTCACATTAGCCTTCACAGCTGCTTTCACTGCTTGGGTATGCTGGAGAATTCGAGTCTCATTATCTCCATCTGCAGAAATAAGCAACAAGCGATCAATCCCAGCAAATGCTTTATCCAAAGAATCAGGTTGATCAAAATCCCCATGACGCACCTCTACCCCTTGTGCTCGCAAATCTTCAGCTTTTTCTGGTTTACGTACACTCACTGCTAAATTTTCAGCAGGAACTGTTTCAAGCAGTTTCTTTATAATTTTGGTTCCTAGGTTACCAGTAGCGCCTGTTACTAACATTTTCATATGTATAGCCTCCATCTCCATGTAATTTTTTAGGTTACTTGTAATCAATATAGTTACTAGGGGTGTCCTTGTCAATCAAAAGGTTTCTTTAATTTCTTACTGTATGAGATACATTACATCACCGAACTGAACATGATGAGCACCACATACGTTAGACACGACCTTCCAATAAATAGCTCATTACAATAAGTATCCCTTTCGATCCCTTAACTCGGCGGCCCGTATCCTTGTAACCATACTTCTCATAAAGCATACGAGCAAACCCATTCGCTACATTCACTGCAAGCACAACTTCATTTACGTGCGGAAACTGAAGCTGTACGAATTCCGGCAGCTGCTGCAGCGCAGCTTTTCCGTATCCTTTTCCGAGTTCATTATATTCAGTTGATAAAGTGCGCAACAGTATTGCTTTGGGGTTATCCGAATAAGGCTGTACTCCTTCTTGCTCATGCAAAGCGAAATAAACTACAAGACGATCATTTTCTATCCCTAGGATTGCATGACGATTCGGTTCCGCCATGCATAAGGGGATAGTCTTAGATGGATGCGCCGTAAAACGGAGCTGTTCTTCTGATAGTACATAGGCATCAACCAAGCTTGTATGTGTTTCTCTATAGTTAATGAGTTCCATATCGTTTCCCCTTTCAGTAAATAAATGAACTAATCTTAAACTGTAAAGCAAGATTACTGAAGAATTTATAATAATCAAAATATAAAGCAGAAGCAATTAGTTATTTGTATTAATTTTACAATTATATACTTGATTGAAATATATAATTGAATTAATCTTATATCATGAACAAAACAAGTTTACTCAAAGGTCACTTAGAAATGTGTGTATTATCGATTTTGAAGAAGAAAAAAAGCTATGGATATGAAATTATGAAGGAATTGGAGAAATACGATTTAAAACTGAAAGGAGTAAGCAGCATTTACCCTATTCTCACCAAATTGAAGGAACAGCAATGGGTCGATGTCAGCAGTGAAATTACCGATAGTGGTAAAGCACGAATTTACTACACGATTAATCACCTCGGTGAAAAGCATTTGGAAAAAATTATCGGGGATTGGATAGAACTGCAATCTAATATCAAGTCTTTACTCACGAATAATGAGGAGGAATTGTAATGGGTGTAGAACTTACTAGTAAAGAAAAGGAGTATTTGAAGAACGTCTCACAAGAGTTAATCAGCAGAAAGTCTACGAAGGAACAAATTCATATTATCGAACAACAGCTCCTGGAACATATGGAGGAATCCAGACTGCATGGGATCGATCCATTTGAGGACTTGGAAACACCAGCAGAATTCGTAAAGAACTACTTAGAAATCAATCAGACACAATCTATGGCTCAACAAAAAAGATCCATATCAAAGAAGCAAATCCTTCTGGGACTTTCATCTTTTATCATCATATATCTGTTATCCCAGCTCATATTATCCATGTTTCTCACTCCATCATTCAGTCCAGCATTTAAAATTGCTGATTTTAACTACAATATTTTTTACAGCATCTCAGATAATTTGTGGTGGAATACCATGCTTATCATGATCAGTTTGATTGCAGCAGCACTCATCACGTCTCTTATAGTCTTTTATCTTTTTAGCAGGAAGGGCAGATCGAGATAATGATGCGTTTTTTCCTTCTCCTCATTGTCTGCTTCTCACTCCTTCCATTTTCTGTCCAAGCAGAAACTAGCAAAGAAACCAGATTGACAGAATACCTGGAAAAGTACCTGGAACAAGAAAAAATACCCGGTGCATCTATTTCCATTGTCAGTAAAGGCGAAACAGTTTATTCATATAATTGGGGTGTAACAGGAGAAGATGAACAGCAAATCACCTCCCAAACCCCTTTTGCCCTAGGTTCTATCAGCAAATCCTTTACCGGTCTGGCCATTGCAAAGCTAGTCGATGAGGGGAAGCTCTCACTTGAAGATAAAGTAAGTGATCTTCTACCGTACCTACATTTACAGGGCAAAGAAAACAGCATTACGATTCATCATCTTCTGACTCATACAAGCGGCATTAGCAGCTATGACGGGTTGAAAGTTGCAGATTTAGGAATTACGGAACAAATTGAACTATATGATATTGTACACAGACTGTCCGATATCACACTTACACATGACCCAGGTTCCGTTCACCAGTATAGCCCTGCTAATTATCTAATTCTTGGAGCTATCATCGAAGAAATAACAAATCAAAGATATGCGGACTATATGCAGCAACATATCTTTTCAGCGCTTGGAATGACGAATACTGCAGCTGATGATGATGCTGCCAACCGTACCGGTTATCGCTACGGCTACCAATCGTGGTTCGGTTATCCCGTTAAAAGCAAGGTTGCATACGACAATAGCGGCGCACCATACAGTACTATTACTTCAAGTGCAGAAGAAATGACACAATTCATCTCAATGCTCTCCGGCAGAAGCAGCGAAAAGATAGATGATTCCATTTTAAACCTATACACCGAAAAACTTTACGAAAGGAAATCGGAGGTCTATTACGGCTTTGGGCTTCGGCATACCAAGCTTGATTCCGGACAAAACATTATCTGGCACTCAGGATCCACACCAGATGCTCATGCTGAATTATTCTACATTCCAGAAAATGATTGGGGAGCTATCATTTTAACCAATAAAAATCACATCCTCGAAGAAACTTCACTCCCTCTGCTTAAGCAAGGTATTGTTGATATTATGCAAGACAATGAACCTGCCAACATCCCTGGATACTTCCCAATCTTTCAAGTTATCCTGTGCATACTTGTTGTGGTACTTTTTCTTTGGACAGTTTATTTGATTACGAAAAGAAAAAAACTCAAAAGGAAAAAAAGATTATTTATAATAGGCACACTATCCTTAATATTCGGAGGCATTGTTATACCAAGCTTAATCTATATGACACAGTCACCATGGAGAAGCATCTCTGCATTCGCTCCTGATATTGCTTTCTTGACTCTATCACTGGCAGTTTTAATGATGAGTAGCGGGATAATTTGCTTGCTGTTTTACTTTCGCAAATCACCAAATTAAAAAGAGGCTGGGACATTAGTATTTTAGCCATATACAAAACCGAACTATATTGTAAATCTTCATAAGAAGATTTGCATAAGTTCGGTCTTTTTGATTAGTTATCCATCCTAGCGTAGGCAGAACACGGAGACTCCTACGGGGAACAGCACGAGCTGAAGACCCCGCAGTGGTGAACTTTCCACGAGGAGGCTGAGGCCGTGCCCGTGGAAAGCGGAGTGTTCTGCCGAAGCGGCGCTCAAGAATAATATTCGGTTTTAAGCAATGGGAATTTAGTTATGTCCCAGCCTCTTTTCTTACTAATATGTTGTTATAGTCCGTTCATTTTCTCAATGAAACTTATGACGTCACCCGTACATAATATCCATCAGGATCCACTATGCGAAAATCAAGTTTTCCCCATGGCTGAGAAGCAACTGCAGATTCAATACAGTCTGGATATATACGATTTATCTTGTTAAAAACCAATTCCACGTCGTTAACAGGAAAAATCAGTTCTACGCCCTTTCCTTTCTTGGATTCTGCCATAGCGGCAAAATAGTGATTCCCACCTAGCACAGATTCGTCTGTCAGCAAAAGTGAAGTGCCCTCTTCATTCTTAAAGACTGCTCTTTTCTCGTTATAATCCGCACAAGCTTTTCCAAACAAACAACGATAGAAAACAATAGATGCAGATAGCTTATGTACGAACAGTTCAGTATGAAACATACTAATCACCACCACATTTTTTTACAATTAGAACAATGGTCCCTTGAATCCATTCAACCTGGCAATAACTCCAATCTGACCAGCATGATACGCTTCATGAGAATAGACATGATGAAACAGCCAGCGTATCGTCGGTTCAGATGGAGGTTTCCACCCATCTGAGAAGTCAGGAACATCTACCAGCCTGTCCCAGTCGCTTGCTTGTAAAGATTGCAAAACTTGATCAGTTTCTTTTCTGATTTGGAGATACTGTTCTAACGGATTCAGATTACTTCCCGATAATCTGCTTTCTTCACTCAGCCCGATCTGAAATACCCAATAATCTTCCGTTTGAGCCATATGTTCGATTACCCAGGAAATAGTATTATGGTAAGCATTTGCATCCCATTGCTGCGGTGAGAGTTTATGCAAATAAGGAATGAGAATCTTTCTGACATCATTTCGATATGTAAATATGAAAATCATCTCCTTCCATAAAACTTATCAATTTATATAGAATATTCTATCAATATAAATAATATTTGGAAAGAGAGAGGTACTGTTGGATTCTTTCGATGAACCACAGTCTTTTCCTACTGAACGGTTCACTGTCTTATCTGATCCTATCGGAAATAAGCTAGAGTTGCTGAATTTTGCTAAGAAAAAAAGAAACATTTACTTAATATTAGGAAGAAGCCGATCTTTGTCGGCCTCCATCTTTAAAGGCAAAAATATACCAATCTTAAAAGGCTGCCGTAATTCCCGACAGCCTTACGTATAGTTCTTTAATGAATTAAGGAACCTCTCAAACTACTAACTCCATTTTCCAAATAACCCTTCAAACAAGTTAACGTATACACCCAACCTTCTTTTTGTCCTAGCATCTTGTTTACTATATTAGGGTCGTCTGCCTTAAGACCTGATTCAACCACTTCAATGACTGAACTTGTATCATCCAACTCTTTCAGTGTAATGGTAACAACTGTTTTTTCATTGGATTCCTCTCCCCATGAAAAAACAATTTTCCTATCTTCTTCGACTTCCAGAACTTTTATGGTTACTTCTGCATTGTATTCATCATAATTCAATGTAACGGATGAGCCTGCTTTCCATACTTCGGAACTCGATGAAAACCAGAAGTTTCCTATCGTAACGGGATCAACTATAGCATCATATACCTCATTAGCTGGCTTATATATTTTCATTTTCGCAGTTACTTGGGTATCCATTAAAATCAACTCACCTTCGCATTTTATTTTTTCCATTATATCCTTCTAGGGAGACGCTGATAACATGCTAGAAGAACTCTAATCTCTTATTTCCAAGCATAATAAAAAGCTGGAGGTTACCCCAGCTCATTTATTGGCCAAAAATAGCCCTAACTCTGACAATAACGCACTGCCGACATAAGTTCCGGTAAAGACAAACACTGCGACAATACCGACTTTCCAGGATGTCTTGCGCAAATCAACTAATCGGTCTACTACCGAGATTCCCGCAAAAGTTAAGATAGGTGTTGTAATAGCAAGAAAGTCCACATAACCAATTGCTTCTACAAAGAAATCGAAGAACATGCACAGAACAAGGGATGTAACTGCAACCCAGCCAAGCATCGGAAATTCCTGCAGTATTTTTATTGGCGTTTTTTTCATCAAATCAGATAGCAGCACACCAATCATCGAGAATAGCCATAGAGTTAATAAACCCATGATTGTCATCCATTCGACTGGCGTAGATGCAGGATCCTTCAACAGCTTGATTTGCTGCGTAAATAGAATCAGAGCCGTACTAAGCAGGATGACTAATCCATATTTAAAATATTTATTCAGCTGCACGGACATCCGCTGGCACCTCCGGTTGTTTTTTCGTTTTTGTCAGTCTGTTGTACAAGAAACGCTGCAATGGTACTGCAAGGAACACCATTGTGAAGGTTCCGAGGAAACTTGTAAGCAGCTGGCTTGCTGCGGCATAACCAAGGATGGTGCTCTCCATTTCCGGAACTCTCTCTATTAATGTGGCAGATGAAGCGGTCATCATGCTCGCGGAACCAACTCCGGATGCCATCGCCAATGCTTCTACACGGAAACCAATATCAAGCATAATCGGTGCAATCAAACTAAAGAAAATGGTACCGAAAAGCGTACCGATAATATAAAGGGACAGAACTCCCTGCCCTTCCTTTGATTCAAGTGTGTATTTCTCCGATATGTATGCAAGCTCCCCTTCCCGGCCAAGACCGAGCGTCGCTCCAATAGCTTCTCGCCGCAATCCGATAAGCAATGCCACTGGTAAACCAAATAACACAGTCCCGAGATTTCCAAGTTCCTGAGCAATGAATACCCATCCGACATTGAGGATTTCCCTCAGCTGCGGTGCAACATCAGCACCGTACCTTGCCATTAGCGGCAGCATGATGAAAATTAAATATTTGCTGGAGAATTGCACATTCGCTTTGCTGTATATTTTTTTCAAGAAACCTTTCCGAATGACTGGCAAGCCGAGAATCATCGTAATAAGAATTGCGAAAGCAAGCGGCAGCAGGGAAATAGAGAATGCCCCGAATGATAGGGATTGTGTCCCAATCATTTCTGCTGCGGTAATAACAATAAGTGCGAAGACAAGTAGAATTACATAATTACGCTTCAATTCCATGCTCCTCCTTTTGTTCTAAAATAGATTGAATCAACTGCCCATACTCCTCATAGGACCTTTTGTACAGCTTGCTTCTATCAATCTTGCCATTCAGCTTGTCCAGCACCTGAAACAGGAATTTCGGAAAGATATCATAGATATATTCCGGATCGACGTCGATGAAATCATCACCATGAATCGTCCCTGTAAACCCACTATAGCCAATTTGGATACACGGCATCATATAGGACAAATCTCCAATATCGCCCGCTGCACTGATGCTGTTATCCTCCCAAATATCCTCAATCTGTCCCTCTTCTTCATAAGCTGCTTTCACAAACGACGATAAATAACGATCCTGTTGAAACGGTAAATAGCCCATTTGCGTATCAATTTCTACTTCACCCTGTAGCGCCAACGCACTGCCTTGTGCTGCAGCATCCAATCTTTTTGCGACAGTTTGCATATATGGTGTCGATAGCGTACGTAAATCAGTTCCTACTTTTATCTGATTCGGTATGACGTTCGTCGACATATCCGATTCCATTACAATTGGATTAAGCCGGACTTTTTCCTTCTCATCCAACTGCTGCCGGCCAAGACTGATTGCCGTGTGAAACAACGTAGACATGTTGTAGGCATTGACCGATGAAAATGGGTCGAACCCAGCATGTGTTGACTTTCCTTTAAAGGTGTAACGCTTATATAGGAAGCCCGCCAAATCACAATCAATTTCAATAGTACGTTTCGAAAATTCCCCGCCCATCGCATGCACACAGATGCTCACATCAATATCATCAAACACACCAAGCTTCATCGCTTCCGGCTTTCCACCATAATGTGAGATGACTCCCTTCTGTATCAGCTCATCACGAAAAGCAAGATCTAAATATTCTTCTGCAGGAACGAAAATAAAACTGATTGTATAATCGAATTGTTCATATGCTTTTGATTCGACTAGCTGGCGATAAAGAGCTAGTGCGATGGCCACCTGCGTGTAATGTCCACAGTTATGAGCAGCTCCTGTTTCCGAGTCTGCCCGGAAATGCGACGGTGCATAGACGGCATCCAATTCAGCCAAAAAGGCAATATGTATAGGCTTTCCTTCACCAAGTGTTGTTCGCAAACCAGTTGTGCTGAATTTTTGAATAGTACATTCTGGATTATATTTCTTTAGATAATCAATGACTGCCTGTTTCGTATGTTCCTCTTTGTAGCCTAATTCAGGATTCTCATAAATAGATTCACCAAGCTTTTTAATTTCCTCGTAATGTGTACTGGACAGAAATCCCGCCTCCACTCACTAAATATTTTAATAATTATGATTAATTTAACTATTTATATCGTATTAAGTCAATAGTAAAAATGTAATTTACTAAGCAAAAACCGAACTATATAGTTAATTAACTAAATAAAATTCGTTTATGTTCGGTTTTTCTATTTTTAGAGAAGGTGAAACTCGGAGCTACTTATAATTTTATTCGTTTAATTTTCCAGCCTCTTGCGACTATTTGATTTCTTAATCCGTTCACAAAAAAAATACACCGCAGAAGCCCTGGGCTTCTGCGGTGTATTTCAAACAATATTTAAAAATCCCCTTGTTTAACTCGCTTGATTAACTCTTCCAACCAATGAATGGTATGTTCCGTTCTTGTTGTTACATAGCCACTCATAAAATCAATGAATTTTTCTTTATCTTCATCTTTTTGGACAAGCTTATCGAAGGTTTTGATTTGCTCCCAGCGATCTGTAATTCTTTCTAGCTTATCTTCTAGAATACTGACTACTTTATCACGCTCAACATATTTAATATTAGCTAAGCAAACGACCATGTCGCTTATCTTATCTGCATTCTTCATGACTTTATAGATCTTTTTCGGCAGCTCTTCGCGACCCTTTGCTGTAATCTGAAATACTTGCTTATCGGGGCGATGTTCTTCTTTTATGATTTCCACTGCTTCAATTAATCCTTGCTTAGCTAAGGAATCGAAGTGATAGTAAAGCTTGCTTTCTGTCAGCCCGCCAAGTTGATCTAATGGGATAGGCTCGGACAGCTGTTTTTTAAGTTTGTAAGGATAGTTTTTATCCTCCATCAGTTTGCTGAGTATGAAAATTTGAATGGACATCCTCTTTGCTCCCTCAAGCAGAATGATTCTATTATATCAAATTTAAACTGTCACTTTAATAGCTTCTGTTTCTTCGTTGCTAATTCCGCCTTCTGCCGCCTTCGGTTTGTGAAGGAAAACAACAATGATGATGTTAATCAGCATTGCAGCAGCACCTACCGCAACCATTGACCAGATAAATGGACTCGGGCTTGTGCTTCCAAACAGATTAGCAAAGTATGCTTGCACAGAGTAATACATTGGTGAGATATGGCTCATCCATTCATATGGCGCGTACATCATATCACGTGTGATGGTAGCACCATTTGCTAATGTCTGCATCAACAAGATTGGCAAGTTTAGAATCATACCACCTTGGCCAAGCAAGAAGATGAAGATTGCTGTGAAGTTGAAGCACACCATATAGTTCAAAATTTGCTGACCTAGCATACCGAAGAACAAATCACCGCTAGGGTCATTCACTAGATAGACAATTCCTGTCGCAACCAATGCAGCAAACACTGCAATCAACAATGCCGTAAGCTGGACATATATGAATAGGCGCGTTCTGCTTGCTTTTCCTTGGCTTTCTTTAAATGCACCTACTAATTGCATCCCACCGATCATTGCACCAACATAACCTGCCATTGTCAAGAACATAGGCAACATATTGTTGTTCATACCATCCGGCATTTCGTTGATCGTTACAACGTTACCTTGGTAGGCTGTTTCAATTTGGTCACTAAGTGCTGCAGCTTGATCCTCCGGTACGTTGAAGTTCATCAATACACCTTCAGCTGTCTGCTGCGAGAACTGAGCACTTAATTGATTATTAATCTGTCCAACTACTGAACTCATCGTAGAGGAAACAGTCGTTGCACCTGCTTCATTAATCGTAAAGTCGATACTAGAAGAAGCTTCTCCGCTTTGTACATTCTCGGAGAAATTTTCTGGAATATGGACAACTAGTGCCAAATCGTTTTTCTCTAAGTCATCTAACGCTTGCTTATTCGTCAAATCCGTTTCGATATCCTTGAAAGGCAGATTTTCTGACAGCTGGTCTGCGATTGTAGTACCAACTTCACCAGCATCATCATTTACGATAGCAACCTTTAGTTGATCAACATTTCCCGGTATCGCCGAATAACCAGGGAGGAATATTCCAAGCATGAAGACAGCATATAGAATACCCATGAAAATAGCGCCGATAGCTCCTTTAGATTTTAAGAACTGTGTAAATTTCATATTTGCATCCTTCCTTAAGTAAGAGAGTATTGTGGTTTGTTAAAAGTACTCAAATTAGAGTACTTTTGTTAGAGTAATTAATATTCTATTTCACTTTCTTAATGAAGTCAACACAGATTTTCTCCCATTTCTTTAGCAATCTGGTTATATCTTTTTCTCTTCACATTATGGACACAAAAAAAAACGAACTTACGCGTACCTTCTTTAGAAAGTTCAACGTTACAGTTCGTTTTTTTCTGACTAAATTACTTTTTGTTCCAGCCTCTTCGAAATCAATTCCATATATCTTTTAATTTCCACAGATTAAATTCATTTACATGAGCTGTGCCATTCTCAGCAAACACTTCCACACCAAAGATATCTTCTTTTGGATAAGTACGGCTGGTCATGGTCGCCTGCCCCTCATTTATAAAAACCTCTATCGATGACCGATCAATAAAAACTCTTAAGGACAAGTTATTATCTGTATCTAATTTAATACTTCTGATTCCATCATCATGTCTACCTGATTGAGAACAGTCAAGTGTAAATATCCCCGTAATTTTGTTAAATGACAATATAGTTTGTTCTTCCTTTTTCCCACGAATTCTAATTCCTCTTATTTCTGCGTCTGTATGCTTTATATCAAATTCTGTTTGGAACTCAATCAATTTTCCTTCCGTTTCAACTAAATAACTCTCAGAGACGAGCTTATCATTGAATCCATCGATTTGTGCTTCTCTCAAAAGTATCATTTCTTCTGGTGGATTCATATAAATCTTGTCATCTTCTGATAAAGTCAGGACTCTTGGAAGTGTCAAAGCCCCGCACCATCCGTCTTCTTTCGTTGGCATAGGCGATTCCCACATATCCATCCAGCCAAATGCAATACGTCTTCCCTGACCATCCAGAAAAGTTTGCACTGCATAAAAATCGTGACCGTTATCCAATTCTGTAAAGACCCCATGCTGGTAATCATTTCTTCCATAATCATATTCTCCGATAAAGTAACCAGTCTGAAATAGATTACGATACTTGTTTCCATCTGCTTTCATTCCCTGTGGCGAAACTAACAATACTTGTTTTCCATTCAGCTCAAAAAAGTCAGGACATTCCCACATATATCCGTGGGTTCCGTCACTCTCCGCAACCACACCTACATACTCCCAATCGCATAAGTCAGAGGATTTATAGAGAATTACTCTGCCTATTTCTTCTTTAGTGGCATTTCCGATTATCATATACCACGAATCTCCATGTCTCCATACTTTTGGATCTCGAAAGTGATGACCACTATCCTGCGGTGGAATAGCTACAACTGGATTTAAATTCGATTTCTTAAACGTTATTCCGTCTTCGCTAGTTGCGATATTTTGATTCTGATAAAAGATATCCTTTTCCTTATCTATATAATGGTGTCCTGTATAAATTAGAGTCAATTCCCCATCATTATCGACTGCCGACCCTGAGAAACAGCCATCACGATCACAATCATCACCAGGCACAAGCGCTATCGGTAAGTGCTCCCAATGAACTAAATCTTTGCTCTTCACGTGGCCCCAATGCATCGGCCCCCAATTCTCATCATACGGATGATGCTGATAAAATACATGATATTCATTGTTGAAGTAAATCAGCCCATTAGGATCATTAATCCAATTCGCCGGAGCCATGATGTGATAGCCAAGCCGGAATCGTGTGTTCATATTCTCTTTAGCAGATTGCAGTGCAGCCTCAGCCTGCTGTTTCTTTTTCTGTGTTAACATCTTGTATTTCCTCCTAGATCACTTTTTCTATCATTTTTTTGTTTTTGGTTTTTGAATTTAAGAGTGTAAACATAGAAATTACAGTAAAACAAAGCACCAGTAGACCTATGATAATGTATGTCTGGCGAAAACCGATCGTATCGTATAGCTTTCCTGCTATCGGCGATAAAATAGAGGCACCAACTTGTGATGCAAACTGAAAACCTACAAGATATAATACAGAAGACAAACGAGTATCAAAGTTTGCAGCAAGATATTTAAAAATAGCAATCAACATAATCGGCAGCTCTAATGCATGAATTAATTTCATTACAGATATACCAATTGGCTCAAATGCCATCCCGGAACCAATAATTCGGAAAGCCATTAAGAATCCTGCTAAAACCAAACTATTTTTAGCTCCAAGTTTATTAACGACAAAAGGCGCAAGGAACATCATTCCAGCTTCCAAAAAGACTTGAAACGAGTTTAGATATCCAAAGACCTGATTTCCTGTGGCTTCTGTGGGAAATAAAGACGAATAATATACAGGAAATTGCTGATCATAAACGCTGTATACGCAAGTTACACCAATCACGTATAAAATAAAGAACCAAAAGTCTTTTAAAAGAAACAATTCTCCTACATCTTTTAAACTTACTGACTTCGCTCTCACGACTTCTTCATTGGTCATTTCTATCCTTATCGATAGGATGATACCTACCAAAACTACTGCTGAAACTGATGCGACCCAGAAGTTAATATTGGGATTAATATTGAAAAGCTGTCCAGCAAAGAATGTAGCTGCTGCCCATCCTAAAGAACCCCACATCCTCGACTTTCCGTATTCGAATCCGTACTTTCTGCTGATTTTTTCGATATACGTTTCTATTGCGCCTATGCCTGCGAGGAATGATACACCTAAATATATTCCTCCAATTATAGCTCCCAAGAATGCACTATATTGCAGCAAAGGACCGTAGACATAAATATAGAAGGGACCTGTAAACACTAGTAATATACTAATGAAAAATAAAATGTTTTTCTTTAGACCAATTTTGTCAGAGATGTAGCCATAAAGTGGTTGTATACACAAAGCAAAGATAGCGTTTACAGAAAAAATCATTCCTGTCTCTGCACCACTTAGATTAATCTCTTGCCCTAACCAAATGGCAAACAAAGAATAACTAGCTGACCACGTGAAAAAGAAAAAGAAAAAATATGCACTTAATTTCCAATAAAGTTTCTTTGATTTTTCCATTCCCTGCTTCTCCTTTACATTTAGAGTCTTTAGTAAAAAGAAAACGTTTTCAAATTCAATATATGTCAACCGGTTACATATGTCAACGGGTTGACATAGAAAACCAAAAAAAAACATTGCCTTAGGCAACGTAATTTTAAGTAGTGGACCCTTCTATTAGGGTGATTGGTAGTTTTGTTTCATACGGAAGATCTGTAAATTCGCCTTCTATCTCTTTAAGTAAAATGTTAATTGCCTCTTTGGCAATTAACTCTATAGGCTGTCTTATTGTTGTTAGATCTGGTAAGACAGTTCGCACCGTTTCGGTACCATCATAACCGACAACTTTGATATCTTCAGGAATTTTCTTGCCGTGTCGCTTTGCAGCAGTTATGTAAGATGCAGCAAAAATGTCGTTGGTTGCAAACACTCCATCCGCTTCAGGATGTTCACTAAATATCTTTTCAATAATTACTTGCTGACTCTGTACATTAAATACCTCAGGTATTTCATAAATAATTGGTTTTTTTCCTACTTTAACTAGCGCATCTGTGTAGGCCTCTCTCCTAAGATAAGACTTTTCTATCTCTTTTACGCCGTCTATTAGTACAATATGTTCGCAACCTTTTCCAATTAAAAGTTCTGTTGCTAATTTACCTCCTGCGTAATTGTCCGAGCTCACAACAGGAATGGTTTCAGACAAATACCGATCAATCGATACGACAGCTAAATTTTGCTTCTGATAATTTAATATGCCTAAATTATGAGTACCAACAATAATTCCATCAACCTGATTGCGCATCAGCATATCTAAATATTTTTTTTCTTTATCTTTCTGGTTAAGACTATTACATAAGAGCACTTTATAGCCTAAAGAAGCGCAGATACTTTCCAAATGAAATGTAAGCTCTCCAAAAAAAGGATTGCTTGTTGTTGGCATGATAATACCAAGTAAATTAGAACGCTTCGTAAACAATGAACGGGCAATATCGTTAGGGAAATAATTCAGCTTGGTCATTGCATCTTGTACTTTTTCTCTTGTCTCATTACTTATGTATCCTCGATCATTCAAGACTCGCGAAACAGTTGTAGGAGATACTCCTGCTAATCTTGCTACATCATCAATTTTAGGTTTCAATTGTCACCATCCTCTTTCACAATACCTTTACAAATTATAATATCAGAATATATGGACTCCTGCCTTCAACAGCTTTAATTACTGTTGCGAATTATACAATCCACCCACCTGGAAATTTAAAAAAGTCCTTATACCATTGTATAAGGACTTTCGTTTACTCAATTATTATTGTTGCTTTTACCTTGCTCAAATCTTTAAGTCTATACCCTGGTTCACCGAAATACGGCATCCCATCCTTCCAGAAGAAACGCTGGATGCGAGCATGGCGGTTCGGGTCGTATAGTGGGTTTCCTTCAATTTCCTTATAAGATCTAGCATGATAGACAAGCAAATCAAAGCCTTCCTCTGTCGCTGTAAAACTATTATGACCAGGTCCATAAAGACCGGTATTCTCCGAGCTTGTCAGCACAGGATCTGGCAGCTTTGTCCATGATGCAGGATCAAGCAGGTCAGCATTTTCATCTGCATATAAGAGACCCATTGCATAGCGATCATCTGTTGCACTAGCAGAGAATGTCAGGAATACTTTTCCGTGGCGATGCAGGAATGCCGGGCCTTCGTTAACGTCGAAACCGTCTGTTTCCCATGCATGTTCAGGTTTTGCCAGCAGTACTTGCTCACCTTTTATCTCCCAAGGATTTTTCATCTCGGCAATATAAAGATTGGAGATTGTATCATTCTCTGTTTTCTGAGCCCAGACCAGATATCGTCTACCTTGATGCTCGAACGTTGTGGCATCCAATGAGAAGCTTTGGAAATCTGTATTGATTGCTCCCTTTTCCGTCCACTCATCAGAAAACGGATCACCTGTACACTCCAGCACATATGGACGTATTGCCCACACATCCTCTTTTTCTCCGGCTGCAAAATGTATGTACCATTTCCCATCTATGTGGTGCAGCTCAGGTGCCCAGATATGTTCTGATAATACGCCTGATTCACGTGCTTCCCAAACCGTATGTTCCTTTGCCTCACGCAAACCTTCCAATGTCTTGGCGCGGCGCAGAACAATTCTGTCATATTTCGGATAAGAGCCTGTGAAATAGTAGAATCCATCCTCTGCTTTCAGAATATACGGATCAGCACGCTGCTCGATGAACGGTTCTGGAAAATCATCCGTTTCAATCTCTCCTTCAAATTCATATGTTCCAGCTTCACTGAGATCCGGCAGATTGGGCCAGCTTACGCGGTATGCTGCTTGCACGCCTTCGTCAATAAATACGTCGACTGTTCTCGGAAGCTCTACATGCTCTCCTTGCTTCACGCGAACTTCTATACGTTCGACATCAATTGTTTTCATCGTATCTCCTCCATATTCTTAAGTGAATGGAAGTTCCTTGATGGATGGCAGAATCAGATCTGGCTTGATACTAGAAATATCTGCCTGTTCTTTTGTTGTATTTCCTGTGAGCACTAATGCTGTCTTTAGGCCGAACATAGCACCCATAGCGATGTCGGAGGTCAGACTGTCTCCAACAATCATTGTCTTTTCTGGTTCACTGCCCGCTTGCTGCATTACCTTTTGATACATGAAATGTGATGGTTTGCCGACGATAATATCGGTTTTCTTGCCTGTTGACGCTTCTATTGCTCCAATCAATCCACCAACATCCAGCTGTAAACCATCTTTTCCCGGGAAAACAGGATCCTGATTGGTTGCAAGAATCCTAGCGCCATGGATGACAGCCCGAAAAGCCTGGTTCAGATCCTGATAGGTAACACCTGTGTGCAAGGAAATCACGAGCCAATCAGCATCTTCCGGTTCTTTAGCAAGTGTCAAACCAGCTTCAGTGAGCTCATCCCGTAAGCCTTCTTCCCCGAGCACCCAAACAGGCAGTTTAGGATAATGGGTCTGCAGATAATCAGCTGCAAGATAGGAGGATAAAATAATATCTTCCTTTTCCCACTGGATACCCTGCTCCCTAAAATATGATGCGATCTGATTTCGAGAATGTGTGCCTCGATTGCTCAGCCCAATCACTCGTTTACCCGCTTTCTGCAAGGTCCGGATCGTTTCAGCAGCCCCGTCAATTAACGTAAAATCCTTCCATACCGTTCCGTCCAAATCGAATAGAATGCTATCTAATGCCTGATAGTAAGCCATAACTATCGCCTCCTTGCTTAGATTATACCTGCTGCCAGCGATTTCCGTCAGGATCTGGGCAGCGTTTATCCGGAAGGGAGGCTCGGAAAGCAACAAAACAGCCGCAACGCGCACAAGTATGATCTGCTGAAAGCGATGGACAATTTGAACAGATTGCTAAACGAGCAGAAACTGTGCTTTTTTCAGCCAAAATAGGTTCCAATGCTAATTGATCTGCAACAAGTGCTGTCACTTCCTCCACTGTATAGCTTTTCTTTTGCAGACAAGTCCGGCAAGTCATCGAGTGCCGATCCGATCCTGCGGTGGGTAGCTGATCTGTTCTTTCTTAAATTGATTGATAAGAAGCAGACCAGTGCAGCGATCACGCAAATGATACGCTTCATTCAAGCTGTCCTGTACAAGCTCTGAACCTATCCCAATTTCCTCAGCAGAAGCAGGTGCTCCGACCTGGTACAAATAATATTGCAGTGCTTCCGGCGTCGGGAGCGCAGCAATCAATAAACTGATTTCTTCCCAATTCTCCAGTAATCTTGCCGCATAATCTCCATTTGCTTCAGAAGGATCAAACTGCTCAATCCAGTTTTTGTACAATTCCGTAATGATGCTGCAAGCAACACCAACTTTAGCTCCATGAAGAAGCTGCCGTTTATCTGTTTCGAGCAAATGCATCTCCCAATAATGAGACAAATGATGCTCCGCTCCTGAAGCAGGTCGGGAGAAATCCAGCACCTGCATGACGAGACCAGATTCGATTAGTGCTTCCATTAAGATTCGTATGCCCGCTTCATCCGCCTTAGCTATTTCCTCGACATGATCGACACAAGTGTCCAGCGAATGCCGTGTCATTTTGGCAGCCAGTGCATTATAAGGTTCTCCTCCGACAGTTGCGGAAATCTCCCAATCAAGCAGCGAGGTGAACTTTCCTAGGATATCTCCGAAACCAGCCGCAGTAAGTGGCTTAGGCGCAGCACATAATACATCCAGGTCGGCAAACACTGCCACCGGAGCAGCTGTCTGGATTGTCTGCTTCACTCCCCGCAGGATCAGTGGCGCTCCTTTGGAGGTGAAGCCATCGACTGATGCTGCTGTTGGAACTGACACGAATGGAATAGAAAGCTTCTGGCTGCAGAATCGTGTTATATCATGAATCGTTCCAGACCCTACTGCCAACAGGACATCTGTATCTGCCGGTGTTTCAACAAGCACCTGTACAAGCGAAGCTTCATCGGCGTTCACTTGACCGTGATGATTCGCTAAAAGTTCAATCGTCTGAATCTGGATGTTCTCTCTTTCAAGCAGCGCTGCCAGTTTGTCCCCTGCGGCTGCTCTAGTCTGAGCATCCATAACAAGCACAGCTTTGCTCAAGCCCTTCTCATTCAAGTAAGCTCCAATTGATGAGAGTGCTCCAGCTTCCACTTGCAAGCGGGGAAAAGTGTCCGAACTTATCCCGTATTCATCTGCTAATGCCAGCATATCTGCCGATAACTGCATCAGGCACCCTCCTCGATTGTCAAAACCGTTACGCTCATTGCTGGTAAAGTAACTTGTAATCCGCCATCCTGCTCGGCGAAATTCGTAAACGGTACTACCTCCACGTCATCAGGCGCATCGAACGTATTTCGGGCATCTTTCTTATCTGATGTGAGAATTTTGCCACTTATAGTTCCGAGTGTTGCACCGCGAAGCTCTGTATCTACTGTAACCTCATTTGTGTGATCCAGATTACAGAAGCTAACATGAATCTTGCCGTCTTTTCCTCTGGATACAGAAGTACTGACAGTTGGATAAGCCAATTCACCATGCTTTATTTCATCTGATTCCAGATGAGACGAAAGACGTTCCGCATCTTGATGCACTTGATACAAATCAAATACATGATACGTCGGTGTCTTGATCATTTCCTGTCCTTCTGTCAGGATCATCGCCTGCAATACGTTGACTGTTTGCGCAATATTAGCCATCTGAACACGTTCGCTATGGTTATTGAAGATATTGAGTGAAGCTCCAGCTACGAGAGCATCACGGATTGTATTTTGCTGATACAGGAAGCCTGGGTTAGTGCCAGGTTCCACGTCGAACCAAGTTCCCCACTCATCAATGATCAGTCCAACGCGTTTCTCAGGATCGTATTTATCCATGATAGTGCCATGCTTCTCGATCAATTCTTCGATATGAAGTGCACGCTTCAGCGTCAGATGCCATTCGTCTTCGGAGAAATCAGTAGCAGAGCCCTTACCAAGCCAGAAATCTCCCGGAATCGTGTAATAATGAAGGCTTAATCCATCCATCATCGGTGCTGCTTCTTGCATGAGTATCTCTGTCCACTTGTAATCGTCAATATTGGCTCCGCCTGCAATCTTATACAGTTTGTTGTCGCCGTAATTGCGTACATACGTCTGATAGCGACGATAGAGATCTGCATAATATTCCGGCCGCATATTTCCGCCGCAGCCCCAGTTCTCATTACCAACGCCGAAATACGTCAGCTGCCACGGCTCCTGGCGGCCGTTCTCCTGGCGCCAAGTCGTCATCGGTGATTCGCCATCGAATGTCATGTACTCGACCCACTCAGACATTTCCTGGACGGTTCCGCTGCCAACGTTTCCGCAAATGTATGGCTCTGCTCCGAGCAGCTCGCAAAGCGTGAAGAACTCATGTGTTCCGAAATGGTTGTTCTCCACAACTCCTCCCCAATGGGTATTGACCATACGCTTGCGCTCTTCACGAGGGCCAACTCCATCTTTCCAGTGATATTCATCTGCAAAACAACCACCAGGCCAGCGTAGTACCGGGATGTTCAGCTTTTGGAGTGCCTCCAGTACATCGTTGCGGATGCCTTTAGTATTCGGTATGGAAGAATCCTCTCCGACCCAGATTCCTTCATATATTCCTCTACCAAGATGCTCCGCGAAATGACCGTATATGTTTTTATTTATTATCCCTTCTGTGACATCAGCTTGAATGATCAATTTTGTTGACATGCTTATCGCTCCAATCTATCAAAAATAAACTAACTGGCTAACTGTTCTTCTTGTTTCATTGTGGAGAATACCTTCATGCTCAGCCACATCCAGCCAAACGCACTGATACTGAAACAGAAGAACAGCAGCAGCACCGGCAAGCCGATGCTATGATACAAAAGCGCGAACAGAAGTACACCAATCGATAGCGTCATATGGAATCTCGTCAGCCCAATGATGAACGCACTCCTGATGACTTGGAACGTTCCTGCCTTATAATTCGCCAGAAGCGGAAAGCTCCAGAGCACAACCGTCATATAGCAGAAAATGAGTACATAGAAAAGGAAAGGCACCAGGAAGAATAACTGTCCATCCGCCTGTCTAATAAGCAGATAGTTTGTATACAGGATGAAACCTGCTGCTCCAAGGAGCCACCCTAACTTGTTTGCTGACCAGAACTCCTGTTTAAATGCTTTGCGGAATGCTTGGTGCACCTTTACTTCCTCTCCATTCAGAATCCGGCGGGAAACCTGCAATGCAGCTACCGTTGCCGGAGCTGCTCCGGCAACGACCAGTCCTAAGAGGCTGTATAGCAGAAACAATGCATTCAAGTGTGCAAATCGGGTGATCCACAAGAGAGACTTATCGAGATTCTTCATCGCTTTCTTCAGCATGGTTCTAACTCCTTTCTAATCAAAACTCTGACTCAGCCTTTGACGCCGCCCACAGTCAATCCGGAAATGAAATAGCGCTGGAAGAAGATGAACAGAATCACAATCGGAATAATTGTCATAACAGACCCAGCAATCAAGACGTCATAGTTATTTCCGTACGGCGTAAGCAGTGTTGCCAGCCCGAGCGGCAACGTGAACATATCGTTCGAACGAAGTACGAGCAATGGCCACAGGAAGTTATTCCAGCTGCCAAGACCTTGCAGGATTGCCATCGCTGCTAGTGAAGGTCCCATCAGCGGCAGCATGATTTTAAAGAAGATGCCGTATTCGGTCGATCCGTCAATCCTGGCAGCATCCATCAGCTCTTTTGGCAAACCAAGTGCATATTGCCGGAAGAAGAAGACTGCCACCGGTGCTACGATACCTGGCAGTATCACCCCTAGATACGTATCAATCAGCATCATATCCATCATAAGACGGAATAGCGGCAACATTAGAATTTCAAATGGCACCATCAAAATGAATACCACCGCAACGAAGAAGATATTGCTTCCTTTGAAATCGTACATTGCCAACGCATAACCAACCATGGAAGAAAAGAATAGTGACAGAACAATCATCAACGCTGAAATCCAAAGGCTGTTTCCATACCAAGTCCAATATTCTGCTGATTGTGTAAAGATGTATGTGTAATTGCTAAGCGTCAGTTCATCCCAAGGGAAACTGAATGAAATACCGTTTCGCATCAAGGAGGCGGAAGGAATGAACGAAGATAGCACGATACTGATGATCGGGAATAGCGCTATCAAACTGACAATAGCCATGACAACTGTAGTGACAACTCCCAGCAGTTTGTTGTTATTCTTTTTCATCATCTATCTCCTTTCTTGAATGTACCGGTAGCAATCAAATAGATAATGCTGATCACAAAGATGATAAGCATTAGTACGACACCAAGTGCAGCTCCGAAGCCCATGTCATTTTGCTGAATACCTTGCTGGTATATATAGGCCGCAATCGAAAGGCCGATGTTACCAGGAGATCCTACAGCCCAGAAAACATAACTTTCTTCGAACATACGGAAGCCGTTGATGATTGTAATCGTACTAACGAAAATAATGATCGGCTTCAGCATCGGCATCGTTATGAAACGGAAGCGCTGCAATCTGGTGGCGCCATCAATTTCAGCAGCTTCGTACATCTCATCCGGTACATTTTGTAAGGCTGCTAAGAAGTAGAGGATATTCACGCCGATCCAGCGCCAGCAGGCAAGCAAGACCATAAGACCGATTGCTGCCCATGGAGTAAACATCCACTTGAGTGGATCAAAGCCGAACACCCCAATGAGTTGGTTTGCGACCGCCCCTTGCTGCTCACTAAACATGAAGCGGAAAATCATACCACCGACGATCGTCGATGTAAGAGCCGGGATAAAGAGTGAAGCTCTGAAAAGCGTCCGGAAGCGGACATGCTTCGAGTTCAGGATAACCGCAAGTACCATCGGAATGATGGTCAGAATTATTACGGTAAGAACCACGTAAGCCGTCGTATTCGACACAGCCCGATAAAATGTCGGATTCAGTACTCGCTCATAGTTACTCATTCCGATGAATTCCACTTGTCCAGGAAGCACGCTCTGGAAACTCATGATTACTCCCTGAATAGCCGGATACACTGTGAAAAGGAGCAGAGACAGTACAAATGGCGATATGAAAACGAATGGTACTACCTTTTTTGAATTCAGAAACCGGAGGAACTTATTCTGTTTCTTCCGTGTTCTCACCGGTGATACTGGCGTAACTGTATTCATTACAATCCCCCCTCACCCTTAATTTGTTCTGGCTTTTTGCAGCCGGATAACATTCCAGGAAGTCCGATTCAATTGTGCCTTTAGTCTGCCGTCTACCAAACTTGATTCTCCTTTGCCATGCGGTGCAACGCGTGTCGTGTCCTTTGTATTGGCAGCCTTCAGATCGTGATGCTCAAGCACGATATGCTCTGCAATTTCATATCCTTCAAAACTCCTGACATCCACATCGAGCGGGATAGATTCTTCCAAGTGCTTATTTACTAGGAAAATCGTCAATGCTTCTTCCTGCTCATCATAGACAGCAGCACTATCAATGAACGGTACATCTGTAAAGTCTTTGCTATCATACTTAGGAGAAGAAAGGATTGGCTGCAAGCTGATTCCTCGACCGTAAACGGATGCGTGCAAATAAGGATAATAGATTGTCTGTTTCCAAGATTGGCCATTGTTTTCAGTCATAATCGGCGCAATGACGTTCACTAGCTGTGCCATGCAAGCCATCTTCACGCGATCAGCATGACGGAGCAAAGTGATGAGCATGCTTCCTACTAAAAGCGCGTCTTCGAAATTGTAGACGTCCTCCAGCTGTGGTGGTGCGACTGTCCATGGATCCAGCTTTTCATCATGCTCTCTGGAGTGATACCATACGTTCCATTCATCAAAGCTCAAGTTGATTGTTTTCTTACTGCGATGCTTTGCTTTAATGTAATCACAGGTAGCGGTTACAGTCTTGATGAAATGATCCATATCCATGTTCTTCGCCAAATAGTTGGCCGGGTCATTGGAGCTGTTTCCGTAATATTGATGCAGTGAAATATAATCCACTTCGTCATATGCGATATCAAGCGTTGTCGCCTCGTACTCCGGGAAAGTCGGCATATCCGTATTTGAGCTGCCGCACGCTACAAGTTCAATACTCGGATCAACGAGTTTCATAGCCTTGCCTGTCTCTTTGGCTATTCTGCCGTATTCAGCTGCTGTTTTATGCCCTACCTGCCACGGTCCATCCATTTCATTTCCTAAACACCAGGTCTTGATGTTATGCGGCTGCTCATATCCATGCTCCCTGCGCAAATCACTCCAGTACGTACCGCTCGGATGATTTGTATATTCAATCAGATTACGCGCTGCATCAATACCTCGCGTACCAAGGTTCACTGCCATCATGACTTCCGCTTGTGCTTTTTTCGCCCAATCCACAAATTCATTTGTTCCTATTTCATTCGTCTCTATTGTGCGCCAAGCCAGCTCCAGCCGCTTTGGTCGACTTTCCTTTGGTCCGACACCATCTTCCCAGTTGTAAGCTGATACCATATTTCCACCAGGATAACGAACGATAGGCACTTGCAGCTCTTTCACCAAGTCAATAACATCTTTTCGAAAACCTTGTTCATCTGCATCGGGATGGTCTGGCTCGTAAATACCGCCATACACTGCTCTTCCTAGATGTTCAATAAATGATCCGTAAATTCGCTTGTCGACTTCGCTTATTTGATAACTCTTATCTAAAACCATCTTCGCTTGCAATTTTTCTGCCATTTATCCCCACTCCTCTTTCTTTTTTTTGATAACGCTTACAATTAAGGTAAAAAAAGAAGGTGACACATATCGCATCACGTACGAACATATTCCACCTAATATCTCCACAACCAGAAATATGTACGTATAAGTTTATATATTCAGTATAGACAGATGTGTCTGTAAAAACAAGCGTTTTTTGCATTAGATGGAAGAAATATAAAAACCCCAAGCTGCTGAATTGCTGCTTGGGGTTTTAGAGTCCTAGTTATTACTTCATACTACTTTCAATTTTATCAGCAGCTTCTTTCATTGCTTCCTCAGGAGTCTTATTCTTCTGCCTCAGCACAGAATCTGCAATTATGGTATTATACTCCGTTGAAACATCCGGTGTATTTTCGGTAATATTCAGTGTGTTGATCTCATCCTTTATCTCCAAGAGCATATCGAAGATACCTTCACCAAAGAATTGATAATACTCGTTATCTTCTCTGACTGCTTCACTTTCCCATACATCCCAGCGAGGCGGGTCAAATCCGAGAACCTTCCATAGGTTGATGCTTCCCTCTTCCGAGATCTTTGTATAAGCCAGGAATTCCTTCGCCAAGTCCGGCTCTTCTGACTGATTGGTTACGACTGTTCCTGTACCACCCATACCAGCCGATCTTTTACCGCCTTCTTCCCAAGCAGGAAGCGGCTTGATGGCAATTTTACCTTCCATTTCCGGCATGTTATCAAGGAAACGTCCCATGTACCAAAGCGGCGCTAGGATAGCAGCTGATTTTCCTTCTGAATAATACTTATAGAAATCCTCTGATTGGTTCATTCCACCAGGAGTAAGTTCAGCAATTTTTTCTGTATAAATGGCATCATACAAGAATTGAAGGGTATTTACATTGGTTTCGTTATCCAATGTCAAATTTCCTTCCGTATCAAAGAAATCTGAATCCTGCTGTGAAACCATCGGCCACAAATCCATCAGAAAGTCACCTGTACCGACGTTCCACATAACTGCATCTGTCTTTTCCGTCACTTGTTTACCGGCTTCTACGAAGTCATCCCACGTCTGAATGGAATCGATATCCACTCCAGCTTGATCCATAATTTCTGTATTATAATACATGACAGTTGCACCTACATGAGTCGGAACGCCATAATAATCGCCCTCTTTAGCATATAGATCAAAACGAGCCTCAACGGAATCAGCAAGTACCGGCTCTACATATTCGTTCATTGGCTCAAGCTGCGGTGTTCCTTGTAAAAAGTTCGGAAACTTACTTAATTCGATATCCGCAATATCCGGTGCACCTTTACCTGATTGCAGACTAAGCAGCAGGTTATTATGCATATTATCGTATGGATACGTTTCAGCTACGAGTTTGATTGGTCGATCCGGAAATTCTTCATTCCAGCGTTCGGCTGAATCCTTGAATAAATCCATATGTTGACCAACAAATGTCCAATAAGTCAATTCTGTTGCATTCTCCAGATCTGCACCGACAACTTCTGTTTCATCCGCTTCACTGCCTCCACCACCACTGCCTTTGCTACAAGCAACCAGTACGATGATCATCAAACCGATCATCAGTGCCTTCAAGACCTTCTTCATAAAGCTACCCCCTCATTTTTAGACTCAACAAGCAGTATTTGAAAGCGTTTACTAAAGAGGTCATACCTCCCTTTCCGTACTCGGCCAACTCGGGAACAGTCTAGATGATAGCGCATACATTTTGGAGTGTCGGCCTATACGATGCGTGTTACATATATCCTATCACCGCTCCCCTAATCAGTCAATAAGTTTTACAATATTATCTTTACAACTTATACGAACAAGATTTTATAATGAGAAATGATACAGATTACTTATTCAACAAGTTATAAAAAAATGGAGCTGATTAACTCAGCTCCATCTGTTTACTTTATTTTTTCCAATGCATCTGCTTTAATGGCTTGGGTTGACTGCCTTGTTACTAGCTTTGTCGGGAAGACAACACTCTCAATCGCCCCTTCAGAGCCTTTGCCCTGATTACTCTCGATTAGATCCAGAATCAATTTACCAGCCGCCTTGCCAAGCTCTGCTTTCGGGTGTTCAACAGAAGTCAGTTTCACTTCCGATAATTCAGTCAGGAAGGAATTATCAAAGCCTACAATCGACATATCCTGCGGAATTTTCATATTACGTTCTCGCAGCACATTGATCAGTTTGATAGCCAGTTCATCATTATAGCATACCAATCCAGTTGGCTTGGCATCTGTTTGATTCAATAATGCTTCAAGCTCCTGTATTGGTTTGTCATGTTTCTCCTCCGTACTGTATGTCACGATATGCTTTGGATTAATTGGCACTTTATATTCGCGATGCGCCTTTAAATAACCTTTCATCCGCAGCGTTCCCTGCATGTCGTCCGTTTTGAAGAAACCGATAATATCCTGGTGTCCTTGCTTGATGAGATGCTCTGTTTGCAAAAAAGCACCACGCTCGTCATCGACAAGTACTCGATACGGCTCCAGAGCATCATAATAAGCATTAATCATAATATACGGAATTTGCAGCCGCTCCAAATTCAAATAATAGTTGATATTCGGGTTGGCAGATGCACTCTTGGTTGGCTCAATAATAGCACCGTCAAATCCTGTAGTGATAATCCGCTCTAAATACTCCCGCTCTTTTTCATGATCATTATTCGTATTGAACAGGCTCACATTATAGCCGCGATCACTTAAATACGCTTCTGCTCCGCGAATGATCGATGGGAAAATATAATCGGAGATATACGTCGTTACGATGGCAATATTTTTATTTTGCATAGCGTTCTGCTGCAGCTGATGTTTCGACCGATCAGCACAGAATGTACCAGCACCTTGTTCTCTGTAAAGCCAGCCTTCATTTACCAACTCACCAATTGCCAGCCGTACCGTATGACGGCTCACATCGAATTGCTTCATCATCTCGCTCTCAGACGGAATCTTTGCATGTGGCTCATACGTACCATCGAGGATTTTGGACTTGATTGCCTGTTTTACAATTGCATACTTTGTCTGCATAACTTACACCAGCTTCCTTCACATGTTCGTATAAGTTAGCATAACACATGAGAGAGGATTGGGCACTATGTTGCTATAAATACATTCCATCAAAAGCCAGGTGATGGTAAGGGGAAGATTTCTACCGTCTTTTGCCGATTAGATAACGATATGATACGATCGGGACATATGTCCTTTCCTTTTCAATCTACGTACATATAATATAAGTAAAAGGCAGGCCTGTGTATGCAACTTATACATGACGAAACGCTGCTAGAATTTTATATAGAGAAATATGGAATCAGGCAGCACTTCCCATCTGAAGTTATGAATCATTTTTGTTTATACAGCGCCAGTATCGGTGATGCTATCTGCGCACAAGGAGAACACGTAACGCAGCTGTATCTGCTCGTTAAAGGGAAAGCCACTGTATCCTATGTTGCAGAGAATGGCAAAAAACTGATTGTTTCATTCAAGCAAGCTTTTGAATTATTTGGTGATATAGAATATATCAAACAGATAGATGCATTACATACAGTAGAGGCTGCGAGTGTTGTCCATCTGATCGGGATACCAATTGATTCACTTCATACATACGCGGCTACATATCCGCCATTTCTGCAGCTCCTGCTCTGCGAAGTAACAGAGAAATTCCAGCTGAAATCAAGAGCGTTCAGTTTCAGTCTGACACACGGAGCACTCACTAGGTTAGCTAGCTATCTAATGCTTGTGATGACAGCAGATGACGGCAGACAGCTGACCGGCCCCTTGCCAACTAGCCGAACAAGCGATATTGCGGATCATATCGGGACGACCTCTCGGCATGTGAACCGTTTACTTTCTACATTAGCAAAGGAAGACATTATTGAACGCCGCAAAGGGGCAATATCTATAAAAGACTGGGAAAAGCTTGAGCAGCTAGCACATCAATCAATCTATTCCTAATAACTGGAGGAAGACAACATGACAAAACAATATGATGCTTTATTTTTTGACGTTGACAACACCATTCTAGACTTCACAAAAACCGAGCAAGAAGCTCTGCCGCTTCTATTCAACCAGCACGGTCTGCCATCAGATGAAGCAGCTATGACTGCGTACCGCACCATCAACCAGCGGTTGTGGAGTTCTTTTGAAAAAGGGGAAATCAATCGTGATACTGTTGTTAGTTCCAGATTCACAGAATTCTTCGCCCTCTATGACCAGCAAGTAGACGGAGCTGATTTGGATGCTGCTTATCGCGAGCTGCTCGCACAAGGAAGACATATGATAGCTGGCGCAGCAGAAGTGTTGGAAAAACTGTCCGAGCACTATCCCTTATACATCGTGACAAACGGCGTTTCTGAGACACAATTCCGCCGTCTGAAAGCGACCGGACTGCTTCCTTACTTCCAGTCTGTTTTTGTTTCTGAAGATACCGGATTCCAAAAACCGATGGCAGGTTTCTTTGATTATGTGTTTGAACGCGTTTCTGGAATTGAACCAGAACGTTCATTGATCATCGGAGATTCCTTAGTAGCAGATATCCAAGGAGGAAATATGGCTGGTATGGACACCTGCTGGTTCAACCCAGGCAGACTGCCGAATCACCTTCCGCTTCATCCGGATTTTGAAATAAACAAATTAGAGGATTTACTGGATATTCTAAAGTAAAAAAAGGTGTGTGCACTACTTTAATTTATAATCGAAATTTAACTAAAAAGAGTGCGACAAAAAAAAGGGGCTTCTACGCCCCTTTTTGGTTTTTTTTTCGATTTTATAAAGAATGACAAATTGATCTTATTTCCATACCAACTGGTTCCACTGCAACTCTTTCCGGAACTGTTTTAGGTTTGTATTATTATCAATCGTCACACATTCAATGCCGACCAATTCCGCAAAGTCCTCAAGCTGCTCTGCTGTGAGCGCAAACGACAACGCCGTGTGATGGGCACCACCAGCATAGATCCACGCTTCGGTTGCTTCGCTCAAGGACGGCTGCGGCTTCCAAAGTACTTTGGCAACCGGTAGATTCGGTGTTTCTTTTTCAGATTCGACAGCGTCCACTTTGTTGATAATCATGCGGAAACGTCCGCCGAGCTCGATAATTGAGACATTGACCGCTTCACCGGCAATACCGTCAAATACAATGCGAGCCGGATCTTCCTTGCCGCCGATACCGAGCGGATGCACTTGGATGGATGGTCGATTTGCTGCCACTGTCGGACAGACCTCCAGCATGTGTGATCCAAGAATTAGTTCATTACCTTCTTCTAAATGATACGTGTAATCCTCCATAAAGGATGTCCTATCATTATTTGCCATCGCCTTCAGCAAACGCACAAGTGCTGCTGTACGCCAGTCTCCTTCTCCGGCAAAGCCATAGCCCTGTGCCATTAGATGCTGGACAGCAAGACCTGGGAGCTGCTTCATACCGTGCAGATCTTCAAAGTTTGTGCTGAATGCCTGATAACCTCCGCGATCTAAGAAACGCTTCAATGCAACTCCAATACGCGCCTGCTCCCGAACAGAAGTTAGCTGATCTTCTTCTGTCGGAAGATCATAAACTTCCTTATACGTCGATATCAATTCATCAATGTCAGATTCACTAACTTCCTTCATTTCGGCAACAAGATCACCGATACCGTAATAATCAACAGTCCAGCCAAATTTAATCTGAGCTTCGACCTTATCACCGTCTGTGACCGCTACCGTGCGCATATTATCACCAAAGCGTGCTACTTTGATCTGCTGACTCTCATTAAATCCTACGGCAGTCGTCATCCAATCCGCGACCCGATTTTGTATGTCTTTGTTGCCCCAATATCCAACAATGACTTTTCTAGCTTTATTGAGACGCGTTCCCATGAAGCCATATTCGCGGTCACCATGAGCGGATTGGTTCAGGTTCATAAAGTCCATATCGATTGTATCCCATGGCACATCACGGTTGTATTGCGTGTGCAAATGCAGCAATGGTTTCTGTAATGTCTTCAATCCGCCAATCCACATCTTTGCAGGTGAAAATGTGTGCATCCAAGTGATCAGCCCTGCACATTCTGGATCCGCATTCGCTTCCAGACTTACACGCTGAATATCAGCTGCATTCGTCAGCACTTCCTTGAAGGCGATTGGAAACGGTAATGTTCCTTGTTCATTCAGTTTGTTTACTAGATCCTCGGAGTTCCCCTGCACTTGATTAAGCGTTTCTTCTCCGTATAAGTGCTGGCTTCCTGTCACGAACCAGAAAACATATGGCTTTACTTGCAACATCATAGCTCCCCCTTTATTTTTGTACTGTGAGTTTTCTTTCAGACTGCGACCTGATTGTTTTCAAGCGCTTCATCACGTCGTTGGATCCCCTGCCAAAGTAATCGTGCAGTGTGTTATATTCCTGATAAATAAGCTCATAGATCTCCACATTTTCCGGTATCGGCTGGATAACTTCTTCCTTCACTCTGGCCATTCTTTCAGCCGCATCAAGGATGCTGTCATATCCGCCTGCTTCTGCACCAGCAGCTACAGCACCGAACATTGCTGCACCGACAGCTGGCGTTTGCACGGAGTCAGCAATATAAATAGGTCGGTTCGTTACGTCTGCGAAAATTTGCATGAGCAATTTATTCTTCTGCGGCAAACCGCCGCATGCATAAAGCTCTTCTACCGCAACACCACTTTGATGGAAAGCGTCTACAATTTTACGTGTACCAAATGCTGTTGCTTCGAGCAATGCGCGATACACTTCTTCAGGCTTTGTCGCCAGCGTCAGTCCGAGCACCATCCCGCTTAATTCTGTGTCAACGAGTACCGAACGGTTACCGTTCATCCAGTCCAGCGCCAACAATCCTGTTTCTCCCGGACGATACGTACTAGCTCGCTCCTCCAGCCATTGATGCACATTCTGCCCGGCAGCTTCTGCCTGACGATAGACATAAGCCGGCACTTGCTCGTCGACGAACCAGCCAAAAATGTCCCCAACAGCAGACTGTCCAGCTTCATAGCCATAGTAGCCTTCGATAATGCCATCCTCGACAACACCGCACATTCCTTCAACAGTCCGCTCTTCTGTACCAAGCAGCATGTGACATATGGATGTGCCCATTGCCATAACAAGTTTTCCAGGAGTCACAACACCCATTGCAGGAACTGCTGCATGGGCATCGACATTTCCTACTGCAATTGCAATACCTGGTGATAGATTCATAGATGCTGCAAATGAGTTCTGGAGTTCTCCAGCTTTTGTTCCGAGAGGATAAACTTCTCCACGCAGCTTCGTATCAGCCAAATCCTGCATTGCTGGGTGCAGGCTTTCGAAAAAGTCTGCGGTTGGGTAGCCGTCCTGCTTATGCCAGATTGCTTTATAACCAGCTGTGCAGCTGTTTCGTTTCAGTTCACCTGTCAGCTGGGAGATGACCCAATCTGTTGCTTCGATAAATTGATCAGCAGCCTCATAAATTTCAGGAGCTTCATCAGCTATTTGCCATATCTTCGGTATCATCCATTCCGAGCTGATTTTCCCGCCATAGCGAGCTAAGAATTCCTCTCCACGCTCACCAGCAATGTCATTCAGCTTATTCGCTTCTTCCTGCGCAGCATGATGCTTCCAAAGCTTTACCCAGCTGTGCGGATTATCACGAAATGCCGGATCGAAGCATAGTGGTTCAAGATTTACATCCACCGGTAAAATTGTACAAGCAGTAAAATCTATTCCGAGTCCAATAACCTCAGCCGGATCTACTCCCACAGCCTGCATAACCGCCGGCACTGATTGGCGCAGTACATCGAGGTAGTCCATTGGATGCTGCAGCGCCCATTCATAGCCAAGTGCTTTATCCAAATGCGGCAGTTTTACATCCATTACACCATGACGATATTCTGTCACATGCTCTGCCATTTCCATTCCATCTTGAAGCCGGACGAGCACAGCTCTGCCGGATTGTGTTCCATAATCAATTCCAATCGAATATTTTTCCGTACCCATGGAATTCTCCTCCTAAGTGGTCTGGCCGTAGTATGCGTCAGCCCCGTGTTTTCGTAGATAATGTTTATCCAAAAGCTGCTGGTCCATATCCTCTATCTGCTGATCCAGCTGATAAGACAGATGTGCAATCTTAGCCACTTCTTCCAGCACTACAGCGTTATGTACCGCTTCGGCCGGTGTTTTTCCCCAATTGAAAGGAGCATGTTTGTGTACAAGCACACTCGGCACCTGATTTGGATCAAGCCCCTTCGTCCGGAATGTCTCTACAATCACATTACCTGTCTCCAGCTCATAGTCCTTTTGAATCTCTTGTCCGGTCATCGGCCGGGTGCAAGGGACAGTTCCATAGAAGTAGTCCGCATGAGTTGTACCAAGTGCAGGCACCCCTTTGCCTGATTGTGCAAAGGATGTTGCCCACGTAGAATGCGTATGGACGATTCCGCCAATATCTTCAAAATGCTTATACAAAACCAAATGAGTCGCGGTATCTGATGAAGGCTTCATGTCGCCTTCTACTACTTCGCCATCCAGGTTAACAACTACCATATCCTTTACCGTCAGCTTCTCATATGCCACACCACTCGGCTTGATAACCACCAGCCCGGCATCTCTATTGATACCGCTTACATTTCCCCACGTAAAAGTTACCAGCTCATGCTTTGGAAGGTCTAAATTCGCTTGCAGTACCTGTTCCTTTAATTCCTCCAGCATTAGGTCCACCTCTTCTTGTACGTATATTTGATTTCATATTGTGATTTTACCTCAATTGGTACGTACAATCAATCACTTTTTCTCAACATAAACGTACAAGTTGAATAATTGGCATAAAAAAAGAAGACATTTCCGAGGAAACGTCTTCTTGAACTTATTTTTTTCTTTTAATTGGAGCAGGTTTCGTATCGGATGGAATCAATGATCTATACGTTTCTCCGCCAAGATTGGTCTGGTGTTCTGCCTTTATTCCTTCGATTAGCTCAGGCTTCTCTAATAATTCTATAGCAGATGCAGCCAGCACCTTACCTGTGAACAGCATGCCTTTATGGGCAATAGATGTTTTTCCTTGCGTAACAAGCTGCCAGCTATGGAATGGTGTTGCATAAGCACAGGTAGTAACATAGATCTGACCGGTAGGGACAAGCCAGCTGACGTCACCTACATCTGTTGATCCTTTGAAGAAGCCTGGTACTGGAGGGAAGTCTAAGATACCTTGTGCGAGCACTTTATTATCATTTTTCTGTATTACAGCTTTTTCTTCTGCACTGAATGTCTGCTGTACCTCTTGGGCAAATGCAAACTCTTCTTCTGAATAGTTAGGAGCATCAGTTGCTACCAAATGCTTATGTATCAGCTTTCCTAGCATTTCATTTGGAATCAGATCTGCTGAAGCCGCATCGAATTGGATTTCCAATTTGGTTCCTGTCATCAAGGCTGCTCCTCTTGCTACGTCTTTGACCCGCTCTAGAATCTCTTCAACCTGACCCATTTTAGGAGCACGGATTTTGTAAAGTACCTCTGCATTAGCCTGTACAACATTCGGACTCAATCCACCAGTATCGGTAATCGCATAATGCAGCTGTCCTTCTGGAATGATATGCTCACGCAGGAAATTGGAACCGATGTTCATCAGCTCAACTGCATCCAACGCGCTTCTGCCAAGGTGCGGACTGAAAGCTGCGTGACTGCTTGTCCCAGTAAAACGGAAATATACTTGGCATGTCGCCAGCATTCTAGCATGATAGACTTGATTTTCATCCCATGGATGCCATGTTAGCGCCACATCTACATCATCGAAGAGACCCGCTCGAGCCATAAAGGCCTTACCGCCTCCGCCTTCTTCTGCCGGACACCCATAATAACGCACTGTTCCTTCCAGTCCGGTTTCTTCCATCAGCTGTTTCACTGCAATCGCAGCCGCCATCGCGCCTGTACCAAGCAGGTTATGTCCGCAGCCATGTCCATTGCCGCCTTCTTCTATCGGATCCTTCGTTGCGCTGTCTGCTTGCTGACTCAAACCAGATAATGCATCGTACTCGCCTAGGAATGCAATGACCGGCTTCCCGCTTCCGAAGCTAGCAACAAATGCTGTCTCAATATCCCCTGCATTTCGCTGCACCTCAAAACCTTCTTCTTCCAAAGTGGCCGCTAATATTTCTGCAGATTGGACCTCTTCGTATCTCGTCTCTGCAAAACCCCATATTCGATCGCTGACAGCAGTCAACTCTTTACTTTTACCTTCTAGAATTTCCGATATCCTCGTATACACATCGTGACTTGTTTGCAAGATAGGGTTCCTCCTGATAGTAGAATTGTTCACCCCTATTATAACATTTATAATTCTGAAAATTTAGTCGTTAATATCTCAATCGTAAATAGACTCAAGCATTGGCTTGAGTCTATTTTAGTCTTATTGATAAGTGTTCTGATGCTGCTCATTATTTTGAGTGTTGATCTATTTTGACGGGAAGCAATTCTGTACACAGTGCCAAAAACTCACTCGCCATTATCTTGATAGTTTCACTAGATAACATCTGATCCTCCGCATGTGCAAGAAGCAGTGAAAACGGCAGCATTTCCCCTGTGGCTTCTCGCTGAATAAAGGAAACATGCACCTTATGAATCTGGTTATATGCTTTATCTCCTGATGCCATTGCAGATTTTGCTCCCTCAAAATCTCTTCCTCTTGCCAATCGCATGGCTTCTACGTAATGACTGCGAGCATCCCCTGCATGCGCTATGATCTGGAAGGCTGCCTGCTGCATTTCTTCTAATGTCTCTTTCACCAGATCCCCTCCTATTGTCGCTGACTTGCTAACTGCAGCGCTTTTTCCAATAACTTCTCTCCGTCAGCAGTGCCGTACAATTTTACATCCATTACATCCACAGGAATACCATATGGTGCTGCTCGCTTTTCTGTCGCTCGTTTAGCAAATCTGACTTGAGGACCTAACATGATGACGACCACTTCATCGTGATGTGCTTGCAATTCTTCCTCTATTGCTCCTTCCGGGATAGCATAGATATAATACTCCTCTCCCCCTAAAGCATCTGCTGCCTTTTTCATCTTTGATACAACCATCGATGTTGACATACCTGCTGAGCAGGCTAGTAGAATTCGCTTCATACTGTTACCCCCTATTATTTGTATTCCATATCTGCACAGTTCAGTAACCTTGAATGGATGACTTGCTGATACGTCACATCTGCCGCCGTTTTTCCACGTAATCGTCAATCTGATGAATGACAGTAGAGCAAGATCTAGTAACTATCCTATCTTTGTACTACTTTCATCTTTGTTACCTTCATCTAGTCTGCGTGTGCGGTTCGCGATGAAAATGAAAGGCAGGTAGATCAAAATGGAAGCAGCTATACAAATCAACTGGGTAACAACCGCTCCCCAGCTGCCGCCTGTAGATAACCATGCGTTAATAATCGGCGGCGTTGTCCACGGAACCATGACGACAGCTTTATCTGCAAATCCGATAACAGTTGCAATATATCCAATTGTACCCGTAATTAGCGGAGTAATGATGAATGGAATCGCCAGAATAGGATTCAACATGACTGGTACACCGAAAATGACAGGCTCATTAATGTTGAATACACCCGGTCCTGCGGATAGCTTTGCAATACTGCGCATCTCCTGCTTTTTCCCTGCAATGAATATCGCAGCCAAAAGTCCGATTGTGACACCCGAGCCTCCAATGTTCATGTAAACATCCCAGAAAGGCATCGTGATGATATTTGGGATTTCCTCACCGGCAGCGTAAGCATTCATATTGACTGCTATAGACCCGAGTAAAAGCGGTTCCCGTATCGGCTTGATCATCTGGTTCCCATGAATACCGATTACCCAGAAGAATTGTGCAACGAACATTAGCAATAAGATTCCCGGCAAGCCTTGGATAGCAGACTCCAAGGGACGCTGTATCACGTTATAGACTGCTTCATGTAAATAAATACCTGTTAATCGATGGAATGCAAACCCAAAGCTGGCAATAATCGTTACCGTAATAATCGATGGAAATAAAGAAGCAAACGATGTCGTTACATTGGATGGAACACTGTCAGGCATCTTAATCGTAAGTTTATCCATCTTGGAAAACCAGGTGAACAGCTCTACAGATATGAGAGCAATGAACATGCCAAGGAAAAGACTTTTCGGATCTGAGAACTCCCTAGCTAATACATTGACCACTTCCTGCAAAGAACCGTCTACCTCTAGTAATACCGTTGTTGGTATGACGGAGATATACGAGATCAAGGCCATCAAGCCTGGGAATAATGATTTGTGACCATTGATTCTCCCAAGTTCTATCCCGATCAGTACCACTGCTGCAATGGTAATGAAATTCAATGTTGCATAATTTATTGCGCCCATGATTCCTTGTAATTCAGCCAAGAATGAAAACATACTGAAGGCTGCTAAACCAGTCTCCGGATCCAGAATCATATTCTCGACCAGGACTGCAAACGCCCCGACAATAATGACTGGCATCAAGGTTACGAATGATTGCTTAATCGCCTTTATGTGCTTCTGGTTGGATATGGTATAAGCTACGCTTTCCAAGGCACCTGTGAATTTATCCATTTTCTTGCCCATCTGACTCTCCCCCTTCGCTTATACCAGAGTCTATTATAAAAGCGCTTACATTTACATACATTGTTTTTCCTCATTCATAGGAAAACTATCAGCTTAACAGGGGGAGACAGGCTGCTAAATCCTGTGCGTGTATAAGCTGTTTCACTTTCTGTCTATCTTCGATGAAAACGACCATACTTTCGTAAAGCTGCTGCAAACCCTCATTATATTGTTTTGGTATACAGAAAAGGAATATGACTTGTACTTCATTTCCTCCCCAATCAATAGGCTGCTGCAGCGTACAACAGAGCACCACTGGTTCATCCATAACTGGATAAATAGGATGTGGGACTGCAACAAGGTTTTCCTGGAATGTCGGAGCCATCTCTTCTCGTTCCTTTATAAGTGCCAGTAGATTAGATGGGACAACGAAGCGCTTTTCCATTTGCTCAACCAGAAACTGCAAAACATCATCCCGATTCGTATAGGTTTGTTGTAAAAAGATATGATCTGCCCGGATATAGGCTGATAGGGTTTGCTTTCTATCCGTAAGTATACGTTCAATCTGACCTACATCAGACTCCCGAAGCAATGTATGAACATTTACAATTGGTGTAGACAAGGTACTCGTCAACGGCACTGTGCTGATAATAAGATCAATATCTTCAAGTGACCGTCTTTGTAAATCTGCAGCACTGCACGTACCTGCAACTTCCATCCTCCCGCTAAATCGTGCTCGCAGTTTATAGTACAGCAGCTGCGAACTAGCTATCCCAGTTGCACATACGACCAGAGCACGCTTCTTTACACGCTGACTTTCTTGTCTTGCCATCGCAGCTCCGACATGTAAAGCTAAGTAGCCTAGTTCATCTTGATTAATCGCTACATCTGTCAGTTCCTGCAATTTCTTACCCATCAATACGCTGGCATCAAACGCTTCTGGATATGCTTGCTTTATCTCTGAAAGCATTGGATTCCGAATTGTTAGTCCGTATTTGAAGCGGTTCAATGCTGGTTTAAGATGCAGAGCGATACCACAGAGCAGCTCATTATCCGTCGAAAGTGCAAGCTGCATATGGTTATCCACGATACGTAGCAGCTCTCTTGAGATTTCCATGACTCGGGGCTCTACAACTTTCGTAAAATCTTTCACTCCTTTTTCTTCATAAGAAACCGACTTAGCTCCTAGTATATGCATTGTCATGTATACAATCTCGTCTTTTGGCAGGTCTACTCCCAGTACAATCCCAACACTTTTCGCAAGCTTTTGTGCCACTTGGTATTCCTTCGATCGAGTAATAGATTCCTGATCTGATTGGGATATATCTGCAACTAAACCTGCATCCATCCGTTCGCTAGCAATCCAAATATGAATTACTAGATTATCCACACCTATATCCGTTACTAATGTATCTTCTTCCTTGAGTACTGAAACGACTAACTCCCGAAGCTCTTGATACCGTTTATCCTTAAGTCCAGGTATAATAGCATCTGCTTCAAGAAATGAACGATACACATTTCGCAGCTGTCGTTCAGATCCAATAATACGTATCCCATATTTCGGCTTTGTGATAACAGCCAGACCTCTGGATTCCAAATCTTTTTTTAGTACTCTCAGATCATTCTTAACGGTAGATTCGCTAACATACAGTGTTTCTGCAGCTTCCTCTAATTTCAAGAAAGTCTTTCTTTGTAACAGTAAAAGGGCTAACTTTACAACACGGTCTGATTGATCCTCCATCTCTTGCGTCTGCATTTTCATACGATTATAAGCTTCAGGATCATGCACGGTCAGTCTATAACCCTTGCCCCTTTTCGAATCGATGACCGCTCCGAAAGTTGATAAGGTACTAGACAACACGCGCATATCAGCCCTTACTGTTCTCGCTGTTACGCCTAGCATACCTGCAATCTGTTCACCAGTATACTCGTCCCCGAGTTCCATCAATTCAAGAATTCCAATCTGTCTCTTTGACAGCAAATTCTATCACCCCGATCTATTGAATCCGCTCATACAGTACGGATCCCGACACCATATTTTCTATTCCATAGAAAAGAGGCATACATAGTAAATGCCTCCTTATGCCACAGTAAAGCTGTCTACCTCGATGAAACAATAGAACCTTCTTTAAAAAACCTATACCATCTATCAATCTTCTCGTCTTCCCGTACAGCCAGCATTTTCAAGATATCTTGCGCAAATTCCAAAGGTGCGGTTCCATTAGCTGTAATCAAGTTTCCATCTCGGACTGATTGTGCATCAATATAATCTTCTTCCCCAGTATAAATTGGAGCACCTTCCTTCAGATATTCCAAGGTATTGCTTGTATGCTTCCGGCCTTCCAAGAAACCATACCTTCCAAGAAAAACAGTTGCATCACAAATGGCTGCCACAGGAATATTGTTTGCCACACAGTGTGCAACCAGCTCTTTTACTGGGACAGTTTCGGGCTGTCTCCACGTGTTGCCGCCTGGCAAGATAAGCATGTGAAAGTCGATAGTCTTTGTTTCTGCTAAACTATAATCTGGGAGAACCTTGAATCCTCCTATAGATGAAACTGGCTTTCCATCCAGCGTGACAGTCTTCACCTGATACTCTGAATGCGGTGCTTGCAGTTCTGCTGCTACATAGCTCACTTCCCAATCCGCATATTGGTCAGTAAGAAAAATAAGAACTGTTTTTTTCATTCATGCACCTCTTTTCTACTATTTTTAAACGTCCCTGCTCATGAACATAATTCTCTCAATCTCCTTGAACCCGTTTCGCTTATAAAAAGTTTCTGCTGGCAATCCACGGTCTGTCAGCAAGGAGATTGTCTCTGCATCTGTAGTTCCAATAAGGTACTCCATAAGAGCCTTGCCGACGCCTTTACTCTGCTGGTCAGTTCGTACACACATCTCGTTTATAAAGAATTCATCACCAGACCACCATTTCCTTTTCACACCGAAGAGAAAGCCAATCACTTTCTCATTTTCTGTCGCAACAATCCCTGTAAAACCAGGTGTTTGATAAAAATCAATCAAGTAAGAAAATGCAGTTTCTGTAGTCCAGGCTTCATTCCATGGAGCTTCATTGAAAACTTTGGCATAAGTATCACTGCATGCTTTCAAATCATCATCTTTACATAAACGTATTCCCATATGATTCCCACCTCAAAGTTTCTTTGTCTTCACCATTGATACCGTCTCATAACCTAGCCGACTATATACATGCTGCGCATCCGCGTTGTTAGCAAATACATTCAGTGCAATTGTGCCAATACCTTCTTTTTTCGCCACTTCTTCTAAAAGAGTCAGCGCAGCACTGGCATAGCCCCTCTTCCGGAATGTTTCAAATATGTAGATGTGGAAAATAAAAATCCTGTCTCTTTCTGGCTGAATGTTGTACCAAATGATACCAACATTCTCTTTCTTATCTTCGCAAACTACGTGCCCAATAAAATGATCTTTCTTTCTGTTTTCTTCTGTTAATAAACTGTGCAGCTGTTTGTCGGCATCTTTAAGAGCTGTCTCTTTTGGAATACCGAGATTAGCAGATACATTTTCCGCATAGTTAGGAATTTCAAAATCAATATACTGCTGTACTTCTTCAGTGTTCATTTCCTCGAATGTGACTGACATTAAGTAGGCCTCCTGAATTCCATATTTTTCTTTTTATTGTACAGGAATGACATATAGAAAAGAACCCACCCAAAAAATAGGCAGGCTTACTTAATTCCTTATCCATCTTGAAATAGATGCTTCAAATACCCTTCCGGATTCTGCAAAAACCCTCTCGTAATCTGATAATGCTCCGTCTCTTCATAATCCACAGACCGGATTCCTTCCTCACTGAAGTGCAAAATCTCCGCTCCCGGATAACCAAGCAAGATTGGTGAATGGGTAGCAATGATAAATTGCACTTCCCCTGTCTTCTCTAAATCATGGATGATACGGAGAAACGTAAGCTGGCGTTGCGGTGATAGTGCTGCCTCCGGCTCATCGAGTAAGTAAATTGCCTTGCCTCCAAAGCGATTCTGAAACAAAGAAAGAAAAGCTTCCCCGTGGGATTGATGATGCAGCGATTTTCCGCCGTAGGCATGAATGGAGCCGATGTCATCTATATGCGAAGCAAAATGATAGAAAGATTCTGCCCGCAGGAAGAAGCCCTTGGTCACCTTAGGCAGCCAGGATAGCCGAATATGATCAGAAAGCGCAGCTTCAGATGCTTCCAGGTCATATGTATTGTTACGCCCGCCCCCAGCTGTGTTGAATCCGCACAAATCTGCGATTGCTTCCATTAATGTCGATTTCCCGCTGCCATTTTCACCGACGAAGAAGGTGACAGGTTTCTTGAAATCCAGTTCATTCAGTTGCTGGAGAGCTGGTATGGTAAATGGATAGGCATTGGAATTATAGCTATTTTCCTGCAGCAGTTTTACTCTTTTCAAAAACATGACTTACCTCCTTATTAGAAAATGCCGTTTATCACCTCTATTCCATGATACGAAAATGAATAGAAACTATCCAGAGGTCTTGAGCATTCTGATCAAAGAAGATAGAGAACGAATTGACTGTAGATGAAATAGAGAGGACCAAAAAAAATTAGGCTGCCGTATACCATAAGGATTCGATAGCCTGGCAGCCTAACAAGCTTGTTTTCTTTATAAAATCTCCAAGTTAATGTTTCTTATGAATAAACAGTAGGAGTTGGATACTCCCCAGTCAACATCCAACGCCCTATGTTTTTCCGTTTGTATTCAATAGGGTTATGAAGGGAATGGGTGCGAACATTTCTCCAAAACCGATCAAAGTTGTTTTTCCTGGTAGCTGAACGAGCACCCATTACCTGAAAAATTTCGCTTGTCACGTGTAAGGCAACCTTGGTTCCAAAAGCATTCGCTGCGCCTGTGAAAAGAGCCGTTTCTCCCCGTTCTTCCTCTGTAAGCGAACGATCCTTTGCCCAAGCCTCGTCTACCTTTTCCCCGGCTTTTTCCACTAATTGAACTGCAGCTTGAACATCAATCCAAAGATCCCCATAGCTCCGTTGAATAAAAGGATCATCAATAGCTTCTTCATAATTTGTAAGATACCATGGTCGTGATTTCTCAATTGTGTATTTCTTTGCTTCTTCTAATGCTCCTTCAGCAGAACCAACAAAAACATTCGCTAAAATAATCTGCGATAAAATGGCATCAAAAGTGGCAAAAGGGGTTCCTTTAGATTCCGTGAAATCAATAACTTCATCTGCTTCCACTACAACATTTTCAAAGGTAACGGATCCGCTATCCGTTTGTCTTTGCCCCATACCGTCCCAATCGGTATTGATCGTGACACCTTGTCTAGAACTTGGAATAATTCCAAGATAGAAGGTTGTTTTTTCCGCATTATCGTACCATGTAATAGCCAAGCGATCAGAATCCTTAGCACCAGTGCTAAACGTGTTATGTCCATTCAGAGTAAAAGAGTCTCCTTGCCTTCTCCCGATTAAACTAGGCTCAATCGGGTTAGACGAGTTTCCCCAAAACCAATTGTTTTTTGCTGATTGCGTATAAAAATACTCTTTTTGTTTTGCAGTACCCGCAATATGCGGCAAAACTGTTTGAAAAGCATGGTAGCCATACAAATGTCCAAGAGCCGCATCCGTTTTGGCTAATTCTCGAGCAATTTTAAGAACAATAGACCAAGGCTGTCCTTCTCCTCCGTACTCTTTAGGAATAATAAGATTCAATAGTCCACTTTCCCTTAAAGCGTCTCGCTGTTCCTTAGCTGTACCGCCAGCTTTATCACGTTCTGCTGCGTCCTTCGAAAACTCCTGAGCTAAAGTTGCTGCTATTTTCACATATTGTGTGGCATCATTAGCAATTATAGTCTCCATTCAAATCTCCCTTTCCATAGTGTACTTCGGGCATTAAAAAAACCTCTTCTTTAAATAAGAAGAGGTAAAAAAACCGTTCCGTTATACTCCGCTTATCTTTCAAGCATACGCTTGCTGGATTTGGCACAGTGCTTAAAAAGTCTGCTGCCGAGGTATCCTAGGGCCAGTCCCTCCACCTCTCTTGATAAGTTTATTTAATTGTTAGTTGAAATATAAATTATGTATAAAATAAAGTCAATACTTTTAGAAAATTTAAATAATATTGCATGTTATTTATTTTAATGAATCTAATGAGAAGATACTACATGCAGTACGCAGCAGGCTCTCAAAGAGACTATTGGTATCATTCTTCCTACCGATGCCTCTTTTCCGAATTGTTTCACCATCTATACAATTACAGTACCAAGGGTTTAAATAATCTTCAAATATTTATTGGTCTAATTTCTATATGTCCGAAGCACCAATTATAGTTACTTAGCTGGTTCTTGCTGTCCGGTAAAATGTAGACAAGCATTACAAGGGAACAACCCCATGGATAAGTCAATCGCTTACCAATAGGACAGCAGTACATAAAACCGGTTTGACAAAGACCAATTACGGAAATGGATTAGTAAGCAGCATTTACTCCAATAGTCACATGACAATCCCTTCCAATTGCGTTACTATAATATTTGTGCACAGAAAAAGACCGATCGGTGCTGCCAACACCAATCGGTCTGTCCAGTAATAGCATGATTCCCTAGGGGATCTGCGCGAAAAAGAGGAAACATTACCACCCTTCTCGAGCTGCCAACTCAAGGGTGGTTATTTTTTCTCGTTCTTTTCCGACAAGATCGCAACAATCAACGTTCCAAATCCGATCATCAACGTCAACGCCTCAGCCACCGTCATCCGCTACACCACCCTCCGTTAAAGGAAAGAGTAATGCGCAAACCACCCTTGAGTCACCTATGCTATTGTCCTACTATTATATCAGAGGTTCCAGAAAGCCCATATATAACAAAAGTCCATATTTTACCATAAACTGCGTTACTATAGTACCTGGCAAAGCATCTTTTTTCAAAGAAAAAAGGTGACAAGCACCCTTTATAACAAGAGTCTTGCCACCTTTTCTTATCTCAAATTGGAAAAGTTTCAGCTATGAATATACAGTCGGCGTCGGATACTCTCCATTTAACACCCCGTGTCCTATGTTTTTCCGTTTATTAGAAATATAAAATATACAAAACTTAAGCCAATAATTTCTGAATATTTTTACACTTATTATTTAATGCCAGGTCCATATGTCTGCCATTCCTTTAAAAAACGGAACCTTCGATTTTAAGACAAAATGGATACTAAATCGTATTTATCACATCGCCTGCTTTGGGTTCATCTTCCATAAGAGAATCAACTGTGATTGCCTTGGCATAACCAGACCTAATACCCATTGCTTGGAATAAATAGAAAACGGCCAGATAAACGATTACAGAGCACACTACACCTAATATCGAAGGCACCATCCAAGGCTGTGCTAGGAAGGAAACTGGATCCAAGCCTGCGAAAGGCAATCCTGTAGCCATGAGTGTTATTAGGATTCCGCCAAATGCAGCAATGATGGCTGGAGCATTATACCTCGGAAGCTTTGTCAGATACTCCACTTTATATTTTGTACGGTGAACGATCCAGAAATCTGCTATCATCGGACCTGCCAAAGCGGGTACGACTGCCCCTATACCGTTGATAAAGGTGGAAAATTGCTCAAAAAAGCCTAATGCTCCTAAAAGGGTCCCGAGGACACCGCAAATGACGACAGCTACTTTAAATGGCCGCTTAAAGATTGATGCAACTTGACTGGCAGGTAGATATAAATTCGTATTGGAAGAAGTCCACATTGCCAGTGTCATAGCGATCAAGGCGACAATACCAATGAGCGGAGAAATTCCGCTAAGATAAATCGTAAAATCATAGGAACCGCTCGTAACTGCACCAATCGCTCCCATGACAATCAGAAGCACTTGGGTTAAAAAGAAACAACTAAACAGCATGCCGAGTGCCACCCACTTATTCCTGGCGAATCTGGTGAAATCAGAGGTGAGCACTGCACCTGTAATCCAGGAGCCGATCACCAAGTTGATAGCCGCTGCAAAGGTTACTGTTCCTCCATCAGAACTGGCTGCCATCGTTACGGTCTGATCATTAAAAGCAGTCCATCCGCCAGCTCTGTTTATATTATAAAAAATCGCATAGATACTTACGACGATCAGCAAGGCCATAGCCGGGTTCGATATTTTCTCGATCAAATCGATTCCTATATAACAAGTGACAGTAAACAATAGACCAAAAAACAGCGCTACCCAGAAAAAGGCCGGATGATCTGTTCCCTTCAGCCAGAAACTCGCTGTCCCTCCGACTACCACTCCTTGAAATCCCATAATGACAATTATCAGGAAGATTGCAGGTATCCTTCTGCCCATTTTGCCATAGGCGAATTGAAATGCCATGTCATTGGTACCGCCTAATTTATAGCCAACCATGCCTGTTAAAGCAGCAATCAAGAACAATACCAAACAGCCAATGAGTGTGGCAGGTATTGTGCCAGTGAAAAACGGTAGCTCCGGTCCGATTGTTCCGCCTATCAGCAGGCCTGTGACTAAGAATCCCCACGTAAACCCGAGAATCAAGAGCGGCCAGGCCTTTCTCCGCTTATCAAACGTAAGTGGCTCATGCACAGAATCAAGTGAATTTGCTTCTTTTGCTGGGTCATACCTCCACCATTCTTTTAAGCGATTCATACATTCCATACCTCCATTTTCTTAATTTTCTGAAATATATAGTCATACATGCTTTCACACATTATCCTGCCTAATCTCTTTTTCTCATAGTTGGCATACTGTTAATACCTATTTAACAAATTGCTATGTAAGCATATGTTACACAAGCTTTGTAATAATTGCGGTGTCATGTTATATTCTTTTGAAAATGAAGCCGGCTGCCATGTTTCGAAAAATTGGAGAAGGGGTGTTATAGTGAGCTCTAAAGTGCTAATTCTAAGTCATCCTAAATTAACGCATGTTGTCCAGCAGGTCATGGATTCTATGGATCAGCTGCCTGATGTAACAATCAGAGATGTCAGCTTCGGTGGTGTCGTCCATTTCCTGAACACGCATCTTCAAACAATCAAGCCGAATATGATCATCACAGGCGGAGCCCATTGGACCATGCTGGATAGAAGTAATTATCGATCCGATCTGCCCATCCTGCCTATACCGATCACTCGCTATGATTTGCTCCAGGCAGCCCTCCAAGCAAGGCAGTTCGGGAAAAAGATTGCGGTCGTGCATTATGGCGAGGAATTACAATCTTGTCAGGATGCACTCCTGACACTTGACGGAGAGTACGAATACTTCTCATACCGATCCCAAGAAGAAGCAGCTTCCTTGCTTTTATCTCTAAAGCAGTCAGGTACCGATGCGATTATAGGAGGCGGACTTATCTGCTCCCTTGCAGATGAAAACGAAATTCCTTCTGTTTTTCTGCACTCGAAGGATTCCATCATGAAGATTCTGGAGCATGTGGCACGCTTAGAGACCTCACGTCAGGAAATTGAACAGGTCACCCAAAAATGGGCAAAGGAGTTCATGCGGCATCCGCTGCACTCGTATGAAGTTTCTTCCTATTCTGCAGGAAACACTGCTATGCCGCTGCCGCAACACCCCATCCCAACCAAGTCAAAATCAGACATAGATATTGCTCTGGATAAGTTTATGTTCCATCAATCACTCGTAACGGAAAAAAGCACCCGCTTCGTTTCCAATAGTTGTTTTCCGTTTGCATTTGCAGGGATTTTTACCAGTGAAGAAGGCACGGAACATCTGACAACTACTATCAAAAAATTAGAAGCCAGCCGAGACGAACCTCTTTTCTATGCGATTGAAGATAAGGAGTGCCACGTTCTGTTTCTGTCAAAGCTGCCTTCATCCAATACGCTCTTGAACATTCCTTGCCCTGATAAACTAGCAGGAGGCATCAGTTCATCCAGCCCGACAGCAGATATGTTATCCTCTGAAACACTGCTCTCTGAAAAAGTTTGGGAGGCGCAAGTCGCGATGGAATTAGTAAACAGCCGTGCTGTTTCCGATTCCCTCTGTATTCTAGGCGAAGGCAGCCCGTTTCATATGCTGCTCCCTCTCCTGCGCACCGATTCATTGCCACAGATAAAGCTGATCAAGCCGCTTTTTGAGCTGAAGAATACGGCAAGATTGCTGCAAATACTCCGCCTCCTGCTTGACCATGGTTTATCCATCACTACGGTTGCCCACCATGTAGGCACCTCCAGACAAACCGTATATGGATATATGGACAGAATAGAAAGCGTGATTGGTCTGCTTTCAGACCCTGAAAAACGCTTCGCACTATCCCTGGAGCTGCGTATTTGGGCATTACAATCTGCTGTTGAGCAGCTAAGACAAAAGGACAGTCTTGCTTATGAAAAATCTGAACGAGTGAGTATTTGATCTCCTTTCTGTGGCCTGTTATATGAAGCCACAGCTTTTTCTCACATTTATAGTAAAGCGCTTTCACAAAACCTCAAAAACACACCTCTTAACTACTAAGAGATGTGCTTCTTGTTCAATCAACAGTTATTAGTATAAATTGCCTCTCTTATTATCCCAATCTCTCCTACGCTTAAAATCCATGTTGTATTAGCTTTTTCCCATAAATATCAAAGCGTAAGTCTGCCACATTATCAATGAATCTCCGATCATGCGAGACAAAGATAATCGTTCCCTTATAAGCCGTTATAAATTGTTCCAATGCCTCACGCGCGTGTATATCGAGAAAGTTGGTCGGTTCATCCAATAACAAAATGTTATACTCTCCCAAGAACAACTGACATAGATGTAATCTTATCGATTCACCACCGCTTAAAGCAGATACCTTCTTTGCCAAATCAGTGCCTTTAAACTGCATGTAATCCAGAACACTCCGCAAAAACCCCTCATCATGAACAGATCTTTTTCTGATAAACTGCAGCACAGATTCATCTGTTGTAAATTGATAACTCATTTGCTGGAAATAGCCGATTGTTGCTTTTGGAGAAAGTACCAGCCCTTCTCCACCATCAGCAATATGCTGCAATAAAGAACTCTTGCCAGAACCATTTCTTCCGGTAATGACAATCTTTTTACCGAGAGGCATTTGGAAGCTGACATCCTCCAATAACACTTGGCTTTTCACTTTAAGCGTAAGCCGGTCTGCCATAACCGGAAATTTATTATGCATCTCCAAATGCTTGGAACGTGGAAAAGTAATCGAGTGCTCCGCTTGCACAGGTTCGACTTCCTGCAGCTTCTCCATTCGGTTTTCTATCGCTTTGGCCGCACGCTGCATCGCTTTTTGGCTCGTGCCTTTTGATTTCGTTTCAATGATCCGATTTGCTTTTGACTTTGATTCCTTTTTAGACATGTTACCAGACTGCGCGATTTTTTCTGCCTTTTTCATTTTGTCATGGGCTGCTTTTTCAAGTCTGCTCTTTTCCTTCTTATATTGTTCATGCGCCTGCATCTGCTGTTCGCGTTCCAACTCTTTTTGAGCCGCATAATTACTGTAATTTCCTTGGTACACGCTCACTTTGCCATCAGACACTTCCCATATCGTCGTGACAAGTTCATCAAGTACAGCACGATCATGAGTGATGAGTACCAAAGCTCCATAATAATAGCGCAGTTCATCCAGTAAAAATGATATACCATCTTGGTCTAAATGTGTTGTCGGCTCATCAATTAATAGCGCCTCATAATAATGGGTAAACAATTGTGCGAGCTTTAATCTTGTCTGCTCTCCCCCGCTTAGTTGCTGCCTACCTTTCGGCACTGCCAGCTTTCCCATCAATGAAGGGTCAGCTTCTGCTGCTGCCGGAGCTTCCAGCTGCTCAAAATAGCCGCTATCCGCGTGCCGATGTATCGTTCCGCCCGTCGGCTGCTTGAAGTCTGCAAGCAGCTTTAATAGAGTACTCTTACCAGCACCATTCTTTCCTACAATGCCGATACGATCAAATTGATGGACCGCTAAACGTTCAATACGCAGCACATCTTTATCTAAATACGTGACCTCGATATTTTCTAATTCAAAACAGATTTTTTCCATCGTTGCTACCTCCCGAAATGTTTTATTCCGTATCGATAGCTAGGATCGATACGAGCCTTTAAATCAGACCCGTATCAAAAGAATAATAAAAATTGCATTGCCAGCACTCCCCAATCATTTAAAATGCAAAAAAACCACAGACGACTCGCCTGCAGTTTCAGAGTAAACGAAAAGATATCAGCTACCAGCTGGATTTCTCATTGGGATAAGTGGACACGAAAAAAGACATGTAATCGTCTTACTTCTCACGTCAACTATTCTATAAAGAAGATTATTAAAAAAGGACAGACTGATCCCGTTTACTCTGTTGTACAAACAGAGCCTTTGAACGTATTCAATTACTGGTTCAAAGCTGGGAAACGAAGTCTCATTGCGTGTGTCATTTTTTAATAATCCTCCTTAGATAATGGATTCATTTTTATTATATATACCTGATACGAGATAGTCAAAAACATGTAACCATTACCCTTTTGCCGTTATCCCTGCAAAGCTTTATAATATAATAAGCAGGAACTCATATTTGAGGTGGTCATTATGAACTTTAATCCAGTAACAAATAAAAGACTATACATACAAATTTACGAACAAATCGTCGAGCAAATGAAGTCTGGTGCTTTCAAGGTCGGAGATAAGCTGCCATCAGAACGAGAACTATGTGAACAATTTGGTGTAAGCAGAGCCCCGGTGCGCCAAGCGATGAGTGCATTGGAAATGAACGGATTCACCTATTCCAGACAGGGCGAAGGTGTGTTTATTAAGTCCTTGCCCGCAGATGAGATTTATTCCCCTGCTTTCTTATCAAATGTCTCTCCAGAGGATATCGTGGAAGCTCGGATGAACATCGAGCCGCTTATCGTACGATTTGCGGCCATGCGAGCCACAGAGGAAGATTTAAAAGAACTGAATGAAACAATCAAGCAGATGGAGAAGGAAACAAATGAAGGCGTGTATGTTCCAGAAACGGATGAAAAATTACATAATGGCATAGCAAAAGCTTCCCATAACGACCTATACATCCAGTTCATGGCAACCATCAGCAGCGCCATGAAGCAGCAGCAAATGTGGACTTTCATCCGTGATCGTACAGTAACAAGACCTGATTTTCGCGGCGTAAATTTCCATGAGCACAAGAATTTAATCGAAGCGATTGAGGATCATGACGCGAAAAAAGCAGAAGCCTTGATGAAGCTTCACATGGATAACCTGTATGAACGGTATTGGAAAGTATAAGAGGAGTCAGCAGATGCTGACTCCTCTTTTCATCATTGGGCTGTATTGCTATCGTCTGAGCATTCCGGGCAGACACCGTATAAAGTGCGACCGCCTTCCGGACTGACTGTCACATCAATCACATCATCGCAATCTTGACAAATAATCGTTTGCTTCGAATTTAATCTCTCTTCCATTTTCTTCGCCTCCGATTGATTTTTTGTCATGCATCTATCAGCTTGATTTACCGAGTTTCTTTTCAGCAATCCGAGAGACTGCTTTTCCGGACTGCTTCACTAGGAATATTATGATAAGCGAGCTTAGAATCATGCTTATACCAAGGAAAAACATACTCATTGTGAAAGAACCTGTTGTATCTCTGATATAACCGACGGCATACGGTCCGAAGAATCCGCCAAGATTCCCGATACTGTTGATCAAAGCAATCGCACCTGCAGCGGCTGATTCAGTAAGGAAGGAAGGTGGTATTGCCCAAAACGGAGAGTACGCTCCGAAAGCCCCGCACAATGCAATTGTGAGTAACACAAAGGAAAGAATGATATTCGATTCCGCCACATAACTGCTCGCAATCATAGCGATTGCACTTGTTGTTAAACAAGCAGCCACATGCCAGCGTCTTTCGTTCTTTTTATCTGAGTGATTCCCGACAAGTATCATTGCCACCATGGCGATAGCATACATGAGCCCGAGCAGCCAGCCCAGCCCCTGCGTACTGATAGACAAGGATTCAGACATAGACTCTGTTACGGTCGGCAGGAACATATTGATGCCGTAGTAGCCGAACATCCAGCAGAAGTAGCCCGCGGATAGAATCAGGACATCTCGATCCTTTAGTGCCTGCGCAAACGTATAATGCTTTACCTGCTGCTTCGCCTCCTTTTCTTTTTGTGTTACTTCCAGCAGCCAGTTCCTTTCTTCTTCCTTCAGCCATTTCACATCTTCCAAACGATCATCCAAATAGAAGAAGCAGATGATTCCTAGAATCATAGCTGGAACCGCTTCCAAAATAAACAACCACTGCCATCCTGCAAGGTTTAACCAATTAATCTGCATCAAGAACGTAGATAATGGTGCCCCAACTGCATTAGCTCCAGGTATGGCCAGCATGAAGGCAGCAATGGCCTTCGCATGGTGCTTCGATTGGAAGAACCCACTCAAGTAATACACCATACATGGATAGAAGCTTGCTTCAGCTACTCCTAAGAGGAATCTCGCAGTATAAAACTGCCAAGGTTCTGTTACAAATGCCATGAGGATCGCGATAATCGCCCATGAAATCATGATTCGACTGATCCAGCGCCGCGCTCCAATTCGGGTCATTATCGCGCTTCCCGGCACTTCCAGCAGGAAGTAACCTAAGAAGAATATACCCGCTCCGAGACCATATACAGCATTTGAAAAACCAAGATCTTCATTCATCTGTAAAGCTGCAAAACTGATATTCACACGATCCAGGATCGAGATGAAGAAACAAAGAAACAGAAACGGTATCAGACGTAATGTCACTTTCCGGGTAGTCGATTTCTCCAGCATGTGCTGCTCCAAGATTATTCCTCCAATCATTTCTGATGCAGGACGGGGCTAGGTGGCCCGCCCCAGTTCTTTAGTCCATATGTGAGCCACCATTGATATCGATTTCTTCCCCAGTGATATAGGAGGATTCTTCTGATGCAAGAAATGCAACAGCAGAAGCGATTTCCTTCGTCTCCCCTGGTCTGCCAAGCGGAATGCCAGAGATGACTTGCAAAGCATCTTCCTGCGGCAGTGATTTCCAAATATCCGTGTTCACTAATCCCGGAGCAACACAGTTTACGGTAATGCCATCCAGTCCTACTTCTCGTGCCAGGTTCTTGGAGAATCCAAGTACAGCCGCTTTGGATGCGGAGTAATGCGCACCACCGAACACACCGCCGCCGCGCTTCGCAGAAACAGAAGACAAACTGACGATGCGGCCGAATTTCTGCTTACGCATTGGTTCCAATACCGCTTGCGTGCAAAGAAACAGCCCGAACATATTGACGTTGAAAACCTTTGTGATGTCTGTGAGCGTCATTTCTTCTACTGTCACTTTTTGCGAGATACCGGCATTGTTAACGAGAATATCAATTCGGCTGAATGCATCCAGCGTTTTTTCTACCATAGCGTCAACAGAAGCTTTATCTGTTACATTGACTTCCACTCCAAGAGCTGTCCCGCCGGCTTCTGTTATGACAGCTACAGTCTCTTCGATACCTTCCTTATTCATATCGGCAATGACTACTTTCGCACCTTGCTCTGCCAATGTCAGTGCGATAGTTCGGCCGATTCCTTTTGCAGATCCACTACCTGTAACAATTGCGACTCGCTCATCCAATTTGAACATGTTCTCCAGACTCCTATGCTATTAGTTTGTTAGTAATTGATTTGCTTTTGCGATAATGTTTTCTACGGTAATGCCGTTAATTTCGAGTAGCTTTTCATAAGGTGCAGATTCACCGAATCTGTCCTGTACACCGATACGAGCTAACTGACCTTTCCCTGCTTCAGCTATAACTTCTGCTACTGCGCTGCCAAGACCATTAAGAATGTTGTGATCTTCAACAGTAATGATTCTGCCGATATCCAAACAATCTTTGACTGCTTCTACATCAAGCGGTTTGATCGTATGCATATCCAGCAGCTTAACGGAAACACCATTTTGCTCGAGCTGTTCAGCAGCTTCGATTGCTAGACGTACGGTATCGCCGTTTGCAATGATGGCAATATCCTCTCCGTCACGGAGCTGCTTTGCTTTGCCGATTTCAAATGTCTCATTCTCGTCATAAATCATTGGTACCGCATCACGCGTGAACCGCAGGTAAACCGGACCGTACATGGCAGCTGCTTCGGCAATCAATTTGCGAGTAGAATGATAATCCGCTCCCATAATGACTGTCATATTCGGGAATGATCGCATCACGCCCATGTCCTCAATTGCCTGGTGACTTCCGCCGTCATTTCCTGGTGTCAGCCCGCCGTGGGAGCAAGCAATCTTCACATTCAAGTTCGGATAACAGACTTCCTGACGAATTTGCTCTGCCATACGAAGGGAACCGAACACCGCATACGTACTGATGAAAGGAATCTTTCCTGTTGTCGCAAGCCCAGCCGCGATACCTGCTCCATTCTGTTCTGCGATCCCGACATTGATGTGCTGCATCGGGAATTTTTCGATGAATTTATCCGTTTTGCAGGATTTCCCGATATCAATATCCACGACGTAAATATCTTTATTTGACTCACCCAAACGGACAATCTCGTCTCCAAATGCAGCTCTTGTCGCTTTTTTCTCGACGGCTTTTTTTGTCACACTCATACCGGCAAGCCTCCTTCTAGTTCCTTGATTGCCAACTCGAATTCTTCTTTGTTAGGTGCTGTACCGTGCCATGCAGCTTGGTCCTCCATATAAGAAACACCTTTTCCTTTCACGGTATCGCAGACAATGCACTTCGGCTTCCCGTTCTTCTGCTTGGCAAAGGTATCCAATGTCTCGACTATCTGTTCCATGCTATGGCCGTCAATACGAGTTGTATCAAAACCGAATGCATCAAATTTCTTTTCCAAATCGAGCAGCGGCATTACGTCCTCACAGAAGCCATCTATTTGCAGTCGATTGTTATCCACGAATACGATTAAGTTATCCAGCTTATATTTAACTGCCGCTTGAATAGCTTCCCAAATTTGTCCTTCCTGGCATTCCCCATCGCCTACCATCGCAAATACGCGGTAGTCTTTTTCATCACGCTGTCCTGCAATCGCCATGCCGACTGCACAAGATAGACCTTGGCCTAATGATCCTGTTGATATATCAATACCTGGACATTTCTTCATATCCGGATGCCCTTGGAAAGGTGATCCATACTGGCGTAAAGTGTATACGCTTTCATTTGAAACAAAGCCTCGTAAAGCTAAAGCCGCATATTGTATTGGGGCTACATGCCCTTTTGATAAAACGAATCGATCCCGATCTTCCCATTTCGGATTGGTCGGATCTACATTCAATTCTCTGAAATATAAAGCAGATATAACATCCGCAGCCGACAAGGAACCTCCCGGGTGCCCAGACTGTGCTTCATACACCATCGTGACTGCTGTTTTGCGTAATTCAATCGCATGCTGTTTCAACTGTTCAACGCTTGTTTGCTGCATATGCCACACTCCTGTTCCTAAGTGATCCTCTTGTAAACTCATATACTTGTATACTTGTATTACAAGTGGTGTTGCACATATAATACCTCCATTTTTCCGTCGTGTCCAGTGAAAATGTTAAATTGTTGCATTTGCCTATCTTCGGTATGTTTATGGTAAACAAAAAAGACACCTCTAAAGGTGTCTCTCTTGTATCACATAAAACGATATAATTTATGCAAGTTCTTTTTTCATCACTAATTCATCCCACATAATTTCACCTGTCATCACAAATCCTGCACTTTCATAAAGCTTCTCGGCCGCAGCATTCCCCGGCACAATACTCGTATAAAAGGAAATTGCTCCATACCTGATTTTAATCAGCTCTAGCAGCATCATAAGAGCAGCTTTTCCATAACCCTTCCCCTGGTGCTGCTTATCTAGCATAAAACGGCATAATTCTATCCGTTTCGTTTCCTCATCTGTCCCGAACATCAAGAAACCGACTAGCGTATCCCCCGCATAAATAGCATGCGGATACCATTGCTTTTGATAAGCAGCTTGTGCAAGGGATTCAGCATTCTCAGCTACATACTTTTTTTGATCATCACTTACCGACAGCTTTATACAGCCATGCCAGTTATCCGCGTCTACCGCACGTAAAGTCATTTGCACGATTGCTCAATTCCTTCCCTATAGGTAAATTTCTTTTGACGTTATCCATTTCATAAATTGCTGGTATGGATAATATGTAGTTCCATTCAATTCAATTTTTGGAGCGTTGGGATGCTTAGACAACAAGTCCGCACCCTCCGCCTTATTAAGGTTCAAATATGTATGCAGATCCTTCTCCTTAATTAGGGTAGGATATTCGTCTTCAAATTGAAACGAAGCTTCTGGATTTTTAAAAATCTTAAGTCCATTACCTATGAAGTATCCGAATGCCGCTATTCCTAACCCGATCCAGAAAAAATCTATTTCCATGTTCGTTTATCTCCTTTATCCGTCAGCAAGAATGCTAATTCTCATTCGAACTTAAAAATCCTATAAAGCCTACAATAATAAGAGCTGCAGCCGAAGAGATTAACAATGCAATGCTAATACCTGTTATCCCCAATCCTTCCCAACCTCCGATAGGGAAACTAATAATCAACAAGACAATACTTAACACAGTAAACAAAGTAGGTATTAAAAACATTATAGGTTTCTTCTTTTTGAAAATCAGTGAAATACCTATGATAAGTGCAGCGAAGATAACTGTCGTTAACAAAAAGCTCATTTATGTATGCCCCTTCTAAGAATAGTATTCGTGATCAATATTAAAACCCAATGTCATACTCCTTATTACGAATTAGCTTACATAAAGTTCCTGATTTAAAGCAGATTGCTTTGCATACTGTAAGAATTTACATGCAAAGGAGGAAAGTATCTTTGTGATCGAATATAAAGAAACAGCTTCTCAACTTAAGAAGAAGCGGTATAACCATCTTTCTCACTCGTCACTTCGGCTGGCAATTCCTCAAGTGCTGGCTCAAAAAGGTTCCTGCCCATCACCACAGATATCAAGGCGATGACTGCTCCGGAAGAAATCATGATAACGGCGGGAGAAACATAATCAAACAAGACACCATAAACAATTATTCCAAACGGAGCCATTGCAGTAGCACCCGCCTGCATAATTGAAAAGACGCGGCCTTTGTAGGCATCCTCTATCTCCGTTTGCATCAGTACACCAATGGGATTATTGATAAAGATCAGGCTAGCCCCAACCATGAAAGTTGATACAGCTAAGATGATAAACTGCAGGACTGCTGGCAAAGGCAGCAGTCCAGGAAGCACAAAGAAAGCCAGCAAGACACCTAAGCTTATTAATCCGAGTGGGATAAGTCTGGCAGTAGAGCTTTTGAAACGGCTGAAGCTTAATGCCATTACAAGCATCCCAGCAGCCAGCATTGCCTCTACAAAACCAAGTGCCTGGGAAGACATCTCTAACTCCTGAACGATGATATAAGGCATTCCAACTTGAAGTGCAGCGGCAAAAAAGTTGATCCAGACTGCTATTGTCAGGATTTTCATAATTAATCTTTTTCCTGCCGCATACTTGAATCCTGATACAAAAGAGGTCCAAAAAGACTCAATTTTAGCGCTATTACCAGCCATACCGTCCTGCTTTTTGAACAACGTGAAATTAAGCGATGCATCCATAAAAAGCGCGACTATACTCGCAACGATCAATATTATCAAAAATACTTGGATGGAAAAGAAGCTGTAAAGCATACCGCCTATAACTGGGCCGCCAATAGCTGAAAGTGAGCTCGCAGATTGATTGTAGGAAACAGCCTTTTGAATGGATGCAGCTTCTACTAAGTTCCCGATAGAAGCATTTATTGTAATGCTGATGAACATGGAGGAAATGCTTAATAAAGACGATGATAGATAAAAGTAACCAGCAGCCACGGAACCCTCTTGTAATAAAAGAAATAACAAGCAGACAGTTGCAATTGCAAGGAGCTGAGAAGATACCACCAGTTTCTTTCGGCTGATTCGATCTGCCAGATAACCTGCAAACGGCGATAGTATAATTGTAGGTAGGATTCCAAAAAACAAATTAAGTGAGAAATTCAAAGATGAACCCGTCAGCTGGAGCAAATATAAACTAATACCAAATGAATACACACTGCTGCCGAAAGTTGCGATTATCTTACTGATTATAAAAGTCCATAAGTTCCTATTTGAATATTTTGATAATTCATCTTGTGTCAATATTTTTAACTCCTTTAACCAAAGTATAGTAATAAACTAAATTTTAACAGATTAAAGGAAATGTTTGTATGAAAAGTAAAAAAATCTTATATCAAACCAGTTTATCCAAGTAAATCACTAATGCCAGTTCAATTTTCTATGATCATCTGTCCTTCACACGCAGAATGAACAAAAATACTATTAAAAACGCAATAAAGTAATTCATCGGATTTCTTAGGATACTCATTTCCAGCAGCAGCTGCAATATAATCCAACATATAAAAATTATGATGATGGAAGGTAAGATGAACTTATTCATTAACTGACCACCTGCTATTTAAATTATTTAATGCCTTTGGCAGCCATCCTATCACCTATACTTTTATATGTCACGCTAGCTGATGGCCATTAAAAAACACATCTCTTTAAAAGAGATGTGTCTCCTATTTTTACAATGTAATCGGCGTTGTCTTCAATGCCTTCATGTATGCCCCCACCTGCTCCTTCGGCAAAACATCCGCATACCGTGCATTCACATCAAACAGATTCGCATCATGTGATTCCTTCGCCTGATCACCGACGCATTCCTCTGGCACGATTGTCTTGAATCCATAAGAGAATGAATCAATGATGGAAGCACGCACACAGCCGCTTGTTGTACAGCCTGTGACAATGACAGTGTCTATTTGTTTCGTCGTCAAGAGCGACAGAACCTCTGTGCCGAAAAAGGCGGATGGATATTTCTTCAATACTACTGGTTCGCCTGCAATCGGCTCCACCTCTGTGCTCACTTCCATGGCATGAGAACCAATCGTGATCCAGCCGATATCTGTCTTCCAATTGCCTGTATCCCAATCATCATCCCGGTAGCCTACAACCGTATATATAACAGGAATATCCTTTTCCCTTGCTAATGCCAGCAGCTCTGCGGTTTCAGCTGCAGCCTGCTTGATAAATGGATTCTTTCCTGTCGGGTATTGATCACTCGTGAACGCCTGCTGGAAATCTACCAATAGCAGCGCTGGTTTTTCTCCAAATCCTACCTGCTTCTGCCCATAACCTGCTTGCTGATAGACTGCTTGTTTATCTGTCATATGCATCCCTCCTGTTTTATGTAAGCAATAGAATACCACCGAAGATCGGCAGCAAAATAATAACTGTCCGCAGCACCTGCACTGGAGCAAGGCGCGTGAATTTCGCACCGATGAACGAGCCTATCATCGTACCTGCCACTACTTGCACTAAGAGTGTTATATCAACGAAACCAGCTTGCGCGAAACCGAAAGCACCGAGAAATGATATCGGAATCAGCACAAACATGCTCGTCGCTGCGGCCTGCTGGATGCTTAGTCCGAAAAAGATCATCAAACCCAATTGAATCAAGGGCGTCGACCCGATGCCGAAGCATCCGGACAGAAAGCCAGTGCTGCCGCCAACTCCCATTGCCAGCAGCAAATATTGCTTTCTGCTAAACACTTTCTCTACGTTTACTCTCCCGCTAAGCCTCGTACGGAAAAACAGCAGGATAGAAGAAACGAATAAAAGCAAGGCAGAGACAATAATAAGTGGTGTTTCCGGCAGCTGAGCCGCTACTTGTGTCCCAAAATAGGCACCCACTGCACCAAACGCTCCGACCATGGCGCCAGTTTTCAGCTTCATATTGCCTTCTTTAAAATGACTGATCGACCCGGAAATGACCGTGAAGATCATCGCAGTTGTAGACGTGCCGAGTGCGGTATGAATCGGGATCTGGAAGACACTGATCAATAATGCCAGCACAAACCCAGATCCTCCCCCACCGGCAAAGCCCAACAGCAGCCCTAATACAAACATCGTCGCCAGCATCATCATACGTTCCGACCTTTTCTGTTTAAATTAGCGAAGAGATTATACAACCTGTTCGATCGTCACACCTTCCAAAAGGCCCTCGACCGCCTGATCCAGTCTTAACTTGCAGTCCTCTCCCAGCTCAAAACTGTTGTCCTCCGTACGGACTACTTGCTTATCCTGAATGAATACACCCTGTTCGATTGCATTAGCACCCAGCACAGACAGCACCGGCTTCAAAGAGAATTCCAGCATCAGTAAGTGCGCTGTCGTACCGCCCATCGCAAGCGGCAGCACCTTTTTGCCAGCCAAACCTCTTTCCGGAACTAAATCCAGGAAGCATTTCAATACACCGGTATAGGAAGCTTTATACACCTGTGTCGCTACTACGACGACATCCGCATCTTTGACCTGCTGAGTCGCATGGATAATTGCATCACTTGTGAAATTGGCATACAGCAAGTCCTCTGCTGGTAAATCTGCCACAACAACATGTGATACGTCACAGCCCTTCAGTTCCAAATCAGCAATCACATATTCCACAGGACCATTCAATCGGGACGTTTTCTTCGGACTGCCTGTAATCACAACTGCTTTCGTCAAATTAATCGCCCTCCATTTGTGTGTTAGTTCAATACTTCCGTCTGATAGCGTTCATAGACTTCCGGTTTCCGATTAGCCATCCAATCAACGCGTTTTCGTGATTTCGCGAGCGTGGTCTTGCTGATTTCGGCAGCTACATGCTGCCACTCTTCGTCATCTGTAACCGTCACGACATCCCCGAAAGGACTGAGGATACAGGACTGGCCAAAATGGTGACGCAGCACTTCCTCGCCTTGCAGCGCTTCTGTACCAGCTTTATTCACACCCATAACGAATAAGTTATTTTCCATTGCCCTTACCCGGAGTTCTGCTACATACAAATCTTTTCGATAACCATATGTCGCAGTCGGTACGACGACCGCGTCCACATCCTGCATGCGTAATGAACGCCATGCTTCCGGGAATGACCGATCAAAGCAGATGAGGATGCCAATCTTCCAGCCATTGTCCAAAGTGATTGTCGGGAACGCATCCCCACCGCCGCCATATTGTTCGAAATAGAATTTCTCATCTGTCTTCATCGTCGCATCATCAACCTTTGGCACATGCACCTTGCGATAGCTTCCAATCAGTCCTCTTGTCGGAGAACAGACAAACGCCGTATTATAATAGTTCGTACTATCCCCTTCCTCCGCTTTCTCGAACACAGTACCAATCAGATGTGTATCTGTTTCCTTAGCCAACTCCACCATAGCGCTCACTGTAGGACCATTCATCGGTTCGGCAAAATTGAAGAACGTCTCATCCGGTGTCGTGACCGCCGCAAAATACGGCGCTGTCATCAGCTCTGCACAGACAAGCAAGTCTGGCTTATCTAACGCAATTACACGCTTGCACTCTGTCACGATTTTCTGCAAATTCGTTTCCACATCGCCCGCATAAGCACCATTCTGCAGCCCAGCAATCACCATACTTTCCTTCACTAAATCTCCCCCTTAACCGATGATTTCTTTTACGACTGTATTCCGAAGTCCTTTAGCATCCAACAATGGCACGATGTCACTTTCGAAGAAATTCATATCTGTCACAAAGTCAGGGAATGTGAACAGCAAGCCGTCGATCATCGTTTCCTTCTCAATTCTTTCAATCTGTTCGGCAATTGTTTTCGGGGATCCAACAAGCGTTGGTACAATAAAGATTTCACCGAGCAGTTCCATCGTCGAGCCTGTTTTATCGTTATCACGTGCATCCTGAAGCCCATCGAAGCCACCTTTATCTGTACCTTCGATAAAGTTCAAGTAGATGTCCTCCGCCTCTTCATCCGTTTCTGCAGAAATGATTGTATACACGGCGTAAGTCTTGATCGACTTGTTCATGCTCGCTGCTATTTCTTTCCCTTTAGCACTAAGCTCTGCAATCCTTTCAAAGTTACCTGCGACGAAATTGATATCACCGTGCTTGATCGTGAATTCCAAACCTTTATCAGACATACCTGCACAAACAATCGGCGGATTCGGCTTAGTTTTAGGTGTCGGCTGACACATGCAATCCTCCAGCTCGAAATATTTGCCCTTATGTGTCAGTCTCCCTTTATCCCACAGCTGCTTCACAACTGTCAGCCATTCATCGGCATAGTCATAACGATCGCCATAGAACTCATCACCCGGCCATAATCCCATTTGGGAATACTCATACTTATTCCAGCCCGCCACGACATTCAAGCCGAAGCGTCCGTCACTGATATCATCAATTGTCGCCGCCATCCGAGCTGCCATTGCCGGATTATATGTGAGCGGCTGCACCGACGCGTAAATCCCGATCTTGTCTGTGACAGCTGCCAGCCCTGCCATCAAATTGAAAGACTCCATCGCATAATCCCAATGCTCCGTCTTTCCGCCATACCCGCGATATTTCACCATCGACAACACAAAATCCAACCCCATATTCTCCGCCCGCAGCGCAATATCCTTATTCAATTCAAACGTTGGCATATACTGCGGTGAGTTATTCGACATGATCCACCCATTATTCGCTATTGGCAAGAAAATTCCGAAGTCCATTTGTATCGCTCCTTTTGTGTTGTGTATTTAACCTAATCAAATTGTATAATTATTCAGAAAATAAAAGGAGCTTACAAAGTGTTAAGCTGAAGTGACAAAGTGTAACCATTAGATACAACTTCTCGAATTAAGCTATAATGAATTCTCATTAAAGTATCGAAAAGGTGGGTATTCCATTGGTTAATCTCGCACAAGAACTCTCACACATCTATTGGATAGGCGGCTCTCCATGTGCCGGTAAAACAACCATTGCCCGAAAGCTTGCCGCTGAGTATGGCTTTGCTTACTATAAATGCGATGATTGCTATGATGACCATATGTGCCGCAGTACACCTGATCAGCATCCAAATATGTATAAAATAAAAGACCTGACATGGAATCAGGTCTGGTCTACACAGTTTTGTTTTTTATCTATTAAGGAGCAAATTGAAGATGTAGTTCGTGTGTATGAGGAGCAGTTTAGTTTGATACTGGAGGACTTGTTAGCCCGCCCTAAAACAACACCTATTATTGCGGAAGGAGCAGCACTGCTGCCTCATAAGGTAGCTCCACTTCTTACTGACTTGAACCATGCAATTTGGATGGTTCCGACACCAGAATTTCAGGTAGAGCATTATAAGAATAGAGAGTGGATTCATGGGATACTTGATCAGTATGAAAATCCTGATTTAGCTTTTTCTAATTGGATGAAGAGGGATAATGGATTTGCTCTGAACGTTGTAAGGGATGCAGAAGATATGGGTCTTCAGACATTAAACGTAGATGGTAGTTTCTCTATTCATGATAATCTTATGATAATAAAACAACAATTCGGATTATCATAAAAGGCTTTTCTTTAGATCTCTACTTAAGGAGTTAACCTATACATATAAAAAGCGCCAAACTAGACTGTTTGACGCTTTAAAAACTGATTACATTCTAGAACCTTAGTGAATATCACTCTTCCTAAAGGTACCACCCTTTACTTCCGCTACATCATAAATCGTAACAAAAGCTCCGTCATCAATATCATTGATGATTTCTTTCAGCTTACTTTCCTCTAGACGGTTAATAACACAAGTTATTTCCATGAATTTCTCATGTGTATATCCGCCGTATGCTTCCTTATAGGTTGCACTTCTTCCAAGTCGGTCGCGGATGGTTTCTACCATTAGCTTAGGCTCGGTTGTAATGATCTTGAAGGTTTTCGAACCGCTTAGACCTTCTTCTACAATGTGGATGACTTTGGATGCGATAAAGTAGGCGATTGCTGAGAGAATGGCTCCCGTCAGACCAAATACAGTGGATACAAAGATGAAGACAAACATATTAAGGAATAAGATCAAATCACTTGTTCCAAATGGTAATTTACGTGATAGAAGAACTGCCAGCATATCAATGCCGTCCACTGCTCCGCCATTACGCAATGCAAGACCCATACCTAAACCTAGGATAATACCTCCGACAACAGTGACGAGCAAAGTGTCTCCTTCAATAATTGCTGGAGTATGATGCATGAGAACCGTACCTATTGATAATGACGCGATTCCGATAATGGAATAAATCGCGAAGCTTTTCCCTATCTGTTTATAACCCAACCATACAAACGGAAGGTTGATAATAGCGATTAGTGCACCTAGCGGCAATCCGGCAAGTTGAGAGATGACGATACTGATACCAGTGACGCCTCCGTCTGATACGTTGTTTGGGATCAGGACGGTTTCCAAGCCGTATGCTGCGATGAATCCTCCGAGGATGACAAACAGTCCTCGTAACAAAATGAATAACTTACTTCGGTTACGCTTTCTGATTTTGCTCATACAAATACCTCATTCTAAAATTTTTAACCTTATAATTTTACCACAAGCAGTATGCCCTCTGCTAATCCCTAAGATCTTTGGATAGAAAGGACTGCCTCTGAGGCAGCCTCATTTCTCCCTTTTTCTCTAGTTGCATTCGAACAATAATCTTCCCACGTACATGATTACCTTTTACTTCATTCAACTTGTCTGGCAATTCCTCACGGGAAAGGACTTTGTTCACAATAGCATCCAGCTTGCCTTCAGCTACTTTGTCCAATTCAAAGATTTGAACTTCCAATTCTATCCTGTTTCACCACTTGGTCAGAAAGGGAAAAATAAGATACTATCAATTATGTAACTATTAAAATTCGATATAATGGCACAAATTCCACCTATACTTGCAAATTTATTTTATAATAGAAGAAGTAAAATTATGTAAAAGTTAGTAATTCTGAAAGGAGATACATAATCTTGAACACCAAATACTTAGACTTACTAGCTCAGAAATATGATACGGAAGAAAAAGTAGTCACTGAAATCATCAATCTAAAAGCAATTCTCAATCTCCCTAAGGGTACCGAGCATTTTGTCAGTGACTTACACGGAGAATATCAAGCCTTCCAGCATGTACTGCGTAATGGCTCTGGAAGAGTAAAAGAAAAAATCAGGGATATCTTCAGCGGCGTCATCTTTGAAAAAGAAATTGATGAGCTGGCTGCTTTGGTTTATTACCCAGAAGAGAAACTCCAAATCATAAAAAATGATTTTAATCAGGACGAGGATCTTAACGAGTGGTACAAAAAAACGATCAAGCGAATGATCAAGCTTATCTCGTACGCCTCTTCTAAATATACACGTTCTAAATTGCGTAAGGCATTGCCTAGTCAGTTTGCTTACATTATTGAAGAACTCCTATACAAAACGGAGGAGTCCGGAAATAAGGAGCAATATTACCACGAGATTCTCGAACAGATCATCTCGCTCGGCCAAGCTGACAAGCTCATCACAGGACTTGCATACAGCACGCACCAGCTTGTGGTGGATCATCTGCATGTTGTAGGCGATATCTATGATCGTGGACCTGAACCAGATAAAATCATGGAAGAACTCATCAACTATCATTCCGTTGATATACAATGGGGAAATCACGATGTGCTCTGGATCGGTGCCTTTGCTGGATCAAAGGTTTGCCTGGCGAATATCCTTCGTATCTGTGCACGCTATGACAACCTGGACATTATTGAAGATGTGTACGGCATCAACCTGCGTCCATTGCTGAATCTGGCGGAGAAATATTATGACGACAACCCTGCGTTTCGTCCTAAAACACAAGCAGATAAGAAAACATCTGAAGAAGAAATTATACAAATAACTAAAATGCATCAGGCCATTTCCATGATTCAATTCAAGCTGGAAAGCCCAATTATCAAAAGAAGAAAGTTTTTCAATATGGAAGAACGATTGCTGCTCGAAAGAATCGATTTTGACACAAACGAGATTACACTGAATGGCAAAGCTTACCCATTAGAAAATACATGCTTCACCACAATCAATCCTAAGCAGCCTGACATGCTGCTGGAGGAAGAACAGCAAGTGATCGACAAGCTGCTATTCTCTGTGCAGCATTCCGAAAAGCTGGCTCGTCATATGAACTTCCTTATGAGGAAAGGCAGTCTTTATCTGCGATATAACGGCAACCTATTGATTCACGGATGCATACCGGTAGATGAAAATGGCAACATGGAGAAAATGGAGATAGACGGTAAGAGCTACGCAGGCCGCGAGCTGCTGGATAGATTCGAGCAATATCTTCGTCACTCATTTGCTCATCCAGAAGAAACAGATGACTTGGCGACCGATATGGTCTGGTACTTATGGACAGGTGAATACTCTTCCCTATTCGGTAAAAGAGCGATGACAACCTTTGAGCGTTATTTTATCAGTGATAAAGTAACCCATAAAGAAATCAAAAACCATTATTACCACCTGCGCGAAAACGAGGAAACCTGTAAAAAGATCCTGATAGAATTTGATCTAGATCCGGAGCATGGCCACATCATTAATGGTCATACACCTGTAAAAGAGATTGAAGGAGAAAATCCGATCAAAGCGAACGGGAAAATAATCGTTATCGATGGCGGATTCTCCAAAGCCTATCAATCGAAAACAGGCATCGCCGGATACACATTATTGTATAACTCCTACGGCATGAAGCTCGTCGCCCATAAGCATTTCAACTCCAAGAACGAAGTGCTGCATGACGGAACAGATGTATTATCCGTTAAGCGACTGGTCGATAAAGAACTGGAGCGGAAAAAGGTTCTGGAGACGAATGTTGGAGAGGAATTATGCCAGGAGATTAATATACTTAAGGATTTGATGGAATATCGGTATATGAAGTAAGACATGACTCAAAGGCCCCTATTGGAAACATAGGGGCCTTTGATATTCCCTAAATTTAATGACCGCTTATACAATTACTTACTCCTAATAGTAATCCACTTCTCAAAGTGTAAAAACGTTAAATTTAGTAACTAATAGATATGCGGTATAAAGCATAATGCAAGTAGATAGAAAAGAAGCTAGCTTATTAGGAACTCTTAATAACTTAAAAAGTATAATTAATATTATTCCTACCCCTAGTAACGCCCCCATAAAGATCCCTAGTCTACCAGCCATCTCATTAATTATAGAATTATCAACACTTGAAAAATCCAATTTATCCATAAAACCCCTCCGCTCTATCTATCGGCTGAATTTTATGGTTCTTTAACTTTTCTACCTTCAACATATTATCTAATCAATAATCAAATGATCAATCTTAGATGCATCCTTGCTCCTCCTGAACTTACCGGCAGACATCCCCACTGCTTTACGGAAGACCTTATTGAAATAATTAGCATTGGCGTAGCCTACTTTCACAGCAATGTCGTTAACAGAATAAGTTGTCGCAAGCAGGAGATCGGCTGCTTTCTGCACTCTAATCTTGGTTAGATATTGAATCGGAGTCATATGCAGCTCCTTCTGAAACTGCTTCAGAAAATAATAACGTGAGTAGCCAGAAACAGCTGCAATATCATTCAGTGTAAGAGGGTCAGCATATTGCGTTTGGATATAGGAGAGCGTTTTCGCGATTTGGAAAGAAAGATCGTTTGGTGATTTTTCGATGTTTCTAATAAACCGGTACACTTCCATCATAAACTCATAGGCTTTTGCCGAGGCATGATAGACATCGGTAATCTTCTGATCTGCCGTATCCTGAAAAATACGGAACAATAGATGAATCAATTTTGAATCAGGGGAGATTTTTAACACAGAACCGCTTTGCGCTTTAGCAAATCTCCAGCATTCGGCTGCCTTGCTGCCTACTAGAGTAATAAAAATGAATTCCCATCCATCACTGTCCTTTGGCAGATAATAACGATGATCACTAGGTATTTCCACCATAAATGCTTCTCCTGGCTCCAACATGTAGTTAGTTCCCTCAATCTGAATTTGTCCTGTTCCTGATAATGTATATTGGAATACGTATGTTCCTACGTCCTCTCGCTTCATGCCGTACCAATCATAGACAGTTCCAGGCACTTTTTTATCTTTTCCAAGCAGTAAAATGTTTGCCATCTCATTAAAGAGTGCGTCGTAAAAGTGAAAACCATATACACCGTACCCTTCCTCACGCCGATTAACAGACATACTCCTCCTCCGATCTAACAATAAACACAAACAAAGCGACTGGAAAATAGCCGCTTTACTTTTGCTTGATTATGCATTTGATAAGACTCTTCCTTACCCTTTGACACTTCCCGCTGCAAGTCCTTCAATAAAGAAGCGCTGCAGGAACAGAAACAAGAAAACCATTGGCAGCGATGCAATCAGTGCAGCTGCTCCGACAAGGCCGAGCTGGCTGGTGTTTTGCCCGAAGAAGCTTGACAGGGCTACAGTCAATGTATGCATATCGGAATCTTGTAAGAAGAAGATAGCAAATTGATAGTCGTTCCAAATATATACACAGGACAGGATTAATACTGTTGCCGTAATTGGCTTCAGCAGCGGGAAGACTACGCGAAAGAAGATTCCAATCGTGCTGGCACCATCCATTTTCGCGGCTTCCTCCAATTCTTTCGGTACTGTGGAACGAATAAAACCTGCGTACAGGAAGATGGTTAATGGCAAAAATGCGGCCACGTTATTGAGTACTGCAACCAGGCGTGTATTCATAAGACCAACGTCTACGACGAGCTGATACAACGGAACAAGTGCTGTCAGCGGCGGGATGACCATCACTGCAACAAACAACATATACACATACTTATTCAGCTTTGTTTGACGCCTTGCCAGCGCATAGGCTGCCAAGGAACCGAACAATATGAGCATTGCTGCCGCAAAGAAGGTAATGACAAAGGTATTCATGAACGCATTAGACAAATTTGCCTGTTCCCAAGCATTTGTAAAGTTTTCGATGCTAAAGTAATCCGGGAACAGCCATTTTGATGAAAAATCGCCGGCTCGTTTAAACGAGGTTGTTAATAAAATGTAGTAAGGAATTAAGTGGAGCAAAGTTATCACTAAAGCCACAGCTGTTAAAAACCATTTAGCTCTTTTGGACACTTGATTCATTATGCTTCCACCTCTTTTCGTTTTAAGTAGAGAAGTGCTCCCAAACTAAGCACTAGGATAATCAGTGCCATTAATACCCCTTGCGTTGCTGCGTAACCAGCATCCTGCCGCGCAAAATAAAGGGAATACATAAATGTCGACATCGATTGAGAGGCATTTCCCGGCCCGCCATTTGTCAGCGAGACAATTACATCGAATAATTTCAATCCACCAATTATGTTGATAACCACATTGATGGTGATCGCAGGTGCCAGCAATGGCAGCGTGATATTTCTGAATTTAGACCAGCTTGACGCACCATCTATATTCGCGGCTTCATAATATTCCTTGGAAATACTCTGTAAACCCGCCAGATAGATGATCATCGCAACACCTACAAACTGAAATGTATTAACGAAAACGATAATGTATGGGTTCACCTCTGGGTTGCCTAGCGCATTGACTGGATCCAAACCAAGCCAGTTATAAATATCGTTCAGCGCTCCTCCTTGATAGGCAAAGAAGAAGTACCAGATGTAACCCATGACAAGCGGGCTGATAATAACAGGTAAGTAAATAATCGTGCGCGTTAAAGTCCGTACCTTCAGTTGCTGATTAAGCAATAATGCATAGCCCAGCCCGATAATATTTTGCAGTAATGTACTCCCAATTCCGTACAGCAGGGTGTTCTTTACAACAAGCCATGTGTCCGGATCTGCAAACATTCGCTTATATTGCTCAAGCCCAATATAATCATAGACTTGTGAAAATCCATTCCAGTTCGTTAAGGATATTCGGATGCCATCTAAAAAGGGATACACAATAAACAGCAGGACGAGCAAGACACTTGGCAGGTACATCCACCAAAGAGAGGATTCTTTTCTGCGTTTCTTCGTTTTTTTCGCTTGTGCAGTCGATGATAAAGGCTGATCCATTCTCTTCATCTCCTTTTAGTAAACAAAGGGAGCATCCGCTCCCTCGGTTTGTTATTTCACTAAGCGACTATATTCTTCGCTCATTTTCTTTGATACTTGTTCCGGCGTCATTGCTCCTGAGATAAGCTCCTGACCTGTTGCTCCCATTGGATCCCACATGCCGCTTGGCAGGTAAGCACGGTCAAAATAAGGCTCAATTCGTGTACCTTCATATTGGCTGTAGAAATCAGCAAAATAATTCTCGGCATCAACATTCGTTAACGCATCAGGCAGTGACGTTCCTTCCGCAAACTTTTTCGCTACTTCCGGCTGTGCAATATAATCGATGAATTTCTTGGCTTCTTCCTTATGCTCGGAGTCCTTAGAAATAGCTAAAGTAAAGCGTTCGCCGCCAATCCAGCTCGGCTTATCGTCTTCATGTATCGCTGGAACCGGCATCGTGCCCAGCTGCACATCTGGATTAAGCTCGGATACCTCACGCCCTATCGAACCACTCATCATAATAAAGGCCACTTTGTTCTGAGCTAGCAGCTCCGCAACCTGTGTTATTTGTGCCGTAACTGCATCCTTATTCAGCAATCCTTTATCATTCATCTCTTTCAGCTTCTCCGGCAGATACGTGTAATTTGACCAATCAAAGGATCCATCCAGCAAAGCATCACCATGACTGTTGGAAGGCGATGTGATCAACAGCGGAGTTGCGAACTGATCGAAGTACTGACCAAATTGGCTTTTATCTGAACCGCCCAGCCAGAAAGGTACAACTTCTCCATTACTCTTTTCTTTCACTGTTTCGAGTGCTGTCATAAACTCATCAAACGTTTCAGGCGGCTCGATTCCATACTCATCCAACAGATTTTTGTTATAGGTCAGTCCATCAAGTGCTTGGTTTATCGGGTAAGCATTCAGCTTCCCAGTCTCATCTGTTAAAATATCAGCCATCGCTTCATCCAAATTCTCTGTCCATTCCATTTCACTTAGATCCTCGGTATATTCGGCATAACGAGTAGTTGACCAGCCATGTGTATCAAATAGGTCTGGCATATCGTTTGCTGCCATCTTGACGCGTGCCATCTCTTCATATCCATCGGTTGGATACGTATCTTCAATATCGATATCCGGATTTTCCTCTTCAAATTCAGTTACGATTTCCTTGAAGATTTCTTGGTCTGCCTTATTCGTTGCTGTTGACATGAGCGTTAATTTCGTTTGTCCATCCCCACTCGCACCGTTTCCGCACGCTGACAGTACAAAAGCCGCTGATAAAGAAACTAGAAGTAATGTCATTTTCTTATTCATGATATCCCTCACATTTCTATTTTTGATAGACCACCATTATTAAAGCGCTTACATTTATATTCAGAAACTAACAGCCTTTAATTTCTAAGGCTGACCGTTTCATTTTCAGAATGATACGCTGGCAGCATCTCACCATGTGCCTCAATTAAATCATCACACATACTGATAATATCCTCCATAGAAAGCTCTGCAGCGGTGTGCGGATCAAGCAGCGCTGCCTGATAGATTTTTTCTTTTGATTTTGTCATTGCAGCTTCAATCGTTACGAGCTGTGTATTGATATTTGTGCGATTTAAAGCCGCCAGCTGTTCCGGCAATTCGCCCATATAGGCTGGTGTAATTCCATTCCGGTTCGCTATACAAGGCACTTCTACAACCGCTTTTTCAGGTAAGTTGCTGATCAGTCCACCCGTATTCACGACATTCCCGCCAAATACAAACGGTTCATTTGTTTCCATGGCTTCAATGATCCGCGACCCATATTCTCGTGAACGCTTATGGGTTAAACCTTGATTGTTCATCAGCTCGCTTTTGGTTTTCTGCCAATTGTTAATCTGTGCCTCACAACGACGCGGGTACTCATCCAGCGGAATATTTAGCTGATCAATCAATTCCGGGTATTTATCTTTGATAAAATACGGATGATATTCCGCATTGTGCTCAGAGGATTCCGTTACGTAATAGCCGAATTTATCCATTAACTCATAGCGAACCATATCATGATGCTTTTCTTTTTGTTTTGCTTTAGCACGCTTTTTGATCTCAGGGTACAAGTCCTTGCCATTCGATTTGATCTCAAGCAGCCAAGCCATATGGTTAATACCGGCGATTCGCTCCTCAATATTATCGTGCGGAATATTAAGATCCTTCAGCAAATCCCTCGTACACACCTGTACACTATGACATAGCCCGACCATTTTCACATTCGTAAAACGAGAAACCGCACCTGTAAGAGCTGCCATTGGATTCGTGTAATTTAATAGCCAAGCATCTGGACAGACTTCCTCGATATCCTTGGCGATATCAAGCATTACCGGAATCGTCCGCAGCGACCGGAATATTCCCCCTATCCCAACCGTATCGGCAATTGTCTGCCGGAGCCCATACTTCTTCGGAATCTCAAAGTCGATTACAGTACTCGGCTTATAACCGCCCACTTGAATCGCGTTAATAACGTAACTCGCATGCTTTAGCGCTTCTTTTCGATTTGTATATGCCTTGATGGTGACATCTGCCTGCAATGAAAACTTCAATGCATTTAACAACAGCTCAGACTCCTCTAACCGCTCCTCGTTGATATCGAATAAAGCAAATTCGAATCCTTGCAGTGCAGGAGACAACATGCAATCACCTAATACGTTTTTTGTGAAAATTGTACTCCCCGCTCCGATAAACGTAATTTTTTTCATCTGACAGCCTCCTGGGTAATGAAGAGATTCACTTTTTAAAAATCATTGCCTTAGTCAATGTTAAAGCGCTTACACATTAAGTGGCAATGGTAAATAAAATCGAGAAAAGGGTAAAATATTGCTTTCTATATTTCTTGATACTTTTCACAATATTTATTTCACCCTCTATAGAAAGTCTATTTTGCTTGCTTCATAAAATATAATCAGTTAAACTGATTATATAATCAACTGACTAATTTAGGAGGTGAAAAACAATGAACAAATGGAATCAATCTTATGGCTTTTTACTCGGAAAAGCACTGCAGCAGATGGAGGAGAAGTTCGCAGAAGGCCTTGTTCCCTTTCATATTAACGCTCGACAATACGGTGTCTTATTATACATTCAGGAAAATCCTTATTGCTCTCAAAAGGACATTTCGGATAACCTGCAAATTGACCGGACAACAATGGTTAGTCATATCGATCATTTAGAGAAGCTGGGTTATGTGGAGAGGACAAAGAATCCGAATGACAGAAGATACCATAGCCTTTTGATCACGGAGAAAGGCGATGAGCTATTGGCTTCACGCTGGGAATACTTAACCGATGTGGAATCAGAAGTTCTTACACCCTTAGATCAGCAAGAAAGAGAATTACTTAAAGATTTTCTCATTAAGATCTGGAAATCACTATAAAAGAGGAGACTAAAAAATGAATGCACTTGATTACTTTAATGCACGACTGGAAGCTACGATAAGCCCCATGGATTACCTGAGATCAAATCAAGCCAATCCGGAAAAATACTTTCTAATCGATGTACGGAATGGTCCAGAACATGTAAGGAATGTAACGATTCAGGGTGCTGCTGTAATCCCTGAACAAGAAATAGTAAACCGTATAAATGAAATACCAAAAGATAAAGAAATCATACTTTTTTGCTGGGATGTATGGTGTAATACAGCGGCCAAAGCAGCAAAATCGCTACTTGAGAAAGGGTATAATGTGAAAGAATTAACCGGAGGAATTGCGGCCTGGAAGGAGATGAACTTTCCCGTCACAACAGCGGCCCAAGATAATGTAGCTAATAATTGCGGATGTTAAAGAAAAAAAGCTAATTCATAGAAATAGAAAATAGAAAAAAAGGAGATATGCTTGCTGAATTCAATGAGGCACTTTTCTTGCCTTTCCTCGATTTTGCAGCTATATCTCCCTATTCCCTCAATAAACCTTGATTTCTTCCCTTCCGCATTCCTATCTTTATTAGTTAAACCTTATATAGAAGCCTATGTCCTATCTCAGGAAATCTACTGATATTATTTCACATAGAGGTGCCTTAATAGTGTAAATAATTCCCAACACACAAAGCGACAATAGTTGGTAAAATGGAATTATATTAATTTAAGGAGCCCTGCACTATGAGTCGAAACAGTACTGAACTTATCGACATTGCAGCTCGCTTGGAAAACTGGTCTGTCAGCATTCGACTGGATAAGAAAGAAGCTGCTGCCAGTATCCATAAAGAACTGCAAAACCACATCGACGAATACAATCATGATTCGAGGCTTTCGTACTTCCTGCTGGAAAGCCGACATTACATCATTCAGAATGACTTGATGAAAAGTATTGCCTCATTAGAACAAGCCAAAAATCTCTATGAATACTTCTCAGACACCCACCGCTATCACCTTCATTTAGCAGAAGCTATGATTTTTTATGAAGAAGAACATTATCAAGAAGCACTGGATTGTTTTGAAAAAGCCGAAAAATATCTGCATAAGCTGCGTGACCCTGTAGACGTTGGCGAGTTTCATTTTCGGAAGGCCATGGCTTATTTCTTCCTAGAGATCATAGCCCTATCAGTTGTACATACAGAAAAAGCCATTCAATTATTTACACCGCATCAACCGTTTCATTTTTTACTTGCTCGTTCAGAAATGCTGCAGGGGTTGAATTTTATAGAGCTCTCTAATTTTGATTTAGCAGAAGAATATCTTCATAACGCCCTAACACATGCCAGAAAAACAGAAGAACAAGCATTGATTTCCTATATTCATCACAATTTAGGCGGCCTTTATGCAAGACGAAACTTACCCGCTGCAGCAATTCGTTATTTGGAGGAAGCCTATAAAAATAATCAACAGCGTACAAAGTTAAAAGTCTTATTTTTGTTAGCAGATTGCTATTGGAAGACGAATCAACGATCTAAGGCGATAAAAGCATATAAAGAAGGATTCCAAGCTAGTATGGAAGAAGATAACATGAAAATGAATTGGGAATTTGCCATGCTTCATAAGAAATATGAAGATAGATTAAATTTTGAAAGCGTTTGGCAAGAAGGGATAGACTACTTCCAAAGAATCAACGATAATTACAATGTAAGACATTATGCAAAAGAGTTAGCAGACTACTATTCATCCAAGAGGAATTATGAACTTGCAAATCGGTACTATGCTCTTGCTCTACAATAAAAAGGAGGGCTTTATATGAAAAAAGTAACTTTTACTTTGATTCTGGCTATCACAATTATTGTAAGTGGATTAACAGGATACGCTGACCATGGCTCTACCGCAAGTAACAAAAACGATCCGGGTGGTGGCGGTTTTTCCATCATCTTAGATAAATAAGCACAAAAAAGAAGATCACCGAGTGATCTTCTTTTTTGTTTGTATGATAGCCTGATGACGACTTATTTTTCACCCGTAGATTGTGCACCAAAGGAGATTTTTTGATTCTTACCTGCAATCGTCCCAAAAAAGGCGATGCATAAAGCGGCAATCATAAGAATAATCAGCGGTACCATCCATCCGTTTGTCTTTTCAGCGATGGTACCAAGCAGAAGCGGCCCCATTGCAGCAACCAAATATCCTACCGATTGCGCCATACTGGATAGCTGAGAAGATTCCGCAATCGAATTGGTCCGCAGAACAAAGAACATCATCGCTAAGCTGAATGCTGTTCCTGCACCAACCCCCGTTAAAATAAGAGGTGCAATGATAAGATGAGAGGATATAAACGTAACCCCTAACAAGCCAAAGAAGAATAATAAACCTGCAATGCAGCCAATCAGCCGCTGGTTGTGCATTCTGCCAGCAATGATAGGTGCGATGAATGTAGTCGGAATCAGCCCTAGCTGATAAATGGCAATGAGCCAGCCTGCTTCACTTTCATCGAATCCTTTGGTCATTAATATATCCGGCAGCCAGGTAAACAAGCTATACGGTATGAAGGATTGCAAACCCATAAATAGCGTTACGGCCCACGCAATCTTAGATTTGAATATAGCCCGAGAGGCTTTGCTCTCTACTTTCACAAATACCTTTTTCTCCGCACGTGCTGCCGGCAGTCGAAGCAATAAGATAACAATTGCTATTAAGGAGAGAACACTCCATATTTGCATCGCATTCCGCCAGCCAAAGCTAGGTACAGAAGCTATCGGAACGGAAATACCCGAAGCAAGCGCACCGAAAATATTCATGGAAACAGAATATATCCCAGTCATCAGCCCGATTTGATAAGGAAAACTAGACTTGATCAAACCCGGCATCAATACATTCCCAAAGGCAATCGCCATGCCAAGCAATACCGTTCCAAATAACAAGAGCGGAAGACCGCTTAAAGCGCGAATAAAGATGCCTACTGTCAGCATGCACATAGCAGCTAACAGCGTTAACTCCATGCCGAATTTACTTGATATTTTAGGTACCAACGAAGAAAAAACACCAAAAGCGAGCAGCGGCAGTGTATTTACCAGACCAATCATGGAGTTGGAAACATCCAGTTCTTCCCGGAAAAATGGAATCAGCGGCCCGACAGAAGTGAGCGGTGAACGTAAAGTAGCAGCAATGAAAAGAATTGCGAGTATCAATAAAAATGTATAATAACGTTTTTGCGAATTTGTTGCAGATCTGTTCACATAAAATATCCTTCCTATGTAAGATGCAATAACTCATCATAACAAATATCTTCAATCGGAAGAAGAAGTTTATGCAACAGTTATTAATTTTAAGGAAGCTAGCATCTTCCTATAGGCATTCGCACAATCCATTAGGCAATGACCTACATATCGTACATGGAAAACAATGGAGGTATGCATATGACCAATTTCTATTCCTTCCATGGAACTGTAACGATGATTAGTGATTTCCAGGGAAATGGCCGAGCGGATGGCTGTTATAAATTCTTCACCGTAGAAAATGAATCTGGATCAATCGTGAATTTTGTTGTATCACCTACTACCTACTTCGTGGATCATGCAATGGTATCCGTAGGCGATCGCGTGACTGGCTATTATGACGGAGATGCACCTGCGATTCTTATTTATCCTCCCCAGTTTCCAGCGCTTGTTATGGTGAAGGAAAACCAAAATCAAAATGTAAAGGTCAGCTTCTTCGATAATCAGCTGTTGAGCAGTGATGGGCAATTGAAGTTGAATGTATCCCAATTTACGCCGCGGCTATTAACGAACGGGCAAGCTTTTACTGGTAACCTAGGTAACCGGGATTTGATTGTTGTTTATGGACCCACTACGAAAAGCATCCCTGCTCAGACCACGCCTTATTGGGTCATTGTTTTGTGCAAGAGTTTATAATAAAGTTGATGATGTGATCGGTAAACCATCAGCTTATTACATTCAAAAAATCCAGGAACACTTAAATGTTTCAAAGGAAAAATGCTTATTCATTAGCGACCGGTTAGAAACGGATATCTTGATGGGCAAAAGCTATAACATACCTACCTTGTCTTGACTGGTATCTCTGTCTGCATGTTTTAAAAAAATAGAACAACATTATATAATACAGAATCTATTAGAGCTGTTTGAAGATGTTGTACCGTCTGTGATGCAATTAATAGTAGAAGCTTGGTTTGGGATAAGGACGATTGAATTTAATAGCTTAAATACACCTATAACATATTCCGATAAAAAAACATCAAACCCTAGTGTATCAAGGTTTGATGTTTTTTTGAGAAAAGATATTACATCATGTAAGGTAAGGACTGCTGCCAGCTGTTTCTTCTGACTTGTCAGCTACTTCATAGTACTTGTCAGCTACTTCATAGTACTTGCTAATATAAAGATCCCCTCTCCTATAACCCAGGAGAAATGGTTAGAGAGTGGAACAGAATCTTACAATTATACTTGTACTACTGCCGTCTTCATAAATAAGTCTAAGTGTTCTTTTAAGAATCCAACATAACGGTCGACTTCTTCTATTGTCGTGTATGGCGAGATTGCAAAAAATTTATGCGCATATACGGATATTCGATTGTTTGAGTTTGCAGCTTCCACGAGACGCTGCTTTTTTGTAAATCCAAAGTAGACGGTATCTCGTTCGGCTCCAATCATCTCTGCAAACCCGTCATTAAATTGATTAATTTCCGTCAGTTCTTCTATAGTTAGCAGTCCATTCAATTCACCATTCCATTTATTCTTCTCGGGATAAAAACGGAATGTTGTAATAGGAGAAACCTCATTCGTGATTGCCACATTCGGAAATTCCCTTTTTAGTGTCTCTCTAAATGCAATATTAACATGAATATAATTGGCTAAAAGCTTTTGATAGCCTTCGATTCCAAATGCTAGTAAAGATGCATAAATCGCCAAAGCACTTCCCATTCGCGAGCATTCGAGCGTGTAGCCTGTATGATAACTACCATAACCGCGATTCCCAACATACGGCGTTTCTACTGCATCTAAATCAACATTCTTAAGATACTCTTTGTTTTTGATTAAAAATAAACTTGTGATATATGGCGTTTGTCCAAGCTTATGGAAATCAAAAACCATACTATCTGCAAGCTTTATATTTTTAAATTTCTGTTGATAGGATTTCAATACCTCAATAACGTTCTCTGTAAATTGCAAAGTATTGCTATCAAAGCTGTAATTATTAAAGAAAGTATACATGCCCCCCATAGCAGAGTCTGCATGGATATAAATTGGATCTATGCCATATGTGCGTTCCATTTCTACCGCTATATGCTTAATCCCCTTAATGTCATCAACCCCAAATGTATCAGTAGTTCCCATTGTGGCAAGGACATAAAGCGGAACACCGCCTTTTGCAATAATATGCTCCATTTTTTCTTTTAAATCTTCTAGATTGATAGAATGATCAGCATTAACTTTCACTCGAATCATGTTTTCTATGCCAATCCCAGTTGCTTCTACAGATTTAAGCAGACTGTAGTGTGATAGCTCTGAACAGAAACAATAGAGATTTTGCGGTACACCATTATGATTAGAGGTCGGCTCGTAACGGGCAATGGCAAGACGTAAAGAGTTAAAGACAGCCCCTTGTCCTCCCCATGTTGTATATCCTGCGCTGATGCTTTCATCGTATCCGATAAGTTTGGATAGCATTGCAGCTACTTCGACTTCTGCTTTTGCTGCTGCTGGTCCCTCCACATCCCATAGATTATTACCATTAACTAGAACCATCACCAGATTACCAAGGATACTAGCAATATTGGGAAGGGGAGCTGCATTGGCTACATAGTTCCGATTGACGAACCGGTGCCCTTCTACTAATTTTAGAAGCTTTTGAACCACTTCCTCCATCGACACTCCTGTATTCGGAACAGACGCCTTTTGAATAACGCGATTATAGTAATCCTCTGTGTACTCAGGCATTTCTCCTAGCGTTAATTTGTTAGGATCTTTTAATTCATCTATTTTTGTTAAAATCGACTTAAAAAAGGACAATAATTCCTCTCTTTGAAAGTCATTCCCGTCCATACTAGGATATAATTTTTGAATTTCCTTCATTATTTTACCTCCTAATGTCTAAATATTTATAGAAATTACTGATTGCAATTTTATGTTTTAGGTAGAAAGGGGGAATGTTAGCTATAAGAACAAATTAAGACAAGCGCAAGTAATTTTCTCATAAGAAAAAGATCCCCTCCTTTAAACAGATCAGAATGCTCTCTTTAATCTGTTTACTAAAAGGGGATCATCCCATATTAGATAAATTATGGAGAAGCCAAATATTTTCATTCGGTAAGGCGAATAGTCAAACTGCTACCTTGACCTTTTATTCTGGCATTTTAACTCGCTTTTACTTCCTTTGCTTTAACATCATCATTCTCTTTTAGTAGTTCGCCTACTACGTTTTTGTGGTTTATAAGATTTCTTGCTTTCTCAACAAGGTTTTGTATCGTATGAAGTTCCTCATCATTAATCTCAATTAGTTCCTCAAACATCTCCACCGATTCTCGTGAGATAGATGCAATCTCAACGATTGTTGTCATGATCTGTTGTGAAGCAGTAGATAATTCTTCTGTGTTTGCAGAAGAGTTCTCGTTGTTTTCAGCAATAATTTTTGTAGTAGATAGTATCTTTTCGAACATATTTCCAACCTCTAAAATGTCTGCATTCGTATCTTTAAATTCTTCGGTCCCCTGGTTCATTGACTTAACCACTATAGCTGTTTCTTCTTGTATATTTTTCACGATATGTGATACTTCTGAAGTAGATTGGCGAGTTTGTTCCGCTAATTTTCTTACCTCATCTGCAACAACAGCAAATCCTTTACCATTTTCGCCTGCTCGAGCAGCTTCTATCGCTGCATTCAGCGCCAGCAGATTAATTTGTTCAGAGATCTCTGTAATCACCTTAACAATACTGCTGATTTCATAAGATTTTTCTCCAAGTTTGTTTATTGCATTAGAGGTTGTATTAACTGTTTGATTAAATTGATCCATCTTTACCAAGGAATCTTTTAGTTTCTCATTTCCTTGCTGCGTCAATTCTAGCGTAGTAATGGATTGTTCTGAAATCTGATTAGATCTAACTGATAAATTTTCTATCGCTTGTGTCATTTCTTCCATGGAGGCAGCACTTTCTTCTGTGGCTACTAATTGTTTCTCTAATCCTCTGCCTACCTCGTCAATTGCTGCTCTCACAATATCAGCTTGTTCAGAAGCATATTCACCTGTTTCCGCAAGATTTACGCCTTTTTCATTCACATCTTTTGATAACGACAGTAGTTCCTTTTCTATATGGCTGCAGTTCTCAAGCTGCTGCTCATTCCCAACGCGATTCAAAATAATTTCATCGCCACTGCCTAAAGTGTTTAATTGTGCACGACGTTTCAGTGCAACATATTGGTAAGCAAAATAACCTAAAGCTATCAATAGAATGACTATTATTCCTATCAAGTAAAATTCCATGATAAATTAAACTCCTACTTTCTGTTTCAATCAGAATTATATTTTTATAGTTCTCTTATAATAATGTATGTTCCATCAGCTACATTCGAAGGAATGGCTTGCAGTTTGCTATTGTCTTTATACATATGAACAATATGATTACCTTCGATATCTTGGTATTTTTTCATGTCGTGATATTTTTCCATCACACGAATCGATTTAGGGTTTGTCGCTTCGCCCACTACTGCCTTCAGCCCCTGCTTCGCTGCTTTTGTAATCAACCTATTTCCTAATTGCTTAATTACTTCATGACGCTCTTGTTCGGCTATCACGCCCAACATAAATAGGTGCAACATATCCCCATTGGAAATATCTTTTCCGCTACGTCTTTTATAATCTTCGATAAAGCGTTTATCTACGTCTTCCAGTACGTGAAGAATAACATTCATATCATAGAAAGAACCTTCGAATACATCCTCTCCAATAATTTCGGGTGCATTGGTATCTCCGGCAAGGACACCTACAACATGATTATCACTGTCTAGAGCGACTGCACAATATCCTTGGTCTACAGTTGAATCCAAATAATCCTTGGTAAAAGCATAGAAATCTTCATACGCTATACTTAATTGTCCAACCATCGGTTCCTGAACCCATTTCCCTGCAACATCTACACCAATAAATGTACGGGCGAGACATTCGGCAGCTTTTTGAATCATTTCTGTTTGATTCTTTGTTAAAATTTCATATGTATACAATTCCTGTGTTGCTTGCATGTTTTAATCTCCCTTTTAACTGCAAATTTGGCGAACCGGATGTTACATAGAATGATTTACTTTATCCATAAACCTTCCCGTGAATTCAATTCTTTCAAGGGCATTCCTAATTTGCACTTGAGCAATTTTAGAAGAAGGTTTTATTACAATTGTATCTTTAAAACCTAAAGTAGAATAGAATTGCATTGTTTGTTCCAACTGCGGTACAACCTTCGAAGGTACAGGCGTTTGATGAGTTCCATCGACAACAAAAGTATAATCTTTTCTAGATACTTTATTGATTGTATCCTGCAAATCGACCATATATCCTTCTGCATCTTCCTCCCTCATTAATCCATGTACCTGGACATGTACTTCTTTGGCATTTTCATCAATCGCCATCTTATACTTCTTTTTATCTACTACTATCATTTCGTTCGCTCCTTTTTCTATATGCCTGATAAAACTATAATTACCGCTTAAGTGTGAAAAAAAGCTATCCTAATATAGACAAGGATAGCCAATGATATAATTTCATACTTGGCAACCCGACTATCATCATCCATACGGATATTAGACTCGTAGCTTTGCGTCCCTATCTTTCGATAAGTTTGCCTAATAATTTTGATTTATAGTTCTAAATACACCCCGCCATAACTTCACGTTCCCTTTCGCATTATAAATTACTCATATTTTCTTGTCTAATTATAACTGCTTCTTCTATTTATAGGTGTATTAATTCATCAACCACCATTTCACGGATGCTGTCACAGGTCTAATTTACTATACATTAAAACCACCTGCCTCCCTTATATCGGTCAACTACAGACAATTTAAATAGAAATTGTTAAATGTTTAAAGATGTTCACGATATAGCATCGTTCCAGCTAGTTCAAAAGAATAAGAGAGTCCTCATACAAACATTTAATCAACATTCCAAATATAATTGTTAACCAAAAAATCTCACCTCTGTTTCTCAATCTCAATTGGCTGGGTACTACTCGATTAGCTTTTATCAAAACAGAAAAAATTGAGCTTTGCCTCTTGTAAAGCTGTACACTTAGTAACTGCCTATATGTCTTATTCCTACCACTCATACTTTCACTAATAAAAGAATGTTTTTATAGTGCACCACTTTAATTCTAAATGGGTGTCATGTAGTACTGAATTTAAAAAAGGCGAACCACAAAGGAACGCCTTTCAGCCACTATATATTATTCAGATTGATCTGTATCTTCTTCTCTATCATCAGTATCTTGCTCTTGATCTTGGTCCTGCTCTTGTTCCTCCATTTGCTCATCATCAGCTGGATCTTCATCGTCACCATCATTACATGCCGCCAACATAAGAACTGAAACCATTCCCAATGCTACCATCCATTTTTTAAGCATTGAAACCTCTCCCTTTAAAAAATTAAGGTACATAAGTAAGATACCAGAGGACTGTTAAGAAGAGGTCAATTCATTGTAAACAGGCTGTTAATGAGAACGATCATTATTGACGCTAATCGACATGAAAGAGGCAGTTATTTAACAACTTTAGTGAGCTACAGATTAATCTGTAGCTTTTTAATTGAACTGAAACACCTAGCTCTCTTGTTATATCTCGTAAAAGCCTTTAAGATTCCCTAGGCTGGTCGATATATATACCGTGCATATTAATTAATCAGAAAGGAATATCTTGGTTTGGGAGCCTTAATAGTTTTGAGCAGCTAATTAATATGTAGAGCTTTTTTTATTAGAAAGGAATTTAATCGTGAAAATCAAAACAAAACTTCTTGGTATAATTTCAATTTTAATATTTTCCTTATTACTAATTGGAGTTTCATCCATTTTCATCAATTCTTCCATTACAAAGAAGAATGATATCCTAAAGGATAAAATGGAGTTTCAAAACAAAATCAAGCATGTCCAATATAGGTTAGCTGGCCTATCGAATGATGAAAGAGGTTTTCTCATCACTGGCGAACAGGATTTCGCTGATGGAATGGAAGAGAAATCCGAGGATATCTTCTCAACTTTAGATCAATTGGAATCACTCATCCACAATAAGGATTATTTGACGAACGTAAATGATATTCGGGATAACTTCTCAGAGTTTTGGAGTATGAATCAGGAAGTAGTAATACAATTTGCCTCCAATCCCGAACAAGCAGAATCACTTCACTTAGGAGAGGAAAGAACCTTACGGAAGGAATTACTAGATCCATCCGTAAATGAGTTAGTCGATCAATTGAATAAGGATGTGAATGATTTAGAAGCAGATATTCATAGATATGGAACTGTAAGTGGATGGTTCATTAGTACAGTGTCAATAATCTCAATTATTATAGGGATCCTTTTAAGTATGCTTCTTTTAAGATCCATCTTGGTACCTCTAAGAAGTCTCAATAGACAGCTTGAGGATATTGCGCAGGGAGATGCGGACCTGACTCAAAAAGTAGAAGTCAAGAGTAAGGATGAATTTGGTCAGCTTGCTGCATCCTTTAATGCTTTTGTTCACTCACTGGCAGGTATCGTAAAGCAGATCAGCAGTTCATCCCAACAGGTCGCGGCCGCTTCAGAAGAATTATCGGCAAGCTCTGAACAGTCTAGAGCTACTTCGGACCAAATCTCACAATCCATGAAGGAAATTGCTTTAACTAGTACAAATCAAAGTAACATGACAGAACAGAGCTCTGGATCCATAACAGAGATTTTAGAGAGCCTCTCCAATGTAGCTGACAACACAAACCGCATTGCTGAAAACTCCTCCTTTATGAAGGATAAAGCAGAGTTAGGCGTCTCTTCTGTAAATATGATGTCAGAACAAATGACCGCCATCAATCATTCTGTTCAAGAAGCTGGGAGCGGATTAAAGTCATTAGTGAGAAGTACAACAGAAATAAGTCATATGTCCTCACTCATCACAGACATCTCGGAACAAACCAATCTCCTTGCATTAAATGCAGCCATTGAAGCTGCACGAGCCGGAGAACAAGGAAAAGGTTTTGCAGTTGTAGCCGAAGAAGTCCGAAAGCTGGCTGATGAAACAAACCAATCTGCCAGCCATATTAAGCACTTAGTTTCCACAATAGATACGGACTCAAAAGATACCGTAGTCAATATCCATAATGTGCAGAAAAATGTGGATTCAGGCATGAATTACGCCAGTGAGAGCCAGCAACAGTTTAGCGAGATATTAAATCTCGTTGGACAGGTAACAGCTCAAATTCAAGAAGTAGCAGCTGCCACCCAGCAATTAACTGCAGGTGTAGAGGTAGTGCAGCATAACCTCTCAACTCTTGAAACCGGATCAAAAGAAACAGCATCCAGTTCCAAGGCAGTTGCCTCAGCAACAGAGGAACAATTAAGTTCTATGGAAGACATCTCGAATGCGGCTGTTTCTCTGTCCGATTTAGCGGAAGAGTTGCAGGAAGTTGTTAATCGGTTTAAGTATTAAAAAAAGATCCCTCATGTTATCTCTGAGGGATCTTTTTTAATGCGAACCAACGGCTTTTTTTTATAATGCCCATGAACATTATAATCCATTCTCCATTAACCATTTCATAAAACAACCATCTTATAAATATATGATGATATCTCTTTTTAAGGCATAAAAAAAGCTAGTTCAAACCATAGGTAAGAACTAGCTTTTTTATTATTCAGGTTTAATATCCCATGTAATCTGTTCATCTGTCCAAGAGAAGGTAGGTTCAAAGATCATTTCATAAGAGTCTGATTCTGGTACATCAAAAGTAAGTGTACCACTTAATTTTTTACCTGCGTTTACGTCACCAGAAAGATCTAGTGAATCACCGCCGTAATAATAATCAAGGCTATTACCATCGGTATCGTAAAGATTGAAGTCAGTACTGTCGATGAAGGCTGTATCTTCTTTGTTGTTTGTAACATTAACGTTCATTTGAAGTACTTTACCCTTCTCTGCTGGGCTGTACTCACTTGCATCAATATATTTAGCATCAGCAATTGTGATTTCAAGTCCATTTAGGTCAATAGTATCACCAACAGCGAAAGTTTTCGTTTCTTCTTGCTTCGTTTCTTCAGCTTTGCTTTCTCCTACTTTTTTACCAGATTCAGAGGATTCATCTCCGCCACCAGAAGCAACCGCAATAATGATGATGATAACGATAATCGCAATAATTCCTAGACATCCAAATTTAAAAAACTTACCCATTACTCTTCCCCCTAAGTTGCTATATAATACTTAAAACCTATTAACGAATATTATATCAAACTATTATACTAGTGATTTCAACCATAACATTACATATTTACTAGTTTTTATCTAATAAGTTAATATTATGGACCGAGAATTTTTTGATACTCATTCATTTATAAGACTAAGAATTGTGAAGCTATTCTAAGCTCAAACCATTATAGTTTGATAAAAAGGATTATATAGTATCTTTTTATCGTGCTCATTAACATAATAGTTAACGATCTCGATAAAACTATTTCTTTCTACAGTTAATAAAAAAAGACTACATCCTTATATATCGGATGTAGTCTTCATTTTATTAATTGTTGTTAGAAAGATATATCCTAGATTATTAGTTAATGCTGCCGGTATGGTTAGCGTCTGTGAGCTAAGCTTTAAAATCACGCAAAAACTCATCATTAGTGACATCAGTAATAAACATATGGCCCGGTGCATGTGTAATAACAAGTGGAATTTGAGAATGAATCGCTGCAGATTGAGGCGTAACGCCACATTCCCAAAAAACAGGTGTTTCTCCTTCTCCGAACTCTGTAAATTCACCGAAATCCGGCTTGCTAATATCGTCTATACCAATTTCTTTTGGATCTCCTACATGAATTGGAGATCCATGCATTTTCGGAAACTGTGCAGTGACATCAATTGCTTTTTGAACTAGCTCATTTTTAATCGGTCTCATGGAGACTACGACAGGCCCACTAAATTCACCTGCTTGCTTTGTTTGACGATTTGTTATGTACATCGCCACATTTTTATTCTGCTCAATATGTTTTAAAGGAACGCCTCCCTTTAGCAATGCACTTTCAAAGGTAAAGCTGCAGCCAATTAAGAACGATACAAAGTCATCCCGCCAGATTTCTTTAAGATCCTGACGCTTCTCCGTTAGTTTGCCGTTCTCATAAACAAAGTAAAGCGGAATATCACTTCGAATATCCGAGCCAGCAGCAAGAGCAGACTCAACCACACCTGGTTCTAATACATCAATAATCGGACAAGACTTCGGGTTTCGATTAGCAAACAATAGAAAATCAAAAGCATATTCCTTTGGTACAATTGCTAAATTGGCTTGAACAAAATCACTACCTAAGCCAGAAGTATGGGTATTGTGTTCACCGCTTCTGATTTTTTCTCTTATGGTGCTTGGATTCATTTGTAATTCCCCCTATTCTTGTATATAGCTCCTGGTCTAGTTTTTCGTTTCTATCAACACCTTTGAGATTAGAGCGCTGAATAAAGAAACACTCATCTCCAACTTTATACGAATATCCTGATTATTAAAAGAGCTCATAATCTTTAATCGCTTATTAAATCGCAGGGAGCTATCCAAAAAACGCCCCTGGATTATTTAATAAAATAAGTCCCACTCTAACTATCCAGAAAGGAAAAAGGCTTCTCAAAAGTCTAATTGACTGATGAGTAGCCTTTTGATTACTTAACAATTATGCTTTTCTTCTTATAAAGAAGAATAAAGATCCACTTACCAGAAGTATAAATCCAGCTAACAAGTACTTAAAGTTATCAGTGGCAGTGTCTGGTAGTTTCTTCCCCTCTTCCGCTACAGGCTGTTGCTGGTTCTCTCCATCTTCTGATACAAGCTGCGGCTGGTTCTCTCCGTCTTCCACTACAGGCTGCGGCTGATTCTCTTCGTCTTCTGCTACAGGTTGTTCCTGGTTCTCTTCATCTTCTGCTACAGGTTGTTCCTGATTCTCTTCGTCTTCTGTTACAGGTTGTTCCTGGTTCTCTTCGTCTTCTGTTACAGGTTGCTGGTTTTCGCCTTGTCCAGGATTGTCATTTGCTCCAATATGGGCAACGATACTGTTCTCGTTATATGTGACTGTTACCTCATGACCATCCGCAGTTATGTTATCGAATTCACCATTCACTTTGTCAGCAGTCATCAAGGTAATGTCCTCGGCCTTATTCAATTCATAATCAGACAGATCTAGATTCAGATCTCCACCATCTAGGTATAACTGTCCGTCTGCATGCAGTTGCGTGTCGCTATTATCCATCGCAAGATTCAGGCTTCCATCTTCCATTGTGACGTTTCCTTTTACATGCAGAGGCTCTTCACTAGTAACGGATACTGTACCATCTTCTACGTAAAGATCTCCTTCACCAAAAGCAGTGGCCGCGGCGGCTTCTAACGTTCCTTCCTCCAGCAATGTACCTCCTGTGTAGCTGTTACTTCCTGTCAGCGTAAGTGTACCTGTCCCTTGCTTGGTCAGCATACCACTGCCAGTTATATCATTTCTCCACCAATCATGGGCGTTGAATCTTCCTTTAGAAGCATCCATATTGACTGTTACATTGTCTAAAAACGCACCATATCCATCAGAAGCTGTTACCAAATCCAGTCTGCCCCACCCTTTTGATTCATCCAATACAGGGTAGCCTGATTCAATTTCTGTGGTATACAATACTTCTCGACGTTGTTCATCCGACAAATAAGGCTGACGGGTTTCCAATAAAACTTCCGCCCCTTTAGGTACGACAGGGTCCAAGCCTTTTTCGCCATTTTGAGGCAATCCGTAAGTGAGTTTCTCACGATAGAATGCTTTATTCGCATCATGGTCTTCCCATTTTTGTTCATCGTATGCACTTTCAAACGTATAATCCTCTGTTACCGTATGAGCATATTCGTACAAGCTCATTCCTTTTGCATCAGCTAGTTCTCCGAATACTTCCCCAGCATTTTTATACGCTTTATCCATAACATCTTGGTTTTGATCAAGGTTGTATGCGTAAGCAGTCATTGCCGTAGATTGAATTCTTCCGCCGATAACATCAAGCGGTGAGTGCATGCCAGTCACTATTCTATTCTCACCCAACTGAGCTGCTCTTGTTAAAAACTCAGCATATCTTTCAGGCGTCGCGTATGCAAAACCGAATGATGATAAATAAGCTGCACTTGTGTGTCCGCTTGGAAAAGCACCGTCTTTCCCTCTTCCATCTTCCGCTTTTCTTTTTACATATTCTAATGCAGGAATTACTTTCACATTAGATTCATATTGCTGGTAATGTCTTTCTCCCGTTGCTTTCTTGCCGCCAGAAGCCAGTGCTTCTTCTGCTGCTTCACCACTGCCGATCGTGGTCCATACAGGTAACCCATTCTCATCCACCACTTCTTTCACTTCTCCATTTGAATTCATTCTCCAAGGTCTTGGCGATGAGAAAAAGTACTTAGAAGGATTGGAGGAAGAAGGACTTCTAAATCTAACCAGATGTACTAAATCCATCGCATCTGTTAGTTTCGTACCTTCCCATTGTCCCATTCCTTGCGACTGGTCCTCGACAGTTTCTTCTTCCAATACTACATTCATATCGGCTTTTGATCGGATAACGCTTGTAGTCGGATTAACAATATCTGCATATGTATTGGCCAAAGGTCCATAAGCATCCATTACACTGTATATCTTATCTCGTTGATCATCATAGTAAGCCGCCAACGCTTCTTCGTCTGTCCGGTTATTCGTAACGTCTTCCACATATTTAATATTAGCTTCCCAAGTAGCAGGATCCCTGATTTCTTCATTAGCGTATGTTTGCTTGTCTGCTACTACCTTTGTCGGATCATTTTTATAGCCATCAAAATAAACGGTAGGCCCGTCGCCATAATTAGCAACCTCACCGTTTGCACCCGGTATAGTCAACACTGTTCCGTCTCTCCAATCAGGCTGATTCATCGACCAAACCTGATCAAATCCGTCCAGGATACCGATAAAAGGATTAGTCCCAGCTATATTCTTTAGTGTAGGATCATTTGCATTCCCGCCATTATCCACTGCTGGGAAAGGCTGCTCAACATCAGGAGGATTTGTATTTAATTCTTCAGAAGTTCCTTGAGGTTTTGAAGGCTTTGTAAATTCCTGCTGACTAGCTGCCAAAACAGGAAGCTCAACAGAATTCACAGTCAGCACAGCAAGTAATAGTAGTACAGTTAGTTTTTTAAAGGATTTCATATTCTTTATCTCCTCTTCTGCTGCGTAAAATAATCACAAGTTCAACTTTAGGGGAATCTTGTTAAATGAATGTAGGGAGATTGTTGAAATTTGGTGTTTTTTTTGTGAAGATGTAGAACAGTGTAGTTAAATACTGAAAAAGTGTGGGGGCTATTACTGAAAGTACATGACTAGGAAATCTAAAAATAAAAAAAAGCCTCTCAAAAGTGCATCCACTATTGAGAAGCTTCTATTTAGATGTTGTGACAACTCACTATTATCTCGGACGTTCTATTTTTTTATATTCATCCATATATTTACCGCTATTAGCTACAAATGAATGGTAAAGTGCTTTAATTGCTAAATTTTTCTCTAAGCCCATTTCAGCTTTCAGCCTTTTTAACTCCTCATGTAACTCACTCTGTTGATTAATTAATTTTGTCATAGTCGTTTTACTGTATTTCATTTGAACACATCCTTAATTCAGTACCTTTATAATTACAACTTTTAAATAGTTAAATTCGGGATAATTGTGCGGTACCGTAAAATCTTCTGGCAATTGGTGTTCTTCTAGGATTTTGTATCGTGTGTTAGTTTCCGTAAATGCTTTATCGATAAATGATTTGAACTTTTTCATATTGAAGCTTGCGTTATTTGTGGACGCAATAATTATTCCACCCTGGTTTGTAATTTTCAATGTATCTTTCAGCAGCTTAGGATAATCCTTTGCACTACTGAATGTTATTTTCTTTGTCCGCGCAAAGCTTGGCGGATCTAAAACGACAACATCAAATTTCAAATCATGCCGGTCCGCATATCGGAAGTAATCAAAGACATCCATCACCTTGATATCCTGTGCTTCATAATCAATTTCGTTGACCGCAAATTGCTCAATCGTCTTTGGCAGGCTCCGTTTTGCTACATCCACACTAGTTGTCTTAGTAGCACCGCCAAGAACTGCTGCTACAGAGAATGCCCCTGTATAAGAGAATGTGTTTAGGACCGTTTTTCCATTTGAATAATGATCACGTAATACTTTTCGGACGTTACGTTGATCTAGAAATATCCCTGTCATTGCGCCATCATTTAAATCAACCGCATATTTCATCCCGTTTTCCAAAACGATTAAAGGAAACTCTCCCTTTTCACCTGACACATAATCATCTTGTTCCACGTATTGGCCATTGGTGTTAAAGCGTAATTTTTCATATAGACCACGAACTTCTGCCACTTCACTCAATGCTTGATATATATCTTCCCGGAAAGAATAAATTCCTTCACTGTACCAACTCACCATATAAAAGCCATCATAGAAATCAATGATCAATCCGCCGATACCATCTCCTTCCCCGTTAAATACACGGAAAGCAGTTGTATCTTCGGTTTCATATAAATTCTTCCGCATTGCAATAGCTTCAATTATTTTCTTAACAAAGAACTTTGTATCGATTTTCTCTTGTTCCTTACTAGTTAAAACCCAACCTATCCCTTTATTTTGCAGACCATAGTAGGCTGTAGCAATGTATTTGCGGTTGGAGTCAACTAAGCGCAAAATGCTACCCTCATCTACTGTCACTCCCGAAGTTTCAATCGCTTCTTTTGTGAGCAGCGGATAGCCATTTGTTATATCTTTAACCGATTTCGGTTTTACTTTTACTTCTACTAACTGTCTCATCTAGTCATCCTTAATTTTTTTTATGATTTCTTTTATTATGCCATTTTTTCATAGGATAAGCGAAGTAGTAAAAATTAAAGGGAGTAGCAATTAGCTACCCCCAATAATACATCTACTACAAACCAACCTGATTGGCGCCGTATGTCGCATGCTCTGTGCTGAATCCTTCAAAAATCAATTGATCAATTAAACCCTGTCTGGAAAAAGAAGTATAATCAAGGTAGTTTTGAGCAGCCTTAGCTGCTTGTTCTTGCCAATCAACTGTGATGTTTTCTGCACCGTATGTTGCATCTTCTGTGCTGAATCCCTCAAACTCTAATTGTTCAATCAATCCTGTTTTAGAGAATGCAGTATAACTAATATAGTCTTGAGCTGACTTAACCGCTTGCTCTTGCCAATCAACCGTGATATTTTCTGCACCGTATGTTGCATCTTCTGTGCTGAAACCCTCAAACTCTAATTGTTCAATCAATCCCGACTTAGAGAATGCAGTATAATTCACATAGCTTTCAGCGCTATTTACCGCCTGCTCTTGAGAAACAGTCACGCTGGCTTCTTTAGCTTCCTGTTCTTCTTTCTCTTTCTGTGCTTGTTCCTCAGCTTCCTTTGCTTCTTGTTCTTCTTTCTCTCTCTGCGCTTGTTCCTCTGCTTCCTTGGCTTCTTGTTCTTTCTGCGCTTGTTCTTCTGCTTTCTTAGCTTCTTGTTCTTTCTGTGCTTGTTCTTCTGCTTCCTTAGCTTCTTGTTCTTTCTGTGCTTCTTCCTCTGCTTCTTCTTTCTTTACAGCCGTGTCTTCAGCCGCTGAGGAAGCTTTTGCTTTAACATCTTCAGAAGCAGGCGCCTCTTCAATTATTGATCCCCCAATAATCGATACCACTATAAGTGCAATCAGACAGCCACCTGATTTCGCAAAGTTCTTACGCCTGTTCCCTTTTCCTTTTACTAAGGCTAAGACAAAAAAGAATACCATACCGGCTAAAGCTAGTAACGTTAAAATGACTAAGAATGATTCCAATGTTAGTTCTCCCCTTATCCCCTATAAAAAACAGCTTTCAAGTACATGTTTATCAACCTTCGTTCCCCTACTATCATACCATGACTAAAGGCGTGTTTTTACCAAATAATGTGTGTTATTTAAATATGTAGTGAGAATTCTTGGTTAACGGATGCCGAGCATACTTAAGAAAGGAGCGCTGATTCAAATCAGCGCTCCTTCTTTTATTACCTTTATTTTTTAAGCTTAACAGGTTCACCACTTCTCGCAGACTTCAAAGCAGCATACGTCACCTCATGCGTTAGATATGCATCACGATAATCAGAGCGGATTTGCGAAGTGTCACCAGTACGAACGGCATGAATAAATGCCTCATTTTCCCGAATATATGGATTGTCCGTATCCTTATACATTGTCTTTATGCCTTCTTGATCTATTTCTAGTTTATCTCCCTGCCAATCTAGCATACCTTTATCTGTATAAAGCTTGAGCCCAACATCTCCCATGCCACCGGGAAGGATACACGTATTCGACAGGTTAGCTACCACGCCATTTTGCAGCCGTAAACATACGGTACCAATGTCCGGCACCGTAACATTATCGTGCTTGTTATGCTGTACTTGATTGCCATACATCGCGTAAACTTCTTCAACCTCACCGCAGACGTATCTTAGCAAATCTACAATATGCGTTGTTTGTTCGATAAATTGACCGCCAGACTTCTCTTGATCTCTCCACCAGCCCACCATGGGCATCTCGCCCATCCATTTACCTAATACCATACCAAGCGCTTGGCCATTTACGTTTTCTTTTAGATACTGAACCGAATCACTGTATCGAAAATGATACCCAACAGACGTTATCAAAGAACTTTCATTCATACGCTCTAACACCTTGGCTGGGATCTTGTCCTCTGTCCCCAGCGGCTTTTCGATGAGGAAAGGAATACCACGCTCAAGAAGCTCTAATTCGATCTCTCCCCGAACCATTGGTGGCGCAACAATATAAACCGCATCAAGCTCCTCTGCGTCCAGCATATCCACATACTGATTATACCCATTTGCACCCTCATAATCGGACGCCATATCTGCTGCTTTCTCTTTGCTTGTTCCGCAAATAGCCTGGATCTGAACTCCATCCATCTTAGATAGAATGTCCGCATGCTTGCGGCTAAACCAACCTGTTCCAACCATTCCAATTTTGAGTGTCATGTTTTTCTCTCCCTTGTTTGTTGGAAGTGAGCTTTAAAAAGAATGATAATGCTTATGTTTCAGCAGCAATGGAGATAAAAAAGAAAAAGCCTCCCAAAAGTCAATTGACAATTGAGAGGCTTCTTAGATTTAAATGGGATTATTTAAATAATCCATTTAAAATTTATTTTAGGCTTCAAATCCTTGTGTAGCAAAGGGGGTAAGGACGGCCTTACATCATACCGCCCATTCCACCCATGCCGCCCATGTCAGGCATGCCGCCGCCAGCGTTTTCTTCTGGCTTGTCAGCTACTACTGCTTCAGTAGTTAGGAACATAGCTGCTACGGATGCTGCGTTTTGAAGTGCGGAGCGTGTTACTTTCGTTGGGTCAACGATGCCTGTTTCAAGCATGTTTACCCATTCGCCTGTTGCTGCGTTGAAGCCGATGCCGACGTCTTCTTTTTTAAGACGTTCGATGATGACGGATCCTTCAAGGCCTGCGTTGTGCGCGATTTGGCGAACTGGTTCTTCGATTGCACGAAGAACGATTTTCGCACCAGTTGCTTCGTCGCCAGTTAGTTCAAGACCTGCAACGTTGTTGTAGATGTTGACTAGAGCTGTACCACCACCGGCTACGATACCTTCTTCTACTGCTGCGCGAGTAGAGTTAAGGGCGTCTTCGATGCGTAGTTTGCGTTCTTTCAATTCTGTTTCAGTAGCAGCACCGACTTTGATTACTGCAACACCGCCAGAAAGCTTCGCTAGGCGCTCTTGTAGTTTTTCTTTGTCGAATTCAGAAGTAGTTTCTTCTACTTGTGCACGGATTTGTGCTACGCGGGAAGAAATGTTTTCTGGGTTGCCGTTACCTTCAACGATAGTTGTGTTTTCTTTTGTGACAACAACTTTTGAAGCGCGGCCAAGCTGCGTGATTTGCGTGTTTTTCAGATCAAGACCTAGGTCTTCTGTGATCACTTCACCACCAGTTAGTGTCGCGATATCTTCCAGCATTGCTTTACGACGGTCACCGAAGCCAGGAGCTTTAACAGCTACAGCGTTGAATGTTCCGCGTAGTTTGTTTACAACAAGTGTTGCAAGTGCTTCGCCTTCTACGTCTTCAGCGATCATCAATAGAGGCTTGCCTTGCTGTACAACTTGCTCAAGCACAGGAAGTACTTCCTGGATGCTGGAGATTTTCTTATCTGTGATCAAGATGTATGGATCTTCAAGAACTGCTTCCATTTTATCTTGGTCAGAAACCATGTACGGGGAAGCATAGCCGCGATCGAATTGCATACCTTCTACAACTTCAAGCTCTGTGTTGAAGCCGCGGGATTCTTCGATTGTGATAACGCCGTCGTTACCAACGCGCTCCATTGCTTCTGCGATTAGTTTACCAACTTCTTCGTCAGCTGCAGAGATTGCCGCTACTTGTGCGATGGACTCTTTGCCTTCGATTGGTTTGGAGATTTCTTTAAGCTGCTTGATAGCTACATCAACAGCTTTTTCGATACCGCGGCGTACGCCTACTGGGTTCGCACCAGAAGCAACGTTTTTAAGTCCTTCGCGGATCATTGCTTGTGCAAGGACAGTCGCTGTAGTTGTACCGTCACCAGCGATTTCGTTTGTTTTGGAAGCAACTTCAGATACAAGCTGTGCACCCATGTTTTCAAATGCATCTTCCAGCTCGATTTCTTTCGCGATTGTCACACCATCATTCGTGATTAGCGGAGAACCGAATTTCTTATCCAATACGACGTTGCGGCCTTTTGGTCCGAGTGTTACTTTAACTGCATCTGCAAGTGTGTCCACACCGCGAAGCATGGAACGACGAGCGTCTTCAGAGAACTTAATGTCTTTAGCCATTAATAAAAACCTCCTAATATATCTTCTATGTTATATAAATCTGTTCTTCGGATTATCCTAGTACTGCAAGGATGTCGCTTTCGCGAAGAATTAAGTAGTCTTTGCCTTCGTATTTCAATTCTGTACCAGAGTATTTAGAGAAGATAATCAAATCGCCTTCTGCAACTTCCAGCGCAACTCTTTCTCCATTATCGGTTACACGACCGCTACCGACGGCAACAACTTTACCTTCTTGCGGTTTTTCCTTTGCAGATTCAGGAAGCACGATACCAAATGCTGTTTTCTCCTCCTGCTCTACAAGTTCAATTACGACACGATCGCCTAGTGGCTTCAACATGTGAGAAACCCTCCTTATATAATCGATAATTTGATTTTTAGCACTCGGGTTAGTGGAGTGCTAACACAGTTATTATAATAATCAAAACGAAAACGGATTGCAAGCATGACACTCTGATAGTTGTTCGACTAATTCCTCGTTTCTCCTGCCAGGGTTTGGACGAATTAACAGGGCGATTACAATGCGCACCGCTACATACTTCCCTGCTTCTTATGTTAAAATACGTAAGATGCCAACTACATAAGTAAGGCGGAAGGAGTCGTTATATTGCCAGCACGTTATTGGTTCGTCATATTGACATATATTGTGATGCAGCTCTCCTCCATACTGCTTTTGCCTTTCGTTCCTTGGATGGATGATCGAGGACTGGATCTGGCAACTGTTTCGTATTGGTGGAGTGTGATCAGCTTCCTTCTCGCTGTCGTTATCGTCTGCATTTTGCTGCGTAAAGACATGCGCACACCAGCAGTAAGGAGCGCTACTGGTCCTGGAATGACGATTGTCTGGATCATTATCGGTTTCTTTGGCGCTTATGCCGGACAGGTGATTGCAGGCTTGATCGAGACGTATGCTTTTGGAATCACGCAAGGATCTGAAAACACGTCCAACATCTTGGATGCTGTCAGAGAGGTTCCAGCGTTCGTACTGATTGTCGTTGTCTTCGCACCTGTATTGGAGGAAATCATTTTCCGTAAGATACTATTCGGCGAAATTTATAAGCGAACAAACTTCTTCGTAGCAGTACTTATCTCCGCACTCGTATTCGGTGCCGTACACGGAGATTTCTTGCACCTATTGCAATACTTTGTCATGGGTGTCGTTTTTGCAGCTCTATATGTACAGACAAAAAGAATCATCGTACCCATCATCACACACAGCTTAATGAATCTGATGGTTGTCATCATCCAGCTCTATCTCACCCCTGAAAGAATGGAAGAAATGGAAAGAATGCAAAAGCAGCTAGAAAATACGCAAATGATCATCTTTGGAGGATAAGAATTTATGATACGCTCGCCATTGCCCGCCGCGATACTCTACCTTGTAATAGGTGTCTTCTTCGTCTATTGGGCCATTCATGACGTACAGGCAGCGAAAGACTGGACGATTTTCAGCATCTTACTTGCAGTGTTCGCTGCATTTGATTTTTACACGTCGTTCCGTTATTTCAGCCTTTACTTCAAAATCAAGAAAATGAATAACAAGAAATGAGGAAAACCAGCCAATAGAGGCTGGTTTTTTCGTTCCCTCATTCCTGTATCGTATGTAAGCTTGCCACTCCACAGATTCAGGATATGCTATATCTTTCGATAATATCTCAAGGCAGGATATCTTTCTCCATCTATATCATGATAACCAGGTCGCTCATGCTGGACGACAAACCCTCTTGCTTCATAAAAAGGTATGCCCTTCTGATTGCCCTTTGCAACAGATACCCACTGCTCCGTGGCGTTAAACTGCTCCTTTTGCTGTTTAGTGAGGGCTTCCAGCAATTTCGTTCCTATTCCCTCATTGCGTCGATCAGGATCAAGGTAAAGCACGAACACCTCTCCAACACCTTCCCCGATCATTCCACCGCCGATAGCTCCCAGCACTTCGCCGTTTTCGATCGCAACGATGTATCCGCCCCAATCCCTGTTCGATTCTGATACTTCTTTTAAGATTCTGTCGTGATTATAAAACTCATCGATAATGCCTTGGATGTATTTCTCTGAGCGCGTTTCACTGTGTGTGGCCCAGTAGCCATCACTGCACACTTTGGATATACCCGCTACGTGGTCTGGATTTGCTAGTGTTATATGTATCATAATTGCCTCCTTAGAAGATCGTGAGCAATTGATGACTACTAAATTCGATACTTCCAGAATATACAAAAGGATTCCAGTTGGCAATAAAAGGATATGACAGACCTTCGATATAGTCGTCGTTTTACTCCTCTGCTTCGAGCTTCATCATCGCCCCAAAATACTGCTGCGCAGTGGTAAAGCAGATAAAAGCACAAAGTTCACTGATCTCAGCTTCTGTGAAATATTCCTTCAATATTGCAAACGATGAATCCGGTACTTCCCCTTTATGATGGTTTTGAAAGACTGTCGCAAATCCTACGGCCACAGACGTTTTCTCGTCCTGCAAGACCAAATCTGGTTTTCCTTTTGCTTTGCAATAAGCACATCCGTTGTTTTGAGCTAATGTACGCCTTACTTGTTCTTTCAAATTTTTGGATAGCTTACTATCATTCTCTAAAATATCGGCTAGCTCCGACCAGGCGGTCATGATTTCTAGGTTATGTCCTAATAATTTTGTGAAGCTCGTTCTACCGAATTTCGACTTTGTAATTCTTGCCATGACTTCTCCTCCTTCGATATATTTAATATAAGTATTCAATAACCCCAATTACATATAGATTTTAAGGTGTTATTCGACTACAACTTATTCTTATTAACGAATTTTGTGAGGATGTTTTAAAAAATGAAAATAGATAATACAGATAGAAGAATTCTAGCAGAATTGATGGCAAATAGCCGCCTTTCCATGAGCGAACTTGGTCGCCGGGTTAATTTATCCTCACCTTCTGTAAAGGAACGTGTGCAACAGATGGAGTCCTTCGGGGTAATAAAGAAGTACACACTGGAAGTTGATTATGAAAAGCTGGGCCAACCTGTCCAGTGCATCATTGAAGCAACGATGAAGAATGGTAATTATAAAGGTTTCAAAGCCCTTATCGAGACAATGGATAATGTGGATTTCTGTTACCGGATTGCCGGCAATGCCTGCTTTATCCTGAAGATGCGTTTTGAGAATTTTGCTCAGGTGGAGGAATTCATTGATTCAATCGCTTCCTATGCTATGACTGTTACACACTTCATCTTTTCACAGATAGATGTCAACGCAAAAAGAGCAGACCGATAAGTCTGCTCTTTTCTATTACTGAAACAGATTGTCTAGAAAAGCATCTACTTTCCTTAAATCTGTCAGCTTTTCATTACATGCTTGACTGTCCTTGCATATATAGTTTCCTCTATTCACATAGGTCTCTTTCCCGCTCTTGACCCTTGTGACGAACAAGGCAACATCATCGAGGCTGTTACATAATGCACAGATGCCCTGTGTGCTGCTATCATTAAAGACACCGGAAATGCCTTTGAGCTTGCCTTGATATTCTACGATCAAGTGCTGCTTATGTGCTCGCGTGTCGAACCATCCGATATACGACACTCTTTGATAATCCAGCGCATCCAGATCAGGCATCTGGAGCTTTTTCGCTTTCGGAAACAGCTTCTCCACCGTTTTCTTCGATACCTTCCGAAATGGAATGACATATTGCTTCAGCTCGGATAGAAATGCTTCTGCTGCTTGATCATCTTCCAATTCGAGGAGACGGTTAAGAAGTACTTGCTGCGCTTTTGTCATATCCGGCAGCATCTCTTCTACTTTTGAGAAGGCGTGGAGTTTCACCCCGTCCAGTGTATCCCTATGGTTTACCGTAGCATATGCATTGATAATATGAGACACCTGCCGCGCGATGAAGTTATATTGGTCATTCCGGATGAATGCTTGTTCTGTAGTTTTTCGTTTATCCATTTTCTGTTCGCTCCCTTATCTTTTTCATTGCTTAGATAAGTGCAAAGCCCGGACAGAAAAGGATACAATGGCGATTAGTAAACAGACTCCTCACACAAAGTATCGCCTTTCCTATTAGGCTTTGCATGAGCTGTTACAAATTCTGACGCATGAGCATTCCTCTCAGTTGCCATCAGGTATCACCTCCACTTCCAGAATATACAAGAATGGGAGTCTTGGCAATACATCACAACGGCAAGATAAGTCGTTTATGACTCTGACAGATAATGATCAGGATTTCTTTATCTTCGGATAACCCTTGCATTTATGCGCAGAATAACCTCGATTAATCATAAAGGAGTGTCCAGAATGAAAGAAATACTGCAGCAAGTAAAAGACAACTTAGAAAGAACGTTTGACCATCCTGATTCAAATGATTTAACTAGCAGTATTGCATTGCTGGAAACAGCTATAGAACAATATGGTGATAAAGGGACTATGCTGCAAGATGCGATTCGTTCTTTAACACACGCACAAAATGCCAAAAACCAGCTTGAGTACGCGGGTGACATCTCTTCATCGGCATCTTTCGGACAAGCGTACACAGCTGTTAATCAAGCTCTATCTTCGTATGACAAATAACAGTTATATCTCAAGCAGTTTCAAGATTGTTTATTTAGATCCTGAACAGCTTAACAGCCATCCCTTTAATGCAAGACTGTCATGTCTTAATGAATGGTGTACTGGATTCTCTGACAGCTTAGATGCCATAGAAAAAACCTACTGCCTATCGCAGTAGGTTCTATATTTATTTATGAAGCAATTGGCTTCGTCGGCGTTTTCGGTGCTTGTTTTGGGTAGTGATTTCTTAGGTATGGCATTACCCAGCGATCTAGCCCGTACCGTCCAGCATTAGCTCCTGCGACTAGCAGGAAGACAGTAAGCAAGACCATTTGTGCGTTTGTGCTGACGGTGCCGCTGAACAGGAAGGCGAAGTTCATTGTTATTCCCATTAGAGCTGCGAAGTTGGTAAAGACTCCGAGAATAAGTGCGATTCCGACAAGTATTTCTCCCCACATGACGAGGAAGCTGAACAACCCTGCGTTTGGCAATGCGACCTGTTCCAGGAAGACCGCCCACCAGCCTTGCACCGCTGGATGATCTCCGCCGGCTTGCGCGACAGCGCCTTGCAGGAAGCCACTTGCATCAAAACCACCGCCGGTCAGTTTGCCAAGTCCGCCTGTTAACCAGCTATAGCCTAGATAAATCCTAATTACTGCCCAAAGTGCCGCTGCTGCTTTACTATTTCGAATCCATTGTATGATCATTTTCTTCCACACTCCATCCATGAAAATAGTTTGTTAAACATTTCACATATAAGATTGAGATGGATTAGCGCTTTTCCTTCTACACTTGTAGTATAAGCGAAAGGATCAGATTGCGCTCAGATTTGTGAACGTTTTCACAAATTTGCAATATTCCTTTTACAGTTTTGTGAACGTAGACAAAATGCTGTTTCAAATGGTTTTCTTTTTCCGTCCACTTGCCATATCATTCTCTGACTTGGAGTTAATCTAATTTAGCAATGGGCAGAACTCATTCTTCCGACAAACCTATAGCTATAATAAAAGAAACGAGGCATAGCCTCGTTCTTTTATTCGTAGATGGCCTTACCGATACGTATCATGTGTCGGCACGAACAGATCTTCCTCAGCCTGCCGGACGACTGAGAAATGGTCGACATTATAGTGACCGTGCAGAATCTGATTGTGATGCTGGATGATTTGCTCCGCTGTCAGAACATCAGAACCGGCTGTTGAGTGACCATCTGCTACGAGTGTTACATCCATGCCTTGTACAGTTGCAGTACGAACTGCCGTGTCAATACAATGCTGGGTTTCACAGCCCATGATAACAAGATGGGTAAATCCTTCATCTTTTACAAACTCCAATAATCCTGTTCCGTAGAATGCATTTGTTGCCTGCTTGTCAAAGATGGGCGCTTCCGGCGGTGCTTGAATATCCGGATGAATCTGGAATCCAGCTCCTTTTCCTTCGGCAACATCTGTATCGCGGACGAAAAGGATAGCGGCATCTGCCGTTTGTGCTTTAGTGATGACCAAATTAATTTGCTCTATTAGATTTTCTTTTCGGTAAACAGGTCTCTCTCCTGCTCCTCCTTCAATTAGTGCTTGCTGTGCATCGATAATCAATAATGCTTGCTTCAATAAAAGCTCCCCTTTAGCTGATTGCTAGGACTCTCCTGCTTTGCGACTTGTATGCTGTCTTAGTCTGTTTCATACTGAACCGCCTCCTACTTGAAAATTAACTGTAGTATACACTACTTCCTAGTAAAATGGTGTCTTTTTCCAATCGAAAGATGTTTATTGTCTGCTCAATCCGGTTATCTATACCGTGTAATAGAACACGTGAGGAGGATTAACATGGCAAAGAATAAATTAGCACTTCATGAAACGTTGGAAGTACACGAAGTACTTACTCTGAAGCAAAGCTGCCTCGTGAAATCCTATGCATTACAATCCCTGGCCGAAGATGACACTTTGAGAATGATTCTGGATAATGATGTAACTAGTTCAGAGAAAGCAATCAAGGAATTGCAGGAAGTCCTATCTTAATAAAGGAAGGTGATTGGAATGAGTATCACGGAAAAATTGAAGACAGCAGGAAAAATGCGTGATGAGTTAATTGCGACGGAATTACTGGTTTCAGCTAAAGCCACTGTCAGAACCTATGCGGTTGCACTGACAGAAACTGCATCTCCTGATGTACGAAAGGTTTTGAAGAAACAATTGGATCAAGCAATTGATAATCACGCCAAAATCGCAGATTACATGATCAAAAATGACATGTACTATGCGCATGATGTGGACAAACAATTGAAACATGATAAAGAAAAAATCGAGAAGTCACTCGAATTAGTGAAATAAAATAAACCTCGTACAGCCAGGGCGCTGTACGAGGTTTTTCTTTATTAAAATTGCAGTTCTTTACTTCTCCATAGATAGGTTTGAATCAGCTGATTCGTATCCTCAAGATCCTTTACCGATACGACCTGTGTTGTCTGGTCAAGATTCTCGATCGGGATATTCAAGACGCCTACCGGAATTTTAGTGGATATCTTTTTGTAACGATGTCTGAATAGGAATTCCAACTGAAATGGAATGTCATGAGCAATGGCTAAATCGACGAGCTGATTTTTCAAAGTCTGATTGATTGGAATTGTTTTGTCTGCCACTTTGATCGCAACGCCGCTTCCTAATTCGATGGCTCCTCGGCTTTTATGCGCAATTCTTTGGCGAGGGACGGATCCGATAAAAAAGGCTGCTTCTCCTTCGAGCTGATAGGTAAGCTGCTTTTTGTTATGAATCGGAAAGAAGATGATAGTGATTTCTCCTTCAGATGTATTCCATTGCTGCAGAAGATTGATTGCAATTGCCGGCGCCACTTTATTATCCAGCCCTTTCCCGACGACTCTTCCGCTCACTTCGTCACCAAGATACAGAAAATCATCAAAAAGCGTTACATGATCACCAGGCTCAACGCCCATCTCTCGCGCATCATTTTCTGAGTTCGCCCCGATGTCAATCAGAGCTGCATGCTGCTCTGCTTCACCTGTCTTGATCACGCCCTGCACTAATCCATCCTTAGTCTCCACTTGTACAGTCTGCCCCTGAGCATAGGTGAGCGAGAAATAGTTTGCATCCGCTACAAGCGCGCCCGATTCCGTTATCGACGTCACCACGTAAATCTCTTCCTTTACCTCAGCGAGCAAGGTTATCTTCGGCGAATACTTTTCTCCATATTTACGGACAATAAGATTCCCCCGACTGTCAAAGTGCATCTCATCTGCGAATGGTGTAATCTTATCGACGATCTGTGAAACAAATGACTGATTGTACCCTTTGTACTTGGATAGTTCCCGAATCAATTCAAACATGTTGCCTTCCCCTTTCTGTAGGCAGCGGGACAAATACAAAAGCCTCTCGTGCAAGATGCGTCGAGAGGCTTCCTCTATTCATCTTATCTGCCGGCTATGAACCGATGGAATTAGCACAGTATCTGTTGTCAGACCTGCTGCTGAGGTTTCAATGGGCCATATCCCTCCACCTCTCTGGATAAGAAACATATACAGTTTTCAGAAAGTTTACCAGACAACGATTAGATTGTCAATATATCTTATCGGGTTACTCGGATTAACAAATGTAAATTGCTTTAGAGAACCATAATATGCGGGCATAAGAATGATTTAGCACAATTAAAATTAATGAACCACCTAATTGATTTTATTGGTATATTTATACATATGTATTGCGGGAGGGAGATACTTGAATCCAATACCAGAGAAACATTCTTACAATGATTACTTGAATGAATCAGATGTAAGCGACTTCTCACATCCTCTGATCAAAGAGAGGATCAGTGAGCTGATTTCATCTCAAATGTCCGAAATAGAAAAAGTCAGCGCAGTATTCCATTATGTTCGAGATAGTATAGCGCACTCATGGGATATTCAAAGCAAGCGAGTGACTTGCAGAGCATCAGAAGTCCTTACATACAAAGAAGGTATCTGTTATGCAAAATCTAATTTGTTCGCTGCCATGTTAAGATCAGTAGGAGTTCCCACTGGATTTTGCTACCAAAGATTGACGCTATTTGATACACCTGATAAAGGATATTGCATACATGCCCTAAATGGAGTTTATATCAAAGACTTAAATAAGTGGATCCGTTTGGATGCACGCGGAAACAAACCTGGCATACAATCCGAGTTCTCACTGGACGAAGAGCAATTAGCATTCCGGATTAATGAAGAATATGGAGAAATAGATTATCCTATTATCTATGCTGCACCCAATACAAAGACAATCCACACTTTAGAAACAAGCAAAAATGCTCTGAATATGTATAAGAATCGATTACCTGATTTTTTATGATATTGAAAAGGATCATATATGGAAGGAATGATTATAATGAGTTGGGAAGCCAGACGTGTCATTGCTGTTTTATTTATTGCTATTCCTCTTTTAATCGCAATTTATCTTTGTTTTAATAGTCATTTATTATTTCAAAATAGCTTTGACATGACCGATGGTGATGTTATAGGCAGGACTCTAATTATCATATTTACACTTTATCTTTTCACGAAGATAGGCTTCGTTATTTTTAAAAGTGCGCAAAAGCAGCCTTAATACTAAAAACTTCATACAGCATAACTAAACCCTCGAACAATTAAATTGTTCGAGGGTTCTATATATACTACTGATTATTATCACAAGCTGTTTGCTAAACAGAATAATTCGCCGGCATCCAGCTTGCCCCAACTCCGCCACGACCAAAATGGATTGCCATAACAGAACTGATTTCATTGCTGATAAATACTTCTGCTTTATCACCGCATATCTCCAATGCATGCTTTAACTCATTGGCAAGGTCAATGGAATTTACATGTGTAATACGAACAACTTGTTTACCTGATTGTTCAATATCATGTCTTAATCTTTCCAGCATCCACTTTAACAGACGTTTCTTGGTACGAACCTTACCCATAACCTCTAATTTTGCATCCTTAAAACCGATAATTGGTTTAATATGCAATAAGTTTCCGATCCTTGAAGCAGTTTTCGAAATGCGACCAGTACGTACTAGCGTTGTCAGGTCATTAATCGTAAGGTACAGCTGTCCATGTGTACGATAATATTCAATTGCCTCTAATAGTTCGTCAAACGATTTACCTTGTTCCATGAGCTCACACACTTTAACGACGATATTTTCTACTCCAATAGAAGCCGAATTCGTATCGATGACGGTAATTTTTTCTTTTGCACCTTCGATGGAATCCCTTGCTATACGGGCGGAATTGACGGTACCGCTTACATTTTCTGTACAATGTAGGCTGATAATAGCATCGTATTTTGCCAATAATTCTTCATAAAGGTTTACAAATACCTCTGGTGAAGGCAGGGAAGAAGAATAAGAAGCTCCCTCATCTATAAAACGAAATAACTGATCATTCGTAATCTCTTTTAAATCAATATAGGACTTATCATCTACGACAACATTTAAATGCGCGTAATATATAAAAGGATATTTCTGTAAATCCTCTTCTCTCAAGTTCGTAAGACTATCTGTGACAATTGCAATTTTCATATATTCACCTCTAATTCAGTATAACTTGTAAATCAAATAAAGAAACAAGAAAATTAGGAAATTAGTAATAAAATCAGTCAAGAAAATACATACAAATATCACAAATTTCCGTTTACTGTTACTTTGGATAAATTCGGAAGGTATTTGGAGCGCGGAATGATTTATTGTCTTGATATTAATCCTATTCATCTACATATAAAATACCCAAATTCCTATGGTTTTCAATCATCTTTAACTAAATATAGCTAATAAAAAAGCTGCCGGTCTCCCGGCAGCTTTTCTTATTCTGGTGCTGTTTCATGTGCCGGAGTAGTCAAATCGACTTCCTCCAGTTTATGCACCTTCGTTTTCTTTTTCACTTTAAATATGATCCAGCAAAGCAGGAATACTGGAATACCAATATAAGACGCAATCAAGGTGCCCCATTCAATTCCATCTGCTGTGAAAGCAGAGAAGCTCTGACCGACAATAACGATGATACATAGCACGAAGGCAAGAATCGGCGCTGCCGGATAGAATTTCGCTGTGTATGGTAAATCCTTGATGTCATTTCCTTGGGCAATATATGCTTTACGGAATCGATAATGACTGACAGCAATACCTACCCAGACGATGAAGCCGGCCATACCTGACACGTTCAATAGCCATGTGTACACGACACCATTTCCGAAGAAGGATGTCAGGAAAGCGACACAGCCAACTGCTGCTGTTGCAATCAATGCGTTCACAGGAACGCCGTTCTTGTTTAGCTTACCAAGGAAAGCTGGCGCTTTTCCTTCTTTCGCCAAGTTCCAAAGCATCCGTGTACTTGCATACATACCGGAGTTACCGGCAGACAGGACAGCGGTAAGGATTACCGCGTTCATGACAGATGCAGCAAACGCAATACCCGCTTTTTCGAACACAAGCGTGAATGGGCTCAAACGCACATCATCACTTGCAAGGCTTTCTGTTGTGTACGGAATGAGCATCCCGATAATGAAAATCGCCAAAATGTAGAACAGCAGGATACGCCAGAAAACAGACCGAATCGCTTTTGGAATCGATTTTCTAGGATTGTCTGCTTCTCCAGCAGCCGCTCCGAGCAGCTCTGTTCCCTGGAAAGAGAAGCCTGCTGCCATGAAGACACCGATCAATGCCAGAAAGCCGCCATTGAATGGTGCGTCTTCCACAGTGAAGTTGGAGAATCCAGGTGAGTCGCCGCCAAGGATTCCAATGATCATCAATAAACCAACAATGATGAAAATGATGACTGTTACGACTTTGATCAAGGCGAACCAATATTCGGATTCACCGAACCCTTTAACAGAAATATAATTCAATAAGAACATGATGATTAGACTGATAGCACTCCAGATCCAAGATGGTGCATCCGGGAACCAGAATCCCATGATCAATGTTACGGCAACGAGCTCAGCCGCAATTGTGATGGCCCAGTTGAACCAATAGTTCCAGCCTAAAGCGAATCCGAATGATTCATCGACAAAACGTGATCCATATGTGCTGAAGCTTCCGGATACAGGCATGAATGCTGCCATTTCTGCCAAGCTTGTCATCAAGAAGAAGACCATACAGCCAATCAGCGCATATGCAAGCAATGCTCCTCCTGGTCCTGCACTGCTAATAGCTCCTCCGCTGGCAAGGAATAATCCTGTACCGATTGTACCTCCAAGGGAGATCATTCCTAAGTGACGGGCTTTCAGTTCTCTGCGTAAACCCGGTCTTTTCGTGTTGTTACTCACTTTCTTTCCCCTCTCTGTTTCTTTCGTCCGTTGCGCTATAGATACGAAAAAAGGCCATCCCGGATAGTTTGCTCTATCGGAACGGCCTTTACTTATAAACAGCATCATTCTCACAAAGATAGCGCAACACGCCAGCTTTGCGACTGACGTGACAGTCCTGCCCCTATTCGAGTGCAGGCCCAGCCAGTAGGAATGGAGAATCCATCCGGCTTCGGCAGCTGTTCCTTTCCATCCTGATCAACGATATCTCCTGATCTCCCAGTCTGTACTCATAACAGCCGCAACCTCTACCTCATCAAATGATGAGGATTTGTATGCAATTAAAAAACCTTTTTAACTGTACTACACACATCGACTTATTTCAACAAGAAATTTTTTCTACATGAAGAAACACGCGGCAAGCGCGTGTCCCCGTTTTTATATAAGCTGTCTCTTGCTGTTTCTGGCTGGCCTGTTATCCCCTTTATTTCGCAAGGATGGCATGATCCAGCGATCGACACCGTACCGGCCAGCATTCGCGCCACCAATGAGCAGCACTAAGCCTAGGATGATCAATACCAAGTTCTGCTGAATCGCACCGCTTAATAGGAATGAGATATTCATCAATATTCCCATAAAAGCTGCAAATCCAGTAAAGGCACCAAGCAGCAGCGTCAAACCGACCAGAGTCTCTCCCCACATGACGAGGAAGCTGAAAACCTCTGCATTCGGAAGGACTATTCCTTCCAGGAAACTTCCCCACCAGCTCTGGATGACACCGGCGTCAGAGCGCGCTAATGCACCTTGGACAAATCCACTGGCATCAAAGTTTCCGCTCATCAGCTTACCTAAGCCGGCTGACAGGAACGTGTACCCAAGATATAACCTGATCACTAGAAAAACGCTTGCTGCTCCCTTACTCTGCCGTAAGTCGTTTGTCATATGTTTCCCTCTCCTATCGCTGCCAGAGTTGTAAACCGATGTGGTTCGGCACTTCCACAGCTCTAGTATAAAAGGAAATAAATAAGATGGAATATTTATACATGAAACGTAATAAAATAGTAATAATTTTAGTATAATTTAAATATATCTCCTAGATAGGCACTATATAGACAGATGCTGGTTTTTCGTGATTCTTAGGTGACAGGCAGAAGGTCCTGACATATTAATTGTTTTTTACAGCACCGCAAGGCGGTAATAGTAATTTGCCTTCTCTTCTTCTCCTTTTAGCGTATAGTAATCAGCCATACGCAAGCTATAATAATGGACACTGGCTCTATCATCAATTGCTTTATAATAGGCAATGCCTTCTGCCCATACTGCTTCAAAATTATCACAGTCGACGAATTGCTTATGGAGCATGGCGAACGCCCATTGGTGGTTCTTATCCTTCTCTTTCTTACTCCTGGTAAATCCAATCTGGTAGTATTTCATTGCTTCTTGGTGGTGATTAGCACGGAAGAGGGATTCTGTCAGATAGTAGAGGCTCTTCAAGTAATGAGAGCAAGGAGTGGCATGTACAGCTTGATCAAAGCAGTCGGCTGCTTTATCGAATTTTTGCTGCACAAAATAAAGCAATCCAAGATTGTGATGGACCATTGATGCCAAATCAAGAGATGTTTCATCTGCATTATGATAACAGTCGAGTGCATCGTATAAATAGGTCTCGGCTTGTTTGAAGTTTCGTATCTCCAGGTGATTCAGTCCGAGCAGCAGCTTGCATTTCGTAAGGTGATACTGCTGCTTGTAAGATGTTGCATAACGCATTGCTTTATTCGCATTCAGTACTGATAGTGCCGGTATACCAGTACGATAATAAGCATGAGCCAGTTTATAATAGAAATCCGCTTTTTCTTCATCCTCTGTTAGATAAAGCTCTGCATGCTCATAATACCTTATTGCGTCTTTCCATCTTTTATTTTTAAACTGAACCTGCCCTTTAAAATAATGATAGAAGTATTCATTTTGTTGAGAAAGGGAGTGATTGCCTGCTTCGAATTGATCCAATAGATACCCAGCAGTCAGCAATTGTCCAAGCATCACCTGGTAGCGAATAGTAAGCAGATCAGCAGTAATTAACACTTCCTCTAATCCAATGTCTTTCCTCATCGTATCAATAATATCTGCCAGCATTGCTGCTTCCTCTTGTTTTTCCCGTTTCATCACATCATAGAAGTCTTGCAGCAGCTCGCTAAAATCTTTATCTGTGACTGATAAAACCAGGCCCATAGTTACTCCTCCCCCTTATTTATATGATTCTGTTTATTACTATCCTATTATTAGAAATTTGCTATTTATTTTACTTCTCTATCCGATATTTATTTCCTGCCTATTTCCTAAAAACAAAAAAGGATTGGCGGTAGATCACCGCCAATCCTCCTATTTATTTTGTACCATGCTTCTGATTTCTGATAAATCGACTATTCTCGGCAGCTTTACAAGCTGATTATATGATTGATCTTTAACAAACACTTTTGTTGATGAATCTTCCAGCAGGGTGTTCAACACATGCGGCTTGTCATCAAAATAATAATCCAGCTGCAGTTCTTTAATGATGTGTACTTTTTCCTCGTCCTGCATGCCATAGCAGAATTGCTCATCCTTGATCGGAAAACCAAGAGCACGCATCCATTCCATTGTCCTTTCGCCATGCTCCTTCGGTCTTGAGGTAATATAATAAATCTCATGTCCCTCCCGATCCAGTTCCTGCAATAGCTCGACCGCACCTGGGAAAGGCGGACAAGTAGTATAGTAGATTTCCTCCAAAGTGGAATTCCACATCTCCAAACCCTGTTCATCCGTCAACCCGAATGGTTCATGGATTTCGACACGTTCAAGCTGATGGAACACAGCAAGCGGAATGTTCTGATTCAGTTTTTTATTATAAATCTGGAAGGCATGCTCCCGCAGATTGATGAGCGTATCATCGATATCAAAGCCAAATCTCATTATTCCATATCCCCTTTATCGTAGCGCGGATAGCCAATGAATTTGAAATCTTGTCCGATTTTAATGATGTCTGTATCAGTCAATTCCACTGCATCAGCCATTTTAGCGAAACCTGTTCCTTCCAGGAAAGTTGGCGCATCTTTCCCGCCAACCAATTTTGGAGCAAAGTACAGCACAGCTTTATCAATGAGATGGTTCTCCAAGAAGGACGCATGAATACTGCCTCCTCCTTCGATCAAAACGGATGAAATAAGCTGCTCTCCAAGTGTCTTGACTACTTCCTTCACGTCTGCACGGCTCGATCCGCTTGTCCGAAATATTTTTATCCCCTGTGACAATAAAGCTTTTTCTTTCTCCTCATCTGCCTGCTGGCTTGTGAAAATCCAAGTGTCTGCTAATTTATCAGTGAGCACTTTGCTATCCATCGGTATGCGCAGAGTGGAGTCCAATATAATTCGAATTGGATTCCGTCCATTCGGTATTCTGGCAGTCAGTTCAGGATCATCTTCTATGACTGTATTCACACCAACGAGAATTGCCATGTTCTCATTGCGCAGCTGATGGACGTCCTGCCTGGAAGCTGCAGAAGTAATCCACTTACTATCAAGTGAGCGGGTGGCAATTTTGCCGTCTAAGGTGGTACCTGCTTTTAACGTAATAAACGGTTTTTTCTCTACGATGAACTTATTGAATACCTCATTCATCTTGCTGGCCTCTTCTTCCCGGACACCTATGATTACTTCAATACCAGCTTCTTCGAGGATTTTCACTCCGTTTCCTGATACAACTGGATTCGGATCAAGCGTGGCAATGACTACTTTTTTCAAGCCGGCCTCTTTAATGGCTACAGCACATGGTCCTGTGCGTCCATGATGGGAACAAGGCTCGAGCGTGACATAAATCGTCCCGCCCTTTGCTTTTTCTCCCGCCATCCGGATAGCATGAATCTCGGCATGCGGTTCACCGGCTTTCAGATGGGTACCGATACCGACAATATGATTGTCGTTCACAATCACCGAACCTACCAATGGATTCGGATCGGTTTGCCCTTTTATTGCCTTGGCGTTCTGCAAGGCCAAATCCATATAAAATGTATGATCAGTCATTGCTGCAGATCTCCTCATCGCCTAGGTGGCCGGAACGGACGATCTTCGTCTTCAGGTAATTCTCGTTGAACTCAGACACATCTCCCCATAACGCTGAGCGTCCGGAAAGCTGCATACCTGCCTGTTCCATTGCTGCGAGCTTACGCGGGTTATTCGTCATCAGCGTAACAGGTTTCGTGCGCAATGCTTTCAGTACTTGGATCGCATCCGTATAGTCACGGGAATCATCCACGAAGCCAAGGCTTTCATTCGCTTCTACTGTGTCATAACCATTTTCCTGCAGGATGTAGGCCATCGCTTTACTGAACAAACCGATTCCTCGTCCTTCATGATTAGCCAAGTAGAACAACGCTCCTGTGCCATGCTCGACAATTCGCTGCATGGACTGCTTCAGCTGAAAGCCGCAATCACAGCGTTTACTGCCAAAAATATCGCCTGTATGGCAGATGGAATGCATGCGGATCAGCGCATCTTCTGCTTCGGCAAAGTCACCATAAACCAATACACTGGACTGCTGCATTTCCGCCAGGTTCATATCAGATAATTTTTCGATGATTTCTTCATAATCCTTGGCTACTTCATCGCAATTCAGCCAGCAGTACCATTGGAAGGTAACTGTTTCTCCGTAAAGGTTAACAGGCAGCTTGATAGGGCCGACAAGATAAATGGCTCCCTCTGCTGTTGGAATAAGTTGAATTTTATCTTTCAAGATCGAAATGGCTTTCGATTCTAGTTTCATTTCTGTCATCATTTTTCTCCTTTTTTATCAGTGTACGTTAAATAACTGGATTTATGTAGGCACCAGTCCGCCAATACCTTCTTCTCAAATTGAGGTGTTTCTCCTTCTTCCATCATAGTATGACAGTCAAGATCTTAGAAGTAGGCACATCAAGGTTATTTAGTATCCAAAAGGTAACTATACACCGAATGACAAGCAGGGAAAATAAAAAGGCTCCACTCCTAGAGGAGGCTGGAACCTTATTCTACACGGTTAACGATGCTACTTTATAAGGCAAAATTTTGTTCAAATCGGCCAAGGTAAGTTCTACCTGGTAACCGATTTTGCCTGCACTGAAAATAATGCTTTCGAAATGTGAAGCAGCGACGTCCACGACAGTCCGGTAAACCTTTTTCATCCCAATTGGTGAACAGCCACCGTGAACATATCCAGTAAGCGGAAGCAATTCCTTCGCCGGCAGCATACGGATCGACTTCTCCCCAGCACTCGCGGCAGCCAGCTTTAGGTCCAACTCTTTTTTCACTGGTATGACAAAGACAAAATACTGATTGGATTTGCTGACAGTGACCAGTGTTTTAAACACCTGAGCTGGATTTTGTCCTAATGCCTCTGCCACCTCAGCTCCGCTTATCGCATCTGTATCAGCGTAGCTATAGGATTTGTATGGGATTTTCTTTTGATCCAGCATACGCATGACATTCGTTTTATAGTCCATCGTAAACACTCCTTCTCTTGCCGCTTTACTTACAATCGTTTTACGAGAAATAATCCAGCTGTCATCAAAAATACAATTCCCACGCCATATAATGCAACAATACCGAGCTCAATCGTTTCGTAGCCTATTCCAAAAAGTATGAGCAGGAGTATACCTGAAAGCAGCCATACTCCTATAGAAGCTGCTGCTACATAATCTTTCAGCATTCTGACTGTGCGCTCATCCATTTCCGGCTGTCGTCTTCTGTCCTTCAACCAGCTGATCAGCATAGGCAAGCAGATGCCGCCGGCCATGCCGACCAGGATGAACAGGAGCAATCCTTTGCCCGACGGGAAGTCTTCGCCAATAAGATTCAATCCGAGCCAGCAGCCTAGGAAACAGCAGCACGTAATACTTACATATACCAGTAATTCATAACGCTTCTTCATCTTTCGCATATGCTTACTCCTCCTCCACATTAAAAAGCTGTTCAAACGGAACGTCAAAATACGCAAGCAGCCGAAAAACCAATTCTAAACTTGGATTGTATTTTCCTTTCTCGATAGCATTGATTGTCTGTCGTGTGATACCTAGTTCCTCTGCCATCTTTACTTGGGTAATATGACGAGCTTGCCGCATTTCCCTTACTTTGTTTTTAACTTTCATCTGCAACCTATCCTATCCACATGTAAAGGTACCTTTACAAATCATCATATACCAAAAAAAGACCAAATGTAAAGGTCACTTTACACCCGGTCTTTGCATATCAGCTAAAAACATCTTTACTTCTAAAGGACTTTTCAATGTAATGATTTGCTTGTCCATTTTCAGGTCCATAAGCAATTGATGCATCTGGGGACGTTTTTTACTGGGGAACTCCCAAATCCATTTAGGGAACTGCAAATCAATTTTCTCCTTACAATCTGCCTGCATATCAGGACGTGATCGATTATGATACATGAGGCGCCTTTTCAGGACACGGTACAGACAAAGAGTCCGCGGCATATCCAGAAAAATGATGGTATCGGCTGCTTCCAGCCGGATGTCTAGCGTGCTCTGGTAGTTGCCATCGATAATCCAGCTTTCCTGGTTTACTAATTGTGATTGAATCTGCTTTTGTTCTTCTCGCGGTGTAAGTGTCCAATTCGGTTTCCAAAGAATAGCGTCCAAATGCCACACTTCTATATCCAGTATCCTTCCAATATCCATAGCCAAAGTGGACTTGCCAGATCCACTGGAACCGACTAATGCAATTCTCTTCATCGTATGCACGCAGCTTACACTCCTGCTAATTCCTTATCCAGCTCCAATTCTGAAATTACACGAATTCCAGCTCGTCTGAACATAGCTGTCGTGACACCGGCTCCAGACTGCTTCAAGCCTTGGAAAGTACCGTCATAAATCATATTGCTTCCGCAAGATGGGCTGTTTTCCTTTAATACAACCAAATCCACATCCTGCTCATTAGCGATGGCTAGGGCATGTGCTGCACCTTCTATGTACATACTGGTAACATCTGTTCCGGAGTACTCGATGACCCTTGCTTTGCCATCTAACACGTCATACCCATTCCCCCCGACGATCTCAGCTGGTTCCCTTGGGGTTACGAATCCCCCTAATAATTCCGGGCACACGCTGATCGCTTTTTTCTGGGCAATCAGCTGCTCCACAATCGTATCGGTGGCTGGGGTTCCATTGTAACGTACTGGTTTTCCTGCCAAACAAGCACTTACCATAATCATAAGATTCCCCCTTACATTTCTGGTTTAGGATCATACTATGAGTATAAAACATTACTGTGCTGCCATTGTTACAGTCATTCCAAGCTCAGCTGTGTGCTCCTGATTACATTATACCGAAGTATACTGTAAATCAAAAAGGCCTCATCCATAGGATAAGGCCCTCTTCATGACAGCAAATCGTCTATCTTCTTCGTATATGGCTTAAAATCAACTGAGCCGTAGAATTGACCTATCAGCCGAACCGGATCTCCAAAAAAGAAATATTCATATAAAGTCTCCCTTGTTCCGAAAGAAGACATAACAAAGTCCCAAGCAAGCCGGAACAGCTTCACACGATCCTTGCCTAGCTTCGTTTTACTCTGAAGATAATGATTCAATTCTGTTCCTTTTTCTGATTTAAACGCGTGCAACGGCGGGATACTCATCATGCCGCTTGCTCCAAGCTGGTGAATAGTAGGTGCAATTTCAGGATATTTACGTGCAAATAGATTGGATGCCACTTGCAGCGGCTTTAAATCAGGACAAAACGTCCCCCATTGATCAGGTGCTGCACCTGCTTCTGCTTGCTGCAGAAGTGATTGAAGTACCTCCGCTAAAATGACAAGGTTAGCTGCTTTTTCCTGAACATGCTGGTACTCTGCAATATTGATTTCCTCTATTAAGGATTGGACGAGGCCAATCGCAAATTCCAGCTTAACAATCCGGCGGATCAACACTTGATGCAAGGTGAAGGCTGCGAAATTGCTTTGGTTCTTAAAGCTGCTTGCTACTGTGACATTATCATAATAGAAAATGCGCTCCCATGGAATGAGTACTTTATCAAACAATACAATTGTATCTATCTCTTCGTACCTGGCACTCAGCGGATAATCGGCTGTACTCTTCCCTCCGGCAAATGACTCTCTTGCCACAAACGTCAAGCCGTCTGCATTACTCGGAATGGCGAATCCAAACCCTCTATCCTGCTCAAAGCCGCCTGATGACAACACTACTAGTTCATCCGTAATGCCGCCTTGCGTTGCCAAAAGCTTTGCTCCTTGAATAATTATCCCCTCAGCATTACGGTCCACGATTTTAGCAGCAATCGGCTCATCACTCTGCTCAAAATAGAAATCGGCTCTGTTCACCTGAGGATCAATGAAAGTATGCGTCATCGTCAAATCATGCTGTCTGACATATTCATAATAACTTCGCAAGTGATCAGGGAAGCAGTTATCCTTTCCTTCCAATAACGAAGCGGAAGATGCGAGTGCCATCAGTACGGTATTCATATAATCCGGGCTGCGGCCAACCATTCCATTTGTCTGTTCCGCCCAGCATCTGATCATACCGCTCCGTCTTTTCAAGTCGTCCTTCGTTTCAGGTTTGAGAAAGGAAAGACCATAACGCTCTCCTGTATCACTATCTGTATATGTCAAAACATCTGCGTAAGCAGGATCATGCTGCAAATCGTACAATCCTGCTTGCGTACGCATTACTCCGCGAAATGCACCATGCTTGGAAAGAGGCTTCTTCACAATTGATTTACCATTCAATACTTTGTTGCCTAACGCATCAATACTGGTTAGATAGGCATCTCCAGTTCTGATAGCCAAACCACACCCACCCCTGTCATTTTGTTATCCAAAACGGATAAGCCGTTCTTCTCATGCAGATACTAGAGCTGTTATTCTCCCTTTCGTCTTTCTATGACCGTACGTACTGCTGCAAGGAAGACGATCAAGATGAAGATACCGAAAGCAAACAGCATCGTAAACATGCAAAAACCCCCTCAACGAAGAGTATTCCAATCGTTCACAATTTATTCAAAACAAAGGACTTGATTAAGTTTGTGAAGTATTGCACAATATAGATATAAAGAATGTGAAGTTATTCACATAATATAAATCTTAAAAAAGGTGATGATCTACATGGAAAGAATCAATAAAGTAGCTTTAGTTGGTGCGGGATTCGTTGGGAGCAGTTATGCATTCGCATTGCTGAATCAGAATATCGTAGATGAACTAGTGATTATTGATTTAAATGAGAATAAAGCGATGGGCGATGCAATGGATCTGAATCACGGTCAAGCATTCGCCCCTCGCCCGACGAAAATCGGCTATGGCACTTATGCCGACTGCCAGGATGCAGATATTGTCTGCATTACTGCCGGCGCTAATCAAAAACCCGGAGAAACAAGACTCGATCTTGTGAGCAAAAACGTTAAAATCTTCAAAGGTATTGTGGATGAAGTCATGGCAAGCGGCTTTGATGGCATCTTCCTGATTGCCACAAATCCAGTCGACGTACTGACACATGCAGTTTGGAAATTCAGCGGTCTGCCTAAAGAACGTGTTATCGGCAGCGGTACAACATTGGATTCCAGCCGTCTGCGCTATATGCTTGGCGATTACTTCGGCGTTGCGCCGCATGATGTGCAAGCGCATATGATCGGGGAGCATGGCGATACCGAGCTTCCAGTCTGGAGCCAAGCGACAATTGGCGGTGTTCCGCTTGCAACAATAATGCAGACTGACAGCAAATATAAAGTGGAAGATTTAGATGAGATTTATGTGAATGTACGAGACGCTGCTTATCACGTTATCGAAAAAAAAGGTGCAACTTACTATGGTATTGCGATGAGTCTAGTACGCGTAACACAAGCTATCCTTGGTGATGAAAAAGCAATTCTGCCAGTTACAGCATATCTCGATGGTGAATATGGGGAGAAAGATGTGTATATCGGTGTTCCGACCATTGTCGGCCGTAAAGGTGCACAGCAGGTTCTGGAGCTGCCATTGAACGAGAAGGAAAAAGATCAGTTCAAACATAGCGCCGATGTCCTTCGAAATATCGTGGAAACTGCCTTCCAGACTGTGAACTAACCCAAACCCCATCAGAAAAGAGATGAGCATAACATGTGGATGCAAGCGTATGATCCGTTTGGCAATGAGTATGTTAGTGCATTGATCGCCTTTTTACCGATTCTGTTTTTCTTGTTTGGTTTGACCGCATTCAAAATGAAAGGAATACTTGCCGCGGGACTGACTCTGGTTATCAGCTTCGCCGTAGCGGTATTTGTCTTCCAGATGCCAGCTCTCAAAGCATTATCTGCTATCGTTCTTGGTATCGGAAACGGTTTATGGCCAATTGGCTATATCGTCATCATGGCAGTGTGGCTGTATAAGCTGGCTGTCAAATCCGGAAAATTCGATGTGATCCGCGGCAGCATCGCAAGTATTTCGCAAGACCATCGCTTACAGCTCTTATTAATTGGTTTTAGTTTCAATGCATTTCTAGAAGGAGCAGCCGGCTTCGGCGTACCGATTGCCATTAGCGCCGCCCTTCTTACACAGCTCGGTTTTAAACCGCTTAAAGCTGCTGGTCTTTGCTTGATTGCCAATGCAGCATCCGGAGCATTCGGTGCCATCGGGATTCCTGTCATTACTGGTGCCCAGCTTGGCGGCATCAGCAGTCTGGAGCTTTCCCGGACACTCGCCTTGATCCTGCCTCCGGTCAGTTTTCTGATTCCGTTCCTGCTCGTTTTTATCCTGAACGGATTCAAAGGAATTAAAGAGACGCTTCCCGCTTTGCTTGTACTGAGCGGAACATATACAATCATCCAAACAGCAACAATGATTTTCATCGGTCCGGAGCTTGCCAATATCGGAGCTGCTCTGATCAGTATGGGAGTACTTGCCCTCTTCCTTCGTAAATGGCAGCCAAAGACTATTTACCGGGAAAAAGATGCGGAGGTGCAAGAGGAGTCTACGAAGTATTCACTTGGACAGGTGGCCAAGGCATGGTCACCATTCTATATTCTGACTATCGTCATCGCCTTTTGGAGTGCACCATTCTTCAAGAATTTATTTGCACCAGAAGGTCCGTTAGCAGGCTGGATTGCTTACTTAAAAATGCCATTTCTGCATCAGGAAGTAGTCAAAATTGCACCAATTGCTGTCACGGATACACCGATGGATGCTATCTTGAAGCTCGATTTCGTTTCTGCTACAGGTACTGCTATCCTGGTCGCTGTCATTCTGACTAGTCTGTTCAGCAGAAATATCAACTGGAAATGTGCCGTCAACGGACTGCAGGAAGCAGCAAAAGAGCTTTGGATACCAATTCTCACAATCTGCTTTATCATGGCGTTTGCAAATCTATCAAACTATGCCGGACTGAGCGCTTCCATAGGATTGGCTTTGGCCAAAACAGGTAGCCTGTTTCCATTATTCAGCCCGATACTCGGGTGGATCGGCGTTTTTATCACCGGCTCAGTTGTCAGCAATAATGCACTGTTCGGTACACTGCAAGTCGTCACCGGCAGCCAGATTGGTACAAGCTCAGCACTGCTCCTATCTGCCAATACAGCTGGCGGTGTCATGGCCAAGCTCATCTCACCGCAGTCCATCGCGATTGCGACAGCTGCTGTAAAAGAGACAGGTAATGAATCAGCTTTGTTTAATCAAACAATTAAGTACAGCTTGCTACTGGCCGGATTCGTATGTGTGCTGACCTTTGTTTTATCTCTATTCTTGTAAAGAAAGGGTGCGCGAATTAGCGCACCCTTTTTATTATGTACCGGAGATTACGTTTGCAGTGGTTAAATTAGAAGCTATCTCCACACACTTTTATATTTTTTCTTATACTTTTCTTCCTCAACTGTCTCAACCAAATCCATTGCTGTCCGCTTGATATCTTCATCATTCAACAGGTCATACAGATGTCTCATATTCTGCAGGATATCAAAACGAATCAGCGTAAAATTCTTTTCATCTGTCCCATTTTTAAATCGTTTTACCATAAACTCCATAACCAAGTCTTTTTGTTCTGCACCCCCAAGACCGACTTTCCAAAATGATTGCAAACTATGTCTGGCAGTAACGAACTTCTCATCCTTGGTCACTTCCCAGAGCCGAGGCAAATCTGTAAGCATTCTATTTTCCGGATCACTCTTTGCTAAATTAGCTAAATATTGAGCTGATCGGGAACGTTGATGATTATCTTTATCCGTCAAAGCATTTAGCAAGTCATCCCAGACCTCATATGCCCAATCCACTTGCTTTTCTGTCGCTTGCAGTATGTATAGATATGCTTCATAGCTTTCTTGCTTGTCCTTGGATTTTGATTTTATAAATGCCTCTTTTACCTCTCTATCCATGCTGCTCCTCCTTAATCCTAGTTAAAAAATCTTTAATATCAAAAAGAAGACAGGCGGTACAAGCAGCGCTGGCAGGAAGTTCATTGTCTTGAATTTCTTTATCCCTAATATGCTTAAGCCTGATGCCATGATCAAGACGCCGCCTACTATGCTTACTTCATTCAGCAAATCTACATTCACCGTGCTTTCCAATGCTTTTGCCACTATATAAATAGAACCCTGCCATACAAATAAAACCCCTGCTGATAATGCAATTCCAAATCCAAAGGTTGACGCCAGGACCAAGGACGTTACAAAATCCAGCATACCGTTTGCAAGCAAGTAGGAATAATTACCATGCAGTGCGGCTTCTACTGGGCCTAGTATAGAAAGAGATCCAATGCAGAACAGAAGAATTGCTGTAGACAGACCTTCCGCCAAATTCGACTTGGAAAATCTCTTTACAACGTTCGTGAATCTTGCATCCAGATCCAGTTTTTCACCGACTATCGCTCCGATCGCCAAACTGATAATGAAAAGGACAGAATATTTACTGTCCGGCAGATGACCAACTATAGCATTGACACCTAATGCCAGTGCAGCTAAGCCCATTGCCTGCATGAGGATAGTTTGATATCTATCTTTCATACCTTTCTTAAAGACAGTCCCAAGTGTACTGCCGATGATGATCATTGCTACATTGAATATTGTTCCAAACATAATTTCTCCTCCAAAAACGTAAGAACTTCACACCGTTTTCCGCTTGATTAGTTTAGTATGGAATAGCTTCTGGTTCGCATCCTTCTCCATAACTTGCTGGAACAGATGCTCTCCCATTTCCTCCAGCGGCAGATGCATACTTGTAATACCCATCATTCGGGCCATTGGAAGGTCATCGAAACCGATAATGGCCAGCTCTTCCGGAATACGTAATCCAACCTTATTTGCATACGTTATCGCGCCAGCAGCAACTTGATCGCTTGTTATAATCATCGCTGATGGCGGATCTTCCATCCGCTGCAGCTTTTTTACTATCGTCTCGCCATCCTCAAAATATAGCATCCTATCAAACACATAATCTGAACGATATGGCAGTTTTCTTGCTGCAAAGAAATCCCGGTAAGCAGCATTGCGGTTCTTACTGCTCGTCCCATCCAGCCTGCTCACGGAATAGCCGATCTTAGTATGTCCTTCCTCATATAGATAGGAGAGTGCGTCCTGGAAAGCCTGATAATGATCGACATACGAAGATGACAATTCCTCCGGTACCTTCTCGCATACAACAATCGGTCCATACTGTTTGTAAGACTTTATGAAGGACAGCTCACAGCTTCGCGAACAGATGATGAGTCCATCGATCTGCTTTTGCCGGAGCATCTGCAATGCATCTTTTTCCCTCTCTGTTTGATAATCTGTCTGTATCAATACGAGCTTGAAGTTATGCTTGAATGCCTGTCTCGCTATTCCTTTCAATAGACGTGCAAAGTAAGGATGATCCGAAAAAGGCAGCACTACACCGATTAACTCTGTTTTTCCAGTTTTCAGATGTACCGCATTTACATTCTTTTCATATCCAGTCTGTCCGATCGCCTCCAGCACAGCTTTCCGCTTCTCCTCACTCACATAAGGATGATCATTGAGCACCCGGGATACAGTCGTCACCGAGACACCGGCCATCCTGGCTAAATCCTTGATTGTCGCCATATGTACTCCCTCTCGCTATGTACTTGATTACAGTATAACGCTCCGTGTTTGAAAAAAAACTTGACCTGGTATCGTTTTCAGCAAGTAACCTGTCGTTAAAGGTGCTGGAAACCAGAGCGTAATCCTTTTGACAGAGCGTGATCTGGTACGGCACTTTTATCTGCTGACATGGCGAATGCTGCATACAAAACAAAAAGGCCTAACCAGCCTTTTTTACATGAGTTCCTTTATGTAGTCATATACGTTCTTCACAATCAGTACAGTCGTTACAACAATAAACAGAATCCGTACATACCCGCTCCCGCGTTTAATCGCAAAACGTGAACCAGCAATTGATCCAAAAATACCTGATATCCCCATAATAAGACCAATAGTGTAGTGTACTTGACCCAAAATCATAAATAAAATCAGCGCGGATACATTACTGCCGAAGTTCAACAGCTTTGCGCTTCCTGCTGCACGAAGGAAATCAAAGCCGATGAACAGGAAGGCGAACATAAGGAATGAACCTGTTCCTGGTCCGAGAAAACCGTCATAGAAACCGATAAGCGTCAGGACTGCTGCAAAAATAAGCAGTCTTTTTGGCGTTAATCTTTTGTAGGTAGAAACGCTGCCCCAGTCTTTTTTTATGATCGTATAAATAGCAACAGCAATCAGCATTATTAGCATGAGCGGCTTGAATAATGCTGGATCGATAACGTGTACGGTCCATGCTCCGAGCATTGAGCCGATGAAGGATAACGGAAAGAACTTCATAACCGATTTTAAATCCAGATTGCCAGATCGATAGAACATAAGCGTGCTTGTAAATGATCCCAGCGTTCCGGCGAGTTTATTCGTTGCTACAGCGGCTGCAGGGTTCAGTCCCGCAAACAGCAATGCTGGAATCGTAATCAGTCCGCCTCCTCCGACAACAGAATCAATGAATGCAGCAAGAAATCCGAAAAGAATAGTGAGCAAAATTGTGTCTAATTCCAAATGCATAAAGTCCTTCCTGCCCTTTCTCTAAAAGAATTTATTACTACCATAATCTTACCATAAGAGAAAAAGGCTTGTAGGTGACTTTAACGTTCAAAATTTATATCAACCAGTCAGCGCACAAATCTAGTATGAAATCAAAATCAGCAATTGAATATCTTATTGACATTCGGCTGGAATCATTCTATTATTTACCTAATTGATATTGATTATCATTATCATAAATAAAACAGCAGAAAGCAGGAATATAAAAATGAAAAAAGCACTAATTGCTATAATCGGTCTCTTCCTTCTCATTCTCAGCGCATGCGGTTCTTCAGAGGAATCTACGGCCTCTGGCAGCGAAAAAGAGACAAAAGAAACCTTTACATATGAATCTGAAACAGGTCCCGTTGAAGTCCCTACTGATCCAAAAAGAGTTGTAGTCCTAGCATCATATGCTGGTGATGTACTTTCCCTTGGCGTTAATATTGTCGGTGTAGATCAATGGGCAAAAAGCAGCCCTGTTCTTGCAGACGGGTTAAAAGATGCGGAAACAGTAAGCGAGGAAGATGTTGAAAAAATCCTTGAACTGAAGCCTGATCTGATCATCGCTGCCGACACAACAAAGAATCTGGATAAGTTCAAAGAAATTGCCCCTACTGTCACGTATACGTATAACAAAGTCGATTACCTAACGCAGCATGTCGAAATCGGAAAGCTGCTGAATAAAGGTGATGAAGCACAGCAATGGGTCGATGACTTCAAGGAACGCGCGAAAACGACAGGTGACGAAATCAAAGCCAAAATTGGCGAGGATGCAACTGTCACTGTGATGGAAAGCTATGAAAAAGGCATGGGCGTGCTTGGAGACAGCTGGGGGCGCGGTACAGAAGTCCTTTATCAAGCAATGGGACTTTCAATGCCGGATAAGGTAAAGGAAATGACTGAAAAAGACGGCTATACGATGATTTCTTCAGAAGTTCTTCCTGAATATGTTGGCGATTATCTTGTTATCAGTGAGTATAGCGATCAAGATAATTCATACCAGGAAACAGAAATGTTCAAAGAAATACCTGCTGTAAAAGAAGGACATGTTTTGACTGCAGATGCGAATGCATTCCTGTTCAATGATGCATTGACTTTGGATTATCAGCTGGACTTCTTCGAAGAACAGTTCTTGAAGTAATGAAAAAAGAGGGCAAACTCGCCCTCTTTTTTCATGCAGTCATACTTCTATTTTCTTTTGGAAAGCCCAAGCACTACTTCCAAGAACTTATCACACTCCCTGTATGACCTACCAGCTTCAGAGTTCCATTTTGATACATGGCTTATTAGGAACTGCTTAAATATGACTACTCATCGTTCTTATTCACGGTCAGACTTGAGCCATCCCGCCATCTACGAACAATTCGATGCCGTTCACATAGCTGCTTTCCTCCGAGGCCAGAAACATAACCGCGTCGGCAATCTCCTCCGTCTTGCCCATGCGGCTTAGCGGAACGGTATTCTTCGCTGATTCAAGGACTTGATCTACCGCCTCGCCAAACATATCATCATAAGCAGGAGTATGAACGCCGCCAGGGCTCAGTACATTAAGTCGAATCCCTGTACCTTTCAAATCCATTATCCAGCTCCTCGCCATCTGACGGAGAGCCGCCTTACTACCTCCGTAGACACTAAATCCTGGATCGCCGATCGTACCAGCCGTCGATCCCGTTAAGATGATGGTTCCTGTCATATCTGGAAACAGTGGCAAAGCCTTTTGTATGGTGAATAAAGTACCCTTTACGTTCACTCCGAAAGTCGTGTTGTACTGCTCTTCCGTAATTTTACTTAAGGGTAGAATGCTGCCAATTCCAGCGTTTGCGAAGAGAATATCCAGATGTCCTTTCTCCTGCTTAACCTTATCAAACAGTTTGTCCAAATCCTTCAAATTGGAAATGTCACCTTGAACGCCGGTAACGCGTTCACCAAGCAATTTTACAGCTGCTTCCAGCTCCATTTGTCTACGGCCGGTAATGAATACGTAGGCCCCTTCAGAAACAAATCGTTGTGCCGTCGTAAGTCCGATACCGCTTGTTCCTCCGGTGACAACTACTACCTTTCCTTCAAATCTCCCCATATCTATATGCCTCCCATAATATTTTTGTATCGGCCCAGACCTTAAAACGTTAACATTTCAACGTCGTCACGCATTCTTTATATGACTTCCCCATTCGCCCGTCGGTTGCAGCCAGCTGACGCTTCTATCCACAATCAGATCACCCAGTCTTCCTTCGTAATTCTTGCGGTATGGTTTAACAAATTCTTCTGCAAGCCAGCTATCTTTCGTGCCTTGCCATGTTTCATAAATGATCAAGTCATCCGGTTGATCCAGATCGTCTGATACAATGGCACTAATAAATGCCTTTTCGGTTGACATCTCCTCAATAAGGGAAGATAGCTCCTTGCGGAATTCTTCTTTTTTCCCTGGTTTAGCTTTGAATCGAATATTGAGCTGAACTTGTTGATTGGTCATGTTGACTCCCCTCCTATAAGTTTCCGTTACGCCATTTATCATAAGGCTAGATGAAGAATTCATCAGTAATGTAGATTACGCCGAAAGCATACATTCGAATGGAAATTCATACGAGTCATGAAATCAAGCTAGTTCTTTCATCGCTTTTCCGATATGAACCATGACCATTCTACGGCTGGTCACGATAATACCTTCATTCGATAGTTCTTGTAAGATAATCGATACAGCTTCTCTTGTGGCACCGATCATATTGGCCAATTCTTGATGAGTCAACGGAATATCTATTTTTAGGTATCCACTTTCTTCTATTCCGAACTTCTTAGATAGTCGGTGGAGAAAGTAAAGCACTTTACCACGTAGATCCCTAAAAACCAATTTTTCCACCAATTCCTCCTGATCTCGCAGGCGTTTGCTTATTTCTGATAAAAATCGTAAAGATAATTCAGGATACTTTCTTAAGAGAGGTTCGAATTGTTCAGTCGGAATCGAAAAAACAATCGAGTCTTCCATCGTCTCCACATAAGCCCCTGTTGTGCCCAATGAAAACGTTTCAACTTCACCGAACATGCCGCCTTCACTTAGGATGCAGACCGTATGTTGTTTGCCGTCCGAATTGGTTTTGTACAAGCGAAGTTTACCGGCTATTACGAAAAATAATCCTTTCCTTTCATTTCCGGGCGTCTGAAGAATAGAATTTTTTGAAAGCTTATACGTATTTGATTTTGTTACCAATTGTTCGATTTCACGGATAATTTCTACCGGTAGCGATTCAAATATCTTTATTTGTGGCAAAAACGATTCTATATTTTCCATCGCCTTATAATGTAACATTCTGCCTCTCCTTTCAATATTGTGAATGACATCCGTTCCTCGTATAACATAATCTATAGCGGAGTGTTACATTCATCATAAACCACCTTAATTTAATTTTCTGTAATCCAGATTACAAAGCTTTTTTCATAGAATTTAAAGAGGAGTAAGAACCTCACCAAGTTCCTCACTTTTTAAATGCGCTTCATTAAACAGAGCCTCCCACATAAGGACACTATCCTCATAAAATGCTTCCCAGTCCCTTCAGAGATCCCTCTGCTTGATTCCCTAAATCTAAGAACCTAAGTGCTTGTTTATATTTATTTTAAAACTAGTCAGTTCTGCCATCATAGTTAAATCGTCATACTTTACTCCTCCTCTTAAACTTTCTTTTTTTCACAAATCAATTCATTGGACTACTTTGTTTTTAGCTATCGCATTGCATATTACACAATCCGTCAAATGAGAAAAACATCCTGTCACCGGCAGGATGGGTATCTTATTATATTTAACTATAAAAGCATCTAAAGAATTCGGCGGACTGGGTTATTGGAATCGGCGGCGGTGCTCCCAAAGCGATGTGGGTGTTCTACGACCACGTAAAGACATGGCCGCTAATGCAGTTACAGATCCTTGTACTGGCACAAATCCGCGGGAGACATCTGTTGAGCAAATGAAACAGCTATATATTGCTGCCCTTGAAGGCAAAGGCAAAGACGAAGACTTAAAAATAACCTCTGGAGCATTTGATTGCTTCAGAGGTTATTTTTTTAAGTCAATTTTAAGGATTCTCCTTTTGACCAGGCCAGTTTCCCGGGAAATGCTTTCCCCTCTAAGCCTCAATCTACGTTCCGTACTATCGGTTGCTTGATTTTACTTCAACCATTGGAAACTTCTTTGGCTTTGTGTTCCTGCTCCTTCCCTGTTTTATAACGCATAATGAAAGATATCGGCACCATAATGAGAATTAATATTCCGGAAAATACAAAAGCCTCATTGATTGTCTGTAAGCTCGCCTGTTGGACTGCTTCTCCTGCAGCTGTGAGATGCGCTCGGCGCACTTCAAAGTAGATGCTGAAGAACACAATACCGAAGGCGGAAGATATTTGCCGTAACACATTGTTCATCGCAGAGCCTTGGGATACAAGATGTTCTGGTATGTCGTTCATCCCTGCAGTCGTTGCAGGCATATTGCTGAGACCGAGTCCTGCACCCCGAAGCATATTGATTACCAGGATGAGCCAGAATGGCGTAGACAGACTAAGGTTTCCAATCAGAAAAGTAGCTATCGCCAAAATCAGCAGCCCCGGAGGCACTACCCAGCGCGGCCCTTTTTTATCTAAAAGCTTCCCGCCCAATGACATCATGGCCCCGCTGAATAATGCTGCCGGTAAGAATAGGAGCCCTGTCTGGATCTCACTAAGTCCGTACACATTCTGAATCAATAATGGCAGCAGGAATATCCCAGAAAATAGTCCAATGGACGCTGTCGCTGTTACAAGTATCGAAACTGTATAGCTTGGATTACGGAACAGTGAGAGCTCCAATAACGGCTGCTCTTTCCGCCGCTCATAAAAAACAAAAATCGCAATAGCTAGTATCCCCGCTGCTATCAACGCAAGGTTAGATGGCGATACAAGCACATCCAGTGTCTGTCCGCGGCCCAGTGCGTACAAAACTAAACCGATACCAAGCGTAACGAATACAAAACCACCCTTGTCGAAGCGGCGTTTTGGATCAGCGGCTGTGGATTTCAAGTAGCGACTAGCCATCAGTAAACCGAGAAGACCGAACGGCAAATTAAAAGCGAATAGGAACGGCCATGGTAAGTAAGCAATCAGCACACCGCCAATCGTCGGGCCGATTGCTGGAGCTACCATTGCCGCTACACCATATACACCGACTGCAAGTCCGCGCTCCTGCTTCGGGAAGGCCTGGAATATGAGTGCCATTGATATCGGCATCATCAATCCACCGCCGATTCCTTGAATAAAACGCGCCGTAATGACAAATGGCAGACTGCCGGAAAAAATACCGAAGATGGACCCTGCAAGGAATACAACAAGGCCCAATAAGTAAATACTTTTTTTCCCGAACCGATCCCCAAGGTAGCCGGTAACAGGCATCGTCATCCCCATTGCAACCATGAATATCGTCAGTATCCAGCCGACACTGACAGCATTGGCATCGAATGTAGAAATCAATGATGGCAGCGCCGGATTCAGCATACTATTGTTCAAAATAACAGTAAAAGTCCCAAAAAGGACAGCTACAACGACCAACCACTTGGATTCTAGTTTGCTCACATGCATACTCCCAACTGTTTTTGCGTTTCACTCCAGTTGGTAACGCTTCCTATTTTACGACCAACACTGGGCAATTCGCTCTTTTGATCACTTCTGTACTTACACTTCCAACCACAAGCTTCTGAAAGCCATTTAAACCTCTTGTTCCAAGTACAACCAAGTCAAACCCACCATTGTTTGCCATATTGGCAATTGTTCTACCGGCATCTCCACGTTCGATGGTACGAGTATAGGGAATATTCGCATTCTGCAGTTCCGCTTCATTTGACTGGATACGAAGTTCTCCGTCCCGGTTCCTATCATCCGGCTTTACCTGCTGCAGCACAATCTCGCTATTTTTTATATCTTGTATGACGTGGGTAACTTCCAGCTGTACAGGCTCTGTGCTGGCCTGACAGATTTTAATTACTTCTTCTGTCGCTCTCATTGAGTGCTCTGAACCGTCGACAGCCAATAGGATTTTCTCATACATACTAGCGCCTCCTACAACTATTATAGTAGGCTTTTCCCTTAAAACAGCGCTAACAAACGAGGAGTCGCTAATACTTCGATACCCGAAATTTATTTGTATGAAATTAACAATAACACTAAATTCCATTTTGGAAAAGTGTGAGATGATGAAGAAAAGACTTTAGGGGGATTTTGCTTGCTTACCAAGACCATCCGTTTCCTTATCATCTTTCTCTTGCTTACCGGAGTCACTGTCTGGATATTTGCTGCTTTCAAACCTTTTAAGCAGGATGCACTTATTGAAGATACTATAGGACAGATCGAGGTGTATGCTCCAGAAGCCATTAAATCATCTGTGACAGTTACAGATAAGGAGCGGATCGATTAAATACTGAAATGCATCAACACATGCAAACGAGAGGAAATGAGTCCTGAAGCTTCCTATCAAGCCCTTGATGCCACGCTGATTCTGTATGGAGCAGTAGACAATTATGATCGGCGTATGGCAGGATGGCAGTACGGTCAGTTTTGTGTATGATGGCACTATAATTGGCAGTGAGTTTGAACCTTTTCCATTGTAGAACAAGAAAAGCCGTCCTTTTTATATAGGCGGCTTTTCTTGCGGTATTGACAACTTCATGTATTTTCTAATCAATAACCTGCATCCGTTCATTAAACTTCGTTGGATACGACAAGAAGCCTAGCAAGATACTTGTCACAATGGCTGTTGTAAGCAGCAGGAAGAGAATCAGGAGCTGGAACATAACTGCCTGGAGCGGATCTGCTCCGGCAATGATTTGACCGCTCATCATACCTGGCAGCTGAACTAGCCCGATCGTTTTTTGGCTTTCTATCGTGGGAATAGTGCTTGCCTTAATGGATGCCAGCAGGGAGCGTTGAATCGCTTGCTTCGGTGTGCCGCCTAAGGAAAGGATAAGCTCTGTTTCCTCTCTTCTGGATGCCACTTCAGAAGTGAAGCGATTCAAAAACAAAATACCTAGCACCATCGAATTCCCTATAACCATTCCGCTTAATGGGATGATATATTGTGCAGTTGGAGGAGTAATCTGGAGTCCTAAAAGAATCCCTTGTGTCAGTACTTCGATTACCACGAATGTAAGCACCAGTTTCCATGTAATGCCCCTGATAGATGCACCTTTTTTTCTTGCATTCTGTACTGCTGCACCGATCATGAGCGCCACCATCAGGAAAATATAAAGAATATTACCGGAATCGAAGATAAACTGCAGTACATAGCCAACTGCAAACAGCTGGATAATGGAACGTACTGTTGCAATGACCGTATCTTTTTCGAGTCCCAGTTGTAATGTCTTAGATAAGAAAAGTGGGATAAGGACAAATATCAGAGTGAGTAACAAAGCAAGTGCATTCATTTTTCCTCCTCCATGACAAAGTGCTTAACGGCATCATTCTCTGGATGGTCAAGTATGGCAATCGGTCCTGCTTCGGCAATAGTGCCATTCATCATGACCCAGACTTCATCTGCAACCGTCTTTGCTTGTTCCAAGTTATGCGTGATCCAGATGATCGTCGTTCCATTCTCTCTATTGACCCGCTTCATCAGATTCTCAATATCCTGCCTAGAAACTCGATCCAAGGAAGAGGTGATTTCATCCAGCAGTAAAATCCCCGGCTCATTCAGCAGTGTTCTAGCAATAGAGACCTTCTGCTTCTGTCCGCCTGATAAATCCCTGCTATTTTGATTCAAGATATCAGGTTCCAAGCCTACCAACTGTATCATCCGCTCTGCCTCATCATCAGACAGCTCCTTTTCAGAGAGCTGTAATGGCAATGCCAGATTATCACGAACGCTTCCTTCAAGCATGATTGCTTGTTGGAGAACAACACCAACATGGCGGCGTAAGCTCACAGGATCAAACGTTATGATTTCCTTCCCATCGATCAGGATATTTCCGCCTGAGGGTGACAGTAATCCATTGCATAATCGAAAAAGTGTCGTTTTCCCTGCGCCTGATGGGCCGATTATTGCTGTAATCTTCCCCTTTGTGAACGCACCTGTAATATCGTGGATGATATGGTTTTTCTCCGTTTCATACGTCACATTCTCTAATGTGATGGCTTCTTGATGCTCCATGCTTACACTTCCCTTCAGCTTACATTTCTAGTTTCTCTGCCTGATCTTGATTTAGCCGTGAATGATATGATAAAAACATAAATTGATTCCAGTTTGTCTTTCTAAAGAAAAAGCACCTCTGCTTGAGAGGTGCTAGAATTAATAATGCTTCAAGAAATAAACTAATGACTGCAATTCAATAGCCAAGTCGATATGGTGAACACGAATATTGCTCGGTACCGCAATACGCGCTGGCGTAAAGTTCAGGATTCCAGCAATACCGCACTCGACAAGACGATCGGTGATTGCTTGTGCAGCATGCGCTGGCACCGTCAGGATCGCTGCACTAACATTGCTGATATATTGTTCCAGATCGTCGATATGGTATACAGGGACACCACCGATATTATGATCAACTTTTCCTGGATCCGTATCGAAAGCCATTTCTATTTTTGTATTGTTATTCTTCGTAAAGTTATAATTCAGAAAAGCTGTTCCAAGATTACCGACCCCGATCAGCGCCACTCTTGTGATCTCATCTTGATCTAGTGTTTTCCGAAAGAAGTTCAGCAAGTACTCTACATTATAACCATAGCCTTTTTTGCCAAGTGCTCCGAAATAGGAAAAGTCCCGGCGGATTGTAGCTGAGTCTACTTTAACCGATTCACTGAGTTCTTTTGAAGAGACTCTTGTCTTCCCCTGCAGATGCAGACTGTTGAGAAATCGATAATAAAGCGGCAGCCGCTTTGCCGTAGCTTTTGGTATTTTATTTTGGTCCATATACATGCTCATTTATCCTCCTAAAGCCTGCAGCTTCCAGAAGGGAACTTCGTGCAGCCATGCAGCTGATCAAAAAGGCCTATCGGACTAGAACGCTTTCGTTCTGTTACCTTCTTTCGTATATGATCAGCACTTGTTCCTAAATAATGGAATAATGGATGCAGACAGGTTCCTTTCTCGCATCTGTAAGGAGTTGCAGATGCTGCCTGCGGCTTCGTCCTTGAATTGTTACATATGATACTTTCACAAAGTACGATTATAGTTAACAACTTATTCTAACAGATTTGAGAAGGAAAGTCTTGTACAGATTCACAAAGACATACCTTGTCTCCATTTTAACAAATTCATTTCTGATGTCCATCCGCATGAAAGCGAAAAGCGCAGGAATTCGGTGCTTGCTACTGTTTTGTCACATAGGATACACTGATAGTATGAGGTGAACAGAATGATTTTATTGCAAGCGAACAATATAACGAAACTATTTGGCGCAGACGTCATTTTATCCAATATAAAACTGGAAGTACAAACACAGGACCGATTAGCCATTGTCGGACGAAACGGTGCAGGAAAATCTACCTTGCTGAAGATCCTTGCAGGGGAATTAAGCTATGACGAAGGAAATGTATTTTTAGCAAAGGATGCCACTCTTGGGTATTTGGAGCAGCATACCGGCTTGGAGTCTGAAAAAAGCATCCTGGAAGAAATGAAAACTGTCTTTGCAGATCTTATACAGCAGGAGGAGGAGCTGCGCCGTCTGGAAGCAAGGATGGGAGATCCTGAACTTATTTCAGACGAGACTGCCTACCAGCAGCTTCTAACCAATTATGATACTAAACAGCAGGCCTTCCGCTTGAACGGAGGCTATCAGTATGAAGCAGATATCCGTTCTGTACTGAACGGTTTGAGATTCGGAGATAAGGACTTGTCCACACCGATAGGTTCATTAAGCGGCGGTCAAAAGACGCGACTTGCTTTAGGTAAGCTTCTTCTCCAGAAACCGGACGTGTTAATACTGGATGAGCCGACTAACCACTTGGACATTTCTACCTTGGACTGGCTGGAAGGATATTTGAGCAGCTATCAGGGTGCTGTCGTAGTTGTATCGCACGACCGTTACTTTCTCGACAAAACCGTCAATACCGTCATTGAGATAGCTCATAATCACTCTGTTCGTTATAAAGGAAATTACAGTAACTATCTTGAACAGAAAGCTGCCAATTTCGAGCGGGAGCTGAAGCAATACGAGAAGCAGCAGTCCGAAATTAAAAAGATGGAAGAATTCGTCCAAAAGAACATCGCACGTGCCACAACGACAAAGCGCGCGCAAAGCAGACGCAAACAGCTGGAAAAGATGGAGAAAATCGACCGGCCGCTTCATGATGCATCTTCTGCGAAACTCACATTTGATATTGATCGGCGGAGCGGTAATGATGTATTGAAGGTAAAGGACTTGTCCTATCAGTATCCGGAAAGTACCTCCCCTGTCTTCGAACACGTTACCTTCCATATGAATCGTCAAGACCGCATTGCTCTTACTGGACCAAATGGAACTGGTAAGACGACTTTGCTCAAGACTATCATTGGAAAGCTGCCTGCTAAGTCCGGTCATGTGGAACTTGGGACAGGCGTCAGCATCGGCTATTACGACCAGGAGCAGACAGAATTGCATTCCTCGAAGAGTGTCCTTGCCGAGCTATGGGATGAGTATCCACTTATGGATGAAAAGGATATCCGCACAATTCTCGGCAATTTCCTGTTCACTGGCGATGATGTCCTCAAAGTCGTCAACACGCTAAGCGGGGGTGAAAAAGCACGTCTTGCCCTTGCGAAGCTGATGATGCAGAAATCCAATCTCTTGATCATGGATGAACCGACCAACCACCTTGATTTAGACAGCAAGGAAGTATTGGAAAGTGCATTAGCCGACTATCCGGGTACTATACTCTTTGTCTCACATGACCGATACTTCATGAATAAAGTTTCCACACAAGTACTGGAAATGGCGGACAAGCAGATTATATCCTACTTGGGCAACTATGATTATTTTATCGAAAAGAAACAGGAGAAGCAGGAAATTGCTGCTCTGGAGGCTTCTGCTGCAGAAACGAAGCAAACAACTGCTACACAGGAGAGCAAATCCTCTTATCATCAAGATAAGGCAGTAAAGCGGGAAATACGGAAACGGGAACGACGCATTTCGGAGCTGGAAGAGAAGATAGCCGAACTGGAGACTGAGATTGAAAGCAATGAGACTTTGCTCACAGATCCGGACATTTTCCAGGATTATCAGAAGGCCCAGGAAATCACTGAAAAGAATGAAGAACTTCAGGCAACACTTCTGGAAGTGATGGAGGAATGGGAAACACTTAGCGAAGAACAAGAAAGTTATACACAAGACTAAATGCGTTTTCATTGTTGATTTAATGGGATATACACAAGGTTATACACAATATCCACAGAATCCACAGAGTTTCCCCACTGATTTATCCACTTCTTTACCTGGTACTAATAGTGGGTTTCAATAAGTTATACACAATTCAGAATATATAATGTGAATAAAAAAAGCATCGTTTTCTTCATGAAAACGATGCTTTTTATTATAACGGCATGGATGCCTTTGCATTCATTGATAGATCAGCGAATTTCTCTTGCTGATAAAGAATGGATGCAGCTGCACCAATCATGGCTGCGTTATCCGTGCATAAAGCAAGCGGCGGGATAAGCAGATCAGCTTGCTTGTCCGCAAACACTTCTTCCAAAGAAGCGCGCAGACCTCTATTAGCAGCAACACCACCTGCAACAATAACTTGCTTAGCGCCAAATGCTTCGGCCGCTCGGATCGTCTTCCCTACAAGCACATCCACTACGCTGGCTTGGAAGCTTGCGGCGACATCTGCTGGCTCCAACGTTTGTCCTTTTTGCTTAGCATTATGCAATGTGTTGATGACCGCAGACTTCAAACCTGAAAAGCTGAAATCATAGCTCTCCGGCTCGAGCCAGGCACGAGGGAAATCGATCGATTGCTCGCCTTCTGCTGCCAGCTTATCAATGCGTGGGCCTCCTGGATAAGGCAGCTTCAATGTCCTGGCTACCTTGTCATAAGCCTCACCAGCTGCATCGTCACGGGTCTCCCCGATTACTTCAAAGCTGCCATGTTCTTTCATAAGAACAAGCTCTGTATGACCGCCAGAAACCACCAATGCCAGCAGCGGGAACTCGAACTCCTGCTCCAAACGGTTGGCATAGATATGTCCTGCTATGTGGTGGACGCCAATCAGCGGTTTGCCGATGGAGAATGCCAGCGCTTTGGCGGCATTCACCCCGACAAGCAATGCGCCGATAAGACCAGGTCCCTGAGTCACAGCAATAGCATCCAATTCTTCTTTCTGGATTCCAGCTTGCTCGATAGCCTCTTCAATGACGAGCGTAATCTGTTCCACATGGTGCCTTGACGCAATTTCCGGAACAACACCGCCAAAACGCTTATGACTTTCGATTTGGGAAGCAACAATATTGGATCTGATGATCCTGCCTCCTTCGATGACTGCTGCGGCTGTTTCATCACAGCTTGTTTCTATAGCTAAGATAAGTTCTGATGTTTTCATAAATTCACCCACATTACAATCGCGTCTTCCTGATTGTCTGTATAATAGTTTTTTCGGATACCGCCTGGTACTAAACCAAATTTCCTATATAAATACTGTGCCGGTATATTAGATACACGTACCTCAAGAGATAAACGATAAGCCCCTGCAAGTATTGCCTGTTCCATCACATGAGCAAATAGCTTCTCACCCAGTTTCTGTCCTCGAAAATTCGGCAGGATAGCAATATTCGTGATCTGTGCTTCATCGATGACGAGCCACATCCCGCAATAACCAGCAATCACACCGTCACTTTCAATGACAAAATAATTAGCAAACGTATTCTCCGTTATCTCACGTTCAAAGATATCGATGGTCCATGGAGTTGCAAAAGATGCTGTCTCGATTGTATGAACAGCTGGCACATCGGCTAATCGCATCGGGCGTACGGAAACCTGTGCGCTCACTTCTGCTGCTCCTGCTGCTTTAGCCAATTTGATTCCGCCTCTGTCATACGAACATAATTCGGTACGATTTGGTGTACATCATCTGTTTTCCTTGCCGCTCCTATTTGAGCAAGTACAGAGGGACGAGCATAATGTACAGCAGCTTCCGGGATTACGGCTTGATCACCCAGTACTTCCATGATCATACTGCGATACATGTCGATATCAGGGCTTAGAAACAATATCCTTTCCCCTTTTTCCCGCAGCTGTTCCAGCCAATTTGAGAATAGCGGATTGACGGTTTCTTCTACTTGTTCAAATGAATCACTATTACTGGTGTACAGGGCCGTATATACTTGACCCCTGCGTGCATCGAAGAAAGGACAGATATACCCCGAGAATAGCTCTCCTTGATGTGCAAGACCTTCCAGACTTGAAACACCGATAACATCGATGCCAAGTGCCCATGCCATTGTTTTCGCAGTTGACATACTGATTCGAACTCCCGTGTATGATCCAGGTCCCTGGCCAACGACAATTCGATCCAGATCAGCAGGAGTCATTTTTGTTTCCTTCATCAATTGCTCGATTGCCGGAAGCAATCGAACTGAGTGATCACGGTGTCCATGCATGACATGTTCGCCTAGTGTCACTCCATCTTTCACAATCGCTACTCCAAGCAGCTGATTGGAAGTATCCATCGCTAATATATTCATTCCGTTAACTCCTTACAAAGCTTTTCATAACGTTCACCAATCGGCTGCAGCAAGACTGTTCTTGCTTCTCCATCATGCTTGAGCGTAAGCTCCAGTCGTTCTTTCGGCAAGTAATCTTCAATGAATTGTGCCCATTCCACAATGGAAACACCCTCCCCTGAAAAATATTCTTCGAAACCGATATCTTCATCGCTGTCCTCTAACCGGTAAACATCCATATGATATAGAGGCAGACGTCCTTCATATTCCTTGATGATAGTGAAAGTAGGACTGTTTATCGTCCGTTTCACCCCTAGACCTGCACCAATTGCTTTAGTCAGTGTCGTCTTTCCTGCACCAAGGTCTCCTTCCATCGTGATCATATCTCCAGGCTGAAGCAGTTCGGCAAGCTTTCGGCCAAACGAATTGGTATCTTCTATTGTATGCATCTTCTTTATAATTTGGGTCATAACCGTCACCTGACTCACTTTCATTCTTTGTTCATCTATTCATCATAGCAAAATATAGCCTAAAAGCAAAAGCACAGAAACAAAAAGGCTTTCTTCGATTTGTGGAGAATACTTATATTATCAGCCAATAAAGGAGTATGCATATGGAAGCATTAGAGCAAATGTACAACTACAGCTGGAATGGTGAGATGAAATCCTATCTGGACCAAGTCGATCTGAGCGGATACCAGCATGTCTGGATCGGACGCTTCGGCGGAAGCATCGCCCATGGTGCTTATAAAAACGAGAATGCTTGTCTTATCCTTACAGGATCCGATTGGGAGCTTGCAGTTGTCATGGCGGCACAGCATACAGTAGAAAGCGCAGCCTTCATTGCGGACTCCCTCATACTCAGACAAAGGAAGATCACAGAGACGCTTGATGAAGATGTTTCAAGCGCTATAAAAAAGATAGACAGCTTTCTGATGAGTATGTTCAACAGCGTACGATTCCGTTCTACAGCAGCTAAGGTGAACGGTAATGCTTCTTGCTTAATAGCCGTACGTAAAGCAGGTTATCTATATTGGTTATCCATTGGGGAAAATTCGCTTTATCATCTATTACCATCTCCAAATCACTACAATTCTGTCCAGCTGAATCAGCAAAACAGTGCAGGTAAAATTGGTGCTGATAATACGTTTGATCAAGTAGTACCCGTCTTTAATATGGGAAGTGTTCCTCTTTCAAGCGGAAGCAACCATATCCTGCTCTCCACAATCGGATTACAGTGCTTTCCTGTATCTCCATATAAAAGTGCCTCCCGGCTTCAGAGCGCTTTTAATAAGAGCGAGAGCATGCCGCATTTTATGCGGACAATGCTTGCAAATGCCCAGGCTGCAGGTGCAGCAGAAAGCATTACATTGATCGGATGGGAAATAAACATATAAAAAAAGCTTTAGGAGTAATCCTAAAGCTTTTGAACGTTTTATGTATGGCGGTCCGGACGGGACTCGAACCCGCGACCTCCTGCGTGACAGGCAGGCATTCTAACCAACTGAACTACCGGAC
>NZ_JBISEQ010000004.1:0-359734 GCF_044383785.1 Terribacillus sp. JSM ZJ617 | reverse complement strand
AGCGAAGAGGTCACACCTGTTCCCATGCCGAACACAGCAGTTAAGCTCTTCAGCGCCGATGGTAGTTGGGTTCGCCCCGTGAGAGTAGGACACTGCCAGGCAGTTCTTTTTTGTATACATATTTAATATTGATCCACAGTAGCTCAGTGGTAGAGCTATCGGCTGTTAACCGATCGGTCGCAGGTTCGAATCCTGCCTGTGGAGCCATTGCTTCCTTAGCTCAGTCGGTAGAGCACCACCATGGTAAGGTGGGGGTCAGCGGTTCAAGTCCGCTAGGAAGCTTAGAAAAAAAGTATTAGAGTTTAATTACTCTAATACTTTTTTTGATTTTATAGATATTTAACTATTGAGCCCTATCATACTAGAAAGGGCTTTTTCTGTAATTTATGATGATAAAGAAGGTCTTACAATCAATTCACTAACATCGATCTCTGCCGGTTGTGAAATTGCATAAAGAATGGCTTTTGCAATAGCAGATGCAGGAAGAGCTAGTCGGCGATATTCGAGCATAGCATCACTCGCTTGTTTATCAGTAATATGATCAGCCAGTTCTGATTCAGTAACACCCGGTGAAATTAGAGTTGCACGAATATTATTGGTTCCTTCCTGTCGCAATCCTTCCGTGATTGCACGGACCGCATATTTGGTTGCACAATAAACTGCTGCTGTTGGAGTTACTTCGTATGCGCCTATAGAAGCGATATTAATAATATGTCCGCTATGCTGTTTCTTCATCAGAGGTAATACAGCACCAATACCATGAAGGACACCTCGGATATTTACATCAATCATACGATTCCATTCATCAATTTTCAGAGCTTCCAATTTTGATAGTGGCATTACACCAGCATTATTTACAATAACATCAATTTTTCCGTATGACTCTATAATCTCTTGTACTGTATCCTGCATTTGTTTAAAGTCTGTAACATCCAGCTGCTTATAATCGGCTATATATCCTTTTTGGCGGATTGAAGATACAACTGATTCTAACCTATCTGTTCTGCGGGCTGCAGCAATTACAACAGCACCATTTTGAGCTAACAATTCTGCAGTTGCTGCCCCGATACCGCTGCTTCCTCCAGTGACAAGAACAACTTTATTCTTTATACTCATGCTTGTATCTTCCTTTCTAATTCAACTTTGATAGAAGACCCTTTGCGTGACCACATTATTCTTGGTCACGATATAGGATCATTCCTGCGTGGTATAAGATCCCGTTACGAAAATCTCCATCAGCTGTGAATCCCGTATCATCTTGGTATTCAATGTGGTCACCTATTATTTGATAAGCACCTGTATAAGCGCCTTCGACATTGCCGCGAGCTTCCACATAGCGTCCGTCGGGCAGCAGTTCATGCCGGATATACCGGTCTTTGGTGACCCAAAGTCCAGCATAAGAATGAGTAGTAATCTTCAAACGATATCACTCCTTTTCTGATTTACTATTAGTATCAAGGAAAGTAAGCATGGGGCGGTAGCCGGCATCTCTTTAATTCTTGCCCTATTCTCCAAGCTGATGAGCTCTACAAAGGAGGATGTATTCCATGTCATCGGAAGAACAATTGCAATTGAAAGAACGCGAGCTTACAAAGTTAGTCACAACACTTGCAACCAAGGATGGTACGAATCTTACACTTATCTCTGGTTTGGAATTTATTCGATCTGCAAAGCCGCTGGAACCTGTACATACAATGCATGAACCTGCGTTATGCATCGTTCTGCAAGGAAGAAAATTGGTATCTGTTAATGGGGAGGACTTCTTTTACCAGAAGGGTGATTACTTAGTCGTAGCAGTTGATCTGCCAGTTATCGGAGAAATATTAGAGGCAAGTGAAAAGGAACCATATCTATGTCTTCGCTTGAATTTTAATTTCATGCAGATTGCAGAAGTTTCAAAAGAGTATAAGCAGCACGCAACCAATAAAGGTATTTCCGAGAGAGGCATATATCTAGATCAGACAAATGAAGTAATTGTGGATGCATTAATCAGACTCGTGAAACTGCTGCATACTCCTGAAGATACGGAGATACTTGCACCACTTATTATCAAAGAAATCCTTTACCGTATCATGCAAGGGAAGTATGGCGGCAGAGTAAAAAACCTCGCTGCAAAAGGGAGTAAGTTATCTGAAGTAGCCGCTGCTCTAAGTTATATAAAGAAGTATTTTTCTCACGAAATAAAGATAGATGAATTGGCTAAACAAGTAAATCTTAGCACGTCGGCTTTATATCATCATTTTAAACGAGTTACAACTATGACTCCTAATCAATACCAGAGAGCATTACGGCTGCAAGAGGCAAGGAGATTAATCATTGGAGAAGATATGAGAGCTGCTGATGCAGCCTTCAAAGTTGGATATGAAAGTCCCACTTATTTTAATCGGGAATACAGAAAAATGTTTGGCAAGCCACCAGGAAGAGATCGGAAAGAGAATCTAAAGTTATATAATACGTAGTACATTCAAAAACAAAAAGCCGCATACTACCGTATGCGGCTTTTTCTTACTTCCTGTACTTCTGATAATTCTTATTCCCACCAGAGAGATTATACACCTCTTTGAATCCCATGTTCCTTAATATATTCTGTGCAGCATTGCCCGTCACACCACTGTTGCAATAGCAGAGGGTCGGCTTTTTCGGATCAAGATCATTTGCTTTCTCCCGCAGTTTTGCTAAAGGTATGTTAACTGCCTCTGGTACGTGCGATGTGTCATATTGGGTTTTAGCACGTGTATCAATGATCTGGAAAGACTCGCCTTGTGCCAGCCGATGCTGCAGCTCTTTAGGCGTAAGCAGCTTATTATGCTTCTTGATGGCATTATCGAGTGCCATGCCCGTGTACATGACAGGATCCTTTGTCGTGCTGAATGGCGGGGCGTATGCCAAATCGAGATGGAACAGGTCCTCTGCTTTGGCTCCGAACGTCATAGCGGTGACAAATACATCAATACGCTTGTCCACGCCTTCTTCTCCGACTGCCTGAACGCCGAGCAGTCTGCCGGTTGCTCGGTCAGCAATAGCTTTTATTGTAATCTCTTTGCCTCCAAGATAAGCGGCGCGGGCAGGCTTGATATTATGCAGTGTCTCGATATCATACCCATGTGCAAGAGCCTCTTGTTCGTTCATGCCAGTCTGCCCAACAGCTAGTTCGAATACACGGACAATCCCTGTTCCGAGAATACCGCGATGTGCAGAATTGCCTCCGGTAATGACATCACCAGCTATGCGTCCCATTTTATTAGCGGTGGAACCGAGAGGGCGATAAATGGCGTTACGGGTAATAACAGAAAAGCTCTCTGCTACATCTCCGACTGCATAAACATCAGGCAAGTTGGTCTGCATTTTTTCGTTAACTGCAATTGCGCCTGTTTTGCCAATGTTAACGCCAATCTTTTCAGCCAAAGCTGTATTTGGTTTGACTCCTGCAGCTAGGAAGACAATATCAGATGTAATTGTATCTCCGCTTGACGTAATGACATCTGTATTTGTAATGCGAACAGCCTCTTGCCCGAGCAGCAAATTTACACCATGTGCTTCCAATGTATCTGCCACACGGTCAGCTATATCTTTATCCAGATGCCTCATCACTTGATTGCTGCGCTGGATTATAGTTACTTCAATCCCTGAATGGGTGAGCTGTTCGGCCATTTCCAATCCAATATAACCGGCACCAATGATGGTAGCACTTCTCGGCTTCCGGGATTCGATGAATTGGTCGATGGCGCCTGCATGCTGGATCGTACGCACGTGAAAGACATGCTCCAGATCTGTACCTTCTATAGAAGGTGTTATCGGGCTGGCGCCAGTTGCGAAAACGAGAACATCGTAAGTGTCTGTCGCTGTTTCTTCTGTCTCCAAGTTTTTAATAGTCAAGGTCTTGCTATCATGATCTATATCTACTACTTCATGCCTTGTTTGAATCGAGACATTATAGCGCTTTTTGAACCAAGCTGAATCACGAGGATTCAGTGTTTCCAACTCCTCTACCTCATCGCCGACAAAATAAGGAATACCGCAAACACTGTAGGATATATCATAATCCCTGTCATAAATGCGGATATCTGCTTCTTCATTATTACGACGTGCTTTTGCTGCCACGGAGGTACCGGCTGCGACGGATCCTATTATACGGATTTTCATATTATCTCTCCTTTAATGGATGATGGCTAACCATATATAAAGTCCTGTTAGTGTTATAAACAGTGTTGGTATAGTTAATACAATTCCAGTTTTGAAATACACTCCCCACGATATTCTGACACCTTTCTGGGATAGGACGTGGAGCCATAGCAGCGTTGCCAGTGAGCCAATCGGCGTGATTTTAGGACCGAGATCAGAACCGATCACATTTGCATAAATAAGGGCTTCCCGCACAGCTCCGGATGTGGACGTCTGGGAAATCGCGATAGCATCAATCATGACTGTCGGCATATTATTCATGACCGAAGACAGAATGGCTGCGATAAATCCCATACCTATCGTGCCGATGAACATACCTTGGTCTGCTACATACTGGATCATGTCTGCGAGTATATCCGTCAGACCAGCATTACGCAATCCGTAGACTACGACATACATCCCGATAGAGAAGAAGACGATATTCCAGGGCGCACCTTTCACCACTGCTTTTGCTTCAACTGCTGGGCTGTGCCGTGCAATAAGCAGGAAGAAGACAGCTATTGCCCCGGCTACAAAGGAGACTGGGATATGGAAGAATTCACAGACCAAATAGCCGATCATTAATAAAGCGAGTACATACCAAGATAGTTTAAACATTTTCTTGTCTTTAATAGCCGAAGACGGCTGTTTCACATAATTTACTTCATAGTTCTTCGGAATACGTTTTCGGAAAAATAAGTAGAGCACAAGGATGCTTGCCCCGAGTGAAATCAAATTAGGAATGATCATACGCGAAGCATATTCCAGGAAAGTGATGTTAAAGAAATCAGCTGATACAATGTTCACCAAGTTACTTACGATCAGCGGCAGTGATGTTGTATCGGCTATGAACCCACTTGCAATGATGAATGGAAATACGAGTGTTTCTTCAAAACGTAGTGCTCGTACCATCGCCAGCACGATCGGTGTCAGGATCAAGGCTGCACCATCATTTGCGAAAAACGCGGATACGACAGCTCCCAACACACAGACATAAACGAACATCTTCACGCCGTTTCCTTTTGCGGCAGCAGCCATATGTAAAGCGGCCCATTCAAAAAAACCGATGCTATCCAATATTAGTGAAATCAAAATGATGGCCACAAACGCCAAGGTAGCATTCCAGACGATGTTGGTCACTTCCCATACGTCCGTGAAATTAACCACACCTGCTAAAAGAGCAAGAATTGCACCACCACAGGCTGTCCAGCCGATATTCAGATTCTTCGGCTGCCAGATGATAAGTATAAGTGTGATAAGAAAAATGATACAGGCTAAAACAGTTGTCAACATGTGAATAAAAACTCCTTACTTAACACGTGATTGCTTCTGCTTTGGTCCGCAGCTTTACGAGCTGCTCATCATTCTCGTCTAGCTGACCGAGAATTTGCTCTACCAAAGCGTGCTGTTCACAAGTTTCGTTAAAACGATAGTAGCGCCATTGTCCGCGCCTTTCTTCGTAAACAAGACCTGCTTTTTTAAATTTACGCAAGTGCTGGCTGATAGCTGGCTGGCTCACTTCAAACATGCCTACCAGTTCACAGACACAGTACTCCTTTTCCATCAGTAATTTCAATAGCAGCAGACGTGTCGGATCATGAAGGATCTTTAAAGTCTCTGTAAGCTTTTCCGTTGATAAAGCAATTGATGCCGCCATCCAATTCCCTCCTTCTGATACTAGTATATAAGCAAATTGTTATATAAGGCAATCGTTATATGATATGTTTAACATAGATAGGGAAGCAGCGTGACGTCATGCTATTGGAGAGGAGGGTGTCCGATGCTTTTAAACAAAGGCGGTAAGTTGAGCCCAGCGTACTTTTTATCCTATTTAGAGCTTGTGGATAGCTTCAGACAATGCAGCAAAGCAGAGGTGTATGACATAGTCTTTGATAGGCTATTCGACCGGGACAAAGCAAAACTTGGTCCAGCTAGCTTTCAAGCATTCGAAACAGCATATGAGCAGTTCAGTAAAAAGCATGAATCCATCTAAGGGTCCATGCATTTATTTTATAGAGGATGCTTATATCGATTACCTGATCAAGTGCCCCAGTTTAAGAAAGCGGCTTTATGCGTTATAATGGTAACAGCAATCATTATTCACACACAGTTTTAAAATAGATTGAAAGAGAGTGTTCATTAATGGGACGTAAATGGAACAATATCAAAGAGAAGAAAGCTTCGAAGGATGCCAATACCAGCCGGATTTATGCGAAGTTCGGCCGTGAGATCTATGTAGTTGCCAAACAAGGCGAGCCCGATCCAGAAGCCAACCAGGCATTGAAATTCGTCTTGGAGCGTGCGAAGACGTATAACGTACCTAAGGCAATCATCGAGCGTGCGATCGAGAAAGCCAAGGGCGGCGGCGAAGAGAACTACGACGACATGCGCTACGAAGGTTTCGGTCCGAGCGGCTCTATGATTATTGTTGATGCATTGACGAACAATGTAAACCGTACAGCACCTGAGGTTCGTGCTGCTTTTGGTAAAAACGGCGGTAACATGGGTGTCAGCGGATCTGTTGCTTACATGTTCGATGCAACGGCAGTAATCGGAGTGGAAGGCAAATCTTCTGATGAGGTATTGGAAATCTTGATGGAAGCTGACGTTGATGCACGTGACATCATCGAAGAAGACGATGCGGTCATCGTTTATGCAGAGCCGGATCAGTTCCATGTTGTACAGGAAGCTCTTAAGCAAGCTGGAATCGAAGAATTCTCGGTGGCTGAGCTTACTATGCTGGCCCAAAACGACATCACTCTTGATGCTGAAGCACAAGATCAGTTCGAGAAGCTGATCGATGCGCTTGAGGATCTGGAGGATGTGCAGCAGGTTTATCATAATGTTGATTTAGGTTAAAGTGAAAAAGCAGTGCCATTGCGGCGCTGCTTTTTTTATCTTATAGAGATAATCCTGTCCATTTCCAATAAGTAAAATAGAACAATAGGATAACAAGTACATAAATCGGCATGAGCACAAGACTTATTTGGAGTAACTTTTTTGCGTCGTATGTGCAATCACCTTCTTCATAATAAAGAAGCAGCGCTTTTGAGCTGACAGGGAACGTTACACAGTAATTCATTCCTATTAAACTTAAAAACACGATAGTATCGAGTTCGACAGCGATAGACTGCCCAAAAAGGATTAAACTTGGTATAAAGACAATAGCACGTGTTGTATGCGAGGTGATATATAAATGACTGGTTACGGTTACGACGGAAAGCAGCAGAACAATCGTCCATTCTGAAGCTCCTGCGAATAAATGCAAGTTATGCATCACTTCTTTTTCCATCCAGCCGACAACGCCCGTATCCACTAATACTTTCCCCAGCGCTGTGGCGGCTGCCACAAATAAAAGCAAGTTCCATGAAATGGACTTTATACCTTGTTTCCAGCTTATTACGCCATAGCCAGGCATCATAAGCAGCAATGCACCAATCATAGTGACAAATGCGATATCATACCCATGAATATTTTCAGTAATCCATCCAATGATCAAACCAACGAGTATGATAATTGTCTTTCTCTCTATCTTAGTTATAGGTGTAACCCTATGCGCGCTTTTAATAGGAAGGACATCGCTGCTATCTGATGCGAAGCGCTTCGGCCATAAAGTTAATTTTAAGATATACATTGTTATTAAAGTGATAATGATTGTAAAGGGCACACCCCATATCAGCCATTGCGCGAATGATATCGATTGGTCCGTTGTACTTTCTAGTAATCCAATACCAATCAAATGGGAACCAGCACCAATTAAAGTTGCTGAGGTGCTCATTAAAATGATGACTGGAGCTAAAATAGCTAAAAATTCTTTTTGCTTACTTGAAAAGTGAGTACCTAGTTGCTTGATAATTGGCATGGATAGGGCAGCCCTTCCTGAAGTGGAAGGGATAAAAAGCACCGTTAATCCCAATGCAAGAGTAAAAGCCCGTATCAAGGAATGTTTCGATTTAGCCCGAAACAGGATAGCATGACTGAACCGCTCAGCAAGTCCTGATTCTTTAATACTCTCACCAATCACAAATGCACCGAGCATAAGCCACACAACTTCTTCACTGAATGATTGATAAAGCAGTTGGGGTTCGCCTGCATTCATAAATATGATAAAAGCGATAAGCGAAACAGCAACATATCCAGCGGGAATTTTCGTCGTGATCCAAAGTGTCATTGCGGACAAGAAAGCAAAAAGCGATACTTTTGCGGCATAATTCATATCTGTCACTATCACAAATAATAGGATAAACGCATGAATAATACCTATAAGACGTGCTTTTCCAGAGATTTCTTTATTCTGTTTGGCCAGATGCTTTTTGCTTCTTCTATACCGATTCACTTGTTCCATGAGATTGGATCCTTTCTTTCGAGGTCCTTTGGTCTGCTAATGTCACACCTATTGTGATTTGGCGCAGGATGCATTCCACACTCTCTTTGATCCATCGAGGTGCTTTCGATATAGCTTTCTCTAAGGTGACGGGGTATTGAATGATACTTACGTATGCATCGATACCTGCTTTGTAATTGTTTTCGGCTCCGCGTCCAATTGTGCCCGTAATCGCTATGACAGGTATATTGTATTTCTTTGCAATCCTTGCAACTTCACAAGGAATTTTTCCATCAGGTGTCTGGAAATCAATACTGCCTTCACCGGTTATAACGAGATCCGCATCTGCTATTTTATCTTCAATCTGAATGTAGTTTTTAATCAGGTCGAATCGGGGGTGCAGCCTCGCACCTGTGAATGCAAGAAGCCCTGCCCCGAGCCCCCCTGATGCACCGCTTCCTGGTGCGTGGCGGACGACCATACCTGTAGATTCCTCAATTAATGTAGCGTAATGGTCAAGTGAAACTGAAAGGGCATCAACTTGCTCGGTTGTTGCTCCTTTTTGTGGGCCAAAAACTCTCGCCACGCCGTGGTCACCGCATAATATATTTTTCCAGTTGCAAGCAACATCAATAGAAACGTCATTCAGTCTGTGGGGTAAGGCAGACGTGTCTATTGATATCGCTTTCATTAAATCCGTGACAGATCTTATAGCAATACGATTCTGCTTTTCATCCAGAAATACAGCACCAAGAGCCTCAGCCATACCTGCGCCACCGTCTGATGTACCAGAATCACCGCAGCCAATAATTATTTTATTGACGTGTTTGTCTAAAGCATCAAGAATTAATTCGCCCACGCCATATGTGGTTGTTTGCAACGGATTCCTCAAGTCTTTTGGTACCAATTTCAAGCCTGCAACGGCAGCCATTTCTATCACTGCTGTGCGAGTTTCCCCCTCTTGAAAAATACCATAATGGCTATCGAACTTCTGCCATACAGGTCCAGTGACAGTCTTATGGATTAACTCACCGTCTTTGATCTTAACAATCGCTTTTGCAAAGCCTTCTCCTCCATCTATCATGGGAAGTATCTCGGTCTGGATAAAAGGTTCGAATTTTTTAGCACCTGCTCCCATTGCAACAGCCACTTCTTCTGCATCAAGACATTCTTTAAAACCTGATGGAATCATAATAACTTTCATAATTTTTTCCTCCAATATATTTTTTAATACTGCTATCATAGCTTTCAAAAAGGTGTATTTACTGTGAAGTACATTAAGATTGGATTAAAGATTGATGAATTTTCAGAAAATATGGTGGTGTGTTGCGTAGAAGGAGGAGAGAAGGGAGCATAGTGGATTTGAATCTAAAAACTGTAAAGAGCAGAGACCTCATAATGGGATTCTGCTCTTTTGATTAAGCAATATTTTTTTACGTCCAGGTCAGAGCTTAAAAGCGTATTTTTACATAAAACACTTAGCGCATAAGTGTACCACCGTTCACATGGATAGATTGTCCCGTAATAAATGATGCTTTTTCCGAAGCTAAGAAAAGAGTCATTTCCGCAACGTCAGACACATCTCCCAATCTTTTCAATGGAACTCCATTTATGACTTTTTCTCTGTATGTATCATCCCACTGCTCGGTCATATCCGTTTCAATTGGACCAGGGCAGACCGCATTCACCCGTATGTTATGACGAGCCATCTCATAGGCCAGGTGCATGGTCAGGTAATTGAGTGCTGCCTTGGATGCACCATAGGCAGGAGTAGCATTTTTATGTGGTGTGTTTGCGGTTGTAGAACTGATATTTATAATTACCCCATCCTTATTTTCTACCATAAAAGGCAATGCGGTCTGACTCATTAAAAAAGCACTGGTCAAGTTCGTTTTCATAACATTGTCCCAATCGCCCAGAGTGGTTTGGAGAGTAGGAGTACGGGTGTTCATACCTGCATTATTAACTAAGACATCAACCTTTTGAAAGGTTGAACTAATTATTTCCTTGATTTGATTTGCGGTCTCCGGGCTGCTGGCGTCACCTGATACTATAAAACATGTGCCGCCTTCCTTTTGAATGTCATGCTGAAGGGCTGCCAATCTTTCGCTGTTTCGACCGTTCACAATCAGTGATGCTCCATGCCTAGCAAAGGTTAGGGCAATTTCTCTTCCGATTCCTTTTGTGGCACCAGTAACTAAGACAACTTTGTTTTGGAATGACAACATGATCCCTCCGATGTTTTGAGTAAGAAAACAAATATACGTTTAAAAGATAAACAGATAGTAAATTAACTCTTAGTAAGATAGGATTTAATTGCATTTTCGTTGCTAAAGTAAACAAATATATATAGGCTTATTGTAAGCGCTTAATTGAAAGGTTGCAATCGGATATTGAAGAATGTGTTATTGAATGGGAAGGAAGTCAGCTAGTTAAGGAGGGAGTTCGATTTAGTAAAAGATAAAAAAACACTGATCTTATCCTCTTCTGGAGGTTAAGATCAGTGTTTTACTGGATTTCTTTTAATTTACGCCATAAGGTTGTACGGTTAATCCCTAATCTTTCTGCTGTTTTAGAGTTGTTTTTCTTTTCTTCCAGCCATACTGCTTGGATGATTTGCGTTTCAATATCGGCTAATGTTCCAGTAATGTCAATTACTGTTTTACTTTGATCCTGAAGTTCATCGATTATGTCTGCAATAGTAGAATCTTGGATATAGGCTGTCTCTTCCTTTCGTACAGCTTTGTTGATGATTCTGCTTAGCTCGATAATATTTGATTCAAATGGATTTGATTCAAGAAGCTGTATCGCATCTTCACTAATGCCTGCGATTTGCACGCCATATTCACTATTAAAACTTGAAATAAATAAGCGGATCAGATTTGGAATATCTTCTTTGCGCTCCCGCAGCGGCGGAAGATGGAGCGTCTTGAATTTTGCTGGAATCCGATCTGATGTCTTATTGTTCATGGCAAGGATAATACGAAATGGAACTTTCGCCTTTAGCTGCTTTTCTATCCAGTCCTTTGTTGTTTCCTCTATTTTATCGGCATTCACTATATAAAGCGTACCGCCATCCTCCAGCACTATTGCCAGATAGGGAAGCAATACGCTTGGGAATGCTGCTCCGTCTATCCGGAGAAAATCAGTAGTATCGTTAGTGTGAATATATCTAGCCAAGCTTTCTTTTCCTGTACCATTTTCACCAATGATGACAATAGGAGCAGGTTGTTCACGTAATGCTTCAGCTTGTTCAATAGCCAGCTGCACTTCTTCATGGTTGGAGCTTAAATAAACCGAAGCATTTGGATCAGCCACTAAAGAAATGGACGGCAGCGATTTAGAAGGTGCTTCCTGTTCCAGTAATTCAATGACTGCTTGCTGTGAGCTCAATTGATGCGCATGTAATTGGTAAAATCTATTTTTGTATACCACTTCAACTAGTATTTGTTCAAACTGAAAAATAGCCGCAGCAATTCTTCTGAGGAAAGAAGATGGAAGCGGTATGGGCTGGGTTGAGAGTGAACGAAGCTGCAGATACTTATCTGTTATGATCGTATGCTGATTCAAATCTTGGAGGATTTGTGCATACGTATCTCTTTCTTTCTTTATTTTTTCCACAGTACGGTACGTTTCTACTGCTTGGCGAAGAGCATTAACGACACTTTCTTTTCCAGAAGTCAATAAAAGGCCGTGCATGCCTATTTTTTCTGCTAATTGAACTGTGATTACATCTCCGATAACAAAGGTATAATTCTCTTCTTTCAATAATCGCAGCTGATTTTCAATATGATGCTCATCATCTATGGCATAAATATCAAGATTTACATCGATCAACTGACTGACACTCGATACCGCATTGGCTATAGCTGGGAAACCGACAAAGGCGACTCTGTTATCTGTATCCTTGATCAGCGTGATAATACGAAGCAGGTCAAAACCAGACACCTCTATATTTATTACCGGGATTGTAACATGTTGCTTAATCCGTTCAGCAGTACCGCCTCGGCTAATGATGATATCTGTGCCTTGCTTCTCAGCTTCTATTGCAAATTTAACCCCCTGCTGTAAATCACCCTGCACTATATCAATGTTGCCAAGTTCTTTTTGGTTGGCAACGTCTTGAATTAATTCTCCTAAGCCAGCATAAGGAGCAATGGCTGTAATCTTCATTTCCTTCACCTCAAGTGTAATTAAACGCCTTACTTGTACGTTACCACATTCAGTATGAATCTAAAAACCTTTTCTACTCTATTATAGCCATTCATAATGTTATTTTGTTTCATTATGAAACGAAATTATATTTGATGTTTAATGCATGACTATTAATTATTATAAAAGGTTGATTTATGAAACAGTTTGGAGTATGCTTTATGAAAGCGCGTACAATGGAGGGGAAGAAAATGAATTTAACAGGTATTTGGCCAGCGATGGTCACGCCTTTTACAGAAAACCAACGTATCAACGAAGATGCTATACAAAAATTAACGAATTATCTTATAGAAGCTGGTGTTCATGGATTGTTTGCTTTAGGCACAAATGGCGAATTTCATATGCTGGACCGAGATGAGAAACTCTCCGTTGCAAAGGAGATCATCCAAACAGCTAATGGAAGAGTGCCGGTGATGGTTGGAACAGGAGGCAATTCCACAAAGGAAGTAATTGATCTATCCCGAGATATGGAAGCATTGGGTGCTGATGCGCTTTCCATTATCACACCTTATTTTGTCGCTCCTGACCAAACGGATCTTGCAGTTCACTACGAAACGATTGCCAGTGCAGTTACTATCCCTGTCATGCTATACAATATCCCATCCAAAACAGGGATGTCGATAGAGGCAGAGACGGTTGCCAGACTTGCAAAGCACCCGAACATTCTTGGTATCAAAGACAGCAGCGGAAACATCGATAACATCAAAGCTTATATAGAAGCTACTAAAGATGAAGAATTTGCAGTGTTTGCTGGAACAGATTCCCTAATCCTTCAAACATTACGTGCCGGAGGGCAAGGAGCTGTTGCGGCTACCGCGAATGTGCTCCCGGATAAAGTGTTAGCAATTTATGAAGGGTTCCAGAATAACGACGAACAGCAAGCAGAGGAAGCGCAGTCCAGTTTGCAGCCTTTACGGGAGACTTTCGTGCTTGGATCTATTCCAAGTTCCTTAAAGAAAGCAGTAGAGTTAGCCGGAATTCCGGTAGGACCGCCACGACTGCCAGTCACCGAAGCAAAAGGAGAAGTACTGCAAAAGATCGAGACCATGATGCAAGGATACAACTTACACACTCGTTAACAAAAAGGGGAGAGCGAATTGACTATATATAAATTCCAAACAGCAGATCATATTGTTGCAGGTCGTGAAGCAGTAGATAACATTAGTGAACATTTATCTTTACTGAATCTGCCGATTAAACAGGTGCTATTGATCACACAGCCGGCTTTGGTTGCAGCAGGTGCCGCTGAAAAGGTTGAGAAGGCATTGGAGGCTGTAGGTATAACTGTGGATCTGACAACTGATGTAGAACCAGAACCTACACTTGAAAATATCGAAAGAGTCTTTTCAGAAACTGTCGGTGTAAAAGATTATGATGTACTGATCGGGCTTGGCGGAGGAAGTATTTTAGATACAACAAAACTGCTATCTGTTTTAAAAACAAATGATACTGCCTTGGAGAACCTGCTTGGAACTGACCTGGTGGAAAAGGCAGGGCTACCAACTATCTTAATTCCGACAACTTCAGGTACCGGAGCGGAAGTGACGCCGAATGCCATTGTCACATTACCTGAACAAGAGCTGAAGATCGGTGTAGTAAGCAGATATTTGCTTCCGGATCTTGTATTGCTTGACCCAACATTAACAACAGGACTGCCAAAACCAATCACAGCTGCAACAGGGATGGATGCATTCACACATGCGCTGGAATCTTATATTTCAAATAAGGCTAATCCGATAAGTGATATGTTTGCGCTGGAATCCATTCGGTTGATAACAGCTAATATTGTTACTGCTTATCAGAATGGAGCTGATTTGGATGCCAGAGAGAAAATGCTTATCGGCTCCATGTATGGCGGTATGGCATTAACAGCAGCGGGTACGGCAGCAGTTCATGCAATGGCTTATCCGTTGGGAGGCAAGTACAAGATTGCACATGGTGTGGCAAACTCCATGCTGCTTCCGCATGTGACGCAGTTCAATATGGATGCGATGGTAGATCGCTTAGCATCTGTAGCTGAGCCTATGGGCATTGATACAAATGGTCTGTCCAGTGAAGCAGCAGCCCAGGCAGTAGTAGATAAAATTAAGGAACTGACAACTGTATTGGAAATACCTCAGGATTTAGGGGAATACGGCGTGGAAGAAGAGAGCATTGAATCAATGGCAGTTGCTGCTTTGGAAGTGAAGCGATTGATGGACAATAACCCAAAGGTGTTGGATAAAGAAGATGTAAAGTCTATTTATCGCAAGCTGTTAGTCTGAGAGCGGTAAGAGCGATGAAAAAGATAGCGATTATTGCGGACGACCTGACAGGTGCAAGTGATTGCGGTGCAATGCTGCTTCCGTATGCTGTAGAAGTGGATGTGCTTTTGGATGGGAAGATGAAAGCGATAGACAGCAACCAAGCGGTCGTTATCAATACGGACAGTCGTTCCCTTCCTGCATCAACAGCTTACAGCAAGCTTGCTGAAGCTGCTGAAGGGGTTGCATTGACAGCGCCGGACATTATATACAAAAAAATAGATTCCACAATGAGGGGAAATGTAGGGCAGGAGCTGGATGCCCTATATGATATTTTGAAGCCGGATGTTATCCTTTTGGCTCCTGGCCTTCCATCACAAGGAAGGGTAGTGAAAGATGGCATTCATTACCTGCACGGTATCCCTCTTGCTGATACGGAAGCTGCCAAGGATCCAAAAACGCCAGTAAAACATTCCGATATCAAGCAGTTGGTTTCTTCTCAAAGCAAGCATCTGGTCCAACATCTGAGTATAGGGGAAATCAGATCTGGCAATGAGAAAAGGGTCGAACGGCTGCTAGCAGCTGTTTCAGCGGGAGCGAAGATTATTACAGCTGATTCAGAGGATGATGACGATCTGCGTTTGCTTAGCGAAGCTGCTGTAGCTACCAAACTGAATGTCATCTATGCGGGGTCGGCAGGATTGATGGAATATCTTCCAACCGCACATGGCTTGGAACAAAAGGTGATTGCTCCATCTCTCGATCTTGTGGAAGAAACGGTATTGTTGGTAGTAGGCAGTGTAAGTCCAGTTGGGCGTACACAGCTTAACTGGTTAATGGAATCAGATCATAGCGTTCAATTTTTGGAAGTCGATCCTGTGATGCTGCTTCAAGACAATCTTGAGGATACAAATGAATGGAAGATAGTAATGGAAGAGGCGCAATACGCACATGCGGCAGGAAAACATATTGTGCTGTTCTCTTCTTCCGAAAAGCCGATCGCAGTCAATGAGGAAGAAGCGATTCAAAATAGTAATAAGATTGCGCAGAACTTAGGAGCAGTGGCTGCGTCAATAGTTAAAGGGATGAAAATCTCGAGATTATTTCTAACTGGCGGAGATACAGCTATTCGTGTGATGGAAGCACTCCAAGCAGATTCTTTTCACATCCTGGGTCAAGTTGAGGTTGGGGTTCCAATAGGGAAGCTTAATGGAACTAACATAATTGCTGTCACGAAGGCCGGAAGTTTTGGATCACAGGAAGTCATGGGGAATGCATTGCAATTGCTTAAAGGAGTAGATAAAGTTGAAGCCAACTATCGGAATTAGTATGGGTGACGCGGCTGGAATCGGTCCGGAGATCATTGTGAAAGCTTTGCAGCACAAAGAGGTTTATGAACAAGGTAACCCCTTTGTAATCGGAGATCTCAGTATGTTAAGGAGAGCGGCAGAGGTCGTTGGTTCAGTTCTGGAGTTTCATACTGTCGAAACTGTTGATGCCTGCCGATTTGAGCATGGTGTAATCGATGTAATGGATCTACAGCTGCTTCCGGAGGATCTGGAACAGGGCGTTGTCTCCAAAGAAGCCGGGAATGCAGCATTTCACTACTTAAGTAAGGCAATTGAGCTTGGCAAGGAAGGGGAGTTAGCAGCTATATGTACTGCTCCTTTAAATAAAGAAGCACTTCATTTAGGCGGGCATAGATATCCTGGCCATACCGAGATCCTTGCAGAACTGACCGGAACCAAGGATTATTCGATGATGCTTTCCTCGCCAAGCCTTCGTGTCATCCATTTAACAACACATATTGGGTTGTTGGATGCCATATCCGCCATTAATCCGGAGCGGACATACACTGTCATTAAATTGGCGTATGAGACGCTGACAAAAGCGGGATATGATAATCCGCGTATCGCGGTATGCGGTATCAACCCGCATGCGGGGGAAAACGGTTTATTTGGAAATGGGGAAGAAGAGGAGAAGCTGACGCCTGCCATTGTGAAAGCACAGCAGGAAGGAATCGATGTCAGCGGTCCACACCCGGCAGATACACTATTCTTCCGTGCGGTCAGAGGAGACTTTGATATCGTAGTAGCCTGTTATCACGACCAAGGACACGTTCCGATTAAAGTGCTTGGATTAGAAGAAGGGGTTAACATAACAGTGGGTCTAAAAGGCGGACTGGTGAGAACCTCAGTAGATCATGGAACAGCATTTGATATAGCTGGAAAGAATATTGCGGATGAACGCAGTATGCTTGCAGCTTTACAGACTGCAGCCGATTTAGCTCCGAAACAATCCATTACAAGGTAATAGTTGAGCGGCAAGATGTATTACGTGCTAGTGCAAATGATGCATCTTCCGCTGTTCTTTTATAAGATGGTGAATTGATTCAGAATAAGCGCTATACGATGCACCTTAGAGGATTGATAGCTTGCTATTTATTGTAAGCGCTATCAAATTAGGGGGTAAAAGCGATGAATAAGAGCTTGAAGGAAAGTGAAGCACCTGTCAAGGAAATGAAAGAAGCACCATCTGCATTACCTAAAACATTTATGGAGTACATGCGCAGTCTGGGGCCGGGCCTTGTACTGGCAATGACTTTCCTTGGAACGGGAGATTTGGTCAGTTCTACAGTCTCGGGTGCAAACTACGGGTATGCGCTTTTATGGACATTGGTCGTCGCGCTGGCTGCTCGTTATTTCATGGTTTCCGCGGTAGCGAAGTATAAATTGCAGAACCGTCATGGAGATACTTCGATCCTGCAAGGATTTCAGAGAGTATGGCGCGGGTTCCCTTTACTGCTGGGTGTTGCAATTTTGTTCCTTGGAATAGTCATTCAGATGAGCTTCCTCCGTGCATGTGCTGTTGCACTTTATAATTTGTTTGGCGGATTCGGCGGTGAGACTTGGGGTGTCTTCCTCTTCAGTTTAGTGGTTGTCGGACTTACGTTCCTATTATTGATCAATCCAAACCAATATAGGTTATTGGAAATGCTGGCTCGCTTTGCTTCTGTAGCAATCATTGTAGCGTTCGTTTTTGCCCTCTTCCGAATTGGTTCATTTGATGTCATCGGGTTCTTGAAGGGACTGACATTCGATATGCCGCCAAACCAAGGGCCATTCAATGCCATATTTATAGCAGTTGCTACTATAGGAGCGATTGGCGGGTCAGCTGTAAATCTGCTGTATCCTTATTTCATGGATGATAAAGGCTGGGATAAACCGAAATACCGGAAGATACAGCAATTGGACCTAATTACGGGAATGCTGCCACTCTTGGTAATCAATGTGCTTTTCTGGGTAGTAGCTGCGGAAGTATTCTATGGAACCGGCATACCAGTCAGCAATGAAAATGACTTGGCGCTTATGATGGAATTGGCTGTTGGTCCAGCGGGTCCGACGATGCTTTGGGTCTGCCTGTTCCTAGCGGCTTTTACAAGTTTTCCAGCTCAAGCCCGCGGCTTTACTTTGCTGATGCTTAATGGCTTTCATCTATCCGCAAAGAAGGATTATAAAAAAACAGATGAAGATCCCAAATTCCGCTACTTATCCATTGGTCTATTTCTTTTGCTTCCTATTCTTATATCGATTCCTGGAGCGCCGGACTTGGTACTGCTGAATGTATTCGGCACTAGTGTCATCACTGCTTTGATCCTTCCGCCTATTGTCGTTGGATTGGTATTGATGACAAGCAGCCGGAAATATATGATGGATGGTTACAAAAATAGATGGTGGGAGACAGGAATCCTAGTAATTATTGCTGCTATCGGAATCTGGTCGACGGTGGAAATCATTCGTAATTTTGTCGATCAGATAAGTAAATTCATATAAAAAAAGAATCCGGTATTTACCGGATTCTTTTTTTATATGTCATAAGTCTTGTGAAGGATATGAATAGGAGGGTTAAAAGTCCTTTTAATAGATAAGATAGCTGCTGAAGTGGGGAATACGATAAAAGGGGTGTTTATATGTATATATTTCCCATATTGCTCGAGTTTAAGTTCTCTTCTGAGGGTTAGAGTTATAATAGATGAGATTAAAAAGAGCTTAGTTTCACAGCTTTCGGATAAAAGATAGACGTTAAAGTGTACTGTATTAACTAAATATAAATCTTTTGAACTGAGTACAAGGTTTTGATTGTACGGTTGATTAATTATTAAATCTAAAATTGACAGAAAATTATTACTATTATCCCGCAGGAAATCCCATCATCTACGCATATGCTCCTCTTTTCTCCCGACACTCTTCCCGTAACCGACAGAATCTCGTAATCTATCTATAACATCTGAGCGATATTACATAATCTGTCATTTAACAGGCGGAGGTGGATAAGGTTAACGGGCAGGACCAAATCAGGGAAAAGGAGAATGAGAAGATGCAAAAACGAATGGCAAAATGGCTCAGTATTCTGGCGGTCGGTGTTTTTCTCTTGTCCTTGCTTTCTCCTACAGCTTCACGAGCACAGTCTTCTGAGCGAACTTCTGTAAAAGCGAGTGAGGGTGTAGCAGCGAAGGTGGACAAGGATGTTACGTCGCAGTTCAAAGCGGATGAGCAGGTGACGTATCTAGTTAAGTTAAAGGAACAGGCGGATACGAAGAAGGCTGCAGAGATTGCTGTCGAGAAGGCGAAGAAGCAGATTGCAAGTTTGTCTGCCAAGGAACAGAAGCGCATCCAAAACTCAGCTGTGGTCAGCGATTTGCGGGTGACTGCAGATGCAACTCAAGCAAATTTGCTTGATTACTTGAAGCAGGCAAAGGACAAGGGCGTTGTTAAGGAGTATGACTCTTACTATATCGTCAATGCATTGAAGGTAACCAGCTCCAAAGAGGTGATGGAGGAGATTGCTGCTTCTGAGGAAGTAGAGAAAATCCTGCCAAACAGAGAGCGTAAAATTCTCGAGCCTGCAAAAGCAGAAGAAAAGCAGGTTGCCGCTTTGGCTGAGGAAGTCGAAGCTTGGGGCGTAGAAAGGGTCGGAGCACCTGCGGTATGGCAGGAAACTGGCTTGGATGGAACGGGTGTCGTCATCGGCGGGCTGGATACTGGTGTGCAGTATGACCATCCTGCGCTGCTGGAAAAATACCGCGGCTATAATCCAGCTGATCCGGATAATGTTTCCCATGAATTCAACTGGTATGATGCAGTCGATGGGGAAGCAGTACCGTATGATGACCTGGATCACGGTACACATACAATCGGTACAGCTGTCGGTGCAGAACCTGATGGCTCTCAGGATATTGGGGTTGCACCAGGTGCAAAATGGATTGCGGTAAAAGCTTTCCATCCTGATACCGGACAGGGGCAAACAACGGATGCCATCCTGCTCGATGCGGCTGAATGGATGCTTGCACCAAAGGATGAAGAAGGCAACCCGCATCCAGAGCAGGCGCCAGATATCGTCAATAACTCTTGGGGCGGCGGTCCAGGATTGGATGAATGGTATAGGGATGTTGTCCAAAGTTGGCGAAATGCTGGCATCGTCCCAGTATTCTCCGCTGGTAATGACGGGGACGGAGACGCAACAGTGTCAGCACCTTCCAACTATCCAGAATCGATCTCAGTCGCTGCAACAGATAGTGAAGATGGTTTGGCCAGTTTCTCCTCCCGAGGCCCTTCGCCTTATGAAGGAGAAATCAAGCCGGATATTGCGGCTCCGGGAGTGAATGTCTATTCTGCGGTAAGCGGCAGTGAGTATAGTGCAGCATTCAGCGGCACATCGATGGCAGCTCCGCATATAAGCGGTGTCATTGCTTTGCTTCTGCAGGCAGATAGCTCGCTGACTGTCGATGAGATCGAAACGATCTTGTACGATACAGCTGATCGCCAGACGAGCAGTGAGTATCCAGATGAAATCAATGAAGGATTTGGTCACGGTATTGTGAATGCATACTTGGCTGTATCCACGATTGCGACTGGTGTCGGAGAAATCAATGGCAACGTCTATCAGGACGGCGAGGACGAGGAACCTGCTGTCATTACACATGAAGCAGTGTCAGAAGTGTATCAGGGTGTTGCCACGCCACTCACAGCAGAAGTAACAGATAACATCAGCGCAGACACGGTAACGCTTCAATACAAAAAAGATGAGGGAGAATGGCAATCTGTTGAGGCAGCGCTTGTAGAAGGAAATGCAGCAAGCGGTACGTTTCAAGCGGTGCTGCCAGCTGAAGCGACAACAGGTGACACACTCGCATATAAATTCGTTGTAACCGACTTTGGCGGCAACACAACAGAGACGGATACGTACGACGTGGAGCTCATTGCACCACTGTCAGTTGGCTATAGCCAGGACTTTGAAGAGGAGCCATCTGGCTGGACATCATTTGGTGATCAGAACTCCTGGGAGTGGGGTGCTCCAGCTGCAGGCCCTGAGGCAGCAGCTTCTGGCGAGAATGTATACGGAACAGGTGCTTATCCAAACAATGCAGATGCGACTTTGCTAGCTCCGCCGGTAGCAGTGCCAGAGGATGGAGAAGCGTATTTGCAGTTCCAAACATGGTTCGACTTGGAAAGCCGTTATGATTATGGCCATGTGGTCGTTTCGACGGACAAGGAGAGCTGGGAGCAGGTAGGCACATACAATGGAGCAAATGGAGCCTGGTCTGCTGAACAAATCGATTTGGGTGACTTTGCCGGACAAACGGTTTACGTAGGTTTTCATCTGGAGACGGACGGAAGCATCAGCAAACAAGGCTGGTATATCGATGATGTAGCCATTTCGGATTCCTCCAATACCTCTGCTTCCATTATGAAGGACACAATGAAGGTGAAAGAGGACGCAAAGCAGACAAAGGATAGTGCAAAGAGTAAGAAGAAGGTAGATGCGAAGAAGCTTGCTCCAACACCGATCAAAAATGTACAAGGTCCAACGCTGCCGGATGGACAAGCAGATCCATCTGATATCAGCCCAGCTGCTTTACCGGTTGATGCAACAGTGACAGTACAAGAAACGGGCCGGAGCGTACAGACAGATCCAGCAGATGGCAGCTACCGCTTGCTGCAGGCTGCAGGTGATGTGACATTGGAGGCTTCCGCATACGGCTTCCACTCCAGCACAGCACCAGTAACCGTAACAGAGGGATCTGCCGTTACACAGAATTTCACGCTGGACCCTATTGCGGAAGGAACAGTTTCAGGCACTGTGACGAATGCCCAAACAGGTGAACCGATTGCTGGTGCCAACGTATATGTAGTCGAGGATGCGGCCATACAACCAGTACAAACCGATGAGAGCGGGGCGTATACGCTGACTGCTTATGAAGGAACGTACACACTTAAAATCACGGCACCATCCTTCAAAGGAGCAGAATTCGAAGTCACGGTGAATGCGGCTGAAGCGACAGAACAAAACGTTGAGCTGGAGCCATTCATCGGATTTGGCGGAGAAATCGGCTATGATGATGGAACTGCTGAGAATGCACATGCCTTCTATGATGGCGGAAATGGCTGGGCAGTTAAATTCACGCTGGCAGAAGGGCAATCTTCAGCACAGGTGACAGGCGGATTATTCCGTTTCTGGGATGAAAGCTTTCCGACACCTGGAGGCACGAACTTTGCAGTTGAAATCTATGATGATACCGGTGAAGACGGTGCACCAGGTAAGAAGCTCGCCGGACCAATTACTGGGGAAGCACTCCGGAATGGAGAATGGACCCAGGTTGATTTGGCGGGAGAAGGCGTTGTAGTGGATTCTGATTTCTATATTCTTTATGTCCAAACAGATCCGAATCCGAATACTCCTGCATTGGCGACGGATGAAGACGGAGAATTCTCCGGCCGCAGCTGGCAGAACGTAGGTGGGGAATGGAGCCCTGTGCCGGAAGAGGACGGGAACTACATGATTCGTGCTCTTGTTGATTACGAAGCACAGTCCCCAGTCATCACGTCGCCTGCACCGGACACAGTCACGAAAGAAGACAGTGTGACAGTGGAAGGAACAGCCGCACCTGGCGGGACAGTAGAGATCAGTAATAACGGTGAGGCTGCTGCGTCAGTAGAAGCATCGGATGAAGGGGCTTTTGCAGCGGAAGTAGAGCTGACAGAAGGGGAAAACAGTCTGACAGCCGTCACAAAACTGGAAAATGGCAGCACAGCCCCATCTGAACCTGTAACGGTAATCCGGGATCAAACGGCACCGGAATTAACGATTACAGCCCCGGAAGATGGTTCCAAGACAAATAAAGAGACGGTAACCGTTACAGGGACAGCATCAGATGATTATTTGAACAAGCTGACAATCAATGGTGCGAAAACAGATGTAAATGAAGACGGGACTTTCTCCAAACGTATCCTATTGGATGAAGGCGTCAATGAAATTAAAGTAGTCGCGACAGATGAGGCAGGAAATAAAGCAAGGAAAGTTATCGAGCTGGAAGCAGACTACACTGCGCCTGTACTGGAAAATGTGAAGCCAGATCAGGATGCAGAGGTGCAGCCTGGTGAAACAGTTTTGATCTCCTTCGAATCAGAGCCTGGTCTAGAGGATGCGACCTTCTACTTGAAGGCACCGCTGACCAATTTCCGGACATCATCCCAAGCTACAGAGCTGCCGATGAGGGAAACCGAAGATGGCCTTTATGTAGGCTACTGGACAGCAACGTCATCTGCGAAACTAGATGGAGCGGATGTGGTCGTGAAAGCAACAGATGCATTCGGGAATGAGACGGAAGCAACTGCGGCTGGAAAGGTATTTGTGGAATAACGAAGAAGAGGCTTCTCCGAATTATTGGAGAGGCCTTCTTTTTATCGTTAATCATCGATACGACATTGCTTTTAAGCTTTCGGACATAAGATTGAGGAATAGCTTCATGAAGAGTATGGAAGACGGAACTGGCGCAAAGGGTATGTACCATTAGGATAAACCCTTGTCTAGTTTAATTCATAATAATAATAATTCGGCTTACACTTTCCTTAATATAAAGAAGAAAGCTTTATCTGGTAATTGTTCTTTTATATCCATAATACCTAAAAGCGTGTTTGCATCAACTTTTCTAAAAACATCTATTATCCCTTTATTGTCGTAGATCATTGCTGAGGTAACTTTTCCTCTATGTTTTACTTTTCGTAACCTTGCTTTACTCTTATTTGTTTTTAAGATAGGTCGTAATATTGTCATAGATGAGGGGAGGATTTTCTTGGGAATGTTATGCAAGCTTTGCAAAAGAAAATTGATAGGAAGCAAATTTGGATTAATAGTATAGAGAACCTCATTACTTTTTTTGAAAATTAAAGGGTGGACATGTTCTTCACCGATAAATTCTTTGCCGTACCAACCTGATGCTGTTAAAAGTCCTTCCAGCGGGTGTCCAGTTACGATTTCTTCTCCTTTCCACATCCCTATCATTTCTTCTGGCTCAGCAATATCCAGCTGATCATAAAAAGCAAAGGCCTCTTCTTGTGACGTACCATTACGCAATATTACGTTTAGAAAATCGATATTCTCCATCTGTCCAACTCCTTTGTGATAAAGATCTTTCAAGACCAATCTAATAGTATCATAGGATTAATTCTGGACATGCTGCAGTGACAACTAAAGCTATAAGAAGAAGGACCCGTCACTGACGGGTCCTTCTTTTATATACCGATTGAGATATATTTTGTTTCCAGATACGGCTCGATTCCTTCGATTCCGCCTTCGCGGCCGACGCCGCTTTCCTTCATACCGCCAAATGGAGCTTGAACGGCAGATGGACCGCCGTCATTCCAGCCGACAATACCATATTTCAGATTCTCGGCAATATACAGGCCGCGGCGATAGTTTTCTGTGAAGAAGTATGCCGCCAAGCCATATGGTGTATCATTTGCCAGACGAATCGCTTCATCGATTTCTGTATAAGTGGTAATCGGAGCAACTGGCCCGAATGTTTCCTCATGCATGATGTCCATGTCATCCGTTACGTGATCAAGAACAGTCGGATTGACGAAGAAGTAGCCTTTGTCGGCATCTGCATTATACGTGCCACCAGTAAGGACTTTAGCGCCTTTGGACTTTGCATCATCAATTTGAGCCACAATTTTATCAAAGCCTTTCTTATTGATGACAGGGCCGATTGCTACACCTTCTTCTGTACCAAGACCTACCTTCATTTCGGAGACTGCTTTAGTGAAGGCTGTTGTAAATTCGTCTTTTATGGATTCGTGGACGAGCAGTCTATTGGCACAAACGCATGTCTGTCCCGCGTTCCGGAATTTTGATGCCAGAGCATGCTTCACAGCACGGTCAATATCTGCAAATGCATCAACAATAAGCGGAGCATGTCCGCCGAGCTCCATGGATACATGTTTGACACTATCGGCGCTCTGTTTCATGAGCAGTTTGCCGACAGGAGTAGAGCCGGTAAAGGAAATCTTCCGGATATGAGGGTGCTCAGTGAAGATTTTCCCTACCATCTCGCCATCAGCATTTACATATTGGATAACGTCTTCCGGAATTCCGACTTCATGTGCCATTTCGACTAACCGTATGGCTGTCAGCGGTGTATCGGGTGCGGGTTTGATAATGAACGTACAGCCCGCAGCCAATGCTGGAGCAGCTTTTCTTGTAATCATTGCTGCTGGGAAATTCCAAGGTGTGATTGCGGCTACTGGACCGACAGCTTCCCGAGTTACCAGCAAACGCTTATCGGTAGTGGAGGCAGGGATGGTACGGCCGTATACACGTTTTGCCTCTTCTGCAAACCATTCGATATAGCCAGCTGCATATAATACTTCACCTTCTGACTCTTTTAGCGGCTTGCCGTTTTCTTCTGTCATCAATGCAGCAAGCTCTGCTTTGTTTTCGATCATCTTGTCATGCCAAGCTCGGAGGAGCTTACTGCGTTCCGTTGCAGAAGTTCGGGACCAGGAAGGGAAGGCTTGATTGATTTTTTCTATTTTCTCGTTTATTGCTTCTTCTGAATCGATTGTTACTCTTTTGATCAATTCACCGGTGGCTGGATTCGTTACATCAAATGTTTCAGTCATGTCGAATGCCCCTTTTCTTGTTTATTTCATAGTAAAAGCATAACAAGGATTTTTTCTATCAGACAAAAAAATGCTCACAATTTTTGATGTTCATGTTTATATTCCTGTTATGAGAGGAAAATATGCAAGAAGAACAGAAGTAATAAAATTAGCTATAAACGTTGATGTACCGGGGTTTTTGGCAAGAGGGAAGGGGTGTAATCTACCGATTAATTATCTGAATTAAAAGAAATTAAGAAAGTGGGTTTACAAAGCCTTGCATTCCTGTATATAATAACTCTTGTCAGTTTCGAGTTACGAAAAACGTAACGATGAAAAACAGACATCCTGGCCCGTTGGTCAAGCGGTTAAGACACCGCCCTTTCACGGCGGTAACACGGGTTCGAATCCCGTACGGGTCATCAAGTTTTTGGAGGATTAGCTCAGCTGGGAGAGCATCTGCCTTACAAGCAGAGGGTCGGCGGTTCGAGCCCGTCATCCTCCACCACTTGCTTGAAAAAAGTAATTAAAAAGTGTTGACAAGTTGTTTGAATGATGATATGATATCATTCGTGACGTTCGAGTCAATGAATTAAATAGCTTGCCGGTCTAGCTCAATTGGTAGAGCAACTGACTTGTAATCAGTAGGTTGGGGGTTCAAGTCCTCTGGCCGGCACCACTTATGCTGGAGGGATAGCGAAGTTGGCCAAACGCGGCGGACTGTAAATCCGCTCCCATCGGGTTCGTAGGTTCGAGTCCTACTCCCTCCACCATTTATTGGGCTATAGCCAAGCGGTAAGGCAACGGGTTTTGGTCCCGTGATCGTTGGTTCGAATCCAGCTAGCCCAGCCATTTACTTCTTTTCAATAGAATGTTTTTGAGCCATTAGCTCAGTTGGTAGAGCATCTGACTTTTAATCAGAGGGTCGAAGGTTCGAGTCCTTCATGGCTCACTTTATAGATCAGTTCCAGTAACTGTTTCTATTACGCGGGTGTGGTGGAATTGGCAGACACGCTAGACTTAGGATCTAGTGCTTCGGCGTGGGGGTTCAAGTCCCTCCACCCGCATCATCATTACTATACTGCTGAGCGGAAGTAGTTCAGTGGTAGAACACCACCTTGCCAAGGTGGGGGTCGCGGGTTCAAATCCCGTCTTCCGCTCCATATGGGGCCTTAGCTCAGCTGGGAGAGCGCCTGCCTTGCACGCAGGAGGTCAGCGGTTCGATCCCGCTAGGCTCCACTCATATAAAAAATCGTCCATCTGGGCGGTTTTTTTCATTTTTTAAGGCATAGGAGTAAATCTCCTATGCCTTTTTTGTTTATTCTTAAGCCGATCGGGAAACAGTTTAGATAAAAGTCTTTTGGTAGGAGGATACGAATGGAGGATAGATCTACATATAAACGCAGGAATATCTTTTCTGGATTTATGTTCGGCGTCGGTCTGGTTGCCTTCATAGATGAAGCTGTTTTTCATCAGCTTTTGCATTGGCATCATTTTTATGATTTGTCTTCTACGGCTTTGGGGCTTGTATCGGATGGGTTCTTTCATGCGCTGAGCTGGTTTGCGACGGTTGGAGGATTATTCCTTTTTGCTGATCTTCGCAGACGCAGAGGTTTTATTCCGCTTAGATGGAGTGGTGCTGTTTTGGCGGGAAGTGGTGTCTTCCAGTTGTATGATGGCCTGATTCAGCATAAGTTGTTCCGCATTCACCAGATTCGATATGGAGTCGATATCTTCTATTATGACTTGGTTTGGAACATCATCGCTGTCCTGTTGATTGCGGCGGGTATATGGTGTATCCGTCTTTCGAGGGGGAAAGAGCATGTACGTTGAAAGATTGGCTCTGATTATAGCCTCCTGCTGTATACTGTCTTATCTGCTGGCAATGAAGTATTCTGCCAAGCGCTTCGAAACCTGGCCGCTGCGCAAGCTTGTGTTATTTGTAAGCGGCGTTGTAATCGGCCTTCAGGCTGTTGCAGGGCCAATAGCAATGCATGCGCATCATAGCTTTGTCTATCATATGATTGGGCATTTGCTGCTCGGCATGCTTGCTCCCTTGCTGCTCGTCTTATCGCAGCCTGTAACCTTGCTCCTGCGCGCGCTTTCGCAATCGGGAGCAAGGTCAGTTTCCCGTGTTTTTCGCAGCAGATATGCACGTTTCCTCATTCATCCGATCACTGCAGCCATACTGAATATCGGAGGTCTATGGCTTCTCTATACAACGCACCTATTCCATCTCATGCATGAATCAGCCGTGGTTTCGATGCTGGTCCATCTGCATGTATTTGCCGCGGGATATTTATTCACACTGGCTATGTTGTATACAGATCCCGTCCCATACCGGAAGAGCTATCTTTACCGGGTGATCGTATTTGTCTTTGCCCTTGCTGGACACGGCATACTGTCGAAGTATTTGTACGCTAATCCGCCTATGGGCATAGCTCCTGCTGATGCACAGCAGGGAGCAATATTAATGTACTATGGCGGTGATCTGATCGATCTCACTATAATCGTCATTTTGTGCTGGCAATGGTATCAAGCTGCTGCACCTAAAACTTCATTATCTGCTGCAAAAGCTGCCGAGTAAGGCAGCTTTTTTAATGGCTGCTGCTATTTTTGGTAAAAATACCGTTGTAACTGATTTACAAAGTGTCAAGACACCTGTAAACTTGATGTGTCACATAATACTTTTCGCAGAGGTGCTGGAATGGAACGAACAGTAGCAGGTCATAAAACAACTAAACCGATTTCAGAACGAAAACTTCTCGGGATTGTCGGAACAGGCTGGTTGTTTGATGCAATGGATGTTGGTATTTTATCTTTTATTATTACGGCGCTGACATTGGACTGGGGATTATCATCGCAGCAAGCGGGCTGGATTGGCAGTATCAATAGCATCGGTATGGCTGTTGGGGCATTTGTATTCGGAATTATGGCGGACCGTATAGGCCGGCGGACGGTCTTTATGATCACGATTTTGATTTTCTCCATAGCGAGCGGATTATCTGCTTTAGCAGCTTCTTACTTTATTTTCGTTGTGCTGCGCTTCTTTATCGGTGCAGGACTCGGCGGGGAGCTGCCGGTTGCATCTACATTAGTGTCGGAGTCTGTAGCACCAGAGAGACGGGGGCGCATGGTCGTGCTGCTGGAGAGCTTCTGGGCTGTAGGCTGGCTGCTTGCGGCGATTATCTCTTACTTCGTCATCCCCGATTACGGCTGGAGAGTTGCTCTCTTGCTGACAGCTATACCTGCGTTATTCGCGGTCTTTCTTCGTAAGAATCTGCCGGATTCACCGTCTTATACGAAGCTGAAACAAAAAACTTCTGTTATGTCGGGTATCCGTCAATTGCTGGCGAAAGGATTTGCTAAACGAAGCCTGATGCTCTGGATTGTTTGGTTCTGCATTATGCTCAGCTACTATGGCATGTTTCTGTGGCTGCCGAGTGTGATGGTAGAAAAAGGATTCGATATGGTGCGAAGCTTCGAGTACGTCTTGATCATGACACTCGCCCAGCTGCCAGGTTACTTCTCTGCTGCTTGGCTGATTGAGAAGGTGGGCAGGAAGCCGATACTTATCATTTATCTGGTAGGTACGGCCATCAGCGCAGTGCTGTTCGGCAATGCGGAGTCAGCAAGCATGCTGCTGACAGCGGGCATGCTGCTTTCGTTCTTCAATCTGGGAGCTTACGGTATTTTATACGCTTATACCCCTGAGCAGTATCCTACTGCTATCCGTGCAACAGGCTCGGGGATCGCAGCAACTGCCGGGAGGATCGGTGGAATCCTGGGGCCATTGCTAATTGGATATCGAGGCACGTTAGGTATATCTGTCAGCACTGTTTTCCTTCTATTCTGTGTCACAGTTCTCGTTGCTGCAGCGGCAGTTTGGCTCCTTGGAGAAGAAACGAAGGGTAAGACGCTTGCTTGATGCGTTCTTTCACTCCTGTATGGTAAAGTAGAGCGAGAGTAAGAAGGAGGGGTAACGCTTTGTTTTCCATACAAGATTATACTGAGGCAGTAAGTGTCTCCTTGGAGAAGCATTCGGAGGATGTCATAAACGAATTGAAGCAGATTTTCCAGCTGCCGTTCCTCCCGGAAGTGGAGAAAATTGCTTTTCGTATGTTCAAGGAGCCGATGGCTTTTGAGCTGACGATCATGTATTATGCACTCGATGCAGATGGTAATGAACGCTATTATGATGAAATGGGCGATAAATACGCTGGCGGAAGTGAAGAAGTGGCAGAGGAGATTCCGTACTTCCAGCTGCCGGATACGGCTTCTGATGCATTCGAAGCTTTCCGTGAACTGCAGGAGGACGCTGTGGATAAAGCGGATGAACAGGTGATGATTGCCTGGTTTGCTGACTGCTACAAGCGAGCGGGCGGAGATGCTTTCCTGCTTGAGGCGAGTGTCGGTTTTCATAATGATGTGAAAGCTTACTTCCTTAAACAAGGTGCTTGGGCAGAAGATCGCCATTAATAGAAAGTGCGTACCTCGTGTACGTGCTTTTTTATGCAAAAAAAATTAACAGCTTCCCTTACAGGCTGTTAATTGGCACTACATGTTTTTTCTTTGTTTTTCGTATTCATTCAATAGATCATCCAGTTCAACGCTAGCCGTGACAACTGCATCGGATGTAAGCGGCATGCGGCGTGAAAGGTTTAGCATATGATTGCGCGTCTGTTCGATTTTTTCCAAAAGATTGTCTAATGTAACCATTTTTACCTCCAGAATCTGATATACTATTTGCTGATAAGATTACCCTTTGCTCTTTCATTTAAAACGTCATTTTTAAAAAAAATATAAAAAACAAGAAAAAACTGTTGCTGGCCCACTTTAAGGTTTGAAATAAGATATTTTTTTGGGAAAGTGAAACCTTTTCGGAACGTCATTCGTTATCAAGAAGCCGCAGTTAGGCGGGAGGATTTTCATGGAGAACATCATAAAATATCATATAAAAAACGTCAAGAAGGGTGATCATGCGGCCTTCGAGGAGATTGTTTCCTTTTATCAGAACAAGGTGTACCATATCGTATACCGAATGGTCGGAGACAGCCACGAAGCGCAGGATATTGCCCAAGAGGCGTTTATCCGTGCGTATACCAACATCCATTCTTTTGACGAGAACCGGAAATTCTCCACATGGCTTTACCGGATCGCAACGAATTTGAGCATCGACCGTCTGCGGAAGAAAAAGCCGGATTTTCATCTGGATGCCGAGGTGAAGGGAACAGAAGGATTGGATATGTATTCTCAGCTGGCGGCTGATCAGGCACTGCCTGAGGAAGAAGTCGAAAGCATGGAGCTGCAGAGTTATATCCATAAGGAAATACTTTCCCTTCCGCCAAAGTACCGAAGTGTTATCGTATTACGGTTCCTGGATGATTTATCATTAGCGGAGATCGGCGAAATCTTGGACCTGCCGCTCGGGACAGTGAAGACGCGTATCCACCGTGGCAGAGAGCTACTACGGAAAAAACTGCGCCACGTATAAAGGGGGGTAACACATGAATTGCGAAGAAAGCATTGCGCTCATGCATCTGTATCTGGATGGAGACGCTTCGGAGGAAGAAGCACAGCAGCTTCGGGAGCACCTGAAAACCTGCCCAGATTGTAATCAGCATTACCGAGAGCTCAAACAGACGGAAAGCCTGCTTAGCGGCGCTGCCTATGAGTTGAGTGCACCGGCCGGCTTCACCGCCAGTGTCATGGCGAACCTGCCGAAAGAAAAGAAGCGCGCTGCATATATGAGATGGTTCCGTACGCATCCTGTCATCACAGCTGCTGCGGTATTCTTCCTATTCATGTTCACAAGCGGATTATCTGCTTGGAATAGTGATAGCAGTGTAAGTGTATCGAAGCAAGAGGGTTTGATAGTAGAGAATGATCTAGTCATCGTACCGGAAGGCGTCACGGTCAAGGGGGACCTGGTCGTCGAAAATGGCGATTTGGATATCAAGGGTCAAGTTGATGGTGATGTCACCATCATCAACGGCGACCTCGTCGAAGATCCTGGTGCTAATGTGAATATGGCTTCTGTTGATAATATATCAGGTGAATATCAGGAAATTGATCGGATATTCGGCTGGGCTTGGTACCATATAAAAGAATTGGTTACTTTCTAATAAGACTATGTTGAGCTGCTTGTAAAAGGGCTCTCTTTTTTTACCCTTAAATTATTGGCGGAACAAGCCCGTATTACGTTAAGATAACAGGGGACAGTAAGGTTTACATACACACCCTGTTGGTAAGCGACTGCTATAGGGGAACTGTGCTATAATGAACGAAGAAATTCGAGCTATTCATATATAAAAGGACGTGTATCCATGTTTGGGGGATTAAGTGAACTTTCTATATTATCCATACTGCGGATTATCGTGGACATTGCAGCAGTATGGTTCATTTTCTACAAAGTCTTAATGCTCATAAGGGGAACGAAAGCGATTCAGCTGCTGAAGGGGATCTTCATCGTTGTTATAATCGCTTTTTTGAGCAGTGAGCAGATACTCGACTTCCCGATGCTCGCCTTCCTGAGCTCACAGGCGATTACGTGGGGATTCGTGGCCATTGTCGTTTTGTTCCAGCCGGAGATCAGGCGTGCTTTGGAGCAGCTCGGACGAGGCAGCTTCTTCTCCCGGAACGTGCGATCGGAGGAAGAACAAACGAATAAGAACATAGAAGCGATCGTAAAGTCCTGTAATTATATGGCGAAGCGGCGAATCGGTGCGCTGATCACGATTGAACGCGAGACAGGCATGGGAGATTATATCGAGACAGGAATTCCGGTGAATGGTCACCTGACATTCGAACTGCTCACGAATATTTTCGTCCCGAATACGCCATTGCATGACGGAGCTGTCATTCTGAAAGAAAACCAGATTGCAGCTGCTGCCTGCTATCTGCCGCTATCGGAGAGTCCGTTCATTTCCAAGGAACTTGGGACGCGTCACCGGGCGGCCATGGGGATCAGTGAAGTGACAGATGCACTGACAATCATCGTTTCCGAAGAGACAGGGGCGATTTCCTGTACGAAGAACGGAGAGTTGTTCCGTGACATCACGCCAGATGCTTTGAAAGAGATTCTCGATAGAGAAGTAGGCGTACCAGCTTCCGGTTCCAAGGCGAGAAGATGGAGGGGTAAGAATGGATAAATGGCTGAAGAGTCCATGGACATTGCGTGTTGTATCGCTTGTGTTTGCTGTCCTTCTCTATGCCTATGTAAGTGCGGAATCGGACGTAGATAACCGTGCGGGTGAGGTTCCGATCACCAGCTCGGATGAAACAAACACAGTGGATGCACCTGTCGGCATCCGGATCGATGATTCCAAATATGTCGTCAGCGGCGTACCGGAGTATGTATCCATGCAGCTTGTCGGACCGGCAAGTGATGTAACGGCAGCGATACAGCAGAAGAACTATGAAGCGTATGTCGATCTGAGAGATCTGGATACCGGCACGCATACAGTGAAGCTGCATTATGAAAATGTCTCGGACAACCTGCAGGTATATATGCAGCCAGCCTCGATCGAGGTGACGATTCAGGAAAAAGCTTCACAGCAATTTAACGTAAACGTAGGCTATACCAATGAAGATCAAATGGCAGCAGGATTCCAAGTTGATAGCTCCACTGTGGAACCTCAGACGGTTTCAATCGTAAGTACACAGGAGGTCATCGACCAAATTGCCAGTGTGCGTGCTTATGTGGATCTGACAGATATCGATGCTGACATTAATAGCAGGGAAGCGCCTGTAAAAGTATATGACGCCCAGGGCAATGAGCTGAGTGTGAATGTACAGCCGGAAACAGTCGAAGTTTCGGTGCAGGTGAGCAATCCGAGCAAGACTGTCCCTGTAGAAGTAAAGACAAAAGGGCAAGCGCCAGATGATGTATCCGTTGCTTCGCTCACACCTGAAAAACAGGAAGTGACCATCTATGCACCTCAGGATACATTGGATGGTATCGATTCGATCAGTACCGAAGAGATTGATTTGTCCAAGGTGACGGAGAACCAGACGATAGATGCGGACTTGCGGCTGCCGGATAATGTACGCTCAGCAAGTGACGAGCAGGTATCAGTTGATATCGAGCTGGAAGAAACGAGCGAAACGACAATCGAGAACGTTCCAATTACAATCGAAGACCTGCCTGATGGTCTGGAAGCAACGCTTACAGATCCGCAGAATGAGCAGATCGATGTAACAGTAAGTGGAGCGCAGAGTGAAATCGAAGGCTTGTCGGCTGACGATATTACGGCGACAATTGATGGAAGCGGCCTGGAAGAAGGGGAGCAGACAGTCCAGATCGATGTATCAGGACCTCAGAACATCGAGCTTACCCCGAGCCAGGAGGAAGCCACAATAACTGTTCAATCCGCAGAAAATGCAACGAGTGAAGAAGATACGAATACAGATACACAGACACAGTGACTGTGAGCCATGTGAAGGAGAGGTAACAATGGGAAAATATTTTGGAACGGACGGCGTCAGGGGGATTGCGAATGAGGAGCTCACCCCGGAGCTGGCCTTCAAGCTAGGCAGATATGGCGGCTATGTGCTGACAAAGACAAGTGAAGACAGACCAAAAGTGATGATTGGCAGGGATACACGTATTTCTGGTGAAATGCTTGAAGGAGCGCTAGTTGCGGGCCTCTTGTCCATCGGGGCTGAGGTAATGCGCGTCGGTGTCATCAGTACACCAGGTGTTGCTTATCTTACAAAGAATATGGGAGCAGCTGCAGGTATTATGATTTCTGCATCCCATAACCCTGTACAGGATAACGGAATCAAGTTCTTCGGTCCGGATGGCTTCAAGCTTTCTGATGAGCAGGAGAACGAAATTGAGCAGTTGATCGATGCAGAGACAGATGAACTGCCTCGTCCATCCGGAGCTGACCTAGGTCAGATCAATGATTATTTCGAAGGCGGCCAAAAGTATATTCAATACTTGAAAGGTACGATCGATAACGATTTCGAAGGGCTTCACATTGCGATTGACAGTGCCCACGGAGCAACTTCTTCCATTGCGACTCACTTGTTTGCGGATCTGGAAGCGGATATCTCTTCGATTGGTTCATCGCCTGATGGATTGAATATTAACAAAAACGTCGGGTCCACGCATCCAGAAACATTGCGTGATTTCCTTCTGGAAAAAGAAGCAGATGTCGGACTTGCCTTCGATGGTGATGGTGACAGATTGATCGCTATCGATGAAAAAGGACAAATCGTTGATGGTGACAAGATCATGTACATCTGTGCTAAATTCCTGAACGATCATGGACGTTTGCGTCACAACACAGTTGTATCGACCGTCATGAGTAATATCGGCTTCTACCGTGCGCTGGATAAGCATAATATCAAGAGCAACAAGACAGCTGTCGGCGACAGATATGTGATGGAAGAAATGCGCCGCGGTGATTTCAATCTTGGCGGTGAGCAATCCGGTCATATCATCTTCCTGGATTACATGACAACTGGTGATGGGATGCTTGCAGCATTGCAGCTGATCAATGTTATGAAAGAAACAGGCAAGAAGCTGTCCGAGCTTGCTGAAGAAGTAGAGATCTTCCCGCAGATCCTGAAAAATGTGCCGGTAACAGATAAACAGGAGGCACTTGTGAACCAGCAAATCCTTGACTCCATCGCAGAAGTTGAGCAGGAGCTTGGTGATCAAGGACGCGTTCTTGTACGACCTTCCGGTACGGAATCGCTTGTACGGGTAATGGTGGAAGCACCAACGAAAGAAGACTGTGAGAAATATGCAGATAAAGTTGTTGCTGTCATCGAACAAGTACTAGGAACTAAATAAAATCAATGTATGTATGCGCAGAGGAACGGAACACTACCTTTGCGCATACTTTATTTACATGCAAGAAAGAATTGACCAACATGATTTCCTTCATGTAAAATGAAGAGGTTAGTCATTCAAGCAGGAAAGTGAGGATAGAGGTTACAACATTATAAAAGCGCCAGGACTTATCCCGAGCGGTGGGGTAAGTTGACGAGGTGGAGGTTTATCGAACCATTCGGCGGATGCCTCCCGATTGCACACATCTCAGTCGTCATGTTTTAGAGCTGAAAGCAGAGAGGCGACTCTCTGGATAAGGACAAAACAAGATGTGAAAAATAGATAAAACGAGAAAGGGGCAAACAACGCCCCTAAGCTTAGCGCAGGCCGTTCGTTTGCCCCTTCCAAGTCTTGAGGAGGACAACAACGACATGTGTGGAATTGTAGGATATATTGGACAGAATGATACGAAGGAAGTATTGCTTAACGGACTAGAGAAGCTGGAGTATCGCGGATACGATTCAGCTGGTATCGCAATCGAAAACGAGCAAGGTGTGAACCTTTTCAAAGTAAAAGGCCGTATTGCTGCATTGCGTGAAAAAGTAGATCACAGCGTTTCATCCACAATGGGAATCGGCCATACACGCTGGGCGACACACGGTGCACCGAACGAAGACAACGCGCACCCGCACCAAAGCGCTTCTGGCAAATTCACGATTGTGCATAACGGTGTAATCGAGAACTATGTCGACATCCGTAAAGAGTATCTTTCTGACGTAACATTGAAAAGTGATACCGATACAGAAATCGTTGTACAGCTTGTAGAGAAAATGTATGAAGAGACAGGGGATACAGCAGCAGCATTCCGTAAAGCGGTTAGCTTGCTTACTGGTTCTTATGCTCTTGCAATGATCGATAAAGACGATAAAGAAACAATCTTTGTGGCAAAAAACAAAAGCCCATTGCTTGTAGGTATCGGCGAAGGCTTCAACGTCGTAGCAAGTGACGCGATGGCAACACTTCGTGAAACAGATACGTACAAAGAGATCCGTGACAAAGAAATCGTTATCGTTCGCCGTGACAGCGTGGAAATCCAGCTGCTTGACGGTACGACAGTAGAGCGCGATAGCTTCAAAACGGAAATCGATGCAGCCGATACAGAAAAAGGCACATACGATCACTTCATGCTGAAAGAAACAGATGAGCAGCCATTCGTTATCCGTAAAATCATCCAGCACTACCAGGATGAAGCGGAACAAATCAAAATGGAACCTGCTATCCGTAACGCGATGATAAATGCAGACCGTGTTTACATCGTAGCGGCAGGAACAAGCTACAACGCTGGACTAGTCGGTAAACAATTCATCGAAAACCTGGCTAAAATTCCGGTTGAAGTGCATATCGCGAGTGAATTCGCATATAATATGCCGCTTCTATCTGAGAAGCCATTATTCATATTCCTTTCCCAATCTGGTGAAACTGCCGACAGCAGAGCCGTATTGGTGAAAATCAAAGAACTCGGACACCCAGCACTTACCATCACAAACGTGCCAGGATCCACCCTTTCTCGTGAAGCAGACTTCACATTGCCGCTTTACGCTGGCCCAGAAATCGCGGTAGCCTCTACTAAAGCATATACAGCACAGATGGCAGTTATGCTATTGCTAGCTGTAGACGCAGCAAAAGGCAAAGAAATCACACTTGATTTCAACCCGCTTCAGGAGCTTGCAATCGTTGCGAACGCAATGGAAGTACTGACAGACCAAAAAGAAACATTCGAAACACTAGCACAAAGCTATCTTAGTGAATCCCGCAACGCTTTCTTCATCGGCCGCGGCGTCGATTACTTCGTCTGCGTCGAAGGATCACTGAAACTAAAAGAAATCTCCTACATCCAAGCAGAAGGCTTCGCTGGAGGAGAACTGAAACACGGAACGATCGCCCTGATCGAAGAAGGCACACCGGTAATCGCGCTAGCTACACAAAGCTCCCTGAACCACTCCATCCGAGGTAACGTACAGGAAGTTAACGCACGCGGTGCCAACACATTGCTCATCAGCATGAAAGGCCTGGAGCATGACGAAGACGCCTTCGTCATCCCAGCAGTGCATGAGCTATTAACACCACTTGCAAGTGTCGTACCGCTTCAATTGCTTGCTTATTATGCAGCAGTACAACGCGGCGCTGATGTTGATAAGCCACGTAACTTGGCTAAGAGTGTAACGGTGGAATAAGTAATATAGTTAAGACTGTACCTATAGCGGTACAGTCTTTTTTATTTTAATTTAATTTTTATTCTGTAGTGACTTTACTTTTTTTACCATAAAGGAGATGATTTATACATCTAAAAAGAGCTAATTTATAAAGAAATCTATAATATAGAACTATGTCATATAGAGGGGGGATGCAACTATGAAGAAAACATATTTTATCTGGCTTGCTATCCACTTTATTGTCTGGATTTTGCCTTTTTGGGGAATTGCTACAGATCCTAATGCAAGACAATTGACAGGTATAAGTATCTTTATAATCTTACTATTCATTGTGCCGCTCCTTAACAATAAACCATTACTACAAACTTTAACATTCTGTATTCAATCTTTAATGGCAATCCTCATCTTTTACCCTGTAGATAATGAACTAAGCTCATATGCAATCCTCATACAATCCTTAGTAATGGCAGAAGCCGTCTTTTATCTTTCTCGTACTAAAAGTTTGATTGTAATAGCTGTACAGCTCGTGAGTGCTGCAGTGTTTTTAACGATATCGACAATAACTTTCGTACAATTAGTCTGGTGTGCATTATATTACCTTTTACTGGTAGCTGCTTTGCTATACTTTCAAGTTATACATAACCGAGAAAAAGAGGCTCGAATGAGCAATGAAGCCTTACTTGAAGAATACCGTAAGATGAAAAGACAACTACTTGTAGAGGAACAGCAGGCGAGACAAGATGAGCGAATGCTAATCGGCCATGAGATTCATGATTCGGTCGGGCACAAGCTGACGGCTTTGCTGTATCAGTTTGAAGCTTTTCGTTTAACGGCAGCAGAAAAAGACAAGGAAACGGTCGGGAAACTGAAGGATTTGGCTGAACAGAGCTTGGAGGAAACAAGGCAGGCGGTGCGTTCATTCAAGCAAAGGGAAGTGGGCGGATTGCAGGGTGTGATTCAGCTTATCCGGAAGTTAGAAATAGAGAGTTTTATGAAGATCAACTTTTCCGTAAAGCATGGGGCGTTTGCAGCCCCTTTGACGGGGGAGCAGTCTTTTGCGATTTATCGTGCTGTGCAGGAGGCGTTGACGAATATAATGAAGCATAGTTCCACTAGGGAGGCGCAAGTGATTTTTGAAACGCCTGGCGGGAGTATTTTTCGGTTTGAGGTGGTCAATGCTGCGACGCATGAACGCTACTTTCAAGAAGGATTTGGATTGAAGGCGATGCGGGATCGCTTAGAAAAAGTGGGCGGTTCGCTTGAGATCGATTATGATGCGCATCGGTTTTTAGTGAGAGGCACGATAAGATTAGCAGACTGGGGCGGTTCTGATGATTAAGATTTTATTGGCTGAAGATCAAGTAATGGTTCGTCAAGGTTTAAAGGCGATGATTGAGACGGATGAAGAGATTAGCGTTACCGGGGAAGCGAATAATGGGAAAGAAGCAGTCAGACTATGTGAAAAGCAGCTTTTCGATGTGGTGATTTTGGATATTCGTATGCCTGTGATGGATGGCATTGAAGCGGCGAAAATCCTACGCACGCGTTTCCCTCATATTAAAATCCTTATGCTTACCACCTTTGATGATAACGAGTATGTTATGAATGCTTTGAAGCTGGGAGTCAGCGGCTATATGCTGAAAAACGGAGATACGGCCTCACTTATTCGTTCCATTAAAAGTGCGTTGAGCGGCGGCTTGTCGTTGGAGGATCAGGTTGCTTCAAAGGTGATGCCGATTCTGCTGCAAAACCAAGAGGAGAGACAAATTGATCCGACGCTGACGCCGAGGGAAAGAGCGATATTGAAGTGTATCGGTGAAGGGCTGAATAATAAGGAAGTGGCGGAAAGGCTGGGGTTGTCGGTTGGGACGGTCAAGAATCAGACAAGTCATGTTTTAGATAAATTGGAATTGAGAGACCGCACGCAATTAGCCATTTATGCGATACGTCATCGTCTTGTATAAAAAAGTGACGAAAGTAATAAGTGCCCAATCGCGGAATGACCATAGTCAGTAGTGGCTTTGGTCTTTTTTCATTATGATGCAAGTAACAACATTAAAGGGGGCAGAAACATGCTGGAGACGATCAACTTAAGCAAGTCCTTCAAAGGTAAAAAAGTTGTGCAGGATCTAAACTTGTATCTTGCTGATGGCGAGTCGGTTGGTTTGCTGGGGCCAAATGGAGCGGGCAAATCGACGACGATTTCCATGATTTCCACTTTGATCAAACCGTCGGGTGGTAGGATTACGTTGAACGGTGTGAACGCGATTGATAAGCCAGGTGAAATTAGAAGGGTTTCAGGTGTGGTGCCACAGGAATTGGCGCTGTATGAGGAGTTATCTGCTTATGAGAATCTGAAGTTTTTCGGATCGATTTATAAATTGAAAGGCACTGAATTAGAGAGTGCGATTCAGCAGGCTTTGGAGTTTGTCGGATTGGAAGATCGCAAAAAGGACATGGTGAAGACGTATTCTGGCGGGATGAAGCGCCGGCTTAATATAGCGGCAGCATTATTGCATCGCCCGCAGATTCTTATCTTGGATGAACCTACAGTCGGTATCGATCCGCAGTCAAGAAATCATATCTTGGAAGCTGTGCGAACACTGAACAAGCAAGAAGGAACGACGATTCTTTACACGAGTCATTATATGGAGGAAGTGGAGCAGCTTTGCGATCGATTGTACATCATGGATCATGGCAAAGTCATTGCCGCTGGGACAAAAGAGGAGCTGCTTAGCATTTTATCAACTGAGGATAAAATAAAAGTGGAGGTCAGCAAGTTAGATGAAGCCTTTGTCCAGCAGGTAGAGGCGCTTGAAGGGGTTCATAAAATTGAAGCAGCTGAGTTACAGCTGAAGATTATCGCAGCTAAAGGCAGTAACTTGATCAGCAAACTTGTTCATCTAACCGAACAGCATGATATCCAGTTGATTAATTTCCATACAGAAACGCCTAGTTTGGAAGATGTATTCCTTCATTTAACCGGACGTACACTGAGAGATTAAAGGGGTGATAGGATGCGAAGTTTCATAAAGAAGGACTTATTGATTTTTTTGCGGGATTGGAAAGAGCTGCTTTCTGTCCTGGTGCTTCCTATCATTTTGGTCGTAGTACTGAATTTTGCCTTTGCTGGATTGTTTGGTGATGGTGACAAGGTATCGATGGATTTACAGCTAGCAATCGTGAATCAAGACGATGAATCAGAGGCTATGGAACAACTGAACGAAAGATTGGTCAGTGAAGCAGGTCTGGGAGAACAGGAAGCAAATGCGATAGTGGAAGCGGCAGGTGACATACAGCCTGTTCAACTGCTGTCGGATTATCTGGAAAGTGACGAATTAAAAGATTGGATGACGGTTCATCATCTGGAGGAAAAAGAAGCTGCCAACAAAGTGAAAGAAGGCGAACTTGATGGCATGCTGATCATACCTGATGGATATACGGCGGATAGTTTATATGCGAGCTTCGCAGACGAATCTGCAACCAAATCACTGGTTTATAAGATGGAAGAAGAGACACTCGACAGCAGTGCATTGCAGCAGCTCGTTCAGGGATTTATCAACCAACTAAATCATCAATTTGCGATTCAAGAAATTACGGGCGGAGCAGATATGGACGTGGTGCTCCCGGAAGGTGGATTTGAGGATTTAGACACGGAGCATAACTTCACGTTAACGCAGTATTTTACCATCTCGATGGGAGCTTTATTTGCATTGTTCGTAGTAACAACGGTGGCTATGAAAACGGGATTGGAAATCAGGGGCCAAGTATTCAATCGAATATTATTGACCAATAGCCATCCCATGCGGTTCCTGATTGGTAAGATGGTATCGACGATCTGTCTTGTGATCCTGCAAATCATCTTTGTCTTGATGGTGTCGCACTTCATCTTGGATGTTTTTCCGGGGCGCACGCTCGGCTTTTGGGGAGGTATCTTGGTAATGATCGTCCTGCTTGCCTTGGTAATGTCCGGATTGGCGGCTATCTTCACAGTAGTCTTATTACGGATGGCGAATATAGATGCAGCCAATGGATTGTTCATGTTTATTTTGTTGCTTCTTGGTACGCTTGGAGGAGGATTTGTTCCGATTTATATGATGCCGGAATGGATGCGATCCATAGGAGAATGGACTCCGAACGGTTTATTTCTGAAGATGCTGACAGGATGGGTCCAATTTGAAGACATCTCCTTCATCGTCCAGCCAAGCATATTCTTGATCGGCATATTCCTAGTATTCACTTTCATTGGTTTAGCTTTGTTTCCGAAAAGGGGGAAAGCACAATGAAATCTGTATTATGGGCGCAGTTTTTAAAGGACAAACGAAATCCTTTGCTCCTTCTGTTATTTATCGCAGGAAGTATTGTCGCTACGCTTATATTGGGTGGAGGAGTCCAATCACTGACGACAGTTGCCATTTTCAGTGAGAAGTCCAATGCTTCGGAAATTGAGGAGAAGTGGGAAGCATTGCTGAATACGAATGACTCCTTCAAATTTGAAGTTGTGGATCCGGAGAAAGCGCGGGAAGATGTGCGAAATGGTAATAGTGATGTCGCTGTAAGCTTGAGTGAAAATGATTACGAGCTACTTGTCGCGAGGAAAATGCCGAACGTTTCTTATGTGGAACAGCATGTGGCAAGCGTGTTTCAGCAGGAAGCGCAAATCAAAGCAATTGAATCGCAAAAAGAGGGCGATGTACGAAATGAAATGAAAGACTATCTGGCTGATGCACCTTTTCAGCTGGAATCGCAAGGCGTGGACGACGAACAAATTCCTAAGTTCAACATTCGCACACAGCTGCTGTTTGCTTTCATCTTCTTGATTTCCATGTTCATCATTGGATTCAAAGTGAATAATGTGACACAAGATAGAGTTTCTGGTATTTGGGATCGGATGATTTTATCACCGGTGAAGAAATCGAGTATGTACACCGGATATTTGCTATATAGCTTTTTAATTACGATGCTTCAAATCGTCATCGTGCTGATCGTGTTTAAATATATCATGAAGTACGATTTAGGAGATAATCTTTGGCTGATCATACTGATTAGCGCATGCTTCACCTTCGGCATGATCAGCATAGCGATGCTGATTACCGGCTTTGTCAAGACGCCCGAACAGTTTTATGCCATCTACCCGGCTCTGATTCCCTTGGTTCCGCTCGTCAGCGGAGCGTATATGATGCCAGGAACGATTACGAATCCAGTGTTACTTTTCATTGCTGATCTCTTTCCGCTAGCCCATGCCATGGAAGCAATCATGTCGATTGTATTTTATGGAGCAGGTCTGCAGGAAGTCACGATGTCGCTGCTGTATATGCTGCTGATCGGGATTGTGGCGATGGGGGTGGGGATAAATCTTGTGGAGCGGCGGAGTAGTTAGTGTAGGTCTTGATGATTATATTTTAAAAGGAATAGAATTAAAGGGAAGGGAACTCTGACAGAGATGGCTGATTTTAATGCAGCCATCTTTTTTGTGATTATTTACCGCGATTTTCATGTGCCCTTATGTCAAAAACCTGCAGTTGCACAAACGAACGTGACCACAAAGAATACTAATGGCATCAATAGTAAACAAAAAACTACATGTATTAGAATTAAAGCAATTTTCCATCCTTTGGTGGTAGCAAATGGAGCAGTTACAAGACCGAATAATGGGGATATTGCAACCAAAACTGCTGTTATGGGAAATAATCTTTTGGCGAAAGTCGACCATTCGCTGTAGAAAACAGGTTCATCGTCTAATAGCATATAAAATAGTACAGCAATAACGATGGTCCAAAGTGCTGTTATAGATGAAATTTTGGTCTTGCCCTCGAATATTCGCTTCACAATTTCACAGCCTTTCCGGGTCTTAACCAATACTGTTTCTAAGTCCTTTTAGTTTGAGACTTTTCGATAACAATAATTAATAATCACAGAAACGTTCCTGACACCCTTCCTTAAATTCGGGGAAACCTTCTTCCGTACTAATCCCTGCTACTCGTATATCTTCATGAAATTTCATTGAAAAGCCAGAATTATTCACTGCTCCATCTATAGTCAGGCTGCCCATAGGTGCAGTATAAGGTTCGCCTAAATCAATCGACTCGACACCTTCAAAATTAGCAGAAATATAGCTTTCAGCAGTGGCTTTAGCTTTGTTTACTGTTTCTTCATCGTACTCGTTCGCTTTACAACTTCCAAGTAGTATTACGGATAGAATAGAAACCAATGCAAAAAAGACAACTTTTCTCATATTTACACCTCGAAACCAGTATAGCAAAAGGAGAACTTATGATAATGAGCAAATGGAATGATTACTAATCAGGTTGAGGTTGATCACTAAATAATAGAACATTAGGGGAACTTGTTTGATGTATTAAAATTTTGAAAAAGATTCCTTGTTATTTCTGTACATTTTATTCCATCAACCAGATAATTTACATATTAATCTTGAGAATAAATATATAACCAATTAGGAGACTGTTAGAATGCGAGCAATGGAATTACCATACGTAGAACTAAGGAATTAACTATTGGGTTGTGGAGGAAGGTATATTGATGAAGGGTGGGGGATTGGTTGATCGGCTAAGGATGAGTATGCTTAGAAGTGAGTTTTTGTATAATGAGTTTCACCTGCGGAATAAAATGTAGTAGCTATGGATAACGGAAAGGAGCCGATCATAATAGAACTTTTAGAGTTGTATTACAAGAAATATACAAATACTGTACAGGCGTCGGATTATGTTGCATGGGCAATTGATCATTTATATTTAGAGGTTTATGAGATTAAGAAACTTGCCAGTATGACAGGGCGGTTAAATATATTTGAGATAGAAGAGATGTTTGAAGCTGCTAGGAAAAGCATACGGATAAAGCGCCTTCTGAAGAAGAAAGTGTTTCCTACCATATAAGACAGCTTTACGCTCAATTGATTACGCCTAATGTCAAGGCTGTTTCTATTGCAAAAGAAATCTATCGCTGTGCTATGACACATGAGTTATCGGAAATACAGATGCAGTGGCAGGAGATCAGTGACGCTATTGATGATTTTCAATATGGAAAAAATCAGGACGGTTATTCCTTGGATAAGTTACAAAGCATGATTGTAGCCCATGCATGCAGATTATGGCATATGCAACCCAGCGAATATACCTTCAAAGAATTCGTAGGTCAAAAAGTAACAGCAGTTAATTCAGAGACTCAGTTCATTATTCTTTTGGAAAAGGGATCTATTGTGGTGGAATGCCCGTGGCGAATCCGGGATGCAAATGGCATAAAAATAGGAGAAACAGATATACAAACCAATCAAAGCGAATGGAAGACTGTGCAATCCATGCTTACTGGTAAGACAATAGTAGATGTACAGCTGTTTGAACAATTTCCGCTTCTAATCATCCAAATTAATGATCTCTTTCTAGATATCTTCCATGCCAGCTCATTTTTTGATGGCTGGACATTATCCGATGATGAGGATTTTTACATGTTTTCTGTGCATGGCGGGGAGATTGGATAAATAAATCTTTGCATTAATTGATATCTGTACGATAAGAGACCTCTGATCTTTCTTGGTGAAAGGAGCGAGTTTATGAAAGTGCATGGACAAAAACTTCTGCATGTGGATCGACGACCGCCCAAACCAAGCAGCATGCGGTTTGATAGAAAGTATGTGTCGAAAGCTTGGAGGAATTTGATGATGGAAAGGAGCTGGAATGCGTGGAATCGATAAAAAAATTCGGAGCAATAATTGGGTATACGGCATTGGGTATCTTTATCTCAGTATTATTTATATATATTGCTGTTACTTCTGCTAAAGAAGTTTATAGTTCGCTATTTCCTAAAGCTGAGATCAACGACATCACCGTAGAAGGTAAAGTTGTTTACAATGACTTATTCGGCAATTTGACTTATTATGCAGCCGCTGATGAAAAGGCAGAAACTGCTTTAACCGTTGACGCGGAAGGTTTAATGCCGATCTCGGCTGAAGAGTACAAGACATTGCAAAAAGGGGATGTCATTGTTGGCGAAACGATTCAATCTTTCCTCTTGGAGAATTTGATTGATATAGATTTATTCGTTAACTTTCTTTTATTTATCGCATTCTCATTTATTATATTGTTCGCACTTGTAGGAGTTATAGAGGCGATTCCCGTTATTGGAAAGAAGACGGTTCTCTTGGGATCCATATTGAAATGGGTATACCTTGTGCTGATAATAGTTGGATTTTCTCTTGTTTACATATCCTTTGGTAAAAGTGTGGTTACTGCCATCCAAGCTCACAGCGGGGAACAAATTCAAACAGAAGCAACAATAACTGATAGCTATAGCGATCCCGGGTATGGCCGATATGAGTCTTCCTATTATTATTTAGCTTTATCATATGACGACGAGCAAGGAAATCCAATCCATATGACCAAGCAAGTAAAGCCCAGTGTCTATTATGAAAGTGATGATGCTATTATGATCAGCCACCCGTCTGGTGACCCATTCAAAGTACACTTTGGAGAAGCTGGTTCAATGGATCTGTTTTTTTATTTAGGGCATTTAATGATGTATATAATGATTTTCATTTTGACCGGTCTCTTTATCTTTGTAGCTGTATTAATGAGGAGACATAAGAAAACGGGTTCCTATTGGAAGAAGAAAGATAAAAAACAGGAAGTGGTTTAGGACAGTGGACAAAAATGCACATCCGTTTTCATTAATATTTGTACGTACAAGTGTATAGATTCTGTTTGAAAACATTCGTATTCTTAAAGATTAATAAAGAATCTATCTAATAAACAGGGATTTTATACTTATTGACAACTTTATCTATTCCTCCTAATCTTAAACCAGTAATATGAAAGCGTTATCATATGTTGAGGAGGAATGAGATGAAAGCTAATAAACGTATACTCGTAACGTCGATGCTGTCTGCCGCATTACTAATTCCTGCTATACCAGGCGCGGATACCCTGGCAAAGGATAAAGGGGGAAAAGAAAAAATACCTGTATTTGAGAATGCCTCTGTTCACGATCCTTCTTTCATTGAAGTAGACGACCAATACTATGTCTTTGGCTCTCACCTAGCTGCAGCAAAAACAAAAGACCTTATGAAATGGAAAATGGTCGACTCTGGTGTGCGTGATGGGAATAAGCTCATTCCTAATGTAACGGAAGAACTCAAAGAGACGCTAGAATGGGCACAGACGGATACGCTTTGGGCTGCGGATGTGATTCAGCTGGCGGATGGGAAGTTCTATATGTACTACAATGCATGTAAAGGGGATTCACCGCGTTCTGCGATGGGTGTGGCAGTGGCAGATGATATTGAAGGTCCATACAAGGATACAGGGATCATCTTGAAGTCAGGTATGTGGGACGAGCCAAGTGAGGATGGCACGATTTATGATGCGACAAAGCATCCGAATGTGGTAGATCCGGATGTGTTCTATGACGAGGATGGCAAGCTATGGATGGTGTATGGATCTTACTCTGGCGGTATTTTCATTATGGAAATGGATGAAGAGACAGGCAAGCCGCTTCCAGGGCAAGGGTATGGGAAGAAGCTAATGGGCGGAAACCATAGCCGGATTGAAGGACCGGCGATGATGTACAGCCCAGAAACAGATTATTATTATATGTTCCTATCATTTGGTGGGCTGGACGCTATTGGCGGCTACAATATTCGTGTGGCACGTTCTAAATCTCCAGATGGTCCGTTCTACGATGCAGAAGGAAATGACATGATTGATGTGAAGGCAGATCCGAATTTACCTCTATTTGATGATAAGTCGATTGAACCTTATGGCGTGAAGCTGCTTGGGAATAACTTATTCGAGAAGAAGGTCGGTGATCCAGGAGAGGACCCGGGTATTGGCTATGTCTCACCAGGACATAACACTGCTTTTTATGATGAAGATACGAAGAATCACTACCTCATTTTCCATTCTCGTTTCCCTGAGCGTGGTGAAGAGCATGAAGTGCGGGTCCATCAGATGCATATGAACGATAAAGGCTGGCCAGTCGTAGCTCCATCTCGTAATACAAATGAGAAAGAGGTAAAGATTAAACACAAGGATATGGCTGGTGACTATCAATATGTGAACCACGGAAAAGATATTTCTGCTGACGTGAAAACTTCTGAACAAATTACCCTGAAAGAGAATGGGAAAGTCGAAGGTGCTGTGAAAGGAAAGTGGAAGCAGGGCAAGGATAACGAGATTAACTTAACGATTGATGGCGAGAAGTATAATGGATTCTTCTTGAAACAGTGGGATGAAGCGGCAGAAGAATATGATACGACGTTCACCGCTTTATCTGACAAAGGTGTCGCGATCTGGGGTAATCGAATGGAGGATATGAAAGATAAAGAAGTTGTCGCAGCAGTTAAAAAGGATCTAAACCTTTCGAACAGCGACAGTCTGTATCAAAATGTGGAGCTGCCAATAGAAGGGACGCACGAATCCACGATAGAGTGGACTTCATCCAATCCAAAGGTGATCGAGGCGGATGGTACGATACACCGGCCTCAGGCAGGAAGTGGAGATGGCAAAGCTACACTGACTGCAAGCATTCAAGCAGGAAAAAAGAAAGATACGAAAACCTTCCAAGTCACGGTGAAGCAGCAGGCTTCCGAGCCGGAAATTGCGCAATATAACTTTGGCAATCTGGGCAGTAAGGAAGCAGCTGATTCCTCCGGCAGCAATCTGCCAGCACAATTGAAAGGAAATGCTGTGCAAACCGAGGATGGCAAGCTGGCGTTGGATGGGAAAGATGCTCATGTGGAACTCTCCCCTCTCGTTGCAGATGCAGAGGATTTCACATTCTCCGCCTGGGTGAACTGGCAAGGCGGTGCAGCATGGCAGCGAATCTTTGATATTGGCGAAAGCAACGGCAAAAACATGTTCTTCACACCGTCTGATGGCAGCGGCAAGCTTCGATTTACCATCCATAATGGAGTTGACCAGAACATAACAGCTGATAGTGCATTGGCTGCAGGTGATTGGGTACATCTTGCGGTGACACTGGAAGGTAATACCGGAAAGCTGTACGTGAATGGAGAGCTTGCGGGAACTAATGAAAATATAACGGCTAACCCATCTGATATTCTTGGAGATACTAATTATTTAGGGCGAAGCAGGTATGCTTCGGATGCGTTCTTTGGCGGGCAGATGGATGATGTTGCCGTGTATCGGAAGGCTTTGAGTGAAACGGAAATAAAAGAACTGGCTAACTAACCGGCAGTTGAGAACACCTCTTGTGAAGGAGGTGTTCTTTTGCTTTACTCATAGAATATTACCCAAGTTATCTGTTTCAATTAAGGTAAGTACTAATAGTGAATACAATATGGTTAAGGAATAATATTCCTATAATGTTTATAATAGAAAGTATATAGTGAAAGTTAAAGTAGGGTGATGATGTTGTTGCGTATCGAGAAATATAATCAGCAAACAGGGAATCCAGCTTATTGTCATGAAGCTATATTCTCTCTTATTATAGGAATCTTTTCGATTCTAGGAGTTATTTTTATGGATAATGGGGCAACACTAGGTGGATTTGGACTAGGAATTGCGTACATAGCGCATAGAGAGATTAAGAAGGGCAAACTAAAAGGGCGGAAGTTTGTAGTGTTAGGTATAGTGTGCAGTCTGATCGGTATAGTAGGCAGTTTCCTGTGGTAGATACCAAACCATCTAGCATAAAGTCGGTAATAGAATAGTCTCTATTACTAGTCATCTTTTCTTTTTCTAGGCTTGTGGTTATAGTAGAGATACAATAAGATCTTCGATAATTGTTTTTGGGGGTAAGTAAAATGATAACATTCGCAGATTATCTGGCTCAAATAGACAACCCACAGCATCGGGAACGAACGGAAGAAGTGCTGAAATGGGTGGCTGAGAAATATCCTAATATGGAACAGAAAATAGCCTGGAATCAGCCGATGTTTACTGATCATGGCACATTTATTATTGGCTTTAGCATCGCCAAACAGCATTTGGCTGTGGCGCCGGAAAAGGCAGGAATAGATCATTTTTCTGACGACATAATTCAGGCAGGCTATGACCATACGAAGCAGTTGGTTCGTATCAAATGGGATACGCCAGTTAATTATTCATTATTAGAAAGAATGATAGAGTTCAATATTACAGATAAAGCAGACTGTACGACTTTTTGGCGAAAATAATGAAAGTGAATGAAAAACACCTCTAAATGGTTTTTCTTTGCTGGGGATTCTCTCAGCGTGCTGGACAGAGTAAGGAGAAGACATATGGAACAATCTAATCAATTAAAACAGAATGCCTCACGTATTGGAGTCATTGTATTAGTCTTAAGTATTTTGCTTATCGGTGCTAACTTGCGTGCGCCGATAACAGGGTTAAGTCCTTTAATAGACAACATTCGTTCAGATACAGGCATTGGCAATGCTTCAACAGGCATGCTGACTACTTTGCCTTTGATTGCATTTGCGGTATTTGCGCTGGTTGCGCCAAGAATTGCTAGGCGTGCAGGTATTGAAAGAACTTTATTTGCCGGACTGATTATCATAGCTGTTGGACTTATATTTCGGTTTTTCTCACCGGTATGGATGCTTTTCGTTGGTACGGCTTTAGCAGGAATCGGAATCGCCATGGGAAATGTACTTTTGCCAGGCTTGATCAAGCGGGAATTCCCTAAAAATGTAGGCGTGATGACTGGAGCTTATGCAATGACCATGAATGGGATGGCTGCGCTTGCATCTGGAATTAGTGTTCCTCTTTCAAACGGTCTTGGCAGTGGATGGCATGGCTCACTCGCAGTATGGGTGATTTTGACGCTTGTAACGATGGTCGCTTGGATACCGCAGCTGCGCCAGAGAGTAACAACATCATCTATTTCCCTACCTAAGAAAGGAAAGAAACTGTGGTCGTCGGGTCTCGCCTGGAAGGTAACAGGTTTTATGGGATTGCAATCGCTATTGTATTACATCATGATCACCTGGATGCCCACAATACTTCAAAATCAAGGCTTTAGTGAATCAACAGCTGGCTGGCTTTTAGCTCTCACGCAGCTTTGTAGCTTGCCAACTTCATTCTTGCTACCGATCCTAGCAGGGCGTTTGGCGGGACAAAGGGGAATAGTAAGCATAATAGCTTTGTGTTTCGTTATGAGCTTCTCCGGGCTGTTGACGGGTATCACATGGATCAGTGTTATCAGTGTATTACTATTCGGATTAGCGGGAGGCGGTGTGTTCAGTCTCGCAACAATGTTTTTTGTATTACGGACACAGTCTGCTCAGGAATCAGCAGAATTATCTGGAATGGCGCAGTTTGTCGGGTATCTATTAGCCGCAGTAGGACCGACATTATTTGGTTTGCTGCATGATGTTACGTCAAGCTGGACAGTGCCGCTAGCATTGTTGGTTACTGTTGCTGTAGTACTCTGGATCGTTGGTATGGGAGCGGGGAAAAACGCTTATATCAATGAGCATCAGCACTAAACAAAAAAGGCTAACTCCTTATCACAGGGAGTTAGCCTTTTTTGTATATTGTTGTTAGCTGCCTTTTAGTTCGGCAGTGGTGCATCTGGTGAAATCAATTCTTTATCCAGCAATTCCTGCCAAAATGCTTCTGGTATATCTGCTTTCATGGCTGCCAAATCTTCCTTGATTCGTTCAGGGCGTGTAGAACCAGGAATAACGGCTGCAACCGCTGGATGAGCTGTTGAGAACTGAAGCGCCGCAGCTTTTAAGCTGACATCATGGCGCTGGGCGATTTCTTCGAATTGTTTTACCCGCTCTTTGATCTCTGCCGATGCTTCTTTGTAGTCAAAGTAAGGACCGCCGAGCAGGGCACCTGAGTTGAATGCGCCGCCGACAACAATGCCGATACCTCTTTCCTGAGCAGTCGGAAGCATACGCTGCAATGCTTTCTTATGCTGCAGCAGTGTATATTGCGTAGCGGATAAGCACAAGTCAGGCTGTACCTCTTCCAGCTCCATCGCTACTTCGATCGGAATGGTGGTATTGACGCCAAGGCCCCACGACTTAATAACGCCTTCCTCACGAAGACGCGAGAGCACACGGAAAGCGCCTTTTCTAGCTTCATCGAATTTGGCAATCCACTCATCGCCATGGAAATCAGGGGAAAGGTCATGTACATAGACAATATCAATCCGATCTGTCTGCAAACGTTCCAAGCTCTGTTCGATGGAACGAAGCGTGGCTTCCTCCGTGTAATCAGTGATGACTTTGTTTTTACGTCCTTCTTCATATAGGCCTTCCTTATCTTCCTCTTCCTCTGTAAGATAGCGACCTACTTTTGTGCTGATTACGTAATCATCCCGATCATATTTGGAAAGGACTTTTCCTAATCGTAATTCCGCCAAACCTGCACCATAGAAAGGCGCGGTATCAAAATAGCGAATACCTTGGTCCCATGCTGTTTGAATTGTTTCGATGGCTTCTACCTCTGGGACGTTGCGGAACATGTTTCCTAGTGGTGCTGTTCCTAAGCCGATCTTATCTTTTAATAATTGTTTAGAGTCGTTCATATTAATGTCCTCCTTAACACACATCTTCATATACTGATTTACATAGCCGTCTATCTCTAAGGTGAAACCTTTGAGTAATATTGAAAGGTGAACTGATTTGTGTTGAGAGAGGAGTTATATAAGAGACAGCTAATTAGGAGCATTCTGTTCCTTTTAAAGATCAAAATCAAAATTCACAATCCTTGCCTTGGCATTCTGCTTTCCGCTCAGGAAAGCCTGCATTTTCACCTATTGAATTAACGGAAAAATCACTGCTCAGACTCACCGAAAATCCTACTCCATTAACAGTACCATCTACCATAATACTTCCCATTGGCGACTCTTCTGGCTCCACTAACTCGATAGATTCTATATTGTTATAATTACTTTCTATATAACTTCTAGTTACAGCCTTTGCCTTAGAAATAGCCTCTTCATCATACTGTTCTGAACAACCGGTAATAACCAGTAGTAAAAGAAGTAATGAAATGATAGAGTGCCTCAAATTACATCACCTCGTTTAAAAGTATTTTAAAAGAACCCAAACTAATACTCGCAGCTTTTCTTTCTGCATGCTGCTTTTTCTTCGGGGAAATCATCACTTTGTATAACGAGGCTGGCAACAGTTAAATCTTCATTTAAACTAATAGAAAATGCCTTACCATTGTTAACTGATCCATCCACTGTCATACTGCCCATTGGTGACTTTACAGGTTCCTCTAGCTCAATCGATTCGATATTTTCATAATTATTTTCTAAATAACTTCTAGTTACAGTCTTAGCTTCGGCAACTGTAGCTTCGTCATATGTTTCCGAGCAGCCAGTAAATACTAAAATCATTGTGAAAAGCAGAAATAATATGGTTAAGTCTTTCATAATATTTGTCACCTGCTAAAGGTTTTTACAGTTAGTAATCGCAGTCCTTTTTTTCGCAAACATCTTTATGCTCCGGAAAACCTTCCTTTTCTCCTACTATAGCAACAGTAAAGTCTTTGTTCAGATCGATAGTAAAGCCGGCTCCATTTACTGTTCCGTCAATTGATAGGCTTCCCATTGGCGATTGATACTGTTCTTCTAACTGATTCTACATCTTGATAATTATTCCTAAGGTAACTTTCAGCAGTCTGTTTTGCTTTCGTGATCTTCTCTTCATCGTATTCTTCTGTACACCCAGTGAAAATCAAGAGTAGGATGATTAGCGATAATGATATGTTTAGCTTTTTCATATAGATATACTTCTAATTATAGTAAAGAGTGAATTGCGGTTTGTTCCTGCTATTCGCAAAATTGCTTCCTGCATTTTTTCTTTTCCTCAGGAAAACCTTCATCTTCCGCTATGCCTGATACGTTTAGATTTTCATCAAAGCTAATGGAGAAGCCTGCATTACCATTAACAGTACCATCTACTGTTAGACTTCCCATTTGTCCTCGATAAGGCTCATCTAACTTAATAGATTCTATGGATTCGTAATTGTTTTCAATATAACTTGTTGCTATTTCTTTAATGTCGCTGGCAATTACATTATCAATGTTAACCTGCGCAACGCAACCTCCCAATAGTATCAATATGATGATACATATAAGGGAATATATTATTTTGTGTTTGTGCATTATGACACCTCATATTCTTGGTCTAGCAAAGAAGAGCATATCTATATAGAAATTATTTACAAAAGGAGGGAGTAGATGAGGATTGCAAAAAGTGCCCACCAATAGAATTGGAAGGCACCTTTAATATACTTTTATTCATAAATAGAATCTTATCAGTATTCACAATCCCTCTCTTTACATTCCTCTTTTTTCTCAGGGAAACCTTCTTTTTTGCCAATAGAACTTACAGTAAAGTCATTGTTTAAATGTATTGTGAATCCTTTGTCATTAACTGTACCATCAATAGATAAACTACCCATTTGCGATTGATATGGTTCTTCTAATTCTATTGATTTTACATCAACGTAGTTATTTTTTAAGTAACTCTCGGTAGTTTCCTTGGCTTTACTAATAGTTTCATCATCATAATTGCCTTCATTATTATTCACATTACAACCTCCTAATATTATAATGGAGATAATTAATAAAAATGGAGTTATATGTAATCTATTCATAAAAACACCTCTTGATTGATTGTAGCAAGAAAAGGAGTCAGAATCCATGAGCGAAATGACGGATATTGAAGCAAGCATCTTGTCTCAAGGAGCTTACGAAGATGAACAAGGAGACTTTGAAAGTAAGGTTTCGGGTAGGAGTATTATCTGGGAAACCCAAGAGATTATAGAAGATAAAGAGACGGGTCTTTATGGGTACGTACTCCAAAACCCTGATACTAAAGAGGTTGTTATCAGCTTCCGCGGTACTGAACCCCCTAAAACTACCACAAAAGAAGTGGAACTTAAAGGTCTGGATGAACATACGAAGAATGCCATTATGAGTGAGGCTGGTGATAGAGCCACGCTTAAAGGTGATACTGTAATCTATGAATCTGATAAAAAGGTAGATTATTCCGGGTTCCTTAAAGATGTTTATGAAGATGCTTTTGGCGTAGTCGGTGGTGATTCCAATTATAGCAAAAAGGAATATGGAACCACAGCTTATGTGGCGACACCATCACAGGATGCGGCATTGCAGACGGGCAATGCAAAGCTAAATGACAATGGTACAATCACGTTTACAAACAAGAACCAATTTACCGAAGCGGAAGCTGCTGTTAAGAAGTACGTAGAGAAATATGGTGCCGAAAATATAACCTTTACTGGTCATTCTCTTGGCGGGGGACTAGCTCAATATTGTGCTGTGATGTATGATTCCAACGCAGTGACCTTCGCCGCAGCGGATGCTTACGGTCTTCTGGATGAAGACAAGCAGAAGCGTGTTCGCGAAGGGGATTATAAGGACAAGATTATTACATATGCACACCCGAGTGATGCAGTTGCTATGTTTCATGACAAAACAATCGGCTCCCTTTATTATATGGAAGACCCGGCTGGAAAAGATGGCTTAGGTGACCAAATGGCCGATATGCTGGGATCTCATGGTATAAAGAACTACACGGATGCAAGTCTATATAATGAAGATGGCTACTACAAATCAGATCTACTATTTGATGAAAAACTTCGCGCGGCTATCTCCACATCACCTCTCTTCCTAAAAAATAGTGGTGTTTCAGATTTCCCTATTGTTATTCAAACCGAATTAATGAAATCTTATGCTGCACAAGTAGAAGCTAGTGAAGATCTAATTGCTAAAACCAAAAAAGAGATGATGCAGTTCTTGGATGATTATCTCTCGGCGATGGAATATGCCAAGAGTAAATTCAAAGGGCAAGTTGGATCGGGCAGATATGATAAGCTGAATGGCTCCGATGTAGATGATATCTATCGGGATCTGACGGTAAGTGGTCCAAACGGGATTCCGATGTTATTTGAGATGGATTATTTTGATGAAGTGATTGGATTCCTGAAGGATGCACAATCTGACACTGGGGAAATCGCACATAATATGAACAAGATGGCGAAGGATTTTGCGCATATTGACGAAATGCTGGCGGGTTGGCTGAGGTTCTGATTCTTTAGTGGAAGGCATGATAAGAATGTTTGATATACTTGATGAATTTGACGAATTTCTGGAGAAACGAAAGCAAAAGAAAGAGTTGGAAAGAAGTATCAAGGACGATTTGGAAGCAGATGAGAAGTTTTATAAGAAGTATTTAGAGCGGTGCTACCATATTGAATCACTTTCGGAGGAGCATATAAAACTCAAGGATGCGTTGGAGGATTGCTTTGACGGAAAAGCGAATAAAGCACTGAGACAGCGTTTAGAGGAGAATATTATGTTATTGAAAGGAATAGAGCATTCTTATGTTATCTTAAGAGAAAGCATTAGAGTTCGAGGTGGATGGTGGTCTTAAATTCTGCTCGTTTATTAGAGGAACTTAGATCTGTAAAATGATGAAAGTTTTATTTAACAGAGATTGATTAGTTGTGAACATATATTACTACGAGAAACCGTCAGCATTTGTGCTGGCGGTTATTTTGATTGGCCTGTATGTTAGAACGCAGAATTTCACTCTATGTAATGGGGTATAGATACTGTAATAGTGTTGGTTACTGTTGCAGCTGATTCCTATATTTGGATTATTAAAAAGTATCGTATCCAGCCGGGGATGGTTGTATAATCATGAAGCATATATAGCAGACGTATTTAATACAACAGCAACATAGCCGTTATAAGATAAAGGAACTGTCCTACTAAGCAAGCCAGCAGCATGTGTTAAAGACCTAGCAGAACGAGGTGTTGCGATAGTGAATTTATATAAATCAACTAAAAATAAATGGAATGAAGAATTGAAGCTCGCACTTGATAGAGAGGAATTTCGTCTTCTTTACCAGCCAAAGCTCAACCTGCAGACGGGTAAGCTGTGCGGAGTGGAGGCGTTGATCCGATGGGAACATCCTGAGCAAGGAATCATTTCTCCACTGGATTTTATCCCTGCTGCTGAAGAGACAGGAATGATTCTTCCTATTGGAGAATGGGTGCTGCGGTCGGCATGTATGCAGAATAAAGCGTGGCAGGAACAAGGTCTGTCTTCTATGATTGTGGCGGTTAATCTTTCGGCTTCTCAATTGTATCAAGGTGATTTGGCAGAGAAGGTACAGTCTATTTTAGAAGAATCCCGACTCTCTCCGGAGTATCTGGAGCTGGAGATTACCGAATCTATGACGATGGATGTCGATTATGTATTGCCTGTATTGAATAAATTGAAACAGATAGGTGTTCGAATCAGTTTGGATGACTTTGGCACCGGATATAGTTCCCTCTATCACTTAAAGGAATTCCCGATAGATATCATCAAGATAGATCGGTCATTTGTGCGTAATTGTACCATTGATTCCAAGGATGCCACCATTGTCAAAACGATTATTGCAATGGCACATCAATTAAAGCTAGAAGTGATTGCCGAAGGTGTGGAATCCAAGGATCATCTTGTTTTCCTGCAGCAGAATCTATGTAATGAGGCGCAGGGATATCTTTTCAGTAAACCGGTTGAGCCCGAAGAATTTAAAAGAAGCATTCCTCGTTTGGAACAGATAATCCCGGATGAGGGTATCTCCTTAGAGAAGTCCAGGGAAACTTGGTTCAAAAGCGGTGTGGAAAATACGTATCAGGACTTGCAGGAGGCAGTACGGAAACAACAGGGAATGATTTTTAAATTTAAAAAAGAACATGAACGGTTTGTCCATAGTTTTTGTGATGGAGAACTGATCTACCGCTTGCAGTTTACTCCTGACCAGCTTATCGGAAAGGACTTAAAAGACTTTCTTCCGGCCGAAGAAGCGGAAAGAAAAATGGAATTCTATGAGCGAGCGTGGAATGGGGAAGAGAATGTCATATACGAGTCCAGAGTAAATGGTTTGTCGTATGTCACATCGCTGAGGCCAATCATCCGGGGAGGAAAAGTAGTCGAAGTAATTGGATGCTCCGTGGATATTACAAAGGAAACCGGAATTGTATTCAGCTCAGATGATGTGAAATATCGTCTGATTGCAGAAAATGTCCAGGATTTGATTTGTATAATAAACTCGGACTCCATTATACTCTATGCTTCACCGTCCCATCAAAAGCTGCTTGGTATAGCTCCTGAAACCTTTGTCGGAGAAAGTGCTTTTAAATGGATTCACACTGATGAAGTAGAATTGATTCAAAACCGGATCCATCAGATTGTGACATATAAAACAGCTCGGCAGGTGAAGTTCAGATACAAGTGCGCCAATAAAGGATGGCTGCTTGTCGAAGCTATCGGAACTCCTGTACTGGACGAACGGGGGGAAGTGGAATATATAGTGGTGGTGTGTCGCGATGCATCGTAGAGAAGAGGACTTTATGTTCGGAAAGTTAGATGTACAGCAGCTGATGCTCCTGGAATCATTACCTATAGCCATAGTCATTCACAGAGAAGGCAGCATCCTTCACGCAAATAAATCTTTTGTTGATCTGATTGGAGCTGCCTCTATACAGGAACTAAAAAGAAAATCGATTCTGGATTTTTCTCCCCCAGACTATGCAGATATAGTCGAAAAACGTTTCCGGCAATTAAATCGAGTCGGTGCAGTAATATCGCCGACAGAAGAGAAAGTAGTACGGCTGGATGGAGCAATCATTGATGTCGAAATAACTGGTGTTTCTTTAGAGTATGAAGGCGAGCTTTCTTACTTAATGATCATACAGGAGCACACCGGAAGGAAAATGGCTGAAGAAGCGTTGCGGCAAAGTGAAGCACGATACAGATTGATAGCGGAGAATATGACAGATTTGGTCTGTATCATCGACTGGGATGGCTATTTCAAGTACGCTTCGCCGTCCCATGTAACGGTGCTTGGGTTTCCTGCTGTCGCGTATGAGGGAAAACCAGCGAGGGATTTCATGCATGAAGATGACCGTATGAAGGTACGGCAGAAGATGGGTGAAATGGTGATGACAAAAGAGGGCTGTGTGCTAAAATTCCGTTTTAAGAATATCATGGGCAATTGGATTTGGCTGGAGGCGCAAGCAAGCCCTATCTTCGATGAACATGGGGTATTTGAACATTTCCTTTTTGTATCAAGGGACATTACAGAAAGATTGGCATATGAACAGCAACTGACGCATATGGCCTATCATGATACCTTAACTGGACTGCCGAACCGAAGGCTGTTCAAGGAAAAGCTGGAGCAAGCGCTGGAAGAGGCAAAGCAGAACAGGAAGAAAATAGCTGTCATGTATCTGGATCTCGACAATTTTAAATATATCAATGATACTCTTGGTCATGATGTAGGCGACGAGCTGTTAAAGCAATTCGCTAGCAGGGTCAAGGGATGCCTGCGGAATCAAGATGTGCTTTCGAGACAAGGCGGAGATGAATTTACGATTCTTTTGCCGGAAATTGAAGAGGAAAATGATGTTTTTCGTATTGCGGACGATATCCTTGAATCCTTTCAAAAAGCATGGAATATAGGCAGGAATCTCTTCAGGACAACATCCAGTATCGGGATAGCTTTCTACCCGGAGAATGGCACGAAAGAGTATGAGTTGATGCGGAGTGCTGATGCCGCTTTGTATCAGGCGAAGAAGAATGGCAAAAATATGTATCAATCATTTTAGGAGAGATCAGTTCAATAGAACTTCCTGCATGCAGTTGTTAACTGTAGCCAGGGAGTTTTTTTGTTTTCAGTAGATTGAGATCCAACATTGGTTTATGATGATGAATACATATGTAAAATATATACAAACATTGTTGGGAGGAAGTTTTACATGCAAACAGAACACATACTTGAGAACCTTCCATCCTTAGAAACCGAGCGGCTTCTTCTTCGTAAGTTGACCCTATCAGATGCAGAAGCAATATATGCCTATGGTTCCGATCCGGCTGTTTCAGAATTTGTCACTTGGCCTACGCACCAATCGATTGAGGATGCGCAGCAATTTTTGGATATCATTCTTAATTTATACGAAAATAATCAGGCAGTTTTTTGGGGAATTGAGCTTAAGGAGGAGAAGCGCCTGATTGGTACAATCAATTATGTATCTTGGCAGCAGAATCATCATGTTGGTGAAATTGGATATGTGCTGGCGCAGCCGTATTGGAATAAAGGTTATATGACAGAGGCAGCAAAGCAAGTCATTCAATTCGGTTTTGAGCGAATGGAACTTGAACTGGTTCAGGCAAAGTGCGATGTGAAAAATAGCGGATCGGAGAAAGTGATGCAGAAGGCCGGTATGTCGTTTGAAGGAACATTACGCAAGCTGCTATTTATAAAAGGAGCACAGCGTGATGTGAAAATGTATGCAATAACTAAATCTGATTTCTTACATACGAAAAAGACAGGTTGAAGACAACCTGTCTTTTTGTATAGGTATCAGCTCTCCATTCGATAGCTGATAAACGATAATAGGGATGCAATAAGAGCACATATCCCGCCCACAATCGCAAGGTTTTGCAGGTTTCCGTATGCTACGACCAATCCGCCTAGCGCAGAACCAAGTGTAATACCGATATTGACGGACACAGGAGTCAGCGAGGAAGCAAAGTCCCTGGCCGCTGTCGAATAGGCTGCTGCTTGATCCATCAGATAAATTTGAATGGTCGCATTCATGACGTAAATCATGACTGCCATTAGCATGATGCTGATCAATCCGGCAATTGTGATGTCCATTGTCACGTATAGGGAGCCAATGATGATTGCTTGGATGATGAATGCATAACGCAGATCTCCAATACCGTTACGGCCGGCTATCTTTCCAGCTAAGAAGTTGCTGGCGATGGAAAAGAGTCCGTATGCAAGCAAGACAAGTCCGACTGAGCTGGAGGCAATACCTAATTCATCCTCAATGATAGGCGTGATATACGTGTAGATTGTATACGTTCCAGCGATACTGAACGTCGGGATAAAGAAACCGACGAGGATTTTTGGATTCTTGAATAGGACAAGCTGCTTCATGATGGAACTTTTCTCGCCTGCTGCTGTCTTTGGCAGGATGAATAGACTGATGACAAAGGCGATAACACCGAGTAGTGCAGTCACCCAGAACGTCAGGTGCCATGATCCTAATTGGCCTATGAACGTACCAAGCGGTACACCCAGGACATTGGAGATCGTGAAACCGGCAAAAATGAGTGCAATAACCGAAGAACGTCTTGCCGCTGGCATTGTATCACTTGCTACTGTCATCGCTAAGGCGGTAAGGACACCACTTGCTGCTGCTGTCACGATTCTTGCTGCTAGTAATACCCCGAAAGAGGATGTTAAAGCACTAATAATATTACCTAAAATAAAGACAACAATTAGTGTGAGCATCAAAGGATATTTCGGAAAACGGCTTACCCAGCCAGTTAAGAGGGGAGTGCCGATTGCATAAGCAATGGCAAATCCCGATACAAGTGTTCCGGCCGATGCGACCGTTACGTTTAGATCAGCAGCGACCTCTGTCAGCAGGCCGACAATGACGAATTCGCTTGTTCCCATAACGAACGTCAATAAAGTTAATGTGAATGCTAAAAATATCTGTTTTTTAGTTAAAGCCATCGTGTCACTCCATTTGTTGTATATTTGTATATCGTAATAAATCGATATTCAAAGTTGAAAGAAAAGAAATCCATAAAGGATCCCTTGTAAGTCGTTACAATTCTTTATCCAGGTAAGCTGCTAGCTTCTGAATTGTTTCTTCATTTCTGCGGTAATACGTCCATTGGTTATAACGGATTGACTCCAATAACCCTGCGCGCTGCATCATGGCCAGATATTGCGAAACCGTGGATTGAGAGGCTTGGACTTTTTCTTGTATGTCTCCGACACAGACACCGCCCTTGTAATGAACCTCCTTCGGCAGATGTGCCTGCTGCTTGGGAAAATGCTTCTCCGGTTCTTTAAGCCAATGCAGTATTTGCAGTCGTTTCTCATTCGACAAAGCTTTGAATAGTTCGATTGTATTCATGAGTCTATTGTATATCGAGTTTTTCCGATAAAGCAATCATAAAGCTTCGTTTTTTTACAGCTGTTGTTGAGTCAGGATTAGCTAATAAGTTAAACTGCTAGGAGGTAAAGATGAATAAATATCGTTGGAATATCATTTCAAATGCATGCCGTTCTTGTTTTGTTTCTAGTGGTATTTGATTATTGGATAAGTTTTAATTTGGGCAGGCAGGTATGATTGCTGCAGGGATTTGGGGTATTTACCTGAATATTCATGCTCTGATAAAAATGCGAAACAGAATGAACAGATCAAGTATAGTTAATCATTGGTTTGGTTCTTCTGGCTCTCTGAATACAATAGTAAATGTATTCAGAGAGTTTTTTGTTTTCTTGGGTAACTAGAGATTAATCAATAGTCCATGAAGAGAGAAAAACATTTAATTTAGGGCTATTATAATGCATAATCAGTACTTTTTTTCACCATTGTTACATTTTGTTCTAAAATTGGATAATCATGTGCTATACTTTAGCGCGAGGTGATGAGATGAACAAAATGTACTTAATTGCATCATTTACTGCTCTTTTACTCTTCTTATGTGGTTGTGGATTGGATACGTCAGTTGATCAATCCTCTAAGAATGATGGCTCAAAAGAATCTAGTACATCAGTACCTAAAGAGGGAGAGGCTAATTCAAATGAGACAGAACAGTCAACGGAAGAAAAAAAGCCAGAACCAGATACAGACACCTATGTGATTGAAGATGGAAAATTTACATACGACAGCATTTCATTTGATATACCTTCTGAATTTGAATTAATCGAAGCGCCAGAAGAGGAGAGCGGAAGTATCACGTTCGGATTCCAAAATGATACTGCTGCGTTTGTATTAGTAGTTGATGATTTATCGTATATGCCGAATTTAACCCCGGATGCTTATGTTGAAATGGCTAAGCAGCAAGCTGGAATCGACTTTTTAAGTAATCGGAAATATGAAGTCAATGGTATAGAAACATATGAATTGGTTAGTCATGAAAATAATAAAATCGTACAAAACATTTTTATACATGATGAAAAAGCCTTTACATTCTCTTTTGGCCTTTTTGAAGACGAAATAAATCCAGATAACCCGTTCATAAAATCCATAGTAAATTCCGTTTCTTTTGAGTAGAAGCCATTAACCAGCGGTGTTGCAGTTATGTCAGTATCTTGCTATAATGCAATAAGAAAATGGAATACGTTCGTGTTACACTGTATAACCTCAATAATTTGGTTTGAGGGTCTCTACCAGGAGCCATAACTCCCTGATTACAGATTTATAATCTGTAATCAGGGAGTTTTTTTATGTGCCATTTTCGAATATAGGATATAGAAAGGAAATGAAAATTGAATTTCAGAGTCTTTATATTAGCTATTTCTGTTATATCGGTAGGGTTAGTTGAACTGATTGTCGGGGGGATATTGCCTACCATAGCGAATGATCTGCAGGTTTCGATTGGACAGGCAGGGCAGCTTATTACAGTGTTCGCTTTGGTCTATGCAGTGTCAGGTCCGATTTTATATACGATGACCGCAAATATTGAACGAAAGAAGCTTTTGCTTTTGACGTTAGGTGTATTTGTACTGGGGAATGTCATCACATACGTGAGTCCGTCCTTCCTATTTGTCATGATTGCTCGCGTCATTACTGCAATGAGTACAGCATTAATCATTGTTCTTTCTTTGACGATCGCGGCGAAAATCGTCAAGCAGCAGCATCGTGCGAAAGCAATCGGTCTTATTTACATGGGGATCAGTTCCTCGCTCGTACTTGGGGTACCGATTGGTATCATCATCAGTGATGCATTCGGCTGGAGAATGCTGTTTTTATTCATAGGATTAATGGCTTTGCTTTCCATGATATTAATCGCATTTACGCTCGATCGTATTGAGGTAGAACAAGTGCAATCCTTGAAATCGCAGCTGAAAGCACTGCGTAATAAAAAGATGCTGACAGCACATTTGACGATGCTGTTCCTGCTTGCAGGCCATTATACGATTTACGCTTATTTCACGCCTTTCCTTGAATCGGAGTTAGGTCTGAATACGCAATGGATTAGTATTTGCTACTTTATTTTCGGTATCGCAGCAGTTGGTGGAGGAGCCTTTGGAGGCAGTCTGGCAGATAAATTTGGATCCAAGGTGAGTATCATCCTTGTAGTGGCATCATTTGCAATTATTTTATTCCTGCTTCCATTCTCTACATTTTCCTTCCCATTATTCCTTGTGGTGATGGTTATCTGGGCTGCATTAAGCTGGAGTCTGGCACCGCCGCTTCAGAACTATATCATTGAATCGGATGCAGAGACAGCTGGGATACACCAGAGCTTCAACAATTCAGCGCTGCAGATAGGTATTTCATTAGGTTCGTTAGTAGGCGGTCTTGTCAATGGTGCTACATCCTCTATGCAGACGACAGCGCATGTCGGAAGTCTGTTAGTAATCTTCTCGCTTGCTTTTGCAGTTTGGTCGTTCCGAAGTGTGAATAAGTCGGCTTTACGTTCCAGATAGAGGGATTCGTATAGGTCGTGTCGAATATTCCCTTCAGACTGTTTCTTGCGAAAGGATGAACTGAATGGAGAAATTCGGCTTGTACGGGAGATTTCTAGTCCATAAAGATGATAGAGATGAATTGAGTTCGATACTGCTGGATGCAGCGGAGGCTATGGGGCATGTAGATGGCTGTGAAATATATCAGGTCAGTGTGTCTCATGATGAGCCGCAAGCAGTATATGTATACGAAGTATGGAAGGATGAAGCGGCTCATCAAGCCTCACTTGCTTTAGATGCGACACAAACATTAATCCGACGGGCAAAGCCTCTTATAACAGGAATGGAACGTATCAATACCCTGCAAACGCTCGGAGGGAAAGGTCTTCCTACTACATGAAAAGCGGACAATCAGTTGTCCGCTTTTTTTATTTCTGCAGCTGTCCTCCATGAAAGATTTTCAGGATGATATCCCATTCTGGCACTTCCAATCTTTCATATCCCCTTAAATAAGCTCTGTTGTCATAAGGTACTTCTATTACGGTTGTTCTAATATCTTCTTCTATCTCTGCAATTGCATAAGGTGCGATCGGTTTTGGCTGGCAGCCGAGAGAGCCTGGATTCAGAAAGATTTTTCGATCGTTACGAAAATGATGAAGTGGGTGATGATGGCCAAAACAAATGAGTTCTGTATCCTTTTGTTCCTGAAACAGCATCTCCAGATTTTCAAGAGAAGGTGCAACAATACGAGAGAAAGGATCCTCGCTTATGTGGGCATTCACTTTATCTGGGTGGATATGGTAGTGCGTGAACAAAACGGCATGCCCCTTGATATGCTGATTGATTTGGCGTGGCTGCTTATGAAGTAAGTCAAGGTAACCTGGATCAGTTCGGTCGGCAATCCACTGGTGATGTGCTCTTTCGTTCTTGTGGCTTTCGGGATAAGTCTCCTGTCTGCTTAGTGCCAGCACAGCTTCATCATGATTTCCGGTAATGATTGATATGTCATCTCTGCCAAATAAAAGCTCCAGTACACGATCAGTTTCATAACCGATCGCCAGCATATCACCGAGGCAGTATATGTGCTCGACATCTCCACGCTTGTCTATATCTCCTAGCACAGCCTGCAGTGCAGCAAGGTTTCCATGTATATCTGTCAGGACAGCAATGCGCATAACAATCAGCCCCATTCATACTTTTTATATCCTTCATATATTTCCAATTATGGTAACATGGTTTGTGAGTGGAGAATAGGGGTCGATTGCATGAGTGTGAAAGGAATGATTGTTGGAGCTGCATTCAGTATCACAGCTGCTGTACTTTGTACTTTTATTTTTGCGATTGTTGTCAGTACCTCTTTTCTAATGGCTGCACCCTCGATAATGTATATCGGGGTATTTCTTCAGGTCGTTGTGCCCTTTCTGATGGTTTTCAGTATTGCTGGAGCACAATTCAAAAGAATTGAACGAGTCAGTGAAGGGGTTAAATGGGCTATCAGCAGCATCATGGCTTTTATTGTGGTCGCCTATGCCGGTACGATTGGTTCCCTGACGACTCATATGGTCGTTTGGGGAAATAAACTGGAAAACTTAGCGGTCGGCGATATTATTGTGTGGGGTTTCATCTACGGGTTTCTGTTGCTGCCATTGGCGGCACCGGTCGGCCGATGGCTGATCCTTTTATTAGTAGACTGCTGTAAGTTTTTCGAAGATTCTAAAGAGAGAGGTGTTTGAAGTATGAGCGGATTAGAGAATAAATTGGAAAAGGTAGCAAAAGAAATAGATTTCTCTGGTGTGGCATACGTAGAAGAAAATCAAGAAAGCTTTTTCTTCCAAAATGGCTATGCCAATAAGCAAGACAAGCTAGCATTTGATAAGCAAACAAGGTTTGGAATAGCTTCTGGAGCAAAGATCTTCACAGCTGTGGCGATTGCGAAACTAGTGGAGCAAGGACGACTGGATTTCCAGACCAAGTTAATAGATTGTCTCCCGGTAGCATTTCCACATTTTCATAAGGACGTAACAATACACCAGCTGCTTACGCATACGTCTGGCATACCCGATTATTTCGATGAAGAAGAAATGGATGACTTTGAGGAGCTGTGGCAAACGCTGCCGATGTACCGAGTAAGATCGGGTGCGGATTTTCTGCCATTGTTCGAAGATAAGAAGATGATGTTTTTACCTGGTGAACGGTTCCATTATAACAATGCTGCTTTCATCGTGTTGGGATTAGTGGTGGAAGAAATTGCTAAAGAACCATTTACTGTTTTTGTCCAAACGCATATCTTTGAACCCGCTGGAATGACAGAGGCCGGATATTTTACATTTGATAAACTGCCAGGGAATACAGCAATTGGTTATATCAAGGAAGACGATGAGTATCGTTCCAATATTTATGCGTTACCAGTAAGGGGCGGCGCAGATGGCGGGGTGTATGTGAGTGTTACTGATATGGTGCATTTCTGGGATGCACTGACTCAGTATAAACTCCTGAACGAAGAACTTACCGGGGTGTTGCTGAAGCCGCATGTCCAGGTTGATGAGGAAACATCATACGGATATGGGATATGGATAAAAAAAGTGGAGGAAAAAATCAATAAGTATTATGTTGTCGGCTTTGATCCGGGCGTGAGTTTCCATTCTGCTTATTATCCAGAGACAGGAAGAAAGATAGTGGTACCTTCAAACCACGGAGCTGGCCCGTATTACATTGTTCAAGCAATCGAAGAATCGGAGGAAAGAAGCAAATGACTCAGGACTTGACCATCGATTTAGGTGAACAGATGCTGAATTGCCGGACGGCAGGCATTATTGTAAAAGATAGTCATGTGCTGCTGCATAGAAACAAGAAAGATCCGTTCTGGACACTAATTGGCGGACGTATTCAGTTAGGAGAAGATTCAGGACAGGCTGTGGAAAGGGAATTCGAGGAGGAACTTGGCATTCGCGCCAAGGTCGAGAGACTGTTATGGTCAGTGGAGAATTTCTTTAACTATCGAGAGAGCCTCTATCATGAATACAGCTTTATTTATTTGATACAGGATGTTGAAAATAGGCTTTACGGAACGGATGAAGTCATATCTCCTGAAGGAGGGGAGTTTCATTATGAATGGATTCCCCTGGAAAGAATCGCAGAAATGCCGTTAAGGCCAGCATTTTTGCAAGAGAAACTGGAGCGGATACCTTCCATACCGGAGCATATCATTCATAAGGAAGTATAAAAAACGCACCTGAACGGTGCGTTTTTAATTTAGGCTTTTAACCAAGCATTGGCCAGTAGCAAGGCGCCCTTGGCAGCCTCTGTATGTGCTAGGTCATTCAGCATGACAAAGTCGTGGATAATACCCTGGAAACGGACAGCCGTAACATCTACACCAGCTTTCTGAAGCTTCCGAGCGTATGCTTCGCCTTCGTCGCGGAGTACATCTGCTTCCGCTGTAATAATAAGTGCTTTTGGCAGGTCTTTTAGGTCTTCGATAGTTGCTCGAAGTGGGGAAGCTGTAATCTCATTGCGTTGCTGTTCATCAGTCGTATATTGATTCCAGAACCATTGCATACCATCGCGGCGCAAGAAGTAACCTTCAGCAAACTGATGATATGATTCTGTGTCGAAATTGGCATCCGTGACAGGATAGAAGAGCAGCTGTTTACTGATTTTAGGTCCTTTTCTTTCCTTGGCCATTAATGTTATAGCAGCTGTCATATTACCCCCGACACTATCTCCTGCTGCAGTAATATTTGTGGTATCCATCCCGTATTCGGTACCTTTTTCAGCTATCCATTCCAGAGCAGCGTATATTTCTTCAATCGCTACAGGGTATCTTGCTTCCGGTGATAGACTGTAGTTTGGGAAAACAACAATAGATTCAGAGCCGACTGCAAGTGTACGAATTAAACGGTCGTGTGTATGTGCATTTCCAAATACCCAGCCAGCGCCGTGAGAGTATAGGATGACTGGCAGTTTCCGATTGATTTGCTTCGGTTTTACGATACGAATAGAAACCTCACCAGATGGGCCGCCAGAAATTGTAATATCTTTTATCTCCGCCTCTGGTTTATCAATTTCACCAGACTGAACATCATCGACTGCTTTTCGGCCATCCTTTGGTCCAAGATCAAATAAGTACGGCGGATTCGCTGTTGCCTCGATGAATTTTTGTGCTTCCGTTTCTAGTACAGGTTTAATTTTTGTCATAGCAGATTCTCCATTCATATATATTTTGTGAAATAATATTGTGCAAAATATAAAAGGGGAAAAGAAAGTCGGATAATCATTTATCCAACATCCTATCTTTTCTGTAAATTCGTTGTGAGTTTCTTCACTAATCTATTCAGCTCATCCATTTCTTCAGAAGACATGCCACTGGAAGATACGAGTGCAAGGGGGATACATGTTGCTTCTTGTTTCAATGCCTCACCTTGATTGGTCAGGGTGACATAGACAACTCGCTCGTCCTCTTTGGAACGCTGTCGGTGAATAAGCTGCTTCGCTTCCATCCGTTTTAGCAGAGGTGTCAGCGTACCAGTATCCAGATCCAGCTTCTCTCCAAGCTGTTTGATTGTCTGTTTCTCCATTTCCCATAATGCCTGCAAGACGAGATATTGCGGGTATGTAATATCCAGCTTTTTCAGCAGCGGCTGGTACATCCTGAGAATTGCACGTGAGCTAGCGTATAAGGAAAAGCAAAGATGATCTTCTAGGTAGTAATCCTTTTCCAAGATTAAGTGTCCCTCCAATCAATTTTCCAAAATTATATTTTGCACAATATAAATATAAGGGAACTGAATTTGAATGTCAAATGAAAAAGTGAAAATTATTTGAAGAGTTATCTCTTGCGATATCTATGATAGAGGTGTAAGCTCTTACATATGGAGTAGGTAAATTAACCTATTTACACATATTGAAGGGAGCTTTGCTTATGTATGGGCAGAAAGTAGCGGTCATCACAGGAGGCGGCAGCGGTCTTGGACAAGCTGCAGCATTGCGACTAGCAGAAGAAGGTATCGCAATCAGCATCGTTGACGTGTCTGAGGCAGCCGGTAAAGAGACGGTTCGCTTAATAGAAGAAAAAGGGTCAAAAGCTATTTTCGTCAAAGCGGATGTAAGCAAGGCAGAAGAAGTAAAACATTATGTAGATAAAACGGTAGAGGCATTTGGAACTATCGACATGTTCTATAATAATGCTGGTATTTCTGGTCCTGGTGTAAAATTCGTGGATAATACGATTGAGCAGATCGATATGGTATTAGGAATTAATCTAAACGGCGCCCTTTACGGGTTGAAATATGTATTGGAAGTTATGCTTGCTAATGGCGGCGGGCGAATTGTCAACACGTCATCCACAGCAGGTGTCGTGGGACAAGCCACAGTTGGTACATATTCAGCTACGAAGCATGCAATGGTTGGGATTACGAAGACGTTGGCTGCTGAGTATGCCGAGCAAGGCATTGTGGTAAATGCAATTGCTCCAGGTACGACAGAAACGCCAATGGTTCGAGAATATAAAGAGAAGAATCCAGCTGCATTCAAGAATGCGACAGAACCGATTCCTCAGAAGCGTCTTGGCCAGCCGGAGGAAGTGGCAGAGCTTGTCGCGTTCCTATTGACTGGTAAAGCACCATATATAAATGGTGTAGTAGTGCCGATTGATGGCGGATTTACTGCAATTTGACAGAATCAGAAAAGGAGAGATTTTCATGAAACGTTTTGAAGATAAAGTAGTATTGATTACAGGTGGGGGTTCTGGATTAGGACGCGCAGCAGCTTTGCAAGTAGCAAAAGAAGGTGCAAAGCTTTCTCTTGTTGATTTAAGTGAAAAAGGTATGGAAAAAACGAAGCAGGAAATATTGGCTGCAGCACCAGAGGCAGAGGTTCTTACGATTGTGGCAAACTGTGCAAATGAGCCGGAAGTTGAGGCGTATGTAAAACAAACAATTGATCAATTTGGTAAGATCGATAGTTTCTTTAACAACGCTGGTGTGGAAGGAACGCAAAATCTGACAGAAGAGTATCCTGTAGACGAATTCGACCGCGTTGTGAACATCAACTTGAATGGCGTATTCTACGGCATGCGCCACGTATTGAAAGTAATGAAGGAGCAGGGCTATGGTTCTGTAGTAAATACAGCTTCTGTAGGTGGTATCCGCGGAATCGGCAACCAGTCCGGTTATGCAGCAAGTAAGCATGGTGTAGTAGGTCTTACGAAAAACTCCGGTATCGAATACGGACAATTCGGTGTGAGCATCAAAGCCATTGCTCCAGGTGCCATCATGACGCCAATGGTTGAAGGATCCCTTCGTCAGCTTGGCGGAGATAACTGGGAAGAAGCGGGCAAGGAATTCGTCAGCGTCAACCCAATGAAACGCTTTGGTAAGCCGGAGGAAGTCGGTTATCTTGTTGCATTCCTTCTTTCCGATCAAGCAAACTTCATCAATGCTACTGTTGTACCAATTGATGGCGGACAATCTTATAAGTACTGAGTCAGGCGCTGAAAAGACCATCTGTATAAAACCAGATGGCCTTTTCTTTTTTGTAATCAGAATCTTGCATAAAATGCTATTTATGTTACGATGTGGGTAAGTTCAATAAGTTTTCACACTAGGGGATCCCTTCATAAGGGCTGAGATGAAGAGTAGTGACTCTTTAAACCCTCAAAACCTGAACAGGTTCGGACCTGCGTAGGAAAGTGTAGACACTCGGGTTTACATGCTCTTTTGTATGTATCCATTCGCAAGTTTCACACCACTTTCCTTTGGGGAGTGGTGTTTTTTGTATGTCCGGCCTGTTCGTATCCAGGAGGTGATGGCAATCAAATTGATGGCAGTAACTGATGATGCATATGAAGCAGCAGATTTAATACGTATCTTGATGGAGATACACCCTTATGTCGATCATGTGCAGATCAGGGAGAAACGTAAGCCTGCTGGTAAAGTGTATCAGCTTTGTAAGGAGCTATTGGACGAAGGGCTGCCAGCGCATAAGCTTTGGCTTAATGACCGAATGGATATAGCTTTGCTGCTTGGCTTGAAGCAAGTGCATATACCAGGTCATGGCCTTCCACTGGAAGAATTGAAAAAGCTGTATCCTGATTTGCGGATTGGTGCGCCTGTCCATTCGTTTGAAGAAGCAGTACAGGCGGAGTCTGTCGGGGCGGCATACGCGCTGTATGGGCATTGTTTTCCGACAGCCAGTAAGAAGGGGAAATCACCGCAGCCATTAGCCAATTTAAGGTATATCCGTCAGAATACCCACATTCCGTTATACGCAATAGGAGGAATTGAAGTGGAGCGATTGGCTTCATTGAAAGCGTTTGAATTAGAAGGGGTTGCTGTTATGAGTAGTATCTTTTCTGCTGCAAACCCGCTTGATGCCGTGAAGAAATTAAGGGAGGAGTGTCTGCGTCTTGAAGAGATCCACTGAAGTAGCAATTGTTGGAGGAGGTATCATCGGCAGTGCAATCGCTTATTATTTAGCGAAAGCAGGCCATCAAGTCGATTTGCTGGAAGCAGGCCAAGTCGGATCAGGCTCGACGCAAGCAGCAGCTGGTATGCTAGGTGCCCATTCAGAATATAAGGAATTCGGTGCTTCGCTTTATCCCTTTGCCCGTACTAGTCAAAGGCTCTATGAACAGGCAGAAGAGGATATTCGCTCTCTGACAGGGATAGACATGGAACGTCGCCCAGGTGGTTTATTACAGCTTGTTTTTACAGAAGAAGAAACAACGAACTCTCCGTTCTCTTCGTTGGAAGGAGTAACATGGCTGGATCGTGCAACTGTGTCAAAGAAAGTACCTGGTCTGTCAGAAGCAGTTTCTGGCGCTCTTCATATGGCAGAAGATGTGCATGTCACACCTGCAATTGCCTGCAGAGGATTCCATACAGCTGCCCGTATGCTAGGTGCCCGGATTAACGCTTATACCAGGGTCGATGAGATTGTGAAGGAATCTGCTCATTATCGGTTACGGACTTCCAAAGGAGAATGGCAAGCACATCGTGTGGTGATTGCCAGCGGAGTTTGGAGTAATGCTTTGCTCCAGCGTTCTGGGTTGGGGACGCCGATTTTTCCAGTGAAGGGTGAGTGCATTGCTGTTACGAATACTCAAACTCCTCTTACATGCAGTTTATTCCATGATCAGCATTATATTGTTCCGCGTAACAACAATGAGCTGATCATAGGTGCAACAAAGGTCAAGAATGATTGGAGCACCGAGCCCACGCTTGGCGGATTACAGACTATCATGGAGAAAGCGAGAAAGATGCTGCCAGTGGTTGATAAAATGCCGTTCCTCAGAAGCTGGGCAGGTCTCAGACCTCAGACATACGATGGCAAGCCGCTGATTGGTGAGCATCCAGAAATGAAGGGCTTGTATATCGCTGCTGGCCATCAGCGCAATGGCATTCTGCTTGCCCCAGCTACGGGCAAGATGATTTGTGATTTGATAAGCAGCAATGAAGTTCTGGAAGAATGGAAGGAAGCATTTCGTGTCGATAGATTGAACACTGGCGAGGAGGTATTGATGTGAATATTCAGCTGAATGGCAGGCGGCAGGAATTATCCGCTGATATCAAGACTATAGCTCAGCTGTTAGCATCACTTTCCCTGGAGAAAAGGATTGTGATTGTCGAACTGAACAAAGAGATCATTAATAAAGCTTCGTATGCAGAGCAGCCGATTAGAAATGGCGATAAAGTCGAGCTGATTCATTTTGTAGGAGGAGGATGAAGAATGTTACAGATTGCAGAGAAGACTTTTGCTTCCCGCTTATTATTGGGAACAGGCAAATACCCGTCATTTGAGGTGCAGGAAAAGGCAGTCGATATTTCGAAGGCAGAGATACTGACATTTGCTGTGAGGCGGATGGATATCTTTGAGCCATCCCAGCCAAATTTCCTGGAACAGCTGGATCTGGAAAAGTACTCTTTACTTCCGAATACAGCAGGGGCAAAGACAGCAGAAGAGGCTGTTCGTATTGCCAAACTGGCTAAAGCTTCGGGGTTATGCGATATGGTGAAGGTGGAAGTGATTGGCTGTGACCGGACATTGCTTCCTGATCCAATAGAGACACTGCGGGCATCTGAAATGCTGTTGGAAGAGGGCTTCATTGTCCTGCCTTACACGTCGGATGATGTTGTCTTGGCCAAGCGGCTCGTGAATCTGGGAGTACATGCGATTATGCCAGGTGCATCGCCAATTGGTTCGGGAAAAGGTATCATCAATCCTTTCAACCTGCGTATGATCATTGAACAGAGCAGTGTACCGGTCATTGTTGATGCTGGTATTGGTTCGCCAAAAGATGCTGTGTATGCAATGGAGCTCGGGGCGGATGGTGTCTTGTTGAATACAGCTGTGTCCGGAGCTGCAGACCCTGTTCGAATGGCATATGCGATGAAGCTGGCTATTGAAGCAGGTCGTTTAGGTTTTGAAGCAGGAAGAATTCCCGAAAAAAATTACGCAGTAGCTAGCAGCCCGAATGAAGGTTTGTTTACCTGATGAAGGATCGTTATCGGAAACAGGAGCTGTTCATCGGCAAGGATGGGCAGGCACAGGTGGAAAACGGTAAAATTGTCTTAATTGGGATGGGGGCATTAGGCTCTGCTTCTGCAGAGATGCTTGTGCGTGCTGGTATTGGAGAACTGATGCTTATTGATCGGGATTATGTTGAATTCCATAATCTCCAGCGCCAGCAGCTGTATACAGAGCAAGATGCTGCTGCCTATTTGCCGAAAGCTTCTGCAGCAAAGGAGCGACTACAGGCAATCAATCAGCAAGTGACGCTGCATACCGTAATTGAAAATGTTGATTACCATAATATCGAGCACTTGATTGAAGGTGCTGATGTAATAGTGGATGCTACCGATAATTTCGAGACACGTTTAATCGTCAATGATGCAGCATTGAAGCACGGTATTCCGTACTTATATGGTGCATGTGTGGGCAGCTACGGGATAACCTACCCAGTACTTGCCAATAAAGATACTCCATGTCTTCACTGTCTCCTGGAACAGCTTCCGCAGCAAAGCGAAACATGTGATACGGCAGGAATCATCAGCCCGATTGTCCAATGGGTGGCGGCGATGCAAGTGACACAAGCATTACGAATCTTATGCGGTCAGGAAGTAAAGGCAGAACTATGTGCATTTGATATTTGGACAGGGGAATATACGAGAGTGGACGTGAAAAACCTTCGCAATTCAAGTTGTCCCAGCTGCGGCACACATGCAGGATTGCCTTTTTTGAATGGCTCCTCCCGGACGAGACTGGATGTCCTTTGCGGAAGGGAGGCTGTCCATATAAGGCCTAGCGTCAAAAAATCATTGAACCTGCGAGCTTTATCTGAAGAGTGGGTTTGTGCAGTCGACCAGATCACTGTTAATGAATACCTGCTGGCTTTTCAATACAATGGTCATAGAATTGTCCTATTTGCTGATGGCAGAGCAATCATTCATGGTGTGGCCGATATAAGCCGAGCACGTTCCCTTTATGACAGTCTTGTTGGGTAATGTTGTTAGAATTTTCAGTTGACTCTATATATTATTCATGCTAAACTCCTTCATAACAAATGAATACAAAACTCTTATCAAGAGCGGCGGAGGGACTGGCCCGATGATGCCCGGCAACCTGCAAGTGTAACTTTGACTTGTATAGGTGCTAATTCCTGTAGATGAGAGAAGACACAGCACGGTACATTCGTCTCCCTGTCCTCTCAGGGAGGCTTTTTTTATGCAGAAAATCATTCGAGGAGGCAAAGCAAATGACAGCAGTGAAGATTGGATTGATAGGATACGGCACAGTAGGAAGCGCTGTAGGGAGGACGATCCGCTCCCATCAGGAGAACCTGCAGGCGATTTTCGGGAAGGAGGTACATGTGGCAGGTGTCTTGGTGCGGGAAAAGCAGAAGTATGCGCAGCAAGTGACGGACGCATTGCTGACAGACGATGCAGCGGAGTTGTTCTCTATATCAGATCTTGATGTGATCATCGAAGCGAGTGTCGGAATTGAGCCTGCTTTCAGTTATTTAACGGAAGCAATCCAGCACGGCTGTCATATCATCACGGCGAATAAAGAATTGATTGCTTCCCGGGGCGCGGAGTTGAAGCAATTGGCAAAGGATAAAGGTGTTCGGCTGGAATATGAAGCAGCAGTCGCCGGCGGTGTACCGGTGATTGGGACGCTGAAGCAGCTTCTGCATATTAACCATGTCGTCAAAGTAGAGGCGATTTTAAATGGCACATCTAACTTCATTCTGACGGAAATGTACGATAAGGGCCTTCCATTTGGAGAGGCGCTGCGTCTTGCGCAGGAAGCTGGTTTTGCAGAAGCAGATCCCGCCAATGATGTTGATGGCTGGGATGCGTTTTATAAACTAATGGTGTTGAGTGATTTGTTATTTGAAGCCCAGCCGGATTGGGAGAAGGTCACGCGCAGGGGAATCCGTTCGGTTTCCTCACAAGATATCCGTGCAGCCGCAGAACAAGGGTGGAAAATTAAACATGTTGCCATGCTTGAAAATGCGGGTGGAGAAGTGACGGCATCTGTAGAACCAGTCATCCTAACAGCTGGACACCCGCTGTACAGTGTGGATGGAGTAGATAATGCTGTATGTGTGGAAGGTGATCTGGTTGGCAAGCTGAAGCTTCAAGGGCCAGGTGCCGGTGCCCTGCCGACGGCCAGTGCCATCGTCGAGGACTTGGCGAACCTCGTCCATCAGCGCAAAGAAATCAATGTTAAACGCGAAATCAAATTCACGGAGAAACGGGAGGCAGTTCCTTTTGTTCACTTGCCGTCTGGTGAGACAGTTCTTCTTCACGGAGAAAACGTCGTTGCATCTGATGGTCGCTATTATCGACTTGCCGCAAGAGCACAGGCTAAGGCAGAGGCTTAATGTAGGAAGTTGATAAGATGGACAAAAAAGAAGGTGTACATATGATGACTTATATATGCCTTTTTACATGCTTATTCTGATAAGTACTGCCTCTTTTGGCCTATTTTTTGTATAATGAGGAAGTACATAGAGAAATGTGCAATATTTTAGGTAAGGGGTAGATTTTATGGTAGCTTGTCCGTCATGTGGACACAACAATACAGAGGGGAGTAAGTTTTGCGAGAATTGCGGTGCGGCTTTGCAAGGGCAAACTGCAGCAGGTCACACACAGCAAGAGGCAGTTTTATCGGGTGAAAGTGCCAAGGCGAATGAGTACCTTGAGGTCACAAAACAGGCATCATTATCATTTTTCCATTATTTTGCTGATGTGATTAAACACCCATTTAGCTCAGGTAAGCGCTACGGTGTTAGCAATCTGACGAATAGCATCATCACGATGATTCTCTTCGCTGTGTTTTTAGGATTGACAGTTTATATCGGGATGAAGAATTTATTAAAGGAAATAAGCACTGTACCTCTTTTTGGAGACATGCTAAGTGCGGATGAACTAGACATTGAGTTATCATTTGTCGAGTTTGCTATCAAGCCGTTCATTTTCTTTGCGTTTTTTGTTTTCGTGGTGGCAGTTTTGGTATTTGCTGCGAGCAAACTCTCAAAGATTGAAACAAGCTTCAAATCTATAATAGTTAGGTACGGGAGCTATTTAATTCCTTTCCTAGGATTAGTAGCATTAGGTTTCCTGCTTGCACTAGTAAACATTAATCTTTTCTTGTGGTTTACTACTATTGGTTTCGTTGGTACCTTTTTCATTGTTCCAGTGCTTGTGTTGGTTAGCCTATATCGTGATAGCAGAAGTGGCTTGGATATTGTATACAGCTCTTTATTTGTGACTATCTGCACAATGATTGTTTTGTATATTGCTCAAAGAATGTATCTGGAAGAACTAATAGAACAAATGGAAGAACTCATGAATCAATTTTCAATCTTTTAATTAGGAAAAGAGACAGGAAATCCTGTCTCTTTTGTTTTACTCAATATTCGTCAGCTTCCAATCGTCTCCCGATTTCTCTGCTGTGTATGTCCAATCATAATCTTGTTGTTCGGACGTGCCGTCGCTGTATGAGATTGTAATTGTTTCTTTTGTTGTGATAGTTGCCGAATCACCGTCTTCTTCATAGCTGGTAATCTCGTAATCATCCAGGGATTCTGTGATGCTTTTGGATGTCAAATTATCAACAAGTGTCTGTTGGGATTCGTATAACGCTGATCCTTCTGCCATATATGGAGAAACGCTGCTGAAACTATCATCATTAATTGCGTCTATTAAGCCATGCAGGTAGTTGTCCATCAATGTGACTGCTGTGTCAGGAATATCTCCTTCAGCACTGCTGCCAGCCGTTTTTGTTTCATCGGATTTACTGGATCCATCCGCTTCATATACCGTAGGCTTCTTGTTCTCCACTATCTCGGTGTTATCACCGATGGAGCTGAAATAGGAATAATCGGCATCATATGCTTGCCATTTCTTTGCTTTTTCGTCATAAACCATGACGTAACTCAGTTCGTGGGACTGCTTCTCTAAATCAGCTGTCGATTCATCATAAATTTCTGCTTCATTGAATGTTTGGCTGACGTCCGCTGTTACCGCCCAGCCGGTGTCCAATTTGGTTACATTAAATGTATCCAGGTCGAATTCCGATGATAGGTAGGAACCCTCGTAGGAATAATCCCAAGAATCCAAACTGTCGATTTCGTCTTGGACCATCTGCTTAAATGGTTTTCCGGCATCTTTTAGCAGACTTGTGTCTTTGGCAGCTTTGGCATTTGCCAGCTGATCACCGACCGCATTGATCTGATCCATGATTTGTTTCCTCGTATCTTCTGTTATAGAACCTTCCACCTGCAGGTCACTGTATGGGTTCGTATCCTCGCTGTAGAGGTCCATACTTTCTGTTGCAGCCATTTCTATCATATCGTGTGTCAGTTCAGCTGATACTTCGTGAGTACCTGGTACAAATGGGCCGTATGTCTTTTCGAAATCATCTGCGTCTGCTTGCCCAACTTCTTTCCCATCTACTTTAAGCACCGTATCTTTATAAGCAGTAGATAGAGTTATGTAATAGGGCTGAACGTTAATTTCGTAATTATCATACAGAAGAAGTTTTTTCCCATCCTTAGAAAGGTGGATAGGACCAGTGGCATACGCAACTGTTTCCTCTGTTTGGCTTCTCATATCCGCTACTAAAATGTCCAATTCTTCCGGATTTTCATTGTAGTAAGCTATGAGTCCCTGTACGGAATCCTCATCAATCTTGAGCTCTTTATCATCTGTAGTAAGGACCTTCGCAAGTTTCTTTGCATCTTTCTCTGCTAAAGCCGTTTCAAACTCGTCGATCACCTTATCTTTACTGGTCATTGCTTCTCCAGTCTTGTAGCCGGCAAACAAGATAATCAGTACTGCGATGACACTCGCTAGGATGATCTTGTTCTTCTTACTCATTTTCTTCTTGGGCGCGGCTTGCTGCTGGCGCTGGGGAGTGGGTGTTCCGCTTGCGCTTGTGCCGCAGTTATTACAGAACTGGGCGCCGGGCTTCAGTTCTTTACCGCATTCTTTACAGAACTTCATAAGTTCTCCTTTCCCTGTCTCATCAGGATAATAGTATAAAAATAATAAAGACAGCATTATTATTATAATCTTATCCTACTAAATATCTAGATGGTTAAGGGAATTAAATTGGAAAAATGGAAGTTTTATTAAAGAAATCCAGTCAAAAGGACCTTGGTGACCGTAGAAATTGATAATACAAATTAAACAAGAATTAAAGCCGTTTACAGGTTGTAGTCAAAACGGACCATATCCCGGCACTGAATACCATTTTCAAAAATAGGTTCTTCATAGTTGCGAAGAAAGAAATCATGATCTATTGTTTTCATTCGGAAACCGCATTTTTGGTAGAAGGCGATTTGATCTATACTTGAATTGCCTGTCCCTACTTCCAATTTAGCATAGCCTTGTATGCGGGCTTGCCCAATGGCGTGGTGGATGAGTTTTTTACCGACACCCTTTCCTTGATCGGCTTCTCTTACTGAAATATTAACTACTTCCGCGGTGTCTGATTTAGTCTGCAATAGAACATAGATGCCGGAGATTTGATTGCCTATTTCTGCAATAAAACTGCTTCCGGAACGAAGGTATGCCTCTATCTTTGTTTTAGAAGGGTCTGCTTCGAGCAAAAGGTCCATGGGAGGGGTTTCAGTTGGGTAAAGCTTTCGTATCTTCATTACATCACTCCTCTTGGTTACTATAGCAGGTATTAAAAAGGCTGCCGAAATCATTCAGCAGCCTTTTGTTACGGCAGGTATTTGACGATCATGACAGAACATTTCGCGCGTTTCGCTACACGGCTGCTGACACTTCCGAGGACGATTTCCTGGAGTGGATTCAGTCCGCGGCTGCCCATGATAATGAGATCAGCTCGAGTATCACGTGCATGCTCTAAGATCATCGGTGCAGGTTCGCCGTGTTTCATGATCAGTTTGTAATGGATGGATGCTGCTTCGAACGCATCGCGAAAACGCTGGAGCTTTTCGTCACGTTTGCTTTGCAGTTGAATTGGATCCGTGCTGTGCAGAACATCTGCTTTTGTCTTTTCATAATCAAGTACTTGAATTCCTTCGACGTGGGTTCCCGGCTGCAGCTTTGCCAACTGTATGGCATGCTCTGCTGCAAGGAAGGAGTGGTCGGATCCATCAATTGCCACTACGATTTTCTTATACATGGATGCACCGCCTTTTAATGGTTTGATACGTTCACATGTGTTGAATCGCTAGTTGTCAATCTGTGCATGAGTGCTTGGCTATCCTTGTTCAACCCCTCTAAGGTAACGGAGGAGCCCTTCTCAATGAATTTTAGCACGACTTTGTCAATGGCTGCCACTGCGGAGTCATCCCAAACATGCGTGTTGGTGAAATTGAGTGTCACTTGCTTTGCTGTATTCTCATAAGAAAAGCTATCCGTGAAATCTGTGACAGAAGCGAAGAAAAGCTGTCCGGAAATAGTGTATCGAATATGACCTGATGCAGTGCCGATACTTTTTTCTACTTTTACTTTCGATATTTTCGCAACAAAGAAAATGGCACTCAACAGGATGCCGATGAATACACCGATAGACAGGTTATGTGTTGTCACTACAGCGATGACAGTCACGACCATAACTGCTGTATCCGATATAGGCACGCGGGTAATGCCGCGCAGGGAAGACCATTCAAATGTACCGATACAAACCATGATCATCACACCCACGAGAGCGGGCATAGGGATTTTCACTACCCAGTCTCCTAATACAAGAATCAAGAACATCAGGAATATACCTGCAACAAGCGTAGAAAGGCGTCCGCGTCCGCCGGATTTAACATTGATGACGGACTGTCCGATCATTGCGCAGCCTGCCATCCCACCGAAAAAGCCAGTTACTATGTTGGCAATACCTTGTCCGCGAGCTTCTTTGTTCTTGTTACTGCCTGTATCCGTCATGTCGTCGACGATGGACGCAGTCAGCAAGGATTCCAGCAATCCGACAATCGACAAAGCAAGTGCAGTCGGAAAGATAATTTGCAAGGTCTCCAAGTTGAGAGGAATGTCTGGAATCAGGAAAGAAGGCAGTGCTTGTTTAATTTCCCCTAAATCCCCGACAGTCCGAACATCAATATGCAGGAACAACGACAATATCGTCACTGCCAAAATGGCTACAAGCGGAGCAGGAACGGCTTTGGTGATGAGCGGGAACAAATAGATGATGGCGAGCGTGATCCCCACTACAACATAGGTAGTTGTATTGATTCCTATAAAATGCGGAACCTGTGCCATGAAAATCAGGATAGCGAGTGCGTTCACGAATCCGATCATGACAGAACGCGGGATGAATTTCATAAAACGGGCAATACCTAATACGCCGAATAAAAGCTGTAATACCCCAGTCAGGATCGTAGTGGCAAATAAATATTGCAACCCGTGCTCCTTCACCAAGGTTACCATCAATAACGCCATTGCTCCTGTTGCTGCAGAAATCATTGCCGGTCTCCCGCCGACAATGGCAATGACGACTGCCATCGAGAAGGAAGCATACAATCCGACCATCGGGTCCACGCCTGCGATGATGGAAAATGCTATCGCTTCAGGAATCAGAGCCAAAGCAACAACGATACCGGAAAGAATGTCTCCGCGGATGTTGCCGAACCATTGCTTATTTAATTGTACTGCTGCCAATTTACACACACCTCATCTTATATTATTTTGTTGACTTCTAAGTCTCATAGAAGTCGTGTCCGAATTTTGATAAGCTTACTGTAACACGAATCAGGTAGTTTTGGAACCAAAACTACCGTTTTTGGTACTTTATTTGGAGTGAGATAACATGATGATTGGATATATACGGGAATTCGTCCAGGAAAAATGGGGCCATCGGCCAGCAGAAATAATAAACTGCGAAACAGTGATAGAGGAGAAGGAAGACGCCCAGGGGCAACCTTTATTAGAGGAGCTCCTGGAGAACCTGCAGCCGGGTGATGTACTTGTTGTACGTAAGCTTTACAGCCTGGCAAATTCGACAAAGCATCTAATAGAAATTTGCCGTAATCTGCAGGAGAAGCAGACATCCCTCGTATCGATTGAAGATAATATTGATACAAGAGAGGATTCATTCTTTAAGCATTTGGAGCAGATTGCTGTTTTCCGGAAAGAAGTAGTAGGAGAAAGAACCAAAGCAGGACTTTCTGAAGCAAAAGCAAAGAACCGAGCGGGAGGGAGACCGCGCAAGCCAGATAGAAATGTCCAAAAAGCTATCGATATGTATCGCAGTAAGAAGTACTCGATAGCGGATATAACAATTGAAACAGGTATCAGTAAGACAACGTTGTATCGGTATCTTCAAGAATAGAAATTTGTTGGAATTTGTTTTATGATCAATCGTTTGTTTAGCTAATAAAAGCACCTTCATCGAATTTCGAAGAAGGTGCTTATTTTAGTATCCATTACTCTTGTTTTGTTAATCTACATCCGTACAGATCGCAACCACACACCAAGACTTAAAAATATAACCCCCGTCAAAAGAAGAATACCGAGTATGACGGGAAACTGGGCAGCAGCATCAAATAAATTAATCTGCAGACCGAATGTTTCTTTAAACTCATCTAAAATGAAGGCCGGAGCATCTGCGAAAGTAATGTCTATAGCAGGCTGCATCAGAACGTCACGCAGTGCAGCAACTCCATAAGTCGGTGGGAAGAACTTGGTTATTTCCTGTACGAATACTGGCAGCTGTCCGATAGGAATATAGATTCCAAGCAGGAATCCGGATAGGGTGCCAACCAGAGTACCCATGGAGGAAAATGATTTCCGTGATCGGATTAAAACTGTAATGGCAAATAGGAAGGCAGCTGAAGAAAAAGTAATTAGCATGATTAAACCGATTGCCAATAGCAAGCTATTCCAACTGACGGTAGGTTTGTCAGTCAGCCAAAAGTAGCTTTGGGCCAGCAATAATGCGCCTACAGAAAATAGAACAGCTATAAGCCAAGCGGATAATAAATATCCGATAACCAATTGGGTCCGGGTGATAGGTGTAATGAGCAGTGCGTGCAGCTGATTGCTCGCAGCATCCTCGATCATTGTGCCCAATACGGAAAGCGTGACTGTCAGTGAAATAACAACGATGATCCCGGCTAGAAGCCAGCTTTGCATGAGTTCTTTCATGCCGGCGGCTCCCTGCGCTGCTTGCTGGGCACTATCAGTTGTCACATCAGCGAGAAAAAGCAGATAAAGCACGATGATGATACCAGTCGTGAGTAGAGACATGAAGACAGCAGTTTTGTCACGAAAATATAGTCGGTTAGAGCGCTTTGTCAGCTGCCAGATTGTGTGCATGTATATTCTCCTTTACTAAGTTGATGAATACATCGTCCAGACTGCCTTTGATTAATTCAAAATCAGTGACAATACGTTCTAAATCTCGGAGGATAGGGTATGCTTGCAAGCTATTTGAAACTAGAATCTGGAAAATGTCGTTCTTTAGGCTATAGCTGTAACGATGTTCATCTAAATACCTTACTGTTAATTCGTTATCGTTCACTTGTAAGCGCAATGTATCTGAAGCGTAAAGCCGTTTTAACTCTGCGGGTGTTCCTTGTGCTTTGATTCTGCCTTTATCAATGACCACGATTTGATCGGCTTCTGCTGCTTCTTCCATGTAATGCGTTGTCAGAAAGACAGTCATCTGGAGCTGCTGCTGCAGACTTGCAATCGTCTTCCATACGTCGACTCTTGTTTGTGGATCCAGACCCGTTGTCGGTTCATCTAAAAATAGAATTGCTGGCCGGTGAAGGAGAGCCCGGGCGATTTCTGCACGCCGTTTCTGTCCGCCTGACAGCTGCCGGAATTGCTTTATAAGGATCGGTTCCAGCTGCAGGGTTTCGGTTACCCAGGAGATACTCTTCTGAGTCTCGTTTTTTGACAACCCATAGAACCTCCCCCACATGTCGAGATTCTCCTTTACGGTCAAAACATCATCCAGTACGTTATCTTGAAAAACCAAGCCGATCCGCTTGCGGATTTCTGCATCATTCTTGCCTGCTTGGAAGCCATCGACGAAGATAGATCCCTTTGACTGCTGGAGGCGGGTGGCGATCATATGGATGGTCGTCGATTTTCCCGCGCCATTTACACCTAGAAATGCGAAAAGATGCCCTTTCTCCACATCAAAGGATATGTCATCCACCGCTTTAAACTTGCCATAGTTCTTCGTTAGATTTTTAATTTCAATTATTTTCATTCGCTCCAGCCTTCTTCCTTTTATAATTAGCCAGTTCTTCATTCAATTGCTTTGCTTCAACACTGTGAATAAGGCGGTAGATGATCCACAGGACAACATAAATGAAGATAACAAGAGCAAATAACAACGCGAGCAGCTTCCAGTTACCTGTATCAAACCAGCCGAATAGGGCAGCGGAACCTGTGAAAGCACCCAAAACAACAAAGAGGAACAGAAGTGAGCGTGTAAAGATATTAGACTCATTTGCTCGACCCAGAATCAAAATCTGTATCCACGTAAGCACAAAGGTAATAAGCAGGTTTTGAGGTACAAGTGCAATATCCATTGTGCTATTTCCGATAAAGAGATAAATGTATATGCTTGTCGCCAAAATAGAGAACATAAACATGATGCCCCATGATTGGATGAAACTTACAAACGTCTTCATCGTTCATTCCTCCTTGCCAATTCCGAGTTTATGTTTGAGCTGCGGTACGTACTGCCTGGAAATCATTACTTTTTCCCCGTTTGTGAGGGTGGCTGTAAGTTTCCGGCCAAGTGCGGGCTTTATTTTTTCCACCTTGGAGAGATTGACGATAACAGATTTGGATATACGTATAAGATCGGGACTGAAATGCGACTCCTCAATTTGATACAGCTTTAATGAGGATTGATATACAGCGTTCCTATCATAAAGAAATACAGAATTATCCACTGACTCGATATAGTAGATAGAGTCAGGCTGCAGAAGATGCACTTCTCCATTCCTCTCTCCAGACAATCTTTCCTTACTGGAGGCGGATAAGATTTTGACGAGCTCCAAAATGCGAGAGTCAGTTTGACGGCAAGTGATTTGCACTTCGGTTTCGAGGCAATTATCGTCCTCTTGAATTGTGATTTTCATTGAGCGCCTCCTGTCTTTTATTTATTCGTATTTCCAGTGTAACGGTCAGCAGAGGAAAAACAATACCAGATGGTGTATCCTGCCAATAAGAGGAGTTAAGCTGCCATCTATGTATTGATCAAACGTTTGATAAAGATCGCTGACCGGGAAAAAGTAAATGATGAAGGAGGAGAATACAATGAAAACTGTTACCCTGCCGGATGGAACGGAACTCGCCGCAATCGGACAAGGAACTTGGAATATGGGGGATGACGAGTCAAGGCGACATGATGAAATTCAGGCTTTGCGCACAGGCATTGATCAGGAATTGCAGGTAATAGATACAGCAGAAATGTATGGAAACGGCCGCTCGGAACGCCTGGTACGGGAGGCGATAGCTAACCGCCGGGGGAAAGTATTCCTTGTTTCGAAGGTGCTGCCATCCAATGCATCGTACGATGATGTGCTGGCAGCCTGCGACCGTTCCTTGGAGCGGCTAGGAACTGACTATCTGGATTTGTATCTGCTTCATTGGCGGGGAAGAGTGCAGCTGGAAGAAACAGTTGCAGCTTTTGAACAGCTGAAGGAAGAAGGGAAGATTCGGCGCTGGGGTGTGTCGAATTTTGATACTGATGATATGGAAGAGTTATGGAATGTAGAAAACGGACAGAATTGTGCAGTCAATCAAGTGCTCTATAATCTTACTGCGCGAGGAATTGAATATGATCTGATTCCGTGGCAGAAGGAGAAAGGTATACCAATTATGGCGTATTGTCCGTTAGCGCAAGGTGATCGTAAGGAGATTCTGCACAATGCTGCAGTTCGTGAACTGGCAAAAACATATGATGTGTCCGTTTCCCAGATTGCTTTAGCGTGGACGATTCAGTCAGGACATGTGCTCAGTATTCCAAAGGCGGGACAGGCTCCCCATGCGGTGGAAAATGCGGAAGCTGCAAATCTTGTATTAAATAAAGAAGATCTTGCAAAAATAGACAAGGAATTCCCGCCACCGACGTCGAAAGTACCGTTGGAGATCGTGTGAATGCATAGGCATTTTGCATGACAGTTAATTCAGACAACGCTATACTAAACGAGAAAAACCGCTAAAGGAGTGCTTTTAAATGAACTATGTAACACTGAACAATGGCGTGAAAATGCCACAGCTTGGCTTTGGAGTTTGGCAGGTTGGAGATGAAGAAGCAACTGCAGCAGTAGCGAAAGCACTTGAAGTTGGTTATACAAGCATCGACACAGCAATGATTTACAAAAATGAAGCCGGCGTCGGCAAAGCCATCAAAGAAGCAAACGTGAACAGAGAAGATTTGTTTATCACAACAAAAGTCTGGAACTCCGATCAAGGTTTCGACAACACAATTGCAGCTTTTGAAGCAAGTCTTGACCGTCTTGGTCTTGAATATGTGGATCTTTATCTAATCCACTGGCCGACACCGCAATACGATGAGTACGTGGATACATTCAAAGCATTAGAAAAACTTTACAAAGACGGTCGCGTGAAAGCAATCGGCGTATGTAACTTCGAAATCGAGCATTTGGAGCGTCTATTGAAAGAAACAGAGATCGTGCCAGTCTTGAACCAAGTGGAGTGCCACCCGTACTTGGCGCAAAACGAACTAAAAGACTTCTGTAAAAAGCATGATATCTTTGTAGAAGCATGGAGCCCGCTTGATCAGGGCGGCGATGTTCTGAAGGATGAAGTTGTGACAGCAATTGCTGAAAAGCTTGGTAAAACAGCTGCACAAGTCGTGCTTCGCTGGCACCTTCAGAATGACACAATCGTCATTCCGAAATCTGTGACACCATCCCGTATCGAAGAGAACTTCCAAGTATTCGACTTCGAGCTTTCAGCAGAGGATATGGATGCAATCAATAAATTGGATTCAGGCCGCCGCAAAGGTGCACATCCAAATGATATGAATAAACGATAAAAAAGACAGGAAGAGCGCCGAAATGGCGCTCTTTTTTTTGCGTTGACAGATATAAAAGGGAGTATATGGGCGTGGGATAAAAAGAAGGCTGTCTGATTATCAGACAGCCTTCTTTACCATTCGCAGCCTACTCCATCTCCATCACGATCAAGATGTCTGCCATATCCAGGATCTCCATCGCGAACCGGTGCAGCTCCAGCTTCTTTGGCAGCAGTACAGTTGTCGAAATAAACACTGGTTGTCGCTGTGTTACTCGACGCCTCTTCATTAGTATTATCACTACTACTAGAAGCTGTTTGTACTGATGCTGTTGACTTGGATTCTAGGTTATCTATTTCGTCTTCAGCATTTGAGAGCTGAGTCGTTAATGTGCTGTTTTTTTCTTTCTCAGAGTCCAAATCACTTTGCAATCCGTCTTTCTCTTTTTCTAATGTTTCAATCTTAGCTTCTAATGATTCTTTATTTGAGCCGTTTTCCTCTACATCCTCGGTCAATTGATCGTTTTTCTTCGTAAGATCCGATACTGTATCTGTCAGATCTTTCACTTCCTGAACTGATGCGTCTAATTGATTCTGAAGTTCGCCCTTCTCTATAGTTAGAGTATCTAGTTTCTGTTGTAAGTCTGTGCTATTTTGTGTTGCTAAAGTTGCATTATTTTCACCTGTCATGGACATGAAGGATGCCATGCAAATGAAGAAGAGAATTATAGCACCTGGATAGACATAAAGGATGTGACGACGTTTCTTGAAGAAGGCTAGCTTTGGGTTAATCAACCCTAAAACAAGAAATATAAGTGCTGCTAAAAATAAAACCAGAAAGATTAGTGCAAGTGCTAACATTAAACAAAACACTCCTTATTTATATTTTGAAAAACAAGAGTATGTATGGGGGAGAATTTTGCTTTTCATGAGGATTATATACTATATTTATGGTTTTAGGTGGAAAAATATAGTTAAAATTACATTTTAGGAGTTTAATTGTAGTAATCAAAGAGGAAATGAAAGAATCTATCTACATAAGAGAAGATGATGAAGGAAAGGAGATGTATATGGAGAAAAAAGGACATATCTATAACCTTATATCTATTCTAATGATGGCGATTGGGCCTCTGTTAGCGAAGTTCGGTGTGCTGGAGATAAGTCCGGCACAAGCTGCAATCATCAATGTGCTGGTTATTTTACTGGCAAGCTACCTTTTCGGATGGATGAAAGGTAAAAAAGTAACCTTCTATGCAGACAAAGAGATGATTCTACTAGGGGTGCTGAATTCATTCGGTGTCATTCTCCTGTACATAAGCACCAGTTTGTTATCTCCAGTTGAGATAGGATTTATTGGCCGCTTCTATACGGTATTCGCCATCTTATTGTCTCTTCTCATTCTGAGAGAGAGACTGAACAAAAAAGAGACATTTTTTATCCTGGCAGCCCTGTTAGGGATTTTTCTATTCATTGATACGACGAACGTATATGGTGCCAGCTTGATAGGCAGCATATGTGCACTCTTCCAGACATTCTTCTTTGCTCTTTCCAATATCTATATTAAAAGGACTATGGCGACCGATAAGGACTCCAATTCAATCTTGTTCACCAATAACTGTATTGCGCTCGTTTTTGTGACGCTTTACGCAGTTGTTACTGGACAGCTTTGGGAAGGGAATTTATCGTTTGTGGGTGTAGGATTGATTGCATTATCTTCTTTACTGACGGGCTTCATTGGCACGTTGTTCCTATATGAAGCGTTAAAATATTTGAGATTTTCAATTGCCAACACGATACGCGCATTTAGCCCGATACTTCTCGCTGTTATCTCTTTTCCGTTCTTTCCGGTTGAGGTAACTTGGCAAAAAATCGCAGGGGCAAGTGTGATGCTGCTTTCAATTTTTCTTCTTACTGCAGATAAAAAGAAAAGACATCAGTCATCCAAAAAGAGTGCAGGTTGATGATAAGGTTTGTCCATGTCTATGCTATAGTAAAAGGGAAAATTAGAGGAGGGATCAGGATGCAGACAGAACGGTTACAGAAGCAGGATTTGGAAGCGGCAATGCAGATGTCAGAGTATGCTTTCCGGTACCGCATACCGGAAGATAAGCGAGACGCAAGACTGGAGCAGATGGATCAGCACCAGCAGCTTTTTGGTATCAAGGAAAATGGGAAGCTGGCTGCCAAGCTGCAGCTGCTGCCGCTTTCGATCAAACTTGGTGAGCAGACAATGCTGATGGGCGGGATTGCCGGGGTGGCTACTTATCCGGAATATCGCCGGAATGGATATATAAAGCGACTATTAACCGATACGCTTTATCACATGCGCGAGCAAGGGATGCCTGTTTCGATGCTGCATCCATTCTACGTTGATTTCTATCGCAGGTTTGGGTACGAGTTATTTGCGGATCGAACGATTTATACATTGAAGAAGAAAGATCTCATGCGCCTGACACCGGTGGACGGCACAATTGAGCGTATACAGAAAGAGGAACATACACAGGAAATTGAAGATATCTACAATGCTTACTCCTCTACATACAGCGGCATGCTTGCACGAGAGGATTTTTGGTGGAAGAATCGGGTATACCGCGACCATGATTTTATTGCTCTGTATCGTGATGTTGAAGGTAAAGCGCAAGGGTATATCATTTATGAGATCGCTTCACGTGACAAGCTGGATGTGTCGGAATTCGTTGCCCTTACGGCTGATTCTCGTATCGGGTTGTGGAATTTCCTTGCGCAGCATGATTCCATGTTTGAGGAAGTAAAGTTGGACCTGCCACCGCATGATCCGCTTATCTTTATGCTGCCGGATCCGCAGCTTGAGGTGAAGCATTATCCGTACTTTATGGCGCGTATTTTAGATGTGCCTGCCTTCTTTGAGAAATATGATTGGCAAGGAAGTCCTGCGGGTGTTGTGCTGCACGTAGAGGATACAATCATTCAGGAAAATAATGATACGTTTACTTTTAAAGACAAAAACACAGAAATCTCATCAGAGACGAAAGGCATTAAGCTATCTATCAACATGCTTTCTGCCATTGCGTTTGGTTACAAGCGACCGCTTGTCCTTTGGCAGGCAGGGTTGATAGACGGACCAGAGGAAATGATTCGGAAATTCGAGCAAAGTATACCAAGGCGTGAACCATACATCTATGATTTCTTCTAAGGAGATTACCATTATATGAAAAAGAAAGAGTTCCACCGGCTTGCACGTGCTGTGATCCGTAAAGGAGACAGCATCCTGCTGGCTAAGGCGGAAGGATGGCAAAACAGCTTCCTGCCTGGCGGTCATGTGGAAATTGGAGAAGGTGCTGAAACTGCCTTGCTGCGTGAGCTGAAGGAGGAACTTGGTGTGAAAGGAAAGCTTGTCAGCTTCCTCGGTGACTTCGAGCACAGCTGGCAGTATGAAGATACAGTACATTTCGAATTGACGCATGTGTTTGAGACGGTGATTGATGAGGAGCAGATCGAGAGCCAGGAACCGCATCTTCAATTCTTCTGGGCAACTCCAGGAGAATTCGAAGAGCTGGATCTGCAGCCTTATCCACTTATCAATGCCTTGCGAGAAGGCCAGCTTCCTCCGTCTGTGTGGCGGAGCACATTGGAGACAAACTGATTTTATCGGTTTGTCTTTTTTCTTTAAAAAATACTTGCGGTTGACGCTGCGTCAGCGTTTATCGTTATAAGCATAAGGAGGGAAGCATGATGACATACACTGTTCAAAAGCTGGCAGAGCTTGCTGGGGTGAGCAAGCGTACATTGCGCTATTACGATCAAATCGGTTTGCTGCATCCGGCTGAAATCAATGTGAGCGGCTATCGGATTTATACGGAAAAAGAGGTGGATCTGCTGCAGCAAATTCTTTTTTTTAGGGAGTTGGATGTGGATCTGGATACAATCAAGACCATTATTTATTCTCCGTATTTCAATAGGAAGAAAGCTTTAGAAGAGCACCGTGACCGTTTATTAGAGAAGCAGGAGCATATCCGTATGCTTCTTGGAAACGTGGAGAAAAGCATTGAAGCAATGGAAAGGAAGGTAACGATGGTCGATAGTGAGAAATTTAAAGGCTTCAAGGAACAGAAAATTGCTGAAAATGAAGCCAATTATGGAGAAGAAATCAGAGAAGCATATGGCAAAGAAGCAGTGGAAGCTTCCAATCAAAAATTCCGTGGTTTGACGGAGGAACAGTACAAAAAGATGAATGAAGTCGAGCAGCGTTTATTCGAAAAGCTGAAGACTGCAATGCAGGCAGGAGATCCAACAGCATCAGAAGCCTTGCACGCAGCTGAGCTGCATCGGGAATGGCTGGAATTCACTTGGCCTGCTTATTCCAAAGAAGCACATGCAGGTTTAGCAGAGATGTATGTCCAGGATGAGCGGTTCGCGGCTTATTACGAAAATAATATCATGGAAGGAGCAGCTCGATTTCTGCGGGATAGCATCCGTTATTATACAAAGCTTTGACGTCGCGCGCAGCTTTTGTATTCCAAAGCGAAGAGGTGATACACTAATTGGAAAAGGAGAGATGACATGAACAGAAAAGTTGTAGTGAACGGTATGGAATTGGCTGCTTATGATTATGAACATAAGTATGTCACGAAAAACGGCAAGGAATTGAATGAAATCAGCTTCAAGTTCCCAGTGACAAGTGAAGCTTACCATGATGTGGCTGTTATGCTGTATAAAGATGATTTCCAAGTGGAAGTTCCGGAAGAAAACATTGCTTTCGAAGCAGCAATCAAACAGTACAGCACAAGTATCACGAATCTGTATGAGAAAGAACAGATAGGCGAATATTCCCTCGTGCTGGAGGAGAAGGCAGGAGCTGCGCTATGAAGATTGTCGTAGCTCCTGACTCCTTTAAGGAGAGCATGACAGCATTGGAAGCGGCGTCTGCTTGCGAGCGGGGAATCCGCCGGGCAATTCCGGATGCAGAAGTCGTAAAGGTTCCGATGGCTGACGGCGGTGAAGGGACTGTACAATCATTGGTGGATGCGACGGGCGGGAGGCTGCATACCTGTGAAGTCACAGGACCGCTTGGAAATAAGGTAAGTGCGGTATTTGGTATGCTTGGTGATGGAAAAACGGCTGTTATCGAAATGGCTGAGGCATCGGGTCTCCATCTTGTCCCGCGTGACAAGCGGGATCCGCTTCGTGCTACAACGCGTGGAACAGGTGAATTGATGATGAAAGCATTAGATGCAGGAGCAGAGCATTTGATTATCGGTCTTGGCGGCAGTGCAACGAATGATGGCGGCGCAGGGATGGCTGCTGCTCTAGGAGTGAAATTCCTTGATGAAGAGGGTCAGCAGCTGGAAGATGGTGCACGTGCGTTGAAAGAGCTCTCCGAAGTGAAAGCAGAAGGACTAGATCCACGCTGGCAGCATGTTCAAGTGGAAGTAGCCTGTGATGTGGAAAACCCGCTGACAGGTGAAAATGGCGCATCCTTTGTGTTCGGACCACAAAAAGGTGCAAATGACGAAATGGTCATTCAACTGGATGACATACTCACACATTACGCTGCAAAAGTGGAACAGACTGTCGGTAAGAGGATTGACCAGCTGCCAGGTGCAGGAGCTGCAGGTGGATTAGGAGCCGGATTAGTGGCTTTTCTGCCAGCAGAACTGAAAAGTGGCATCACTATTGTGAAGGAAGCAGCAGGGCTGGCAGATCATATCAAGGGTGCAGATTTGGTTATTACAGGCGAAGGGAAAATCGATGGCCAGACGATTTACGGAAAGACACCGATCGGGGTAGCCAAATCAGCGAAACAATTCGGAGTGCCAGTCATCGCCATCGCCGGAAATGTAGGGGAAGGAAGCGAAGCAGTCTATGCACATGGTATAGATGCTGTGTTCAGTATCATGCCAGGTGTAATGAACTTGTCAGATGCACTTTCCAACGGGGAAACAAATATTGAACAGACTGTCTACAATATCTGTAAAACGATGCAAATTTCCCGGTCATTCTAAAAGAAATCTTTCCTTGGAAAACGAGATATGAAAGATACCATTCTTTATGTATAAAACTTCACAAATTGGTCACACTGTTATGTGTAAGCGGTTACTTTATAGCGTATACTAACAGTATAAAGTGGAGGGTATACAGAAAGGAGAGGCTGAGAATGATCTTGAAAGCGCTTAAGGAAACGGGTGATATGACGATCTCTTATTATGAGAACGGCATGCTGCATACCTTTACCGGAAGATATCATAATCTGAATCTCTTGGACCAAACGCTTTGCCTGGAAAATGATGAAAAGAAACGAATGATAATCCATATCGCGGGTATTCAGCATATACATTAACAAACAGCCGAAAGCATCTCTTGATGTTTTTCGGCGTTTTTTTTATGTTTTTTACCATTTTTGCGGTACAATAGATGGAACAAATAAGATACCCGTTTCCTTATGTAAACGGATACGGGAAAACAGCTGTCAGAAGAACGGGCTGATTAGTGGAGGTTTCAAGCATGAGTTCGCAATATCCAGATGATGGACTGACTTTACATACAGATCTTTATCAAATCAATATGGCGGAGACGTATTGGAGTGATGGGGTCCACGAAAGGAAGGCAGTGTTCGAGGTTTCGTTCCGCAAGCTGCCGTTCGGTAATGGCTTTGCCATATTTGCAGGATTGGAACGTGTTATAGAATATTTACAGCAATTTCGTTTCACAGAGAGTGATCTGGCGTACTTAAAGGATGAGCTTGGTTATGGGGAAGACTTCCTTGCTTATCTGAAGGATTTGCGTTTTACAGGGACTGTTTACTCGGTTGTTGAAGGAGAGCTTGTCTTCAGCAATGAGCCGCTTATGCGGATCGAAGCACCGCTGGCTGAGGCGCAGCTGGTAGAGACGGCAATTTTGAATATCGTCAATTACCAGACGCTGATTGCGACAAAGGCATCCAGAATCAAGCTCCTGCTTGGCGATGAGATTGCACTGGAGATGGGCAGCCGTCGCGCGCATGAGCTGGATGCAGCAGTCTGGGGGACGAGAGCAGCTTATATCGGCGGGTTCGAGGCAACTTCGAATGTCCGTGCTGGCAAGAAATTCGGAATTCCGGTAGCTGGGACATTGGCACACTCGATGATTCAGGCTTACCGCGACGAATACACTGCATTCACTAAGTATGCGGAGCGGCATACGAATTGTACATTCCTTGTCGACACATATGATACGCTTCGTTCTGGTGTACCGAACGCTATCCGGGTTGCGAAGGAACAGGGTGATAAGATCAAGTTCACTGCAATCAGACTTGATAGCGGAGACTTGGCTTACTTATCCAAGAAGGCTCGGAAAGCATTGGACGAGGCTGGATTTACGGACACGAAGATTTCCGCATCGAATGATTTGGACGAAGAAACGATTCAGAGCTTGAAATCCCAAGGAGCGAAGATCGATATCTGGGGTATAGGTACAAAGCTGATTACTGCTTATGATCAGCCGGCTTTAGGTGCGGTGTACAAGATGGTAAGCATCGAGGATGAAGGCGCGATGCAGGATACAATCAAGATCAGTGCCAATCCGGAGAAGGTATCGACGCCAGGATTGAAGAAGGTATACCGAATCGTCAATCGGATCAGTAAAAAATCCGAAGGCGACTACATCGCGATGGAGGATGAAAATCCACAGGAAGAGGATCATCTGAAGATGTTCCACCCAGTCCATACGTATGTGAGCAAGTTCGTGACAAATTACGATGCGGTTGATCTGCATCAGACGATATTCAAAGACGGCAAGCTTGTCTACGAGCTGCCTGCTATTGATGATATCAAGGCTTATGCGAAAGACAATCTTTCTCTGCTATGGGATGAATATAAACGTCCAAAAGCGCCGGAGGAATATCCTGTCGACCTCAGTCAGAAGTGCTGGGATAATAAGATGGCGAATATCCAAAAAGTGAAAGAGCATGTAAAATCTTTGCACACAACAACTTGATAGGGTTACAATTCATTTTATTGGGAATAACTGTATCATCCAGTTCTTATCTTCTAAATGGAAATCCTGTGAAAATGCTGTTGCAGCAATGTTAAGAATGCAGATTAATAGCCATGAACACCCGGATGCATGCTATAATAAGGAAATACGGGAACAGCCATGTTCCTGCATATTAATCTAAAACATACAGCTTTTACATCAGGTGAAGGTTATGTATAAATTTATCAAATGAGGTGTTTTTCATGAACAAAGCAGAATTAGTAGAAGCAGTAGCGCAACAAGCAGAACTATCTAAAAAAGATGCAAGCAAAGCAGTTGATGCACTACTTGAAACAATCTCTGAAACACTTGCAAAAGAAGAAAAAGTACAGCTTGTAGGCTTCGGTACTTTCGAAGTGAGAGAGCGTGCAGCACGTACTGGCCGTAATCCGCAGACAGGCGAAGAAATCACAATCCCCGCTTCCAAAGCGCCAGCTTTCAAAGCGGGTAAAGATTTCAAAGAAGCTGTAAAATAAGAAGGATTCCTTTATGGAAATAAAAAATGCCGACGCACTAGTGCGTCGGCATTTTTTTTATAGCTTGCTAATATGGATGATCGACAGTTGTCCGTTGTTTGCTTCGATTTTCCATAACGGTTCGAACATTGTACGTAAGGTGGCGACTGTATCTTCATCTGTCTTTAGACCTTGGATCGTCTTGTCCTCTACCGCATAATCTTTACCTTCCTCTAAACCGAAACGCAGATGCAGAAGATTCCGTACGCCGTTAAAGGTAGGGAAGGAAATGCTGTAGCCCTCTTTTAAAGCAGATGTTAGCTTGTTTTGCTGTGACTGGAGCATTTCTGGATCGGCTTTTGGATAGCTGTCCTGAATTGCACGCCATTTGCCTGCTTCAATTAGTTTTGCGGTTTGCTCTCTTCCCAGGCCGCTATGGGAGATACGTTCGATTTGATAGGCTTCTGCTTGAGATATTGTGATTGTCATGTTTATCTCTCCTTTAGTGAATGGCTTTATTCGATGGTGCTTGGATGGTGTAGGATTTCCGTCTTTTGTACAGATAGGCAATCAGCTCCAGCAAAAAGCCGGGTACCTTTTTCGGAAATAATTTTTTCTTGTAGAATCTTTCATAAGCCCGGTGAAGGTCCTCCCATTGCGTGCAATGCTTTTGCTGGCGGAATCGGGCAGGATCGATTAAGCGGATGTTCCCATCAGGTGTGATCAGGATGTTACGCAGATGAATGTCGGATGGATTCAATCCTTCTGCTGCTGCTGCGGCCAGGGCCTTGTCAATATCGGCTATATGATGATCTGTTATGGGGATTCCCTCACGTAGGCAATCGTACAATGTATGGCCGGGAATGTAATCCATTACCAAATAACCGTTACCGGCTGCGTGAAGAGCAGGAAAGAAATGGTTGCTCTCAAGTGTTCTATAGATTTCCGCTTCTTCCGCTGCAATATGACGGAAGGCAGGGAAAAATACCTTCATCACTTTAGAAGATTCCGTAAGGCGGAATGCGAATGCGCTTCTGCCAGTCCCGATTAGTACGAGAGAGGAAGGGTACGCTGTTAAATGGGGCATCGTATCAGAACCAGACATGTGGATCTGCTCAGCAATCTGTTCAAAATCAGCCATTTCCAGCACTCCTTTTCTTTGGAACAAGGGCTTGTACAGTTATCATACGCACGAACTCGGGAGTAGGTGCATAAAAATAGTAAAAAAGCTAGTCCATCCTCCGTGTTCCCAATCTTGGATTTTCCTGCTTTCTGGCTATTTTCATCGTTACAGGGACTGTTTTCTTTACCTTTCGGGAAAATAACTATATCGTCAATCTATAAAGCTCCTCTTTTTTCCAACCAAATCGAAATCATATAAAGAGAAAAGGTGATTACATGCAAGAGAGACCTAGTGCAACGGAATATCCTGCTTATTTCCAAGATTACATGAAACTTGTGCCTGAGGGAAACATAGTAGCTTTGTTCAAGGAACAGGAAAGACAAACATCCAATTTACTGCAGGGATTGACGGATGAACAAGCCTGTTTCGCTTACGATACGGAGAAATGGACGATCAAGGAAGTGATTGGCCACCTGACAGACACAGAAAGAATTATGTCTTATCGCTTGCTTACCATTGCGCGAGGGGATGTGACACCGCTGCCAGGATTCCATGAAGATTCCTATGTGCTGCAAGCGAAGTTCACGGAGATGACTGTAGCGAGCCTTCTGGCGCAATATAAGGCAGTGCGTTCCTCCACGATCGCTTTGCTGGAGTCACTGAATGATCAGGATTGGATCAGGCAGGGAATGGCAAACGGACATGTAACGTCGGTTCGGGCGCTAGCTTATATAATGCTTGGCCATGAACGTCATCACCACAATATCCTTCATGATCGTTACTTTGCTTCTGCTACGTATCCGCTGAACCGTATGTGAGTTGGGGTATATTGACAGAATCACTTAACTCGTGTATGCTATATTGCAGATTAATAGAATAGGATTGTGATTGCTCCAAAGGGGAGTAGCTTCCAGTTAAGTCGACAATACGTGATAGCTTGCTATCGCCGGTTTAACTGACAACGTCAAGTTGTTTGCCAGACCTTTGCCAATTTGGTGAAGGCTGATTACAGACGGGACCTTCACTCTGTGGGGGTCCTTTTCGTTTAGTACACACAAATGGAGGAATTATTTCCGTGTTGAAGAAATGCTTAGAACTGATGCAGCTGCGGGCACCATCGATAAGGCTCGAACTTAATCAGGCAAGCTATCATGCAGGAGAAAAAATTGAGGGACATTTTCAGCTTCTTGGAGGCTGGAAGGACCAAAATTTGAACAGATTAGATTGTGATTTAGTTATAAAAAACAGAGCAAACGATAAAATAGTGAATATAAAGAATGTATTAAGCATTTTTATGTCCAAGCAATTGAAATCGAATGAGCAAATGAAGAAGCCGTTCACATTCCGTTTGCCGGAGGAACTGGAACCAAGCTCTGGAACATTGGTCTATGAATTGCAGACGAAGCTTGTGTTCGCCAATGAAAAATGCGCGAAGGATGATAGGCAAGTACAGATAATAGCGTAGGCGCTAAGAGAAGGAGGAGATTGCATTGGGAAGGCTTTGCTGAAAATAACAACCTTGTATAACAGAAGTTTTGCTGGCGCTGCTCCTCGTCGAGGTGTCGCAGCTATTTTATTAATCTGCTTGTAAACTATCAAACAAATAAGCGAGGTGAGTCCCTTCATTCAAAGAAGGGAATTAATTGGACCCATCAATAGTCATTAATTTAAGTTTAGTAGTGTTATTCATCATTTTTACGGCCTTTTTCGTAGGTGCAGAGTTTTCAGTCGTGAAGGTACGTATGTCCCGGATCGACCAGCTTGTTGCGGAAGGGAATAAACGGGCAATCATTGTCAGTAAGCTAGTGAATAATCTTGATTATTACTTGTCAGCCTGTCAGCTGGGTATCACTGTAACGGCGCTTGTACTAGGTGCGTTAGGTGAACCTACAGTAGAGAAAATACTACACCCGCTATTCAATGATTTAGGATTGTCTGAATCTGTTTCCACCTTGCTTTCCTACGCCATTGCTTTTGCGTCGGTCACTTTCTTGCATGTTGTGATTGGGGAATTGGCGCCAAAAACACTGGCAATCCAGTACACAGAGCAATTGACCTTAATTCTAGGTCCGCCTCTGTATTGGTTTGGTAAGCTGATGGCTCCGTTCATTTATTTACTGAATGGTTCTGCACGTGTATTTCTGAAGTTGTTCGGCGTGAAGCCGGCTGCGCATGAATCAGCACACTCGGAAGAGGAATTGCGCATCATCATGACGCAAAGTTATCAAAGTGGTGAAATCAACAAAACAGAACTTAGTTATATGGAAAATATTTTTACATTCGACGAACGTGTGGCGAAGGATATCATGGTGCCGCGGACACAAGTGGTCACCTTGGAAAAATCCATGACAGCTGCAGAAGTGATCGAGATCATCGATGAACATCAGTTCACACGTTACCTTGTGACAGAGGATGGAGATAAAGACCATATCATCGGTTTCGTCAATGTGAAGGAAATGCTTACGGATTTTGCAGCGGGCAGAAGACAAAGCCTGCCTAACTTCATCCATGAGCTGCCGCTTATCCATGAAGGAACCTCCCTGCAGGATGCTCTTTTGAAGATGCAGACAGAACGCGTGCATATTGCACTCGTAGTGGATGAATACGGTGGAACCGCAGGTATTCTGACGATGGAGGACATTCTGGAAGAGATCGTCGGGGAGATCCATGACGAATTCGATGAAGATGAAGTGCCGGATATCCAGGAAGTGTCTGATCGTACGTATCATATCAATGGTCGGGTACTGCTGGATGATCTAGAGGATCAATTCGGCTCTGTGTTTGACAATCGAGAAGACGTTGATACGATCGGCGGCTGGATTTTCGTCAAAAATGACGACGTAGATTCTCAAACCACTGTTGTGGATGTAGCAGGAAATGAGTGGGAGGTTATCGAAATGGATAACCATCAGATCCTTAAGATTGAACTGCGCATCCTGGAACAAGAACAGCTTCCGAGGCTGGAAGCTTAAGAATCGTGAATAAAAAAAGAAAGGCCGGGATGCCTATTATGCATCCCGGCTTTTTTTATTGGAGGTAAACAAATCAAGATGATCAGACTTTATGAAAATAAGCATCAGGAAAAGAATGAGGTTGCCAGGCATCAGCATGACACCCATCAGCTGCTTTATGTCCTGGATGGCGAAGGGAAATGTGAATTGGATACCAGGAGCCAGAAACTGCATCGTGACAGCATCGTGCTAATCTCTCCTCATACAGAGCATGCGATCCAAGCTCATTCGAAGATGACGGTGCTCGTATTGGAATTCGATATCCGTCAATTAACGGAGGATGTCGTTTCTTATCTCGTTGAACCAGTATTCACAGTATCGCGTGCCTTGAACCTATCTCTGTTCGAAAGCAGTGAGATCCGTCAGCTGCTGCGGAAGTTGCTATTCGAACAATCACAGAACCATCCTATTCATGCGATGGGGCTGAAGCTCTTGCTTGCTCAAGTACTTTACCAGCTTGCAATCATGCAGCAGGAAGATACGACACAGGATACAAATACGAGACGTGCAAGGTGGCTCAAGCATCACCTGGAAACACGATATTTTGAGATTGCCAGTATGGAAGAAGTTGCAGCCAAAGCTGGTGTAAGCAGCCGTTATATGAATCAGATATTCAAAGAAATGTATGATACGACTCCTTATCAGTTCCTGACGGAGGTAAGGCTGCTTAAGGTGAAGAAAATGCTGCGTGAGTCCGATAGGGAAATTGTTTCCATCTGCTTTGAAGTTGGGTTTGAAGCTGTCTCGACATTTTATCGTGTCTTTAAAAAATATGTCGGTGTAACGCCGAATGTCTATCGGCGCACAACAGATGATTTCTGAAATTGAGAATATCAGAAAAGAATGATAAGAAAAATGTAAACGCTTTACTTATACTATCCTTAATATGGATAATGGGAGGCGTAAGTATGGCGACGAAGAATATTGGGATAATCATGAACGGTGTAACAGGCAGAATGGGAACAAATCAGCATCTAATCCGGTCCATTGCGGCAATCCGCGCAGAAGGCGGTGTGCTGCTTTCTAACGGAGACCGTCTGCTGCCGGATCCGATTCTTGTCGGGCGGAATGAAGAAAAGCTTGCGAAGCTTGCCCGGGAAAATAGTGTGGAGCGCTACAGTACTGATTTGGAAGCGGCTTTGGCCGATGATTATAATCTGATTTATTTTGATTCGCAAACGACGAATCGAAGGGAAGCGAGTATCAAGCAGGCAATTGAAGCAGGTAAGCATATTTATTGTGAGAAGCCAACTGCTACAAGCTTAGAGGGTTCCTTGGAACTGGCTAGATTGGCACGGGAGGCTGGTGTGAAAAACGGGGTCGTGCAAGATAAGCTTTTCCTGCCGGGATTGCTGAAGCTGAAGCATCTGATCGACAGCGATTACTTTGGGGAAATTCTATCCGTAAAACTGGATTTTGGCTATTGGGTATTCGAAGGCGATTGGCAGGAAGCACAACGCCCGAGCTGGAATTATCGAGCCGAGGACGGTGGCGGCATCATTGTTGATATGTTTGCACACTGGCGTTATGTCATCGATCATCTTTTTGGTGAAATCGACAGCCTGACTTGTCTTGGAGCAACTCATATCCCGTACCGGGTGGATGAAGCAGGCAATCGCTACAAAGCGACAGCTGATGATGCGGCATATGCCATTTTTGCCCTTAAAAACGGGATAGTGGTACAGGCAAACTCCTCTTGGACGACTAGAGTTGACCGAGATGATTTGGTTACCTTCCAAGTGGATGGGACGTTGGGAAGCGCAGTGGCTGGTCTTAGGGATTGCAAGGTTCAGCATCGTGTCACAACACCGAAGCCTGTGTGGAATCCGGATATCCCTAATGCAATTGACTTCCGTTCCCAGTGGGAGACATTGCCGGAGAATCGTTCGTATGACAATGGATTCAAAATTCAATGGGAACTATTTTTGAAGCATGTGGAAGAAGATGCTGCGTTTCCGTGGGATTTGCTGGAGGGTGCGAAAGGTACCCAGCTGTCAGATCTTGGACTCGAAGCATGGCGTGAGAAAAAGTGGGTCTCTGTTCCGAGTCTGGAAGTATAAAGGGGGAAGCAGTATGACAACGATTCTTTTACCAACGCAAGGTCGTTCATTGGAGGCGTACAAACTAGTCCATTCAGCTTCAACCTATCCGATAGAAGGAGCTTTCCGGACAAGGACAGCCTATTCTGCTGCTCACGTTGTTGCGGATGCACAATCTGAAGCACATCCTATCTTAGGAGGGGCAATTGATTGGGAAGCAACATTGAATTATCGGAAAGCATTGTGGAAGCTTGGTTTCGGTGTGGCAGAGGCAATGGATACGGCACAGCGAGGCATGGGACTCACATATGAGATGGCAAAGGAACTGATTTCCATAAGTGCAGAGGAAGCGAAAAAAGAGAATGTGTTGCTCGCTTCTGGTGCAGGGACGGATCATTTGCCGGCTGACAGTTCGTTTACGACGTCAGAGATTAAGCAGGCTTATGAAGAGCAGTGCGCATTCGTCGAGGGTACCGGAAGCCGGATCATCCTGATGGCAAGCCGCGCGCTGGCTGCCAGTGCACGATCGGCAGCGGATTACAAGGATGTTTACGGGCATGTGCTTAGCGGAGTGAAAAAGCCGGTTATCCTCCATTGGCTCGGGCCAATGTTTGACCCGAAATTGACTGGTTACTGGGGATCGGAAACAATCAGCCGTGCGATGGACGACTGTCTGGAACTGATCCATCAATATGAAGGGAAGATTGACGGAATTAAAATCTCTTTACTCGATAAGGACAAAGAAATCGAAATGAGAGCGAAGCTTCCTGCTTCGGTTCGGATGTATACAGGAGATGATTTTAATTACCCAGAGCTGATCCAAGGTGATGGAGAGCGGTATAGTCATGCGTTGCTCGGTATCTTTGATGCAATTGCAGCAGCTGCTTCCGAGGCGCTGCGGGCACTTGATGCAGAAGATCTTGACCGATACCGGGAAATCTTCGATAAGACAGTGCCGCTTTCCAGGCACATCTTTGAGACACCAACGTACGCCTACAAAACAGGCGTTGTTTTCCTGGCATATTTGAATGGGTATCAATCACATTTCCGGATGATCGGCGGTGCAGAAGGAGCTCGGTCGGTTCTTCATTTGAGTGAGCTATTCAGACTGGCTGATCAAGCGGGAGTCCTCGTGGACCCGGCACTTGCAGCAGAACGGATGCAGCTCGTACTGAAGCTGGCTGGTATCGAACAGAAGGTGATGTCATGACAAAAGCGGATCTGCAGCTTCTCAGTCTCAATCAGATTACGACAGAAAACTGGTCGCTGACCGAAGCAATCCAAGGCTGTGCCCGTCATGATATTCATTGGATATCCATATGGAGGCATAAGTTGGAAGAAATCGGTGTAAAAGAAGCGAAAAAATTGTTGACGGAATACGGCCTTCGAGTGTCAAGTCTTTGCCGTGGCGGAATGTTTCCGGCAGCTACAGAGCGGGAGAGGCAGCTGCGAATAGATGATAACAAACGGGCAATAGAAGATGCGAGGGCATTGGGGACAGATGTGCTGGTGCTTGTATGTGGTCCGGCTTCGGATAAAGATATCGCCAAGGCTCGTCATTGGGTGGAGGCAGGGATAGAAGCTATCCTTCCATATGCGGAGGATCTAGGTGTAAAGCTTGGCATTGAGCCGCTTCACCCGATGTATGCAGCAGATCGTTCTGTGATCAATACATTGGGGCAGGCCAACACTCTGGCAGGGAAGCTGCAATCCGAGCATCTTGGAGTTGTGGTAGATGCCTTCCACGTATGGTGGGATCCAGAGCTCCCTCACCAGATTGATCGGGCTAAGGGTAAGATACTCGGCTTCCATGTATCAGATTGGAAGGTGCCGATGAAGGATATGTTCAAAGGGCGAGCCATGATGGGCGAAGGCGTCATTAATTTGCGCGAGATGCGCAGCATGGTGGAGGAAGCAGGCTATCAGGGCCCGATCGAAGTAGAAATCATCAATCAGGAGATTTGGGATCAGCCAGGCGATGAGGTGCTTCATCAAATGAAGCGCTGCTACCAGGAACATGTATAAAAGGAGAGCTGATAAATGGCACTGCTGAATCAATTGGAGGAGCTAGCTCAAGAAGCTGCAACAGCTGCTGACACTCAGATAACAGCACCTTTCATTTTTTCTGCTGCGGGTCTGGATCATCCGCATATTTACAGTATGGTGCAAGGTCTCTTGGATGCAGGGGCAAAGCTTATGCACATCTATGATCGAAATCCAAATCAGGCAAATGCCCTTCAACATAGATTTCAAACAGGAGAAGTTGTCTCAGAGCTGTCCCAAATCCTGCATAGCGAGGTTGATTTGATTGTAACCAGCATTGTGCCATCCGAGCGCGGGGCTTTAGGCATTCAAGTATTGGAGCACAACAAGCATTTCCTTTCCGCAAAGGCGCCTTTTACGACAATGGCTCAATTGCATGCGGCAGAGGAAGCGGTGCGCCGTACAGGAAAAAAATGGGCGGTGTTTTATAGTGAGCGATTGGCTGTGGAGGCAGCCCTGCTGGCAGATAACATTATACAAGAGGGGCTGATCGGAGATTTATTCCAGCTTACTGGTTCGGGGCCTCACCGACTCCAGGAAGACACAAGGCCGGATTGGTTTTTCGATCCGCAGAAAAATGGCGGTATTTTATGTGATATCGGCAGCCATCAAATTGAGCAGCTGCTTCATTACACGAGAAGTAAAGAAGCTGAGGTACTGCATAGCAAGGTGGCGAATTATGCTCATCCGGAATATGGCTCCTGGCAGGATTTTGGTGATGCAACACTTGTTACCAACACAGGTGTCAGCCAATATTTCCGTGTCGATTGGTTCACGCCCGATGGACTTCGGGTCTGGGGAGACGGACGAACGATGCTGCACGGCACAAACGGGTTTGTGGAACTGCGAAAATACACGGATGTAGCTCGCTCGGCAGAAGGAGAACATCTTTATGTGGTGACGGATCGGGAGGAAGTGTATTTCTCGGCTAAGGGAAAGGTAGGAGTTCCGTATTTCAGACAATTGATTACTGATTGTCAGCAGGGAACGGAAACAGCGATGAGTCAGGAGCATACTTTCCAGGCAGCGGCTCTGGCTATCCAAGCACAGGAGCAGGCAATCAGCCTGACAAAGGTGGGGGAAAAGCAATGAAGCATGCAGTCGTTTTAATCGGAATGAATGGATATGGGGAGCATTACTTGGATGCATTGCTGAAGCGGGAGGACATCACATTCGCCGGAATCGTGGAAATCCATCCAGAAAGAAGCAGTCTGCTGGAAAAAGTTAAGCAGCGCGGGATTCCGATATTTTCTGCGGTGGACGCTTTCTACCAATACAACCGAGCGGATTTAGCCATCATAGCCACCCCTATTCATCTGCACACAGTGCAAGCACTATCCGCGCTTCGACATGGCTCCAATGTGCTTTGTGAAAAGCCGATTTTTGCCGATATGCGGGATCAAGTGAAGTGGGATCATGCAATCTCTGAATCCGGAAAGTGGGCTGCCATTGGCTTCAACTGGTCTTTCACTGCTCCAATTTTGGAGCTTAAGGAAGATATCCGGAAGGGACTCTACGGAAGGCCGAAGCAGCTGAAAACATTGGTGTTGTGGCCGCGGAATGAAGTATATTTTTCCCGTTCGGCTTGGTCGGGCAAACTGATGGCGCCGGATGGACGGCAAATTCGCGATAGTGTAGCCAATAATGCCGCTGCTCACTTCATCCATAATATGCTTTACATGCTCGGGCATGAGCTCCAGGAAACGGTGCATATCAAACGTCTGGAAGCTGAGTTGTATCGAGCCAATGATATCGAAACCTTTGATACATGTGCCATCCGCATGCATACGGAATCTGGGTGTGAGCTGCTCTTTTATGGATCGCATGCAACAGCAACAGAGCAAGGACCCCAATTCTTGTACACTTTTGAAAAAGGCTATATCGTATATGATTGCAATCTCGATCAAGGCATCATCACAGCGTATACAGAGGATGGTCAGGAAAGAATCTATGGAAATCCGCAGACCAATCATCTGGATAAATTGGATTATTGCATCGCTGCACTTACAGATGGACGGGATATTCCATGCACATATGAAACAGCGCTTGGCCACGCATCGATTATTGAGGCACTGCACCAGAATATTGCGGCTGGGCAGCCTTTCCCTAAAGAAGCAATCAAACAGACAGGCGGAAATCTTAAAACTGTTATCGAGTTAGAGCAGACGATGAATGCATGTTTTATGAGTGGTAAACTGCCTTATGAATTACAGATACCTTGGAGCAAGCCAGCTAAAAAGGCTGATGTGATCCTGACACTCCAGAAGGGGAGCGTCTGATCACACCCAGTCGAATGCTGATGTTTGTAAGCGCTTTATAATACCTTGTGGAGGGTGAAACATGAATCGAGCGAAAACGACGTGGCTAATTCTTGCTGTTTTGCTGCTTGGAATAGGTGTGCTGATGGTTGTCGCTCCTGCTACAGATGCTGCGGGCCAGGAGACGAGGAAGCTGACGATGGGGCACATCCATAACCCGAATAGTCCGGTTTATGCGAGTCTGGAGGAATTCAGCGGGGAGCTGGAGAAGCGCACTGACGGTGTGCTGACAACGGATATTTATACCGAAGGCGGTCTTGGTGACGAGAGGGTAATGCTGGAGCTTGTCCAGAATGGAGTAGTCGACATGGCTAAAGTAAATGGCGGTGTACTGGAGAGCTTCTATTCCGATTTCTCCGTCTTCAGTTTGCCATATGTATTTGAGGATGATGAGCATTTTAAACGAGTTATGGCATCCGATATTGTAAAAGACCTTTATGAAGAACTGGAATCCATTGGTCTGCATGGTATCGCTTATTACGATGCAGGGGCAAGGAGTTTCTATACAGCAGACACGCCGATTCAGAAGCCAGAAGACCTGCATGGACTGAAAATACGTACGATGACGAATACAACATCAATCCGGACGATGGAGCTGCTGGGAGCGTCCCCTACACCGCTTCCTGCGCCGGAAGTCTATACAGGGCTGCAGCAGGGTGTCATAGACGGAGCGGAGAGCAGTCCGATTGCCCTTACGGATGCGAACCATGGCGAGGTAGCCAAATACTTTTCTTACGACGAACATACGCGAATTCCTGATTTCCTCATTATGAGTGAGAAGACGTGGAAAAGTCTGAGCCCGGAGCAGCAGCAGGCTGTCGAGGAATCAGCAGCGATCTCTTCGGAAAATCATAATGCGCGCTGGGACCAGCTGATCGAAGAAAGCATCAAGAAAGCAGAGGATGAGATGGGTGTTACCTTCAATGAGCTTGATCAGGAGCCATTCAAGGAACTGGTGCAGCCGCTGATCGAAGAAAGGCGGGAAGATCCGGAAATAGCGAAAGTGCTGGATGACATCGCGGCGTTACAGTAAACGAAAAGGAGCTGAACGAGGTGGAAAAAGTTCGGAATTGGGTTGATAGATGTATTTTGCTCGTGACGTGTACGCTGACTGTCTTCTTGGTCGCAGGTGCAATATGGCAGGTATTCACTCGATTTGTCCTGCAAAATCCGAGCGTGTTCACAGAAGAGGTGCTTCGGTTTTCCTTCATCTGGGTCGGGTTGCTTGGAGCCAGTTATGCTTTTGGAGTGAAAGAACATATCGCGCTGACGTTCCTAATGTCCAAATGGAAACATGCAAAGGACAAAAAAGCTGCCGAGTTGATCATAGAAGTGACGGTGCTGGTGTTTATGGTAGTTGTCTTTATTATCGGGGGGACACAGCTGATGCTTGCCTCGATGACACAGACTTCACCAGTCCTTGGGCTCCCGATGGGCTACGTATATGCCGCACTGCCGCTGTCTGGCTTGCTGAGTGTTTATTATATAGTCACGAATCGATTAATGGCAAGCAGGGAAGCCGCTAGAGGGAGGGACGCAGCATGACGAGTGTCGTTCTTGCAGGTATCGTCTTATTCGGGTTATTTTTTCTCTTGATTTTCTTCGGTGTTCCGATTGCAATCAGCATTGGCTTGTCGTCGTTGGCAGCTGGAGCTATGCTGCTGCCATTTGATGAGATTTTAATGGTCGTTTCACAGCAGTTTGTCGCTGGCATCGATAGCTTTGTCCTGTTATCCCTTGTCTTCTTTACATTGGCTGGAAGTATCATGAATACGGGCGGAATCGCTTTGCGTTTGATCAATTTGGCCAAGCTTTTGGCGGGGCGCCTTCCAGGTTCCTTGGCTCACACAAACGTCATCGGAAACACTCTTTTCGGAGCCTTATCTGGTTCTGCTATTGCATCAGCTGCAACGATGGGGAAAATCATGGCGCCTATGCAGAAGAAAGAAGGCTATGATCCATCTTATTCTGCAGCAGTCAACGTAGCTTCCGCACCGGCTGGTTTGATCATTCCGCCAAGCGGTACGCCGATTTTATACTCTGTTCTAAGTGGCGGTACGTCGATTGGCGCATTGTTCATTGCGGGTTATTTGCCTGGTATTTTGATGTCTGTCTTGATTATGGTGACGGCTTACATAGTTGCAAAAAGACAGGGATATACGGTATCTGAACCAATCCGCTTCTCTCAGGCTGCCAAAGTTATCCTGGATGCTATTCCGAGTTTGATGCTGATTGTGGTCGTCATCGGAGGAATTTCTTTTGGGGTCTTTACGGCAACAGAGGGAGCGGCTGTAGCAATCCTGTACGCTCTGGTGCTTAGCATGATCTATCGCAGCTTGAAATGGAAGGATATCCCGGTGATTCTTCGTGATACAGTCATGTTCTCCGGCGTCATCCTTCTGTTAATTGGAGCATCAGGGGCTATGTCTTGGATTCTGTCATATTCCAAGCTGCCGCAGATGCTTTCATCTGGGATACTTGATTTCAGTGGTAATGCAGCCGTGCTGATGCTGATTATTGTTCTGATTCTATTGCTTGTCGGCACTTTCATGGATATCGCTCCTGCATTGCTGATTTTTACACCAATCCTGCTGCCCGTTGCTCTGGAATTCGGTGTGGATCCAGTCCATTTTGGGACAATTATGTCGATGGGACTTGCTATCGGTACGATTACACCACCGGTGGGAACGGTACTCTTTATTGGATCCAAGGTTGGCAATGTTACAGTGGAACAAATGACAAAACCATTACTGCTGTTCTACATTCCTGTGTTCGTTGCTTTCCTTGCAGTAGCCTATATTCCGGCACTGAGTCTATGGCTGCCTGAGCTTATGGGTGTACTCAATAAATAAGAACAGGCCTTCCCGCAGGAAGGCCTGTTTTTTTGCTTAAAAGCAACTAAATGCTGCAACTCGTCTGAGGTCAATGCCAAAGAACTGCCAACGGAACTGCTGCGGACGCCAGCGGAAGCCGGCAATCGAAGTACGGCCGACAAATACTGGGTAGTACCAGAAGCGCTGGCCGTTCTCAAGCTGCATATACGTGTAACGGAAGAGACAGAAACGGATTCCGCCCGGATCTATAGCAAAGGCAGAAGGACCACCACTTCCGCCTACTGGCTGCAGCTGCGGAATTTGAGATGGAGGAGGTCCAGGAGGTCCAAACTGCCCCTGCTGTCCTCCGCCTTGACCGCCAGCTCCCGGAGGGGGGGCGAATGGAAATCCGCCTTGCCCGCCGCCGAACCCAGGACCACCGAATCCAGATCCGCCTGAGCCAGGGCCGCCGGGACCGCCAAAACCAGGTCCGCCTGGAAATTGTATTTGTCGTTGCTGCTCTTGTTTGTCATCATTTTCGTAATACATCATCATTCTCCCTTCTTGCTTCTTCTTCATCGTATGTAGGCACCTGTGCAAGGGTAGCTTGCCTAACCTATTTTTACCGGTTTCTCTTCTGCACGGCATGGGTATAGCTTTTAAAACAGGAGAGGAAGACGACTATGGCCGATAAAACAGAAGCTAAACAAAAGGCAAAGGATACAAAGGAAGAAACAAAGCCATGGATTCGGAGGTTTGGACGAATCGGTTATATGTCTCAGGGGATAGTCTATGCCCTCATCGGTGTTCTTGCACTCTTAGCTGCGCTTCACGTGGGAGGAGATACGACTGACACAGGTGGTATGCTGCAAAAACTGGCGGGTATGCCCTTTGGAAATGTTTTGTTATGGCTGATCGGAATAGGATTAATCGGGTATGTATGCTGGGATGCGATACTAGCCATCAAGGATCCGAATAAAGAAGGAAACGGAAACCGTACAAAAGGTATCATTATTCGCATAGGCTATGGCGTCAGTACGGTCATATATGCGAGTATTGCATTTAATGCGCTCCGTTTTGCTGCCACGAATCAAGGAAGCGGCGGAGGGAGCGAGCAATCCCTGACAGCAAAGCTACTTTCATATCCCTTCGGACAGTGGCTGGTTGCAGCAGTCGGACTTATTATCATCGGATACGGCGTCTATGAATTTTTCAGTGGCGTGTCTGGAAGCTTTATGAATCGATTCAAGACAGCTGAAATGAATAAGCACCAAAAACGTGCTGCCCGCCAAGCAGGCCGCATCGGTTTGGTAAGCAGAGGCATTGTTTTCGGCGTAGTTGGATTCTTCTTCGTCCTTACAGCTATTCAGTCTGATCCAGATGAAGCGAAAGGACTGGATGGAGCGCTGGCAGAAGTTTCACAGCAGCCATACGGACGCTGGCTCCTTGCAATTGTATCAGTTGGGTTCATTCTGTTCGGGGTGTATAGTATCATTCGAGGCCGGTATGAGAGCATGAGCTTCGGGAAGAATGCATAATAATTTTAATATTTTTCTGGAATAGGGGAAAGCTACGTAAGCAAAAGAGTGTAAGGGCTTTTATTATGTCTTTTTTTCGATTATATAATAGGAAATGAAAAAAATCATTAACGTGTGTGAAATAACTTTTGACAAGATCTCCAAGTAGGAGTAAAGTTGTAGGTGGATATTTTGAGCAATTTGTGAACGTACAGTTGTGAACAAATTCACAACAAAGTATAATGTTTACGTATAAATATAATGCATTACCATAGCAAAGGAGAATACGTTATGTCAGAAACAAACGAAAGTGTTAGCCAGAGCCAACAGGACCTAGCTGCGCAATTGCTAAAACCTGAAGTGCAAGAATCATTGACTTCTTTGATTGAACAGCTTCCAAAAATCAATGAACTTGTGAACGCTTTGACTGCTTCTTACGACTTCGCACAAGCTGTAGCAACAGATGATGTGTTGAAATCCGATACAGTTAATGCAATTACAGAAGTGCTTCATCCAGTGACAGATTCTGTGAAAACAGTTGCCCAAACTGCGATTGAAGCTAAAGACCGTGCAGAAACAAGCAACGAAACAATCGGCCTTTTTGGTCTGCTTCGTCTGATGAAGGATCCACAAGCACAAAAGATGTTCCGTTTTGTTCAGAGCTATCTTGAAGTAGCGAACGAAAAAGAAAGACAAAAACAAAAATAAGAGCTTATAAGGTAAGGACGGAGGATTAAGTATGGCAAAGAATATCGTTATTTTAGGCGCCGGTTACGGCGGAGTCTTAGCCGCTCAAACCGTACGTAAGTATTACAGCAAAGCGCAAGCAAATGTAACGCTTATCAATAAAACACCTACACACCAAATCATCACTGAGCTTCACCGTCTTGCAGCGGGCAGCATCTCCGAGCAAGCAGTGGCAATGCCAGTTGAGAAGCTTTTGAAAGGTTTGGATGTAGACTTCAAAGTAGCAACAGTGGAAAGCTTCAATGTCGACAAGAAGGAAGTAGTTCTTGCTGGCGGAAATACACTTTCTTACGATGCTTTGGTAGTAGGTCTTGGAAGTAAGACTGCTTACTTCGGTATCCCTGGATTGGAAGAAAACAGCCTTGTTTTGAAATCAGCAGATGATGCAAACAAAGTGTATAACCAAATCCAAGATAAAATTAAAGCATATGCAGCATCTAAAAATCCTGCAGACGCGACTATCCTTATCGGTGGCGGCGGTCTGACTGGTGTTGAGCTAGTCGGCGAAATCGCGGACAAGCTAGCTTCTTACTGCTTGCCTCACGGTGTGGATCCAAAAGAAATCAAGCTTCAGCTTGTTGAAGCCGGTCCGAAGATCCTTCCGATGCTTCCACAGCATCTAATCGATCGTGCGCAGTCCAGCTTGGAAAAACGCGGCGTAGAATTCTTGCTTGGCTTGCCTGTAACGAACGTAGTAGGCAATGTCGTGGAATTGAAAGATGGTCAGAAAATCGAAACAAATACATTTGTATGGACAGGCGGCGTACAAGCGCTTCCAATGGTAGCTGAATCTGGATTGGAAACAGATCGCGGCCGTGCGACTGTGAACAACTTCCTTCAGTCTAAGAGCCACCAAGATGTATTCGTTGTCGGTGACAGTGCTGTATACTTCGGTGAAGACGGTCGCCCTTGGCCTCCAACAGCACAGATCGCTTGGCAAATGGGCGAGCTAGTAGGATATAACCTATTCGCTTACCTTGAAGGCAAAACAATGGAAAACTTCAGCCCGATCAACTCCGGTACACTTGCGAGCCTTGGCCGCAGGGATGCTGTAGCATTCATCGGTGCGAACCAAACACCATTGAAAGGTCTTCCTGCTACAATGATGAAAGAAGCAAGTAACATCCGCTACTTGACTCACGTAAAAGGACTATTCAGCCTAGCTTACTAAACATAAACATATCGAAAGCACCTCCCCATCGGAGGTGCTTTTTTGTATGTTGCGAAATGTAAGATATCAGTCATTTTTCTTATTTTTCCAGTTATAATGGAAGTCTAGGAGGAGAGACTATGCTAATTTTCATTCGTTTATGGAAGAGCATCACTGGGTTCAATTTTCTGGCAATAGCTTTGGCGTCTGTCCTTGTCGTGCTGATAGGAACCGTCGGTATTCATGTAATCGAGAAAGATAATTTCCCATCTTTGTTCGATGGATTCTGGTGGACGATGACAACTGTAACCACAGTCGGATATGGAGATTTTTATCCAGAGACGGTACCCGGAAGACTGCTTGGAATCTTTTTGTTCTTATTCGGAATCGGCGTAATTGGTGTATTGATCGGAAAGATTGTAGACGGTGCCTCAGCTTATAATCGCATGCAAAGGGAGGGGAAATTGATGATCAAAAGGAAAGGGCATTATATTTATATCGGTTGGTCAAAAAAGGTGAAGAGATCAATTGAGGAAGTGCTGGCAAGTGAAGAAAATGCCTTTATTGTTGTTGTTGATGATAGGAAAGAGCATCCATTCGATCATGAACAAGTTGCTTTTGTACAAGGAGATCCATCTGATGAAACGACTTTGATACAAGCAAATCTCCTGGAAGCTGCACGCGTTGCTGTGTTCTCAGATCCTGAACTGGAATCTACACTATTAGCAGATGCTAAAACACTTCTGATAGCTTCAGCGGTCGAAGGGCTTTCCAAAAAAGAAAATACGAATATACATACTGTTGTAGAAATCAATAATGAAACACATATTCCTAAGTTTGAGCATATATCCATTGACGATTTTATTCTATCCAATGACTCCGTTTCCCTTTTGATGGCCAAGGCTGTGATGGCGCCGGGAACATCAAATCTCTTCCGTCAGCTATTGAGCAAACAGTACGGGACGAATATTTTTGAGATACACCCTGCCTCTGTTTGGAAAACATATCAAGATGCGCAGGAAGCGCTGACGAGAGAAGGGATGGTCCTGCTATGTATCAATCAGGATATGAACTACCTAAGTAAAAGAGAAACCTCCCTTCAATCTGAAGACAGGCTGTATATCCTGGCAAGCGATGAAACTTACGAAAAGTTCTCACAACGTGTTGTACAGTAGCTCCTCACATGATATTATAGAAAAAATTTACAAGTGATGATGCGGAATAGTACAGCATGGACGCTCCTTTTACAGAGAATCCCTGTAATGCTGAAAAGGGTGAAGGAGTTCAGCTGGAACAAACCGCGGAGCTGTCTGCCGGATGAAGATGATGGCAGTCCGGGAAGTGCCCGTTAACGCACAAGGGTCTACGCAGCAATGCGTGTACTTTCTGAGCCTGGCTGGGTGACCTGCCGGGGAAACTAGGGTGGCACCGCGACGGTATCTCGCCCCTAAGATGACAATCTTGGGGGTGGGATTTTTTTATTGGCTTCACTTCAAACAGAGAGAGGGGAATGAAGATGAAGAACTACCGTTTACGCGCTATCGCAATGCTTACAGCAATTACATGTGCATCCTGCGGTGATTGGCTTTATTTGATTGCTTTGAATTTAATGGTATACGAGCAAGCAGATCAGGCTGCAGCAGCAGTTGCAATCCTCTATATGATCAAGCCAGCAGCTGGATTGCTGATGAACAGCTGGGCGGGCAGTATCATAGATCGGCTGGATAATCGGAAGCTGATGATTCTTTTGTACGCTATAAGGATTTTCGGTATAGCCGGGATGATCATCGCCACTTCCCTATGGCAAATTTATGTGCTTGTTTTCTTCGTAGCAGCTGCAGGGGCCATCTTTGAACCTGCAAGTTTGCCGTATATCACTGGGTTAATCCATAAGCGGCACTGGCAGAAATTCAATTCCTATCGTGCTATTGCAGATGGCAGCGGCTTTGTATTAGGGCCGGCAGCTGCAGGGATTTTAGTTGGCGCAGGATCTGTTGAGGTGGCATTAGGCGCTAATATCCTATTATTGTTGGCAGCAGTTAGTATATGCATAGCTTTGCCATCTGTAAAAGTTAGCTTGGAAGAAAGGACGGAGAAGGGTTGGCTAAAAGTTTGGAGAAAGGATTGGCGTCTTGTTACAGCATTCAGTAAAAAATTCGTCATGCTGACCCTGTTGCTGCTGTTGTTCAGCTGCATCACTGTCATGACTGCAGCTGTCGATTCTATGGAAGTTGCGTTTACTGCAGAAGCAATCGGATTATCAGAATCTGCTTATGGACTGCTTGTAAGTATTGCTGGAATCGGTTTTATTTCGGGTTCTGTATTGTTGACTATCATAAGTCGCCATTTCCGTTCCATTCAACTGCTTTCTTATGGAGGAGCTGGAGGGGCCTTAGGGTATATATTGTTTGCTTATTCTCAAAGCTTTCTCCCTGCAAGTGTGGGTGTATTCCTATTATCTGGTGCACTGGCTTTTGCGAATGCTGGGTATATGACTTATATGCAGGAGCATATTCCAATTGAGAAAATGGGCCGGATGATGAGTATGTATCAATCAATAGAATCCATCCTGATTATCGTGATGACAGCAGTTTTGGCCGTTATCAATCAGCTGACGGATGTAGCTGCAGCGGTGCAAATCGGCTGCCTGATCATGCTGTCGCTGACGGTAGTATTAATCTTAATCAGCAAAAATGCACCAGTGCGAGGAGAAGCCTGATATCCTTTCGGATACCAGGCTTCTTTTTATGCACAATTAGGGCCTGGACTGACGACCAACAGTATAAACTGATCGATTTTGGCGAATTTGATAATACTATAAAACAATACCGCACGCGGCGCCGAATAATACGATAACCCAAGCTGGAACTTTCCAGAAAGCCAGAAGACTGAAGAAAATAGCGGCAAATGCAATATCGATGGATGAATGGATCGTCGATGACCAGATAGGAATAAAGAATGCACTGATCAAAATTCCTACAACTGCGGCATTGATACCGGCAAAGGCTTTGCGGAAGCTGCTGTTTTTCTGCAGACCCGACCAGAATGGCAGGGCTCCGATTAAGAGCAGAAAAGCTGGCAGGAAAATAGCTGCGGTAGCTAGCAATCCACCTTGCCACCCATAAAGCACAGTTCCAAGATAAGCCGCAAATGTAAAGAGAGGGCCGGGGACTGCTTGAGCAGCTCCATACCCTGCAAGAAAGTCTTGCTGGCTGATCCAGCCGGTTGGGACGAATTCCTGCTCCAAAAGCGGAAGAACAACATGACCGCCTCCAAATACGAGGGAACCTGCACGATAGAAGCTGTCAGCCATAGCAAGAAGCGGAGCATCTGTTATAGCTCGCAGCACTGGCAGACCAGCTAATAAAAGTAAAAAAAGACTAAGACAGATGACACCGGTCTTCTTACTGATAGAAATATGTAAATGACCTGATTCCTCTTCGTTCAGTTTCAGATGAAGCAGGAGGTATCCAACACCAGCTGCAAGCAATAGTGCAAGCAGCTGTGACAATTGATGAGGCCATAAAAGTGTAAGAACTAGGGTGCCTAAGGCAATTCCCTTTGTGAGGGGGGTCGCTGTGAGCTTCTTGCTCATTCCAAGTATGGCATGAGCAACGACTGCAACGGCGACGAGCTTCAGGCCCTGAATCCAGCCTGCATTCGAAAGATTCGTTTGTCCAAGAAATAGAGCGAATAGAATGAGTATCAGAACTGAAGGCAACGTAAACCCGATAAACGAGATAATTCCTCCTACAATACCGCCTCTTATAATTCCGATGCCAATACCGACTTGACTGCTGGCAGGTCCGGGAAGGAACTGGCTCAGTGCAACCAAATTGGCATAAGTGTGTTCATCGATCCAGCGTTTATTCCGTACATACGTCTCCTGAAAATAACCGAGATGGGCAATCGGGCCACCGAACGATGTACAGCCTAAACGAAAAGAAATAATAAAGATTTCAAGAAGAGATGATAACTTTTTTTGGTCATGCGTCATATTTGGAGCTCCTTTCCATATATTAATCGTTGAAACAGCTTGAAACGTGCTATAAAATTCATTTGTACTATAACATTACCTTTTCTACAGGACTTTGAAATTTACAATAACTTTACAAACTAAATTGCAGATCACATTCTTGACAGGTTAAACGAAAAAAATTATTATTATCTAGACCAATCGTTATAATTTAAGGAGTGCAAGGTTGTATGGGACAGTGAAAAAGAAGGAAAGCACAAAAGAACTCATCTTACGTACCGCTTCAGAGCTGTTCCAGCGACAAGGCTATCATGGCACAGGCTTGAATCAGATTATAGAGGAAAGCGGTGCTCCTAAAGGTTCGCTGTACTATCATTTCCCGAATGGGAAAGAAGAGATTGCAGTAGAAGCAATTACGCTCATGAAGAAGCACGTATTAGAAGGAGCAGCACAGGATTTAAACGAGAAGGACACTGCAGCAGAGGCTTTTCAATATCACATCCGTAAAATTGCACAAGATTTTGAAAAAAAACATCAAATGGAAGGTGTGCAAATCGGACTGATTGCGTCGGAAACTGCGTCAACTCATGAAGTGCTGCGAAACAGCTGCCAGCATGCCTATGCGGACTGGCAGGCATTATACGCAAATCGATTGATTGCTTTTGGCTATGAAAAGGAAATGGCGAAGGATCTGGCCGTTACGATAAATGCCTTGATAGAAGGGGCAGTGACCCTGGCTCTGACAAGTGCATCGGGAAGCCCGCTGTATAGTGTGGCAAGACAGCTTCCGTCATTACTTAAACAATAATTCCATATTGGAGGAGAAAGCTTTGCAAATGGACAGTAATAATACAGCTACATCAGCTGTGAACAACAGTAATATCAAAGCTATGCCAATCATCATCTCATTTTTGATTGCTGGTTTTGTTGGTCTTTTCAGTGAGACAGCGCTGAATATTGCGCTGCAGAATATCATTAATGGATTTGGTATTTCAGCCTCCTCAGCTCAATGGCTGACTACAGGTTACCTTTTGACACTTGGTGTGCTTGTGCCGGTGTCCGGTTTAATCATGCAGTGGTTCACGACACGTCAGCTATTTTTGACATCTTTGGTGTTCTCAATCATCGGTACTATCATAGCTGCTGTTGCACCGTCATTCAGCGTGCTGTTAATTGCGCGTGTTGTGCAGGCAATAGGTACTGCTCTATTGCTTCCGTTAATGTTCAATACGATTCTTAACATCATCCCGCCGCATCGACGCGGTAAAGCGATGGGATTAATCGGTCTAGTTATTATGTTCGCACCTGCAGTAGGTCCGACGGTCTCAGGTCTGATCATCGATAAACTTACTTGGCATTGGATTTTCTGGTTCTCCTTGCCATTACTAGTAGTGGCACTTGTATTCGGTTCATTCTTCATGCAAAATGTTACACAATTGACAAAGCCTAAAATCGATATTCTATCTATTGTCTTATCGACTATCGGTTTTGGTGGTGTGGTTTACGGATTCAGCCATGCTGGTGAAGGCGGCGGTTGGGGCGATCCAATCGTTATCATTACCATTGCAGTCGGCGTTTTGAGCCTTATTTTATTTTCTGTTCGTCAGGTTAAGATGGAACAGCCGATGATGAACTTGAACGCATTCAAGTACCCGATGTTCGTTTTAGGCTTGGTGCTGATCTTAGTGAGCATGATGGTTATGCTTTCCTCTATGATCTTGCTGCCATTGTACCTGCAAACATCCCTAGCGCTTACTCCGCTTGTTGCCGGTCTTACAATGCTTCCTGGCGGTGTTATCAATGGTTTGCTTTCTCCAGTCATGGGAGGGCTATTTGATAAATTCGGACCGAGATTCCTTGTAACTCCTGGTCTTATCATTGTCACTTTGGTTATGTTCGGGTTCTCTACCATTTCCCTGGACACGTCCACTGGCTTCATCATTGGATTGCATATCGCTTTGATGATTGGTATCTCCATGATTATGATGCCGGCACAGACAAATGGCTTGAACCAGCTGCCTCCTAGTCTGTACCCAGATGGAACAGCTATCATGAACACATTACAGCAGGTTGCTGGTGCAATTGGTACTGCTGTAGCAATCTCTATTATGACTGCTGGACAGAAGAGCTTCATGGAAGATGCGGCCAATCCGCAAGATCCAGCAACAATGATTCAAGCATTCACAGAAGGTGTCCAAGGTTCATTTATCTTTGGTATCATTGTTGCTATTATTGGTGTGATCATCAGTTTCTTCATTCGACGAGTGAAAGTGGATCATCAAGCAAATTAATCAAAATCCTGCCGTATAAACGGCAGGATTTTTTTATGTGGAAAATTAAGGTATGATAAGTGAGTAAACAGAGATTGGGGGGATATGTTTGCTTACAATAGAACAATTAAAAGAAATAAAAAAACTTCAGCAAACTGTGGAGCAATATGACAGTATAGATCTGAAGCTGAATTGGGATATGCTCGAGAATAGAAGTGATGAGGATCAGACTGATTTCTTGTCATATGATTCGGGCCGCCTTGTCGGTTTTCTTGGCTTATATAGTTTCGGAAGCAAAATGGAAGTATGCGGTATGGTGCATCCAGATTACCGACGGAAAGGCATCTTCAGCAGACTATTTCATAACTGCCAGCCTGCCCTGGAAAAAGCTCGGAAAATCTTATTAAACGTTCCGGCGGATAGTCAATCAGGAAAACAATGGTTGGGCTCAATAGCTTGTACATATGAAGAATCAGAGTACATGATGAAATGGGAGGGGAACATACTTCCGGAATTGGATGAATCCATTCGTTTGCGACCTTCACGTGAAGAAGATATCGAAATGAAGATGAAATTGGATATCGTCTGTTTTGAGTTTAAGCCGGATGAAGCGAAAGTTTACAATGATAGATTGGAGAGGGATGGATTTCAACAGGAGTTTTTCATGATTGAGGCAGAAGATAAGATAGTCGGGAAGATTCGTATTCATCGTGAGAAAGAACGAAGTGAGATATATGGTTTTGCAATCCTTCCCGAATTCCAAGGAAAGGGATATGGGAGAAGGGCTTTGCAGGAAGCTGTGCGGATGGAGGCACAGCGGGGACAAACGGTTTATCTGGATGTCCAGCCAGAGAATGAAAAGGCGCTGTCTTTATATACGTCGACCGGATTCAAGAAAGAAAGCCAGCAGGATTATTATCTTTATTCCATATAAATAGGCCGCCTTAAAGGCGGCCTTACTTTATTTCTGTAATAAACGATTGATGCTTACCATCTCGACGCACAAGCATAGTACATCGATGGCTTTTTTCAGTTCTTCAGTTGGTGGTAGTGTTGGTGCAATACGGATGTTCCGGTCATATGGATCTTTACCGTAAGGGTAGGTTGCACCAGCACCAGTCAAGGTTACACCAGCTTTTTTGGCAAGCTCCACGACATCCTTCGCGCAGCCTTCCATCGTGTTCAAGCTGATGAAGTAGCCGCCGTTCGGATTCGTCCAATCGGCGATTCCTTTACCACCCAGTTTCTCCTCCAGGATTGTCAGGACGGTCTTGAATTTTGGCGCAATGATTGCGGCATGCTTTCTCATATGGGCAGCAAGGGTGTCTTTATCTTTTAAAAATGCTACGTGGCGCATTTGATTCAGCTTATCCGACCCAATGGATTGAACGGATAGATGCTTTTTATAGAAAGTAATATTCTTTTCGCTGGAAGCCAGAGCAGCAACACCAGATCCTGGGAAAGTTACTTTAGAAGTAGAAGTGAATTCCATGACACGGTCCGGATTCCCCGCAACCGCAACTGCCGTCATGATATTTTTAAGTTCATCTGGTTCTTCTGTAAGATGATGGACGATATAAGCATTGTCCCAGAAAATCCGGAAATCATCTGCAGCTGTTTTCATTCCAGCAAGACGATCAACCACAGCATCGGTGTATGTAAAACCATCCGGATTGCTGTATTTAGGTACACACCAGATTCCTTTGATTTGCGGATCAGCTGCGACGAGCTTTTCTACTTCATCCATGTCAGGACCTTCTGGTGTCATAGCAACAGGGATCATCTCGATTCCCAATGCTTCGCATATTGTGAAATGACGGTCATAGCCAGGGCTAGGGCAGAGAAATTTCACGTTATCCTGCTTGATCCATGGTGTCGCTTCTTCTGATACACCATGCAGCAAAAATTGAACGATGGAATCATGCATCAATGTCAGACTGCTGTTTCCTCCTACAATTACTTGCTTCGGTTCAACATCTAGGATGGAAGCAAAAAATGCCTTTGCTTCTGGAATACCGTCCAATACACCGTAATTCCGTGCATCTGTTCCATTTTCCGTTTTAACAGTGCTGCTAGACGTAATGATATCGAGCATCGGCTGGGAGAGATCAAGCTGCTCAGTGCATGGTTTCCCGCGCGACATATCCAGATGCAGCTGCTGACTGGCGATTGCCTCATATGCATCCTGCAGCGTATTGTATTTCTGTTGTAACGCTTCATTCGAAAGATCTTGATAATTAGCCATGGTTGCCGCCTCCGTTGCTTATTTTTCAATGATTATCTTAACACGAAAAGAGTGGAATTCCTAACGTGTTCGAATTATTCTATTAATATTACAAAGAAAGGAATGGGGGTTAAGTCAATGGGGAATGTTTTTACAAGAATTGGAGAAAAGATAAGTGATTATCCGTTATTTGCAGCGGAGTGGGAAGAGCGGGCTCGGGAAATTCTACCGGCTGGTCCTTTTGGATTTTTGCAAAGCGGGGCCGGAGATGAAGAGACGCTCGGGCAGAATAGAGAAGCATTCAGCGAGTACGACATCCTGCCGCGAGTACTGCGGGATGTCTCCAATGTAGATACTTCCATCCAGCTGTTCGGGCAGGCGCAAAGTATGCCTGTGATGCTGGCGCCGGTAGGTTTCCAAGGGATCTTCCATCCGGAGAAGGAGCTTGGCAGTGTGAAAGCTGCAGCAGCTGCCGGTATTCCGTTTGTTGCAAGTACGGTTACATCGGCTTCCTTGGAAGAGATTGCAGCGGCAGCACCGAAAGCAGTGAAATGGTTCCAATTGTATTGGTCTAGGAATCGTGCTTTAACTGCCAGTATGGCAAAACGGGCTGAAATAGCGGGCTATAAGGCAATTGTAGTGACGGTCGATACAGGTCTGCTTGGGTGGCGAAAACGAGATTACCGGAATGGCTATTCGCCGTTGAAGCTGTTAAAAGGAACAGCAAATTACATAAATGATCCTGTTTTTCAGGAATTGGTGCCACAGCTTACAGAGGAACATATAAGAGAGGCTATACTGGAGAATATCCATCACCCGAATCTTACATGGGATGATTTACTATTCTTGCGGGAACAGACAAACTTGCCGATTGTGGTGAAAGGCATCTTGCACCCAGCAGATGCCAAGCAGGCAATTGAATTAGGAATGGATGCTATCGTTGTGTCCAACCATGGGGGAAGGCAGCTTGATAGTGCCATTGCTTCTTTACGGGCACTGCCTGCAATCGCGGAAATAGTAAATGGAGCAGTGCCGATATTGATGGATGGCGGTGTGCGGAGCGGATCAGATGTATTTAAGGCAATTGCCTTGGGAGCGGATAGCGTCCTGATCGGCCGCCCTTATGTATACGGACTCGCTGCAGGTGGACAAGCTGGGGTGAGCCGTGTAATCGAGGATATGCGTACGGAGCTTCAATTGACCTATGCTCTGTCAGGTATATCATGCACGAAGGAAATTGATGCAGCTTATCTAGTAAAAAGATAGAGAAATAGGAATTTTAGAGGTGAAGTTATGCGGATAGAAACACATACAAAGAAAAAACGGACGAAGGCAACGATTGCAACCGTCCTGCAGTACGTATTGAATGTAGCCTTGATTCTTTTGGCTATCGCCATTTCCATATTGCTAGTGAAGGAATTGATTGATATTATCACCAATTCCTTATTCAATGAAGGCAATACTTCCCGACTGGAATTCTTAAATAAGATTCTCGTGTTTTTCCTTTATTTTGAGTTTATTGCCATGATTGTAAAGTATTTTCAAGAGGATTATCATTTCCCAATCCGGTATTTCCTTTATATCGGTATCACAGCATTGATTCGTTTGATCGTCGTCTACCATGACAGTGCGCTTAATACATTGTTTTTCTGTGGTGCGATTCTTTTGCTTGTTATTTGTTATTTCATCATGAATAGAGCGAATGAAAGATCAAAGAAAGAAGACTTCTAAAAGAGAGGAGCATGCTGCTTCAAGAGCTGGCATGCTTCTCTTTTTTCGGAAACAGGGTATAGCTGAAGCTGATGAGAAAATCTATACCAAGAATAATCGACCAGATTCTGAGGACACCCCTGAGTGCCTCTGTTCGCTCCGCGTCGTTGATCCAATAAATCACAGCAAGCAGGAGACCAGCGCCGATGATATATGCAAGCAAGTGCTGCAGCCAACCCTTCACTTCTTTCTTAGCATGTTCTTTGCCGTAAAGTTTTTTCGGTTTCTCACCTTGTTTTGTAATGTAATAGGCAAAGCGCTGATCGGCCCAGTGTATCATCGATTTTCCATATGCCAAGCTGACGCCGATATAGATGGCAGCAATGGCATGGGCAACAGTTGCTGTTGCACCGCGTGCAAGATCAAAGCCTGTAGCTAGTAACAATATCAAGTCAATCAGAGGGGTCGCGCCGAGCAGGATCATACCGAATTTTGGAAGCTTGAACACATAGCGGGCAATTAGTCCAGCAGCAATAAAAACCCAAAAACCGACTTCGCACAGAATGATTAAAACAATAATACTGTTCATTTTCCATCTCCTTTTTATAATACAGTTGTATTATTATGCTAACACGGGAATCTTTGTGATACAAGTGTATTAAATAAATTGATTTCATATATGATTTTTGCTAAAGTTAAGCTATGCCAAAAAAAATAGATCATGAAGCAAGAAAGCAAGATATAGCCAAAGCAACTTGGAAGGTCATCATGGATGGCGGGATGGAGGCAGCCTCTGTCCGGAACATTGCCAAAGAAGCAAATCTGTCACTAGGTGCTTTGCGTCATTATTTCACGACACAGGAAGAACTGCTTCAATATGCGATGGAGCTTGTGAAATCCCGTTGTGAAGCTCGGATCATGCAAGTGATTCAACAAGTATTGCAGCCAAAACAGCTTGTGACAAAGGTATTGTTGGAGCTTATCCCTATTGATAAGGAAACAATGGCCGAAATGCAAGTATGGTTTATGTTCACGCTGCATTTCAAATACAAGCAAGGGGATGCTTTCCGTCAGACAGATGGTATCCGGGAAACTGTGCTGCGTGTGTTGGTATTCCTTTCAGAAAGTGGATATATGAGAGAGGGGAGAGATCTGCAAAAGGAAACGGAAAAGTTATATGCGTTAATTGATGGACTGGCTTTCCACCGTTTCATTGATCCTGAGCATTTTTCCGGTGAATATGCCGCAGAACTCCTAACTGAATATGTAGATGATTTGTGCCGGGAAGAAAAGAGGAGTAATTGATACTCCTCTTTTTTTAGTTAAAAAAAGGTGCGAATTTAGCTAAAATTTATAGGTTAGCTTTTGCGGCTGGAGAGAATTGGATAACAAAAATGACATACTAATCTTATATGTTATATACTTAGAAACCTTGATATCATGGAAAAAATTTAATTATATTTTTTGAGCAAAATGATTCCATTATAAAAATGTTAGTAGTAGAATGAGTGTCAGAAACTTTTTTAAGTTTTTTAATTAAATAAACTAACTGCAACACGAGGAGGAAAAAGTAGTGGAGTCAACATTAACAGCACAACGTTATTATGTGAATGGCGAATGGAAAGAAAGCACCACCGGGAATGTAGTGGAAATCATGTCTCCGTACAAAGAGGGCGTCGTTGGAACTGTGCAGGCATTGTCTCAGGAAGAGGCGGCAGCAGCAATTCAATCAGCGAAGCAAGCACAAAAAGAATGGGCAAAGGTTTCCTTGCAGGAAAAAGCAGATTTGCTTTATAAATGGGCGGATGAACTGCTTGGAATGCAGGATGAACTTGCACAAACAATGATGCTTGAAGTCGGTAAGAGCCTGAAAGATGCCAAAAGTGAAGTGCAGCGGACATATGATTATATCCGTTATACTGCACAGGAAGCATTGCATACCAATGGCGAAAGCATGAGAGGCGATCGTTTCCCGGGTGGATCCAGTTCCAAGGTTGGTATTGTGGACAGAGTACCTTTAGGTGTCGTTCTGGCAATTGCGCCTTTCAACTATCCAGTAAACTTATCAGCATCCAAACTGGCTCCAGCACTTATTTCCGGTAATACGGTCATCTTCAAGCCTGCAACGCAAGGCTCTTTGAGCGGTATCAAGATGATGGAGGCATTCGACCGAGCTGGCTTCCCAGCAGGTGTTGTCAATATCGTCACTGGCCGCGGTTCTGTCATCGGTGACTTCCTTGTGGAGCATAAAGATATTAGCATGGTCTCCTTCACTGGAGGAACTAAAACAGGTGAGAACCTGGCGAAAGTAGCTGGCATGAAGCCAGTCGTTCTTGAGCTTGGTGGTAAGGATCCTGGTATCGTCCGCGAAGATGCGGATCTTGATAAAGCTGTGAAGAATATCATTAGCGGAGCATACTCCTATTCAGGTCAGCGTTGTACAGCTATCAAGCGCGTGCTTGTCCACGATAATGTGGCAAATGAGCTCGTTTCAAGACTGCAGGCCGAAGTAGAAAAATTGGCTGTCGGATCTCCGGAAGATGGCAATACAGTCGTACCATTGATCGACAGTAAATCTGCTGACGTTGTTCAAGTTTTGATCGATGACGCATTGGAAAAAGGCGCGACACTTGTTGCAGGTAACAAACGCGAAGGCAATCTGATTCATCCGACTTTGCTTGATCATGTAACGGAGGATATGGATGTTGCATGGGTAGAGCCATTCGGTCCGGTATTACCTGTTATCCGCGTTGGTTCCGATGAGGAAGCAATCGAAATTGCTAATAAATCCGAGTACGGTTTGCAGGCAAGCATCTTCACTCGTGATGTAGATAAAGCCTTCTATATTGCAAATGAATTGGAAACTGGTGCTGTCCAAATCAACGGACGCACAGAGCGTGGTCCAGACCACTTCCCATTCCTTGGTGTGAAAGGTTCTGGTATGGGAACGCAGGGTATTGCGAACAGCATTCTTTCCATGACAAGAGAGAAATTGACTGTATTGAATTTAGATAAATAATATAAAAAAGAGGAATCCCGTGGGATTCCTCTTTTTTGTGTGTTTTTAGTCTTCGTCGATGAGTGTAAGCTGACGCGTCTTCTCAGCTACTTCTTCTGGATCAACTGTAATGCGGTTGACGCCAGTATCCATCGCTGCTTTTGCTACTGCTTTCGCAACAGCTGGTGCAACACGCGGATCGAATGGAGCTGGGATAACGTAATCTTCATTTAGATCACTTTCGTCGATTAGCTCAGCAATCGCTTTGGCAGCTGCAATCTTCATTTCCTCATTAATTCCAGTCGCGCGAACATCCAGCGCACCACGGAAAATACCAGGGAAGGCAAGTACGTTGTTCACCTGGTTCGGGAAGTCAGAGCGGCCAGTACCGATAACGCGGGCACCTGCTTCTTTCGCATCAGCTGGCAGGATTTCCGGATCTGGGTTCGCCATTGCGAAAATGATTGGATCTTTTGCCATTGTGCGAACGTCGTCTTTGGACAATAGGTTTGCCAAAGATACACCGATGAACACGTCCGCATCCTTGATCGCATCAGACAGGCTGCCTTCCTGACGGTCACGGTTCGTGATTTTCGCTACACGGTCTTTCATCTTGTTCATGCCTTCTGGACGACCTTCGTAGATCATACCTTTGGAGTCACACATGATGACGTTGTTTACACCAAGGCTGTGCAGCAATTCGATGATTGCGATACCTGCAGCGCCAGCACCGTTAGCTACCACTTTGATGTTATCGAAGCTTTTGCCAACCAATTTCAATGCGTTCAGCAAACCAGCAACCGTAACGATTGCCGTACCGTGCTGGTCATCATGGAATACTGGAATGTCCGTTTCCGCTTTCAAGCGCTCTTCGATTTCGAAGCAGCGAGGAGCGGAGATGTCCTCTAGGTTCACGCCGCCGAATGTTGGTGCCATCAATTTCACAGTGCGAACGATTTCGTCCACGTCGTTTGTATCAAGCACGATCGGGAAGCTGTCAACACCTGCGAAGCTCTGGAATAGGACAGATTTCCCTTCCATTACCGGAAGAGAAGCTTCTGGACCGATGTTTCCAAGGCCAAGCACGGCAGAGCCGTCACTGACAACTGCAACCATGTTGCCTTTCATTGTGTATTCGTATACATCATCCTTGTTTTGATGGATTTCTTTACAAGGTTCAGCTACACCAGGGGAATAAGCAAGGCTCAAATCCGTTGCATTACGGACAGGGATTTTCGACTTCATCGTCAGTTTCCCTTTATTTTCGCGGTGTATTCTCAGTGCATCTTCTCGTAGATTACTCATCCTCTTACATCCCTTCTTTATATGTAAATATCTAATAGTAGATTTCTATACCAGCTTCGATTATACCTTTCTGCAGAGAAGGAAAGCGATTAATTGGCTTGTAATTCCCATTTTATAATTAAAATAACCGATAGTTAAACTAAAGAAAGTGAAATGCGGCCTCTTTTAGTCAGATTGACAGGGAATATCTGTTATGATATTTTCTATATAAAGCGTTTACAAGTGAACGAGGATTGTTACCGCATTGCGGGCAAAACCTGAATTTACACAAGCAGCCAGCTGCTATGTGTGAATTTGGGTTTTTTTCATTCTGTTAAGGAAGAGGGGGAAATCAATGAAGATAGAAAAGATCCTGAACAATAGTGTTGTGGTTACAAGGAATGATAAAAATCAGGAACTGGTCGTGATGGGAAAAGGCTTGGCATTCAAGAAGAAGATTGGAGATCCGATAGATGTATCTCAGATTGAGAAGAAATTCATCTTGGAAAAATCAGGTGTAGCCGATAAACTAGAGACACTTCTGCGGGATGTTTCTCCCTTTTATCTTTCTATTGCCGCTAAAATAGTAGAGTATGCTCGCGGTCATCTCCCGTACGACTTGGATGAATATCTTTATGTAGCATTGACTGATCATCTTAGTTTTGCGATCAGCAGAGAGAAACAGGGTATCACCCTGAAGAACCCGCTTGTTTGGGAAATACGAAAATATTATAAGCAAGAATATAAAATTGCGTGGAAAGCGCTGGACATCATCGAAGAGGATACAGGCTATCATTTAGGGGAAGATGAAGCTGCATCCATCGCATTGCATTTGGTCAATAGTCAGCTGACAGGCGAGCACATGCTGACGGCTGTACAAGTAACCGAAATAGTCAGCAACCTGCTGAATATAGTTACCTACTATTTGAAAGGGAATGTAGATGAGAACTCGGTCAATTATGAGAGATTCCTGACACACTTGCGTTTTTTTGCAGTACGTTTTCTGCGGGATGAGAGATTGCCTGAACTGGCTGAATCATTCCTTTATGATCAAGTGCGGCTGAAGTACAAGCATGCATTTCAATGTACAGAAAGAATGGATATTTACTTGAAGGAAAAGTTTGATTCTGGACTTACACAGGATGAACAATTGTATTTGACTGTCCATATACATCGCCTTACAGAACAGTCGCAGAAAAAATAAAAGTAAATAAATTGTAAATGTAAGCGTTGACATTTTGGGATTAAGGTGTTAAATTTTACTTATCAGCTGAATATCCTTCGAAGGAATGTTACCTTAATAGGGCATAACCTGATTAGCTTGGCTGCACGATTTCGTGCGCCGACCTGATCAGGTTTTTTATTTGCCAAATTCCAAATAAAAGGTGGGATTAAGATGAAGTATGAGCAACTGGCCAAAGATATCATCGAGCAAGTCGGAGGCCGCGAAAATGTTAACAGCGTTGTCCATTGTATTACTCGTTTACGCTTTAAGTTGAAGGATGAAAATAAAGCCGACACCGAAGCACTGAAGAACATGGACGATGTCGTTACCGTTCTGAAGAGCGGCGGACAATATCAAGTTGTCATCGGCAATCATGTGCCGGATGTATATAAAGCAGTAGCGCATGTTGGCGGGTTCACTGGTAACGAGCAAGCGTCTCAAGAGGAAGACAAGGATACAAATCCATTTAATAAGTTTATCGATATTATCTCTAGTATATTCACGCCCGTACTCGGTGTATTAGCTGCAACTGGTATGATCAAAGGTTTCAATGCAATGTTTCTTGCCTTTGGTTGGTTAAAAGCCGAATCTGGTACCTATCAGATCCTTAATGCTGTTGGCGATTCTTTGTTCTATTTCTTCCCTATTTTCTTAGGCTACACTGCAATGAAAAAGTTCGGCGGAAGTCATTTTATCGGGATGGCTATCGGGGCGGCGCTCGTTTATCCGACACTATCCGGTCTTACAACAGGCGATCCGCTGTATACGTTATTCAGTGGTACGCTGTTTGAATCACCAGTGCATATTACATTCTTGGGGATGCCAGTAATCTTGATGACTTATTCATCATCTGTTATTCCTATCATTCTGGCGACGTTCTTTGCAGCAAAAGTTGAAAGAGGCTTCGCAAAGATTGTACCTGATGTTATCAAGACCTTTGTTGTACCGTTCTTGACATTGTTAGTGGTTGTACCGTTGACATTCATGATTATCGGTCCGATTGCGACTTGGGCAGGTCAGCTTATCGGGCAAGCGACACTTAGCATCTATGACTTAAGCCCAATCATTGCTGGTTTGTTCCTAGGGGCCTTCTGGCAGATATTCGTTATTTTCGGTTTGCATTGGGGACTTGTACCAATCTCGATCAATAACTTGTCCGTCTACGGCGGAGACCCTGTGTTAGCACTCGTCTTTGCTGCTTCCTTTGCGCAAATCGGTGCAGTATTGGCTGTTTGGATCCGTATCAAGCAGAGAAAGCTTAAAACATTGAGCATACCAGCCTTTATCTCAGGAATATTTGGTGTGACAGAGCCGGCGATTTACGGTATTACATTGCCGCTGAAACGACCATTTATCATTAGTTGTATCGGTGGTGCTTTAGGTGGAGCTGTTCTAGGTATTTTCAAAACAACTGGCTACATGACGGGAGGATTGGGTATATTCCAGATCCCTACATTCATTGGACCAAATGGTTTTGATATGGGATTCTGGGGTTCATTCGTTTCAATTGGTGTAGCGTTTGGGGCTGCATTTGTACTGACAATGCTATTCGGATTCACCAAGGAAAACAACAAACCAGACACAGTACAAGAGCCAACAACACCGATTCAAAAAGAAGAAAAGCTCGCTATTGGTAATGATGTGATTGCCAGTCCATTCCAAGGTTCTATCGTTTCTTTATCTGAAATCAAGGATGAGGCGTTTGCGACAGGTGCACTCGGCAAGGGTGTGGCAATCATTCCATCAGAAGGGAAGCTATATGCTCCTGCTTATGGAGTTGTGTCGGTATTGTTCCCAACGAAACATGCAATTGGCATCACAACAGATAGCGGGGCCGAAATCCTGATTCATATCGGAATGGATACGGTTCAGTTGGACGGCAAATTCTTTGAAGCTCAAGTGAAGCAAGGAGATCGTGTGGAAAAAGGCCAGCTGCTAATAGAATTTGACTTGGAAAGTATCCAGAATGCCGGTTTCGATATTACGACACCAGTTGTGGTGACGGATGTAAGGGGTTACAATTTGGTTGCGGCAACAGAGGAGAAGCAAGTGAAATGGGGAGAGCCGCTCCTTACCTTGAATATTTAAATGCTTGATTAGTAGATATAAAGAGAGAGGGGAGCTGAGGATATGAGTATATTTCCTGAAGGTTTTTTATGGGGTGGCGCCGTAGCTGCCAATCAAGTAGAAGGTGCTTATCGTGAAGGCGGTAAAGGGTTGACGACAGTCGATTTGCTGCCGATAGGAGCAGATAGATTTTCAATCATGCAAGGTAATATTGAAACACTGGAACCAGTTGTTGGTGCGTACTATCCTTCGCATGAAGCAATTGATTTCTATCATAGCTACAAAGAGGATATCGCATTGTTTGCGGAGATGGGGTTCAAGGCGTTACGGGTTTCGATTGCCTGGGCACGCATCTTCCCGCAGGGGGATGAAGAACAGCCAAATGAAGAAGGGCTGCAGTTCTATGATAATCTGTTTGATGAGTTACGGAAGCATAAGATCGAGCCAGTTGTAACGATGGCGCATTTTGATGTTCCAGTCCATCTTGTACAGAAATACGGAAGCTGGCGGAACCGGGCGCTCGTATCTTTCTTTGAAAACTACGCTAAAACTATCTTTACAAGATATAAAGGTAAAGTAAAGTACTGGATGACTTTCAATGAAATTAATATGCTTCTGCATCTGCCGTTTGTAGGAGCAGGTCTTGTCTTTCGGGAAGGTGATGACAGAAAGCAAATTCAATATCAGGCAGCTCACCATCAGTTGGTTGCCAGCGCGTTAGCGGTGAAGCTCTGCCATGAAATCATACCTGGAGCAAGAATCGGCTGTATGCTGGCGGCGGGTACAACTTACCCGTACTCGGCAAATCCTGCTGATTATCTGGATGCAATGGATCGAGACAGAGATTCCTTCTTCTTTATTGATGTTCAGGCTCGCGGGGCTTACCCGGGCTATGCGAAGCGCTTTTTCAAGGACAATAACATCCATATTCAGATGGAACCAGAAGATGAAGCTATCCTCCGTCATACTGTCGACTATATCGGGTTCAGTTATTATGCCAGCCGCACGACTAGTACGGATCCGGAAGTACTCGGCAAAACGACAGCAGGAAATGTATTCGGTTCTGTGGAAAATCCATATTTGCCGAAATCGGAGTGGGGATGGACAATAGACCCTACAGGTTTCCGAATTACTGCGAATCAGCTTTATGATCGATATCAGAAACCGTTGTTTGTCGTAGAGAATGGACTGGGTGCGGTTGATACAGTCAATGAAGAAGGTCAAGTAGAGGACTCGTATCGTATTGACTATCTGCAAAAACACCTGGAACAAATGGGTGAAGCAATTGAAGATGGCGTCGAAATCCTTGGTTATACCAGCTGGGGACCGATCGATCTTGTCAGCGCCAGTACAGGGGAAATGAAAAAGCGATATGGCTATATCTATGTTGATAAGGACAACGATGGGAATGGCTCTCTTAAACGGATAAAAAAGAAAAGCTTCTATTGGTATAAGAAGGTCATTGAAACGAATGGCGGTAAATTGAGCGATTAATAGAACAGCACCTCCCGGATCAGCCGGAGAGGTGCTGTTCCATTGTAGGAAAAACTCAGCCTTTCTGTTTCGTCGGACGAATCAGCAGTTCATTGACTGCGACATCATCCGGCTCGCTCAAAGCATAACGGACTGCTCGTGCAATGCTGTCAGGTGTAACAGCTGCTCCTAATGTCTCGCCCATGCTTTCGCGGATTTCATCATCTGTGATACTATCCGGGAGTTCTGTTTTAATGGCTCCTGGAGAAATGATTGTTGTGCGGATATTGTTTTCTGCTTCTTCCTGGCGCAAGCCTTCCGTGATGGCACGCACAGCGAATTTCGTTCCGGAATAAACAGCAGTTCCCGGACCGGATTTATGCCCCGCAACAGAGGATGTATTGATGATATGGCCTTGCTTGCGCTCACGCATATGCGGCAGTACAGCAGCAATGCCATACAATACACCTTTGATGTTAACGTCTACCATCGTATCCCATTCAGAGATTTGCTTTTTATGCAGGTAGGATAGCGGCATTAGACCGGCATTGTTGAAGATGGCATCAATCTTGCCGTACGTTTCCAAAGCCAGCTGTGCCAGCTGTTCAACCTCTTCCTGTTTTGTTACGTCTGTGACTTGATAGATAGCTTCTCCGCCATCCTGCTTGATGGAATCTGCCAGCTCTTGCAAACGCTCTTCGCGTCGAGCAGCAAGGACAACCTTAGCACCATGCTGCGCCAATTCTTTAGCTGTTGCCTCTCCAATACCGCTTGATGCACCTGTAATAATGACAACTTTATCTTGAATATTTTCGCTCATGATTCGATTGCTCCTTCCGGATGTCTGGTTCTCCTAACTAATAACCCGTTTGGAAAATCTGAAACATAAAAAAAGAGCCTCCTATAGGAGACTCGTGTCATTCTTAGTCATCATCACCATCATCATCTTGCTCGTCATCGATGGTTTCTTTTTCTGTATACGTCACTTCGCCGGATTCTGCATCAACAGTCACTTCGATTTCATCCTTATCGGTACGAAGCTCCACATCATATTCCAGTCTGCCGTCATCTTCATCAAGGGAGATATCTGTAAGTACAGCATCTTTTTCCTGTGCGAGAGCTGTTTCAGCTGCCGTTTTGATGTCTACTTTTGGCTGTGGTGTTTGGTTATCATCGTCATCGTCATTATCTTTTCGTGATTCAACAGTTCCGTCATCGGCATTCACGCGTACATCGTATTCAGCTTTATCGTCATTTATATCCACCTCGTAATATGCCTGACCGCTGCGTGTAGTATCAAGTTCGACACTAGTCACTGTTCCTGCTTGTTCTTTGCTTGCATTGTCAATGGCTTGATTCAAATTCACTTTTGTATCAGCAGGTACTTTATCGTCGTCCGCACTTACATGCTGGAAACCTAGGCCTAATCCAGCTGCCAATGTAATCGCCAAACCGCTTGCTATTAAATTCTTTCTTTTCATATTATCCATCTCCTTGTTCGTTGTTATGGTACTACTATATCCAACGCATCTTAGAACAACATGAAGTGAAAATTAGAAAACGCTGAGAAAAGAAGGAGACATTTCACAGATGACTTGTTTAATCTCATTCAAAGGGGGAATTGTCTCTAAGTCGAGACAAATCGTAAGGAGGCGTTATCTTGCAAAAGCAGTTCGATTTACTTTATATAAATGGAGAATGGCGAAAAGGGAATAGCGAAGAAACGTTTGAGAATATCAATCCATATACAGGAGAGACATTGCTTACGATCCAAGGAGCGAACGAAGAGGATGTGGATGAAGCTTATCAAGCAGCAGCACGAGCACAGAAGGAATGGGCTGAGCAACCACCGCAAGTGAAGCGGGAACTGATTGAGAAAGCTATCCAGGTTATTGAACGGGAAAAAGAGCTATTCATCGAATGGCTGATCAAGGAAGCAGGAAGTACGTACCGAAAAGCTGTCGGGGAAATAACAACCGCGGTTAATTTTATGAAAGAAGCTGCTTCATATCCGAACCGGATGAAGGGGGAAGTATTTCTTTCCCATGTTCCAGGCAAGGTGAATAAAGTCTATCAGGAACCGTTAGGAGTAATCGGTGTTATTAGTCCGTGGAACTTTCCGCTTCATTTGACAATGCGTTCTGTGGCAGCTGCACTGGCTACAGGTAACGGGGTCGTTATCAAACCTTCCAAGGATACAACCGTGACAGCAGGCTCACTTGTAGCTGCTCTGTTCGAAGAAGCTGGAGCACCGAAAGGACTGATCAACCTTGTCAGCGGTAAGAGCTCCGAGATTGGCGATGCTTTTGTGAAGCATCCGATTCCGCGTATGATTTCCTTTACAGGATCCACCGGAGTCGGTAAACACATCGCATCTCTTGCTGCTGGCGAACTGAAAAGTACAGCATTGGAGCTTGGCGGCAACAACGTGCTTATCGTGATGGAAGATGCCAATATCGATGCGGCAGTGGAATCTGCTGTCTACGGTAAATTCTATCATCAAGGACAGGTTTGTATCGCGCTTAACCGCATACTTGTTCAGGCATCTGTAGCAGAGGAATTCACGAGCGAGTTCGTTGATAAAGTCAAAGAATTGCGTTACGGTGACCCTACAGATAAAAACACACAAGTAGGTCCTATTATAAATGAGCAGCAAGTGGACAGCATAAAAGAGCAGCTGCAGCGCGCGATCGACGCTGGTGCAAATGTTCTTACAGGTGGCAGTTTCCATGGCAATGTGTTAGAGCCTACAGTCGTCAATCAAGTAGACAACCAGTCATCGCTCGCAGCCGAAGAGATATTCGGACCAATCGCACCAATCATTACGTTCGAAACGGAAGACGAAGCAGTGGAGATGGCTAATGAACATCCATATGGTCTTTCCGGTGCAGTGCATTCTACAGTCGGACACGGGGAATTGATTGCAAAACGAATTGAAACAGGCATGATTCATGTCAACGATCAGAGCATCAATGACGAACCACAAGCACCATTTGGCGGTGTGAAGCAATCCGGTCTTGGCCGATTCAACGGCAAGTGGGCGTTGGAGGAATTCACGGAAACGAAATGGATCGGTGTCCAAAATGAACGCACGGATTACGATAGCTTTTTGAATTAAACAGAAATGAGGGATCAACATGAGCAAAGTATTCATTATTGGAGCAAACGGAAAAGTAGGAAAAAACTTAGTCAACGTTCTGAACGAGAAGAATGAGCATGACGTATCCGTCGGTTTGCGGAAGGAAGAGCAATTTCGGTATTTCGAGGAGAAGGGTGTAAAACCGGTCTACTTGAACTTGGAGGATAATGTAGACGCGATCACAGACGCTATCCAAGGATCGGATGTTGTCGTATTCACAGCAGGTTCCGGCGGAAGCACTGGAGCTGATAAGACGTTAGCGATCGATTTAGACGGAGCTGCTAAATCAGTGAAAGCTGCTGAAAAAGCAGGGGCGAAGCAGTTCATCATGGTGAGTGCCATTCACGCTGATTCTCCGGAAGAGTGGAGCGAAAGCATGAAGCCGTATTACATCGCGAAGCATTATGCGGATCAAATCGTTCAAGGCAGCGAGCTGAACTATACAATTCTGCGTCCAGGTGGATTATCTGATGATGCAGGAACTGGCAAAGTTACAACAGACCCATCCGAATTCAAAACAACGCAGATTCCGCGAGAAGATGTGGCGCGTGCAATTGTCGCAGCAATCGGTAATGAGAAAGCAAAAAGAAAGATTGTATCCCTGCTTGCTGGAGAAACGCCAGTTGAAGAAGTTTATAATTAAAACCTAAAGGAAGACCGCTAAATTAGCGGTCTTTTTTTATTGAGCAATATGAAGAAAGACGAATCTTTTTCTGTTTCCTAAAAGTACACTTACTTAGGTATAGATTTAGAGAGCATTATTCTAAGGAGGTTTACAGGTGAAAAGACATATAGAAAACAGATTGAAATATCTTTACTCTGGCGAATTAATAGCCGTAATTTCTTTTGTGATTCTCAGCTTGTTTATAAATCATAACTATCCAGATTTGAAGCTCTATTCCCTTTTTTCATTTTGGACAGCATTTCTTCTTTTGGAGTTCCTATTATTGCAAGGCACGATGTATTGGTATATCAAACTTAAAAGATTCAGGAATGAGAAGACATTTATCACTCCCACATATGTAGTAAACAAACTAATAAAACTCAGGAAAGTAAATGTGCTGCTAATTGGCATTCCGCTTCTTGCATTTATCTATGATTTCCTTCGCTTGCATTCCCCGTTTCCTATAGGCGGACTTTTTATAGCGTTATTTATATATGTCTTCGCTATATTGGAGTACATAAACTACTTCTATATACAGTTATCGTATGACAATATTTCTGACCTTAGATACTTAAAGCAGCGTAAAGTGCTGAAGCAAGCCAGCATACAGAGGGACATCAAACGATTATTACATAACAAAGAAAAAAAGAACCTCTAAAATGAGGTCGATGTATTACTTTTTGATGGGATCACTGATGAAGAGTTTATCAACTGTGGTATCCAATATAAAGGCTATATCAAACGCTAATTGTAACGTAGGATCGTATTTATCATTTTCAATGGCATTTATTGTTTGTCTGGAAACTCTACAGAGTTTAGCCAGTTCTTCTTGGGATAACTTAGCTGATTTTCGTAATTCCTTAATGTTGTTTTTCATTTAATCACCATATTTTTTCCTGTAAATTAGCAATGTTACCAGATATATAATTGAGATCACTGTCAGAAACATTATCGGTGAAATCCAATTACCATTATAAGAAGTATTCCCCTGAATAGTTAGATAAACTGACTGGGCAACATCTAAGATTAGCATACCCATAACTACGATAAACGCATATGATTGAGCTTTCGACTTGATAAACTTCCTTCTTTCATCACCTTTTTGAGAAGATGCTGCAACGAAAATCAAAATTCCGCAAGCTAACAATATGACTGAATACACAATTTTAACCCAATCCATTTTCAATTCACCCCTCATCTGAAATGTAAAAAGTATTTGACAATAATCATTGTATGTATTGGCTTTGGAAATGTCAAATCATTTTTACATTTATAAATATAATTTGAAGGCAAAGTCTTCAAGTTATATTTTCCAGAAAGATGCAAATGGAAAAGGATCCCGCATATTAGATATATCTAATATGCGGGATCCTTATAAAAACATTATTTTACTTCCAAAGCTCGGAAAGCAATGTATAGCTGTTTCTGCGTTTTTCCTGATCAAATATGTCGGCTGAAACGATGAGTTCATCAAACTGCGTTTTCGCATGGAATGCTTCCAACTCACTGGCTACTTTTTCTTTATCTCCGACGAAGGAGTAAGTCAGCGTATTTGTGACATGGAGCTTTTCATGCTCGTTCCAGATATGATCCATGCTCTCGACTGGAGCAGTGGAAGAACCTGAGCGGCCGCGGATGATGCTTAGGAATTTAAGCTTCAATGTTGTGGAAAGGAATTCCGCTTCTTCATTTGTATCCGCAACGATCCCGTTCACTGTAACCATTGCATATGGTTTGTCCAGGTAAGCAGATGGCTGGAATCGTTCGCGGTATAACCGCAGTGCATTGTGCAGCTCTCCTGGTGCGAAATGGCTGGCGAATGCAAATGGCAAACCGAGCATCGCAGCAAGCTGTGCGCTGAATGTGCTGGAACCTAATAAATAAACCGGTACATGCGTTCCATGACCTGGATGTGCTTTGATTGGCAAGTTTTCATCACCAAGATATTGCAGCAATTCCTGAACATCATCTGGGAATCTTTCCGCGGCTGTGTGAGCATCACGGCGCAAAGCACGGCTTGTCATATAGTCTGTACCAGGTGCACGACCTAAACCAAGATCGATGCGGTCTGGGTACATCGTTGCCAATGTCCCGAATTGCTCTGCTATAACTAGCGGTGAGTGGTTCGGCAGCATCACACCGCCGGAGCCGACGCGGATAGTGGAGCTATGTCCAGCAAGATAGCCGATCAATACAGAAGTTGCTGAGCTGGCGATGCTCGGCATATTGTGATGCTCGGCAACCCAGTAACGGTTATAGCCTAATTTTTCAGTGTGCTGAATCAGCTGTTTGCTGTTCTCGAAAGCTTCTTTGGGTGTTTTATTGTCTGGTACAGGTGATAAATCCAAAACCGATAAAGGTGTTCTGGTCATGATTCATACTTCCTTTCTGCGTGCTTCTTATTATTTATAATCGAATCCGTTTTGTTTCAGAACGTCTGTCACTTTTCCATATTCTTTATATCGTTCGGAATAGAAAGCAGCAATTCTTTCTGACCAAGGGTGAGCTTTTGTTTCGCCTGTTCGGGCTTTGATAGCGTCTTGCTGTCTTTTGTCCATTTCTTCGACAGCTTCCTGCTGGTTTTGTACATATGTTTCTTTATGATAGAATGCTTCCATTGGAATTCGCGGGCTTTGTGCTGGGAGCGGATCTGCCGGGTAGCCGATGGCCAAACCAGAGATTGGGAAAGCAAGCTCAGGCAGCTCAAGCAGCTCTGAAATTTCGGCTGGGCTTCTGCGGACGCCGCCGATCGGTACGGTGCCAATTCCCATGGATTCTGCTGCAGCAACAGCAGTACCGAGTGCAATGCCAACGTCAGTAGAGCCTACTAGGACAGCCTCGATATTCTCCATAACCTCAAGTTCCTTATCGTGTAGATCCGTTATATGCTTGGCACGGCTGTAATCCATGCAGAAAACGAGAAAAGCAGCTGCGTCATCAATATGTTTCTGATTACCGGAAAGCCTAGCTAGCTGGCGTTTTCTCTCTTTGTCAGTCACGACGACAACAGAAACCTGCTGGCCGTTGATCCAATTCGGAGCTTGGATAGCGGCGCCCATGATGGCATCCAATTGTTCCTGTGTTAGTTTTTTATCAGTGAATGTCCGTACGGAACGGTGATTTTGCAATTGATTGATGAAGTCGTTCATAATAGCCTCCTCGTTCGTCATGCGACTTACATGCTCTACGGAATATTATACGTAGGTGAAAGAATAGAAAGCAAAAGAACAGCTTACAAAGCAGAAAGCACGAGCGAAGAGCCCGTGCTTTCTGTTTAGTCCTTATTCAGTGTCAGCACTGTTTCAGCTGTTTCATTCAATACGTGAAGCTGCTGTTCTGGTGTTTGCGGGAAGTAATAGCCATGCTCCATCATATAGCTGAAAATGCGTTCATGCTGTTCGATGTGTTCGTGCAGCTTGGATTTCAGATCGGTGCGCAGCTGTTCATTTCCCGTTTCATTAATAGCTTTCGCGGTGTTGATGATGCCGGTTTTAACAGTGACCAGCAAATCAGTAACAATCACTTGATCTGTAATTTCCCGGGCGGACCCCATGATTTCAATAAGCTTATCCATGCTGTTCCTCCTGATTCAGAAAGCGCTGCAGCATATGGATATGACGTTTGTCTGCATCCGCTTGAGCTATCAGCAGCGTTTTCAGTCCATCGTCCTTAGCCAAGAATCGCATACCTGAGGACTTTGTCAGTGAAAGGCAAGCTGTATTCAAAAGCTCCATTGCTTCCATTGTTTCGTGGATACCAGATTGATGCATACGAATGTTCCTCCTCTTTTAACACTATCTTGTGAGAAACTGGCTGCTTTATACATACATAAAATTATGTGTCGGGGACAAGCTGATACAAGATAAGGAGGATGGACGATGAGTGATAATCAACAATTGGCCCCGCATGAAACGATGGAAGTTCATGAGCTGCTGAACTTCAAGACTACGTCAGTTATGAAAGCGAAGTTCCTGCAAGGTGTTGTGTTTGATCAGAAAATCAAGCAGCTGATGGAGAAAGACGTGGAAACCTCTGTACGCCAGATTCGGGAACTTGAGGAGCTGTACAGCAAGTCTCAGCTCGTAGAAGAAGGTGAAACAGATGCGTGACTACCTAGATCCAGAAAACGCCAAAGGCATGCCTGACCTGATGGATTCGGCCATCTGTACGGAGATGCTTATTACCGCAAAATCAGCAGTCAACAACTACGCAATCGCTATAACAGAAGCAGTAAATCCAGAGCTTCGGCAAACCCTTGTCCGACATTTGGATGAAGCGATTGAGATGCAGGGCGCTATTTCTGCCTTGATGGCACAGCACAACTGGCTGTTCCCGGCTGACCCTAATTCCCAGTATCCGTTCGATCGAAAAGCTGCCAATACAGCAATCGATGTGGTAAGTATGGACTTATTCCAATATGATACCGACCGTCTCGGTATGTTTGCGACGCCGACCAATACCGAATCGAAGGAGAATCAGTTATGAAGGCAGTGACGTATCAAGGGATAAAAGACGTTCGTGTAAAAGAAGTGAAGGCACCCTCGATCAAGAAACCGGATGATATCATCGTTAAGCTGACTGCTACAGCGATTTGCGGCTCTGATCTGCATTTGATACACGGGATGATTCCAAATATGCCGGAGAATTATATCATCGGCCATGAACCGATGGGGATCGTCGAGGAAGTCGGTCCCGAGGTAACAAAAGTGAAAAAAGGCGACCGTGTTGTCATTCCATTCAACGTGAGCTGCGGGGAATGCTTTTTCTGTCAGCATGATTTGGAAAGCCAATGTGACAATAGCAATAAAAATGGTCAGATGGGTGCCTATTTTGGCTACTCAGATAACAATGGCGGCTACCCCGGCGGACAAGCGGAATACATGCGGGTGCCTTATGGAAACTTTGTGCCTTTCAAAATACCCGAAAATTCCGAGGTTGCGGATGAACAGCTGATTCTGCTGGCAGATGCAGGGTCGACAGCTTTCTGGTCAGTTGATAATGGAGGCGTTAAGCCTGGTGATACAGTTATCATATTCGGATGTGGTCCCGTCGGCCTACTTGCACAGAAATTTGCCTGGCTGAAGGGTGCCAAACGTGTCATTGCAGTTGATTACATCGATTACCGTCTGGAGCATGCAAAGCGTACCAATAATGTAGAGATAGTGAATTTCGAGCAGCATGAGAATACAGGTGAATACCTCAAGGAGATAACAAAAGGCGGAGCTGACGTAGTCATTGACGCGGTCGGCATGGATGGGAAAATGACTCCAATGGAATTCATCGGCAGCGGGCTGAAGCTTCAGGGCGGAGCATTAGGTGCCTTTGTCATGGCAGCTCAATGTGTCCGCAAGGGCGGCAATATCCAAGTGACAGGAGCATACGGCGGCCGTTATAATGCGTTTCCTTTCGGTGATATATTCCAGCGGAACGTCACAATCAAAAGCGGGCAAGCTCCAGTCATCCACACGATGCCGTATTTACATGGACTGCTTCAGGATCGGAAGGTTGACTTGGCCGATATCATCACACATATCCTTCCGCTCGATCAAGCGAAAGAAGGCTACGAAAAATTCGATACAAAAACAGATGGCTGTATCAAGGTCATATTGAAACCATAAAGGACTGCTGCTCTTAGCAGTCCTTTTTCAATTGTATCGTCCTGAGTAGTGCAGATACAGCATATTCACGGCTGCTTGCAGATTGATTTCTTCCAATATTGGAGATTTATAGCCTTCCATTTTCTGCCCGCTTACTTGGATAATAATCTTTGCGTGCTGTCCTAAATAGCTGTTTGGGTTGCTCGTAATTGCTAAGATAGGAACTTCATTTCTAGACAATTCTTTTGTCAGTTTTATAATGAAACGCGTGTCCCCAGAGGAACTGATGACAATTGCAAGATCGTCAGGAATCATTGTGTTTGCCTCTGTGATCTGGTTTTCGTGGTTGCTGTAGGATGCCGTATGCTTTCCTAATCGCATGAATTTGATTTGTGCGTTTTTCGCGACGACATTTGAAAAAGTGACGCCGAAGAAAGATAGTTTATTCGCTTCCTGCATCAGTATAGCTGCTTGCTGTAATACATACACCTGAAGCAGATTTTCTGTATCGGCGAGTGATTCCTTTACTTGCTGAAAATAATTAGGTATGCCTGCTATACTGTCTGTTTCTGGTCTTTGAAATATTTCTGTCAGGTTAAAGTCATTGAATTCGCTGGCATGTTCCTTTAGTTCTTTGAAGGAGATATTCTCAAAACGACGGCAGAATCGGGAGACTGTTGCCGGAGAAAGATGGCACGCCTCTGCTAGTTCATAGATCGACATATCTGGAATTTCGGAGACATGGCGAAGGATATATTCTGCTATTGTATGATCGGAAGTAGAATGATCGGTCGATGCTTCCAGGAAGTTCTGCAGCTTTGCGAAGAAATTATACATCTCGTTTCTCCTCCCTTTCGTTCATTGTAAACCAAAAGTTTCATAATATGAAACTTTTTATGCAATCGCTTTCTTCGCTATTAGAGTAGTGGTATAGACATTAGTATTTGAGAATGGAGCTGACAGCATGAAGAAATTCAATATCCTTATAGTCGGGGGCGGAAGTACGTGGACACCTGGACTTTTGAAAAGCTTATGTGTTCGAAAAAACTCTTTTCCAATAGGGAAATTGACAATGGTCGACGTGAATGAAGAACGCCAAGCAGTTATCGGGGAATTCGCTAAAATACTATTCCAGGAAGAATACCCGGAGCTGGAATTTGAGTACACAACGGATAAACAAGCAGCATATGCCCAAGATCTTGATTTCGTCTTCGTACAGATGCGGACTGGGGGATATGGTATGCGGGAGCAGGATGAGAAAATTCCGCTCAAGCTAGGCGTGATTGGTCAGGAGACTTGCGGTCCAGGGGGATTCGCTTACGGATTGCGTTCTATCAAAGATATGGCACAGCTCGTTACGGATGTAAGGGAACATAATCCAATGGCATGGATTTTGAATTACACGAATCCTGCAGCGATTGTAGCGGATGCACTGCAGCAGCTGTTTCCGGAGGATAAGCGGATTTTGAATATTTGTGATCAGCCTGAGAACCTGCTCAGGTCCTACGGCAGATTGCTGGAATGTGACCCAAGATCATTCGATCCAGTCTACTTCGGTCTGAACCATTTCGGCTGGTTCACGCATTTATATGATGAATCGGGTAATGATCTGCTGCCGGAACTGCGCGATACGATTTTAGATGGCGGCTTTCGTCCTGTTGATTATGAGCAGCGTGATCAATCCTGGCTGGACACGTATGCGATGGTCGAACAGACTGTGCGTGACTTCCCGGATTATCTGCCAAATACGTATTTGCAATATTATTTATATCCAGATAAAGTGCTGAAGAAATTGGACCCAGCACATACGCGTGCGAATGAAGTGATGGAAGGCCGCGAGAAGCGTGTGTTCGAAGCATGCCGCCAAGTAGCCGACAAAGGAACAACAGTTGGTGCTTCTGTTGTGCACAACGATGCACATGGAGAGTTTATTCTGATTGTGGCGGAGTCTATCGCCTATAATAAAGGAGATAATTTTATCGTCATTATTAAGAACGAGGGGATCATATCCAATCTTCCAGACGATGCAATGGTAGAAGTGGCGGCGAGTCTGACGGCGTATGGACCGAGCCCATATGCGGTAGGGAAGATTCCGGTATTCTATAAAGGATTGATCGAAGGGCAATATGCTTATGAAAGACTGACAGTAGAAGCATATGTTGAAAACTCCTATCAAAAAGCACTGCAAGCATTGACGTTGAACCGTACGGTCGTTTCTGCTCAAAAGGCTCGGGAAGTACTGGATGCATTGATTGAAGCAAACGGTGATTTTTGGCCGGAATTGAAGTGAGGAAAAGGGGGAAGCTCCTTTTTCTTGCGTCATATAGTAAACGCTTTCTTTGAGGGGTGATGGAATTATGAAAGATATATTCAGCTTTGATTTTTTCCAGCGAGTCGGCAAGACCTTCATGGTCGTCATATCCTTGCTCCCGGCAGCAGGGCTGCTGCTTGGTATCGGCACAACCTTGCAGTCACCATACTTTATTGAATACTTTCCGTTTTTGGAAAGTGGCGGATGGCAGACATTCGGTGAGCTGATGCGAGGAGCGGGGAGTGTCATCTTTTCTAATTTAGGTGTCTTATTTGCCATCGGAATTGCGGGAAGCTGGACTGGCGGCAAGGCAGCAGCTGGCTTATCGGCTTTTGTCGGGTATATCATTATGCACACTGTCATCGGAATCGTAGTAGGTGTCACACCTGAAAACGCCAGCCAAGCAGGTTACACAACAGAATTAGGCATACCGACTTTGCAAATCGGAGTGTTTGGGGGTATTATCATCGGTTTTGTGGCAGCTGCGCTTTACCAGCGTTTCCATGATTTCCAGCTGCCCGAGGTGCTGTCCTTCTTCGGAGGAGCACGTTTTGTACCAATCGTAACAGCGGGTGTTTCGATCGTCATAGCACTTCTTCTTTCATTTGTATGGCCATCGATTCAGAATGGTATCTTCTGGTTGGGTAATCAGCTTGCAGGACAAAATACGCCGCCATTTTATCTATTCATCTATGGGCTGGTAGAACGTGCGCTTATACCATTTGGCTTGCACCACATCTTCTACATTCCGATTCGTTTCTCGGAAGTGGGTGGAACATATATGACGCTTGCCGGTCAGATGGTATCTGGTGACACAGCAATGTATATGGCGCAGCTTGCCGACCGTCAGGTGGATAATGCGGTAGAGATAACCGCAGGACGCTTTATGGCTGGTAAATTCCCATTCGTTCTATTTGGTTTGCCAGCTATCGCACTTGCTATGTATCACACAGCCAAACCGGAAAACAAAAAAGCAGTCGGCGGCCTTTTGCTCACGGCAGGTCTGACGGCATTCCTCACAGGGATTACAGAGCCGTTAGAATTCACCTTCCTTTTCGCAGCGCCAATCTTGTATATCTTCCATTGCTTGATGGCGGGACTGTCCTTCATGCTCATGTATGTACTTGATGTAAATATCGGATACGCTGGAGGCTCAGGCTTCATCGACTTTACGTTATTCGGTATCCTGCCGGGTGTTGGAGAACCGTGGTGGTACGTGCCGATTGTCGGGGTGTGCATGTTTGCGGTCTATTATGCTGTTTTCCGTTTCGCTATTCAGAAATGGAATCTTCAGACGCCGGGACGTGGTGCATCAAACGCGCTAGTGACAAAAGAAGAATACCAGAAAAAGCAAAAAGGGCAAAAGGACAACGACCAAGCATTGCAAGTTCTCTCTGCACTTGGCGGAGAAGGAAATATCAGCAATCTAGATGCCTGCATAACGCGCCTTCGTGTCGGAATCCATGATAAAAACAAGGTTGATCGAGTTGCATTGAAAAATCTTGGAGCCAAAGGAGTTCTGGAAGTAGGGAATGGCATTCAAGCTATCTACGGTCCGAAGGCCGAAATACTAAAGAATCAGATCTTGGATATTATCGAAAATGAGAAGCAAGCCAAGTAAAAAGCACCCTGATTGGGTGCTTTTCTTATGCCAATTTATCAATCCACAGCTTGCGGAAATTCGGGTGGCCGAAGCCGGTCAGCTCAAAATCCTGCAAGAAAGCAGTATGGGTTCGTTCTTTCATCGGATGGTTCTGGAAGATGATGAGTCGTTCCTGATGAAGGTAGGCTTCAATTTTATCGGCGATGTTATATCTATCCTTCGTTGTTTTACCGTTTTTGAAAGCTTCCAAATAGGTATCAATCTTTTGGAGGTGAGCTGGGCTAAAGTATGTCCGGAATAACAATGCTTCATTTTTAAAGGCCCCAATGAATGAAAGCTCTCGGTCAATATTGGCAACTTCGCCCATGAAGGCCATGTCGAATGCAAGCATCTCTTTTTTGTTATAAATACTGTCCAGTTCATATTCGCATAGTTCAAGGATTATGCCATACTTAGCTGCTTCTTGCGACAGCCATTCGGCTTGGATTCCAGCAGACTTATGACGCAGGACACCCACCTTTAATGACTCACCCTGGTAAGCTGATTTTCTCAGCGCTTCCAGTAGTTTTTGTTCACTTTTCATAGGTGCGACGGATTTCTCAAGGAAGAAGCTGCTTGCATGCTTCAATTTACCAAACAGATTCTCCAAGTTTAACTCGGTGAAAATTCTCTCTGTGTCTACTAAGTGATACATAGCTTCCCGGAAATATCTGTCCTGGATGATAGAATCACGATGAAAATTGAAGGCAAGGAACCGGAACCCTTGCTCAACTTCATAGTGTGACTGCGTCGGTCCCTGTTGGTCAGGCAAACTGTAATTGACTTTCTTTTCACCTGGTTTGATACGCCACATTTCGACTCTATCAAGGAAAGGGCGCATTTGGAAGTAAGAAGGGAAAACCTCTAGCACAAGTTTTTGCTCCGTTCTTTCTTTCAATTGATAAGGTCCGGTTGCTACCCATTCGTACTCATTGAAAGGCACGTCTCTTGGAAGGATTGCCATGCTTACACTCGCCATATAACGAAGGAAAAACGGATTAGGCTGTGCTAGCTGGAACCGGATGATATAACGATCGATCACTTCTGTCTGCGCTATATCACTAACGAGCCAGTAATATGGCGAATCCGGTTTGAAGCGGTCTATCGTATAAGCTATATCCTCTGCAGTCATCTCCCGTAAATGATGAAAAAGGACACCTTTTCGCAAATAAAAAATCCATTCGGTGCTATCTTCATTCGTTTTCCAATGATGGGCCAGATGGGGGTGTATGCTGTCCGTTTCTTGATCGTAGATTACTAGGGTGTCGCTGATCTGCTCAATCAGATGGCTTTCGAAGGTAATCGAGCTTGCACATGGATCAAGCGTTGTAATCGGCCGATTGAACACGGTACGAAGCGTATCCTGCCCTTCCTGCTGCTGGTAGCCGAAAAGCTGCTCCAGTTCCGTCATATGGGCATACCAGTGACGGGGGATCGGCAGTTGCAGGAGCTGGAAGAGGATAGTGGGTTTATCTTCCTGAATGCAGAATTTCATATACTTTTCTACATCTTCCCGAAAATCGCTCGGAAACGAAAGGATGGACTTTTTGCCTCTGCCTCGTCCAGGCTGATAGCGAAGATGCCCAAGTTCCTCCAGCTTCTTCAGTTTGCGGATGACATGCCTTCTCGTGCATTGCCAGATAGCTTCGATTTCCTGCAGCGTACACGATACTTTTCCGTCCTTTTCTTTCTCGTATAAATGGGCTCGTATGAGGTAGTAGCTAATATCCAAGTCGTTTCCCCTCCTAAAAGGTGACATCTTTAATGGAATTATACACTTTTTACCTCTTTTCAACTTCTACATAATGGAAAAAAGAGAGAGGGGGAGCAGAAATGTTCAGAAGTCTGCATCCGAATATTAGAATACGAATTTATACTTCATTTATGAGCCGCATGATCGGAAGCATGATCTTCCCATTTATGGCGGTCTATTTTGTACAAGAAATGAATGCGGCAATTGCAGGGATACTCATGATGATCAACGTCATTATTCAGTTTCTGGCAAGTCTTTATGGCGGGCACTTAGCCGATCGAATCGGAAGGAAGCGGATGATGGTACTTGGTGAAGCGGCAAAAGCAGCAGCATTCATCGGAATGGTCTTGGCCAATACACCAAGTTTCACTTCCGCAATCATCACATTTGCAATGTTAATGGTGATCAGTATTGCCAGCGGGATGATAATGCCAGCCCAAGAGGCGATGCTCATTGATGTGAGTACACAGGAAACTCGTGCTTATATGTACGCTATCAACTATTGGGCAAATAATCTGGCTATGATGATCGGTCTCACGATCGGTGGCTGGCTTTTCCAGGAGTATATGTTCCAGCTGCTTATCGGATTGGTGGTCATGTCTATCATCACCATGGCTATTACAATGATGTTCATCCAAGAAACATACACGGTCCGCACAACGGCTGGAGAAAAGAGGGACCTTGGATTGAAATCTTTATTCCGGAGTTATCGCAGTGTTGGTAAGGATAGAGTCTTTTTGTTGTTTGTGCTTAGCGGCATCGCCATCCTATCGCTTGAATTCCAGCGAAGCAATTATTTGACGGTTCGTATGGAGAAGGACATCGCAGAAATGAGCATGTCTATTTTCGGCTTCAGTTTATCCGTAGATGGACTGCGGCTGGTCAGTCTCCTGACTGTGGAAAATACACTGATAATTGTGCTCTTCACCGGATTGGTCACCAAGCTGATCAAAGGGCATAATGAGCGTCTGGTTATGTATACAGGCTTTATTCTTTTCGGCGCAGGTTTTGCCATCATGGCTGTCAGCAACAGCCCATTTCTTTTGGCAGCAGCAGTTCTGATCCTGTCCTTAGGAGAACTGATGTATGTACCAACCAGGCAGAGCATGCTGGCTGACATGGTCGATGATACGAAACGCGGGACGTACATGGCTTTTCACGGCTTTGTGTTCCAATTCGGGAAGCTGATCGGTGCCGCGGGCATCATCATGGGAGAATCGGTCGGCAAGTACGGAATGGGATTTAGCTATATTGTCTTTACACTGCTTGGCATCTTGTTCTGTGAAATGGCACTGCGCCAGCGGTATGAAAGTGTTGAGCGTGTCACTCCAAAAGAAAAAACCAAACTTATTTAGAAATTGGAACAAAAACTTCCGTATCTTCGTATGAAGGGAATAAAGAATTTGCGGAGGTGCGGCAATGGGGACTTATTATATCAAACAGAGAGTATTCAGCTTTAAGGATAGCTTTTCGGTATTCGATGCAGAACAGCAGGAGCTGTACCGTGTCAAAAGCAAACTCTTTTCACTGCAGGATCGACTTACGATTACCGATCTTGATGATAGGCCGCTTGTGGAAATCAAGCAGCAGCTAGCCTTTTTGAAGCCAAGATATATCATCGAAGAGAATGGACAAAAAGTTGCCGAAGTGACCAAGAATTTTACCTTCTTCAAAGCTGACTTCTCGTTAAAGCCGCAAAACTGGAGTCTGCATGGCGACGTTTGGTCGCATCAGTACACACTGACGGATGAAAATGGTCCATTGATGCATGTAACGAAGAAGTGGTTCACCTGGGGCGATACGTATGAAATGCAAATAGAGGATGAATCCCATTTGCTTACGTATATTGCTGTTATGATTGTAATGGATATGGTCTTGCATAATAATAGTACTTTCGCGTTTGATGGGGGCGGCGGGGAATAAGAGGGTAGCGCACGATGTGCCATCCCATATTCAAAGAAACGTGTAAGAGTAGAATCCGGACAAAGGGTGGAAAACATATGAAATTGGAGCGTATGATTTCTATAATCTACAAACTGTTGAACCACGAAGTTCTGTCTGCATCTGTGCTCGCTGAAGAGTTCCAAGTTTCCCCGAGAACTATCTATCGGGATATCGATGTGATTTGTGCTGCAGGAATCCCGGTTATATCGTATCAGGGAAATAAGGGCGGCTATGGCATTATGGACGGATACAAGATGGACAGAAGCTTGCTCGGTTCATACGATGTTGATTATCTGGTTACGGTGCTCCGCAGCCTAGCCACTGTGTTTGAAGATGAACGTGTACAGAGCACCATTGAGCGCCTTCAAACAATTGGGGAGGATAATCAAAATCAGAATCTTTCGGTGGACTTTGAAAGCTATCGGACGGCGCCGGATGCACTTCGTCGATTACGTTCTGGCATCACGGAGCGAAAAGTTATTTCCTTTGACTATATAAATGCACAAAATGAACGTACCACCCGTGATGTGGAACCATTGCAGCTTCATTATAAGTATAGCAATTGGTACCTTACTGGATTTTGCCGAAAACGGAAGGATTATAGGGAGTTCCGATTGTCCAGGATGCTGAAGCTGTCTTTGACGCAGGATTCGTTTCAGCCACATGACGAGATTCTGAAGGAGGATTATACTTCTGACAACGAATGGGAAAATAAGGTGTCTGATGTGGTAATAAAGGTTAGACAGGAGGCATTGGCGGAAGCGATGGATCAGTTTCACCAGGTTGATAAGCAATTTCATGATGATGGCAGTATGACGATGAGAATCCCGGTTCATGAGCCGTTGAAAGCACGATGGTTATGGTCCATTCTGCTGAGTTTCAGCAGCGGAGTCGAAGTCGTCCAGCCGCACGCCCTTCGAGTCATTTTAAAAGAGAAGCTGAAAAACACAATTAAACTTTATGAAGAAGTATGACAGACTGCTGTCATACTTCTTTTTTTATAATGAGATCCGTTACAACCTTAATCTATCTATATTAAAAGGAGAAGATACGAATGAATCATCCCGAACAAATGTTTAACTACCATTCTTGGGCCAATCAAACCCTCCTAAACCAGATCAAGGAGCTTCCAGCCAATGTGCTGCGCGAGGAAGTGAACACCGCGTTTCCTACTATTGCCCAAGCTTTCAGTCATATCTATGCAGTGGAAAGTGTCTGGTATAGGGTTTTAAATGGTGCTCGAATGCAGGAAGCTCTGGAAATGTGTATGCCACTTGAAAAGGAGAATCTTCTGCACTCTGCAGATCAATTTGCAAACGACTTCGCACAGTCAGCGGAACATTACAAAGAATGGTTAAGAGACCAGGACGACTTGGAGCAAACTATTCTGCTCGAGAACCCATATGCTGGAACAAGAGAAACTCGGTTATCAGAAATTGTACTGCATGTAGTCAATCATGGTACCTATCACCGGGGCAATGTCTCTGCAATGCTGCGCCAGTTGGGCCACGCCTCTACTATGAACGATTATTCACTCTTTTGGTATCAGTAACTTGCATGCTGATACACGGTGTGAGCAGCTTTTTAGTGTAGAACTTTCAAAAAAGGCAGCACATAATGTGCTGCCTTCTTTCAATTCTTTGTCGCAAGCTGTGGTATTTGTAAACCGGACTGCTTCTTATGGCGGACCAGACGCTCGAGATGCTTCCGATACAAGAACATAACGAGCATATGGATAGGTGCCTGGGTATATTTATAGACGAACCAAGGCAAGGAAGGTAAGTATTCGTGTATGGCCACGACCATCTCCTGCTTTCCTGGTATTTGACGAAATTCAATGCGGCCCCGCTGGCTTTCTTTTACATTCGCGAACAAGCCGCCAGTAATGTAATACAATGCGCGGTGGGCTGTACTTCTTTCTTTGGCGTAAGAAAGTATCAGCAACGGCTGCTTGGTAAATGTCAGATAGATTTTGCAGTTAAGCTGATCATCAACCTCGGTCCGAACAAAAGGTCGAAGGGACTCGGATACCCAGCTCATGTAATGCTTCGCTGCCCATCCTGCATCTCTGCCAGAAGGTATCGGCATGCGTTGTACAGAGCGCACGTCCTGGCGAGGCGGTGGGGAAGGGAGCCTCAGCTTTTTACTATGCTTGGAATCTTTACTTTTCTGCTCTTCATCCATGGCAGTCCTGGCAGCTTCATCAAAAGGAATTTGACCATTACTGATGCCTTCCACGTAGTGAGAAGACTGTGCCACCATTGGATGTGACAGGCTCTCGATCAGTGGGTAGACTGTTTCTTTCGGCATACCGCTGATAAGTTTTACCCATAGACGGGAAAGCTTAACAGTCGGGAAAGGTACATTGAAACTTCGGAGCTTCTTACCCATAACGCCCGCTAGGTGTTCCAGCATTTCCTTGTATGTCATCACCTCTGGGCCGCCGACATCAATCGCCTTATCAGCGACCTCTTTGTTTCCAACGCTTTTTTGTAAGGCCATAAGTACATCAGCAAGTGCGATTGGATGTGTTTTCGTCCTTGTCCAGCTTGGCAAGACCATGACAGGCAGCCGTTTGACCAATTTTTCAGCAATCGGAAAAGAAGAGCCTTTCGGACCGACGATCAATCCAGCTCGGACTGTCGTCACAGGTACGCCGTAAGATCCAAGAATTTTTTCTACTTCCAATCGGCTGCGAAGATGACGGGACAGTTTTTCCTCCGGCGGTATGATCCCGCTTAAATAAACGATTTGCTTCACGCCGTTCTTCTTGGCTGCTTGGGCAAAGTTATCGGCCAAAATGACATCCATATCCTCAAATCTCGCCTGTGTGAGCTTGGCGGAGGGGCTCATCGAGTGAACAAGGTAGACGGCGATATCTGCTCCTTGAAGACCCTTCTCGGTATCAATCTGGGAAAATAGATCGCATGAACGCCATGTTACCCGATCAGTGTTTTCCCGCTTGTCACCGCTCCGTGATAGGGCGATGACGTCAAAACGCTCTTTCAATTTATCCAATAAATGACTGCCAATGTAGCCGCTCGCTCCTGTCAAAGCGACGACGGGGCGTTTTTTCTGTTCGGTTTGCATGATATACCGCTCCTGTCTTCTGGTTCTTGTGTTTAATCGTACCCTTCTTTCTCATACCTGTAACACAAAAAAACCTTCTCTGTAGTCAGAGAAGGTCAATTCGGTGCAAGCTTGCCTGCATCATTTGTGCTATAAAGCTGGGTAAGAGCAGACTGCAGCTGGTTGAGCTCCCGCTGTAAATCGAGCTCATCATACTTTTCAAAGGATACTGGCTGCCGTGTTGTAAGACTGGTCATAATGCTGCCAAGCTGGTTTTGAATTGCATCATATTGTGTTTCTGTTATTTTATCTTTGTTCTTGCGGAGGGACATGAGCAAATAGCCTGCGTGCTGGGCATGCATGATGGCTGGCCATAACACCTCTGCCTGCTGCTGGGAAGCCGAGAAATCGCCAAGACTTCGATCATATGCCGCGCGTAATTCGATCAAACTGTTCATCAGTTTCTTTGTATGTCTCTTTTCCTGATCTCCTGAATGAACTGCACGAAGGAGCTCCTGCATATGAAGAATTGTTTCTTTTAATATAATCGGGAGGAAGCGGGTATGGATACCGCGCCATAAAAGCAAAACAGCGATTATGGCAATCAAGCTTCCAACAATCGTGTCGACAACCCTCGCTGTCACAAAATAGCTGACGGTATTGCCTGGATTCATTGTTTCTACCAATACAAGAACGAGAGGCGCAATGAACATATTAGCAAAAACATAGTTACGTACAATCACCAGTTCCACACAAAGCTGCAGCAGACCGACAATAAGAATCAGATAAAAACCTGATGGTTCCAGTGATAAAATCAATCCGCCTATTATGGTACCGACAATGGTGCCGAGAGAGCGCTGGATTGCCCGATGAATAGTGAGCGTCGTATTTGCACCAATAAGTACAGCTGCACAGGCTACTGGCACCCAATAAGGTCGGTTAAATCCCAGGCTGTGTGCCAGCAGCGATGCAATCATAATAAACAGTCCGTAGAATAAAGCGTGCCGGACAGTGATGTTTTTACGTGAAATACCGTTACGAAGAACAGTCCACGCGGATTCTTTCTCAACCTGAATTGATTCCTCTGCAGTTGCTTGTGAAGCAAGATCATATGCCTGTTCCAATTCAAGCTGGAGATTGTGGACTACTGTCTGTTCCGACTTTGTATATGCAGGCCAGTTGCCTTTTGCGTCTTCGAGTGCATCAATCACCGCGGTCAGCTGCTTCTCAAGTGAGATTCGCACATCTGAGCTAAGGTTTTCATTATTGAGCTGTGTCAATGTATAGAAAATATCTGCTGCCAGCTCATGTAAACGCAGCGTAGATGGCTGCCTTTTGGATGCATAGATGATACGATCGGCTTGTCTTAACGTCAGGACTGTAAGATGCTGCATCTGATAGAAAGCTGGTGTTCCAGCGGATTGCAGCATTGCCATAAGCTGTCTGTAAGACTTGATAAGAACTTGTTCATCGTGGTTCTTTTTCGTCCAGAGCCAGCTTGCCATGGCTAGAAGCCAGGATAGTGCTCCGCCAAGCAGGACGTAAAATCCTCGTTCCCACGCGCTATTTTGGTCTACTGGCAGCCCTGTAGCCATGCAGAATATCAGGACGAAGAACATTGGACCCGGAATGAGAAGCTGCAAGGTGTTCAGGACATAAAAGGCTATTAAGCCGATAATACCTGCGACTATAGAGAGTACAATTGTATACGGAGCAAGCAAACTTCCGAGCACCATAGCAGTAGCAAGGCATATAGCCACGGCGGCTAGTTTTTTTGCGCGTTGTTTATACGTTTCTGCTCCTATATATAAGAATGTGAAAGCGCCAAGCGCGGCTGAAAATCCATGGATGATGTCCCCCAGTAATAAACCGATCAATATCGGCAGGCAGGTGGCAAGACCTGATCCTATTGCCCGATTCCAAGGATAGGCAGCAGATCTGACACGTAATGCATCTCGCAGACTAAGCCGTGCAGGCGCCTGTGGTAAATGATAATCCTTCAAGTAAATCCCTTCTTTTCTTTCCATGATACCCATAAAAAAAGGTCATAATCAGAACTATTATATTGTAATGCAATTCACAAACTAATTCAAACGGGTGAAGTATCTTGTGAAAGAATTTCGCATGAAAATACCTGTAATCAAATTTGTTGCAAGGCATCCATTTTTACTTTTTAATGTTATGATGTTATGTGATAGAAGAAATCTATCATCTTATTTCTGTAATAAAGGAGCGATAGTGAGATGGCAAAAAAGAAGAAATCCGCAGGCAATACATCAGGAGCTGCTTCTAAAGCATCCAAGGTCATTGTTTGGGTTGTCTTGGCGATTGTCCTTTTAGTAGTAGCACTGGTCCTCATTAATAATTATACAGGGGCTTCCAGTGATGAGGCGTCGCAGGACATCGACTACAGCAGTCAGCCCTTCCTCGGCGATGAAAATGCCCCGGTTAAAATAGTTGAATTTGGCGATTACAAATGTATCCACTGCCAAGAGTTCCATCATAATAATTTCCCTGTAATCGATCAGGAATTGATTGATACTGGTAAGGCTAGCTTCTATTTCATGAATATGCCGATCATCAATGCTGACTCAGAGAAGGGCGCACAATTCAGTGAAGCAGTTTACCAAGTGCTTGGAGATGATGGATTCTGGAAATTCCACGATGTTCTCTTCGCAGAGGATTTGAACACAAGCTTCACGGATGATTTCCTGATGGACAAGCTTCGTGAAGTAGTCAGCGATGAAGAAGCGGAAGAAGTGCTGCAAGTGTACAACAAGGGAACCGATGATGCTGTTTCAACAGATACAGAACTTGCAGATGAACTTGGTGTGCAAGGTACACCTACTATCTTCGTCAATGGAAAACTATTCGAAGGCCAAGATATGAACGATTTGATCGACATGGTAGATGAGGAAACGCAGGAGGCGAACTAATGAATAAGAGCCTGTTATTTGCCTGGATAACGGCAGTCATTGCAATGCTGGGCAGTCTCTATTTCAGTGAAATCATGAAATTCGTGCCATGCACACTATGCTGGTACCAGCGTATCCTCATGTATCCGCTGGCTATCATACTAGGTATCGCATTTTATAAAAATGATGTTCGTATCTATAAGTATGTGCTGCCGCTTAGTATTCTCGGAATACTAATTTCAGGCTATCATTACCTGCATCAGAAAGTGCCAGCTTTAGAAGGAGCGAGTCTCTGCTCCAGCGGTGTACCGTGCTCAGGTCATTATATCAACTGGCTCGGGTTCATCACGATTCCGCTGCTGGCATTCACAGCTTTCGTGATTATCACAGTATGCATGTTCATCCTTCGCAGAAAACATGCATAAGAAAAAGCATTTGCCATTTTCGGCAAATGCTTTTTTTCATAGGATGGTGATGTTCAATAAGGAAGGAATAAGCAGGCCTCCCCAAATCAATGTCATACCGGCAGCCATGATCATGCCGATAGTCGAGAACGTACCCTCTTGTTCCCCATATTCCATTGCTTTGTTAGTGCCCACTCCATGGGCTCCCATTCCAAGCGCCAAACCACGGGCAACAGGCGATTTTAATGCCATAAGCCGAATGACATATGGGCCGATGATACCGCCTGTAACACCAGTCACGATAACGAAGACAGTCGTCAGGGTCGGCAGACCGCCAATTGTTTTTGATACTTCAATCGCAATTGGTGTTGTAATGGATCGTGGCAGGATACTGATCAGTAAATCGCCATTGAAGCGCATAACAAGACTCAAAAGCAAGGAAGAACCGATTGCTACCAATGTACCGGCTGCAATGCTTGTTAGAATGATCATGATATTCTTACGTAATAGATGAGCATGTTTGTAAATTGGTATAGCAAAAGCAACTGTGGCTGGGCCGAGCATATGTGTCCATAAACTTGAAGATAGGGCGTATTCACTTGGCTCTAAATGTGCCAGCTGGATAATGCCGATAAGAATCAAAGGACACAGCAGCAGCGGATGGAAGAATGGCATTGGCCATTTCTTGTACACAACTTTTGAGGCGCGGTAGATGACGTAGGTAACAATGGTGCCTATTAAGATGATAAGTGCGGTAGTCATTGTGTGTGTCCTCCTTTTCTTTTTCTTCTATACAGCTTCTCAGCGGTGAATCCAGTAGCGGCCATCACGATGAAGGTGCTGATAAGGATCAGCAGCACAGTCTCCAGACCTTGCCAATTCAATATCTCTTTATAATTCAGGATACCAACAGCTGATGGGACAAAGAAAAGCAGAAGTTCAGCCAACAGCCAGCCCCCTGCTTTCTCGATCCATTCCAGTTTGACGATGCCTGCAAATAAGCTTAGTAATAACAAGACCAGACCTACGATAGAGCCTGGTACCGGAAGAGATAATATATGTGCTAAGCCGACACCGGCAAAATAAAATACGTGAATGATCGCTAGCTGAGAAAGCATGGTAATCGTTTTTCGTACCATAAATCTTCCTCCTAACAGAAAGTTATCCATAACTTTTATTGATAACTCCATCATACTGCGGTCTCACGTATTCGTAAAATACATATATATTATATTGTCTATAACTTTAAGTTATATTGACTTAAAGGAAAAACTCAATGAAACGCCTTCCGGCATAGGAAATATACTTGTCCTTTTTTGTGATGATTGCCAGGTTCCACGGAATGGAAGGCGTTAAATCGATAATGCGGATATCAGCATTATAGGTTCGGTTACAAATGGATTCAGGAAGCAGGCTGACTCCTAAGTTTGCTGCGACCATTTCACTGATGAAATCCCATTGCGCGCTTTTGAAGAGGATATGTGGTTCGAAGCCTTCCTCGATGCAGCGTTTCCGCATAATATCGTGCAATGCAAATTCCTCATTATAGAAAATGAAGTCTTCATCCTTTAATTCCTTCAGCTCAACTAATTCCCGATCAGCGAGCGGATGGTCGCGATGCACCATCAGCTTCATCTCTTCTTCTACAATCGGATAATAGTTGAACTCCGTTTCATCAAGGGGCAGAACAGCAACGCCAAGCTCAAATTCTCCTTCGTCTACTGCCTTTACGACACGTGCAGCCCCATATTCGGTAATATTGATCGTGACATTCGGATAGGTCTGGTGGAAGCGAGCCATTACCTTTGGAAAGAAGAGACTGCCTATTATCGGCGGAATTCCGATCGTGACAGCTCCTTGCTTCAGATCAGTAAGATCTTGGAGTGTCGTTTGCATTTCGTCCAATTGGGCAAGTACTTGCTGACCATAGGTATGTACCACTTTGCCGGCATCGGTCAAGGTAGTGGATTTGTTCGTACGTTTGAATAAGGTGATTCCGAGTTCTTCTTCCAGACTCTTGATTGTTTTACTGAGAGCAGGCTGAGATACATGCAAGCTTTCTGCTGCTTTTGTCAGTCTCTTCTGTTTCACAATTTCGATCAGATAGCGTAGCTGCCGCAATTCCATAACGATACCGTCCTTTCTTAAGTTCAAGTATACCCATTTCTCTATAGAAGGAAAATGCTATAATACAAGCAATAACTGATAGAAGGAGTCCTTTTAATGGGATATGAGATAAAATCGTTAACAGCAGATGATGCGTATGCAGTATTGCATTGGCGCTATTCCCCGCCTTATGATCTCTATAACCTCACCTATACGGAGGGTGCGGTCATGATGCTCATGGTAGGTGATTATTATGGAGTCTACGAAGACGGGATTCTGCTTGGATATTTCTGTGTTGGAGATGATGCGCGAGTGCTTGGCGGTGACTATAGTGACCAGACCTATTTGGATATAGGAGTAGGGATGGCACCTGAAAAGACCGGACACGGAAGAGGCTCGCAGTTCTTCACTGAAATACTCAATTGGATCAAGATAAATATCGAGCAGGACCAATACCGGCTAACAGTAGCAGCTTTCAATGAACGAGCTGTCCACCTTTACGAAAAGGCTGGTTTCCGGGAGGTAAATCGTTTTAACCGCGAGTCCGATGGCTTGCTGTTCCTAATCATGACAAAGAGCCCATGATGACATGGGCTTAATTTATTCTAACGCGCCTTCTGGATTGTAAGCAGAAATATCGATATTGGTTTCTTGTCCTAATATCAGCTTGGTGAGCTGAGAAGCAACAAACGGCCCCATTGTAAGGCCTGACGCGCCTAATCCATTCATTGCATAAAGATTTTTATGCTTTGGCAGACGGCCGAATACCGGGAGAAAACCAGGGGTAAATGGCCGGAATCCAACCCGAGTCTCAGCCAGTACTGCTCCTGCTAATTCTGGAGCAAGCTGCATAGCCTTACTCAGTACTTCATGTACTCCGCCGGCCGTGATTTTCGTATTCATCTCTGTATCATTCTCGTGAGTGGCTCCTGCTACCATTCTGCCGTCTGGGAATGCGAGCAGATATTGATCATTAGGCGGTATTATAACAGGCCACGTCTCTGTTTGGGCAGCATCCAGCTGTAAATGACAGATTTGGGCTTTTTGGAAGCTGACTTGCAGTGAATAGCCTAACGGTTCCAAAAGCTCTTTGGCCCAAGCTCCGGCTGTGACGACAACTTGATCAGGTATCCATTCTTCATTGCCGGCTGTGATGGTGATTTGCCCTTTTGTCATCGAAAGGCGGGCTTCGCCTGAAACAAAACGAGCATTGTATTTTTTGGCTGCCCGATGCAAGCTGTCGCGTAATGCTCTTCCGTCTACACGAGCAGCTCCGCTGACGTGCACGGCTCCAAACCCTGGTGCGATCAGGGGGAAGAGCTGGCGGACTTCGTCTTCCTCCAACAGGCTAATAGTACCCATTTCCGGGGCATCGTCCCTGCGTTTTTCTGCCCGTTTCTGCATGGCTTCTAATTTCTTGTGGTCGTGATGCAAGCTCAAGGCACCCACACGGGAATAGCCTGTTTCCACTTCACCATCAAGACGAAGCTCTTCAATAATTTCCGGGTAATAGCGAGCACCGCCTTTGGCCAGCTGATACCAATCTTTGTTGCGCCGCTGGGAGAGCCACGGACAGACGATTCCTGCTGCTGCATCTGTTGCTTGTCCTTTATCAAAACGATCGATCACGGTTACCTGCATGCCGGCTTTGGCAAGTTTATAAGCGGTAACAGATCCTGCTATTCCTGCACCTATAATTGCTATATGCATGTCGAACATCCTTTTCTTCATTTAGCTACAATATACCATAGCATATTCACCCTTTTTTCAGTATTATAATCGAATGATAGATAGTAGAAGTGAGATGTAACATAAAATATCATAAAAGGAATTGTATAGACATGGCGACTAGAAGCAGAAAGCTGTATCACCGTATAAAAATCAATCCGCCGCAATTCTTTGCGCTGGGATTTCTCGTATTAATCGCATTGGGGACGTTTCTTCTGATGCTTCCGATGGCAACAGCGGATCGGCACCATCTTTCTTTTATTGATGCACTATTCGAGGCAACTTCAGCTGTTTGTGTGACAGGGCTGGTAGTAGTTGATACACAGACCACCTTTACTTTATTTGGCCAAATTGTACTGTTATGTCTTATCCAGATAGGCGGATTAGGATTCATGACGCTCACAGTATTCATCGCAATGCTGCTTCGCCGCAATATAAGCTTTGAGGAGCGGCATTTAGTCAAAGAATCACTCAATCAGAGTTCGTACGAAGGTATTGTCCGGATGGTACGGTTTGTTCTCTTATTCACTGTTTTTTGTGAGATGATTGGAACGCTTATCCTCGGGCTTCACTGGGGAAGTGAATTTGGCTATTCGAAATCTTTTTATTACGGACTTTTTCATTCAATATCTGCATTTAATAATGCCGGATTTGATATAATGGGGGATTTCAGCAGCATGACTGCCTATGTTGGTGATCCAATAGTCAATTTTACGTTGACAATTCTTCTGATATTAGGTGGAATCGGCTTCATCGTCGTAGCTGATGTCATCCAGAAGAAAAAAGGGAAACGGCTGACACTTCATACGAAAGTTGTTCTTTGGATGTCAGCTGTACTTGTCGCTGGCGGGACACTATTAATTTTTCTATTGGAGTATGGTAATCCAGCTACTATCGGACATCTAGCGTGGAATGATAAACTACTGGCTTCCTATTTCCATGGTGTAGTTCCAAGGACTGCTGGTTTCAACTCGCTGAATACAGCTGATCTGACATTGGGGTCACAGCTGGTTACAATGGCGCTTATGTTTATCGGCGGCGGAACCGGTGGAACTGCAGGGGGCATAAAAGTCACTACGTTTGCCATATTGCTGTTTGCAGTATGGGCACTGATAAAAGGGAAGCAGGAAGTGAATATCAGAAATCGTCGGATACCTGGGGACTTAGTGTTCCGGGCATTTTCGATCACGACATATTCAGTCCTTCTCGTATCGCTATTCGTGTTTTTGCTTTCTATCACGGAGAAAGGTGCTGCACTTAATTATATTGCATTCGAAGTGCTTTCAGCTTTCGGGACGGTTGGGATGACACTTGGACTGACGCCGGACCTTTCAGAACCAGGTAAGATTCTTCTTTCCCTTCTCATGTTCATGGGTCGTGTTGGGCCGATTACTATCGCATTCGCGCTAGCTTTCCGAATCAGGAAGACTGCCGTGCGGAATCCGGAGGAACGGATCATCATCGGCTAATATAGCTGGTGTATCCGTTTTCGGTTTCTCAATTCTTTGTTTTCAGATAAAATAGAACTACATCATTAAGGTATTAGAGGAGTGACCAACTTGGATAAGAAAGAAATAGAAATATTAGAGCTTTTAGAGAAAAACGGCAGAATGGATGTACATATGATAGCGCGGATGGTTGAGCTATCCGTTGAGGAAGTAGAAGCTGCTATCCGTAAATTCGAGGAAATGCAGATTGTTCATGGTTATTCAACGTTGATTGATTGGACGGAAGTGCGGGGCTATGAAGGTGTGACCGCTATGATTGATGTAAAGGTAACGCCTGTTCGAGGCAAAGGGTTCGATGATGTAGCAGAACGTATTTATCGCTTCCCAGAAGTGAAAGCTGTCTATTTGATGTCAGGCGCATACGATTTGTCTGTATCAGTAGAAGGAAAGACGATGTCACAGGTGGCCCGCTTTGTATCGGAAAAGCTATCCACATTGGATACAGTTATTTCGACGACTACGCACTTCATCCTGAAAAAGTATAAACATGATGGCATCATCTTCGGTGAGGATGACGATAATGATCGCAGAATGCCGGTGAGTCCATGAGTCTGGATACAAGCCGCTTCATTGCGGAGCATGTCGATGCTTTGAAACCATCCGGCATCCGGCGTTTCTTCGACTTAGCTTCGACAATGGATAATGTTATTTCTTTAGGGGTTGGTGAACCAGATTTCGTCACGCCCTGGAATGTGATTGAAGCAAGCTACCATTCACTCGAGCAAGGGTATACAGCCTACACAGCGAATGCTGGACTGATGGAGCTGCGTGAACTGATTTCTGATTATCTCAAAACGACATACTCTGTGAGCTATCGTCCGGCAGATCAAGTGATCGTGACGGTAGGGGCCAGTCAGGCAATCGATATTGCGCTGCGGGCTATCCTTAACCCGGGTGATGAGGTTATCATTGTCGAGCCGTGTTTTGTTGCTTATGCTTCGGCTGTTTCATTGGCAGGGGGCGTACCAGTCTCTGTCGGGACAAAAGCGGAGAATGGCTTCAAGCTGCAGCCGGTAGAGTTGGAGAGTGCCGTTACGCCAAAAACAAAGGCAATCATCCTATGTAATCCGAATAACCCGACTGGCACGATGCTGAATCGGGAGGAGCTGCTGCCGATTGCAGAGCTTGTGGAAGAACATGACTTGCTCGTCCTTTCTGATGAGATATATGCAGAGCTGAGCTATGAAGCTGATTACGTGAGCTTCTCCAGCTTACCGAATATGCAGGATCGCACAATTCTCATTTCCGGATTTTCCAAATCGTTTGCGATGACAGGCTGGCGTCTCGGTTATGCCGCGGGACCTGCTGAACTGATCCAAGCAATGACGAAAATTCATCAGTATACAATCATGTGCGCGCCGACGATGGCTCAATACGGTGCGGTAGAAGCGCTGCGAAGTGGATCTGCCAGTGTAGAGCATATGAGAAAAAGCTATCGTCAGCGGAGGAACTTTGTTACATCAGCTTTCGAAGAAATGGGCTTGATGACAAACAGACCAGGCGGAGCTTTCTATATCTTCCCATCCATCAAAGAAACCGGATTGAGTTCCGAAGCCTTTGCAGAAGCATTGCTGATTGAAGAAAAGGTTGCCGTCGTACCTGGAAGTGTATTCGGGGAAAGCGGAGAAGGCTATATTCGCTGTTCTTATGCGACTTCGATGAAGCAGCTGACAGAAGCGATGAAACGGATCAAGCGTTTTGTTGAAAAGCAGCGCGCATAAAAAAGACCCTCTCGTATGAGAGGGTCTTTTCGTTTATTCGTTCAATAGAAGTCTGTCACGGCCAAACTGGAACCAGTCTTTAACAACTTGTTTTTGGTCCTTGTCGAGGCTAGTCAATCCTTTATCAGATTCTGCTGCGAATACAGCATCGCCATATAATTTGCCGAGTTCATGAACATGGTCATTGTGACGCTGGAAAATAGTAAAGTTCAACGGATCATTTTCCGTAGCACTTTCATTGCTGACGACAACAATACCGTCAACCAATCGTGTCATGATAGGTGAACCGCCGACAAACTTCTGAATGCCTTGTGGGTCTGATGGTACGGACTTTGCAGCAAAGTCTCTTTCTGGTTTAAGTACTAATGCTGATATTTTTGCCATGTGGGTTCTCTCCTTCGAACGCTTTTATTCCATTAAAGCATAATAGGATGCGCTTCGCTATTACTCTGCTTTTGTCGGAACCCAGCCTTTTGTTTGCAGGATGATATTCCAAAGCGGTTCTGGAATGCCATGATGATCTTCGCGGGCGGGGTCGATCAAACGGATGATTTCGTCTTCACGTCCTTCTTTAAGCTTCGTTGCGAATTCCGGATCAATTAGCAATTCACGACCCAATGCAATCAATGGGACACCAGTTGCTTTCGCTGTAGCTACGTCTTCAGCGGAGTACAAGGATCCAACACCGACCAATGGTATTCTGTCATTGATTCGTTCTTTGATCAAATCAATACGTTTCGCATTTGTATCAGCACCGCGTCGAGCTGTGGAGTGGAAGTCCATCAGGGATACATGCAGGTAATCCAAAGGTTTTTCTACAAGTGCATCAATTAACTCGAATGTTTCTTTCATTGTCAATCCAGGTGTTTCCGGTTCTTCTGGGGAGAAACGATATCCTATGATAAAGTCTTTGGAACCGTGTTTTTCTACAGTTTCCTTCACTTTATCGATGACAGCTAATGGGAAGCGCAAACGCTCGCCCCATTCATCAACACGACGATTGGAGAATGGAGAATAAAACTGCTGAATGATATAGCCGTTTGCACCATGGATTTCTACACCATCGAAGCCTGCTTCGATAGCGCGGCGGGCAGCTTCACCAAAATCGTCTACGATTTGCTGAACCTCTGCTGTTTCCAATGCGCGCGGAGTAGCCGCTCCTTCTTTTTCAACAGCGCTTGGAGCAACAATATCTCCATTAGGCACAAGATCAGCAACTGCTTCACGCCCGCCGTGGTGTATCTGGAGGATTGCTTTTGCTCCTTCAGCCTTGATTGTGTCAGCCTGTTTTTTCAAGCCAGGGATGTCTGTATCATGAGCCACGGAAGGCTGTCCAGGGAATGCCTTCCCGCTATCAGAAACATTGGTTGCAGCAGTGATGACCAAGCCGATATCCTTGGAACGCTGTGCGATATATGGAAGTTCCTGATCAGAAATCGTACCATCAGGATTGGAAGAGTAATGTGTCATCGGAGCGAGTACGAAGCGGTTTTTCAACGTAACGCCATTCGGTAAAGTTAAACTCTCGAAAAGGGAAGCGTATTTTTCATTCATTGGAATCATTCCTCCTTTGTATGGACTATATTCTAGAGAGTTGTGAAAAAGGTAGCAAACAAAATGCTCATTCGTAAGCGAGTTATTTTTTGTAACAGCCATCTGCAAAAAATCTATGGCCATGCTATACTGTTGAAACAACAAAGACAGGAGCAACGATGGTATGTTGAACAAATATGATTATTATTATGGTGCCTTCCTTTCCAAGCTAGTATCCATGCAGATTGTACCTGCGCTGATCGAGGAAAGTAAGGAAAGGCGTGTATACCAGCTGGAAACAGGTTCGAATCGGATGAAAGTGTACTCGAAGTACGCGACAAGTTCGACTAATACGTGGAATTTCCGCTTCTCGGATGAGGAACGGGAACGTCTGCTGCAATGGTCTGAAGAAGAACGGCACCAGCTGTTTGTGCTTATTTGCAGTAAGAAAGACCTTCTCGGCGGAGAAATCGCAATCCTGACATTCGACCAGCTGCTTGCGTGCATGGATGTGCGGGAGAAATACAAAGAAGCCAGCTGCCGTGTTGCAATCAGGAAAAAAAAGCATAGCCCGTTCCTTTATGCTTATGGTACTTCCCGAAGCTTGGATGATGCCTTACCGCTAACGCGTAATTTCGCGGATTTATTATTGCATACTTCGATACCAGAGCCCGTATAAAGAAGTGTATAGCAGAAAATAGCTATACACTTTTTCTATATAGGAAAGAAAGCGGATTCAAAAATGTTATACAAAGGACTAATTATCTATTACAATGGCGTTATGAATAAAAAAGGAGATAGTCTATGGGGAAATCCTTTTCTGTCCAAAAAATACTCAATAATAATGTACTGATAGCCGAAAATGAGGATTCAAAAGAAGTCGTCCTGATCGGTAAGGGCGTCGGTTTTGGTAAGAAATCAGGCAGTAAGCTGGAGGAAGGCGAATTTGAAAAGCTGTTTGTGCTTCAAGGTGAAAAGGAGCAGAACAGCTACAAGCAGATGCTGGATCATATCGATGAAGAACTGGTTGCAGTTATGAATGATGTCATTTATCTAATCGCAGAGCGGATGGGGCAGCAATTAAATGAGCATATTCACATCGGGCTGACCGATCACTTAGCCTTTGCGATGAAACGACTGGAGCAAGGCTTGGATATCAAAAATCCTTTTGCAGTGGAAACGAAATTCATCTATCCGAAGGAATATAGCGTAGCTAGTGAGGCTGTATCACTTTTGAATGAACGGCTCGGCATCCAGCTGCCGGAAGGTGAAATCGGTTTTATTACGCTGCATATTCACAGTGCTTGTATCAATCAGCCCGTAGGAGAACTAAGTCAGTATACAAGGCTGATTGCGCGGATGTTCCAGGTGATCGAGACAAGTTTAGCTATTACAGTCGATCGGGAAAGTATTAATTATATAAGGCTTGTCCGTCATTTCCGTTTTGCAATCGACCGGATAAAACGGGGTGAGGAAGTTCGCGAACCTGATAAGATCATGAACCTATTGAAAACTGAATATCCGCTGTGCTATAATACTGCTTGGAAGCTAGTCAAAATATTACAGCAAACGTTAAAACGTCCTGTACAAGAAGCAGAGGCAGTCTATCTCACTTTGCATCTGTACCGTTTGACCAATAAATTATAATGTGCATGGCATTTATGCGTGTAACTGAACTGATCAGGCATGAGGATAAAAGGATGCGCAAGAAGAATTCATTTCTTTTTGTGTGATTTTCTTTATCGCTCATGTCTTTTTTATTGATATTTTGTGTAAACGTTATCAGGATGTAACGGAATTGGAGTGTATAGTAGATGAAAAATGCTTTTGGTGTCCTGCAGAAAATCGGCCGGGCGCTTATGCTGCCTGTCGCAATACTACCTGCTGCCGGTATTTTGCTGGCATTGGGGGATGCATTACAGAACCCGGATCTGATGGGGAATATCGGCTTTTTGAACAGTGCCTGGGTGCAGCTCATTGCTTCTGTCATGCAAAGTGCCGGCTATATCGTATTTGATAACTTGCCGTTACTATTTGCGGTAGGTGTTGCCATTGGACTAGCGAATGGAGATGGTGTGGCAGGTATTGCAGCCATCATCGGTTATCTGATCATGAACGCGACGATGGGTGCGGTGCTCATCGCTAATGGCAGCATTCCGGAAGATGCTGTAGAACAAGCAGGATTCTTTGCAGGGAATAATCCGGCCTATACGACGATGCTCGGAATCCCGACACTCGCCACAGGAGTATTCGGCGGGATCATTGTCGGTGTGCTGGCAGCCATTATGTTCAATAAATTTTATAAAATTGAATTGCCGCAGTATCTGGGATTTTTCGCCGGAAAGCGTTTTGTTCCCATTGTGACATCTCTTTGTGCATTGGCACTTGGTCTGTTGATGCTTGTTGTCTGGCCGCCAATTCAACATGCATTGAATAGCTTCTCGAGCGGCTTGTTATCTTCCAATATGACGCTGACGGCTTTCATTTTCGGTGTCATTGAGCGGGCATTGATTCCATTCGGTCTGCATCACATTTTTTATTCACCATTCTGGTATGAATTCTTCAGCTACACGAATGCGGCGGGAGAACTGATCCGCGGTGATCAGCGTATTTTCATGGCGCAAATCAGAGACGGGGCGGAGCTGACAGCAGGTACATTCATGACTGGCAGATATCCGTTCATGATGTTCGGTTTGCCGGCGGCAGCCTTGGCTATTTATCACGAAGCAAGCCCTGAAAGAAAGAAAGTTGTTGCTGGGTTGATGGGTTCAGCGGCACTGACTTCCTTCTTGACAGGAATCACAGAACCGCTTGATTTCTCTTTCTTGTTCGTTGCGCCATTATTATACGCTGTACACTGTGTATTTGCTGGACTTTCCTATATGACGATGTACATGCTGGATATTAAAGTCGGAATGACATTCTCCGGTGGATTCATTGATTTCTTCTTGTACGGAATCCTGCCAAACCGGACGGATTGGTGGCTGGTTATTCCTGTAGGATTAGCTTTTGCGGTAATCTATTATTTCGTATTCCGATTCGCAATTCGTAAATTCAATCTCATGACGCCAGGTCGTGAAAGAGAAGTGAAAGAAGAAACAAATGCAAGAAACGCTCGGGCTGGAAGATTGGCGTATCATGTGCTTGAAGCGATGGGTAATAAAGAAAATATCAAATACTTGGACGCATGTTTAACACGTCTTCGAGTCACAGTGAATGATAAGAACAAAGTTGATAAAACTGAACTGAAGAAATTAGGGGCAGCTGGTGTGCTGGAAGTCGGGAACAACATGCAAGCCATATTTGGGCCGAAATCGGAAGGGCTGAAAGAACAGATACAGGATATCATAATGGGCAAGACATCAAGTTCGCAAAATGAAGCTGCACCTGCAGCGGAAGACGTTTTACAGGTCGAGGATATCCAGTCAAACCTGCTTAAAAATGACCCATTCGTCATACCGATGTCTGGAACACTGCGTTATTTGGAGGATGTACCGGATCTAGTCTTCTCTGAAAAACTAATGGGAGATGGCTTTGCGATCGAACCTGTCAATGGAACTGTTGTTTCTCCGATTAACGGGAAAGTCATCAACATTTTTCCTACAAAGCACGCCATTGGTTTAGAGACAGACAATGGTCGTGAGGTGCTGATTCATATTGGATTGGAAACGGTGAATTTGAAGGGAGAAGGATTCGAGGTTTTTGTGAAAGAGGGAGACAGAGTCGTAGCGGGTCAGAAACTAGTGGAAGTTGACCTTGCAAATATAGAACCACAGGTCCCGTCTTTGCTGACCCCGGTTGTGTTTACGAATCTGGTACCTGCTGAGAAAGTTGTCTTCCAAGCGGGAAAAAAAGTAAAAGCGAACCAGAAAAACAGAGTTAAAATCGAAATGTTTTAGAAAAGACAGCTATAGCGATAATGCTATAGCTGTTTTCATTCGTTTAAATATGTCTTTTCCAGATAGTCCTCTTTATTTCCGTATACCTTGACGATATGAGATTCACCCCAGCTGCACAAGGAATCCAGTATCCCTTGCAAACTCCAGCCATACTCGCTCAGTTCGTATTCGACACGCGGCGGAAGCTCATGGTATTGAATCCTGTTAATGATCCCGTCTGCCTCCAACTCGCGAAGCTGCTGCGTGAGCATTTTCTGGGAGATATTCGGCATAAGCCGCTTCAATTCGCTTGTCCGTTTCTTTCCGTGTGTCAGATGGCAGAGAATGACCGTTTTCCACTTCCCGCCTATTACCTCAAGTGTTGCTTCTACACTAATATTATATTTCTTTTGCATTTTCTTCTCTCCTTATAGGTACTAAAAGGTGCCTATAGCACAAAAAAGTACGTACTGTTCAATGTGAATCCTATACGACATAATAACATTACTCCGGCTGATGCGGGAGATATAAGAAATGGAAAGGAAATGTAATATGAAAGGAAAACAATCTTTTGCCTTGATCGCTTTGGCTATTACGGCTTTTGCGATCGGCACAACAGAATTCATCAGTGTGGGTCTGTTGCCGCTGATTGCGGATGACTTTCACTCATCAGTGCAGGCGGCTGGACTTACAGTGTCCCTATATGCCATCGGAGTTGTTGTCGGTGCTCCGATCCTGACACCGATGCTTTCCCGTATACCGAAAAAGAAGCAGCTTCTTTTGGTTATGCTTGTCTTTTTGATAGGTAATAGTATAGCCGCTGCTGCTCCTAATATGTCTATTCTGCTGGTAGCTCGTTTCATCTCGGCGCTTGCGCATGGCGTATTCATGTCGATCGGCTCTACAATCGCTGCGAGTTTGGTTCCGCCAAATAAGCGGGCAGGAGCAATCAGTATCATGTTCACCGGGCTTACGGTTGCCACGATTACCGGTGTGCCGTTCGGGACATTCATCGGTCAGCAGCTAGATTGGCGAATTGCTTTTCTATTTATTGTCGTTATTGGACTTCTTGCTGGTTTGGCTAATCTGGCATTGCTGCCAAATACGCTGCCTAAAGGCGTAAAAGTAAGACTTAAAGATCAAACTAGTCTCTTGCGGTCAGTCCCAATCGTTCTGGTTCTTCTTATTACGGCACTTGGCTATGGCGGCACATTCGTCGTCTTTACGTATTTATCACCACTTTTGCAGCAGATAAGCGGATTTCAGCCGGGGACAGTGACGTGGCTTTTGCTCGTGTATGGTATTGCAGTAGCAATCGGCAATATTACTGGTGGTAAGCTGGCTAATAAAAAGCCGGTTCATGCTTTATTTTATATGTTTGCCATACAGGCAATTATACTAGCTGCCTTATACCTTACATTACCTGTCAAAGGACTTGGTTTGCTGTTCATACTGCTTATGGGATTGTTCGCCTTTATGAACGTTCCCGGTTTACAGTCGTATATCGTTGTGCTTGCCGAACGGCTTGTGCCGCAGGCGGTTGATGTAGCTTCTGCTTGGAATATTGCAGCTTTCAATGCTGGAATTGCGCTCGGGTCCTATTTGGGCGGAGTTATTACAGAGCAGCTCGGTCTGCTTCATACAAGCTGGGTAGCAGCTATTATGGTTGCAGCAGCAGTTGGTTTAACAGCTATTTCGAGAAAACTAGAAAACAAAGGAGTAATATCCCATGAAATCAGTAAAGCTCAATAACGGCAATTCTATGCCGATGCTAGGTTACGGTGTCTTCCGTGTAGAGGATGGAGAGGAACTAGCTGAAAAAGTCTATTTTGCTATCGAGCAAGGATATCGCAGTATCGACACTGCTGCTATTTATGGAAATGAGGCAAGTGTCGGTCAAGGAATTAACCGGGCCATCCAAGCAGGGTTAGTGAAAAGAGAAGATTTGTTTGTCACCTCTAAAGTATGGAATGCAGGTCTGACGTTGGAACAAACAAAAGCAGCTTATGGAGAGAGTTTGGAAAAAATGCAGCTTGATTATCTTGATCTTTATTTAATCCACTGGCCAGGGAAAGATAAGTTTTTAGAGCCATATCAAGCACTGGAAGAACTATACGAAGAGGAGAAAGTGAAAGCGATTGGTGTGAGCAACTTCCAAGTTCATCATTTGGAAGAATTACTAAAAACCGCTTCTGTGGTGCCGGCAATCAATCAAATTGAATTCCACCCGCGCTTGATCCAAGCAAAACTGCGTGCATACGCGAAGGGAAATGGAATCCATTTGGAAGCATGGTCACCTCTTATGAACGGAGAACTGCTGGAGCAGCCATTGCTGCAGGAGCTATCTAGCAAATACGGGAAATCCCCGGCCCAGATTGTACTTCGCTGGGATATTCAGCATGGTGTCATCACGATACCAAAATCAATGACAGACAAACGTATCATCGAAAACAAGGAAGTTTTCGATTTTGAAATTCAACCAGAAGATATGGAGCGCTTAGATCAATTGGATGATGGTACCCGCAGTGGCCCGCATCCGGACGAGTTCGATTTTTAAGATAAAGAAAGGCAGCTGTCTGCAGAAGACAGCTGCCTTTTTCATTTATATTGCTTAAACCATTTTATCCACCTGGATTTGCTTGCTTGCAGCAGTGATTCGGTGGTTCTGTCATGCTTTTGCTTCTGATATTCGATAAAGCTGGCAGAGCCAATCAGCAGAATGCCAGCTCCAATCAGATATAACCACCATGGTGCGCTTCCCCAAAGGGTACGGGTGTTGAAGAATAAGTTAAACACAACAGTGATCGTCCCCGTCAGGAAATACGCACGATATTTCCGTAAGAAACCAATGACAGCGGCCAGTAAAGAAAGGCTGCCAAGAGATAAGGCATCATAAATTGTCATTGAAGACAGCCCATCAAGCACGAGGATGCCGAACCCAATTGTTAGCAAAACTAACTCGATATGCGGTGTTACATCGGGATCATAGAAAAACAGTCGCAAGATGATAAGAACTAGTAATGCAATCGGTACGACATATAGCTCTGTTGTTAAATATGGACTGATGTCTGCGACTTGCAGGACGAGTATATAAGGGTACAAACAAGATACGATGGCAGCAAGCCGTACATAACGTCTTTCAGCTGCTGGTGCTGTGTATATACTGATCGCATATAAAAGTACCGGTACTGATAAACCAAATAGCGTATCAGCAAGGCCTGATTCATAGGCTGCAACACCTGCCAGACTGCCGACGATAGTATAAACGATAGCACCGATCCGATATATATCCACTCTATTCGAAACAGAACTCTTGCCCGCTTCGGCAACGAAAGATTGGTAATTGCTGAAGCTGGTAAGTGCTAATCCTGTTGCGCCGGCAAGCAGTAAGTAAGCTAAACGGATTTCCTGGCCGATGCTTCCATAGAGAAGCGAAATGGCGAGAAGTAACAGCAACGTGCAGGCAGAAACGATGCTTAGCTGCCATTGATGCTGTTGATAGATTGCAATTACCCCGACAAAGATAGCCAGCAGGATGATTTGCCAGGAGAATAGGCCAGTAAGCTCTGCTAATGCGAACAGCAGAATAACGTTATAGCCAGTCAGCAGGCTAATCCGCAATAAGGAACGCCAGCTAGGCAGCAGAGCATATGCCAAGGCAATGCAGCCTGTTGTCAATGCTGCAGCCAGTGTAAATTGATGACTCAGATTCGTGTACTGATCCATATGGGTGATCGAGATAAGGAAGACAATTAAAATACTGGCATTCGCAAATATATACTTTTCTATCATTCTCGTAACAATGTGTGCAGACAACACGAATGGAACGAGCGGAATAAGAAGCCAGACAGGCGGAACAAAATCCAACAACTGTGCAAGCAAAACCCATAGCGTGCCGAAAATAATCAAAGCATGACTGCACCAGAAGAAGTAGACCGAACCAATCGGAGCTTTCTTCTTCATGTATAGGCTAGCTGCAAAGAACAGCATTCCGCATAACAAGCCATAAGCTGTTAATATATTCGAGTCCCGAATTTCGAATAGATCTTGCAGTGATACATATGTCACAATAATGGAGCTGAGCACTGCAAGCCATAATGGATGCTTCCGAAAGACTTGAAGAGCCATTGATTGAATACCGACATTGATAAGTGAAACAATCGTAACTGTGACTGCAGGTAAATTCCACGAAAAGATGGCAATCAGAACAGCGCAACTCTGCAGGATTTGACCTGTTAGGAAAAACGATAAAAATAACGGCCGGTATCGATATCTACGGCATAGGAATGCAATTGCAATGGCTATCAATGCAATCAAAGTTGCATGTCCTGAAATACCGATTTGTTCATGATAAAATTCATTTTCAGTATATAGACGGTAACCACCTAGTAATAATGCTGCGATCAAGCTAATCGGGGTAATGATCTTACTGATGAGCACAACCTCTGCGTTTTCTTTCTCGTAACAGAAGAAACCTGCTGCAGCCACTAATAGCAGCAGATAGCTATTGGCTTCATAATATCCATAGCTATGATTCACCAGGAATATAGGGATGACAAGCCCTGCGGCTGCCCAGTTAATCGTAATTTGGAATGGCTCTAAGAATGTTATCTTTCTTGGCCAAATATAACTGTATGAAAGCCCGATGAAACATAACGTCGCCAACGCACTTGTACGGATCCAAATTGGAGCATCTACCATATAAAGCAGCCAGTAGACGACAAGCAGGAACAGTCCGACGCTAGGATAGCTGTAATAGACTTTGCGTGATGAAGCGGTCCAGATCGTATACTGGATCAGTAAGAATAAAATCCCGATTAAGTACGCCCAATTAAAATCAAAATAATAAAGAAGACTTGTGAAAAGGATAAAAAGAAAGCCATTTATTGCATGGATAAAAGATTCATAGACCACTTGCAGCCAGCGAGGCAAATTCCATGTCAACCTGACGAGAATGAAGCCTAAGCCTATGAATTGACCAAAGAACATATTGAAATAAGAGTTAATCTCCAAAAGCAGCAAGATGCTGCCAATCAAGGTAAAAGCGATAAATCCAAAATGATAAAGTTTACTGAAGTTCTTGGCTGCCAAAATCAGTGCGTTAATGCTAATCACCAGTAAAGTCAGATCATAGGTGATAGCACTGCTCATCAGAATGATTGTGATGATGGCTTCTGTTCCAAGTTTCATTTGCAAGTAATAAGGCCAATAACGCTGCAGTGTCTTTAGTTTAAATGTATTGCGGATCGTTCGCTCGAACAAAAGCAGCAGGAAGTTGGCCAGCTGCAAGCAGAATAGAAATGCACTATACGTAGTCGTGACATATAGTAATGCTGAGATTAAGGTGGACGATAAGCCGACATATGTTACCCATATGAATGCTTTGGATCCTGTACGGGCTGCCACTGCATAGTACAAAGCTGTACAGCTTAATGCCGCAGCAGTTCCTATCAATGCTGCACCGTCACCGCCGAAGGACAAATAGCTGCCAAACAGCTGATAGTAGGATGCTGAGAAGATGACTATCGGTACAAACAGCGCTGCGAGCATTAAGAATGCGAAGGCTGTTTGCGGGATCCTAACTTTATAGCTGATATAACTCAATCCTGCGAAAAGGAAAGGAATCAGGCTGATTAATAGCACTTTTCCTAAAGATGAGAAGTTCCCCCAGTTTGAAGTGCCGAGATATAACCCGCCAAAGAAAAGCATTATGATCCCGAGAACGAGAATGATAGTCAGATTGCGCTCTCGGATTTGTTCAGGAGTCTTTTGTTTTTTCTGTTTCTGGTTGGCTGATGAATTCCAATAGACAGCAGTTTCTGGTGTAGTGTACATCTGTTCAGCCGCCGCAGCCGTCTGACGTGCTGGGGAAATCTCTGGATGTGTTTTTGTTTCAGTCTGTTTTGAAGCATCATAAGCCAGTTTGGTTCGATACCCTGTCATTGCGTTCGAGTATGTTTCGTTAGATATATAGCCTTGATCTAATAATTCCCGAAGTCTTTGTTCGAACAGATCTCCGGTTTTATTGGGAGGCGTAGTATCCATTTTTTCACCTCGCGATTATTTGGTTGTTATTTCCAAACTTTATTATATAGAAGTAAGACTTGTCTGAACAGCCGCCTCATTCCTTTCATTTCTGTTTTCTGTTATGATAGGCGGTAGAAAACGTGAACGAAGCTGTTCATATAGAAGGAGAATGAAAATGAAGGATTTTCTACAATTACAGGATAAGCACATCGTCATCATGGGTGTGGCGAATGATCGCAGTATCGCATGGGGCGTTGCGCAATCGTTATATGCCGCTGGTGCGAAGCTGATTTTTACATATCGCCAGGAGCGTTCCGCTAAAAAGTTGAACAAGCTGTTGGAAAAGAATGAAATGGAAGCAGCTGTTATCCAGTGTGACGTAAACGATGATGACAGCATCGCGTCTGCATTTGCAGAAATCAAAGACAAGTTCACAACTGTCCATGGTCTTGTGCATTCCGTAGCACATGCACATCAAGAAGATTTGAGAGGTGATTTCATCGACACTTCTCGTGACGGCTATGCATTCGCACAGGATACAAGCGCCTATTCATTAGTAGCTGTTGCAAAAGCAGTCCGTCCGTTAATGACAGAAGGCGGCTCCATCGTGACAATGAGCTACCTTGGTGCTGATCGTGTGCTCCAGGGCTACAACGTCATGGGTGTTGCAAAAGCAGCTCTGGAAGCAAGTGTACGCTACTTGGCGAATGATCTTGGTCCGGATAACATCCGTATTAACGCTATCTCTGCAGGTCCAATCCGTACATTGGCTGCAAAAGGCGTACCTTCTTTCAATGACATCCTTTCAAAAGTGGAACATACTGCACCGCTTCGCCGTAATGTTTCTGCTGAGGAAGTTGGCGATATGACTGTTGGTTTGCTCGGAGCTCTTTCCCGCGGTGTAACTGGTGAGATTGTTTACGTGGATGCTGGTTTCAATATCATCGGTATTGGTTAATTTGCGCTTTAACCCGTTCTAATTATGATTAGGACGGGTTTTTATGTTTAGCAAGAATTTAAAATACGTGGCAGTGAAACGGGAATATCATACATCTGATTTCTATTGATTTATTGGAAAAGCTAAATCTTATGATTTGGCTTTTTTTATTTTTTGGAAAAAAGTTCTTTTCAAATGGAAAGTGCTGGTGTATACTTTTGTGTATCAAGTGTACTACTATAACTAATACAGTTAATACAGAATCTCGAATGAGGTGAATACATGTTTGAACTTGACTTGCGAAGCGGCAAGCCGATATATGAACAAATCGTTGATAAGTTCAAAGAACTGATCATCAATCAGGTGCTGGAAACGGACGAGAAGCTTCCTTCGGTACGGGAGCTCGCCCAGCAGCTGACGATCAATCCGAATACAATCCAAAAAGCATACCGGGAGCTTGAAAATCAAGAATTGATCTATTCCGTAAAGGGACGGGGGAGTTTCGTGAACGCGATTAGTTTACAGGTCGATCCGCAAAAGGTGAAGCAGATGCAGGAGGAATTGAAAAAACTGCTTACCGAGGCACTGTATATCGGTATGACAGCAGATGAAATTCGAAATGTGGTGGAGCAGCAACTGCTTAATGGGGGAGGAAGCGAAAAATGATCAAAGCAGTAGAATTAAGTAAAAAATTTGACCGGAAACAAGTGTTGGACCAAGTTGGTTTTCAGGTTAAAAAAGGGACGATTTACGGTCTACTTGGCTCGAACGGCGCAGGAAAGACAACTATAATGCGTATTCTTGCCGGTATACTGAAGCAAGACAAAGGGTCTGTCCTGGTAGACGGCAAAACGGTATTTGAAAATGTGGCAATGAAACAGCGCATCATCTTCATGCCAGATATCCTTTATTTTCTCCCGCAGTATACAGTGAAGCAGATGGGGCAATTTTATGCGGATATGTATGCAAATTGGGATCAGCAGCGATATGACCAGCTGATCAGCCAATTCAAACTGGAGAACAAGAAAGTCTCTACCTTTTCGAAAGGGATGCAGCGACAAGTGGCATTTTGTCTGGCATTGGCAGCAAAGCCGGATTTTCTAATCATGGACGAACCGCTGGATGGATTAGACGCAGTTGTGCGGCAGCGAATTAAAGGCTTACTCATCAATGACGTAGCGGAGAGAGAGATGACCGTCCTTATTTCTTCCCACAATCTGCGGGAAATGGAGAACCTCTGTGATGACGTTGGAATCGTACATAAAGGAAAAATGATTCTGGAGCGGAATCTGGATGATATGAAGACAGAGGTGCAAAAGGTTCAGTTCGCTTTGCGCAAAGGGCAGGATATGAGTTTCTTAGAAAAATTAAATATCCTTCACCAGGAAAAACGCGGGAGCATCCATCTGCTGATCGTCAAAGCAGACCATCAGGAGTTAGAAGGAATACTTGCAGCACAAAACCCAGTCGTACTGGATATGCTGCCGCTATCCTTGGAAGAAATCTTTATCTATGAAATGGGAGGTGCTGGCTATGCCATCGAAAACATCCTTGATTAAGAAGCAAATCATTTTGCATGATGTCCGACAGGTTGGTTGGTTAAGTGTATTATATTTTTTAGCTCTACTATTAATTCTGCCGATACAAATTATCATCCAGTATTCTGATCTGCCAAATAGAGAATATATGGAAAAGGGCGATCTTTTCCTATATATTCCGGATGTCCAGTGGCTTCTGTCCATTACAGTGCCAGTGCTTCTGGGGATATTATTATTGCGTTACTTGCATAAGAAACAAGTATCCGATTTCATCCACAGTATGCCTATTAAGAGGACGTCATTGTATCATCACCATCTAGTTGTAGGACTGATATTATTATTCATTCCTATTGTATTGAATGCGCTGATTCTGATTGGTTTACAGGCTTTCACTGGCATAGGGGATTATTTTAATGGGATGCATGTGTTATCTTGGCTGGGCATAATGCTATTTCTTAATACTTTTATGTTATTGGCCACGGTTTTCACAGGCATGATAACAGGAATGTTTTCCATGCACTTTGTACTAACTTATATCTTAGTCTTGCTTCCAGCGGGTCTTGCTCTCCTGCTAATTGCGAATATGAGCATTTTATTCGTAGGTTACCCGATGGATTATTATGCAGATATGGCGATTTTTAAATTCTCACCAATCTCGTATTTCTTTGTTAACTTTGCTCCTGGTTCTGATTTTTCCTGGATTGTGATGTCGGCATATGCAGCCGCGGGTTTGCTATTATATCTGGCTGCTTTCTGGTTATACGCTCACCGGCAAATGGAAGCTACTTCACAAGCAATTGTATTTCCTTTCTTGCGACCTGTCTTCCAATACGGCGTGACTTTCAGCTTTATGATGGCAGGCGGTTATTATTTCCATATTGCGTCTTCGTCATTTGCTTGGGTTATATTTGGCTATGTTGCAGGATCGCTAATCGGGTTTATTATAGCTGAAGCGATATTGAATAAAACATGGAGAGTTTATAGTAACTACAAATCTTATCTGATATTCGCAATTTCCTTAGCAGTTGTTCTTATTGCTGTGAATCTAGTTAAAGAGAATTATGAAAATAAGATTCCTTCCGCTGACAACATTGAAAGAGTTTATTTTGGAGATACCTATACTTACACAGAGGATCGGGAATATTTGCAACCGGGTATTAAACCGCTATATTTCACTGATAAGCAAGATATAGAGTTGGTTCGGGATTTACATGAGCAAGCAATAGATACTCCGAGGGTAGATGATTGGTATGAAGGAAATTTGCGTTCCACGTTCGTCGTTTATGAGCTGAAAAACGGAAAGAAGATAGCTAGATCATATACGTATTCTCTTGATGACAATCCTGAACTGAAAAGTCTGCAGCATAAGATTGAAGGATCAAAGGCGTATAAGTATGCAAATAACGCAGTCTTTAATATTGAGTCCGATGAAATTTATGCTGTGGATGTACAATCAAATAACATTAAGCAAAGCAGCACCAGGATTTCCGATCCAGAATTGATACATGCGCTTATTGAGGCTATCAAGAAAGATATAGAGCTTAAAGATCCACAGGCGTATTCAGAGGAAGCACTAACTTATTCAGTGGATCTAATGACTAATAAAGATCAAGATTACTATTATGCAAATTTTGATGACAGTGATAAAAATACGATTAAAGTATTACAGGATGCGGGGCTTTATGATGATCTAAAAGTATATTCCGAGGATATATCAAGTATTGATTTGGAGGATTCCGAACGGAATAATACGGTAACTATAGAAGATGAAGATGTAATCAAGCAAATACTCGATCACATTACTTACTATAGCGAAGAAGAGGATTCCGCTTTTGTAACTTTCAACCTTAACAGGGGACAGAGTATGCAAGATGAGCTCTCTATCGAATACGATGACCTCCCCGAATCAATCAAAAACCAACTGGAGGAATAAAGCGTGGCTAGCGAGTATGTATATGTGACGGAGTCGGTGTTTCAGCATATCTATTCGCTCTACCATCAGCGGGTATATCATGCAGCGCAGAAGGTGCTGCGTGATCCGCAGCTGGCAGAGGATGCGGCGCAAGAGACGTTCATCAAAGCTTATCGTAATCTGGACAAGCTGGAGGATGTGTCGAAGGCAGGTGCATGGCTTGCAACAATTGCTTCACGTACAGCCATTGATATGCTTCGCAAAGAAGGTAAAAGCAAGTTCATTAGTATAGAATTGGCCAGCTGGGAGCTTGAGCAGCATTATCTCGAGCATATCGTCATGGAAGAGGTCGAACTGCGGGAGACGAAACGTGAACTCGAGCAGGATATTCGAAAGCTGAAACCGAAGCTCCAAGAAGTATTCGCGTTGCGTTATGTGAATGATATGAAAGAAAGTGAAATTGCTGCTAACCTATCTTTAACCAAATCAACAGTGAAGACTCGATTGTATAGGGCAAAGCAACTAATAAAAGCAGAGCGGGCAAACCGCGATATGATAATGGTAAGAGAGACATGGTAAAGCCTGTCTCCCTTTTTGGTGAACAATAACGGAGTAAAAATAAGAAAAAATCATTTAAATCCGAACAATATATTGAATTGGTTTGTTAAAGTATGTATAATGACCTTACCGCATACATGACAGGTGGTTGTTGGCATGCTAGAGAATAGCAATGAAATCAAGAAGAAGCTGTCACATATGTACAATGATGTGTCGAAGGAATTGTTCGGTGTCGGAACGACATTATTGAAGGTTTCCATCGATCAGAACATCATCACCATCCAAGCCAAGCATCGGCGTTCACCGCGATCTGCAGCTTTGGAAGGCGAGGCTCCCAGCTTGAAGCAGGAGGTCGACTTCCGGTTATCCATGCTGTACAAAAAACGCTTGGCAGAAAAACTTAATACCGAAACGGAATGGCACATTGAGTCTATACTACGAGATTACGACGCAGCCTCTCAACGTGCTTTTACCAATATTGTCTTAGGCAGTTAAGCCAACACCGGATTCATCTGGTGTACGGTTTATGCCATAGAAAAGCTTGATTGGTCTGACCTTTGTTTATCGAAGAGAAGATGATCTAGTAGAATGCTCGCATTCTATTAAGATTGTCTTCTTTTTTTGCTTTTATAAATCACTAACTATATGGGGGTTTTTCACATGAATGGTCGTATTAAAATGCTTTTGGGTTCAGCTGCAATCGCTTCTGCACTTACTTTATCTGCTTGTGGCAGTGACAGTGCTGGTGCTGGGAAAGAAAAGCTTGTCATCTCTACTTGGGGTTTCTCGGAAGATTTCTTCAATGAAGATGTGTATGCGCCATTTGAAGAGGAACACAATGTCGACATTGTAGTAGAAACAGGAAATAACGCAGAACGATTGAACAAAATACGACAAGGCAACTCAGACGTTGATTTAGTCTATCTATCTGACTATTACGCGCAGCAAGGGGTGGATGATGGCTTGTTCGAGGAGCTGGATTCTTCCAAGCTGACAAACCTGGATAAGATCTATGATGCAGCCAAGACTCCTAACGGTGAAGGATATGGACCAGCATACACAATCGGCCAGTTCGGGATTGCCTATAATCCTGAAATGGTGAAAGGATCCGTTGCATCATGGAAGGATCTGTGGAGTGCAGAGTGGGAAGGTAATGTAGCGATTCCTGGAATTACGACTACAACAGGACCGATGTTCCTTGATGCAGCTTCCAAAGTAAGCGGCAATGATTCATTCAATGAAGATGCAGCATTCAAACAGCTCGAAGCGTTGAAGCCTAATATCGTAAATGAATATAATCAAACATCCGAGTTCGTCAATATGTTTGGACAAGGCGAAATCGCAGGCGGACCGATTATGGAAATGTATTTCAGTTCTTTGAAGGAAGCAGTTCCCGAAGCTGAATTTGTTACACCTGAAGAAGGCGGATATGCTGTCATGAATACAGTTAACGTAGTGAAAGACAGCGATCAAAAAGAATTGGCTGAGGAATTCATCAATTATCAGCTGAGTACAGAAGTACAAGAAAAGACAGCAAAAGCGAAGGTGGATTCTCCGGTTAATACAGAAGTGGTACTTTCCGATGAAGAGCAGGAAGGTGTTACGTACGGTGAAGATGTCATCGAGGAACTACATGTCCTGCCAGCAGACTTCCTAGTCGAGAACTCTAAGGGATGGATCGATCGCTGGAATAAAGAAGTGACCAAGTGAGGGGGAGCATGATGAAGAAAGTCATATTGGATGTAGATACTGGTATTGATGATGCAATTGGAATCATGCTTGCTGTGAAAAGCGAGGCGCTGGATGTCGTTGGTATCACGACTGTCAGCGGCAATGTCTCTTTGGAAACAGCTACGACCAACACAGCCAAGATACTCGATCTGCTTGAAGATGATAAGACTCCTATATTCTCGGGAGCTGCCAAACCGCTGACCCGGAAACCTCATTTCGAGCATCGTGTGCATGGAGAAGACGGTATTGGAGGCGCACTGAAAGGTGTTGCTACGCACCGTGAGATACAAGAACAATCTGCAGCTGATTTTATACAAAACCAAGTCATGGCCGCACCAGGCGACATCACATTGATCATGACAGGTCCACTGACTAATCTGGCTGAGGCCGTACAGCAGTATCCTGAAATTGTATCGGCAGTGAGAGAGGTCATCTTTATGGGTGGTGTCGTGAAAGGGGTTGGCAATGTGACGCCGGTGGCGGAGTATAACATGTTCGCTGACCCAGAAGCTGCATCCATTGTTTTCGACGCAGGGTTCCAGTCCTTAACACAAGTCGGACTGGACGTTACGAGAAGTGCTTTGCTGAAGGATGAACATATTGATTTAATACATAATCCAGTATTACAGGATTATGTTCGGACAAGCACTGCGACATACCGCAATAGCTATTTTGAGCGGAATGGCGTATGGGCTTGTGCAATGCATGACCCGCTAGCCGTTGCCATTGCGATCGATTCCGAGCTGGTAAAAACAGAATGGCTGCACGTTGCGATGGAAACAAACAGTACCTACTGTGACGGTCAGACTGTCTGCGATTTCCAGAACCGGCTAGGACATCCAGCGAATATGCATGTTTGTCTAGAGCTCGATGAAGCTCGTTTCTTCGACCTCTTTCTCAAGCTGTTGAACGCTTAGACAAAAGAACGGGAGTTAATCATTATGCGAAATTATTATAAGTATCTCCTGATCTTGCCGGGGGTTCTATTTCTAACAATTTTCATGCTCGTCCCAATCGGCATGACAATCATTTCGACCTTCTTTCCAAATCAAGCAGCAGCTGATACAAGCAATTACGCCAGTCTTTTCCGGGATTCATACTTTTTGGAGATTCTATGGACAACCCTGCGGGTAAGCCTTTTGACTACTATCATTTGTATGGTGATTGGTTTCCCGGCTGCGTATTTTATTGCAAGATTGTCTGCGAAAATGAAGGCAGTCCTGTTGATTTTGACTATATTCCCGCTGCTGACAAGTCCTGTTGTGCGTTCCTTCAGCTGGATGGTCATCATTGGCCGCAATGGGCTGGTCAATGAAGCATTGATGGGAATTGGCATTATACAGGAACCTTTGGAAATTCTGTATACGCCAACTGCTGTCATCATCGGGCTTGTCCACCTCTTCCTGCCATTGACCATCATTACATTGGTTGGTGTTATGGAAAGTATTGAGTCAGATTTGCTGACGGCAGCAGCGAGCCTTGGTGCTAGCCGATTTGGAGTGTTTACGAAGGTAGTCCTGCCGCTTTGCGTACCTGGTTTAGTAATTGGTGCTATTCTGGTTTTCGTCGGCAGTTTTACCGCGTATACGACACCTGCTTTGCTAGGAGGTCAGCAGCGTGTCCTTTCGACGCTGCTCTATCAAAATGCTAATACATTAAACGACTGGCATATGGCCAGTATTCTAGCTGCCATCATGATTGTTGTGACGCTCATTGTCATCACATGCATGAATTTACTGGCAAATAGATTGAATCCGAGGAGGTAGACGATGCGGGAAAAAAATATAGGACTTGGTATATTCACGTTTCTAGTATTCGTTTTCTTGCTTGGGCCATTGGTGATTATTTCTGTCACTTCTTTTGAACAAGGGACGGTACTTCGGTTTCCGCCAGAATCCTTCTCGCTCGATTGGTATAAAAATATATTCGAGGTGAGCGGCTTTCTGGAAACGTTCAAGGTTTCCATCTATCTCTCCTTGGCGGGCAACCTGCTTGCGCTGTTGATCGGCATACCAGCAGCTTATGCCTTGAATCGATTCGATTTTAAAGGGAAGGCGTTTTTGGAAGGTATATTCGTATCCCCGATCATCATTCCGGGTATCGTGCTAGGTTTTACGTTCCTGCGCTTTTTCATAACATACTATCAGCTTCCGATCTATGCAGGTCTGTTTATCGGGCATACTGTCATTATGCTGCCCTTCATTATCCGTGTCGTCTCTTCAAGCCTGGCTAACTTTGATTTTTCCATCGAAGAGGCGGCAGTCAGTTTAGGGGCAAGCAGAATCGGTACTTTCTTCAAAGTAGTTCTGCCGAATATCAAATCCGGTATCATTGCCGGAGTTCTGATAGCATTCCTGGAATCATTCAATAATGTGGACATTTCAGTCTTCATGACTGGACCTGGCGTAAGCACACTGCCAATTGAAATGCTCACGTATGTGCAGAATTACTTCGATCCGACAATCGCTGCTTTATCCGTTGTATTGATGATCATCACAGCTTTATTCATGTTCTTTGTCGAACGGTTGCTTGGCTTATCTTATTTCACGAAACGGTAATTAGGAGGCTTTATCATGTCTTTGTTTACGCTGCAGGATGTCACGGTTGCTTATCAGAAACAAGCTATTCTACAAGACTTCAATTTGTCTATCGGAGAAGGGGAACTCGTTTCCCTTCTTGGTCCAAGTGGTTGCGGGAAAACGACCACGCTTCGTTTGATTGCTGGATTCCTGCAATCAAAACAAGGTAAATTCTTGTTCCGCGAGAAGGATTATACGAAAGTTCCGGTAAACAAACGCAATTTCGGATTTGTTTTTCAAAATTATGCTTTGTTCCCGCATATGACGGTATTCGATAATGTTGCTTTCGGCTTGCGTCAGCGAAAAGTATCGAAAGCGTCGATCAAGGATAGAGTGCTGCGGGTGCTTGATATTGTCAGTTTGAAAGGTTTCGAAGAACGCTTTCCAGCTGCATTGTCAGGCGGACAGAAGCAGCGTGTCGCAATTGCCAGAGCGTTAGTCATTGAGCCGGATCTCCTGTTATTCGATGAACCTTTAAGCAACTTGGATGCCAACCTGCGTGTGAATATGCGCGTGGAAATCAGAAGGATACAGCAAGAGCTTGGGATTACGACAGTATACGTCTCGCATGACCAGGAAGAGTGCTTTTCCATTTCGGACAAGGTAGCCATCATGAATAAAGGGATCATTGAACAGTTAAGTGATCCTGCTACTATTTACAGACAGCCGAAGACGAAATTTGTCGCGGACTTCATCGGATTCAAGAACTTCATCCAATTCGACAGCCGACGTCAGGAGGCAGATGAAATCGCTGCAACTGTACAAGGAATAACTTTAACTGTCCAGCAGCAGGACAATGCCGCTGGATTGGTAGGAGCAATCAGACCGGATGATCTGCGTCTGTATCCAGTGGATGCAGCACCAATGTCGGTGGAGAATGCTGTACAAGGGAAAGTACTGATCAGCACGTATCTAGGCCGCAGTTATCAATATGAAGTGCAAACGAGTATTGGACAGTTCACCGTAAATGATGCTGCAGCAGCACCACTGGCAAATGGCCAGGACGTTCTACTCGAGATTCCAAAGAAACAAATCGTGCTCGTCGATTAGGAGGGTGTACCATGCTTGTTGATTTACTGATCCGCAACGTGCGGGTATTTAACAGCTATCGAAAGAAATTCATCGATGCCGATGTTGCTATGCTGGATGGGAAATTCCTTTATATCGGTAAGAAAGATACCGATAAACTGCAGCCAGAAAATGTGATAGATGGAGCAGGAAGGTACATGGTACCAGGTTTGATTGATATTCATTTGCATATTGAGAGTACGATGATTACGCCCTCATCCTTCTCTTATGGCGTCATTCAAAACGGCGTGACGACTATTGTGCCTGAACCCCACGAGATGGCAAATGTTTTCGGAGTAGACGGTGTGAAAAGTATGATGGAGGCAAGTGCGGATTGCGCTGTGGACATGTTTTATGCTATTCCGAGCTCCGTGCCGGCCACATCGATGGAGACGACAGGCGGAGAGATTGATATCCATGATATCGATTCGCTGGTGCTGTCAGGTAATATACAATGCCTTGGTGAGATTATGAACTATTATGATGTTATATCAGCTCCTGATAGTAAGACGAATCGTATCCTGGAGCATGTAAGACAAGCATATCCCCAATTAATTATTGAAGGTCATGTACCAAAGCTTTTGAATCTTGAATTGCAGCGAATGATTTATGCCGGTGTCGATTCCGATCATACGCATCAGACAGTGGAAGGCATGGAGCAGCGAATCAATGCAGGAATGTTTGTAGAATTGCAGGAAAAATCTATGACGCAGGAAATCGTAGATTACGTAATTGAAAACGATGTAAGTGAACATTTCTGCTTTGTAACGGATGACGTCATGGCAGATAAATTGCTGGAAGAAGGGCACCTGAACCAGCTTGTCCAAAAGGCTATAGATATGGGGATGAAGCCGGAGCAGGCAATATATGCAGCTACTGCTGCACCTGCAAAACGAATGCAGATGAAGGACCGAGGTATAATCGCTCCTGGGAAGATAGCTGATTTCATCTTGCTTGATGATTTACATACCTTCTCCATCCAAGAGGTTTTCAAGCGCGGACAACAAGTTTACGATAAGGACGCTGTAAAGGAGCAAATCGTTCTTGAACCACAATTTCCTCCATTCTACTATGAGAGCATTAAGCTGGATGAACTGAGGCATGACGATTTTCTTCTATTGAATGAAACAGACGAAAGTGATGCTCAGTACCGTGTTATGGAAATAAAAGATGGTTCGACATTCACGACAGAACGGCATGTTCGTTTGGCTATTGAATCTGGACAGGTGCAATGGCAGGAAGCAGGACTTGCGCTTGTCATGACTGCGGAAAGATATGGGAAGAACGGTAATCGTGCCTTTGGTCTGTTAACAGGGGATATGCTGAAAGAGGGGGCGATTGCCACTACATATTCGCATGATAACCATAACTTGCTTGTTATCGGTCGTGATATAGATGATATGGTCCTCGCGGCAAATGAAGTGATTCGTCATCAAGGCGGCATCTGCTGTGTGAAGGATGGTCAAGTTCTATCTATGGTGCAATTGCCTGTTGGGGGTATTCTGTCGGAAGCACCATTGAAGGAAGTGGCAGCACAAGTTTCTGACCTGACAAAGTCTATTAAATCACTCGGTTACAAGCATTATAATGTTCTTATGTCGATCAGTACCCTTTCGCTGCCGGTGAGTCCTGCATTGAAATTGACGGATCAAGGCTATATCAGGGTGAACGAGGGACATATCGTACCTTTGGGAGTTTAGAAGGAGTCTGCATCGGCAGACTCCTTTTTTACGTGCTCAAGATAGAAGCGCTTCGGCGGTTCCGTTATAATAAAGGCAAATGAGAAAAGATGAAGGAGAATCGCATGCCAGGTATGAACAAAGCATTATATGACTATATCATGGACAACGCCTCATATATAACAGATCGATGGGCCGCATTATTATATGACTACAAAGATTCGATCTATGCAGATGATGCTGGAAAAGAGATGCGTGCGAAATTAAGAAAACAGCACCGAATGACAATCGTCACCGTTGCCAGTGCACTTTTGGAGGACGAAGAGCAATATAGTCAGAATCTCAAAATATGGGTAGAAAAAGTGGCGAATAGCCGAGTTAAGACCAATACACCAATTCATGAAGTGCTGCAGGCAGTAGGGAAATCAGGAACGGTCATTTGGGAATTTATCGAGTCATTTACAGAAGAGCACAAAGAGGATGTCACGCCTGCGATGGTCATCCGGTGGTCGAAGAATCTTCATCGTGCCCTAGATGAAGTCATCAATAAATTCACAAAGTTCTATTATGAGCTGACAGACAGGAAAATCAGAAGTCAGCGCGAAGTAATCCATAAGACTAGTTCACCTGTTATTCCAATCATGAAAGGTATCGGTGTTTTTCCATTGGTCGGAGAAATAAGTGAGCGGAGGGCAGAGCTGATCGTCGGGCATATGCCGCAAGCTTGCAAGGAAAAAGGGATAGAAACGCTCTTCATAGATATGTCAGGAGCGAGTTTTACAGATGCACTGGTAAGGGAAAAACTCAGACAGATGGTGCAGATCCTGCAGATGCTTGGAATAAACTGTGCAATTTCCGGTGTCCGTCCAGATTTGGCACAGACTTTAGGAGGAGATAGACAGGTGGGGGATATACTTTTCTATAATTCCTTGCAGCAGGCATTGTCGCATTATGGATTGACCCGAAGTTAGACGAGGAGGATATGAATGAGAGTCGAGCATTTGACGGTAAAAGCGAATGGAATGAACATGCATATGGCTGCAGCTGGTCCGAATGATGGTAAATTGGTGATACTCCTGCATGGTTTCCCGGAATTCTGGTATGGGTGGAAGGAACAGATCGTTCCGCTTGCAGAAGAAGGATTCCGAGTGCTTGCCCTTGATCAGCGAGGCTATAATTTGAGTGATAAACCAGAAGGTACGGCCAATTATGTATTGGACGAGCTCCGTGACGATGTTATAGCAGTGATCCGTCTCTTCCAAAGAGAGAAAGCAATTATCATTGGCCATGACTGGGGTGGAGCTGTCGGCTGGCATCTGGCAGTCACTCGGCCGGAACATGTAGAGAGATTCATTGCTATCAATATGCCGCATCCTGCAGCTATGCCAAAAATACTCGCAACCAATCCGCTGCAGTGGTTCAAGAGCTCTTATATGGCCTTTTTCCAAATGCAGGATGTACCGGAAAAATCATTGGCGGCTAATGACTATTACGGTCTTGCAATGGCTTTGACAAAGTTCAGCCAAGAAGGTACGTTTTCTCAGATGGATGTAGATAATTATAAAGAAGCATGGTCTAAGCCAGGTGCGCTGACAGGCATGTTGAACTGGTACCGAGCATTGACAGAAAAGGATAACATCAGCGTGTACGGCCAAAAGAATGCAGTGATGGTTCATGTGCCTACCAAGATTATTTGGGGAATCAAGGATCAATTCCTTTTAAAGAAACTGGCGCAGGAATCTACCAAGTACTGTTCCGATTACGAGCTGGTATATATTGATGATGCGACACATTGGGTGCACCATGAGCAGCCGGAAATCGTCAATATGCTGATTAAAGAATTCCTGGTAGAAAAAACGCAAGTAGCCGAAGGGGTAGGGGTATGACATTCGATTTGCATACACATCATTATCGATGCGGGCACGCTGAAGGACAAATAGAGGATTATATTATTGCTGCGATTGAGAAAGGCTTGCACTATATCGGGATAGCGGATCATTCTCCTTATTTCTACAGTGAGGAAGATCAGCTTTATCCTGGTATTGCGATGCCGATCAGCGGATTTGAAGCATATGTACAGGAAGTGCTGCAACTGAAAGAGAAATATAAGGATCAGATTCATGTCCTTTTAGGTGTAGAGAGTGATTTCTTCCCGCAGCATGCTGCTTTATATGCGGACTACTATAAAAAGTATCCATTCGATTATATTATCGGTTCCGTTCACTATGTTGATGAAGTGAATATCTTCAAGCAAGGCAGATGGGATGGCTTATCAGAAGCAGACCACATCAGGGTGAAAGAAACTTATTACGATATGATTCAGCAATCGGCTAAAAGCGGCATATTTCAAGTGCTTGGCCATATTGATGCGATGAAAGGCTTTTATCCTGCGTTTTCTGAGATTCCTGCAGATCATGCGATTGAACAAACCTTAAAAGTTATCGGGGAAACTGGTGTTGCAATTGAAGTGAATACATCCGGAGGGACGAAGGCAGTAGGCGGATGGTATCCTTCAGACCGGATTTTAGAGCGGGCACTGCATTATGGCGTGGACATATCCTTTGGCTCTGATGCCCATGTACCATCCCGGATCGGCGAGGATTTCGATAAAGTGAAAGAGCGTTTGAAGGATATCGGATTCAAGGAAATGGTCTATTTCGTGCAAAAGCAAAAAAGGGTACTGCCATTGTAATTACAGTTTTTTTGTTTACTTTCATTATGACGGGGTATTTATACAGCAATACGGTAAACAAAAAGCTAAGGAGTGATTATGATGGTACAAGCACAACAAGTAGACAAGCAAGAAGTGAAAGAGCAGGCTAAAGCAGGTTCCAAACTATTGACCGGTGCAGTTGCTGGAGCAGTTACAGGTGCGGCAATCGTTTTACTTAACAAACAGACACGTCAAAAGGTATTTCAAAATGTCGGCGTGGCAAAGGATACAGTTGTCAGCTTCGTAAAAGAAGCGAAACAGGATCCGCAAGGCACGAAGGAACAGGTTATGTCCAAAGTGCAGGATGCAACTGAGCTTGCAAAGGATGCAGCTAATGACGTTAAGAATGTTTACGATAAAGCTCAAAATGAAATTATGTCTTCTGTCAACGATGTCCAAGAGGATTCTAAATCTGCCCTTGGCACAGTAAAAGAAGTGAAGGAAGATTTGAAAAATGCAGGCAGTAAAGCGAAGGAAGCTTCTAACAAATTAATGGAAGCCAAACCGGAAAGTGCTCCGAGCAATCCGATGACAAAGTCAAAAAATGAAGGCAATAGCGGTTCTGATGAACAAAAGAGCCAGCCTATCAACAAAACAACTACAGCACCTACTACTAAAACAACACCGCCTACTCCTAATAACAAGCAATCTATTTAAAAAAATCGCCTCCCTTAGGGAGGCGATTTTTTAATTAGTGATATCTTTGATATATTGTCCTATATCATTGCTTTGCGTATCGAGATTTTGAATATCTTCCATAAACTCTACCATTACACGGGATTGCTCTTCTGAAGCGGTAGATACCTCGCCTATACTCAACGTAAGGTTCTCCATATTTGTCCGGATCTCCTGAAGGGATTGGCCGATTGTTCCGACAGCTTCCTTTGTACCGATAGAGAGCTTGCGGATTTCGTCTGCAACGACACCAAATCCTCTGCCAGCGTCACCAGAGCGAGCTGCTTCAATAGCTGCATTCAAGCCTAGTAGGTTCGTCTGTGTGGAGATATCTTCGATTAGTTGCACAACTTTACTGATTTCCTGAGAGTTTTCATTTGCATGGGATGCCTGGCTATCAATATCTGTGCTCGTAGCAGAAAGTTCCTCTGCTTGAGCTGCTACTTGTTGTACTTTTCCTTGTAGGCTGCTTACAACTGTGCGTAACTCATCAAGCTGCTTATCCAAGATTTCTTCATCTTTCAATGTTTTGGTAATCTGAAGAACGCCTACAATCTCACCGTTCTCATCTCTAATTGGGTTGGCAGAATTCTGCATCCCAATACCGTATCTTTCTTTTGGAATATGTACTTGTACTTTTTCGCCTTGAAGCGCTTGACGTAGAAGATCATTATCTTCTGTAAAAGCGAATTCGCCGACTTTAATACCGACATCCAAATCCTTAGAAGGAGAGAAATAAACATAATTCTCCGTATCTGTAACGACAACAACGTTATTTTCTCCAACATTCTTTTTGATTTCCGGTGCTAGATGTACCAAAGCTTGTATCGTAGGGTGCATAATGTATAACCTCCTTATTCTTGGTTTGTTACTTTTTTCATTGTTTCGATTATCTGTTTGCTCTTTTCATCCAAAGCCTGAATATCATCCATGAACTCGACCATTATTACTGACTGTTCCTCAGAGGAGGTAGATACTTCATTTATGCTAAGAGTCAGGTTTTCAATACTTGATCGTATTTCAGTCAAGGACTTGCCTATCGTTTGGACGGCTTCCTTCGTGTTATCGGAAAGTTTTCTGATTTCATCTGCAACGACACCAAACCCTTTTCCTGCATCACCAGAGCGAGCTGCCTCGATGGCTGCATTAAGACCAAGTAAATTGGTCTGTGTAGAGATCTGTTCGATTAATTGTACTACCTCACCAATTTGGCGGGAGTTTTGGTTGGCGCTATTTGCCTGCTCATTGATATCACTGCTTGTGGCAGAGAGTTCTTCTGCCTGTGCAGCGACATGCTGTACTTTTCCTTGTAGTGCATCTATTACTTGATTTAATTTGTTAAGTTCTTTATCTAGCTTCTCTTGATGCTCCAATGTACGTGATAGTGATAATAAGCCGACGATTTCATTCGTCTCCATATCGCGAATCGGGGTAATGGAGGTTACGACTGGTGCACCAAGCGCTTCGTAATCTTCCGTGATGGAAAAGACAATATGCTCTCCTTTGATAGCGCGCAAATAAACTTCATGTTCATCCAGTCTTGTTCTTCCGGCTTCAATGTCTAGTGATAAGAGTGTGGAAGGGGCAAAGTAAATAAACTTTTCGGTGTCCAGCACACCCATCGCAGCTGTCGGTCCAAGCGTATCTTTTATAATAGGGGCAATATTGACTACTGCCTGTAACGTAGAATTCATAAAATGAGCTCCTCTGCACATGGTTTTCCTTTATATCGGTAAGAAGTACCAGGAAGTGAAGAGTACCACTAGAAAAAGTCCTATTTTGTCATAATTTGTAGAAAAGTTTCTGTTTGCAAGATTGGGGGAAAAGCAGAGAAGAACATAAATCGGGAGAGGGGAAATCTGCATGTATGATGATTTAAGAGGAAAGACAGCTATCGTCACTGGATCTTCCAAAGGTATTGGGCGAGCAATCGCAGAGCGTTTCGGACAAGAAGGCATGAATGTTGTCGTCAATTATCATGGGGATGAAGATGGTGCTAATCAAGCAGCTGAGACTATTCGGGAAGCTGGCGGAAGAGCCGTTGTCATTCAAGCTGATGTTTCCAAGAAAGAAGAGGTTCGGAAATTGCTGGATGCGGCTTTGGAGGAATTCGGCGGATTGGATGTAATGGTGAATAACTCAGGCTTTAGCAAGCCGCAGCCGTATCATGAAATGGAAGAGGATACGTGGAGAAGTGTCATTGATGTAAACCTGACTGGCACATTCCTTGGCGGCCAGGTAGCTCTTCGTTATATGCTCGAGAATAATGTGAAAGGCAGCATTATCAATATGTCTAGTGTACACCAGCAAATACCGAAGCCTTCGGACAGTCATTATGCAGCATCCAAAGGCGGTATCAAGCTATTGACCGAAACAATGGCACTTGAGTATGCAGCAAACGGAATCCGAGTAAACGCTATTGCGCCAGGAACAATTGATACGGAGCGGAACGAAGATACCAAGCCGGAAAACGAAGCTAGACAGATGAAGAAAATACCGATGCAGTCATTTGGTAAACCAGAAGAGATTGCAGCAGCTGCTGCGTGGCTTGCATCCAAGGAAGCGAGCTATGTCACAGGTACTACTCTTTTCGTCGATGGAGGTATGACACTGTACCCGTCTCAGTTGGAACTGTAAGAGGTGACATAATCGTCACTTCCCGGCAATTAATGTTACCGGAATGACAGGAGCTCATGCTGCTTTCCTTCTATTATAAGACGTAATAGAACTTAAAGAAGGAGAGAATCCACATGGAGCAGATCGTCTTTTTGAGTGCTATGCTGATGTTGGGACTTACCTTTGTACTTACAATTGCAGCTATTTTGTCCAATGGTTTGAAGGTGTTGTTCGATCTCACAAGTAATTACATGCGCGTAGCCGTTTTTTGTTTTGCTATCTATATTATCAGTTTTAGCGCTTATCTTGTCTTGGCTAACTAAAAAGCGCCCATGGGGGCGCTTTTTCCTTAGTCAATATGCATTTCCAGATGCGGGTAATCCTTGAATCCTGGCCAATCTCCGCCCCATTCGAAGCCGAGATCTTTGGCAATTTCGACTACTTCCATCCAGTCGGATTTCCCGTTCTTATTCCCGTCATATTCCATATCCCAGATCACATTGCCTGGTTCTGGTTCCAGGGCAAAGTCAATGGCAAGTCCATAATTATGCATGGATTCCCCGCCTTGGACCTGGGTGACAATTTGTCCGTCCGTTGTGCGTCCTTGGGCGTAGAGCTTGTCTTGTTCTTCCTTGGAACGATAGTCATCCGTAATTATAATGGAGATACCGATGTCAGAAGTTTTTTCTATTAATTTACGCATGTTTTTTTCTACTGTAGGATGTAGTCCGGTAATGTCATCTGCATTCATGGAATCAGTGGGAGTGGTTTGATTGGGCGGAAGCTGCTCTATATGCAAAAAGCCGAATAGGATCAACGCTGCAACTGTCATAAGCAAAGTAGTTACTATAATCCTTTTCCAGTGCAAATTCGCTATTCTCCTTTTTGAAATCTTGTATATTATATTCTAGCATAGCGGAATAGGTACTAGATTGCACGTTTTGAAGCGAAGTTTTGAAAGGAAAAATAGGAGATTTAAGGAAGGGGGGAGGGAAGCGGACATGATCAGCTTGTCTGGACTTGTCTCATCATGCGCTTCTCGATGCTTGCGTCCAATTTCCGGATGCGTTTCAGTGCTTCTTGCTGAGATATGGTCTTGTAATGATGTGCACCGCCTGTTTCTTCATCAGCTGTATCTGCTTCCGCTACTACTTGCTGTAATGGGTCAAGCTTCAAATTATGCTCAGGCAGGTAAGAATCTGTATGCAGAAGGATAGCCAAGGAAATTGCTTTGGCGGCCTGCGGCTCTTCACCTAAACGAATCAAGAGCTTATGCGCACGGGCAGCACCCTTAATAGCATGGATATCATTCTGTTTATACATATCGTAATCCCATTTTCCATCGCTATACCATTCATAATGGCCAATATCATGCAGCAATGCAGCTTTGACCGCCATGTCTGGATCAACCTGCTTTTTCTCACTTATAGCCAGTGCGTGTTCCGCCACCGATATGGCATGCGCCTGTCCGGAACGTCCGAGGTATTTCTGTGCGATTGGGTGTGTATAAATCTGCTCTAATGTCACTTTTCTCATTTCTTTATCTCCTTTCTCTGTAAAAGTATATTGTTCAAGATATTAACACGTTAAGCGAAAGACTGCAAGTGAAAAAAACGGGGGATTTCATGTATATGGAATAACCGTTTCTACTCAAACTAAAACATCCTGCCTTCCTGAGCCTTGAGCAAAAGGGGGGAGCGTTGCATTCAATTTATGCTATGCTAAAAATATTGTTACCATAAACTGCTACATATAAAAATTACAAAGAAGGAAGAGACAGCATGAAGGAATATGTAAGCTTGTTACGCCAGGGAAGTAAATCAGCCGCATTGGCTGCAGTGGTCAATTTGGTCATTGCACTTGTCAAAGGAGGGGCTTTCTTGTTGACAGGGAATGTGGCAATGTTTGCAGAGACGATGCATAGTTTTGGGGATGCTGCTAACCAGCTGTTCGTCTATGTCGGTTCTGCACTCAGTAAAAAAGCCCCGACAGAGCGGTTCCCGGGAGGATTTGGCCGAGCTGTCAACTTGGTGCTGCTCGGTGCAGTCCTGATCGTAGGTATCCTTGCTTATGAAACCATTCGTGAAGGGATTACGCATCTGGCCCATCCATCTGAATCTGAAGGATTATGGATCAGTATTACAGTTCTTGCACTAGGCTGCATACTTGAGGGATTCGTACTGCTTAAAGCGATGCGTGAGATTGCCCATGAGAGTGAATCAGGTGCTAAAGGGCTGGCGGTTATTCCGATGAGCTTCGTGCATGTAAAACGTGCAAAACCAGCTACAAAATTGGTCTTTATGGAAGACTTGGTTGCTACTAGCGGCGGATTGATTGCCATCATCGCCATTTTGATAGCTGCTTACACACCGTTTTACCAGGCGGAAGGAATTGCTTCTATTATAATTGGCGCGATGATGTTTCTTGTCGTAGGACGCGTTTTCCTTGATAATGCAGCTGGTGTCATCGGGGAAGCGGATGAAGAGATGGCTGACAAAATCGGAGACATTTTGTTTGCTGATAAAGATGTAAGAGATGTGCAGGAAATGACTGTTGTAAAAGAAGGGGAATCCTTCCATGTCGAAGCTAAACTGGAAATTGACCCGACAATTACGGTAGCTGCCGCTGATGACATCAAGGATCGGCTTGAAGCCCAAATCATGGAGCATAGAGGCGTAACGGATGTCATTATTGAATTTGACGAAGACGATAAAAATCAAGCATGGAAAAGCAAAGAATAAGGAAGCCGCATATGCGGCTTCCTTATTCTTATTACGAAGACATATAATCGCCGCCGTTTACGTGGATGAATTGTCCAGTAATGTAGGCAGCTTCATCAGAAGCCAGGAGAACGTAGCTGCCGATGAGATCGACGGGCTGGCCAGGTCTGCCGAGAGGAGTCTGGGTACCGAAGTTTCCGATTCCGTCTTGCGGCAAGGTAGCAGGAATGAGCGGGGTCCAAATCGGTCCAGGTGCAACTCCATTCACACGTATTCCCTTGGAAGCCAACCCTTTTGCCAATGATCGAGTGAAAGCAACGATCGCTCCTTTAGTGGACGTATAATCGATCAATGTAGGGTTGCCGATATATGGAGTGACGGAAGACGTATTAATAATACAGTTTCCTTTTCCAAGATGCGGCAGGGCGGCGCGTGTCAGATAAAAGTAGCTGAAGAAATTGGTCCGGAAAGTCCGTTCAAGCTGTTCTGGCGTAATATCCGTTAAATCGTTCTGTACTTCCTGACGTGCAGCGTTGTTGACCAGGATATCAAGCTTATTGAAGTCCTCTATTACTTGTTTGATAAGATTTTCGCAAAAAGCAGCGTCACTTATATCTCCAGGATACAGCACACATTTGACGCCTTCCTGTTCAATCCGCATCTTTGCGTATTCCGCGTCCTCCTGTTCATCCAGATAGGAAATCGCTACGTCAGCACCTTCTTTTGCATAAGCGATAGCTACAGCACGCCCGATACCGCTGTCTCCTCCTGTAATAAGGATAACCTTGCCCTGCAGTTTTCCGCTTCCCTTCCAATGTTCGAATTCTTCAATCGGTAGCGGATCCATTTCTTGCTGGATTCCGGGCTGGCGGTTTTGTTTCCTTCCAGGGTTGCCGTCTTTCATAAAATCATATAAATCCATTTTCTTAACCTCCTTATATTCCATAAAGATAGTTATTTGCAAAAACAGCATGTTCTAAAACGCGAGGCCTGCGAATAAGTTCCTTTGGATGGGTTTTTTTCGGCAGGGATTTAGGCTAGAATAGACGAAAGAAGAATTGGAAAGGAGATGGTTGCGATGCGAGCTTATGAAAACTACATTGCAGAGCTTTTCACATTTGACGATCCATTCTTTCGTTCAACAGACCTTGATTTTGATATAGATGTCCAGCGTATGGAAAAGACAATGGAGGATATGGAAGCATATCTGAACAGAAAACCCGCGGAGAACTGATCCGCGGGTTTTATTTTTCGTCTTTTAAGGTACGATTGGTTTATACTAGAAAAAGAGAGCATGATACATAAATAGATTACGTTCCAGGTTGAGAGGGAAAAGAGTACTATCAACATTATCGAGGAGGCAAAATTATGTCTAATCAATCCAGAATTATTTCAGAGCTGCAAGTAAAACCAACTATAGACGCTAAAAAGGAGATCCGCAGCCGAATCGACTTCCTGAAAGATTACCTGCTGAAGACCGGTGCAAAAGGATTCGTCCTTGGTATCAGCGGTGGTCAGGATTCTACTTTGGCTGGACGTCTTGCGCAATTGGCAATCGAAGAGCTGAAGAAGGAAGGCAAGGATGTGACCTTTGCTGCTGTTCGTCTGCCTCATGGAGAGCAAGCGGATGAAGAAGATGCACAGCTGGCACTGGATTTCATTGATCCGGCTGAATCTTATGTTTACAATATCAAATCCCCAGTTTCAGAAGCAGCAAAGGCGTACGAAGATGCAACTGGAGACAAGCTTGCAGATTATCATAAAGGAAATATCAAGGCGCGTATGCGCATGATCGCCCAATATGCTATCGGAGGTCAGGAAGGGCTGCTGGTCATCGGAACAGATCATGCTGCAGAGGCTATTACCGGTTTCTACACGAAGTACGGAGATGGCGGAGCAGACATCCTTCCGCTGAGCGGTCTGAACAAGCGGCAAGGTAAACAGCTTCTCATCGAGCTGGGGGCACCAGAGCGTCTGTATGAAAAAGCGCCAACAGCTGACTTACTAGATGAGAATCCGGGACAAGCTGATGAAACAGAACTCGGACTCTCTTATGAGGATATCGATGATTACCTAGAAGGGAAAATTATCGAAGAGAAGACAGCTAAACTTTTGGAAGATCGTTATTTCAAAACAACGCATAAACGGCAAATGCCTGCCACCATCCATGATGATTGGTGGAAAGAACTTTAATGTGAAAGAAGAGACTCCCTCTAGGGGTCTCTTTTATTTTTGTAATGGCCATACTTGAAAAAGGGAATCAGATGCGTAAGAATGGTACTAGCTTTAAGGAGGTATACATACTATGCTCAAGGAATTCAAAGAGTTTGCGTTACGCGGTAACGTCGTGGATTTGGCTGTAGCCGTAGTGATCGGTTCAGCGTTCAGTGCTATCACGACTTCCCTCGTCAACGATATCATCATGCCGCTTATCGGTATCATTACAGGAGGGCATGACTTTAGCGGGCTGCAGTTCACTGTTGGCAGTGCTGTAGTAAAGTATGGCGCATTCATTCAAACTGTCATTAATTTCTTTTTGATAGCTTTAGCATTATTCATGGTCGTTAAAGTCATGAATAAATTAAAACGCAAACAGCCGCAGACAGAAGAGGTTGTCCAGAAACTTTCAGTGGAACAAGAGCTGCTCACAGAAATCCGCGACCTATTGAAAAATGAAGAGAAAATGAAGGATCAGACATGAGTCTGGTTCTTTTTTTGATTAATTTATAACCAGGCCGGGAATGGAAAAACAGAAGCCTTGTAATCTGCTATAATTTGGATTACGAGGAGTTGAGACAGCATGCACGTTTTACGCACACTCCATCCTTACAGCTGGACAATCATCATTGGAACGGTGTTCGGCAGGATGGCAACTAGTATGAGTATTCCTTTTTTGGCAATTTATCTGACGCAGGTGAAAGGGGCGTCAGCAGGATTCACTGGTTTGATCATCGCTATCAGTTCTTTGGTCGGTATCCTGTCCAGCTTCTATGGCGGATACTTTTCTGATCGATTCGGAAGAAAGATAATCATCGGTATCAGCATATTCGGCTGGTGCGGGGTATTCGTAGGATTCGCATTGGCGGATGCTATTTGGGTATTCTTTGTCATGAATGCACTGAATGGATTATGCCGTTCGTTGTTCGAGCCGACGTCCAAAGCTCTATTGTCGGATGTGACCGATCAAAAGAACCGTTTACTCGTTTTCAATATGCGCTATACAGCAATCAACATAGGTGTCGTATTCGGGCCTCTTTTAGGTCTGTACTTTGGTTCTGCTGCTTCTACCACGCCATTTCTGATAGCAGCTTTGGTTTATTTCGCCTACGGACTTGTCCTTATTTTTCAATTTTTACGAGTCAAAGTGGAAGAGACAGCTGCAGCAGGAGCCAATATAATTAGTGTCCGTGAAGCCTTCCATGTGACGCGAAAGGACACTCTGTTTATGTTCCTGCTGATCGGGGTCACCATCAGTGTGTTCGGATATTCGCATTTCAGCGCCACTCTGCCTCAGTTTTTCGCAGCTGCGCCCAGCATTGAAGATGGAGCACGGCTATTCAGCATGATGCTCACGCTGAATGCGTTGACAGTTCTGATTGTGCAATATCCGATAGTTGCTATTGCGAAAAAGTATTCACTTGTATTGTCGTTGATGCTCGGAAATATACTGATTGCCCTCAGTTTGCTAAGTATGGCCTTTTTGCACGAGATCATCTGGATTGCAGCTGCGGTCATTCTTTTTACAATCGGAGAAGTGCTGTTATTTTCCATGTCGGATATGTTCATAGATGAGATTGCCAATCCCGATATGAAAGGGACATATTTCGGAGCTATGGGCTTTACAGGATTTGGGAGTGTGGCAGGACCGCTGATTGGAGGCATGCTGTTGGATCATTTCGATGCTGTTCATCCGATTCCAATATTCACAATCATAGCCTTCCTAGTTATTATTGGTGCCCCATTCTTATTCCGAGTTTGGGTAATGCTAAAAGGGAAGGAGAGAAATCCGAAACCTGTATTAAAGAAGGAGCATGTTAGATGACAAGTTATCCGCCCCTGCCTCAGTCATTTTACGAGCAGCCTACACTAGATTTGGCTCAAAGCTTATTGGGATGCCTGCTTGTACACGAAACACCGGAAGGGATCACATCCGGTTATATCGTAGAGACCGAAGCGTACCGAGGAGCACTCGATCGCGCCGCGCATAGCTTTAATAACCGGCGAACAAAACGGACGGAAATCATGTTCCATACGCCCGGGCATATATACACGTATACGATGCATCGTCAAGTGCTGCTCAATGTAGTAAGTGCAGAGGCTGAGATACCGGAGGCTGTCCTTATACGGGCGCTTGAACCGAAGGAAGGCATAGCACTTATGGAAACGCGCAGACCTGGACGCAAGACGAGGGAGCTGACCAATGGACCTGGTAAGCTTTGCCAGGCAATGGGCATAATCCAGTCACACTACGGCGGTCATTTCACCAATCCGCCATTATATATAGCTCCTGGGTATTCACCCGAACAGGTGGAAACAGGGCCGAGAATCGGAATTCCGAATGCGCAGGAAGCCAAAGATTTTCCGTGGCGCTTCTGGGTGCATGGGAATAGGTATGTTTCCAGGTGAGTCACTTTTTAAAATGGCTATAATCATGTAAAATGAATACATCATGTCCGGCACTCGCCGGCAATGCAAAAAGGAGAGATAGGCAGTGGGTAAAGTACTCGTCTTCGGACATAAGAACCCGGATACAGATGCGGTTACATCCGCAATTGCATACGCGCATTTGAAAAATAAACTAGGTATGGAAGCAGAAGCAGTCCGCCTGGGAGATTTGAATGAAGAAACAGCATACGCTTTGAAAACCTTCGGATTGGAAGCACCTCGTTTGATTGAGGCAATTGATGGAGATGCTGAGCAAGTCATCTTAGTCGACCATAACGAAAAACAGCAAAGTGTTTCCGATATCGACACAGTTTCTGTAATTGAAGTTGTCGACCACCACCGTATTGCTAATTTTGAAACAGCTGATCCGCTTTATTACCGTGCAGAGCCAGTTGGATGCACAGCAACCATCATCAAGAAAATTTACAAAGAGCATGATGTAGAGATTCCAAAAGAAATCGCAGGTGCGATGCTGAGCGCCATCATCTCTGATTCTCTATTGTTCAAATCACCTACATGTACGGAACAGGATATTAAAGCTGCAAAAGAACTTGCAGGAATTGCAGATGTCGACGTGGATACATACGGCTTGGATATGCTGAAAGCTGGAGCTGATGTAAGCAAGAAAACTCCTGAGGAATTGATCACACTTGATGCGAAGGAATTCCAGATGGGAAATGCAACAGTGGAAATCGCACAAGTAAACGTTGTAGATGAACAGGATGTTCTTGTGCGTCAAGCTGAAGTGGAAGCAGCAATGAAGCAGAAAATCACAGATAAAGGCTTGAAGCTCTATCTCTTCGCTATCACAAATATCCTGACAAATGACTCCACTGCCATCGCAATCGGAGCGGATACAGAAGCTGTCGAAAAAGCGTTCCAAGTGAAGCTTTCCAATAACACAGCTACACTTAAAGGTGTGGTATCCCGCAAGAAACAAATCGTGCCAGTTCTGACAGAAGTCATGAATGGCTAATGGTTTATGAGCAGTCACACTATGTGATTGCTCATTTTATTTGCTGTAGGCATGGCCATAATGCTAAAGTGGATATACACGCCCCAGAGGAACAACCCCGTAATAGCTTCTTCCAATCAAGAACTCTGTTTTTTTTCTGTACTGGCATAGGATATTTTTCTTATCAATAAGGGAATAGGAATGCACACTGCTTACTTACTTTTCAGAATAAAAGGGAGGTTTTTCAGGATGAAATATACAGCTATACCAGGAATGGAGCGCCCGCTATCAAAATTAATCCTGGGAACAACAAAATTCTTCAAAGATAATAAAAATGATGTATTCGCTGTACTGGATGCCTTCTTACAGGCAGGCGGCAATACGATTGATACAGGCCCAAAATACGCAAAATACCAAGCTGAGAAGCTGATTGGCCAGTGGATGCAGGAGCGTGGTAACCGTGAGGATGTGATTCTCATCTCCAAAGGCGGTCATTACCACATTGATAAGGATGGTACACATCACCCGGAAATGAAACGTGTCGATCCTGCCGAAATTACAAAAGACCTGCATGATAGCTTGGAAAATCTGCAGACAGATTTCATCGATATCTATCTCATACATCGCGATGATCGAAGTGTTCCGGTCCAGGTGCTGATGGATATGCTGCATGAGCATCAGCAATCTGGAAAAATCGGTGTATATGGCGTTTCCAATTGGCGGTATGATCGCATTGAAGAAGCTAATGCCTATGCAGATGCCAAAGGATATAGCCGGCTGTTTGTAAACAGTCCAAACTTGAGCCTTGCACAGCTGAACGAGGTGCGATGGGCGGAGACGGTAGCTCTGGATAATGACTATCTCGCCTGGCATCGCCATACAGGGATGCCTGTCATTTCCTGGGCGTCTCAGGCAGGTGGTTTCTTTACCGGTACTTATGATAGGAATCATGTGACAGATGAAGAAATTGCCCGAGTTTATTACAATGATGACAACTGGAAACGTTTTGACCGTGCAGCAGAAATTGCCGAGAAAAAAGGCGTGACAGCAAATCAGATTGCGGTCGCTTATGTCCTGCATCAAGAATTCCCGACATGTGCCATTGTAGGATGTAAAAATGTACAGCGATTAGAAGAAGCACTGCCGGCCGTTGATATCGAACTGACAGAGGAAGAAGTAAAGTGGCTGAATCTGGAGCTTGCGGATGCCGCAGTAAAGTAGGGTATTTCTCTCTTACGATTTTTTGATTTATCGTATACAATAGTACATAATGCAACGTATACGATTTGTAAGGAGAGGAGATTCAGCGTGCGGACAATGAGCAGACAGCATATACCCGTGCGGGCGAAGAATATCGTCCTGATCGGATTCATGGGTGTCGGGAAAACGACCATCGGCAAAATGGTTGCCGATAAACTTTACAGAGATTTCATCGACGTCGATATCGAAATCGAACGCCGTTATAACAAGACAATACCAGAAATATTCGCTCAGCATGGGGAAGGATATTTTCGGGAGATTGAACGGAATACGGTTATTGATATTTGTGATAATAAACAATGTAATATCGTTTCTCTCGGCGGTGGCGCTTTTAAGCAAGAAGCCATCCGGGAAAAATGTCTCGACAGCTGTCTGGTGCTTTTCCTTGATCTGAGCTGGGACCGCTGGAAGGAACGTATGGATCTTCTGATTGAAAACCGTCCTGTATTGCATAATAAGTCTGTCGACGAAGTCCAGCAGATTTTCGACGAACGGCAAGCGATTTATGCAGAACATAATGCGCGGGTTACAACCGATAATCTGAATCCGGAGGAAGTTGCGGATTATATCGTAGAAATACTGAAGCTGGGCTGGGAACTACATCAGCCGCTATCCTCCTGATCGCATTTTATCAAAGAGCTATTGCAATTAACTTGTTGTAATAGCTCTTTTTAACCGGAATAATTGTCCTAATTGTCAAATAATTACCGGTCCTATCTGCTTATTTTTGCTGGTAAGGGTTTTCCGGACCAGAAAGCAGGGTATAGAAACCTACGATTTCAAAGGAGGATGAACGTCTTGCATCACAAAGATACGATTCATGTTGTTTCCAGTGCGGATGATAATTATGCCCACCACCTCGGTGTGATGCTGGCATCACTGCTTACAAATGTCAATAAGAACAGACGAGTCATGCTATATGTAATCGACGGGGGCATAACAAAGCCAAATAAACGGATGCTGATGAAAACAACGATGCAATTCGGTGTTCCAATCCGTTTCCTATCCATAGATACAGAATCCTATAAGAATGCAACAGAAAGCAGATATATCAATAAAACGGCTTACTACCGTATCTCCATTCCCGAGGTCATAACAGATCCGAGTGTGGAACGAGTCATCTATATCGACTGCGATACGCTTGTGTTGACGGATATCGCCCAGCTGCACGATATCGAGCTGGATGGAAGTCTGATGGCAGCAGTGGAAGATGCCGGCCAGCTTCAGCGTTTGGAGAAAATGAATATAACCACAGAAGGCAAGTACTTTAATTCGGGTATGATGGTCATTGACATGGAAGGCTGGCGCAAAGAGAATATATCGAATAGAGTGCTGCAATTCATTGATGAAAACAATGATCCAGAGTTCCTTTACTTGCATGATCAGGATGCCTTGAATGCGATCCTATGGGATAAATGGAAGCCGATCCACCCGAGATGGAATGCGCAATCCTTCATCATCCTAAAAACGAAAACACCGAGGGAATTAGCAGAGCGCAAGCGTTATAAAGAAGCTCGCCAATCTCCAGCGATCGTTCATTTTACTGGTGCGAATAAACCATGGAATTCAGATGTCGGACATCCATTTGCTCCGCTATATTTTGAATTCCTGCAGCAGACACCATGGAAAGTACTTCCCGGAAAAAAGGAACAGGAAGTGTACGCGGACTAAGACACAGCTAGTATGGCTGTGTCTTTTTTATTTGTTATAATACAGGAAACAATGAAAAAGGACGGATTAGAGATGGGGCAGGAAAAAAAGAAGTTATTGGGAAGTACGCGCAGAAAGTGGTTATTGAATAAGCTGCAGACAGCAGACGGTCCGCTCAAGGGGAGTGAACTGGCAGAGGAGGCAAATGTCAGCAGGCAAGTGATTGTGGGTGATGTGACGCTGCTGAAGGCGGAGCAGCATCCGATCATTGCTACTAGTGAGGGATATGTACTGCAGCAGCATCCTGTCTATTCAGTCGAAAGGATCGTAGCTTGTCAGCATGCGCCTGAACGGACAGAAGAAGAGCTGCAATTGCTCGTAGACTTAGGGGTTACAGTGAAGGATGTCCGGGTGGAGCATCCTGTTTATGGACAGATAACGGCTTCTATCATGGTTTCCAGTCGAAGGGAAGTAAAGAAGTTCATCGAAAGGATAGCCAACAGCAAAGCAGGTTATTTATCCGAGCTGACGGACGGGATCCATCTGCATACATTGGCAGCAAATGATGAGTCAGTAATGGAGGAAGCGATTGAGTTGTTGAGCCATCATGGTTTTTTGGTACCAGAATGGGATTGATCATACGGTCAGCCCCACTTTTCTTTCGCTCATTGCCCAAAGCTGCTTAGCTAGTTCAGCATCATCTGCCTGTCCCTTTACTTCCTGGATCTGCCGCTTATAAAAGTATCCTCCCGTTACATGCTGCACTTCTGAGCTTTCCGCAAGATACAGGGCAGTATCTGCTCCGTCTGCAGGTGATTGGAAAAATGGGCGGAGTAGCTGATGGATCTTTTTACCGAAGCCGGTATGCCTGTCTACACCGAGACTCGTGCTCACTGCTCCAGGATGTACTGCATTTACCGTAGCATTTGAATGATAAAGACGGAGAGAAAGTTCCTTGGTGAATAAAAGATTGGCAAGTTTGCTGTGCCCGTAATTTTGCCATGGTGTAAAGGATTCAGCTCCGCCTAGATCATCCAGATTTATTTTTCCAATTTTATAAGCACCGGAAGATACAACGACCACACGCCCTTGGGGTGCGGTTTTGATCTGCTCTAACAGCAAATTAGTCAACAGGAAGTGGCCAAGATGATTCACACCCATCATCATCTCCAAACCATCAGCAGTGAATTGTTTTCTTGTTGTCACGACGCCGGCATTGTTGATAAGTACATCAATAACAGGGTGCTGGGCTTTCAATGCTTCTGCACAGGCGTGAATACTAGTAAAGGATGCCAAGTCGCATACATATAGATACATATTCTCTGAACCGCTTTGCTGTTTAGCTTCCTTCAGAGCTTGCATGCCTCGTTCTTCAGAGCGGCACAGCATACATACGGTATATCCTCTTCTGGCTAACGACACAGCTGTGGCATATCCCATACCGGAATTCGCGCCAGTGATTACGACTGTTTTTTGCATATTGTACACCACTCTCCGTGTTATTCTGGACGTTTCAGTGTGAATAGCTCTCCAAGTTTACTATAATCATTCCCTGCCAAGCGACTGATTGGCTGGATGGCTTTTGCATCCAGATAGCCGGTGTTCTCATCATAAACTTCCGGTGACAGATGATACCCAGCCACCTTTGCGAGCAATAAGTCTGCTGTAATAGCTCCATCATCGTCTCTTATCTCGAGATGATCATACAAGGTGCATTCCATCCTGATAGACGCTTCCGTAATTCCGGGCACCGAGACATATGTGCTCGGAGTGAGTGTCAAGCTCGTGTGGTCAAGCTCACTTTCTTCGGGAGGCAGCACAGCGGCGGTTTTGTTCAATTCATCCACGATCGACTCTGTGCTGATATGGACAACAAGCTCGCCGGATCCAATAGCATGGCGTGCTGTATCCTTTTGTTTGCCTGCTGCACGCTGAATCGAAATGCTAATAAGCGGCGGATTCGCGCTGACGATCGAAAAGTAACTGAAGGGAGCAGCATTGACTACTTCTGATTCTGGTGACTTGGTCGTGACGAAAGCTACGGGTCTTGGGATGATGCTCCCTGTGAGTATTTTGTAATGTGTCTTTGCTGAAAGATCATTTGCGTTGAATGTAAACAAGTTTATTGCTCCTTTCTGTCAGCCTATCATAGGAACCTTACATGCACTTAACAGTTCTATTACCTTTTGAAGATATTCTTAAGCACGGATGTAAAGGAGTGCTCCGATTTATTGGTCATTTCCGTCGTTTTTTCTTCCTCGTGTAAAAAGATGTCCGTTTTATCAATTGCATGATCAACATGCAGAACGAGTGCAATATCCACATCGACACCCTGATTCGTAACGGATGTGTACGGGATGCGGTATGAAGTAGCGAGGGTCTTGTACGGTTTGAAGAAACGCATTGTGACTTCTCCGGAAAAGCGCAAGCATGCATCGGGGTAGCTTTTCATAGCATTCTCCAGCTGTTTTAATCCCTTCTGCTGGACGACCTCTCCCTCTGTCAGTGCAAGGATCGTTCTCTCCCGCAATGTCCCCAAATACTCTTTCCTTTCACTTGCCTTCGTTTCTTTTGTTCCATATATTCCTTCGTTTAGGTAATCATCTATATCTTTTTTCAATGGTCTTCATCTCCGATTCGGTATTTCCAATTCATGGAGTTAGCTTTACAATATAAGTAAAAGAGGGAGGCAATACATTATGACTACACTGCAATTCGAAAATCTCAGCAAAACATCTCATAATACGATGCTTCTGCCTCCAATCGATATTGAGCTGAAAGCTGGTGAATGTTATGTCATTCGCTGTAATAAAGTGATTGGAAGCCAGCTGCTGAAAATAATCAACAAACAAGAAAACCCGTCTACCGGTAGTGTACTACTATTTGGTGAAAATATCGAAAACCTGCGTTCTGTGAATGATCGGATCGGCTTCCTGTATCTCGATGATGCAGTATATACAAGGATGAAGGTGAAGGAGTATCTAAGTTTCTTTCGGAAGCTTTACGGCAGCAGCGTCGATATTGGTGAGGTGATTCAGCAAATAGGCTTGCGTGAGTGCCAATTAACTAAAATAAGCAAGCTGACTTTTTCGCAGGAACGGCGCTTGAAAATTGGCAGGCTCCTCATACAGGATCAGCCGGTTTTGATTATGGAAGAGCCGGAACAAAATGTCGATCTCGAAACAAGCTTGATCATTCACCGCATCATCGGTGAGCTGAAAGAAAAAGGTAAAACGATCCTTCTTACTACTATAGACTTGGAAAATGCATTAGCACTTACCAATTATGTATATACCTTGACGGATAAGAGCTGTAAGCGAATAGCTGTCGAAGAGGAAAATGAAGAACTGGCAGCTGGCGAAGATGTAATCCAACCGGTCAAGCTGAAGAAGATTCCAGCAAAAATCGATGATAAGATCATTCTTTTCAATCCTTTTGATATTAACTTTATTGAAAGCAGTGAAGGAGTGGCACAGCTGCATCTTCAAGACGGAGTCTATCCGTGTACATATACTTTACAAGAATTAGAGGAACGGCTGCGAGCGTTCGGCTTCTTCCGCTGTCATCGTTCTTACCTAGTGAATCTGCAGCAGGTGAAGGAAGTGGTGACCTGGACACGAAACAGTTTCAGTTTGATCCTTGATGATCATTCACGCAGTTCGGTTCCGCTGTCTAAGAATCGATTTGAGGAATTAAAGGGTATGCTCGGGCTGTAACCTGTTCCATTCAGCCTGAGATTTTGCACTATTCGGCTGCTGATTTGCTCCACTCAGCGTTTTTGGGTTCTGTTAAGCCTGATTTTACTGCGTTTTTCTAAAAAGGGTAGTAAGCTTTGATTATCAACCGTCTTGAACGGAAAGGGGCATTTCGATATGGACTACGCATTACAAGTGAAGGAGCTGTCCAAGGTATTCGGACAGCAGCGGGCATTGCAGCAAGTTTCATTTAATGTAAAAAAAGGTGAGGTCTTCGGTTTCCTGGGGCCGAGCGGATCCGGGAAGACAACGACAGTCAAAATTTTGACTGGTCAGCTTATGCAGACAGCTGGGGAAGTTAATATACTTGGCAAACCAGCTGCTAAAATGAAAGATGCTGACTTAGGCAGAATAGGTATCCTGACTGACAACAGTGGACTATATGAGCGGATGACAGTCCAGCAGAATCTGGATTTCTATGCAAAGCTTTATAGTGCTGCAGCTGGAAGAGTAGAAGAGGTTCTGCAGCTGGTTGGCTTAGCAGAAGATAAGAAGAAGCCGGTAAAAAAACTGTCAAAAGGTATGAAGCAGCGTGTGCTTCTTGCTCGTGCTGTTCTGCATAAACCGGAAGTTCTATTCCTGGATGAACCGACTTCTGCTTTAGATCCTGGAAATGTCCAAAAAATGCATGATCTTTTAAGGGATTTAAACCGCGAAGGGACGACGATTTTCCTGACCACCCACAATATGGAGGAAGCTGCACAGCTGTGCGACCGGGTTGCATTTCTTCATGAAGGACGAATACGGGAAATGGATGCACCGAACCAATTACAGCGTAAATATGCAAAAAACACAATCCACCTGGAATTGAAAGATGGTCGCAGCGAAACTATCGAGAATGATAAGGCAGGAGCAGAACAACTTTATCGATACATGCAAGCAGAGGAAGTCCTTGCTGTGCATTCCGATCAGCCGACATTGGGAGATATATTTATTGAAGTAACAGGGAGGAAATTAGCATGAATGCAGCTCGAATATCCGCAATGCTTGTGAAAGAATACCATGATATGAAATCTAATGTTCAAGTACTATCAATCCTGATTGTTCCTATATTTTTGGCCATCCTTTATAGCAGGATGGATGGCGAACAGGACTTTGCAGCTTCCTTTGTCTTTATTATTACTGTTACGTTTGTCACGATGTATGTTCAGGCTCTGTTGCTGGCAGAAGAGAAAGAAAAGAATACGCTGCAGGTTTTGTTGCTTTCACCTGCTAGCTCTGCTGATATCATGGTCGGTAAAAGCATCATTTCTGTTATCTTGACGATTATTATGTTCGTGGTATCCATGCTGATTATAAACGTAAGTGTAGAAAGTCCGGTCATGCTCTCCGTCATTCTGCTAATCGCTGTCATCCTCTTTGTTGCATTGGGAACCTTAGTTGGTTTGCTTAGTGAAAACCTAGTTCAGACTACGGTATATCTATTACCGTTAAGCTTCGTGTTCGGGTTTGGTCCTATGATCCAGATGTATTTCTCTGAGGGCATAGTGGCAGATATTTTAGGCTATACGCCAGGAAGTTTCATGATGGAAGCGTGTTTGGCAGCGATTAGCGGGGAGGCGTTTTCGGCTTATCGAGAAGACGTTATCTGGCTTGTTGGATGGACGGCTGCTGCTTTAGTAATAACCTTCATTACCTTCAAAAAGAAAAGTCTATCCAATTAAAAAAGCCGCCCATAACGGGCGGCTTTTCATTATCCTACACTACTGCGTTTGCGCAGATCCTGTTCGATTTGTTCCAGGCTCTTTCCGCGTGTCTCGGTCGTGAAGAATTTGACGAATAGAAAGGCAAGGATACCGATGACAGCGAAAATATAGAAAAGGTAGCTGATACCGATCGCATTGAGCAAAATCGGAAATAGTAATGACACAATCAAGTTAGCGCCATGCAGTGCGAAAGTGGCTACACCTGTTCCGATCCCGCGTACCTTTGTCGGAAATAGTTCTGGAAGCATGATCCAGACAACTGGTCCCCAAGTTGTCGAGAAAGAGACAATAAAGGTTCCAAGACAAATGATAATAGCCCATGTTGCGGCTGTGGAATCAGGTGCCAGTAAGTTAACTGTGGATAGAACGACCAAACTGACTACCATCCCGATATTACCTGCCATAAGCAAGGTCTTACGGTTGATCTTGTCCACGAAACGGATGGCGATGATCGTCATCAACACATTGACTGCACCGATGCCGACTGTACCGAGAATGGCAGCGGAATCTGCGAATCCAGCATTCTCAAGTGTTATTGGCGTGTAATAGATGATGGTGTTGATACCGATGAACTGCTGTAAGAAAGCAATACCCATTCCAGCAATCAATGCGGGCCGCACCCAGCTGGAAAACAGTTCTTTTATGCCGCCTTCATCCTCTTTTTCTGCTTTCTTCACTTCGGAAACTTCTTCGTCAATTGAGGCATTTTCACCCCGGACACGTTTTAGGATAGCGCGTGCTTGTTCTTCTTTTCCTGCCGTCAGTAGCCAGCGTGGGCTTTCGGGCATGAAGAACATACCGATGATTAAGATCGCTGCTGGTATGACAGCCAGTCCAAGCATCCAGCGCCATGCGCCTGCATCTGACAATGCGTAGTTTACGAGATAGGATGATAAAATACCTATCGTTATCAAAAGCTGGTTTAATGAAGCGAGAGAACCTCGTTTTTCTTTTGGTGCAAGTTCTGATAAGTATAGTGGAACAATTGTAGTGGAACAACCAACTGCCAAGCCGAGAATAACTCGGGCGATAACCATTGTAGTTACATTGACTGCAAGTCCAGCTGACAATGCGCCAATCAGGAATAAGATACCGGCTGCTATTATCGTCTTTTTACGTCCAATTTTATCTGTTACGCGGCCAGTAATGGCAGCACTGATGATAGCTCCTACTAATAGTGAGCTGACAACGAGCCCCTCCGTGAAGGAGTTCAGTCCGAGATCTTCGTCTATGTACAGCAGTGCACCGGAGATGACTCCAGTATCATATCCATAGAGCAGACCGCCAAGTGCACCAAAAAAATACAATAAGCCATTGGATTGCTTTTTCTGCATATATTGCTACCTCCTAAGTTGTGCGAAAACTATGTTATAATATGTAAGCCTTTTCCTCTTTCCGTATAAAATGAAACCTTTGCATCTGCTCTCGATTGAAAAGTCCCACAATAAACCATTATAATTTACTAGTATCAGAATTGACTACCTAAAAATATTATTAGGAGGATTTTACTTGGCTAAAAAAATGATAGCAATCGACCTGGATGGAACGTTATTGAATACCGAGAGTCAAATCCCCGAAGAAAATAAAGCGGCAATCAAGCGTGCTATTGATGCTGATATGCTCGTTTCTATCAGTACTGGACGTGCAACATTCGATGTAAAGTCTCTTGTTGGAGATGACTTGGATATACCGATCATCGCTTCCAATGGGGGGACGATCCATGATGTTGGATATAAATTACTTAATACAATCACCTTTGAAAAAGAACTGGCAAGGGAAATAGCGACGTACCTCATTGAACAGGATATCTACTTTGAAGTGTATACAGAAACAGAGCTGCTCTCTCCTTATAATGGACAAGAAAAACTCCAGGCAGAGTTGGATAAAGTAATCTCTGCCAACCCTGATGAAAGCTTGGAGAAGCTTTGGATTGGTGCTATGTCCCAGTTCAAGCAATCTGGTATCCGCTTTGTACCGGATATCGATCATATTTTCACCGATGAAAATACGATATTCAAGATCCTTGTCTTCAGTTTTGATCTTCAGAATCTGGCGAAAGTGTATAAAGCTATCAGGCAGAATGCGAAAATCACGGTTACATCTTCTGGAGAGCATATTCTCGAAATATTGCCTGAGAAATCTGGTAAAGGTTATGCAGTAACGATGCTTGCAGAAAAGTATGGAATTCACAAGGAAGATATCTATGCAGTTGGAGACAGCCCGAATGATATCAGCATGTTTGAGGTTGCTGGCAACGGTGTCGCGATGGAGAATGCGATGACGGAGCTCATGGAAATTGCTACGCATGTTACAAAAACAAATGATGAACTGGGTGTGGCGTACTTTATTGATAAGCTGATTGCTGGAGAGCAGGAAGAGCTGCGCAGAGTCGAAGAAGGCGTATAGGATAAACCTGGCACAGGAATGTGCCGGGTTTATTTTTTTCCTGTTCATGCTGATTTGTTAGGAATTTTCCAATAAAGGGATGCGTAAGCTGCGAGTTCCATGTAAAATAGAGTGATAATCATTCTCAGAAAGAAGTGTTGGTTCTTGTTAAAGGAGTTTTTCGCTTTTTATAAACCGTATAAACGGCTTTTCATGCTGGACTTCGGCAGTGCTGTGTTCGTAGCAATATTGGAGCTTGCCTTTCCAATCGGAGTAAATATGATGGTAGACCGACTGCTTCCAACGGAAAACTGGAGCTGGATTGTGACAGCGTGTATTTTGCTGTTCATCGTTTATGGCTTGAGTACAGTCACGCAATACATCGTTACCTATTGGGGACATAAGCTCGGGATCAATATCGAACGGGATATGCGCAAACGGCTATTCGAGCATATACAAAAGCTGAGTTTTCGTTTCTTTGATAATACAAAGGTAGGGAATCTGATTTCCCGTTTGACGAACGATTTGTTTATGATCGGGGAGATGGCTCACCATGGCCCGGAGGATCTTTTCATCGCGTTAATGACCATTGTTGGTGCGCTGACAATCATGTTCTTCATCAACTGGCCGCTTGCGCTTATGACGATGCTCGTTGTTCCGGTATTGTTCTGGATCGTTCTATATTGCAACAAGAAAATGACAGAAGCCTCTAGAAGGATGAACGAAGATACGGCTGATTTCAGTTCCCGTATCGAGAATACAGTCGGGGGTATCCGCGTTGTTCAGGCTTTTACAAATGAAGCGCATGAAGAAGCACGATTTAAGGTTAACAATGAACGTTACCGTCTGACGAAACTGCTCTCCTATAAAATCATGGCATTGAATCTATCTGTCACGTATATGCTGATGCGATTCATAGCTGTGTTTCAGTTAGTTGCCGGAGCGTGGTTCATTATTCAAGGAAGGATGTCTTACGGAGATCTTGTAGCCTTCATTCTACTGACAAACGTATTCTTCCAGCCGATTCAGAAAATCGGCGCAATCATCGAGCTTTATCCAAAAGGAATCGCAGGATTCCAGCGCTATATGGACATCATGCGGCTTGATCCTGATATCAAGGATGCACCAAATGCCAAGCAGGTTGATGGTCTTACAGGGAATATCCGGTATGATAACGTCTCTTTTGGGTACAAAGAGGGCAGCTCGATTCTCAAAGATATTAGTTTCTCGATAAAGGCAGGGGAGACGGTTGCTTTTGTCGGACCTTCTGGAGCTGGCAAATCTACGATATGCAGTCTGCTGCCGCGCTTTTATGAGCGGAATGCAGGGGAAATCACTATTGATGGCATTCCGACTGATGAAATGACATTGGCATCTTTGCGCAGTCAAATCGGCATCGTGCAGCAGGATGTATACTTGTTCGGCGGCACCATCAGGGAAAATATCGCATACGGCAAGCTGGATGCTACTGATGCAGAAATTGAGGAAGCGGCTAGAAGAGCCCAACTGACTGATTTTCTTGCTGAATTGCCGAAAGGCTTGGATACCGTCATCGGGGAGCGTGGAGTCATGATTTCCGGCGGTCAGAAGCAACGTATTTCAATAGCCCGTGTATTCTTGAAGAATCCGCCAATTCTTATACTGGATGAAGCAACATCCGCATTGGATACTGAAACGGAAGTCAAGATACAGGAAGCTCTGGATGAGCTGTCAGCGGGGCGTACCACTTTAGTAATTGCCCACCGTTTGGCAACAATCAAGCATGCTGATAAAATCATCATGGTAACCAAACAAGGTATAACGGAAGAAGGAAAGCATAAAGAACTTTTGGAAAAAGAGGGTGCTTATCGCCGCCTTTATGATGCACAGTTCGCTCATTGATTCATCGAAACAGGAAGTTTTCTTCCATAAGGGAGAAGTAACTTCCTGTTTTTTTGTAAGAAATGAAAGCGTTTTCTCAAAGTGTGTGTTAGAATATTTTACAATGAAATTAGAATTATTAGATTTTTTCGACGATATACTATTGCGGATTTGCTTGTATTTAGGTAACATCACAGGGAAGGAAAGCTCACATGAATTTTGATACATAGGAGGAAGAGCTAATGAGCACTATTTCGATTGATAGTCTTATAAGAGATAAAGCGGAAAAACTATGCGCGGTAAGTGAACGTATTTGGGAGTTCGCGGAACTGCGTTTTCAAGAGAAACGATCAGCAGCGCTTCTTGCGGATGTGCTGGAAGAGGAAGGGTTTGACGTCCAGCGCGGTATTGCAGGTATCGAAACCGCATTCGTAGCAAACTTTGGTGCAGGCAAACCAGTAATTTCCTTTTTGGGTGAATTTGATGCGCTATCCGACTTGAGTCAGGAAGCTGGTGTGATTGAACAGAAGGCGATTGTGCCTGGAGGTTCAGGACATGGCTGCGGGCATAATTTGCTTGGTACAAGTGCACTTGGTGCAGCGTTGGCAGTAAAGGAGTATTTACAGGAGAACGGATTGAGCGGTACTGTTCGTTACTACGGCTGCCCAGGAGAAGAGGGTGGATCAGGCAAAACCTTCATGGCTAAAGAGGGCGTTTTTGATGATGCAGATGCAGCTATTACATGGCATCCATTTACGCACAGCGGGGTGCAAAGAGCTGAGACGTTGGCCAACTATCAAGTATATTTCAAGTTCAAAGGTAAAAGTGCGCACGCAGCAGGCGGACCGCATTTAGGGCGCAGTGCGCTGGATGCGGTCGAGCTGATGAATATCGGCACCAACTTCCTGCGGGAGCACGTTATACAGGATGCGCGTTTGCATTATGCGATTACGAATGCTGGGGGCGTTTCTCCAAACGTTGTCCAGCCAGAAGCGGAAGTTCTTTATTTGGTCAGGGCTCCGGAAACAGAGCAAGTAGAAAGTATCTACCAGCGTGTAGTGAAGATTGCCAAAGGGGCAGCTCTGATGACAGAAACAGAGTTGGAAATAACGTTTGATAAGGCTTGTTCTGGTTTCATCCGCAACACAATCCTCGAGCATGTTATGCAGGAGCAGGTGGAGCGTGTCCAAGTGCCTGAGTATTCAGCAGAAGAACTCGATTTTGCAAGAGGTATTCAAAAGACCTTAAGTGAAGAGGATATTTCTTCTGATAAAAAATCAATTCTCCAGCTAATCGGAAAGGATGCAGCATTGTGGGAAGAGGAAATGGAGACATCACCTATTCTTACAACACCAATTCCGTACCATGATGGAGACAATTTCCAATACGGCTCTACTGACGTAGGGGATGTAAGCAGAATCACACCTACTATCCAATTCCATGCAGCTTGCTTTGCCATTGGTACTCCATTGCATACGTGGCAAGTAGTATCACAGGGTAAAACACCTTTAGCACAAAAAGGAATGCTCTATGCGAGTGAAGTAATGGCAGCTACTGCGCTGTCCCTATTCGATAAGCCGGAAAAGCTGGAAGCTGCTAAGCTTGAACTGCAAAAGCGTATAGGTCCAAATGGATATACGAGTCCTATCCCGGATGGTGTCAAGCCAACCATTTTAGCTTAACTAACAGATTGGGGGTAAAGAGATGGAAAAACAAACACAGAATGGCGGTTCGCAAAAGCCCGGAAAAGAAGAGGGGAAAGTTCTAAGGTTTCTCTCAGCTATAGAACGGGCTGGTAATAAGCTGCCTGATCCATTTATGCTTTTTATTTACTTAGCTATCTTTATTGCTATTGTTTCATGGATTATGAGTATGCTTGGCGTATCCGTCACCACACCGGAAAATGAGGTTGTGGAAGTAAACAACATGATATCGGAAGAAGGATTGATCTTCGCTTTATCCTCTATGCTGGAAAACTTCACGGGATTTGCTCCGCTTGGTCTTGTACTGGTCATGATGTTCGGTATCGGGCTCGCGCAGCATGTAGGATTCTTTGAAGTAGTCATGCGCGGTATGGTAATGAACATCCCGAAAAGTCTTGTTACGTATATGATCATTTTCACTGGTGTTTTGGGGAATATTGCATCGGATGCTGCAATGGTAATTATACCGCCGCTTGCTGCCATGATTTATTATTCTATCGGAAAGCATCCGATTGCAGGGCTCCTGACATCATTTGTTGCTGTATCCGCAGGATTTACAGCGAACTTCTTGATTGCAGGTACGGATGTCTTGCTATCCGGTATATCGACTGAAGTTATTCAAGGGCAGTATCCTGATGCGCGTGCAGTTTCGCCGTTGGATAACTGGTACTTCATGGCTGCCTCTACTATAATGCTCGTCTTTGTCGTATCATTTGTTTCCAAGAAATTGATTGAACCTCGTTTGGGTGAATATGATCCTTCTTTTGCAGATAAAGGCATCTTGAACGAGCAGATTGAAAAACTTCGTCCGGAGCAGAAACGCGGCATTCGGAATGCATTGATTGTTGCTGGAGTTTATATCATCCTAATTTCGCTGCTTATCGTCCCTTCTAATGGCATTCTGCGAGGGGAAGAGGGAACAATCATCCCTTCGCCATTTTTAAGTAATATCGTTCCGCTGATTTTAGTCCTTTTCATTATCTTGGCTGTAGTTTATGGGTTTACTGCAGGGACATTGAAGAAAATCTCCGATATCCCAGAGAAAATGGGAATTGCAATGAAAGAGATGTCAGGATTTATTGTCCTGGTATTTGCAGCTGCGCAATTCATTGCTTACTTTGAATGGACAAATATTAGTACCATCATTGCGGTAAATGGTAGTATCGCACTGGAAAATATGAATGTAACAGGTGTTGGAGCGATGGTCGGCTTCACATTAATCAGTGCGATTGTCAATCTGTTCATCACAAGTGGTTCCGCGCTTTGGGCACTGCTTGCACCGGTATTCCTACCGATGTTCTACCAATTGGGATATGATCCAGCTTATACGCAGGTGGCCTTCCGTATTGGGGATTCTGCCTTCAATATTCTATCACCGATGAGTCCTTACGTTGTTATGCTGCTTGGGTTCATGAAGCGGTACGATAAACGGGCAGGTCTAGGAACACTGATGTCACTCATGCTGCCATTTGCAGTCATCATATTAATTGCTTGGATCATTATGTTCGTTGTTTGGAGTTTGCTTGGGCTGCAGGTTGGTCCGGGTGTCGATATTCGCTTATAAGAAATTGGGCGCGCGCTTATGTGGCGCCCTTTTTTATTGACGTTTTCTTTGGAATAAGATACATTAATTACTGAAAGTAACTCGATAATTATAAGTAACTAATAGATGGTTGCTTAGTCGGGTATGCTATCAAACGGTACTACAATTTTTGGAGGGATATATAATGACTCAAGATTTTTTCAAAGCTTTAGAAAACAGAAGATCTATTTATGGACTAGCAAAGGAATCTCCTGTTTCTGATGAACGTATTCAGGAAATTGTGGAGTTTGCAGTTAAATACACACCATCTGCTTTCAACTCTCAAAGCACACGTGTAATCGTGCTTCTTGGAGACAAGCATGATCGTTTCTGGGATCTTACTGAAGAGCAGCTTCGTGCAGTAGTGCCTGCTGATAACTTTGCGCCGACGGAAGAAAAAATTGCATCTTTCCGTAATGGATATGGTACGGTTCTATTCTTTGAAGATGAAACAGTTGTAAAAGGTCTTCAAGAGCAATTCGCGCTTTATGCAGAAAACTTCCCAATCTGGTCCGAGCAGACTTCTGGTATGCACCAGCTTGTGGTCTGGACTGCATTGGAGATGGAAGGTCTTGGTGCGAGCCTGCAGCACTATAACCCATTAGTGGACGAGGCTATCCAAAAAGAATGGGATATCCCATCCAACTGGAAGCTTCGCGGTCAGATGCCTTTTGGTAAACCGACAATGCCAGCTGGCGATAAAGAATTCCAGCCTTTGGAAGAGCGCGTTAAAGTCATTAAATAAAAAAAGTGCTATTGTCGCATATGGACAATAGCACTTTTTTTAGATATAATTATTTGAAAATTCTGTTACAATTATATTACATATGTTTCTTCTGCAGAAGGCCGGGGTATATAATAGCTACCACTACTATAAATGCGAAAGGAAGGAAGTAAAGTGAGTGCATATCCATATAAAAAGTTGCAGCATGCCGGTGACTTGTCAGATGATGAACGAGATGAGATTCTGACTACCTTGGAGCGATACATGGATTACTTGCGTGATGAATTGTCGAAATCAGATGACCTTCCTGCTGTTAAATAGAAAAAAGGAGTATCCCTCATTGGGATACTCCTTTTATTCTTACATAATTGCCGTGATCAAGAATGGCAAAGTGACGATAGAAAGGATTGCACTGATTACGAAAGCAGATGCAACCTCTGTTTCCAAGCTCTTGAAACGGATTGCAATCATAGTTGCAACGGCAGAACCCGGGAAAGATACAAGCAATACTGCTTGAACGAAATCATTATGTGTCAAACCAAGCGCAAGTGCAATTCCAACCATAACAAGCGGTTGAACAACTGCTTTTAAAATAGCAATTGAAAATGCAGAGAAGCTAAGTTTGATTTTGTTAATACCGATTGTTACACCAACTGCGAATAGTGCAACACCAGATACGACATCACCGATTTGGTCAAGTGATTTCTCGCCTAATTCCGGAAGGTGGAAGTTAAAGACTAGAACAAGTATAAGACCGATAATTGGTACACATGCAAGCGGTTCTGTAAGACCGTGTGCGATAGATTTCATTGTTACTTTGAAAAGGCTCTCTTTGTTTTCAGCTGATTCAGCATCTTTATTACGTGTTCCAATTGTACCGAAGATAGTAGACATTGGATCGAGCACAGCATTTACGATGATACCCATAAGGGCGATCGGAATTGCAATTGCATCTGCACCGAAGATACTACCCATTACTGGGATACCCATAAAGGCGAAAGTTGGCTGTGTTGAATTCAGTGAGAACATCGTTGAAGTAACAAAGTCATATTTAGTAGTCCATTTTGTAATAAGTAGTAAAACGATAAAGAATCCGATAACACCAATCAGCAAAGCTACAAGGAATGAAGCTTTATCAAAGATTGTTTCGCGGGAAGTTGTTGTGATCCCAACGAATAAGTGTGCTGGCAATGCGATTTTTGTTACAAGTGTGTTGATCCCTTTAGATGTTTCTTTGTTGAAGATGCCGCGATTCCCAGCGATGAATCCAAGAAGGATAACGAAGAAAATCGGGACTAGTATGATGAAAATTTCACCAAAACTCATGTTCTTTCCACTCCCTACAGTAGTTATAATGCTCATGTTGTCAAAATTAATACAGGTGCCTCCTTTTGGAAGGAGTCACCTGCACCATGAGAAATTCTTTAAAGGCTTAGCCTCTGATGGATTTATATTCTGGTTTCCAAACAGATTTAGCTATTAGGTCTTTGATTTCTTCAGGTTTTGCATCAGATACGCCATCTTCGATTGCAGCTTTAGCAACAGCTTCTGCAACAGCGGTTGAAACTGGTTGAAGCTCATCGATTGCTGGAAGCAAAGAGCCACCTTGAGTATTGCTGTTAACCATGTCTGCAATTGCATTAGCTGCTGCTGCAAACATAGAAGCTGTGATCAAGTTCGCTTTAACAGCGATGGATCCAAGTCCAAGACCTGGGAACGCGAATGCGTTGTTTGCTTGACCGATGTGGTAAGTTGTTCCTTTGTATTCAACAGGATCAAACGGGCTGCCTGTTGCGATTAGAGCTTTACCGTCTGTCCATTCAAGCAAGTCTTTTGGAATTGCTTCCGCAAGTGGTGTTGGGTTGGACATAGGCATGATAACTGGATGCTCTACGTGTTTAGCCATCTCTTTAATGATTTCTGCACTGAAAGCACCAGCTTGGCCAGATGTACCGATTAAGATAGTTGGTTTCACTTGGCGGATAACTTCAGCAAGACCGATTATGCCATCTTCTCTATTCCAGTCTTTTACTTCATCAGCGGAACGAAGGTAAGGTTTCTGGAATTCAGCAATGCCGTCCATGTCATCAGTCAAAAGACCGCGTTGGTCGATTGCCCAGAAGTTTTTCAATGCGTCTTCTTTAGAGATCCCGTCAAGTACCATCGTAGCCGCAATTTGGTCTGCGTTACCGATACCGGCAGAACCAGGACCGAATACAACTACACGCTGTTCGCTGATTGGAGTACCAGTGACTTTGGAAGCACTCATTACAGCTGCAAGTGTGATTGCGCCAGTACCTTGGATGTCATCATTGAAAGTAAGGATCTTATCGCCGTATTTATCGATGATGTTACGTGCGTTACGGTTACCGAAGTCTTCCCAGTGAAGAAGTACGTTAGGGAACTTCTCAACAGTTTTGCTGATGAATGCATCGATGAACTGATCGTATTGCTCACCGCGTACACGTTTATGACGGTTACCGACATAAAGTGGATCGTTAAGCAATGTTTCGTTGTCTGTACCAGCATCAATTACTACAGGAAGTACACGGTTAGGGTCGATACCAGCAGCAGCTGTGTAAACAGCCAGTTTACCGATAGCGATATTCAATCCGCCGACACCCCAGTCACCAATTCCAAGAATGCTCTCAGAGTCAGTTACTACGATCAAATCGATTTCATCTGTGTTAAGCAATGTATTTTCGTATGCTTGCTCGATGCTGTCCGGGTTGTTGATATCAAGATAAACACCGCCTGGACGCTGGTACTCATGGCTGTATTCCTGGATAGCTTGTCCTACAGTTGGAGTATAAACGACAGGAAGCATTTCGCTTAGATGATCAGTCAACAGACGATAGTAAAGAACAACGTTACGGTTGTACAGCTGGTTCAATGTGTTGTTTTTCAACAAATTATTAGGCTGTGCATTGAACTGTTCGTAAGCGCGTTTTACTTGCTCATCCAATGTTAAAACGGTCGCTGGCAAAACACCTTCAAGACCAAGCTCAGCTCGTTCTTCTTTCGTAAAAGCGACACCTTTATTTAGAAAAGGATTTGAAATTAAGTTCTTACCTCTTAGAGAAGTGGATATGGATCCATCTTCATTATTGCGATATGTGTTCATATCTGATTCCACCTTTTCGAATGATTACTTACCTTTTGTAACTGCCACAATCCATTCTATCACTATTCAATTGTTAATCAATTTTAACAAAGTATTTAAAATAACTATTGCATTTACTGAGTTTGTGTGATATTTCACATACTAATTGACCGTATGAAAAACCGCGGTATCAAAGTATTTTACTGATGTGAAATAAATTCGATCATTACTTTTTTATTGTTTTTTTTAATTACATAAATATACAATCCATGGTTTGCTTTATTATATTTAATTATTCTGACTGTTCGGCTTTTTAAATCAAACCCTTCATGTTAAGCTTGTTCTTATAAGAAAGAAGGGGGATTTAGGCATGGACATTGTGAAAGAATTGAGTAAAATGATTCATCCCGGGAGGATATCAACAGCGGCGGCAGTCATCAGCCAGCACAACCATGATGCATCCTATCACCCAGCGGCTGATCCAGATGTGGTCATCTTTCCCGAAAATGTACAAGAAGTCAGCGCAGTTCTATCGTTTGCCAACGAACATGGAATACCTGTTACTCCTTTCGGTAAAGGTTCCAGTTTAGAGGGGCATGCAATTCCTTATGACGGAGGCATCTCCCTCGACCTTGGATTAATGAATGACTTGAAAACCCTTAGTGAGGAAGATGGTTTTGTCGTTGTCGGAGCAGGCCTGACACAGTTTCAATTGAATGATGCCCTAAAGAAACATAAATTATTCTTCAGTGTAGATCCTGGTGCTGAGGCGACACTTGGAGGTATGGCAGGCACGAATGCAAGTGGTTCTTATACTGTCAAATACGGCACAATGCGGGACAATATCTTGGACATGGAGGTTGTTTTGCCGAGCGGGGAAATCATACATACTGGTTCGAAAGCCGTGAAGTCCTCTTCCGGGCTGCATTTAACGGGGTTATTTGCGGGCTCAGAAGGCACGCTTGGTATTATTACAGAACTCACTCTCCGTGTGTATCCAATTCCAGAAGCAAGTGTAGCAGCCCGTGCTGTGTTCGATGACTTTGAAGAAGCCGTGGCAGCTGTAGTGAGACTACGTACAGCAGGACTCGACTTGGCTAGAATCGAGTTTGTTGATGCGGCCTCAGTAGCGCATGTCAATCGTTTCGCTAATACATCTTATATCGAACAGCCGACAATCTTTTTCGAGTTGAATGGTGAGGTTGAGCATCTTCAGCACCAAATCAAACGGATGGAGAAATTATTGGAGCCGTTTCATGTGGCGGAATTCCTAGCAGAAACGGATTTGGCATCGCAGGAGCGTCTATGGGATGCGCGGCATAATCTTGCTTATTACTACATTCAAGCCGCACCAACAAAACGGATGCTCGTGACAGATGTATGTCTGCCAATATCAGAGCTTGCGGAGGCAATCCTGCACGCAAGACAAGCAGTAGATGGCAGCGGCTTGGAGGCGGGTATCGTTGGTCATGTAGGCGACGGGAATTTCCATATCATCGCGATGGCAAATTTTGAGGATGCAAATGAAGTAACGGCAGCTAAACAGCTCCATAAGGAAATAGTGGACTATGCGCTTGACCATGACGGCACATGTACAGGTGAGCATGGTGTAGGAGTAGGGAAGAAGAGCTATCAGCCAAAAGAACACGGTACAGCTTACGAATTGATGCGAACCATCAAGCAAGCTATTGATCCGCGAGGAATCATGAATCCTGGCAAACTTATTGATTAAATAGAAAAAGAGCGTATTCCCCCTCAAGAATACGCTCTTTTTGTTTATCCTTTTTTGCTGAATAGGTCTGTAATTGCGTGCACCAATTCAATGCCTTGGAAAGCAAAGATGGATAATGCACTGATGGAAAATGCTACGACGATGATCGCTCTTGCCACAAACATTTTCGTCCCCTCCTTTGGAATGCTAAGAAACCTTCAAGCAAAAGGGAAGACTATTCAGCGGTAACTCGATTGATAGAAGACGGCCAGCAGGAAATGCCGGACCGCCTGCTTCGTCTGCATCATGCGTGCCTGCATCATGCTTGCAACAAGCAGCACGGGCAGAAAAGTCAGGACTGCTGTTTGTGTTGAGATCGGGAACCAGTGTTTTTCATCATCCGGTAAATCAGCCTTATGGATAACGACGTGCTGTGGTTGAATATCATTTGCTTCCCAATGATACATTGGATGCAGCACCATTACTTGCAGCATGATAGACAGCACGAGTCCGATAAATAAAAGAGCAGCTTTACGTTGCATTTCCTCCCCACCTCCTATCCGTTTTGATTTCTTAACTATATACCCATTTTGCAGGATTGTAAATGGTTATTTATTAATATTCTTACTATTCGGAATTTTAATCAAGTAAAAAAACCTGTCCTATTAAAAGGGCAGGTTCTTGGAAAGGGTTATTATTTTGTTTGGGCTGGTTCATCCGGTGTAACCCATTTTTCCGCCCATTCTCTTATGGAAGTAATCACAGGGCGCAATGCATGACCCTTTTCAGTCAGTTCATATTCAATACGGACGGGTGTGTCCGGATATACTGTTCTTGTTGTAATGCCCGCTGCTTCCAGCTCTTTAAGACGTTCAGATAGCAAACGCCCGCTGATTGGCAGGGACGATTCCAATTCAGAGAATCGCTGTGATCCTTCTAAGAGGCGGAAAATGATTAGACCAGTCCAACGTTTGCTTAAAAGCTCCATTCCTGACTCAAAGCGTGGACATAATTCTTCGGATTTCATCTATCATCACCTCTGTATAAACGCTGTATACTTCAACTGTTGTTTTTCATTATATATGAGGTTACGAAAAGTAACAAGTATATTGTTCCTATAAGCAGAGGATTCTATACTGACTTCCTGGCTAAAAATTAAGAAAAATTCTATAATTGAAAGGAAAGTATGATGTAGGAGGAGAGAAGATGGATCATCATTATTACATAGATTATGCGTGCAAATTAGCGGTTGCCAATGTGAACAGCGGCAAGGGCGGGCCATTCGGTGCCGTCATTGTAAAAGATGGAGAGATTGTCGGTGAAGGTACGAACTTAGTGACAAGCTTGCATGACCCAACGGCACATGCAGAGATACAGGCCATACGTAACGCAACGAGCAAATTGGGTCATTTTGAGCTTGAGGATTGTATCATTTATTCCAGCTGTGAGCCTTGCCCGATGTGCTTGGGAGCAATTTATTGGGCTCGTCCGAAAGCATTGTACTTCGCTTATACGAAAAAGGATGCTGCTGTAATTGGATTCGATGATGATTTCATTTATCAAGAGATAGAAAAACCTTATGAGGAACGAAAGATTCATACGGTACAGCTCCTTGGTGATGAGACAGCAGATCCAATGAGAGCATGGACAGAGAAGGAAGATAAGGTGGAATATTAAAGAAAAGGCGATTCCTTTATATGAGGGTCGCCTTCTTTTTATGTGTGGCATTGAAAGTATCGAGATAAGTTAGGAGCTCGGACACTTGCAGCGGTTTGCTAAACATATAGCCTTGTGCATAATCACACTGTAAGTTTTGTACCCAAGTCAGCTGTTCTTGGCTTTCCACACCTTCTGCTACTATAGAAAGCTGGAGTTTTTTCGCTAACGTCACAATGGAAGAGACGATGGCTTGATCCTGAAAATCCTCGGGCAAATTCGCAATGAAGGCGCGATCGATTTTTAGTGTGTCTACAGGCAATTGTTTTAAGTAATTGAGACTATTGTAGCCTTTACCGAAGTCATCGAGCGCAATACGAATTCCTAATCCCTTTAACTCCATTATTGTATGTGCAGCACCTTCTACATCTTGAATTGCGGTTTCCTCTGTTATTTCGATTTCAAGTTTCGTTACATCTACTTCAGGATATATCTCCATCTGTTTGCGAATGAAGCTTAAGAAGCGATTGTTATAAAATTGCTGGGTGCTGATGTTAACCGCAACATGAAGATCCCGGAACGCTTCTTTGTTCATTTCGGCAAAGACAAGTTCAATCATCTTCATATCTAACGCAATGATGTCTCCATTCTTTTCTGCCAATGGGATGAACTTAGCTGGCGGAATGATTCCGTGGATGGGATGAATCCAGCGGCATAGAGCTTCGACACCATAGACATGATCCCCGGCGCTTGCCATCTTAGGCTGGAAATACACCTGAATTTCTCCATTTGAGATGGCGGTGCATAATTCAGATTCCAGCAGCATTGGTTGTGAGTCATGAAGGCTGTCATTGGCAAAGAACTTATAATTCGACCTGCCGCTTTCTTTTGCTAAATACATGGCGATATCAGCAAAACGCATTACTTCCTTAATCGTTGTCCCATTATCAGGAATCAAAGCGATTCCGATACTTGTGCTGACACTCACTTTCCGCCCTTCAATGAAAAATGGCTCTTTTACGCATTGTATGATAGCTTGTGCCAGCTGTGTCGCATCTTCCTTTTCAGCAGCTGGATAAAGCAAGGTGAATTCATCTCCGCCTAGTCGAGCAAGCATGCTCCGTTCTGGAAGCATCCGTGAAAGGCGCAAGGTGACAAGCTGCAGCAGCTTGTCGCCGAATTTATGTCCGAGCGTATCATTGACTGCTTTAAAACGATCCAAATCCATGAAGAACAGAGCTGCTTGGCCATTTTTACGCTCTTCTAAATAGCCAAGCAGCTGCTGTTCAAAGTAACGGCGATTCGGTAGATTCGTCAATTCATCATGATTTGCGATATATTGCAATCGGTCTGCTTGTTCGGCCAGCTTCTGATCCGTCGAAGTAGAGACAAAAGCCAACACCTGTATCAGCAGGATCACAAGCATCACGCTAATAGCGAGATTGATGTTATTCGGCGTAAACACAGGTTCCGGCAGAATGGAACTGCTGTTCACATGGACGACAGCCGATTTCATTGCCGTATAATGCATGCCGCAAATGGCAACGCCCATCGTAATTGCGCTGGATAACTTAAACAGATGCTGTGTTTGACCGGTTTTGTTTTGGAAGTAATGGAACAAGAGCAGTGAGACACAAGATGCTATAATAGCAATGATTATTGATAAATAGTAATAGGCCCCTCCATGGTGCATCATACCTTCTAGGCGCATGGCCATCATGCCTATGTAATGCATACTTACAATTGCTGCTCCCATAGAGATGCTTCCTGCAAAGAGACGGAATGCAGTCATTTTTATAGAAGAAAGATAAAAAGCGATAGAGGTACCAGCAAAAGAGAAAATCATGGACAAGATGACAATGCCAGGATCGTAGGTGACCTCCACGGGCAGTTTATACGCCAGCATGGATATGAAATGCATCGACCAGATACCGAGAGCCATCAGAAGTGAACTGGAGATAAACCAAAAGAATTTACGCCAGCCTGTCGTGCGGTTTATCCTGGAACACATATCCAGGGCGATATAAGATGAAAGAATTGCAATGAATATAGACACGACAACAAAGGTGACGTTATATGTACCAGTGACTTCCTGCATGTAAAACCTCCGAGTTGTTATGTGGTCAAATAGTCTTAGGGATATTGTATACTCGAGGGACGGAAAAGCAAACAACTATTCATTAAATTATAGTGAATTATTCTTAGCCAACAGGAGGATATGACAGTGCGGAATGATTTTATCTACGATGTGATCATCGTAGGAGGCGGAACGACCGGATTATATACTTCCTTTTATACAAAGCTGCGGAAGATGACGACTTTATTGATTGAAGCCACTTCAGATTTCGGCGGGAAAGTAGCGCAGTTCTACCCGGAAAAGCATATTTATGATGTAGGTGCTTATCCTGTTGCTACTGGGGAAGAAATGGTTGCCAGACTGCTTGATCAAAGCAGGAAGGCAGAACCGGAAATCATAACAGGAGAGTTTGTCGGGCAGATTAGAAAACAAGAAAATGGGATATTCGAAGTTGAAACAACCGCCAGTAAGCTGTATATGGCTCGTACAATCATCCTCACCTGCGGAATGGGAACCTACCAGATGAAACCGCTGCTGCTTGAGGAAGCGCCTCTCTATGAGGATAAAAATCTCCATTATTATCTTAAGTCAGCTGAAAAATTCCGTGATAAGCGTGTCACAGTCTATGCAATGAATCGGACGGGAATCGATTGGGCGATGTCGCTTGAGAAAACCGCTAAGGAAGTGACATTGCTAAATCAGCGTGATTATTTCTTATATACGCCACCGCAAGTGATTGAAGCGCTTGAGAAGACATCAATACGCGTAAAATACAATCATAAAGTGACCAAGCTATTAGGAAACAGCCAAGGATTGCATACATTATTGGTGGAACAGGATGGTCTGCAGATGATGTATGAAACAGATGCGCTGTTGTATTATGAAAATGTCAACCTTACCCAAACTCCATTTGCCAACTGGGGAATCGAGACAGATAAGAACAAGGTCATCGTGGACCATAAGATGGCAACCAATGTACCGGGCATCTACGCAGCGGGAGATGCTGTTCAATATAGCAATAAGAATATGCTGATTGCGACAGGATTCGCAGAGGCAATCACAGCGGTCAATAGTGCAAAGTTGTATTTGGACCCTTCAGCGAGTGCGCAAGTATACAGTACAATTGAATACCAAAAAAATAGAGGCTGATATCAGCCTCTATTTTTGTAGTATTTCATGTTCGAGCATATGGGCGACGCCATCTTTCTCATTCGTTTCGGTTGTATAATCACAATGCTGCTTCACCTCATCCGTTGCATTGCCCATCGCTACCTTCGTTCCAGCGATTTCCAGCATCGGCAAGTCATTCATGCTGTCTCCGATAGCAATGATATCATCTTGCTTCACGTCTAATTTCTTTGCCAGTTTTTTCAATGCGTTTCCTTTTGAAGCTTTAGCATTAACGATTTCTAAATTAAAATCGGCTGAAGAAAATAAATTCAGTCCTTTCTTGCTTAATGTATCGGCCGCTACGCGTCGTCTTTCTTCATCAAAGCTTACAATCGTTATTTTATAAATTTCTTTTTCTGACTGAAAGACCTCGATATAGTCTTCTATCTCCTGGATATTCGCCTGTCCAAGCTGGCGCTCGCGAGCGCTCTCCATCTCACTTCTGTCCATATTCCGGACGATATCCATTTCATCCTGGAGCAGCTGTTTTGCTTTACTCGTGATAAAGATGTCATTATCCGTGACGATTTCGTAATAATAGTTTTCTTCATTTAGCCAAGTTATCATTTCTTTTGCATAAATCGTTTCCATTGGCAAAGCAACTGACAAATTCCCTTCTGGGTCGTAAGTGGTAGCTCCGTTTGCTCCGATAACCCAAGTAGAAAGCTGCTCATTTTGAAAGAGGCGCTGCACATCGAAGTTTGCTCTTCCTGTTGCTATGACAATTTCTGCTCCTTTTTTCTGTGCTTTTTTTACTGTGCTGGCATGCAGAGAGGATATAGTGTAATACTGATTAAGAAATGTTCCATCTAGGTCTATTGCTACTAATTTGCGCATTTGTTAGTGCTCCTTTACTCCTTTTTTACATACATTCCCTATTTCGGATAGGATGTAAACTGACGAAATTAGGGTAGTAAAGTATAATAAGGAGTCAAGCCGCTCACAATTTTAACAATACATATAGAATGGTTTATACCTAATGGAGGGAAAAGAATGGCTGGGAAATTACTATCCGTAATTGTGCCTTCGTTTAATGAAGCGGAAAATGTAAAGCTCTTCTATGAAGAACTTGCCAAAGAATTACAATACTCACCTTATGACTATGAAGTGATTTATGTGGATGATGGCAGTTCTGACACAACGCTATTGGAACTGAAGGAATTAGCCGATATGCATTACAATGTGCAGTATGTGTCTTTCACAAGGAATTTCGGAAAAGAGGCTGCAATATTGGCCGGCTTCCAACATGCCAAAGGCGATTGTGCGGTCGTCATCGATGCGGATTTACAGCATCCAGTTGCGCTGCTGCATGAATTGCTAGCCGGTTTTGAAGAGGGCTATGATCAAGTTATCGCAAGAAGAAACAGAAAAGGGGAAAGCCTTCCACGCAAAGTGCTTTCGACAATGTACTATAAGATCATCAACCGATTCATCGATGTCCGTATCCAGAATGGTGTTGGGGATTTCCGTTTACTCAGCCGCCGGGCTATCGACGCCCTATTAATCCTGAGCGAGGGCAATCGATTTTCAAAAGGATTATTTTCTTGGATCGGATTTGAGCAGAAGACAGTCTATTATGATAACGTCTGCCGTCAAAACGGGGAATCCAAATGGTCTTTTGGAAAACTGTTTGACTATGGTATAGATGGTATCGTATCTTTCAATACAAAGCCATTGCGTGCCTGCTTGTATGCTGGTTTCGTAGTGTTATTCCTATCGCTGGCGTATATCCTTTATACATTTGTGGAAGTGCTAGTCCGAGGAGTGGTTACACCGGGTTATTTCACTTTGATCACTGCCATCCTGTTCCTGGGCGGAGTGCAGTTAGTCAGTTTGGGCGTAATCGGAGAATATATCGGCCGTATTTACAATGAAACAAAACGAAGACCACATTACCTGGTGAAAGATACGAATATCGAGGTAAGGAAACATTATGAAAAAAATATGGAAGCTTGAATTTACCCGTTTTATTATCGTCGGTGTACTGAACACCATCTGCTATTACCTGGTATACCTGCTCTTCTATCAGTTTGCAGATATTTATTATCTCGTATCCCACTGGATCGGGATCATCATCAGCATGATTTTTTCGTTTTTCTTGAACAGTTATTTCACGTACGGTGTACGGCCAACGTGGCGGAAGTTTTTCCAGTTCCCGCTGACGCAGGCTGTCAATATAGCCGTATCTTCTGTTCTAGTGTACATATTCGTCGAAGGCTTCGGCTGGAGCGGTACAGTGGCGCCGATTGCAGCTGTTTTCTTCACTGTACCGATCACGTTTGTCATCACAAGTAAAATCATGAAGAATGGGCGTGGGGATGTAACAAATGAAGCGTAGTTGGAAAGTGGTGCTGCTTGTTTTAGCGGCACTCACATTTGCTATTTTAGTACATATGCATTTCATCCGAGAATACGTGGATGGCCGTTTCATGCTGGGACCAAATGATGGAATGGCACAAATGCTGCCCTTTAAGCAGCATTTGTATGATCAATATACGCAGGGGAATTTCTTCTATTCATTCTCCTTTGGACTTGGCGGCGGAATTTACAGTCAGCTGGCTTATTATTTCTCGACCAGCATCGTTTATCTGATCACATTGCTTGTGATAAAGCTGCTGGACATTGCCAATGTGATCGGAAGCCCGGATGTCATCACGTGGGCGAAAGCGATCCTGCCAGTTAGTATCATTAGGCTTACAGCAGCACTCTTGCTGGCAGTGGGTGTGTTTCGGTACTTACGCATACCGCTTGTACCTGCTTTTATCGGAGCGTGCTTCTATGCCGGCAGTGCCATCTATTTCAGGCACGTCGTGTATTGGGAATTCTTCGCCAATGCCTTTTTGTGGCTGCCGCTCCTTGTACTAGGAGTGGAGAAAATTATCCGGGAACGAAAACCTTACTGGTTCATTGCTGCAGTGGCAATCTCCGTTTTCGATAATTTCTATTTTTCATACATAAGCTTTATTTTTATAGGGATTTATGCGATAGCGCGCTGGTTCATCAAGCTATCAGAAGATGAGCTGCCTATCAAATCCCAGCTGCTCTTTTTCATACCGTCCGTATTGCTTGGGTTCGGGATCGGTTCCATTTCATTCATCCCGTCTGTCTATGCCTTTTTGAATAATTACCGGCCGGCATTCGAAGACCCGATACCTTTTTATGGGAACGATGATAACATCTTATTCACAAGCAGAACGTTACTTCTGCCGGTATTGTTTGTCTTCTTAATTTGTGTAGGAGGCTTTTATAAGAACAAGCTGTTCCGGTTGTTTGCACTGCTGAGCATCTTGTTCATTTTCTTCCAGGGAAGTCCTCGTATAGCGAGTATTTTCAATGGTTTTTCAGCTCCGCAATACCGTTTTGAGTATTTATCCATGTTCGTTGTTGCAGGGACTATAGCTGTGGGCCTTACACAATTACACAAGGTGAGGAAATGGCAGCTGCTGGTTGCTATAGGACTTACAGTTCTGTTATATAGTCTTTATTTGCACCACGATATGACGCTGGATTTGGCGGATGACTGGGCGAAGTATGTTTGGACCGGAGCAGCGCTTGTGCTGCTGGCATTCCTTTTCTATATTCTAAAAAGGAAAGCATGGATGTTAGGTATCTGTCTGGCGGTTGTTTTTGCAACGTATATACCGCTGATTAATGCCCATCAGGAGAAGCAGCTCTCTGATGCTGGGAATGTAGAGAATTCCACGCAGCAGCTACTGACAAGTGATAAATATGCAAGTAATGAACAGCGAGGACTGATAGATGATGTACTTGCGTCAGACGAGAGCTTTGCAAGACTCGAATGGAAGACAAATGATAATAACACAAATATGCTCCTAGGCTTTCCGGGTATCAGTATATATTCGAGCATTTTGAATAAGGAGCTGCTGTTTTTCTATTATCATGATTTGAATATCGATATGAAACGGGAAAGCGTCAGCCGTTATTCGGGCTTTGGAAACAGAGCGAATTTGTACAGTATGCTGAATGGAAAATATATAATGTTCGATAAAGAAGAGAAAATAGCTGCACCATATGGTTTTAGACCGTACATGGAGAGCAGTAATTATATTGTTTACCGGAATGATAACTTACTGCCATTTGCAAGAGTTACTGCAGCTGCGTTTGATGAGAAGGAAATGGAAAGTCATACACCGCTTGAACGGGAGCATGCAATGCTTGATGGTATTATTCTTTCTGACGGCAGGTCGACTGAAGAGGCAGAATCACTCCCGGATCTGATGGATAAGGTGTCAGTGGAAGCGGCAGGAGGAACCTACCAGGATGGTCAGCTAAAAGTAGATCAAACAGAGGGCGGCCTGGATCTGAAGCTGGGTGATGATTTGCCGCAGACAGGTGATTATTACGTTAGTTTCTATCTGAAGAATAACGATGCCAGTGCACCATTATACGACTTGACCGTCAATGAGTTTGAAACTAACAGAAAATCGCAGCAGTCAATTTATCGTACGAAAGTCGACGAATTGACAATTCGAGTTAAAGCGGCAGATACTATCCGGATACGCTTGCCAGAGGGAAGCTATACGATGGAAGACTTCCGTTTGCAGCATGAAGACTATCAAATGCTTGATTCTGCCGTTGCTGAAGCAGAGGACATTCCATTTTCCATAAGCCATAATCGGGTAACAGTAGACTATGATAATCTGCAGGAAGGCAGCTATCTAAAAATACCTGTACCCTATGAGAAAGGCTGGCAGGTAACCGTCAATGGTGAAAGCCGGGAGCTTTTGAAAGCAGATTATGCGTTCCTAGGCGTACAGCTGCAGAACGGAGAGAACCACATTGTTTTCACTTATCGGCCGCCTTATTGGAATATACTGGTCGTTCTATGTATCGGAAGTCTGCTCGTTTCTCTATTATGGGGAATTCTCTTGCGAAAACGTCATATGGCGGGTGAGAAAGGTGAAAAAGAAGCGTAAAAGAAAGCAGCAATCTCTTTCTACAGCACTCGGAACAGTATTTTTATTCGGATTGGGTCTCTTCTTTCTGCTATTCATTATCTCCGTTTTGGTAGAGAATGACGACAAAGAGCAGCAGGAAGGCAGAGTGCTGTCTGAAGATGTGCTAGCTTATCGGGATACGGTAGAACAGGAATTGGCTAAATCGAATCAGGAGTCTCTGGCGCCGCTCGTTCTCTCGGTTATGATGCAGGAATCCGGCGGCAGAGGAGATGATCCGATGCAGTCTTCAGAAAGCAGATGCGGTGAGGTTGGCTGCATCAAGGACCCAGAAGAGTCAGTTTCCTACGGTGTTGCCCATTTTCTCCGGATGCTGGAAGAAGCGGATGGAGAGGAAGCTGTCGCTATCCAGGCTTATAACTTCGGAAGGGGCTTTATCGGTTTTGTTGAAGAAAACGGTGGCGAGTTCAGTGAGGACTTGGCAGTTCAATTCGCTCAGCAGCAATATAAGAAGGTTGATAATCCGGAAGACTACCGCTGTATAAGGCCTGAGTCCGAAGAGCTGGATGCATGCTACGGAGATATTCATTATGTGGATGCAGTCTATAGCTATTTGCCGGCTGCTGAATCGGCTTATAAAGAAAAATAACCCCCACGCTTAAGCAGATGGGGGTTTGAAATTAGAAAACACATTGAAATCACGCCACGCCTCCTCGATTGTTCGGAGGCGTTTTTTTACGTCTGCAGCCTTTTCTTTTCCGATCAAAGCGATGAATGCATGAATCAGGCTGATCGGAGCAGTCAAGGAATGTGTCAGCGATGGAGATTTACTAGAAGCCATGAATGAATAATCCGCTGCTGTAAGCAATGGTGATGACAGCCCATCTGTAATGGCGATTGCTTTTGCACCACGGTCCTTTGCCATTTGGAACAATCGCAGCGTGTGATTGGAATACCGTACGAAGCTCAAAGCAATTAGTGCGTCATCTTCCCGTATCGTGGAGATCTGGTCTATTGCCCTGTCAGATGGTTCGACGATTTCTACATTCTCAAAGATGAATGAAAGATGATAATGCAATAGATCAGCTACACTGACTGCACTGCGATTCGCTAAAATGAAAATCCGTCTGGAGTTGATGACTGTATCAGCTGCTGCATGGAAGGCATGCATATCGATTGCCTCCATCGTTTCCTGGATGTTCGCTTGATCGCGCAGGAAGATGGCATATAAATCTTGGTCCTCTGACTGAGCTTCTTCCGAAGGATGCTTGAACTGTTCGGTTGCATTCAGCTGCTCCTGCATAGCATTCTGCAAGGCGAGCTGCATCTCGGGAAACCCACGGTAACCCATGAAAGCAGCAAAACGGACGATCGTTGCATCACTCACACCTGCTGCATTCGCCAGTCCCTCTACATTGAGGAAAGGTGCCTGGTTTGGATGTTCGATAATGAAATTGGCAATTTTCTTCTGGGACTTCGACATCTGCTCCCGCTGACTGGAAATACGATGGTATATATCCGGCATGACGGAAAAGACCCCTTTCGCTTTCAGAGTTTACGCAAATATACGTCTTCGACCTCGTGATTGTTTCCTTTGCGAAGGATAAGGTCGGAACGGCCTTTCGTTGGCAGTATGTTCTCATGTAAGTTCTTAGCGTTGATTTCCTCCCAGATTTTATCCGCTGATTCCAATGCTTCTTCAAGGGATACTTCTGCGTAATGGCGGAAGTAGGATTTAGGATCCTGGAAGGCTGTCGCGCGCAGCATGAGGAAACGTTCTTTGTACCATTTTTCAATGTTTGATTCATCAGCATCGATATAGATCGAGAAATCGAAGAAGTCGCTGACAAAGAATTGATATTCCTTCTTCACTTGCAGTACATTCACGCCCTCAACAATCAGAATGTCTGGATCGGATACTAATTCTGTCTGTTCAGGCAGTACATCGTAGGTGAGATGGGAGTATTGCGGTCCCGTAATATTTGTGCTGCCAGATTTCACCTGTCCCATAAAATCGATCAATGCCTTTATATCGTAGCTTTCCGGAAATCCTTTTCGCTGCATCATCTGCTTTTCTTTAAGGACAGCATTCGGATACAAAAATCCATCAGTCGTTACAAGCTCTGTTTTCTTATCAGGCAGTGCACGGGAAAGCAGTAATTGAAGCAATCGGGCGATAGTACTTTTTCCAACTGCCACACTTCCAGCGATGCCAATGATGAAAGGAACTTTCTTCTCGTTCGTACCGAGGAAGTTACCTGCTTTAGCGTGAAGCATTTCTGCTGACTCCAAATAGTAAGAAACAAGCTGTGTCAGCGGCATATAAGCAGTTTCTACCTCTGGCAAAGAAATCCTCGTATTTATTCCCCGGATTTCCTCAAGCTCTGTTTGAGTCAGGGGCGGTGTTTTAGTTTCCGAAAGAGCAGCCCACGCCTCCCGGGGAAAATGATAATAAGGTTTGTATGTATGCATGATTACCCTCAACTTCTGTCTGCGGATTTGAGAAATAGTGCAAAGTAAAAACGTTTACAAATACTTTTCCATTTTACTACGACAAAATTTAATAATCCAGAGCTGAATCTTGGGGTATAGAAGAGTAGGTATTTCTTGCATAACTTGTATATACAAGTTATGCTAATATTGTATTCGCTTACATTACAAAACTAGGTGAGGTGGCAGAAGTGGATCTAAGACAACAAGCAGAAGAAATACTGGCAGCACTTGGAGGAAAAGAGAATATCCAAGCTGCAACACATTGCGTCACGCGGCTACGGCTGGCGTTGGCCGATGAGAGTAAAGTAGATAAAGATGCACTGCAGAACATTGATGTTGTAAAGGGTTCTTTTTCAGCGAATAACCAGTATCAGGTTGTTATCGGTCAAGGTACGGTGGATAAAGTATATAAAGAGTTCATTCAGGTTGCCGAAGTCGGGGAATCTACAAAGGATGAAGTGAAGGAAACGGTAAGTAAGAAGGGTAATCCGCTGCAAAGAGCATTAAAAACGCTTGGCGACATTTTCATTCCCATTTTGCCGGCTATCGTAACTGCAGGTTTATTGCTAGGTATTCATAACATCTTAAATAATCCAGGAATCTTCTTCGACAATGCATCAATCATTGAGGTTTATCCACAATGGGCGGGTATTGCTGATATGATTTATGTAATCGCTAACACGGCCTTTGCCTTCCTGCCGGCACTGATAGGCTGGTCGGCAGTCAAGAAATTCGGAGGCAGTCCGCTGCTGGGAATGGTGCTCGGATTGGCATTGATTCATCCGTCCCTATTGAATCCGACTGATTATGCCAGCGCTGCCCTGGAAGGAAATGCGCCAGTGTGGAATCTGTTCGGACTGGAAATCCAGCGTATCGGATATCAAGGGCAAGTGCTGCCGGTACTTTTCGCAGCATGGGTCTTAGCTAAAATAGAAATATTCCTTCGTCGTAAAGTACCAGATAGTTTTCAGCTGCTCGTTGTCGCTCCTGTAGCACTACTGCTTACTGGTATTGTAAGCTTCATCGTAATCGGACCAATTATGTTCATTGTTGGAAATGCCATTACAGATGGCTTCGTAGCTGTATTCGATACAGTCGCTCCAGTTGGCGGTTTACTGTACGGTGCTCTTTATGGAGCTTTGGTCGTCACCGGGCTGCACCATACATTCCTTGCGTTGGATCTACAGCTGATTGCTAATACAGGAGCAACCTTCTTATGGCCGATACTGGCATTGTCGAATATATCCCAAGGTTCTGCAACGCTTGGTGTGATGCTGGCAACGAAGGATGAGAAGCTGAGAGGGTTATCACTGACGTCTTGGATCAGTGCTTGGCTCGGCGTAACAGAACCAGCAGTGTTCGGTGTGAATCTGCGATTCCGTTATCCATTCTTCCTTGCTCTTGGAGCTTCGGCTGTCGCTGGTACGTTCATTGCCTGGAGAGGTGTAGAGGCAAGTTCAGTAGGAATCGGCGGTGTACCGGGTATCTTTTCTATACTGCCGGGGAGCTGGGGAGCCTTTGCAATCGGTATGGGAATAGTCATTGTGGTGCCGTTCGTCACAACGTATCTAGTAGCTAAAAGAAAAAAGAATGTGTAATCAAGGAAAGGAGATTATAATGCGCGAACCATGGTGGAAGAGGAGTACTGTATATCAAATTTACCCGAAAAGCTTTCATGATACGACAGGCAGTGGAATGGGGGATTTGCAGGGAATAATCGAAAAGCTCGATTATTTGAAGGAGCTCGGTATTGATATGGTATGGCTGACGCCAATCTATCGATCGCCGCAGCGTGATAATGGGTATGATATCAGTGATTATTACGAGATTGAACCTGCTTACGGTACGATGGAAGATGTGGAAAGATTAATAGGGGAATTGCATGAGCGTGATATGAAGCTGATGATGGATATCGTCATCAATCACACCTCAACAGATCACGAATGGTTCCGCCAGGCGAAATCTTCAAAGGATAATCCTTACCGTGATTATTACATTTGGCGAGATCCGCACGATGGTGCAGAACCGAATAACTGGGTATCCAAGTTTGGAGGTAATGCATGGAGTTTAGAGGAACATACGAATCAGTATTATTTACATCTTTTCGACAAGACGCAGGCGGATCTTAACTGGGAGAATGAAAAGGTGCGGAAAGATTTGTTCAAGATGATGAATTTCTGGGCAGAGAAGGGTCTTGATGGATTCCGTCTGGATGTTATCAATCTTGTTTCAAAAGTCCAGAGCCTGCCCTATGATCATGATGTCCCAGATGGTCAATTTGGGAAAGAGTACTACACAGACGGACCTCGAATCCACGAATTCATGCATGAAATGAACCAGGAAGTTTTCACCCCTCATAGTCTAGTAACAGTTGGCGAGATGTCGTCTACTAGCTTGGCTGCTTGCCAGCAGTATACAAAACCAGATGCCGAGGAGTTGAGTATGACATTCAATTTCCACCATCTGAAGGTGGATTACGATAACGGAATGAAGTGGACAGATGGTAAGCTGGAGTTCATTAAGCTGAAGCAGATTTTATCTGACTGGCAAATCGGTATGCATGAGGTAGGTGGCTGGAATGCCCTCTTCTGGTGCAATCATGATCAGCCGCGTATTGTCAGCAGGTTCGGAGATGACGGTGAATACTGGAAAGAATCAGCAAAGATGCTGGCAACCGTTCTGCACATGATGCAAGGAACTCCTTATATTTATCAAGGAGAAGAGATTGGAATGACCGACCCGAAGTTTTCTAACATCGAAGATTATAATGATGTAGAAACTCACAATGCATTTCAAGCTCTCAAAGAGGATGGTATGGACAGTGAACTAGCCTTGAGAATCATCCAGCGCCGCTCCCGGGATAATTCGCGTACTCCGATGCAGTGGAACCAAGAAAAAAATGCTGGCTTTACTGATGGAAATCCGTGGCTTGCAGTGGCATCGAATTATGCAGATATCAATGTTGAAAAGGCGCTGCGGGATGATGATTCGATTTTCTATCATTATCAAAAGCTGATTAGATTGCGGAAGGAATATGCTATCATAACCCATGGAGACTATGAACCGATATGTATGGATGATGAACGTGTCTTCTGTTATGAACGGAAGTGGAATAGTGAAAAATTGCTTGTCGCAGCGAATTTCTTTGGAGAGACAGCAGAATTTTCCTATCCGAAAGAACACATGGCAAAAGCAGAAATCCTGCTTTCCAATTATGCTGATAGTCCGTCAGATTACAGAAAGATACGGCTTCGTCCGTACGAAGCGGTCATTTACCATAGTAAAGCGTAAAGGCCTGATAGGGATGGAGAAGAAATTTCAAACAATCTATGATTTGTTAGCAAGAGAAATCCAAACAGAGAAAATCAAGGCAGGACAGCTGTTGCCTTCTGAAAACGAACTGACGGAGAGATTTGCGACATCCAGGGAAACGGTTCGCAAAGCCTTGCAATTGCTGTCCCAAAATGGGTACATCCAAAAGCTGCAAGGAAAAGGCTCGGTCGTGCTTGAACAGGATAAGCTGCCTTTGCCGGTCAGCGGATTGACGAGCTTCAAGGAGCTGGCCCGCTCGATGTCGCAGAAGGTGGAGACATATGTATCGTCACTTTCTAGTAAGGAAGCGAGTGGCATTACCCAACAGCTGCTGCAATGTGAGGAAGGTGCGCCTGTATGGGAGCTTCATCGTTTGCGTAAGCTGGATGGCGAAGGGGTCATCTATGATAAAGATTTACTGTTGAAGGAACTTGCTCCTGGTTTGACAGAAGAAATAGCAGCTGATTCAATCTATGATTATCTGGAACAGGATCTAGGATTATCCATTAGTTATGCAAAGAAAGAAGTTGTCGTTGAAGAAGCTCAAGCTGAAGATAAAGCAATAATGGATTTAGGAAGTTATCAACAGCTTGTCGTGGTGCGCAGTGCAGTTTATCTTGAAGATACAACTTTATTCCAATATACCGAGTCGAAGCATCGACCGGACAAGTTTCGTTTTGTCGATTTTGCTCGAAGAACAAAATGAGAAATAAATAAAATGTGCATAGCTAAGAGGCTATGCACATTTTATTGTGGGTAAAGAGAAGCTTGTACACAGAAAAATTCTGTTTGTTCACATAATTTGTGTGTAACGTAAGTTATGCACAGAAAAATTTGACGAATGCTGGTGCAATGCATTTTATCCACAGGTGGATATCATTTAAGGGCGAATCCGCTTGCCTAAAATAACTAAATCCCGCTCGATGCCATCCAATTCGGCTACGTTCGGCATATCTGCCCAGCGCTCAAATCCGAAACGCTCAAAGAGTTTAATGCTCGGTTCATTATGTCCAAAAACGAAACCTAGAACGGTCTTGAAATCCAATGCTTCGGACTGGTCCAGAACGAACTGGAGCATATCTTTTCCTAATCCTTTTCCTCTGGCATCCTGATGAATATAGATGCTGACTTCCACTGTTTTGTGATAAGCTGCCCGGCCATAAAACGGCTCCAAGCTGATCCAGCCCAGTACGATTCCGTCTTCCTCCACGACCCAAAGCGGTCGCTGTTCTGTATGATGCTGGAACCAACCCAGTCTGCTTTCCACTGATATCTCATCCAAGTCTGCGGTGACCATTCTGCCGGCAATCGTGGAATTATAAATGGAAACAATTGCAGGAAGATCATGAAGTTCTGCGATGCGGTATTGCATGTCCATTCCCCCATGGTTTTTGACTAATTATACTAAACGGTTAGATAGAAGAATAGTCTGAATGAGTTTGGGGTACTAGGTAAGCAGGTGAAATGGCAGATGAGAGGATGTGGATTATGTATTCAGTAACATTCGGTAAATTGCTGCAATTCGCTGCTATCGGCTTAGTGATTGGCTTCATCATTGGTATAGTCGCTATGCTCGGCTTTGATTTAAACTTTATGGCTATGATTCTAAGTGTATTGCTCAGCATCATTGGAGCATTTGCGGCAGGTATGTACGCGGAGCTGTATCATATTAGGCAGGCAGTGAATGAACAGACGGAGAAGACATTGAAAAAAAGAGGGTAATAAGAAATTTCGGCTGCTGCATATAGCGGCTGAACTTTTTTTTGATAAAATTTATTTCACATGTATGAAATAATAATGTATACTAATACTAGTAGAAAGCAGTAATTGGGGGTCTGTAAGTGGAAAGCAGAGATATGATTGATTTTATCGAATTAGTACGTAATGTCAATAAAGCGTTGCGTAAGGAATGGGATTTTCAGATTTCCGGACCGCAGCTTGTCTTGTTGCGGCTGTTAAAAAATAGCGGGCCGATGCGTATGTCTGATTTGGCTGAGGAAGTGGGTATCAGCTTTAGCGGGGCAACGAACTTAGGTAACCGCATGATCAAGGAAGGCTACTTGGAGCGAATCCACTCAGAAAAGGATCGCCGGGTTGTCATGCTTGCAATTACGCAAAAGGGATCTGACTTCTATGAGAGTTTTTCTGGAGCAAGGGACAAAGCATTCAGTTCTTTCCTCGGTAAACTAACAGAAGAAGAGAAAAATGAGTTCATCCGGCTCAGCCGTAAGATGCTCGCTGATTAAAAGAAAGGGGATGAGTGTATGTCGGACATTCGAAATGAAACGATACCCGATGGACACGAAATCGAACAAGCGGAAAATGAAATCAAGGAAGACGCACATAGTATAAAACGGATATTCAAGCAACCGAAGGCGGCATGGGCGGTTGCTTTTGCATGTGTCGTTGCATTTATGGGGATTGGTCTTGTCGATCCGATTCTTCCATCAATCGCTGCACAGATGGATGCAACGCCGAGTCAAGTAGAATTATTATTCACGAGTTATTTGCTCGTTACCGGAATCATGATGCTGATCACAGGCTGGTTATCCAGCCGGATCGGTCCGAAAATGACACTGCTCATTGGGTTGGTCATCATTATATTATTCTCCACTTTAGGAGGATTAGCCGGCAGTGTGGATGAATTGGTCGGCCTTCGTGCGGGCTGGGGGCTAGGTAATGCATTATTTATCTCCACAGCACTTGCCGTAATCGTCAGTGTTGCCAGCGGTGGTTCAGCAGTAGCCATCATGCTTTATGAAGCAGCTCTTGGATTAGGGATGTCAGTCGGACCGCTTCTGGGCGGACTGCTTGGATCCATCCATTGGCGTGCGCCTTTCTTTGGTGTGGCGGTATTGATGCTGATCGGATTGCTGGCGGTGTGGATATTGCTGACAGACGTACCAAAACCAGCGAAGAAAATTCCGCTTTCTGCACCATTCCAGGCATTGCGTCACCCGGGACTTTTGACGATAGGGTTGACAGCTTTATTTTATAACTTCGGTTTCTTTACGTTGCTGACATATTCACCTTTTGTCTTGAATCTCGGTGAATTCGGTATCGGATTCGTCTTCTTTGTTTGGGGAGTCATGCTGGCAATTGGGTCGATCTTTATAGCACCTTCTTTCGAAACGAAGCTAGGTACGAAAAGATCACTAAGTTTGGTAATGGTGGGTATCATCATTACGTTGGCTTTGATGGGGATTGGCGCAGATTGGCCGGTATTCCTGATAGTGATGATTGCAGTAATGGGATTATTACTTGGTATTAACAATACGGTCATGACAACAGCTGTTATGGAAGTCTCGCCGGTTGAGCGTTCTACAGCATCAGCTGCATATAGTTTCCTGCGTTTCACCGGTGGTTCGATTTCACCATGGCTCGCGGGAAAAGTGTCAGAGCATATATCGATTGGAGCTCCATACTATGTCGCGGCAGCGGCGGTGCTCGTCGGATTGCTGTTATTCACTGCTAGAAGAGGTGCAATGGATCGTTTGAGTTAAGAGAAAGGCCATGGTCATTTGACCATGGCTTTTTTTGTATGGGAAGACAAAGGTAAATGCTATAACTGTATTTCGGATTATGATACGCTGATAGTATTCGAGTCTATAGCAATTGGGGGGATTCCATGTATATCGTCCATTCGATTTTTGATGTTCCAGCGGAAAAGGCAGAAGAAGTAATTGCTATTTATCGAAATCGATCGAAATTGGTGGATCAAGCACCAGGTTTCCTACAGTTCCAGCTGCTGCATAATCAAAAGAAGCCTGGGGAGCTGACGGTTGAAATCACCTGGGAGGACAAGCAGAGCTATGTAAACTGGGTGAGCGGAGAGGATTTTAAACGAATTCATGATCTGGAGAAAAAGTATCCGGATCAAGAGCTCGCCGCTATCCGGCCAATCGTTAAGATGTACGAGGTGGTGGCCAAATGAACCAGCAGTCAGGAAAAGATGCAATACTTGATAAAATCGTGGAAGAAATCTTCAACGCTTATCCTTCTTTATATGAACGATACGGGGAAAACGGAAAGAAGCGGACACGGGAGGATAATCAGCACCATCTTGATTACCTGCAGACAGCTTATGATGCAGATGACTCGAAACTGTTTGTGGGCTACACCATATGGCTGTATGAATTGCTGTCTGCCCGTGGTATGAACGAAAGAATCATCATTGATAATTATGAACGGCTCATTCCGCTCTTGGAAGAGTACATGGACCAGGGGAAATACCTCTTTTTCAAAGTATGTCTCGAGGAAGGAATTGAGGCATTGCTTGCAGAAAAAAACTAGGACGAAGACAACTGAGGGTGATACGTGATGACAGAAGCATGGCAGCGTTTTGCTGCTGCGTTGCTTGCGGGCGATGAGCGGCAGGCGTACACAGTTTTAGCAGAGGATACAAGACCAAGTATACATGTGTACAAGGAAATCATTACACCGGCAATGTATGAAATAGGGGAGAAATGGCTGCGTAATGAAATCACTGTAGCAGATGAGCATTTGGCGACGAGCGTCTGTGATTTTGCGTTGGCACAGTATATCTATCCATTCAAAAGGCGAAACAGACAATCAGGTAAAAAAGCGATGTTTCTTTGTTTGGAGGATGAACAGCATGTTATCGGTTCAAAGATGGTTGCAGCTCTATTTGAGGAAAACCATTGGCAGGTCAGGCATATGGGACCGAATCTTCCATTATCTCATGCATTGAAAAGTGCAGAGCAATGGCAGCCCGATGTAGTCGGTTTATCGGCGGCCATTCCTTATCGAATCACTGCCTTAAAAGAATATATAGCTGCATTTGAGCAATTATCCTGGGTACCTCGGATTTTGGTTGGGGGAAGAGTTGTCGCTATGCATGATTTAAGAGCTTATTGTGGCAGACAGACAAGCATCATCTACGATCTCGAACAGATTGCTGCATGGCTTGAGGTAAAAACGGAGGCCTCGGCAGATGGTGTCCGGTAAATTCCTTCCCCTTCCGTATTTTTTGCTTGATGAGGAGCTTACCATACTGGATTATTCCCGTCCTGCCAGCGATATCTTTTTAATTGGCGATAATTTCATTACGTTGGTCGATGAAGACAATAGGCAGAAAGTCAGCCAGTATATACAGCCTCATTTTTCGGAAATGAAAATAGAACTTAATATGAAAACGAAACACGACCCTCTCGCGATGTTCGGCATTTCTGTGCAATGGGAAGGCAATAAAGTGCATATACTATGTGTGGAAAAAACAAAAGAGGTAGACACTCTCTCAGATCAGCTGATAAAGCTCCGAAGCAGACTGTCAGAAACAGATTTTGAACTGCTTGAAAAGAAGGAAGAGCTGGAGGATGCGATAGCTCGAATTCATAAATTGAGCGGTCCATTCATCCCTCTTTATGCAGAAGCGGGGCTTGTCCCGTTGTTCGGAGATCTTCAAGCTGATAATCTGCAGGTGATTGAGGAGAACATTTTGTATCGTATTGAGGAAGGGGATTACGAGCAAGTATTCTTCGACTTCCATGCAGTAGGGAATATAACGGACGATGGAAAAAGGCGGCTTGGTCAACTATTCGAAACTATCCAGCTGATGGGGACAAAAACAGTAATCGTCGGACTATCTCCGACACAGGTCAGTGGACTTAAGTCAAAAGGGACGCTGCAGGCGGCTTCTATGGCCAGCTTAAAACAGGCGATAGCCAAATATATAAAAAAGCAGAACCAAAAGTAGTTCTGCTTTTTTTTCTTATAGGTCGACTGTATAAACGTCGCTTTTGTTCACATTCTTCAAATATATCTTGTCTGGGTTGATTTCCAGTACAACATAATCTGGATCATTTGGTCCGTCAAGCCAAGCGCTGAAGCTATCCTTCCAAAGCTGCTGTTTCAGTTCCGAAGATTCACTGACTTTTGCTTCAGCCTCGATTTCAACATACTCATCTCCGACCCCGTCGCCGTTATATCCTAGCAGGATATGGACGTTATGATTGTTTTCGATATCGTCCACCTTGTGTGAACTGCCGCTTGTTGCGCAATATAATGTATATCCTTCGTTGAAGAAGGCCATATAGCGAGTATAAGGCTTACCACCTTGAACGGTAGCAAGTGTGCCGATCTTTTGGTTTTCCAGGATCTGTTCCACATGTTTTCTGACTTCTGCTTGTTCCATCATGATCTCCTCCTTCTGATTTCTAAAGGTAGTATCCCTTTTTTGGCAGCTTATTAAACCCGAAAAAAGGGAAGTGTATATGGAGTGGAAGAAAGACTCGTCTAAAAGCCAACTAATGGAGGGAATCGTATGACTAAGATGCAGGAAGAGAAAAAACCACAAACAAAGTGCCAGTCAGAATTTGGCGAGTTAAAGCATGTTGTTGTCTGTCCGCCGGCATATATGGAAATACGCAAAGTCATTAACGAAACACAAAAGCATTATCTGAATCATAATATCGATCAAGATCTAGCTATGAAACAGCATACTGACTTTGTAAAAGCTTTACGGGATCACGGAGTGGATGTGATGTCACTGCCGGCTCATGAGCAATTTAATGAACAAGTATATACCCGGGATATCGGTTTTTGTATAGGCGATACATTATTTACTGCAAATATGGGTGATGAAATACGCAAAGGGGAAACGAAAATACTTCGGGAATGGCTGGAAAAACAAGGACTTACATACAAGATGGTAGATGAGGGGACAATTGAAGGCGGTGATGTCGTTGTTGACGGTCAGCGTGTATGGATTGGCCTCAGTAAACGGACAGATGAGAAAGCCGTACAGCAAGTACAGCAGCAGCTGCCGGAATATGAAGTGATCCCAGTAAGGATCCGTGAGGATATCCTTCATTTGGATTGTGTCTTCAATTTGGTCCGGGAAGACCTGGCAATTATTTACCCCGATGCTTTTGAAACGGACGATCTAGAACGTTTCCGTAAACTGTACAATACAATCGAGATTTCGGAAGAAGAACAATTCTATATGGGTACGAATATCCTTTCCTTTGCACCTGATAAGCTATTAAGCCTGCCTTCAAATAAGCGGGTCAATGAGGCATTGCGTGAGGAAGGAGTGACAGTAATCGAAGTAAACTTCTCGGAAATCATCAAGTCGGGCGGTTCTTTCCGATGCTGTTCCCTCCCGCTGCAGCGCCAATGAACGTATAAAAAAGAAAGAAATATATATCCTAAGGCTTGGCTGGCATGAGCGGATTGCTTTACTTCTGTTCCAAGCCTTTAGCATAATAAAATGTGGAGGCGATCAGATTGGATAATTTTACGTTTTATAACCCAACAAAATTGATTTTCGGTAAAGACCAATTAGATAAATTGAAAGAAGAAATTCCTGCATATGGCAAGAAAGTATTGCTTGTCTATGGCGGCGGAAGCATTAAGCGCAGCGGCTTATATGAAAAGGTATTGAAAGAACTAGAAGAAATCGGTGCAGAAGTATTCGAACTTTCTGGAGTAGAACCAAACCCGCGTGTTTCTACTGCGCGTAAAGGTGTGGAAATCTGCAAAACGGAAGGAATCGATGTATTGCTTGCAGTTGGCGGCGGAAGTGTAATCGACTGTACGAAAGCTATTGCAGCAGGTGCGAAGTATGATGGAGATGTATGGGATATCGTAACGAAAAAAGCATTCGCAGACGATGCTCTTCCATTCGGTACTGTACTCACCCTTGCAGCGACAGGTTCTGAAATGAACTCCGGTTCTGTTATCACGAACTGGGAAACAAATGAAAAGTACGGCTGGGGAAGTCCTCATACATTCCCGAAATTCTCTATCCTGGATCCGCAGAACACATTCACTGTACCGCGTGATCAGACGATCTACGGTATCGTCGACATGATGTCACACGTATTGGAGCATTATTTCCATTCAACGACGAATACAGAATTGCAGGATCGCTTCTGCGAATCCCTATTGCTTACGGTAATGGAAACAGGACCGAAGCTGCTTGATGATCTGGAAAATTACGATTACCGTGCAGCTATCCTTTACAGCGGAACAATGGCTTTGAACGGCGTATTGAACATGGGCTATCGCGGCGACTGGGCAACACATAACCTTGAGCATGCTGTATCTGCTGTGCATGACATTCCGCATGGCGGCGGTCTGGCAATTCTATTCCCGAACTGGATGAAGCATGTACTCGACGATGAGACTGCACCGCGCTTCAAACAGCTTGCTGTCCGTGTCTTCGGTATCGATCCAACAGGCAAAACGGATAAAGAAGCTGCACTTGAAGGAATTGATGCATTGCGTGCTTTCTGGAACAGCATTGATGCACCAGCTACGCTTCGCGACTACGATATTTCCGAAGACAGCTTGGAATTGATGGCTGAAAAAGCATACGCGAACGGAGAGTTCGGCGGCTATCGCAAACTGAATAAAGAAGATTCACTTGAGATCTACAAAGCATCTTTCTGATAATCAGAAGAGAGCCTGCGCAAATATGCGCAGGCTCTTTTTTAGGAGCTTACCATCGTACCGCCGTTCACATGAATGATCTGACCAGTTACATAAGAGGAATCTTCAGAAGCTAGGTAAACATAGGCTGGAGCAAGCTCATAAGGCTGACCGGCACGTTTCATTGGTACATCCTGCCCGAATGTGGCAACATCCGCTGCTGAGAAACTGGAAGGAATGAGTGGTGTCCAAATTGGCCCCGGCGCGACGCCATTCACTCTGATCCCTTGTGTTGCAAGATTTTGGGATAACGCTCTCGTGAAACCAACAATAGCACCTTTTGTGCAAACATAATCAATCAGATCTGGTTTTCCTTCATACGCAGTCACTGATGTTGTATTAACAATCGTGCTTCCTCTTTTCAGATGCGGCAGTGCAGCTTTTGTCAGATAGAAGAAAGCAAAAATATTTGTGTGGAATGTTGCATCCCATTGAGCGGTAGAGATATCGGTCAGCGAATCCTGAGGGAATTGGACACCATGATTATTTACGAGAATATCCAATTTTCCATAAGTGTCGATTGTATGGGAGATAACAGCCTGGCAATGTGCTTCGCTCCGCAAATCACCGACAATCAGTGTGCAGCGCTGCCCAAGCTGTTCTATCCGGTTCTTAGTCCGTCTGGCATCTTCGTTTTCATATTCATAATAGTAGGCAATAACAATGTCGGCACCTTCCTTGGCAAAAGCGATGGCAGCGGCTGCACCAATTCCGCTGTCCCCTCCAGTGATGATTGCTGTCTTTCCTTTCAGCTTTCCTGAACCTTTATAGGTGTCTGTCTCAATAATTGGCTTTGGCCGCATCAGCCCCTCTATTCCGGGCTGCTGGTCTTGGTGCTGAGGCGGAAAGTAAAAGTTCGTGCCGGGTTGGACCGGCCGGTTTTTGCTATATTGCTGCTGCGTCAATTCTTGTCCTCCTCTTCATACGTGGCTCCAAATGAAATATATGCAAAAGATGCTCTTGATTTGCCAAAAAAGAGGAATTTTACGTTAGGAAACAGAACAGAAGGGGAAAAGGATTCAGAATGTGATTTAATACGAGTTGGAAAGGGGTCTTATTCATGGAAAAAGTATTTATCAGTCCAAGCCGGTATGTTCAAGGAAAGGGTGTACTTCAGAAAGCTGGGGAGTATGTGAAAAAAATCGGGGACAATGCCCTTGTCCTTGCAGATGAATTTGTCTGGGACTTGGCGGGAAATACAGTGCTTGAGAATCTGGAGCAGAGCGGTATCCAAACGAAGAAGACCGTATTCGGCGGAGAAGCATCAACAGAAGAAATCAAGCGTATTGCTGCTGATGGGAAGGAAAGTAATGTTGTCATCGGTATCGGAGGCGGAAAGACACTTGATACTGCAAAAGCAGTAGCAGACGAGCTGAAAGTTGGTGTGGTGATCCTGCCGACAACAGCATCAACTGATGCTCCTACGAGCGGATTGAGTGTTATCTACTCTGAGGAAGGAACATTCGAAAGCTATAAGTTCTACGACAAAAACCCGGACCTTGTCCTTGTCGACACAAAGATCATCGCGCAGGCACCACCTCGTTTCCTGGCTTCCGGAATTGCAGATGCAATGGCTACGTGGGTGGAAGCACGTGCTTCTATCGAGGGACGCGGCAAAAACATGGCTGGCGGACTGGCTACGATTGCTGGACAAGCGATTGCAGAAAAAGCGGAAGAAGTTCTCTTCGAATACGGACTGCTTGCTTATGAGGCCAACAAACGACAAATCGTTACACCTGCTTTGGAAGCGGTTGTCGAAGCAAATACACTGCTTAGCGGACTTGGGTTTGAGAGCGGCGGACTAGGTGCGGCACACGCCATCCATAATGGCTTCACCGCGCTGCATGGTGAGATTCATAGCCTTACCCATGGTGAAAAGGTTGCATTTGGTACGCTGACACAGCTTGCGCTCGAGGATCGTACACTTGATGAAATCAACACGTACATTGATTTCTACCTTTCCCTCGGTCTCCCAGTTACACTGGAAGACATCAAACTTAAGGATGTTTCGGATGAAGACTTACTGAAGGTTGCCGAGCTTGCAGTGCAGGAAGGTGAATCGATTCATAACCTGCCTGGTACCATTACAGCAGATCAAGTCGTAGATGCCATTAAAGCAGCAGATCAATACGCAAAAGCATATAAAGAGTTGATTGGCTACGAAGCCTGATTAACAAAGATAAAAAGCTGGAACAGGAAAAAATGTTCCAGCTTTTTTCTTTTGCCCATTGACGTGTATTTCTGTACTAGTGTACTATGTTATTAATACAGTAATACATCAGGAGGGTTTATTTCATGAAAGCTTGGCTAGCATTAGTAAAGAAGGAATTTCGTGTCGGATTGCCAATTTTACTTTTGGCAATCGTACTATTCCTTGTCGGCTTGGTTATAGTTACCGTCAGTACCTATCGCTTTGGGTATGCTTGGGATGGTGTTGGAATCATCGGATTAGCCTGGGGCGGCGGACACTTTTTCTTCATGGCAATCTACATGCTTTACAGTCTCGCGGTGGAGAGAAAAAGGTTGCATCTCTGGCTTCACAATCCGATGCATGCCTCGGGGCTTCTCGCAGCGAAGTTAGTAACAGGCACAGTTTACATGATCATTTCATTGCTTGTCGTAAGTATTGCAGCATATGTGGGAGGTTTGCACTTTGTAGAGTTCTCAGAGGGCACGTGGTTCAAGATTGGTTTGATTGCCTTCGTGCATGTAGTTATGTTCGCAATAGATTTTTCTGTATATGTCATTCTTGCATATGTTGTATTCCTGTTATTGGAAAGATACATGCCGGCATTCCTTAGCGGAACAGTGGTTTTCATCGGATGGTGGGTATTCGCTTATCTTTTCTTCGGTCTCATAGGGAATTCAAAAATTTATGCAGCTATTTCAGAATGGGGAAGAATCGACTTAGGCTTTGTCGCTAATTCACTTCAATTCGACATTAGTATTAGGGAAGCAATAGTCAATTTTCAAGGTGAAGACACTTTCATCTATGCTGGTAACTACGTCATTGAACTGATCACCATTCTTATCATCTATTTCATCGCATCCTGGTTATTAGACAAAAAAGTAGAGGTGTAGAGTATGACCGATACATTTCAATCATCCCAGCCCATATATCTGCAGCTGGCAGATAGGCTGAATAGACAAATTGTCAGCGGCGAGCTGAAGCCTGGCGACAAGCTGCCTTCCGTACGGGAAACGGCAGTTGCATCGAAAGTAAATCCGAATACGGTACAACGGACGTACCGCGAACTGGAGGCATCGGGAATCGTGGAATCACGCAGAGGGCAAGGAACATTCGTTACGGAAAATGAAGATATTCTCCTTTCTATACGTGAGAAGCTGAAGCAAGAACAAATACAGAATTTCATCCAAGTCATGCATGATATGGGCTATGAGAACGATGAGATCACAAAAGGCCTGCAAACCTATCTGGAAGGAGGAGCAGTGAATGATTGAATTTAAGAATGTGACGAAACGGTATATGACAAAAACAGCATTGCGAGACGTGAATTTAAAGCTCGATAAAGGCAAAATCATAGGCCTGGTCGGGCTGAACGGAGCAGGTAAATCAACAACGATGAAGCTGATTGCCGGACTGATTAATCCGACCAAGGGATCTGTGGAACTGGATGGTAAGAAAGTGACGCGCCGGATAGCGTCGAAGGTGAGTTATCTGTCTGAGCTGGATGAGTATTATACCTTCTATACTGTCCAGCAGACAATTGATTTCTTTGCGACGCAATTTCCTGATTTCAATAAAGAAAAGGCAGAGGAAATTCGTGCATATATGAATCTTGATGCCAATACAAAGGTAAAACATCTGTCCAAGGGGAATCGCGGCAGGCTTAAAATCATTCTCACATTGTCCAGGGAAGTGCCTATCCTCTTGATGGATGAGCCGCTTTCCGGGTTGGACCCGCTTGTGCGGGACTCCATTGTAAAAGGTCTGATCACATTTGTAGACACGGAGAATCAGCTTGTTCTCCTTTCCACGCATCAAATCATGGAAGTTGAAATGATTCTTGATGAAGTGATTGCAATCAAAGATGGTGAGCTGGTGGATCACAGGAATGTAGAAGAACTGCGCTACGATGAGCAGAAGGGCATATTGGAATGGATGAGCTCGATCTATGAGTAAAGAAGCACTTCAACTTTTATTACAAGCAAAGGAGCGAAAAAGCATGCAAAAACAGCCAGCAGTAGAAATAAAGCAGGTTACCAAAGTGATTCGCGGCCGAAAAATCATCGACCGTATCAATTTTTCCATCTATCCCGGTGAGGTGTTCGGCTTTCTAGGGCCGAACGGGGCCGGTAAAACAACAACAATCCGGATGATTGTCGGACTGATGGGCATCACGGATGGAGACATTCTTATCAAAGGCAATAGTATCAAAACATCCCATGGTGCAGCTATGAAACATATCGGTGCCATCGTCGAGAATCCGGAGATGTATAAGTATCTTTCCGGTTATCTGAATCTTGTGCATTTTGCGAGGATGAGTGATGGCGTAGATAAGAATCGGATCGATGAGGTTATCGAGCTTGTAGGCTTGAAGAATCGGATCAACGATAAGGTGAAAACATATTCCCTCGGGATGAGACAACGTCTCGGTATCGCACAGGCCCTGCTGCATCGTCCGGATGTACTTATCCTGGATGAACCCACGAATGGATTGGATCCGGCTGGGATTCGGGAGATGCGTCATTATATCCGCAATCTTGCTGAAAAAGAAGGCCTTGCCGTTATCGTATCCAGCCATTTGCTGAGCGAGATGGAATTGATGTGTGATCGAATCGGGGTCTTGCAGCAGGGTAAAATGCTCGGAGTGCAGCAAGTTCACGAGATGTCGAGTGAGCAGACACAAATGGTCAGCTTCCAAGTCGAACCATTGGAACAAGCTGGAGCTGTCCTCCGTGATATGGGCAGCAAGCAACCGCAGATCAAGGATAAACAAGTCTTTGTCGAGCTGACGCGTGATGAAATTCCAGCAGCTGCTGCAAAGCTTGCTAAGGAAGGAATCAGCATTTACGGTATCCAAGCAGAAACAAAGACATTAGAAGATACATTCCTGGAATTGACTGGAGGGAAGGAAATTGTCTAAATTCATCGGGTTGGTGCGAAATGAACATATGAAAACATTCCGTCGTCTATCAACGTGGATCATGGTGGGAATTGCGGCTGCTTTGCTGATTACGATTGCAGCTTTTACAGCGTATTACGCTGAGGACAGCAGCGGAGACTGGCGAGCAGATACAGAGCAGCAGATACAGGATCTGCAGAAGCAAGTTGAAAATGGCGATGTGGATGCAGCAGCTGCACAACAGGATATGGCTGCAATGCAATACCAGCTGGATCAGGATATCGCACCAGTTCAAAGTGATTCACTTGCTGCTTATATGGAAAGTGTCATGTACTACTGTGCACCGTTTCTGATTCTGTTCATCGCTATCATTGCAGGCGGACTTGTTTCCACTGAATTCGGTACAGGGACAATCAAACTATTACTTACTAAGACGCCTTCCCGTTTCAGTGTGTTAACTTCCAAGTATGTAAGTATGTTCATCACAACAGTTATCTTCTTTGTATTCTTTATTGGATTTTCCTTTATTGTCGGCGGTCTATTCTTCGGATTCAATGGATTTGACGCGAAAAGTGTGATTTTTGATAATGGAGAAGCTGTGACGAATAATATATTGGCTTCTACCATGAGAGATTACGGACTGAACTTTGTCCAAACATTCATCTATGCAACTATTGCATTTGCTCTATCTACCATCTTCCGTAACACAGCCTTGGCAATTGGATTTTCCATCTTCATTTCCATGTTCTTCCCGACCATCAGTTTCATACTTTCCAGATATGAATGGTCGAAGTATATCTTATTCAATAACGTGGATCTGACAGTATATAACCCAGGTAATACACCAATCGTCGACGGCATGACACTGGGCTTCTCAGTTGCGGTAATGGCAATCTATTTTGTCATCATCACTTGCATAACTTGGTTCAGTTTCATGAAACGAGACGTTACAGCTTAAGCACTTCAGTTGCTTTATGTTTAAAATAACGGTAAAAAGGAAGTAGTAATACTGTATGCAGCTTTTTAAAACTAACAAACGAAATAGGAGTGAATTAACATGAGTGACGTATTATTCACATCTCACGCAAAAGCAACTGGCGGTCGTGAAGGACATGTAAAATCTGATGATGGTTTGATCGATCTTGATCTTGTCCAACCAGGAAGCAAAAAGGATAGCGTAGGTTCCAATCCGGAGCAGCTATTCGCTGCTGGTTACTCTGCATGCTTCGATGGAGCATTCAACCATGTAGCAAGAGCTGAGCGCAAACGCGTTGAGACGGAAACTTCTGTTGATGTCAGCCTACTGAAAGATGGCGATGGATTTAAAATCGCAGCTGCTATCACTGTAGATGTTAAAGGTGTTTCTCAGGAAGAAGCGGAAGATCTATTAGAAAAGACGCATCAGTTCTGCCCTTACTCCAAAGCGACTCGCGGCAACATCGATGTAGATTTGAAAGTGAACGTTGTAGAATAACAAGCAAAAAAACCACTTCCTATCTGGGAAGTGGTTTTTCTATGCTCATTTTTTGCGTTGGAATAAAAACTTTGCCAGCAATGTCTGACAGATGACGAACAGACCGCCGACCGCCCAGTACAGCGGAAGTACAGCTGGTGAGCTGAAAGAGATAAAACCAATCATGAGCGGAGAAATGATACCGATCATACGGGCTTGCTGTCTTCTGGCTGGATCAACGCCGATTTGAGAAACACGATATTGCAGCCAATAAACTGCCATCGCAATAACCATGAGGGCGATATCCGGTGTTCCAAGATTAAACCAGAGGAAATCGTGCGTCGCGATTTCGGGTGTATTTCGAATAGCTGAATAGAAGCCGATCAGGAAAGGCATCTGAATCAAAAGCGGCAGACAGCCCATCGCGGAAAATGGATTCATGCCGTGTTTACGATACAACTCCATCATTTCCTGCTGCTGCTTCTGTTTCGACTCAACATCGGTTTTGTTTTTATATTTTGCCTGCAAAGCATCAAGCTCTGGCTTGAATAGCTTCATTTTCTCCTGTGTTTCATAACTCTTCTTGAGCTGCATCAGCATGAAAGGCATCAGGATGAGTCGTACCGCCAACGTGATCAAGATGACACTGATTCCGTAATCGTCATTGAAATTGCCAGCAATCCATTTGATCAAGTAAGAGAAAGGACTGATGAAGTAATGGTTGAACCATCCTTCACTAGTTGCGCCTCCGCTGCTGCTTTGGCATCCTGCCAGCAAAACTATCAGACCTATGGAGCTTAAGATAATACCGTACTTTTTAAAGAATGTGGATACAGATGTGCGTTGCAATTTGTTTTTCCTCCTTGTTGTATCGATTGGTTATCTGGATACAAACAAGAAGCTGCTTCGCCATCATCATCCGGACCGTCTTTCCGCATGGTAGTGCGGGCGAGCCAATGGACGATCGGCCTGCTGTAAGAAACGGCAGTAGGAGTATGCGATTGCCAGCTGTCTAACGTGCAGACATGCTGCCATTGCATCGCATCACTAGTACGAAAACGACTCGTAACTTTCGTTGTTGCTCTATGTGCCAGGATAAAAGTCATCGTCAGCCCGATATAAAAGACCAACGACGTAAAATCATCCGCGAATATATTCCAAAAAGCATACAGCATCTGTATACACCTCCTTTCGTTCCTTCTATTTTCCTATAGTTCTAGAAACTTGTCAAAACTGCGCAGGGATTTTCGTTTCGTTTGGAGAAATGGCTAAGAGAAGCGTTTTCTCTGCTAACAGCGGTTTATTTGAACAGTTTTATGACGGAGGGGGACGAACATGATAAACTGGTTAACAAGACTACAAGCTGCAGAGGTGAAACCGATGTTCAAGATACGCGAAGCAAAGGTCTCGGATTATGACCAAGTCGCTGTTCTGTACAAGGAATTATACAATACGCATTATACAAATCAGCCGGAGCATTTTGCCAAGAAGGCAGAACCGCTTGACCACCACGTTTTTGAAAGCAATATATACTTGGATAATAAGAAAGTATTCTTAGTGGAAAAAGCAAAGGAAGTTATGGCTTTTGCTACGATACGGGTGACGAACGAGACAATCTCTCACAAGGCACATATTTTCATTGAAGAATTCTGTGTGCGTTCCGATATGCGCGGCAAAGGAATCGGAGGACATCTATTTGAAAAAATCAAGCGCCATGGGAAAAAGATAGGGGCATCAGAAATAGAGCTGAATGTGTGGAATTTTAACAACCGTGCAGAAGATTTCTACGTCAAGATGGGCATGCAGACACGCTCAAAACGAATGGGAATATCATTGAAATAAGTAGATAATTGTCGAATTGACCCCTCGTACAGAGGGGCTTTTCTGTGTCAAGAAAAAAAGTTAAATATTTGTAAATATTTATGTAGCCAAGCTCTTTTATGCCATTTATAATAATCTGGAATTAGATAAATATATTTCCAGGAGGATACATACGTGACAAAGAAGCTATTGGTTGGAATAATCATGGTTTTGCTTTGCCTGCAAGTAGTAGCACCACAGACGGCTTCTGCTGCTATTAAACAAAAAGACCTTGAAGCCTACGCGGCTGAGCTAGGTACAGATGTGGAAGGTTTGAACCGCTATCTGGTAGATTTTGAATGGGGGACAATTGAAGATTTTGAACCAAGTTCGATCGATGAATTGCGTGATTGGCTTGGAGAGCCGGTAACAAAAGAAAATTTACAGTCTTTCTTGAAAGAGACTGGTTATACAATTGAAGATATAAATGCAAGTTTGAAAGCAATGGGTTTGACAGATTATACTGCAGAAGATATTTTACTTTATGAAGATCTGTCCTGGGTAATGGGTTATCCTGCTACTTCGCAAAATCTACAGGAACTAGCAGCAGAAGTAGGTCTCACAGAAAAAGAATTGGCTGATTTGTTCGCTGCGAATGGATTGGATTTATACAGCTATGGAACTATGGAAGAATTAAATGAAGTGATTTACAACGAAATAAACGGGGTATCATTGTATTTCTTATTGCAGGAAGTAGAATTGAGCCAGGAGGAATTTGACCAGCTGCTTGCGGATAACGGTGTGAAGCTGGAAGATTTCTCAAGCTATGAAGAGCTTATGGATTTCGTTTATGAAGAATCGGGTTATTATGAGTTCTCCCGCGAGGATTATTGGGAAATGCTGAGTTCTTTCCTTGATCTTATCGGAGTAAGCCAGGACGAGTTTTTCCGAGCTTATGATCATCTGGAAAGTGTTGTATTGAGCGATCCGGAAGCATTCATTTCTGGTCTGGAAGATATTGCACTTCGCGCAGAAGCATTGGGAGACTTTGAAACTTCCACAGAATTAACGGAAGAGCAAGGGAAAGAACTCATCTCGATATGGAATGATTTGATGAATCTTTTCCAAATGAAAGCTGAATTCTATCTGGTTGATGGCAATACGAAAACACCTGTAACGTTTGAAGAACTACTGAAAGTAACAGATCTCGAGAATCGTATTTTGCTTGTAGATTTGTTTGACTTACAGGGCAATCACCTATTGAACTTTACTATAACTGGCGAATTGTTTGGTTCTGATTTGCTCACAGGTGCTCCAGCAGTAGAATTACCTGTACAAGAAAAACCTTCTGAATCAGAACATAAGCACGAAGCACCTGTATTAAAAGAGAAAGTAACAGTCACACCAACGAAGACTGCGACGGAGACAGTGAAAGAAGAAGGCAAACGTCTTCCGGATACAGCTTCTCCTGTTGGCAATATTCTAGTGGCCGGTGCAGTATTGATGGCTGCTGGTGCAGTACTATACGCATGGAACCGACGGAAGAAACATAGTAATTAATAATGGAAGCACCACGAATCATTTAATTCGCGGTGCTTTTTCTATATAAAAAGTGAAACAATCTGACAAGGTGCTCCGTACATATTATGGAAATAACAAAATTGTTACAGGGAAAGGGCGAACGAGATGACAGAACCGGCAATGCAGCTGATTGGTCTGAAGAAGCAAATCGGATCGAAACTGATTGTGAAGGGTTTGGACTTCGACATTCAGCCGGGTGAGGTATTCGGATTCCTCGGACCAAACGGAGCAGGTAAGACAACGACAATTCGGATGATGGTAGGCTTGATTCGTATATCAGAAGGCGACGTGCGGATACAAGGAAAAAGCATCAAGACGGACTATAAAGAGGCAATCCGCCATGTTGGAGCAATTGTCGAGAATCCGGAATTATATGGGTTCATGTCCGGATACAAGAATTTGCTTGTATTTTCTAGGATGATTCCCGGGATATCAAAGGACCGCATTGATGAAGTAGTGAAACTCGTAGGATTGGAGAAGCGCATTCATCAGAAAGTGAAGAGGTATTCCTTAGGTATGAGGCAGCGGCTTGGCATTGCACAGGCATTATTACATAACCCGTCCATTTTGATATTGGATGAGCCGACGAATGGTTTGGACCCATCAGGTATCCGAGAAATCCGTCAGTATATCCGCAGATTAGCAGAACAAGAGAATGTTGCAGTCATTGTCTCCAGTCATTTGCTTTCGGAAATGGAGCTGATGTGTGACCGGATCGGTATTTTGAAGAATGGGGAACTTATTTCCATCCAGCAAATCCAAAATATTGAAGAGGACACACCAGCAGAAGTCGTGCAAATTGATTGTCCGGCTGCCTTTCACGAAAAAGCACAGCGTCTCTTGCAGGAGAAATTCGGAATCACTGCAATGGCGAGCGGTGAGAAATTGGCATTTCCGATAACGCGGGAAGAAATTCCATCCATCATTAGAGCACTGGCTGTCGCCGATATCGAGCTGTATGGTTTTGCAGTGGAACGGAAGACACTAGAGGATAAATTCTTACATGTGATTGGAGAGAATGTCATTGAGTAACTTTTTCCAGCTTGTTCGAAACGAGCAAACGAAGCTGTACAGCCAGCTGTCGACGTGGATCATGCTTGGCATTCTTATAGTGGTAGTACTAGGCTTCGCTATTCTGATGCGGACAGCAGATGGATTTGTATCGGATTATGATGATGCGACATGGAAGCAGCAATTGCAAGAAGAGAACGAATCACTTGCGGAATTCGACCCGGCAGATTCAAATATCTTAATCAATAACTACCGGATAGAGAATGATTTGAAACCTGAAGGCATGACGGCTTGGGAATTCCTTTACCAGGGTAATTTCCTAACCAGTGTGCTCAGCTTGCTGACAATCATAGTAGCTGGCGGAATAATAGCAAATGAATACCGCTGGGGAACAATAAAGCTCTTATTGATTCGTCCGGCGACAAGGACGAAGATTTTCTTTGCTAAATATACAAGTGTATTGCTTTTTGCTTTGACTGCATTGATTGTATTATTTGTCTTCTCTTGGTTATTCGGAATGTTGTTCTTTGGTCTTGGGGGCGACGGTTCCATGCTGCAAGTGAAAGATGGGGAAGTCGTTGAGATCTCTGTGTGGACCCGAATAGCACAGGACTATGGCCTGCAGCTGGTGAAGCTGGTCGTATGGGCAACATTCGCCTTCATGATTTCCGCGGCATTCCGAAATGGAGCCTTGGCAATCGGAACAGCCATCTTCCTAATGTTTGTCGGCAGCTCGGTTATTCCATTCATTTACGATAAGCCATTTGCGAAGTATGTCTTATTTTCGAATCTGGATTTGACTCAGTTTACAACGGGTATGAAATTAATTGATGATTTAACGCTTACATTCGCGATTGTGACTATAATTGTGTATTATCTTATCTTTTTAGTCGTAGGATGGGTATTGTTCGCCAAACGCGATGTAGCAGGTCATTAAAATAAGAGAGGGGAATTGAAATGGTAAAAAGAACAGCAGAAAAAGTGTTAGTAATCATTGGGGCAGTAATATTTCTCATTTCCGCAGTTACAACAGCAATCGGGTTAGGGGGTGCCTCGGATTCATCCACTGCTAATCAGCTTTCAGGTATGGGTTATTCGCAAGAGGAAATATCTTTGGTTACAGATTTGGTTGGCGGAATCTCGATCTGGTTCCTCGTTGTTTATATCATTTGCGCCATCCTCGGATTTGTTTCCTTGCGCATGCTTAAGCCTGACAGACAGGCAAAGGGTGCAGGCATTTTGCTCATTATAACTGCCGTACTAGGTACAATACTAACTGTCTTCACAGGTTTCATCAGCGGCATCCTTTATTTGATCGCAGGTATCATGGCGATTGTGCGAAAGCCTGTTGAGCAATATAATGATAGAGGAGAAACGTATTAAGAAGTAACGCAGGAAGGAGGTTTGACATGTTGAAACGAACAGCGGAGAAGGTACTTGCCATCATTGGTGCAATTGTCTTCCTCATTACTGCGGTCATGACAACAGTTCAGGTAGCTACATACGATCCTGAGGCTGCTCGCGATCAGATACTCGAAAGCGGAGTTGATCAAACAGTTGATACTGGTATGATTGCCGATATCGCAGGCTCCATTGGAATCTTTGTCATAATCGTGAGTGTCATTAGTGCCATCTTAGGTATTGTGGCAGCAGTTAAGCTGAAGACGGATCGTAAACAGACTGGCCTTGGTATCATGCTTATAATCGTGGCATTGGTAGGTTCTATCGGTACTTTCCTATCGGGCTTTATCGGCGGAATGGTTTATATTATTGCGGGTGTTATGGTGCTGGCGAGAAGACCAGCGGATGAAATCAGATAACTAAGAGAGAAAGAGGGAAAACGGTTGATCAAACGTACTGCGGAGTTAGTCTTAGGAATTATAGGGGTAGTATTTAATGTCTTGGGTGCTATTCTTGTTGGATTGTTCATGGGTGTAGCGGGTAATTCCATCAATGAAGAGATAAAGAATGATCCGACTATCACTGCTGAAGATGCAGCATTAGCCAGCAATTTTGTCGATGGTTTAGGTTGGTTCTATGTCATCGTTTGTGTGATCGGAGCCATCCTTGGTGTGGTAGGTATCTTGCTTTTGCGCCGTAACAGCAGTGCCATAGCTTCTGGCGTGATCTTCATCGTTGCTGCGGTTTTGATAACATTCCTGACATTATTCGTTGCAATTATTCCAGCGATTCTCTATCTGGTTGCGGGTATCTTGGCAATAGTCCGCAAGCCCATTGATACAAATGAAAATACAATAGAGAGTTACTGAATCCATAAAGGGGTACTGCCATTGGCAGTGCTCCTTTTTAAATGGATAATGCTAGGAAAGCAAGCAGTATGCCGCTTATATAGCTGCATAGCAAGTAACCGAGAGCCATGGCTATTTTCCTTCTGCTGCCCAGTTGAACAATCTCCAAGAAAAAAGTGGAGAAGGTCGTAAATGAGCCGAGAAATCCAACGGCGAGGAAGTTATACCAGCCCGCTCCCCAATCTGCTTGGAGCACGAGTCCGATTAGGAAGGAACCCATAATGTTAATCAGGAAGGTACTTAGAGGGAAGTTGTTCCTCCAAAATGTTTCGACTCGTCTGCTTATTTCGTAACGAGAAATTGCTCCAAGCCAGCCGCCTGCAAGTACCATGATAAGACTCATAATGACTGCTCCTTTATGACTTGATTCGGCGAAAGTCGAAGACCAATGAGCAGTGCTGCTATTCCGCCTGTTGTACTACAAACGAGATACACCAAGCCAATATGTGTCATGCCATCTTGGATGAGAAGAGCTGTTTCCAGGCTGACAGTCGAAAAAGTTGTAAATGCTCCGATCATGCCTGTTGTCAATGCTTTAGCTAGAGCAGGTTTATCTGCAAAGTAGCGCCTTTTCACAAAGTTAGTCATATAACCCATAGCGAAACATCCTATCATATTGATGCAAAGCGTCCCTGTTGGAAAATTACCAGTCTGCGGTACCAATGATCCAATAAGATAACGGAGAAGGGCACCAAAACTGCCGCCGCAGCCAATTGCGAGATACATTTTCATACACAAAACCTTCTTTGCCCGCATATAATGCTGTATGCCTGTATTATACCCCATTATCTGTGTTACGCTAGCAGGACGGATTCAGAAGGAAAGGTAGTATGATTATGATGAAAAATGCGGCGGTTTTAAGTGAGGAATATTTCTTATCCTACTTTCGCCTGCTGATGAATACGCGCGGCTGTTCTGTAGAAGAAGCTTATCACCTCACAATTGAGCAGATTTTCGAAGGAGATATCAATCTCTTTGGCGAAGACACCAAAAAGAATTTCAAACTTGCTTATCAAGCAGTCAAAGGAAACTGATGCTTCCTGACATGCTCCATTTGACATTGAGAATGGTTATCAATTAAAATGAGAGCAGATGAAGGGAAGTGAATGAAGGTGGCAAGTGTACTGATAGCATTCACCAGTATGTCAGGCAATACAGAGGAAATGGCTGACATTATGGAACAGACGCTGGAAGAAAAAGGAGTCGAAGTGACAAAGCTCCAAATTGATATAGATCAGTTAGACGTTTTTACGATGACCGATTATGATGGTATCTTAATGGGTACCTATACATGGGGCGATGGAGATATTCCCTATGAAATAGAGGATTTCTACGATGAGTTGGATGACATTGAACTGGATGGAAAACCAGTGGCCCTTTTTGGATCCTGTGATTCCATCTATGCTAGCTACGGTGCTGCAATTGATACATTCCAGGAAAAATTCAAGGAGCGCGGAGCGGAAATCGCTCTTGAAACTCTGAAAGTCGACCTCTCCCCAGAAGACGAGGATATCCGTAACTGTCAGGAATTCGCTGCTTCGTTTGCTTCTGTAATAGAGAAAGAACGCAGTTTATAAAAAGCAGTCTGCTTCAAGCAGACTGCTTTTTATTTTGTAGAAATGTGTTTACAAACTTTTTAAATTTTAAAGGGGATATGTAGAATAATGTCGAATAAATTCGGGTATAGAGACGGATAGGAGGCAGGACTATGGACATATTTCAAATACATACAAAGCACCACGATGATATGATTGATATTACTGACTCTATTCAGCGCTATATCCAATCAATTGGCATCCAAGAAGGAATAGCAGTCATCTCTTCTTTGCATACGACGGCGGGCATTACCGTTAATGAAAATGCTGATCCCGATGTAAAGCGGGATTTTCTTCGCAGGCTCAGGGAGATATATCCTTGGGAACAAGAACAGGATTTGCATGCGGAGGGAAATACGGCAGCACATTTGAAAACGAGTACCGTCGGACATGCTCAGACAGTGTTAATCTCTGAGGGTGAGCTCGTATTAGGAACATGGCAAGGTATTTACTTTTGTGAGTTTGATGGACCGAGAACAAGAAAATATGCAGTCCAAGTACTATCATCCGGAAAGGAAGGGGTATGATGGAACAGCTTTCTGTATGTGCCATGTGCGGGACAGTCCTTGATATACCGGAGAAGGGTGAATTGCTGATGCGTTCACCAGAATCATTCAGGAATTCATCATCAGAAAATCCGCCTCGGCAAGAAGATACATATACGATTCTCCAATATTTCAGCTTACAGCAATTAGAGCAGATGCTCCTGTCCTTGCGCAGTCAAAGTATACCGGGTGTAAGGTGTACCGTCGCCAAGAAAGTAACTAATAGCTATCCGATGGTATCTGTCGAGGAGCTGCTCCAACGTGTTCAATTTCCGCATTTCACAGACATTATTCACAAGGGAGCATTCCAGTCTTTCCTGCAGCCGATCGTTTCCATGAAGAATGAGGAAATATTCGGGTTCGAGCATTTGCTGCGGGCAGATAAACGGGAAGTCTCACCAGCTGCACTATTTAATTTCGCAGCAGAAGCAGGACTTACTTCTATGCTCGACCAGCGAGCGAGGAAGACTGCAGTCAGAAAAAGGGCACAGGAAGCTATTCCCGATGGGGTAAAAAGCTTCATCAATTTCCTGCCATCAACCATTTATAATCCTGACTTCTGTCTAAGGCAGACATTCCATACAGTCGAACAATATGGAGTGGATCCGAAAGACCTTGTTTTTGAAGTAGTTGAGACAGAGAAATTGGATGACGTTGCTCGCTTGAAGCGTATCTTTAAACGGTACAAGCAAGAAGGAATGAAGGTTGCCCTGGATGATGTAGGAGCAGGCTATTCCACGCTTGAACTGCTTAAAGAATTGGAGCCCGATTTTGTCAAGATTGACAGAGCATACATATCTTACTGCGACAGCGATACGCAGAAACAGGAATTTCTATATAAAGTAATGGACGTTGCCCGCCTCCTTGGCACACAGGTGCTGGCAGAAGGTATTGAAAGGCAAGAGGAGCTTTCTTTCTGTAAACAAATTGGAATGGATTTAGCCCAAGGCTACTTTATCGGGAAACCGAGCACCGAAGCTGTATCAGAAGACGTGCTGTTTCCTACTAGATAATAGATTCGTCAGAACCACCCTGTTATCAATCGGAATGTATACGATTGATAGCGGGGTTTTTAAACTTTATTAGAGAAATCGATCGAAATATTTTACATTTTCTTAAAAATAACTTCAAGTTCTGGAAAGCCTGCCGATATATTGAAAGTCATTATACGGTGGGAAATAGCTGTGTAATAGCTATCATCAGGGGGATACTGGAATGAAATTATTGAAAAATGTAAAAATCAGGACAAAAATGCTTATTTTAATCTTGGTTGGTGCTATTGCACTGGGGATTGTAGGAACGTCTGGGATAATGTATACCAGGGATATGGCAAAGGATGCCGAAATGATGTACAAGGAGAAGCTTCTCCCTAACTTGTCTATAAGTCAGATTCGAGTGAATAATAGATCGAACGATGCGTTTGTATTGGAATTAATGCTTAACAAGGACTCTGCGAGAAATGACGAGTTAAGTGAAATGCTTTCACAGTCCAGTGCTCAAGTAGAGGAAGAACTAGAAAAACTGGAAAACAGCGGTATGTCAGCAAGAGGAAAAGAAATCTTAGAATCTTATAATAAAGAACGCAATAAATTAAATGACATTAGGAACCGAGTGCTGAAATTTGCATTGGTAAATCAAAATGAGGATGCATACAATCTTTTTGTAGAAGAACAGATTCCGCAGCGTACAGTAGTAAATGATATTCTGCAAGAACTGCAGGACCAGAATACGAAGGAAGCAGAACAAACTTATGTGCAGGCAACTGAGGACGTAAGACTAGCTACCATAGTCTTATCTAGCGCATAGGTGTAGCCTTAATACTGCTTATTACAATAGGAATCCTTATATCGAAGCTTATCGTCTCTCCAGTGAAAGAGATGCGTATTTTATTGGGCAAGGCGGCAGATGGAGATTTCAGTTCGGATGGCACGTATCAATCCAAGGATGAGATGGGCGCACTGACAGCTTCTTATAATGCTATGGCAGATGGCATGCGGTCTATTATCCGAGTTGTGAATGATACATCTCAGCAAGTGGCTGCATCTGCAGAAGAACTGAGTGCAAGTGCGGAACAAAGCAGTTCTTCATCTGAACATGTAGCCAAAACGATTCAGGAGCTGGCAGAGGGTTCAGTCCAGCAGCTTGAGCTAGTTACAACTGCTACAGGGACAATGGGCAGTATGGGGCAGCATACGAGCAAGCTGGCTTCAAACGCCCAAAATGTAGAAGAAGCAGTGCAGAAGACATCTGAACTATCTGTCCAGGGAGGACATGCAATCAAGGATGTGAATGAACAGATGGAAACTATCACTTCCCATGTGCAGGAGCTTTCTGCGTCGATCGACAGTTTGAACAAACGATCTCGGGAAATCAGTGATATTACGAGCGTTATCACGGATATCTCCGCACAGACCAATCTTCTTGCGCTGAATGCCACTATCGAGGCAGCACAGGCTGGAGAGCATGGAAAGGGATTTGCGGTAGTCGCGGATGAGGTGCGCAAGTTAGCTGAGGAAACGAAGGGAGCAGCAGGACAAATTGCTGCTTTGGTTGACTTTATCCACCAGGATACGACTAAAACAATCGATCTGATGCAGCATGCAGCGGATGAAGTACAAGCTGGTACACGAGTTGTCGATCAAGCGGGCGGTTCTTTCCTTCAGATTGAAACTGCGGTAGCAGGTTTGGTGGATGAATTCAAAGAGGTGAGAGTTGCTCTGGAAGGTATGATTGCTGGTACAGATTCAGTCAATATGTCACTTGGGGATGTGAACGAGGTCGCAGAAGAAGGAGCAGCTTCGACCGAAAGTGTGTCAGCTGCAACAGAACAGCAGCTGGCTGCCATGCAGGAAATTGCGGCATCATCCAGTTCTCTTGCATTTATGGCAGAGGAGCTTCAAACCGCTATTGCTCGTTTCCGTGTGTAAGTTAATTGGTTAGCAGATAGTAACCAATAAAGGATAAGATTAATAATAGAAAAACATATATCATCCATTTCATATGAACCCTCCTCTAAGAAGTAGACGGATACTTCCTGGAAAAGGGTTCACTTTTTTACATTGTTTGTAACCGAATTGTGCATACTAGTCGCAGTATGTACAAAGGAGGCAATGTAATGGATGCTTTTCAAGCAGGAGAAATCGTCTATGTAATTATCCGCAACCCCCATGCACAGGGAGTAGCCAATATACAAGAGGCTGCGGTCGTCCATAACCCGGAAAAGCCAGGGGAACTGGCTCTGTTTGTGTATGAAACCTATTATCCGCTCAATGATGAGGTGGCGGTTTATCAGGATCTCGGAGAGGCGGAAGAAGCATATGTATCCGCTTTTGGTTTAGCCGATGGAGGCTATTATGGTTAAGCCATTTGTACCGCAGCTTGTGTATATAGAGCCTAGGGCATTAGAGTATCCGCTCGGCGTGAAGCTGCGGAATAAATTCAGGGACATGGGTGTAGAAATACGCGAGACAACTTCCCATAATCAGGTTCGGAACCTGCCTGGTGATAATGATTTCCAGAAGTACCGTACTGCCAAATCAACGCTTGTCGTCGGCGTTCGGAAAACACTGAAATTCGATACATCGAAACCATCAGCAGAATACGCTATCCCATTTGCGACAGGCTGCATGGGGCATTGCCATTATTGTTACCTGCAAACGACGATGGGATCCAAACCTTATATCCGTACGTATGTGAATACGGATGAAATATTTGATGCGGCAGAGCAGTACATGCAGGAAAGAGCCCCGGAAGAAACACGGTTTGAGGCTTCCTGTACGTCAGATATCGTTGGTATCGACCATCTGACGCATACGCTGAAACATGCAATTGAATATTTCGGTCGGTCCAAGCACGGACAACTGCGATTTGTAACGAAATTCGCCCATGTGGATCATTTGCTGGACGCTGACCATCAAGGACGAACACGATTCCGCTTCAGCATCAATGATGATTATGTGATCAAATATTTTGAGCCAGGGACTTCCCGTTTGAAGGATCGAATCGAAGCTGCGGTGAAAGTAGCCGAGGCCGGTTATCCGCTTGGATTCATCGTCGCTCCGATTTATTTGCATGACGGCTGGCAGAAGGGCTATCCGGAAATGCTCGAGCATCTGGAAGCAGCCCTGCCTGAACATGCCAAAAAGAATCTGACATTCGAATTGATCCAGCATCGATTCACGAAGCCGGCAAAGCGCGTTATCGAGAAAAATTATCCGATGTCGAAGCTTGAGCTGGATGAAAGCAAACGGAAATATAAATGGGGGCGCTATGGTATCGGAAAATACGTCTACCAAAATGAGGAGCAAGAAGAAATAAAGGATGTCATAGGAAGCACAATCTATAAAATGTTCCCGCAATCCAGGATTGAATATTTCACTTGATTCATCGGTTGACAATCGCATCTGTGCATGTGATAGTTAAGAGGACAATTGAATTTCGAGGAAGTCCACTAGGGGTGCCATTTGGCTGAGATAAGAGTGATCTTTATCCCTTTGAACCTGATCTGGTTAACACCAGCGTAGGGAAGTGGAGCCGGATTCGTGTATTTTCTGCACACTTGACTATACGAGTCGCTCCATACTTCTGGAGCGGCTTTTTTATATGGCCGGCGCCATTCACCCTTCCGACGGGGCTTTCTCCAATAGGAGGAGAAAAACATGTTTTCTGCACAATTGAGAGAAGAAGCAAACCCGGTATTCGAAGCAATCTATGCACATCCTTTCGTAGAAGGAGTTGCGAATGGATATGTGCCGCGTGAGGCATTGATCCATTATGTGAAAGCTGACTATGAGTATTTGACAGCATTTGCCCGTATTTACGGTTTGGCAGTCAGTAAATGCGAAACCCGAGAAGAGATGGAATTTTATCAGTCCCAAATTCATTTTGTCCTGCACAGCGAGATTCATCCGCATAACGTCTTCTGCAAGGCAGCAGGTGTGCAATACGAGGATCTGCAGCGGATGACACCACCGCCTGCTGCTGACCATTATATTTCACACATGATGAGCAGTGCCGTACAAGGAGATATAGGGGAGCTGATGGCGGCACTGCTTCCTTGCCCATGGACGTATCAAGCGCTGGCGGCACATATTATCGAAACAAAGGCACCTGACGAATCCAATCCATTCCAGGAGTGGATTCAGTTTTATGCCAGCAGGGAAGACGGTATGCCGGATGTGACGTCAGAACTTAGCAAGCGACTGGACAAGTGGGCCGAGACAGCGGGAACGGCTGCAAAGGAACGTGCACGGAAAGCTTTTCTTAAGAGCTGTATGCTGGAGTATAATTTTTGGGAGATGGCAGCCACACAGCAAGACTGGATGATCCCATTGAAAGGGGCGTCCATTCATGCCTGATATAAGGAGCGCTTTGACAATTGCAGGAACAGACCCTTCGGGAGGGGCTGGAATCCAGGCTGACTTGAAAACTTTCCAGGAGCTTGAAGTATACGGAATGAGCGTTGTCACCTCCCTCGTTGCCCAAAATACGACAGGAGTACAGGCAGTGCATCATGTTCCAGTAGAATTTCTTGAACAGCAGCTGGAATCAATCTTCTCTGATATCACCCCATCTGCTGTAAAAACGGGGATGATTGCATCAGAAGAGATGATGCGCTGCGTCGCTGCCGTTTTGATTAAATCAAAGACTGCCTATGTTATGGATCCTGTCATGTATGCTAAAAGCGGACATGCACTCATGGGAGAGGATTCCAGAGATGCATTGAAGAAACATCTTGTTCCACTCGCTGCCCTGATTACACCGAATATACCGGAAGCAGAGGAACTCACGGGTATTCGTATCGAAGATGAAAATAGCATAAAAACCGCAGCGAAAATGATTGTCCAGGAATATGGGGCTAAAGCTGTCCTGATGAAAGGCGGTCATATGGAAGGAGCATCTGCGTCAGACTGGCTCTATGACGGAAATAGCTTCACAGCCTACACAGCAGAACGTATACAGACGAAGCACACGCACGGGACGGGATGCACGTATTCTGCAGCGATAACCGCAGAACTGGCTAAAGGGAAATCTCTGCAAGAAGCAGTTCGGATCGGTAAGGATTTTGTGACAGATGCGATTTCGTATTCGCTTCAGCTTGGAAAAGGGAATGGTCCGACAAATCATTGGGGGTACCGTCTGCAAGGTGTGCCAGTTCAGGAGGAACAGCATAATGAAGTATACTGATGTGATAAAGCAAGTCCGGGAGAGAAACCCATTGATTCACTGCATTACCAATCAGGTTGTCATTAACTTTACGGCGAATGGTTTGATCGCACTCGGAGCTTCTCCTGTGATGGCATCAGCAAAGGAAGAAGCCGCGCAGATGGTCCAGCATGCACAGGCGCTGCTATTGAATATCGGCACACTTGCCGCAGCGGATGTGGAAGCAATGATCCTAGCCGGAAAAGAAGCGAATAGGCTCGGAATACCAGTGATTTTCGATCCCGTCGGAATAGGTGCCACAGCGTACAGAACAGAAACGGCCCGCCGCATATTGGCGGAGGTGGATGTCACTGTTATTCGCGGTAATGCAGGTGAAATATCCGTCCTAGGCGGAACATCTGTCAAAGTGAAAGGTGTAGATGGATCCGATGATGGTATTTCACCAAGAATTGTGCAGCAGCTGGCCAGGGAATTGGATGCTATTGTGATTGCAACCGGTAAAATAGATATCCTTTCAGATGGGAACCATACGTATAGTGTAGCTAATGGGCATGAGATGCTAAGTAAAATAACAGGGTCTGGCTGCTTGCTCGGTGCCGTTATAGCGGCATGTGCAGGAGCAGCTGACAACGTACTGAAAGCTTGCATCGGTGCTCTTGCCTTTTATGGTATTGCAGCAGAGAAAGCGGCTATGACAGTAAACGCTCCAGGCAGCTTTCAGGTTGCTTTTCTTGATCAGCTTTATTTGTTAGGAGATCAGGTGATTGATTCGGAGAAGGTGGAACAATTCGAAGTGAAAACATAAAGGAACAATCAGCAGCGCATGGCTGCTGATTGTTGGATATCACTTTTCTGGATGAGGATGAGGGCCATGCCTGTGCGGTTTCGGAATGAAACCATCCTGCTCTAATTGTTTAAACCTTTGATCCAAATGCTTCTCGATTTGATCTGCTTTCTCTTCTGAGAAAACACCATATTCAACGTACTTCTCAATGATTTGTTTTTCCTGCTCTAATGCCTGTTTTTGCAAAGCTGCTATTTCTTGCTTCTGCTCTTCTGTCAGTACATCAGCGACAGCTTTGTCAGCCGCAAAACCGGCAGCTGGATTGGATATGACCAATCCGAAGCATAGAGCGATTACTACAGCCCCGGCTTTTATCCATTTCAATTTTATCATCTCCTTGTTCAAAGCTTGGGCTTACTTTACGCAGTTTTGGGATTGCTATCCATCTTCCACACTTTTTCCTAATTTAGGAGAAAGGGATTTTTGACCTGAGGAATGGGAACATGTTCAACACATAATGGGGATGTGGAATGTCTTAATTGGAAAAGGAGTAATACACATGAAAGAAGAATTGGAGCTATATTTCATCATGGGCAGTCAAAACTGCCAGGATAAGGACCCGGAGGACATACTGGAACAGGCGCTTGAAGCTGGAATTACCATGTTCCAGTTACGTGAAAAAGGGGAAGGGGCTAGGACTGGACAGGAGAAGAGACAGCTGGCTGAACGACTTCAGGCAAGGTGTCGGGCACATAGCGTTCCTTTCATTGTTAATGACGATGTGGATCTTGCGATTGCGATTGGTGCAGATGGCGTGCATATCGGACAAACGGACGAAGCGATGCAGCAAGTAAAGGAGCGCTGCCCAGAGCATTTCATTATTGGTGTGAGTGCTCAAAATGCCGAGGAAGCTAAAAAAGCAATTGAGGATGGAGCCCACTACATCGGTGTCGGGCCAATTGCCGCTACTCGCACGAAGATTGATGCCAAATTCCCGATTGGACTGACAGGACTGCGTGAGATTCGGAAACAAATTGGTGACTTCCCGATGGTCGCGATCGGGGGGATCAATCAGAAGAACGCCGAGGCTGTACGGCAAGCCGGAGCGGATGGTATCTCTTTCATTTCTGTCCTAACCAAAGCGGCTGATATCCAGCAGGCAGTAAATGAGCTGAAGATGGAAAAGGTGCACAAGTGAGTGCATCTTTTTTATTTTGTGGAATTAAAATGTAAGTATTTGGTCACAATTCGTTCTATACGCTATCTATATTCTCTTATACGATGAAAGAGACATTTGAAAATTGGAGTGGTAAATATGAAGAAGCCAATGTTGGTCTTGCTGGCATTGTTCTTATATATGCTGCCGCAGACTGTGTCCGCTCATGCAGTACTGACGGCTTCGGATCCAGGACAAGGCGATATAGTGACAGAGAGTAAGGATGCCTTCACTCTGACATTCAACTCGGATGTGGAGGATGTAGTAGAGACAATAGTGACAGTCAACGGACAAGCACTAGCCACTGATTCTGCAGCCGTCGATGGGACGACAGTTACCGTCCCATTAGCAGAGGAAATGACTGATGGGGATTATGAGTTCAGTTATAAGGTGATTTCAACTGATGGCCATGAAGTCGGTAACACAGTTTCCTTTACAGCAGAAGGTCTGACCTCCAATGGGGAAAGTGGCGAACAGGAATCGGAAGATCAAAGTCAACAAAATACACAAGTGAACGAACAGGAGCAAACAGCTGCAGAGAAATCGAATGAAGAAGATTCTGATTCAGGTTTTATCATAACGGGATTGGTGATCATCGTCTTACTTTGTGCCGCTGTTTTGTTCTTCACTTATCGTAAAAAGGACTAATCCGCCGTGATTCTCGTTCCATTGTTAGAATTACTGTCGTATATCGCTTTTTCTTTTCTCGCTGGTCATCTTGTTTTCCGGTTTGTACGCAAGGAAGAAGCAGCAATCCGGACACCGCGAAGTGACGTATTAGCCGCTGCTGCTTCTGCTGCGCTAGTCACGAGCGGTCCTGTTATCAATCTCGTTTCTCTGATAGGTGCACAGAATGGATATGGGCATGCATTGAGCCAAGTATTATTCCAATTTACAGCTGGAAGAGTCTGGATCGGTATTTTCGTTCTGGCTATCTTTGTCTGGCTGCTGATTTATTTCAACAAATTTCCGCTTCTCACGCTCATCCTGTTCCTAGGTATGCTTTTTCTTAGTGCCTATGGCAGCCATACAGCAACAGAGGGTGGGTTGATCGGTGCTTTTGCTCATTTCATCCATTTGGGTGCTGCTGTTTTTTGGGTCGGTATACTGATTCATGTATGTTTTTATGCATCAGAACAATTCAGTTGGGAAAGTTTCCTGAAATGGTTTACGCCTTTCGCCATTTTGCTGGTAATGCTGGTAATGGCTAGCGGCATAACCGTCATGCTGTTCGCAATGGATATTCGAAACTACGGAAATGCGTTGATGCTGACGTATGGACAAATGCTGTTCTTGAAACATATCGTATTCATTCCAGTACTTGTATTTGCTGTCATTAATGGCATTCTTGCACGTAAAGCTCACCGTGATCCTGCATTTCGTCCGCTTAATTGGATCCGAGCCGAAGCAATCCTGCTGGCGATTGTATTCATTTGCACAGCGATACTTGGCACTTCTGCTACACCCGCCGATATTCCAGCGACCTTAAGCAATGAGGGTGCTGCTCCGATATTTGGCGGCATTTTTCCTAGTGTGACAGCTGAAAGTGTCGCAACCTGGCATTGGAGTGTATTTGGGATTATTTGCTGCATCGGATTTGGCCTATTTTTGACTAGTATCGTCTATCTTTTCAAAAAAAGAGCTGCAGCAAGCTTCGCATTGGCGGCCGCATTCGCTGCTTCGGCACTTTTGTACACTGCCATAATGACTAGTTTGCAATTTTAATAGATTCATATAACGGCATTATTCCACCTTTGATCACAGAAAGTTTCCGCTAGGCAAACATTCTGCAGCGAAAAGGAAATAGAAATTGGAATAATGTCTTTTTTTGTGCGCTGCTGTCGACTGTTTTCCCAATACATTTCCAAGTTAGCCTATGCTAGATTTACTGTAATAGTTTCTGAGAGTCTAGAAGGACAGAGGATCGGACTCCACTTCAGTGACTATAAAATCTAGCGAGGTGATCGAATGAAAAGAAAACTGGTTAGTGTCGCTGCTGTCGCAATGATAGGGTTATCTGTATTCCAGCCGTTACAAGCATCAGCTGCTCCTGATGAAACGGCAAAGAATGAGGAAGTCCGCGTTCTCGTAAAGCAGAAGGACGGCGTGTTTTCCACCCAGGCTACAGACAAGGTCAAGCAAGAGCATGGCGTTCGCAACAGCTTCGGTAAGGAAGGGTTTACTACTGAGGTATCTGAAAAAGAGCTCAAGGAGCTAAAAGCTGATAAAGCTTTGGAAGTAACCGAAGTAAGTGTATATACGAAGCAGGAAGTGTCCGAGAAACGGGATGTATCAGCACAAGCGGTATCTGATCGTACACCATGGGGAATTCAAGCAATCTATAATAATCCATCGATAACTAGTACAAGCGGCGGAAATAATATCAACATCGCTGTACTTGATACAGGTACTTCTGTCAACCACCCTGACCTTGCTGCCAATGTGGAGCAGTGTGTCGACTTTACCCAAGCATCCAGCGGACAAGTGAATGGTACTTGTGTCGATCGTGATGGACATGGTACCCACGTCTCCGGTTCTGCGCTTGCAAATGGCGGTAATGGTTCAGGTATCTTCGGTGTAGCACCGGAAGCAGATCTATGGGCATATAAAGTACTTGGTGATGATGGTCGCGGTTATTCCGATGACATCGCAAATGGTATCCGGAAAGCTGCCGATGATGGAGCAAACCGTGGTGAGAAAGTAGTTATCAGCATGTCGCTTGGCGGCGGACAAGATTCTCTTATCTCCAGCGCAGTTCGTTATGCAAACAGCAGAGGTGCATTAGTCATTGCAGCAACTGGTAACTCTGGACCATATGAAGGCTCTATCGGCTATCCTGCTGCACTGCCGGAAGCTGTTGCAGTTGCCAACCTGGAGAACCGTCAGCAAAACGGTACATACCGAGTTGCTGATTCTTCTTCCAGAGGCTACAGCCGTACAGATGGTGATTATGTTATCCAGACAGGTGATGTGGAAGTAGCTGCACCGGGATCAGCGATTCTTTCCACTTATCCAGGAAACACGTACGCATCATTGACTGGTACATCCATGGCAACACCGCATATCTCTGGTCTGGCAGCAAAAATCTGGTCCGAGAACACTAGCCTGAGCAGCTCCCAAGTGAGACAGACATTGCAGTCACGTGCGCGTTCCAACGATATCCTTGGCGGCTATGGTGCTGCCAGAGGCGATGATTATGCCTCCGGTTTCGGTTTCCCGCGTGTTCAATAATCTTTAGAAGTGAATGAAGAAGGCTCCTCACGAGGAGCCTTCTTTTTTATAGCTTCTGAGGCAATTGCCATACAAGAAGACCAGAAATGCTAGCGATACATCCGCCAAGTACAATTGTTAGCCCAACGCCGATCCACTCAGATAGGAGACCCGCGCAAACAGAGGCAACAGGAAGTAAGGTAAACGTAATGAAGCGGGATGTGGATTGGACGCGACCTAGTAAATGCCTTGGAGTATATCGCTGCCGAATTGTTTTGATGATCGGGTTAATGGCACCAGCAGCTGCTGTTCCAACCATATTGAAGCAAGCTGTCAGCCAGATAGTTTCTGACAGCCCGACGCAGATGATGGATAAACCGCCAATCACTTTGGCTGCGAATAATAGTTGTTTGTATGTAGAGAACCGATCCGCAAAGAAACCCAGAGATGTACCTAGAATAGCTCCAATTCCGCCAGAAGATAAAACTATGCCAAGCAGCAAAGGGTCGTTTGTGAGTTGATCTACATAGATGACCAGCAAAACAATGAGAAATTGTATGCCGAAGTTGGAAATCAGTAAGATGAGGTTGGTGTACCAAATCTCTTTCTGTTGATAAAGGAAAATGAATCCTTCCTTCAGCTCGTGTATGTAATGGGATATGGAGAATGTCTTAGAGCTGGTCGTTTGCTGTTCGTATGGCAGCAGGAGCACTAACCAAACGGCGAGTAGAGAAAGTCCGCTTACTGCTACTAAGCTGTAATGGATGCCGAAGAATAGAAGCGCGACACCACCAATGCTTGGGCCGAGTACAATGGTAATCTGAAAAAGAGCGCTTTCCAGACTATTGGCATAATGAAGCTGCCGATCGGCAACTAGATGTGGAATGGCAGTAAATTGAGCACCCTGGTAGAATTGACCGGCGAAGCCGATGCATATGGATATGATACAGACAAGCAGGAGACTTATCTGGTTTGTTACAGCGAATACACTCAGTAGCAGAAAACAGAGAAAGCGGGCAAGGTCAGCAATCAGAAGGACATGCTTCCAGTTTGTACGGTCGAGAAAGGGACCGATAAGAGGCTGCAGCAGCATTGTCGCCCGCTCTGCAGCTATTGCAATCGTAACGGCGATAGTGGAAGAGGTAACCTCAAGTACTAGCAGCGGCAGCAGGATGCTGTATACTTGTCCAGCCATAGAAGCCATTGTGGTGCTCATCATCAGGCGTGATAGCGGATGGGTTAGCTTGATTTTCTGTACATTCATGTAATCACTCTTCCAAAAAGGTTCGCAGTTCATGATCCAGGGAAGCAATACTTTCTTTATTTGCGTAATAAGCCTGTTTATCTGACTCGATAAGTCCGGCAGATTTGAGCATCTTCAAGTGATGGTGCAGTGTTGATTTTGCGACGGGAAGCTGCTCTGCTAATTGCTGCAGTGTTTGTTCACCTTCCATCAATCGTTTCAGCAAGTTAAGTCTGGTTGCATCACCTAATGCCTTGTACTTTCTTACAAGCATCGTATCCGGATTATACCTGTTGTCTGGATCGATGCTATTGGCATGGATGGGATAATAGAAAACCTTTGTAGCAGGCAGATCCGCACTGATGGTCCATGGTCTGTAGTGGAAATGGGGAATAAACAGTATTGTATCAATAGCATCATCTGGCTTGTAGCTTGTACTATTTACCACCCAGCGTATAAAGGTCAGTTTATCCATTGCGTGCAGTTTTTGTTCTTTATTTGCGACGTCTCGCTCCAGCATACCCAGTAAAAGCCAATCCTGCGGTTTGATCACCTCTTCGAACCATCTCTTCATAACGGAAATCAAATGTTCTTTCAGGGAAGGGATATCTGCATTGACAATAAAAGCGATATAATTCGGAAAGAAAGGGTTATCTGCAGTAACTTCTCGCAAAGTGGTCAGTGAGCTTTCACTACCTTGAGCAGCCTGCAGTCGATGCTTTTCGAATGCGCTGCCGATATAGGGAAGACTTTGTTCCCGTAATGTCTGGTCAGGCATGTTTGAAACCTCAGCTGTCCATTCCTCCAAGGTTCTGGCGTTTGAGTAGTGCAGCAGCTGAAGAAGCGTCTTCCAGGTGTTGCATTGATGGACTTCGTGCAGTTCGTGCTGTAGCTCATTCGAAAAGCCATTTTCAGAATCATTCCACATCTTTTCCACATGCTCGAGAGTCCCGGCCAAAGAAGCATTCGTGACAGCGGCAATTCCTAAAGCAGCTTCCCATAGTAACGATTTTTCAAAACGAATGGTATAATCATGTTTTGCTTTAAAGCCTGTCTGAATTATCTGCATATCTATCACCTCAAGAGTAATTCTATATTAATAGAATATTATATTCAATAAAATTCGAATAAAGGAGGAAGTAAATGCTAAACTATCATCGTGCATTTGGTGTTTATGCAGTTATATATAAGGAGAGCGATTTGCTTGTTATCCATAAAGGAAGCGGCCCCTATATCAATCGCTACGACTTGCCAGGTGGAAGTCTGGAAAGCGGGGAAGGATTGCTGGAGGCTGTCGTCCGTGAAACCAAGGAAGAAACTGGAATGACTGCAGCAGTGAAAAAGCAGATTCGTGTTATCGATTTCAAGCTTCCGTGGCAGTGGAAGGACTTTACCCATGTACATCATACGGCTGTCTTTTATGCAGCAGAGGCAACTGGCGAATTGCATATACCGGAGCAGTTTACAGGGCAGGATGCGAGAAGGGCAGAATGGGTCTCTATTCATAATTTATCTATTAAGAACAGCTCACCTTTGGTCATGCAGGCGGTCAAATTGCTATTGTCGTCCGAATTACCATTAGAAACAATTGTCTATTCAGAGTGGGAAATCAAAGAGGAGAGTTTTCAGGAAGGAGATCAGGGTATTAGATAAGGAAAAAAGAGGGTGCAGCTTAGGTGAAAAGAATTGGTTTGTATGCATTCAGTTTGTTGTTTATTGCGGCTGGTATCTCACATTTTGTATTGGATGATGGTTTCGTTGCCATGCTGCCAGCGTATGTACCGCTGCGCTATACATTGATTTATCTGACTGGCATAGCAGAGATTCTCCTGGCTATTGGATTACTTGCACCCGCTACCAGGAAGTTAACTGCTATCGTCGCTGTTATTTACTTGATTGCAATCTTCCCGGCAAACATATACAGCGCCGTGTATGATATACCGATGCCAGGCTTTGAGGAGACAAATCAAGCAATCCTCTATGCTCGTCTTCTTGTACAGCCGGTACTTATCTGGTGGGTTTGGAAGGTTACGAGATAAAATGGATCTGCAATTCCTCAAGAGCTTCGCATATATTGGGAATATCATGTATGCCGAGGTGACCTATGCGTTCCATCAGTTTGTGTATGATTGTAAAAAATGAAGAAGAAGTACTGGCTGGTTGTTTGGAGAGTGTCCAGGAATTAGTGAATGAAATAATAATTGTAGATACAGGATCTACTGATCGGACAAAGGAAATTGCGGCGGAGTACACGTCACAAATCTTTGATTTCGAGTGGATTGACGATTTCTCCGCTGCTAGGAATTACAGCTTCAGTAAGGCAACGGGAGAATATATCATGTGGCTCGATGCGGATGATATTCTTTTGCCGAAAGACCAGGAGGCTTTCCGTACTTTGTGGAGCGATCTAACCGATGAAGTGGATGTTGTATCAATGTATTATCATACATCACTTGATAGTGCGGGCCGGCCGCTATACTTGTATAGAAGAAATCGAGTCGTGAAACGGAGCAAGAACTTCCGCTGGCAGGGTGCTGTGCATGAATACCTGGAATTCGGCGGAAATATCGTTGATTCGGACATAGCCGTCACGCATCGGAAGGGCGATAAGACCGTTACGATTTCAGACCGCAATTTAAGGATCTATGAGTCCTACGTCGCTTCCGGCAGGGAACTCACACCACGTGATATGTTTTATTATGCAAATGAACTGAAGGATCATGGAAAGTTCGAGCGTGCCAAATCTTATTATATGGAGTTTCTTCAATCAGAGAAGGGCTGGGTGGAGGACAATATCCGAGCGTGCCAATATTTGGCGGATTGCTGCAAGGCCGAAGGAGATATGGAGGCATATCGTGCGCATTTGTTCCGTTCCTTTCAGTATGATCGGCCGCGACCTGAATTCTGCTGTCTAATCGGTGATTTGCTGACCGAAGATCGTAACTATCATGCAGCTGCGTATTGGTATGAGCAGGCTTTGGACTATGAAGGAAAGGAGCTGCCAGGCTTCAGTGTACCAGCGTATACGACTTGGTATCCGTATTTGCAGCTCACGCTTTGTTACTCCCGTATCGGTTCGCTCGATCAGGCAAAATCAGCCCATGAAAAAGCCGTGTCCTATAACCCGGATCACCCGAGTGTCCGTTATAACACTGCATTCTTTGAGAAGCTCAGTCTTTGATTTCCTTTTGATACTTCCTATGTCATAATACGTACTATCAAGGAAAGATATGGAGGATTGGTTGTGGCATTAGATATTATTGCTTGGATTATCATTGCGGTGGCATTCATCGCAAGCTTTGCGGGAATTGTCTATCCTGTCATCCCATCTCCGTTAATGTTATGGATTGGATTCTTAGTTTTCCAATTTATGCTCAGTGATGGGGATTTATCTGTAATCTTCTGGATAGCGATGGTTATCCTGACGGTTATTTTAATCATCTCGGATATTATTGCTAACAGTTATTTTGTTAAAAAATTCGGCGGCAGTAAGTGGGGCGAGCGAATCGCAGCAATTGGTGTAATTGTTGGTTCCTTTATTATCCCGCCTTTTGGCATCATTGTCGTGCCGTTTGTAGCAGTGCTTGTGACAGAGCTGGTTCAAAAAAGAACACCGAAGGAAGCTATCTACTCTTCTATCGGTTCATTGCTGGGCTTCCTTGGCGGCTCGATTGCTAAGATTATCATTCAATTGATCATGATTGTGTGGTTCTTTATAGCAGCCTTTGTATAAGAAAAAGCGAGCATTCTGCTCGCTTTTTCTTATGCGTATTCTGTTTTTTGCAGTCTCATATCGAAGATGTAATATCCGAATGGAATGACAGATGCTAGCAAGGCTAAAATTGCCCATTTCAAGCCCCAGCGGACTTTCAGGGTAGTGTATCCGGTCCATACGACATACAGAACGAACAAACCGCCGTGGATGGCACCTATGTAGGTGACGAAGATCGGTATATCCATCATGTATTTTAAAGGCATTGCCATGAACAATAACAAAAGCAAGGAAGTCCCTTCGAGAAATCCGATGATACGGAACCATTTCAATGTCGCTTGCATGAAAGCCCTCCCAAAAACTATTTATAAATAGTATAAGCAAGCTTGCCCCTATTTACCACTCCTCGGGAGAACTTGTCATAACATTGTCAAAATATCATTTCACATCATAGATGGAAGGACGTCTGTCCTGAAACACAGGGATGCGGCTGCGCACGTCATCCACTTGATCAAGATCTGCTTCACCATAAAGAATGGTTGCTTCCTCTCCAGCTTCAGCAATGATTTCGCCCCATGGCCCGATGATCAAGCTGTGTCCTGCAAATTCATTAGCTGGATCACTTCCTGCACGATTGCAAGCAACGACGTAGCATTGGTTCTCGATTGCTCTGCTGAGCAGAAGCGCCCGCCAGTGATCGAGTCGCGGCTTCGGCCACTCCGCAACGACGAATAGCACTTGCTGATCGTGAATCATATGCGTACGGATGAATTCAGGAAAACGGATGTCATAGCAGATGACACCAGCTGCTCGCTTATTTCCTATGGAAAAGGAGGCGGATTTGTCGCCTTGGGTCAGAAACTTCTCTTCATCCATCAACCGGAATAAGTGCGCTTTATCATATTCATGTAGCAGCTCACCAGCTGGTCCGAAGACAAGCATCGTATTAAAGACACCTGCTTCGGTCTGCTTGGCGATGGAACCAGCGACGATGTATTTTTGATGTGTCTTAGCTAGTCTGCTGATGAAGCGTTTCGTCGTTTCTCCCTCTGCATCACTAATGTTATCAAGCCTTGTCAGGTCATAGCCAGTTGTCCAAAGCTCAGGCAGCACGAGAACATCCGCATTTTCCTGTGCTTCTGTTATTAATGCTTCCACTTTGCTGTAGTTGGCTTCCGGGTCACCAAAAACGATATCATGCTGAATTAAAGCAAGTTTCATTGTGTCACTCCCTTATTTGCCGCAACGAATCTCTCGACACTTCGCATGGCGTCCACCACCTGATCTGAATCGGAAACATGCATGAAATGAATGGATTCCCCTGGAACGACAGCGCCGTCTGCTGCAATTTTCATCGCTTTGTCCACCTCTTCTTTTACGCCAAGCTCTTTAAGTACAGTTGGTAATCCGAGCTTTTGATAGATAGGGAGCAATGTGAGGATTTCTTCGAATTTTTCTTCCAGTGCAAGCTGAACAAGAATACCATAAGCGACTTTATTGCCGTGCAGCTGCTCGTGCGTTTCTGGAAGTCTTGTCAATCCGTTGTGAATGGAATGAGCACCAGCAATACGGCCATATTCATCACCGAAACCGCCAACCATTCCGCCAGCCATGATGATCGTTTCTGCAACGCGGAGAAATGCACTGTCAGCATGCTTGTTTTGCAAAGAACAAATAGCAGCATCTCCCTCCGCTATAAGGATATCCCGGCACAACCTAGCTGCGTTGCGGGATATTTGGACTGCAAGCGGCTGATCCGACATGTGTTCGGTAAGTGCATCCGCTTCGTACCATTTAGCCAATGTATCGCCAATGCCGGCAATCAGATAGGGTACAGGTGTCGTTAGTAGCAGCTTCGGCTCGACTAGCAGCATAAATGCACTGCGCGGAAACACTGTATATTCGACGAAATTACCTGCTTCATCATAGAAAACGCTAAGTGAAGCCCAGGGGGAGCAGTTTGAGACAATCGTTGGAATCAGGATGACCGGCAATCCTGCATCATTGGCAGCAGCTTTGGCAGTATCCAACACTTTTCCGCCTCCGACACCGATTATGAATTGAGCAGCTTCGTCCTTTGCGATATCTGCTAATCTGGCTGCTTCCGCATGTGTGCACTGGCCGTTATAGCCTACTCGTTTCACTGGCAAATCGATTGGATCCAGAAATGGGGAAGCCGCTTTCCAGGAAGCATCTCCGTGGATAAGCAATCCATTGGTCCAGTTCAATTCTTTAAGTCTTGCCGGAAGGCTTTGTAGTATATTATCCTCGCAGGCGTAATAATTCGGAGCGCCTTTTATGTTGATGGTCATGTTGTCACCTCATTGATTTTACATAAAAAAACTCTTCCAGACGAATATGGAAGAGGAATGGCGTGTGTCTCGTCCCCTTATCCCTCAGCGTCTAGCTGTTGGATTAGCACCGTGTGCAAATAGCACCGGTTGCCGGGCTTCATAGGGCCAATTCCCTCCGCCTTCTCTTGATAAGAGTGTGTGATTCATGTATGATTTGTTCATTATCGCATTCTATTTCCAAGACTGTCAAGATTGGTAATAGTCAGAATAGAATGTGGGAGACAACAGGAGAGTGAGTAAGATGGATTTTCCGTTTTCGGATGCATTGAAACGTTTGCCGGAACAGTTTTTTGCCGGCTTAGTACATAAAGTAGGGTTGCTGGAGCAGGAGGGGCACGATATCATCAAGCTCGGACAGGGAAACCCTGATCTGCCGACGCCGCAGCATATCGTAGAGAAATTGAAGGAAGCCTCCGATAATCCGGCTTATCATAAATATTCACCTTTCAGAGGCTTTGATTTTCTAAAACAGGCAGTCTGTGACTTTTATGATCGGGAATACGGTGTGAAACTAGATCCCGCAACAGAAGTGGCCATCATGTTCGGCTCTAAGACAGGTTTGGTGGAAATCAGCCAATGTCTATTGAATCCAGGTGATTTGGCACTGCTTCCAGATCCGGGATATCCGGATTATTTGTCCGGTATCGAACTTGCCCAAGCGCGGACATCACTCATGCCATTAACCGCAGAAAATGAATTTTTGCCTGATTATACTGCTATTCCTGCAGGTGATTTGGAAGAAGCAAAGCTGATGTTCCTGAACTATCCGAACAATCCGACTGCTGCTGCTGCGGATCAGAAGTTCTTCGATAAAACAGTGGAACTGGCGAAGGAACATAAGATTTGTGTATTGCATGATTTCGCTTATGGTGCACTTGGGTTTGATGGGAAAAAACCGCAGAGCTTCTTGCAGTCCGAAGGCAGCAAGGAAGTTGGCATTGAGATGTACACTCTATCCAAAACGTATAATATGGCAGGCTGGCGCATCGCCTTTGCAGTTGGTAATGCATCTGTTATTGAAAGTATCAATTTAATCCAGGACCATGTTTACGTGAGTCTGTTCGGCGGCATGCAAGAGGCGGCAGCTTATGCACTGACAGCGGATCAGACATGCGTGGAGGAGCTTGTCCACACGTATGAGAGCAGAAGAGATGCTTTCATTGGCCATTTACGTGCTATTGGCTGGGACGTTCCGGAGCCCAAAGGAACCTTCTTCGTTTGGCTGCCAGTTCCGCATGGTTACACGTCTGAGGAATTCGCTGATCTGTTGCTGGAAAAGGCGCATGTGGCGGTCGCTCCGGGCAATGGTTTTGGGGAATATGGAGAAGGGTACGTTCGCGCTGGTTTATTGGATACAGAAGAAAGATTACTGGAAGCAGCGATGCGGATCGAAAAGCTCGGTATCTTTTCTAAAGCATAAGAAAGAGCCAGTCCCGGTGGGAGCTGGCTCTTTTTTTCCTATTAACTGGTTACTGCGCAGCGATTAGGACCTGATTCAATATCGGCTTCGTCTGCGCTGCCTAACGTCGCTTTCCCTTGATTGGCTTCTCGTATCAGCTGATAACTATTTGGCTGCTGGTCAGGAATACTTCCCAAAACGGAGGAAGCAAATTCGCCCGCATTCGGAAGCTGCAGTCTCGGGTTCTTTCTGTATAGGTCTTCCATGCGTGCTTGGACTGTGCCGTCACTTCCGATCTCTGACAGCTCGGAAAAATGCGATGGAAGGACAATCAGATCCAGCGACAATAATGGAAATTTTTCGTATAACGTATTGTGCAGATCCTGTACCCATTGTTCTGCTTGACCGGCTAAATCCGGACGGCCAATCGACTCGGTAAAGAGCGTATCCCCAGAAAGCAGGAATGTGTCATCAACAACCAAGCTGATGCTTCCTTCTGTATGACCTGGTGAGGCAACGCTGCGCATGCCTTCTTCGGATTTACCGAATGGGATCGTAATACCGTCCTGCAGCGGTGAGAATGTGAATGTCGCTTCTTTTCCATCGTCTGCAGGGAACCAATAATTTGCTCCTGTTTCTTCTGCCAGCTTCCGTCCGCCAGACAAATGATCTGCATGTAGATGGGTATCAAGCACATGTTTGATCGTCCAGCCTTTCTCTGATGCGAAGGAGGTATAGACTTCTGTAAACCTGGCGGGATCTACTACTGCTGCTTCTCCATTGGAGACAACCATATAAGATAGGCAGCCTTTCCCCATACGCATGAACTGGTATATCTCTCCGCCATAAGTGAGATCACCGACTTTACGGGGACTGATCGTTTCTCCCCAAGCTTGCATCCCGCCAACAACATGGACAATATTATCCATTCCAGCTGCTTGTAAGAGGGAGACGGCTGTCTGGGCGGATTTGCCCCGATAGCACATGACATAGACAGGATCATGTTCTGGCAGTGCTTCGCGAGCCTTATTCGGATCTGCTTTGATGACAGCAAACGGGATATCATATCGTTTGACGCTGTCGGCATCAATCGCCCAATCCTGAACATCTGACTCTTGCCGGATATCAAGCAGATGAACACTATCTTTCGCTTTTATTTTTTCTGCCAGTTCTGCTGTGTACAATGGATTCATGCAATCGTCTCCTTTAGAAATCTTTTTTGATTATAGGAAGGAGCAACTTGACTCCTTTCTTATTCACAGGGAATATCCTGCTATCAGCGAGCAGGTGGCTTGCATAACCGGCAGTGCCGGCAAGCTGGGTCCCAAATAGGGCGGTCTCTTGTTCAAAGAATGTCATCAATATGTAGAAATAGATCAGTCCGATCAAGGAGTGGGTATAGGACCGGTGGGCAAGGAAGGATGCAACCCCGATATAACATCCGCTCATGACAACCCATGTATGTCCAGTATACAATCCGGTCAACAGTACAGCGATGCCTGTAATCAGCAGCATGAACTTCTTATTGATTACGCGGGAGAGAACCATAATTCCTGCCCCGATTGCTAACCCGATATAACGATCTTGGCCAAATAAATTCCACATACTATATAGAATGAGCAATAATCCGATAAAAATTGTAATATTGCGGATGGCTTTGTGCGAAAAAGTGATGCGGTTGGAGAGGATACCGCCTGTATCCAAATCTGGTACAAGCGCTGCAACTGCTGCTGTGCACGTCATTGTGACGGTGACAGCGCCTTCGGCATTCAAGGCGGTGGCACTGGCGAAACCTGCGCCAGCTCCGATTAATAGATGTGTAATTCCTTTCATTCTAGCTGTGCCTCCAAAAGTTAGTCTTTAAAAGCATACTAGAATCTTTATGTCATGGCTATCCGTATTGTTTCTGATGCGCCTTCTTACGGGAAAGGTAATCTTCATCTTCTCTTATTTCGTCCCACTTTTTTTTGAAAACTTGCGCAGAGGCTGCTTTTTCATCATCAATCTGCCGGTCGTGCTTTTCTGTCTTATCGGCATCCTTATATTTCTTGCCGCCCTTGTAGTTGGCATAGCGGCGAGCACGGGTATAGCCCATCTGAATATATTTCCTGGCCATATCCATTCCGACAAAGTCATCCTGCTTACGGTATTCCTCGAACATATCCGAAATCTTCTGGCAGGATTCCTCTGCGATTTCCGGTGTCTTGAAGCGCCAATGGGGCAGGATTTCACTTTTATAAGGCTCCACCATCAGCACACCTTGTTCCCCGCGGCCGACGCGGTATTTATCCGGGTGTTTGCGAAAATCGGTCGAGGCATCAAAATGATCGTAATAGCCCATTCCCATCCCCCTGTCTCTGTTGTTAATGTATATAGTTACCGAATGTGATCTATGTGAAACGCGAATTTTTCTTGTGGACATAGGAGGCAGCCGCACACGTTTGTGATAAAATGAAAGTAATGGTCTCACGTCAGAAAGGAATGGTTACAGGTGGGTAAAACAAAAGTAGGAATCGTCTTCGGCGGAAAATCCGCTGAGCATGAAGTATCCTTACAATCCGCAAAAAATATTGCCGATGCAATTGATAAAAATAAATATGATGTTGTTCTGATTGGAATAGATAAAGAAGGAAAATGGCAGCTGAATGACAAGGCAGATTATCTGTTGAATGCACATGATCCGAAAAATATCGAACTGAAGCCTTCCGGGCAAGGTATTGCAGTTGTACCTGGTTTAAAGGAAAAGCAGCTCGTCAATCCCAGTCAAGGCGCTGTTCTTGATCAAGTAGATGTTATCTTCAGCATCCTCCACGGTACACTCGGCGAGGATGGCAGCATGCAAGGGATGCTGCGTATCGCCAATCTCCCGTATGTAGGCCCGAATGTACTAAGTTCGGCTGTATGTATGGATAAAGATATCGCGAAACGTCTACTGAAGGAAGCTGGTATAAGAGTCGCTAATGGCTTCACCTTCAAAAAACGCCAGCTAGCATCTATCCGTTATGAAGAGGTAGCTGAAGTGCTGGGCAGTACAGTCTTCATCAAGCCCGCAAACCAAGGCTCCTCTGTCGGCGTTAGTAAAGCGAAGACAGAAGAGGAGTTCTACAAAGGCTTGGAAGAAGCTTTCCGCTATGATACGAAAGTTCTTGTCGAGGAAGCAATCGTCGGCCGTGAAATCGAAGTTGCGGTACTTGGCAATGAAGAGCCAATGGCATCATTGCCTGGAGAAATTTTGCCGAAAACGGAATTTTATTCTTATGAATCCAAGTATATCGACGAATCAGGAGCGGAGCTTGCTATCCCGGCTCAGCTATCCGAGTCTGTTACAGAACAAGCTAGAAAGCTGGCAGTCGAAGTATTCCAGACACTTGACGTCGAAGGGCTTGCCCGTGTCGATTTCTTCCTGACAGAAGACGGCGAATTCGTTGTGAATGAAGTGAACACACTTCCGGGCTTCACGAAAATCAGTATGTATCCGAAGCTTTGGGACATCACTGGCATTTCCTATCCAGACCTGATTGACCGTCTGATTCAGCTTGCTATCGAACGGCATAAACGCGATAACGAATTAAGCAACGCTGCTTTTGAGCAATTTTAATCTATTGCTGAATAGAAAAAAAGAAATCCGGACTAGGAAGGAAGTTCTTCAAGTCCGGATTTCTTTTTCTCTTATAAGAACTTATACTTCAGGAAGTTTATGAGAATCAGATACTGTATAGAGAGATTTTATATAATACATGTCAGCTGAATTCTTTGTGGTAAGACTTGGGCATTTAAAAGGAAATTCGCTATTCAGCGTAGGAAATGCGCGGAGACTCCCGCGGGAGGAAGGCCTAGGTGAGACCCCGGAGTGCGTCAGCACGAGGAGGCTCACCAGCCGCCCGCAGGAAAGCGGAGTGTATTTCCGAAGCGCCATTCAAATACTATTACCATCTTTTTAGTATCTTATTTACTTGTCTTTCCATATGCAATTGGACCTAACTGTGATACAATGAACTGCAGAAAAGAATAAAAAATCCAGGCCATCCTGGGAGAGGTTCTAGCACAACCCTCTATAAAAAACTAAGGAACTATATCCTTGGGTATAGTCTTTTTTATTTTTTTATGGATAATTGGCAGCCTCTTCCTATTGGAAGGGCTTTTTTATTGGATTGTCTGGAAAAAAGGAGAAACGAAATGAAGAAGGGTAAAGCCATCGTCGTATTCAGCGGCGGTCAAGATAGTACAACTTGCTTGTTTTGGGCTATGGAACAGTTTGAGGAAGTGGAGGCTGTTACGTTCAACTATAATCAGCGCCACAGTTTGGAAATCGAGGTAGCCGAACAAATAGCGAAAGAACAAGGTATCAGACATCATGTATTGGATATGTCTCTATTGAATCAGCTTGCACCAAACGCATTGACAAGAGATGATATCGAAATCGAACAGCAAGAAGGGGAACTGCCGTCCACATTCGTACCGGGACGTAATCTAGTATTTCTATCATTCGCAGCTATCCTGGCACATCAAGTGGGCGCAAAGCATCTTGTAACAGGTGTTTGTGAAACAGACTTCAGCGGCTACCCAGACTGCCGGGATATCTTCGTGAAATCTTTGAATGTATCTCTTAATCTATCAATGGATAAAGATTTCGTCATCCATACACCGCTTATGTGGCTGGATAAAGCAGAAACATGGGAATTGGCAGATCAGCTGGGCCAGCTTGACTATGTGAAAGAGAAAACACTTACTTGCTACAACGGCATCATTGCTGAGGGCTGCGGAGAGTGCCCGGCTTGTAAGCTGCGCCAAAACGGTCTTGATCAATATGAAGCGAAAAAGGCGGAACAAGTATGATCCAGCAAATTTATCCGCAAGTGCAGCATGACTATAGCTATGAACTGAATAAGGATCTGCATTTCGCGGCAGCACACAGCATCCAGCATCCGGATGCCGGTAAATGCCAGCAGGTGCATGGCCATACGTATTTCGCCAATGTTACGATTGCCGGAGATGAATTGGATGACAGTGGATTTTTATTCAATTTCTCTACAATCAAAGCATTGATTCATAAGAAATTCGACCATACCTTATTAAATGACCACACGGATGTATTCGGAAAAGACGATTTCCCGACAACAGAAGTGATGGCGCGTAAAATATATGAATTGATTCAACAAGAGCTGGATCAGCTGTCCCATCAGCCTAAGTGCCTGCAAGTCTTCTTGCGTGAGACACCGACCAGCTATTGCGTATACCGACCAAAGCGAGGAACAGAGAATGGCAAGTAAATTTCCGGTTTTAGAAGTATTTGGTCCTACCGTGCAAGGAGAAGGAATGGTTGTCGGACAGAAGACGATGTTCGTCCGTACAGCAGGCTGCGACTATAGCTGCAGCTGGTGTGATTCTGCTTTTACATGGGATGGATCAGCAAAGGATGACATTCGGCAGCTGACTGCCGAAGAAATATGGAATCGCTTGGAGGAAGTAGGCGGAGATCGTTTCCGTCACGTGACTATCTCCGGCGGGAACCCTGCACTACTTAAGAATCTAGGAGAGTTCACAGAGCTTTTGAAAAAGAAAGAAGTAAAAGTTGCTCTGGAGACCCAGGGAAGCCGATATCAGCCGTGGTTTCTGGAAATCGACGATCTTACTATATCTCCAAAGCCGCCAAGCTCTATGATGAAGACCGATTTTCATCGTCTTGATGAGATAATCAACAATCTGAGAGAAGCTGGACGTCTGATGCATGTGAGCCTGAAAGTTGTTATATTCGACGAAGAAGACTTGCGTTATGCAACGAATGTTCATAAACGTTATCCAGATGTGAGTTTTTATGTACAAGTTGGTAATCATGATACAGCTACGTTGGATGATGCGGCATTGAAAGATGCTTTGCTGTCCAAATATGAATGGCTGATTGACCAGGTATCAGCTTCCAATGAATTGAATCATGTGCGTGTCCTGCCGCAGCTTCATACGCTTGTATGGGGAAATAAACGCGGTGTATAAACAGAAAGACGAGTTCTTGAAACTCGTCTTTTTTTTGTACTTAAAAGTAGGCAGGCACCTTCTATTCAAAAGATTAATAGGATACCAAGTCGTTAAATTAATAAAAAATGCTTGAATTTATATTAGTATTAATGCATAATAATTCACATAAATAAATCGAGCATTCAGCACGGAGAGGGAGATTCATAATGGCAAAGGATAAAATCGTACTCGCATACTCTGGTGGTTTAGATACTTCTGTGGCAATCAAATGGCTGCAGGATAAATATAATTATGATGTTATCGCAGTTGGTTTGGATGTTGGTGAAGGCAAGGATTTGGATTTCGTACAGGAGAAAGCATTGCAGGTTGGTGCTATTAAATCTTATACAGTGGACGCAAAAGCTGCATATGCAGAGGAATATGTACTTCCAGCTTTGAAAGCAAATCTGCTTTATGAAGGAAAATATCCGCTAGTTTCTGCACTTAGCCGTCCTCTGATCGCAAAAGTGCTAGTAGATATTGCGAAAGAAGAAGGAGCTGTAGCTGTAGCTCATGGCTGCACTGGTAAAGGAAATGACCAAGTGCGCTTTGACGTAAGCTTCACGGCTTTGAATCCAGACTTGAAGATTGTTGCTCCTGTACGTGAATGGGCAATGAGCCGCGATGAAGAGATTGAATATGCAGAGAAGCACGGTATTCCAGTTCCTGTTGGGAAAGAGAGCCCGTACAGTGTCGATCAGAATCTATGGGGACGCTCCAACGAGTGCGGTATTCTGGAAGATCCATGGGAGCAGCCGCCAAGTGACGCATTCGGATTGACTGTTGATCCTGAAAATGCGCCAGATGAAGCGCAGATTGTAACAATTACATTCGAAAAAGGGAAACCAGTCGCACTTGATGGGGAAGACTATCCATTGGATGCACTTATCTTGAAATTGAACGAAATCGCAGGTAAACATGGTGTCGGACGTATCGATCATGTCGAAAATAGATTAGTAGGTATCAAATCTCGTGAAATCTATGAATGTCCGGCTGCAGTGACATTAATTGCTGCGCATCAGGAATTGGAAGCTTTGACGATGACACGTGAAATTTCCCAATTCAAACCGATTGTCGAGCAAAAGCTTGCGCAAACAATCTATGACGGACTATGGTATTCGCCGCTGACTAAAGCGTTGCAAGCATTCATCGAGGAAACGCAGCAGACAGTCTCTGGAAATGTGAAAGTGAAGCTGTACAAAGGACATGCACTTGTTGTCGGCAGGGAATCCGCGGAATCCCTATACAGCTTTGATCTGGCAACATACAAACCAGAAGATAAATTCGATCATGATGCTGCACTTGGATTCATCCAGCTTTGGGGACTTCCGACGAAAGTTCAGGCAGAGGTTGCCCGTCAGCAAACAGTACAAACGGAGGCACCATCACTATTGAAAATTGACAAAAAAGAAGCTGTGAAACAATGAAGCTCTGGGGAGGAAGATTCACAAAGCCGACCAATGAATTAGTAGACGCCTACACTTCCTCCATCGGCTTTGATCAAAAACTGGCTAAATACGATATTCAAGGCAGTCTGGCGCATGTAGCAATGCTTGGCAAATGCGGCATCATCGAACAAGACGATGCTGAAACAATTGCTGATGGATTAAAGCTTGTACTGCAAAAAATCCAGGCAGGGGAAGCAACGCTCTCACAGGCGGATGAAGATATTCATATGAATGTGGAACGATTATTGATTGAACAGATCGGTCCAGTAGGCGGTAAGCTGCATACAGGTAGAAGCCGTAATGATCAGGTAGCACTGGATATGCGTCTGTATTTGCGGGAAGCAATTGTGGATATTATCGGGTTGCTGGGTGCCGTGCAAACAGCGCTGACCGAACAGGCGAAACAGCATCTGGATACGATCCTCCCGGGTTATACACATTTGCAGCGGGCGCAGCCTGTACTCTTCGGCCATCATCTTATGGCATATGCTTATATGCTGCAGCGTGATGTGGAGCGGCTTCAGGATAGCTGGAAGCGTGTGAACAAGATGCCGCTTGGAGCAGGTGCCCTGGCTGGGACGACATTCCCGATCGATCGTCATTTTGTAGCAGAGCAGCTGCATTTTGATGCTATTACCGAAAATAGTCTGGACAGTGTAAGTGACCGTGATTTCGTGGTGGAGTTCCTGTCAGCTGCGAGTCTAATCAGTATGCATCTTTCACGGCTTTCGGAGGAATTGGTTCAATGGTCTAGCGCGGAGTTCAATTTCATAGAATTGGATGATGCGTTTTCCACCGGCAGCAGCATGATGCCGCAGAAGAAAAACCCTGATGTAGCGGAGCTTGTCCGCGGTAAATCCGGCCGTGTCTTCGGGCATTTGATGGGCATGCTGACAACTCTGAAAGGATTGCCGCTTGCTTATAATAAGGATATGCAGGAAGACAAAGAAGGCATGTTCGATACAGTGGAGACATTGAAAGGTGCACTTGGTCTTTTTGCACCGATGATCGAGACGATGCATGTGAAGCAGGAAAATATGTATCAAGCTGTTCGGAACGATTTCTCGAACGCAACAGATTTAGCGGACTATCTCGTAGCAAAAGGGATGGCATTTCGGGAATCACATGCTGTTGTTGGGCAGACAGTGCTGTACAGTATCGAGCAGGGGAAATATTTGCTGGATCTCGGTCTGGAAGAGCTGCAGCAGTTTTCCAGTTTGATAGAAGAAGATATCTACGAGGCACTTGCGCCGGAGACGGTCGTTGCAGCTAGGAATATCCCTGGAGGAACGGCAAAGGTACGGGTTCAAGAGCAGGTGGATGATATAGAAGCCTTGCTGGAAACGAATAAACAGTGGACAGAAGAGCAGGCTGCCAAACTGGAGGGGTGAGCAGCTGCTCACCTTTCTTTTGTTATAAATGCATATTTATTAGTTTTTTGGAATAAAGATAACGTTCGTTTCAGAAAGGAGCAGCATGAATGGAAGAGACAAAGGGTTATTTGATGCTCAGTACAGGAGATATTTTAGAGGGTGTCTGGCTGGGTGAAACAACGGAATCAGATGGGGAAATGGTTTTCAATACAGCGATGACAGGCTATCAGGAAGTGATGACAGATCCATCCTACGCTGGACAGATTGTCACAATGACGTATCCTTTGATCGGAAATTACGGCTTCAATGCGAATGATAAGGAAAGCCATATGCCATCTATTCATGGGCTTGTCATTTCGACACCATGTGAAACACCGGCTCATTACCAAGCAACCCAGACATTGCAGGATATTGCCAATGAACATAACTTCCCGATCCTTGCGCAGGTGGATACACGGAAATTGACGAAGATCATCCGTAAGCATGGGGATGTCTATGGAAGAATGACGAAAACACCAGGAGCTGCTCCAGAAAAAGCAAAAGTATCCGAAAAGATTGTGGAAAGTGTATCGGTGAAAAAGGCGCAGTTCCACCCGGCAAAGGGTCAGTCGGCAGCTCATGTTGCTATCATCGATTACGGCTATAAGCATTCGATTCGGGATATGTTGCTCGAAAATAAATGCGACGTCACAGTCTTTCCGTTTGATACGACGCTGGAAGAGCTGAAAGAAGCAAAAGTGGATGGTGTCCTGTTATCAAATGGCCCTGGCGATCCGAAGTCTCTCCAGTATTTAGCCGGCGAAATCAAAAGGATTGCAGAATATTATCCCACACTGGGGATCTGCCTCGGGCATCAGCTGTTGGCACTTGCATTCGGCGGGAATACAATGCGGCTGCCTTATGGACATCGAGGGAGCAATCATCCGGTCCAGCATTTGCCTAGCGGAAAAGTATCGATCACTTCCCAAAACCATGGATATGTCGTCGATGAAGCTTCTATTTCACAGTCCCTGTGGAATATCCTTTACAGCAATGTAAATGATGGATCGGTAGAAGGGCTGCAGCACTGCTCCAAACCGATCATGAGCGTCCAATTCCATCCAGAGGCGCATCCTGGCCCAAGTGATACGTATGATGTGTTCGAACAATTTTTGAATTCGGTACGGAATAGAGGAGTGACAGCATATGCCTAAGCAAGATCACATCAAGAAAGTCCTTGTCATCGGTTCTGGTCCGATTGTAATCGGGCAGGCAGCAGAATTCGATTATGCAGGCACACAAGCATGCCTTGCTTTAAAAGAGGAAGGGGTAGAGGTCATCCTCGTCAATAATAACCCTGCGACAATCATGACAGATCAGGCATTTGCCGACCAGGTGTATTTGGAGCCGCTCACCTGTGAATCCTTGACGAATATCATCGAAAAAGAAAGACCGGATGGCCTGCTGCCTACTTTAGGCGGCCAGACCGGCCTTAATCTGGCGGTAAGCCTGGATCAGGCAGGTGTACTGGAGAAATACAGCGTTACATTGCTAGGTACACCGCTTGATGCAATCCAGCGCGGAGAGGATCGGGAGCTGTTCAAGCAGATGATGCAGGAGATCAATGAGCCTGTCCCGGAAAGTCTTCCAATCACAACAATCGAGGAAGCAAAGGATTTTGCAGAAAATACAGGCTTTCCGATCATCATCCGTCCTGCCTATACATTAGGCGGAGCAGGAGGAGGAATCGCAAACGACCTGCCGGAACTGATGCGGTATGTAAAGAGTGGAATTCAGGCAAGTCCGATCAATCAGGTGCTAATCGAGCAGAGTGTGAAGGGCTGGAAGGAACTCGAGTACGAGGTGATGCGGGATGCAAATGACACTTGCATCATCGTCTGTAATATGGAAAATATCGACCCTGTCGGAATACATACAGGAGACAGTATCGTTGTCGCACCTTCCCAGACATTGACAGACCGACAGTATCAAATGCTTCGGACCGTATCATGTAAAGTTATCCGTGAGCTGGGTGTCGTTGGAGGATGCAATATACAGTTCGCGCTTAATCCAGATAGTGATGAGTACGTCATCATCGAGGTGAACCCGCGGGTAAGCCGCTCCAGTGCATTAGCATCCAAGGCAACAGGTTATCCGATCGCCCGGATTGCTGCAAAGCTAGCACTTGGCTATCATCTGCATGAGGTGCCGAATCCGATTACAGGAGATACATTTGCAAGCTTCGAGCCTGCCATCGACTATGTAGCTGTGAAAATACCGCGCTGGCCATTTGATAAGTTCACGCAGGCAGATCGTCTGCTCGGAACACAAATGAAAGCTACAGGCGAAGTAATGGCGCTATCCCGTAACCTTCCTGCTGGTCTGCATAAAGCCATTCGTTCCCTGGAAATCGGCTTGGAGGAATTCCGTTTGCCGTCCGCTGAAGCACTGACAGATGCTGAGCTGGAACAAGGGCTTATAGATGCAGATGACCGCAGACTGTTTCTGCTTGCTGAAGCACTGCGTAGGGGAGTATCTATCGAGACGCTTCATGAGTGGACGGAGATTACGACATTCTTCCTTCATGAGATGAAGCGGATCATCGATATCGAGCAAGAATTAAAAGAAGGTGGCTGGCAGCCTGAAGAGGCACTTCTCCGAAAAGCTAAGACACTTGGTTTCAGTAATGTTGCCCTAGCGAGAGTCCTCGATCAGCCATTGGCAGCAGTGGAAGGATTAATCAAGGAGCAGGAAATCAAGCCTTCTTACAAGATGGTCGATACGTGTGCAGCCGAATTTTCTGCGCAAACCCCATATTTCTACTCGAGCTGGCAAGAAGAAGATGAGGTTGAACCTTTACCTGCAGCTGATAAGAAAGTAGTGGTGCTGGGTTCTGGTCCTATCCGGATTGGGCAAGGGGTGGAATTTGATTTCTGCTCTGTACAATCTGCTTTATCTTTGCGAGAACAAGGCATTCGATCTATTGTCATCAATAATAATCCGGAAACTGTCAGTACCGATTTCAATACGGCTGACCATCTGTATTTCGAACCTCTTACAAAAGAAGATGTGCTGCACATCATTGAAAAAGAGCAGGCTGACGAGGTGCTTGTCCAGTTCGGAGGGCAGACAGCAATTAATTTAGCAGCAGATCTCGAGGAATCTGGCGTAACAATTGCCGGAACGAGCACAGCTTCAATAGATCGCGTGGAGAATAGGGAAGCCTTCTATGACTTGCTGCATACGCTGAACATCCCGCATATTCCGGGCACGACTGTGATGGATACCGCTTCATTGCATGTTGAAGCCCGCCGAATCGGTTATCCGATTCTGATTCGTCCATCTTATGTGATAGGTGGCCAAGGGATGGTCATCCTGCATTCGGAAGATATGCTGGAATCTTATTTGGATGAGCTCAAGCAGCAGATACACACTTCCCGCTTATTCCCGCTGCTTCTTGATAAATATGTCCCGGGAATGGAGGTAGAAGTAGATGTTGTTTGTGATGGCAAAGACATCCTTATCCCAGGCATCTATGAACATATCGAGCCTGCTGGAATCCACAGCGGAGACAGTACAGCTATTTTCCCTGCACCTAGCTTAAGTGAATCAGAGAAAGATATGATTGTCAGCTATGCAAGCAGAATCTCGGAATCTCTTAATGTGAAAGGTATCATGAACATTCAGTTTGTCTTTAGCGAAGACCGTAACATCTTGTATGTCCTGGAGGTCAACCCGCGTGCGTCCCGTACAGTGCCTATTTCCAGTAAGGTGACGGGCATCCCGTTGGTAGATTTAGCTACCAGAGTGCAGATGGGAGAAGCATTGCAGGATTCAGGTTATTCACTTGGACTGCAAAAAGAAATACCATTTTATGCTGTTAAGCTGCCTGTCTTTTCCACCACAAAGTTGGCAGGTGTCGATCCGCTGCTTGGGCCGGATATGCAATCGACGGGAGAGGCAATTGGATTAGGCAAGACGGAGACCGAAGCATTGAATAAGGCGTTTGGCTGGAAGGAAAAGACACTCCGGTCTTTGACAGACGAGGCTCAAATCCTTATAGATGTAGAATCCGCCGATTTGATCGGGCTGGAAGAATTACTTGGAAATCTGCAAGCAAAGGTTGTACTGACAGAGCAGACTGCAGCTATTTTGCCAGACAGTGATTCATTCGAAGTCGTTTCCTATGAAGAAGCAATTCTTTTGATTGAAGACCAAAAGATGACAGCTGTATGCAGTACGAGAAAAGGGTTCCAAGGTATTCGTGAATCGGCATGGAAAACAGAGACACCGTGTATGACAAGTTTGTCGACAATGCAAAGCTACTGGCTGGCTAGTCAGGATAAACTGGCTGACAGCTTGTCGATGTCGGATTATTTGGAGCAAGCGGAAAAGGAGCATGTGCAATGAAACAGACGATAGAACAGCAATCGATGGCAGGCAAAAGCCTGCTATCACTGCAGGATTTGACAAAGGAAGAAATTCTCTATGTGCTGGATTTGGCTGCCGAGCTAAAAAGTCAGCATCAAAAAGGTGAACTCAGTCAGCCGCTGGCAGGGAAAACCTTAGGTATGATTTTTGAAAAATCCTCCACACGGACGCGTGTTTCTTTTGAAACAGGTATTTATCAGCTTGGCGGTATGGGGCTTTATTTGAACTCAAAGGACTTGCAGCTTGGCCGCGGCGAACCAGTTGCTGATACTGCAAAAGTTCTGTCCGGCTATCTGGATGCCATCATGATACGTGCCAATTCGCATAAGATGGTGGAGGAGCTGGCAGCACATGCTACTATCCCGGTAATCAATGGCTTGACTGATTTATTCCATCCATGTCAGGCTCTGGCTGATTTGCAGACAATCTTGGAATATAAAGGAACATTGGAAGGCGTGAAGCTAGCTTATATCGGTGACGCTAACAATGTAGCTAATAGTTTAATGATTGCAGCAGCGAAAACTGGAATGCAAATTCGAATTGCATCTCCAGTGGGCTATCAGCCGCTCCCTGAAATCGTTGAAAAGGCGAAAAAAATCAGCGGTGATCCAGATTTTCTCCTTATTACGGAGAGTCCGGAAGAAGCTGCCGCAGGTGCAGATGTACTTTATACAGATGTCTGGACGAGTATGGGGCAAGAGGATGAGACAACTGCCAGACTGAAAGCATTCCAGGGATTCCAAGTGAATGAGGTACTCATGGATTCTGCGGCATCAGATGCTATCTTCCTGCACTGTCTGCCAGCACATCGGGGCGAAGAAGTGACCGCAGCTGTCATTGATGGTCCACAATCAGCTGTATTCCAAGAAGCTGAAAATCGTCTGCATGCCCAAAAAGCGCTTATGCTTGCTGTTATGGGGAAATAAAGAATACAAAAGAGAAACCGCCTGAAAAAAAGGCGGTTTCTTTTCTGTGTCTATGCGTTCACAAGAATGGGAAAATCATGTAGACTAAAGAGTATATGTCCACTTACTCTACGTAAGGGACTTCTAGGATACAGGAGAGAATAATCACTATGTTAACTTACGTAGCGCCAGCTATATTCCTGGCGTTTGTCTATTTACTGTCTATTATTCCGTTTCACCAGACGGTTGGTATTACCAAGAAACAACATTTATTGATGGCATCCTTCGCTATCTATGTGATCGCTGTCATTTGTCTGACATTCTTCCCATTGCCTGTGGATCAGAATCTTATCGAAGAAAATCAGCAGCTGGAAACAAGCTACCGCTGGAATACGTCGCCGCTAACGTCCATTATGCAAATCTGGCATACAACGCAAATCGATGGCTTCGGATATGGACTGGCCCTTAAAAATCTAGGGGGCAATATCCTCTTATTTGTGCCGCTCGGCTTTTATTTGCCTTTGCTCATTCGCAGAACCAGGTCTTTCTTTATCGTTGTTCTGTGCGGGCTTGTATTCAGTACAGCAATTGAGTCGACACAAGGATTGCTGAATTATTTTGTAGGCTATAATTATCGCTCTGTCGATATCGATGACATTATCTTGAATGTATTGGGAGCTATGCTTGGATATGCATTTTATTGGATTGCTCTGCGTCCGTTATTAAAAAGGGGCAAGCTGTAATCAGCTTGTTTCCTGCTGGGTATGATCCTTGAATCCAAGAAGTTCCGGTGACAAGGAGGCAAGGGGTCCCAATTTGCGCAATTTTGGATATAGAAGCCACGTTACAGAAAGCAAGGCAAGGCCGCTGCCTGCAGTGCAGAAGACCCAAGACAAAGGAATAAATGTGGCTGCATATCCGCCTGCCAATGAACCGATCGGCATTGCAATTGTAACGAAACTTGCACTTGCGCTTGTCACCCTGCCGATCATGGAAACTGGAACCAAAGTTTGCAACAATATTGCGAAAGTGACGTTGATACAGCCGACTGGTATCCAAGCGAGTCCGTAAAGAATCACACTCAACCAAGTCCATGGAACGAAGGCAGCAGCTGCCCAGATTCCAGAAGCCAGAAACATGGAACATATTGTTGCTTTACCGATGGGTAATTTGCTGAAGGCAGAAGCTAATAACGCGCCTATTAAAGCCCCGCAAGACATAGCTGCCAAATATAAACCATATACGGCAGCACCTTGTCGCTCATCTGCAAAAGCAGGCATGACCGCCATGGCGGCACCAATTGCCAGATTGCATAGTACTGCTCCAAAGAGTGCAGCAGCTAAAATGGTTGTAAAAAGAATCTTAAGTCCTTCTTTAAGTTCAGTGATGTAAGTGCTGAAGACAGAACGCGTACTATCGGCTTCACCGGTTTGCGCTCTATGGTGTGGGATTCTAAGGAAGCTGAATAAAAGGAAAGCAATACAGAAGGCAAAAGAATCGATGATGAATAGTAGTGTCGCTCCAAAGACAGCAATCATTACGCCTGCGATGGCATTAAAGATGAGATCGACACCTTGGTAAGCAAAGGAGAATAGTGCATTACCAGCAGGGAGTTCTTCTTTTTTCAGAACGATTGGCAATGCTTTTGTTTCTGTCGGATATGCAAATGCGTTAATAAAGGTCAGAATCGGCATGATGACAAGCAGCAGTGTAACAGACAGAAAGTCCTGCCAAGCTGCAAGTGGAATCAGCAGTATAAGCACAGCTTGCAGTGCTTGTGTCCACATCAGCGTGCTGCGAATTTGCCATCGATCAACCAGTGGCCCAATCAGGAACTGCAGTAGGTTCGGGATTTGTGTCAAGGCTCCTGCCAGACCTGAATAAAATGTGCTGTCGCTCAGATCATAAACGAGCCACATGGCCGCTATGAAATAAATGCTGTCTCCAATATTGCTTATAATTCGCCCCGAGAAAAGCAAGCCATAGTTACGCTGTTTCAGTATAGCGAACATCCTTAATCCTCCTCTTCCATCTCTACTTGATCAAATGATGGTGTGTCGATTTCAAAACCATAAGCAGAAAAATGATACAGCTTACCATTGGAATCATATTCAGCTGCCTCACTTTTTTCTCGCAGCTTCTCCATCAACCCGAATAAACCCTGAATAAACTCCTGAAAATCTGCTTCAGTGGCGCTGATTTCCCATATACTTCCAACTTTATCCCAGTCTTTCGGATCGGTGGAACCGGCTGCTTGGGCGAAGGACGACTCTGGTGCTGTAAGGATGGCTGACTTTGTCTTATTGGCCATTTGTACATATAGCTGCCTTGTCGATTCGCTTAATTCTTCTGCGTAGGGAAGCAAATCCTCTGACGGAAAGAAGCCTCTTGCAGCAGCTCGATAGAATTTCTGGATAATGCCATTTTTCTCCTCGGTACGAATCACTTCGATCAAGCCGTTTTTCTCCAACTCTTTCAAATGATAATGAATTTTCGGTCTGCTCGTTTCCAGCAAGACAGCAAGCTGCTGTCCGGTATAAGATGTTTCAACTAACTTCATGATCATCTCTGCACGCAGCGGGTCACTGATTGCTTTTAACTGTTCAAAGGTTGTTAATGCCATTGCTTGTTTCATTGTATTCCTCCTCTTGTAAACATTTCTTGATCGGTCAAATTTATTTTACAGATTTAGTTTAGTTATGGTTCCACATATTGTCAATTAAATTTTCAGACTTTTTTCCTGCTGTACAACGACATAAAAAATATGTTAAAGTAGAGGCAATCGAATAGGTTTTCTCTTGGGGCAGGGTGAAATTCCCGACCGGCGGTGATAGGCAGCATAGCTGTCTTCAGTCCGTGACCCGTTATTATAACGGTGGATTTGGTGAGATTCCAAAGCCGACAGTACAGTCTGGATGGGAAAGAGGAAACGGCGTGCTATCCACACGCCAACAGCAGCTATTTCGTTGATTGACGATAGCTTGTTTCGCTATACTTTTAAAGCCAAAGCCCCAGAATCCATTATTCTGGGGCTTTTTATATGAAAGTTAGTGCTATTTAGGAGCAAATTGGCAGAAGCGGCCAGCTTGCACCTTATTCGAGTGATTCATACAAGAATTTTGGTAAAAGATATATGGAATTGTTATAACCCCAACTAACCGTCACACAGCCCCGAGACGGTAATATTCCCATTCGTAAGCATGACAGCAAGTAAAAATAACTTCTTGTTTCCTTGAGAAGCTCTCAGAAGAAAAGGAGGAGAAAAGTGTTTACTGGAATCATTCAGGAAGTAGGCAGCATTATTGATGTGAAAAGACAGGATAAGGCGATGCAGCTCACAATTGCCAGTGAAAAGCTGACAGCAGATATGCACGTTGGGGACAGTATCTCCGTTAACGGTGTCTGTCTTACAGTTACTAGTTTCACCCCGTCTTCTTTTCAGGCAGATGTGATGCCGGAAACGTTCCATCACAGTTCTTTGTCCAATTTGCAAAGTTCCGATCAAGTGAATCTGGAACCTGCTTTGCAGCCTAATGGAAGACTGGGAGGCCACTTTGTGAGTGGTCATGTAGATACAACAGGATCTATCCTATCCATTCGAGATGAGTCAAATGCTCGTTACATTGACATTGCTGTAACAAAAGGGCTGCAGTATTTGATGTCCAAAGGTTCAATTTCAGTTGATGGTGTGTCATTGACGGTGTTCGAAGTCCGGGAAGATACATTTACTATTTCGCTTATTCCGGAGACGAGGAAAGCGACAATCTTAGGTGAAAAGAAAGCTGGCGATCTAGTCAATCTCGAATTCGACCAGCTTGCTAAATACATGGAACGGTTGCTGGAGCATCGAAAAAGTCCACAGTCTGCAGGCATTACGGAAGAGACGTTAGCGCAGTACGGATTCATGGATTAGGAGGGAAATGTATGAAAACGACAATAGACATCGCAATAGAATACTTGAAAAGCGGCAAACCGATCATCGTTACAGACGATGAAGCAAGAGAGAACGAAGGAGATTTGCTGGCTTTAGCAGCGTATGCAAGCCCAGAAACAGTTAATTTTATGGCTTCTGTCGGAAAAGGTCTGATCTGTGCGCCTATTTCCCGGGAAATTGCCGAAAGATTGGATTTGCCGCCGATGGTAGCTGATAATACAGATCCGCATGGGACAGCCTTCACCGTTAGTATTGATCATATTGATTCTACTACTGGTATCAGTGCATTCGAACGGTCCCATACGATTGCGAGGCTGGCAGATGCTGTTAGCAAGCCAACTGATTTTCAGCGTCCGGGACATATTTTTCCGCTGATTGCCCAACAAAATGGTGTACTGGAGCGACCTGGACATACAGAAGCTGCTGTCGACTTAGCTAGGTTGGCCGGGACAGCAGAAGCTGGCTATATATGCGAAATCATGAATGAGGACGGTACAATGGCGCGCATGCCGGAACTTGAGAAATTAGCTGAATTGCACCAGCTGCCAATTATCACAATCGCTGATTTAATTGCATATCGAGAACTTCAAGAAGCTAAAGTGGAGAAATAAACAGTAAAGATTTGTGAAAGTGCAGCAAGCATAAAACATTATCCAATACAAAAAAGATGAGGGACATACTGTCCCATATATAAAGGAGTAATCATATGGTTAACGTACTAGAAGGAAATGTAGTAGGATCAGATTTGAAAATTGGAATCGTTGTAGGAAGATTTAATGAGTTCATTACGAGCAAACTGTTGAGCGGCGCAATTGATACGTTAAAGCGTCACGGTGTCGATGAAGCAAAAGTGGATGTTGCGTGGGTACCTGGAGCATTTGAAATCCCCCTTGTAGCTGACAAACTTGCTGAAAGCAAAAAATACGATGCTGTGATTACATTAGGCACAGTTATCAAAGGCTCTACACCGCATTTCGATTATGTGAGCAATGAAGTGGCAAAAGGAGTAGCAAGTGCTGCCAGTAAGGCTGGTATCCCGATTATCTTTGGTGTACTGACAACTAATACAATCGAACAAGCCATTGAGCGTGCAGGTACGAAAGCAGGCAATAAAGGCGCAGAAGCAGCTGTTTCTGCAATAGAGATGGCCAATTTACTAAAACAGATCTAAGCAAGGGAAGCAGGGGGATTAACCTCTGCTTCTTTTTTGTATTTAGAAAATAATGTATATTCATTTTGGGGGTGCTTACTTACATGAAAACACACTATGAATTAAGAGGTGATGGGAACGAAACCAAATTACCTTGCAAAATACATATCATTGGTTCTGTCGGCAGCGGGAAGACGACGCTAGCTAAGGAGTTGTCGAATATCCTGAGTGCTGACCATCACGAACTGGATAACGTTGTTTGGAAACGATCCTCGGCAGGAGACAGACGCCGTTCTGACAAGGAGAAGCGGGAGATCTTGAAAAGTATCATTGATTCTCGTGCCTGGATCATCGAGGGTGTCCATACAGATGAGTGGATAGAAGACAGCCTTGTAAATGCAGAATTGATTATCTTGCTGGATCCGGCATATCGGATAAGAAATAGGCGGATAATCAAACGTTTCCTGCGTCAAAAAGTGAAATTGGAGACATCTAATTACACACCTTCCTTTCATATCTTCCTAAAGATGTTCAAATGGAATCGTTATTTTGAGCGTACGACTAAGCCATTTATCTTTGAGAGTTTTCTTCCATACGGTCATAAGATGATTATTGTAGAGAACAAATTGGATGTGTTAGAATACTTGACCTTTTTAAAAAGCAAATCTGAAGCAGGTTAATAGCCTGTTTTTTTATTTTTGGAAAAATGATACAGAAATTACTTTGACACGCAGAGTAATATGTTTTATGATTACTTTATCAGATAGAGTAATTCAGAAAGAAGGGGTAGCATATTCGGAGTGACACAATTCGAGGGCATTTGGATTCCATTATCCTTCGTTTGCTGATGGATGGGGATAAATATGGTTACCAGATATCGAAAGACATAGCAGCTTGGACGCACGAAGCATTTCAAATTAAGGAAGCAACACTTTATGCAGTCTTTCAGCGACTGGAACGACGAGAATTAATCGAGTCTTATCAAGGAGAAAAGTCACATGGAGGCAAGCGGAAATATTATACGATTACGACGCTTGGGAAGGCTTACTTTCATGAAGCAGCGAAAGAGTGGAAAGAAGCGAAACAATTAATCGATGTATTTATGGAGGGTGTTTGATGCAGAAGATCAATATGTATGTGGAAGAGCAATTTGCAGATTTGCCGGAGACAGAACAGGTAGTGAACTTGAAAGAGGAAATAAAGGATTCGATGGAAGAGAAGGCTGCAGATTTCATGCTGGATGGGAAATCGGAAGAAGATGCAGTCAATAAGGCAATTGTCGACTTCGGGAATTTGGCGGAAATAAAGAGGGAATTCCAGCTGCAGCATGCACCGCAGAAAACACCAGATAAAAAGAAGAAGCAAAAAGAAGATATGAGTACGTTGAATCTCGGGTTCTCTATATGCGGAAGTTTATTGATTATCGCACTGCTCGTTTTTGTGAATTTGTACTATACACCATATGAGATTTGGTTTGTCTACCCGACATTCGCTATTCTTTGGTGGCCGGTGAGTATGGCTTTCGTCTGGATGAAGGCTAGGAAAAGGAAGGTGATGCAGCGATGAAGCCATGGAGATTGTTTCTTGCATTTATGCTGCTGAGCCTGGGCGGTTTTTCCGTTTATATCAACTTGATGACTACGCCGCAGGAGATTTGGTATACGTACAGTTTAGGTGCTAGTATCATCATTGCCCTGCAGATTCTTTTTCCGAATCAATTGACAGTAGTGACGTGGCTGTCGACAATCGTTGTAGGAGCCGTACTGGTTAACGAAAATATGTCTGATTCGCCTTCTACACCATGGTATCTGTACACATTAGGTGCTTTGGCGTTATGGGGAACAGCTGTTATGCTTCGAGGACATCTTGCTAAAATGGGAATTGCCTTAGCTATCAGCTTGGCTGTCTGTGTATACTATTTCGGTCTGTATCAGTATTTTGGTCATGAAACACCTTGGTACGGTTTTATCATCTTCGCGATGAGCTGGTGGCCGCTATCTATTATAGGTCATCGCAGCTCTAGTTTATTCTTCAGTGTATTGGGCTTTGGTGCACTCAGTGTGTTCTTCCTGTTTGTGAATATAGCCTATTCTCCATCGGTGATCTGGGCGATTTACCCAATTTTCGCAGCAGCATGGTGGCCGCTGGCAGCATATTTCTACAGCTATCGCCGCCACCTCAGCAGATAAAAAAGGACACCCTCCGTGGGTGTCCTTTTGTTTATCTTGAATACATTTTCTTGGTTATTTTGCTGAGCAGACTGCTTGGCATGAACTTCATGAGCAAAACGGCTGCGTGAATGTTCGCTGATGGGAAGACGACCCGTTTGCCATTTATAAAACCAAGGAAACCCTCTCGTGCCACATCCTCGGGTGCATCCCGGAAAGAAGACATGATTTTGTCATTGCCGGCACGTTTAAAGAATTCGGTCTGCGTAGGACCAGGGCAAAGTGCCGTAACTGTTACACCACTGTCTTTCAATTCCTCGGCAAGTGCTTCCGAATACCGCTGAACGAATGCTTTGGATGCATGATATGCAGCCATATAGGGGCCAGGCAGGAAGGCAGCCATACTGGAAATATTCAAAATGCCATTCGGAACATTCTTGAATGGAGAGTGAATGATATCATCGATGAACAGACGAGTCAGGTTTGCCAATGAAACCATATTCAGATGCAGCAGTTTTTGCTGGGTCTCAAAGCTCGTATCCTCGAATTTGCCACTAAGCCCAAAGCCGGCATTATTCACAAGCACTTCTACCGTTTTTCCTTCATCACGAATCTTTTGGTACAGTTCATATGCACTGTTAGGTACGGACAAATCATGAGGAATGACAGTCACATTCGAATCTTGCAGTTCTGTTTGCAGGGAAAGGAGTTTGTCCTTGGAACGCGCTACGATGATGAGATCATAGCCCGCCTTGGCGAACCATTTAGCTATATGGTAGCCGATTCCGCTGGAAGCTCCTGTAATTAGAGCAGTTGGTTTCATTGTGCTTCACCTCATTTTGACAATCTTTATAAATATGTACCCTGTTGCCGGGTGGAAAAAACGCTATCTGTTTTTAGTATACCCTTTGCGGCGTTTGGTTACCAACTGGTTGGCGAGGTTTCTCTCTTTAGAAGAAAGGGAAAGGGCTTACAAAGGATAAAGGAGGGGAACTGATGGTCCAGAAAAACGGTGCTAAAGGTGATAAAGATAAACATGGCTTCTCCAAAGCGGAAAGTGAGAATCGGGAGGAGCAGCTGGAAAATAAACAGGATATGCTTGTAGACGATATACCTGTGGATGAAGTAGAACGAGATTTGGAGGATGATCGGCACAAACACCGCACAAAGCAAGCTTCCAATTCAGATCCGGAAGACTGAACCTGCATCCATTAGATGCGGGTTTTTTTTATAAAAAAAGCAGATGCGTCATGTAGACATCATCTGCTTGGCTGTTCGAGCAGTTTTTCGATTGCAGGCTTCATATCCATCGGACTGGTCTTCGGCGCAAATCGCTCGACGACATTTCCATCAGCATCTACGAGAAATTTTGTGAAGTTCCATTTGATACTCTTGGAGAATAGTCCGCCGGCCTGGCTGGTCAAATGCTTATAAAGTGGGTGGGCATCTGGTCCATTCACTTTTACCTTATCGAACATCGGAAAGCTGACGCCGTAATTGCGCTGACAAACAGCTGCGATTTCTTCACTGCTGCCGGGTTCCTGGTTCATAAATTGGTTGCATGGGAAACCTAATATCACGAGACCATTGTCCTGATAATCTTTATATAATTCTTGAAGCTGTTCCAACTGGGGTGCAAAACCGCATTTGCTTGCTGTATTCACGATGACGAGCACCTTGCCAGCGTAATCCTTTAAACTGACTTCTTTCCCATCTATCGCAACAGCAGAATAATCGTGGACTGTCATGTCGTTCTCCTCCTCTTGTCTGCACTTCCAATGTAGCATAAACAGAAAAGAACCGATAACAATCAGTTCCTTAATGATAGAATGTAGAAAAAGGGGGTTGTTTCGATGGAGTTTTTCCTAAAGCGATTTGATCATGTCCAGCTTGCTTGTCCAAGCGGCAGCGAAGAGCAAGCAAGGGAGTTTTTTGTGGATGTCTTCGGGTTTGAAGAAATTGAAAAACCAGCTAACTTGCGAGCAAGAGGCGGTGTTTGGTTCAATTGCAACGATATTATTGTGCATATGGGTGTAGAAGAACCTTTTTCACCAGCACGAAAAGCCCATCCTGCTTTTGAAGTAGAGGGGCTGCTGTCTCTCAGACGTCATCTGGATGAACACCATGTGGATTTTATCGATGATGCTGACTTGCCAGGTGCTGATCGAATTTATGTGAATGACCCTTTCGGAAACAGATTGGAATTTTTGGAATGGCATTAAAAAAAGAACCCCCAGGGGGTTCTTTTTAGTTTGCTACTGTTTCGTTTTCTAATTTCGCCAGGTGAGCTTCCACTTCTTCTTCAGTCAAGCCGTGTTCTGCAACGTACATATTACGAGGAGAACGGCGGCAGCTGTCGGAGCAGCCGCGAAGATATTTGTGCTCATTTTCTTCAGAGCAGATAATCTGGCGGTTGCAGGAAGGATCTGCACAATTAACATAACGTTCACAAGGCTGTCCATCGAAATAATCTTTGGCAACGATAACGTGTTCAGTTTGGTTGATCGGCACGGAAATGCGGGTATCGAATACGTACATGCGACCGTCCCAAAGCTTGCCTTGTACTTCAGGATCTTTTCCATAAGTGGCAATACCGCCATGTAATTGACCGACATCCTCAAAACCTTCGCGCACGAGCCAGCCGGAGAACTTCTCACAGCGGATACCGCCTGTGCAGTAAGTCAAAACGCGTTTGCCTTCTAAGATATCTTTGTTTTCACGGACCCAGTTTGGAAGGTCGCGGAATGTTTCAATATCAGGACGGATTGCACCGCGGAAGTGACCAAGATCATATTCATAATCATTCCGTGCATCCAGAACGACAGTGTTCTCGTCTTGCATCGCTTCGTAAAATTCTTTAGGAGATAGGTAATCACCTGTCACCTCACGGGGATCTATATCATCTTCAAGACGCAGCGTCACCAATTCAGGGCGATGGCGTACATGCATTTTCTTGAAAGCATGTCCATCCGCTTCGTCGATTTTGAAGACCATATCTTCAAAACCTGGTTTCGCGTGCATCATATCCATATATGCTTGTGTTTGTTCAACCGTTCCAGAGCAAGTACCATTGATACCTTCTTTGGCTACAAGGATGCGGCCTTTAAGACCTAATTCCTTACATTCCTTCAGATGTTCTTTGGCAAAAGCTTCGGGATCTTCAATATCTACATAGTTGTAATACAGTAATACTCGATAATCACTCATTATTTTTTCCACCTGTCATTTATATTTGCAAGATACAAAATTAGGCGTTATGTCGTTATTCATACTCTTGCAATCAAATATTTTAACACGAAAAGAAGTCCAGTACAAATGGAATTTTAAAATAGCTTGTTCTTGAAATAATGCCACATGCCGAAAGTGATCAGTACAAGTAGTACGCTCACGCCAGCTGTCGTCCAGGGACTGTCTGCAAAGGGTATCGGCAAATTCATCCCGAAGAACCCAGTAACGAACGTAAGCGGAAGCATGACGGTCGAGATAATCGTCAAGACATTCAGCTTCTCTGTCGATTTGGCACTGATGATGGAATAGTACGTATCCAGGGCACTGTTTACCAAATCACGGAAGGTTTCGGTAGAGTCAACAATACGTTCCAGGTGATCAATAAGATCGGTATAGAAGGGCACATTTTCTTCTTTGATATCGAATTTCCATTTGCCATTCACATTCAGGAAAATGCGCCGCTGCGGCAGAATCACCCTTCTGATCAGGATGATCGTCCGTTTTAGGGCAAGGAATTCCTCCGTTACTTCTTTCACGCCTTCACTATACATTTCATCTTCCAGTTCCTCGATCCGGATTCCGATACGGTCCAGGACAGGGAAGTATTCATCCGTGATGCCGTCAGCGAGTGCATAGAGAAGGAAGTCAGATCCTTGATTCATGTATCGGGAAGAACGGGAGCAGATAGCATCCATCTGGCCGAGCCAGCGAAGCTTATGCTTGTGGATGGTCACGACATAATTCGGCCCCAGGAAAACATTCAGTTCGAGCGTCGTGATTTCATTATCACTTTCCTCGTTGTAACGCAGGGCATGGAAGACGAAAAATTTGTATGCATCATAATCATCTACCTTAGCGCGGGGGCTGTCATGAAGGCAGTCTTCAATTGCCAGCGGATGGAAATCGAATATCCCGGCAAGTTCATGCAGTTCGTGAGACTGTACATCATAGGCATCGATCCACAGCAGATTGTCAGGATCCTCCAAATGACGATTACTGTCCTTCAAAGAAATATTTGTATGCATCATGTCATTATGATGATCATAAAGATACGTCTTAATCATATTGCCACCCCTTTCGTTACGTTTATTCTTTCACAATGTTCGTAAGCTATAGTCACTATAAAAAAAGGGGTAAGGACTGTCAACAGGAATATATCTTTCTTGAAGAGGGTATAGAAGCTGGCCATGGTGGATAAACTGGAAGTGAATACGTTTGTTTGTCGAATTTTGGAGCAAAAACCGTGACAATAGTCACAGGTATATATGCGTTGCTATGTAAGCGGATTCTGTTAGTGATACTCTATATGAAAGCGTTCTTATAGTTCGTAGGGCTCATTATTAACTTAATTTGGAGAAAAAGTTGGAATTGACTTGCATTCTTGTTCAAAAAAAGGTACTCTTAAGTAGCAAAAGGAAACGGTACGGTTGAATAAATCTTTACGATCTCTTTCACAATAAGTGGTGTAAAGGTATAACGATTCAATACCTGTACTTTTGTACTTCTATTGTAAGGAGGTCATTTAAATGACTGGAAAAGTAAAATGGTTTAACGCAGACAAAGGTTTTGGTTTCATCGAAAGAGAGGACGGAGACGACGTATTCGTACACTTCTCTGCTATCCAATCTGAAGGTTTCAAAACTCTTGACGAAGGTCAAGAAGTTGAATTCGAAATCGTTGAAGGCAACCGCGGCCCACAAGCTGCTAACGTAACTCGTCTGTAATTTCATACAATGACGACAGAGGCGCATTCTGGAATTTTCCAGGATGCGTCTTTTATCATTTTTAAGGAGAGATGAGCGCCGATGAGTCAAGATGAGCTATCGAGGAAGATCATTGAGAAATACCAGGAAGATGAACGGTTGATGATCCGAATCTTCGCACAATGGTGTACAAATCAAGATCTGGATGCTGTTACCTTATACGAACAAGCCTACCCGAACCAAGGTGAAAATGATGCGCTGAAAGAAGCTTTGGAAGAAGTCCTGCCTAAAGAAGAAGCCTCTGATATTTCAGACGAAATGGTAATGGAAGTGCTGCAGTTCTTTGGTAATGATGACTTGGCATTTGTTGTCGCATCTGCAGCAGAAGAGAGAAAGGGGAATCGATAGATGGAACTGCTCCAAAAAGCAATTCAAGAAAGAGGAACGATTATCGGGGATACAATCGTTAAAGTAGATAGCTTTTTGAATCATGAAATGGACACTGCCCTTTTATATCAAATCGGCAAGGAGTTCCGTCGCCGATTCCAGCACAAGTCTGTGACGAAAATCGTGACGATTGAAGCGGGCGGCATTGCTCCAGCGCTAATGGCTGGCCTTGCTTTCAACGTGCCGGTAGTGTATGCAAAAAAACAGAAGTCACTGACAATGAAAGGTGATGTTTATGTGGAATCTGTCTATTCGTTCACAAAGCAAGTGCACTCAGATGTGACGATCTCTAAGGATAGATTATCACCGGAGGATCACGTGCTGATTATCGATGACTTTCTTGCAAACGGAGAAGCGGCAGCCGGTTTAATCAGTATTCTTAATCAAGCTGGTGCCACTGTTGCTGGTATCGGGATTGTCATCGAGAAAAGCTTTCAAAGAGGTAGAACTCGCCTGGAGGAACTAGGCATTGAAGTAGTATCCCTTGCCCGTATTGCACGCATAGGTGAAGGGAAAATAGAATTTTTGAACTCATAACTTGATAGGATGATAGTTTGTGACTTACATATTGACCTTATTGCCAATCTTCGGTATTTTTCTTCTTGGTTTTGTTGGACAGAAGCTTTTAAAATTCGACATCCGAAGCATTTCGAAAATGTCGGTTTATCTGCTGTCCCCTGTATTGGCTTTCCAAACGTTCTATGAAAATCGTCTAAGTGCTGATTATATTTATTTGGCTGTTTTTGTTGTCGGTATTTGTCTGGCGCTGGTGCTGATCTGCTATGTAATCAGTCTTTTGCGCGGATATGATCGCCAGGATACTTATAGCTTGATGCTTGGCGCCTCGTTTATGAACAACGGCAACTACGGAACGCCGCTTGTCTTATTCGTGTTCGGTGCAGCGGGCTTCGATTATGCGGTTATCCTGCTTGTACTGCAGCAGCTCGTCATGGTGACAATCGGTGTCTTTATTGCTGCCAAAGGAGGAGGGGCTGTGCTGTCGCCTCGTGCTACGTTCCTTTCCGTCTTGAAAATACCAATTATCTACGGAGCGATACTTGGTGTATTGTTCCAGTTGTTATCCGTCCCGCTTAGCGGTCCAATTACTGAAGCTGTCCACCTTGTGGCTGATGCGGCAATCCCTACAGTAATGATCGTGCTTGGTATGCAGCTTGCTAATATCTCATTGAAATCCTTTGAATATGAACGTCTTACTTATGCGCTTGTCCTGAAGCTGCTTGTCTCACCGGCGATCGCATATTTATTCACACTGATCCTGCCAGTAGATGACATGGTCAAACAAATCATGATTTTGGTCGCCGCAATGCCGACAGCGGCGAATACGACCCTTTACGCACTCGAATTTGGTGCTAAACCTGCTTATGTATCGAGTACAACACTGATCAGTACGTTGCTCAGTCTAATTACCTTACCTGTTTTATTGTATGTATTAATATAAAGAGGCCAGTTTCCTGGCCTCTTTTCTTATGCTTTCTTTGTAAACAGTTTTATTAGGGCTTGCGTGCCGAGATCCTCATCGCCATTTTCGGCAAGACGTTCATATAAGGAGAGGCTTAGTTCCAGTCCAGGTGTTGTCATCCCCATTTCCTTAGCTGCTTCCAGAGCAAGTTTCATGTCCTTGATGAAATGTTTCACATAGAAACCAGGGTCATAATCTCCTTTGATCATCCGGGGAGCAAGGTTGCTTAAGCTGAAGCTGCCGGCAGCGCCTGTCGTTATTGACTGGAGCACCTTGGATGGGTCCATGCCTGCGTGCTCTGCATACGCGATCGCTTCGCAAACGCCGACCATATTGCTCGCAATGGTTACCTGATTGATCAGCTTCGTATGCTGTCCGAAACCGGCAGGTCCTTGGAGGATGATGTTTTCACCCATTGCTTCGAACACTGGGAGGACAGCTTGAAACGCATCTGCTTCACCGCCGACCATGATGGCTAGTTTTCCGTTCTGCGCGCCAATATCTCCTCCTGAGACAGGGGCATCCAACGCGAAGATACCTTTATCTTTTGCTTCAGTATGGATTTCCTCTGCAAGAGCTGGCTTCGAGGTCGTCATATCAATTACATAGGTGCCCGGGCGTGCGTGATGAATAATGCCGTTTTCGCCAAAGTAGACTTCCCTAACATCGCTAGGGTAGCCAACCATCGTAATTACTGCATCCACACTGGCAGCGAGGCTTGCAGGTGTATCGTGCCAAACTGCTCCAGCATCAATCAATTCTTCTGCTTTCGCTTTCGTTCGCGTATAGACCGCCAGTTCAAAGCCTGCCTGCATCAAATTGCGACTCATGCTTTTTCCCATAACGCCTGTACCGATGAATCCTACTTTCTTGATAGTTCCCATATAATCCCTCCTTAGCATGCACTTTTATCGTACCTTTAAGCTTCAGGAATGTCGAGTACTGGTGATAGAATCATGAAAAATCACAAACAATTTTTCGACAGCGAAAAACCTCGAAAGACGGCAGTTTCTTTTTTGCGACAGATTGTGAAATGAGGCAGTTGAATAAGATAGAGATTGAAAGAGTTATGGATATATGGTAAAGTCATTTATACAACATCTTGTTAGTTAAGACATAATTAAACACTATATATAGTTTCGAAGGCGAGCAAGCCGGGTATCGATAGTAGATGAAGAAATCGCTTCATTTGCTTGATAGACAGTGTTCTCAGACACTTTTTATTTGTCGATTCTGATCTATGTTACTACTGTATCTTGTAGGACGGACAGAAGGGACAGTTTCCTGGTAGTTGCTCACTTTGTGCGTTTAGGGGAAAGAAGTACTTACAATTACACCTGTATTTTGGAGGAGGAAGTTTCAACATGTTAGATACGACACAAACAGTCAATTGGAAAGAGCATGTGGCAGCCGTGCTCGAATCACGCTTTGCAGAAGCTGATGCAAAACATCTGATTCAATATGGTGAACGCCTGATGGAGCAGAAGGCTTGGTCATCAGATAAAGAGTGGTTGAACCAACTTATATTGGAGGGCTTGTCACAGCTGGATGAAGAAGAGCCGCAATGGACTTATATCGCTGCCAGCTTGTATCTTGAACAGCTTTATTTCCAAGCTTCACAAAACCGAGGTTACAATTTCGAAGAGAAATACGGATCATTCTACAGCTTGATTCAGCAATTGACTGAGATCGGTATCTATAACAAATTCCTTCTCGACACATACAGTGAAGAGGAAATCAATCATTTCCATAGCTTGATCGACTACAAGAAAGACGGACTGTTCACATACATCGGTCTGCGTACGCTTGCAGATCGTTATCTTGCGACGGACCATAAAGGCGGAACATATGAGCTTCCGCAGGAGAGATTCATGATCATCGCAATGACAGTCATGAGCAAAGAGCCTAAGGAAACGCGCAAAGGGCTTGTAACAGAAGCTTACTGGGCATTAAGCAATCTTTACATGACAGTCGCTACACCTACATTGTCTAACTCAGGTAAGAGTTATGGCCAGCTTTCCAGCTGCTTCATTGATACAGTCGATGACAGCCTGCAAGGAATCTTCGACAGCAATACAGACATTGCCAACCTTTCAAAAAACGGAGGCGGTATCGGTGTTTATCTAGGTAAGATCCGCAGCCGAGGCAGTGCGATCAAAGGGTTCGAAGGTGCATCTTCTGGTGTGCTTCCTTGGATGAAACAGCTTAACAATACTGCAGTTAGTGTGGACCAGCTTGGTCAGCGTAAAGGTGCGATTGCCACATATCTTGATATTTGGCATAAAGACATCTTCCCATTCCTTGACGCGAAGCTGAATAATGGAGATGAGCGTCAGCGTACACATGATTTGTTCACTGGTGTCTGCCTGCCAGATATCTTCATGGAACAAGTGCAATCTCGCGGCAATTGGTATCTATTCGATCCGCATGAAGTTCGACGTGTCATGGGCTTCTCCTTAGAAGATTTCTATGATGAGACTAGAGGGGATGGTTCCTTCCGTGAGAAGTATTGGGCTTGTGTAGAGAATCCAGACTTGCACAAGGAAGAGATTCCAGCTATCAATGTGATGAAACGTATCCTGCGCAGCCAGCTGGAAACGGGCGGACCTTTCATGTTCTACCGGGATGAAGTAAACCGTCAGAATGCCAATAAGCATGCTGGTATGATTTATTCCAGTAACCTATGTACGGAAATCATGCAAAACCAAAGCCCGACTATCATGACAGAACAAGTCACTCAAGATGGTAAAATCATCATCACAAAAGAACCGGGTGACTTCGTTGTGTGTAACCTGTCCTCCATCTCTTTGGCTAAGGCAGTTACAGAAGATGTCCTGGAACGCCTGATTCCGATTCAGGTTCGTATGCTGGACAATGTTATTGATTTGAATACAATTCCTGTTTTGCAAGCTCAGATCACAAACCAGAAATACCGTGCTATTGGACTAGGAACGTTTGGATGGCATCACTTGCTTGCATTGAAACAAATCGATTGGGAAAGTGATGAAGCTGTAGCGTATGCAGATGAACTTTATGAGAAAATCGCTTACCTGACAATTCGATCCAGCATGGAAATTGCGAAGGAAAAAGGTGTTTACCCTGTTTTCGAAGGTTCCGACTGGGCAGATGGAAGCTATTTTGATAATAAAGGCTACACAACCGGCGATTCCGAACTAGACTGGAAAGGCCTGCAGGAGCAGGTGAAAGAAAATGGTATGCGTAACGCGTACTTGATGGCAGTAGCGCCGAACTCTTCTACTGCATTGATTGCAGGAAGCACAGCTACGACAGATCCGATTTTCAGTAAGTTCTATTCTGAAGAGAAGAAGGACTATAAAATTCCGGTTACTGCACCTGATTTGAATGAAGAAACAGATCGCTTCTATAAATCCGCTTATGAAATCGATCAGCAGTGGAGCGTGAAGCAAAATGCAGCACGCCAAAAGCATATCGATCAGGCGATTTCTTTCAATATGTATGTTCCGAATTCCATCAAAGCAAAAGAATTGCTTGATTTGCATATTGCTGTTTGGGATTCTGGTATTAAGACATCTTATTATTTGCGTTCTACATCCAACTAATACAAAAGGGACCTTGTTTTACAGGGTCCCTTTTTCTATGCGCTTGACTTGTTCATTTCCGAAGACTGCTGCTGGCTTCCCGTTCTCTAAATATAAACAGGCATCCTCATCTATGCCATACCCGAAAGGGATGTCGTGTTGATGAAGACCGGCAAGGAGATTCGGCTCATCCTGCCATTGAGAAAAATGGACACTGATTAGCTGATTAGAAAGAATGCCGAGTCCAGGTCCGCTCCAAGCGCGATGATCGTCCGTATCGAGTGGGGACAGCAGGACGGTTTCTGGCATAAGCAATGCTCCCGCGCTATTGCCTGCCAGCGGTGTACCTGCAGCATATTTTTCTCTTAACAGCCCCTTGAATGGTTGTTTGGTGTAGATGCTATAGTATGTTTCCGAATGACCGCCTCCAATGAAAATGCCTGTAGCACTTGTGATAATCTCAGCCGATTTTGCTATATCCAATTCACCTTTTTCATTCGGTACGATCACGGATACATTGCTCTCATGAACTCCTTGGGCAATCCAGTGACTTGTATAACGGGACAGGAATGCTTCCCAGCCTTTTCGATATACAATCAATAATGCGATATGAGCGCTTTGCCCGCCTGCTGCTTTGGCAAAGTGGACATTCGCTTCTTCCTGCGAGGTATTTCCTCCGAGCAGGTACAGTCTTCTGGTTTGCATAAAGTATCGCCTCCATTTTCCTGATTATACAATATGTCCCGTCTTAATAGAGATGGGTTTTATGTCACATACTACTGACAGCAGGAAATGAACAGGAGGAAAGTGCATGGTCAGACAAGAGACATTGAATGCCTGTAAAGAAATGCTTGAGAATCGTTTGCAGGAATTGAAACAGGCGCTGAAGGACCATTTTGGTGTCGAGATGTCCTACACAAAGGATGCTATGGGTGAGCTGAGCAATTATGATAATCACCCTGGAGATACAGCAACGGAGCTATATGAGCGGGAGAAGGATATCGCGCTGAATGATCATCTGGAGCAGGAGATGAAAGACGTCCAAGCTGCCCTGAAAAGAATAGAAGATGGATCCTTTGGGATTTGTATGAAATCAGGAAAACAGATTCCGGAAGAACGTCTGCTGGCGATGCCGACAGCAGAAACGCTTGTGGAGTACAAGCCGCAGAGAATGACACTGCATGACCGCCCAGCTGAGGAAGCTGTCATCCATCCTCGTCTCGAAGATTTGGAAGGAAAAGATGACGAAGAAGACACGGAGCATAATTTCTATGATGGAGAGGATGCCTTACAGGATCTGCAAGCGTATGGCTCATCCGAAACGCCTTCCGATTTCGTCAATACAGAAAAAGATTATGATTATATGGCTGTAAATTCCGATGAAGAGGTGGGCGGAGCACAGGATATCGAGAATTTCCTGCTTGCCGACATGGATGGGAAGTTTGATGGAGTAAACGAGGATCATGAGAAGTATGAAGATTATCTGGAGGATGCAGACGTTAAATCCATTCTCTATGACGAGTAAAAAGAGCTGGGCACACATGCCCAGCTCTTTTGCTGTACAGAGAAACTTGCATACATGCTTATCCGGCGGAATACGTTGTACTACAAGCTACGTATTCTAATAAAGGGGTTGAAGCATGTTGACAGAAGCATGGACTTCAAGATTTTTCAAGCACGATGATCGTAAGGAACGCGATTTTGTGCTTAAATTACCGGATGCTTGGTGGAGCCGCAGCTATGAATATGGATGGGCAGCTTCTTTTGTGGAAGCGGATGATATCGTATTGGATGCTGCATCAGGAATCAGCCATCCGTTTAAGTTTCATTTAGCAGCTTCAGCTAAGACAGTGTATGCATGTGATATAGATAGCAGGATTACAGATGACCAGGCGATTCTGGAGGATGTGACCAAGGATTTTGGTCCGGAGGAAACGGCGCGTTTACCTGAAGACCTGCTCCGGAATATCCATCGTGCTGAAGCTAATCTGACATCATTGCCCTATGAGGATGCATTTTTCGATAAAATCTTCTGTATCTCGGTGATGGAGCACCTGGATGTTAGCGTGCAAAAACGTGCTTGGGAGCAATTCAGCCGTATCTTGAAACCGGACGGTTATGTCATCATGACATTCGACTATCCAACAGTCGATATTAATATTCTAGAAACATTGGCGGAGCTGGGGGGCTTTGAATATGCCGGACCAGTTGAATCGGAAATGCCCGCAGATGCGCTATTCAATGATCAGTGGGGACGACTGTATTGCTACCGAGCTATCTTTCGAAAGAAGAAACCTCCTTCCACTTGATTAACGTCGGATCAGGATCCAAAATGCTTTCATATTGAGCCTTCTTGCCATAGATTGCTTCTGGATCCTGCTGGCGATAGCGTTCGTATTTTCGTATGCGATCCTCCGCTCTGGCCCAGCCGAAATGCTTGATACGGATGTTGCTGATGGCATTCGGCAGCTGAAAGATATTTTCCGGGAAGCGACCGCAATGAACAGGTGTTTCCCGCCATTCATATGGAAATGCGGGCTGATAGCGCAGCAGGAATGGACGGTAAAATAGATGTGCTTGCCAGTACTGATCCTCCCGGTAACGCTCTTCATCCCAGAAATCGAATAATCGGAATGAATAAAGATCGAGATCAGCTTGATTCAGAAGCTGGTCTTTTTCTTTGAGGAAAACGTTATCCAGTACTTCATCTGCATCGAGATTCAGAATCCAATCAGGTTCCGCTGCAATTGTTGCCTGCCACTGCTGTTTCCGCAGCTCTATTTCGTTGCTGAATCCGGACTGGGGATTTTCGATCAATGTCAGCTGAACGTCATACTCCCTGCAAAGCTTCCGGCAAATGGCTGCTGTATTATCTGTACTATGGTCATCAATGATGACGGCCTGATCAACTGCGGGAAGAGAAGATCGCAGCGAACGCTCTAGATAACGTCCGGATTCATTTTTGACAATCATGGATAGAGTGAGGGTATTACTGGTATCCTTCGTAATGCGATAGTTATGCCCAGGCCAGTTATGCTCCCATCTGAATGCAGGGAGCTTTGCAAGATCCGTCTTGCGGTAAAGGTGAAAAGCAGGGTAATGTGTATCGACAAATAGCGAGATGCCGAGTGCTGCTGCACGAATACAAAAGTGGCGATCTTCTCCCCAAAAGGAGAGATTAGGTATTTCCCCGAAATGGACTCCCTTATTTAAAGCTTCCCTGGTGATAAGAGTACAAGCACCCAATCCTCCAACTTCATATGTTCCTGGTTTCCGCATCTGTTCCAGGAATTCCTGGTGCCGTGCTGCACGTTCTGTATCCGATAAAGATTCGCCGCGGTGGTGGGTGAATTGTTCATATTCATCCTTTAACCAGACTTGGGGAAGAGCCTGCGTGCCAGGCTGCCATTGGGTCCAGAAAATACAGGAAATGATATCTTTTTGACTGGCTAGTAATTTTTCCAATGTGGCCGGGTGAAGTACAATATCGGAATCGACAAAAAAGATATAATCCATTTTCTGCTCGACCGCATAGGAAATGATTTTATTCTTCAGAGCTGCCACTTTCCAAATAAGAGCTTCTGTCCAGTAGTGGGTGTGTTCATCCTTCTGATAGGAATCAGTGGTTTCGGATGGGAGGATGACAGCATCGTGTTCTGCAGCGAAAGCGGAAAGTAAGGTGCTCGATTTTGGGTCATCATTATCATCGATGAAGCAGTAGAAAATCGATGATTCTGTTGTTTGCAGTCTGTTGAGGGAATCCAAATAGGCAGCTAATATGTCGGGGTCTTGTTTTACAGTTGTGCCGATCAATACGGTTTGCATGCACCATGCTCCTTTATGTAGTCTGTTAATAATATATCTTTTAAGAGCGTGGATGTGCCTGTATAGTTTCTCTAACCACATGCAGGAACTGATTCTGTGAGGCTGCTAACGGCGGAACGGATTGGATATCGTACCACCGATAACGGAAGACCAATCCGTTATCAGCTCCATTTCCAAAGACACGATGATCCCATGCGTCAGGTAGCTGCTGCTTTATTAGAATCAAAAAGAAATGCCGGTGCTGGAGCTCGTGCTTGTCTCGATGGAGGAATGGTGCACTAGCGACCAATTCACCATCAGGCAAATCACGCAATCCAGACTCTTCGAAGATCTCTCTATGCAATGCGGTTAACAAGTTTTCCCCCGGGTCGACTGTACCTCCTGGAATCTGTAACCCTGCCTCGGGGAAATCCATGTGTTCATGGACGAGCATGTGATAGGTATTATTACGGTTGGATAGGATGTAAGCCAGAACTTTATCAACCAAATTATTCCACCTCCATTCATGATTATATACAAAAAAAGCGGTCACCTGTGCAGTTGGGTGATCGCTTTTTTGTATAAGCTCTGGGGGGAGCGTAGTCGACCGCAAAATGACATTTTGGGGATATCATGTTTTTGTTAAGGGTGCGGCCGTCATCTATCTGATCAATAAGCAACGCTTATTGTTATTGTTGCTGCTGCTGTTGTTGTGTAGATTGATCTGACTGTGTTGTTTGTTCCTTCGCTAATGTAAGTTTCGTTGTTTCTTTGTTTCCATCACGGTAATACGTAACAGTTACTTCGTCGCCGATATTTTTATCGGAATACAGGTAAGAGCGTAAGTCGACCATGCTCGTAATATCCTGGTCGTCGATTTTCGTAACAACATCGTATTGCTGCAGACCAGCATCTGCTGCCGGAGAGCTTTCCACTACCTGAGCAAGCACAACACCTTGAGTCACGTCTTCAGGAAGGTTCAACGTTTGCTGCGCATTTACTTGCGGTACTTGATCGAGGCTGACTGCGCCGATACCGATGTAAGGACGTTCAACTTTGCCTGTAGATTCCAGTTGATTGATGATTGGTTTAGCTGCATCAATCGGAATAGCAAAACCAATACCCTCGACTTCTTCCTGGGCAATTTTCATAGAGTTGATACCGATGATTTCACCGTTTGCATTTATCAAGGCACCACCGCTGTTACCAGGGTTAATAGCAGCATCCGTCTGCAATACTTCTGTTACCCAGTCCTCTGTACCATCATTATTGGAATCTACCGCTACAGAACGATCCAATCCGCTGATGATACCTTGCGTCACAGAACCAGCAAATTCAGCACCTAGTGGGTTACCGATCGCAATCGCTTGCTGTCCGACTGTCAGATCATCCGAAGTACCGAATGTGGCTACCTGATCTACATTTGTTCCGTCAATTTCCAATACAGCTAAGTCGCTGATTTCATCAGATCCCAGCAAGGTTGCTTTTTCCTTCTGTCCGTTGGAAAGGGTTACTTCCAAGCTGGACGCTCCGTCGACAACGTGATGGTTGGTCACAACGTATGCTTTGCCACCTTCTTTTTTATAGATGACGCCTGATCCAGATCCAGCTTCTTCGGATTCGGAGAATAAATCAGCCTGCTGCATATTCTCTACTCCTACTACTGCCGCAGAAGCGTCCTGAATAGCATTGGTCAGATTTTCCGTACTTGTTTGTGTAGCTAATGCCTGGTTACTTGATTTTGTTGTTGATGTATTGTTCGTTCCCATGGTTGCCGGGCTTGCTGCATTGGAACCAAAGGATATGACATTTGTGAATACAAGCACTGCAACGATTGCAAGAACTAAAACCCCGCCTGCAATTCCGCTGACGAAGCTTGTCCATACCTTGCCTTTTTGTTTCGGCTGCTGCGGCTGATTGATTGGTTCATCTACTTGAATCGCTTGGCTGTATTTCGGAGATTCTTCTTCAGTCCCGGAAAGTTTATTCGTTTCATCCGGGTAGGAGTTTTCCTGTTCATATGAAGAAGAGTGCTGATCATCTGGATACTCATTGTATGGTTTGTCATTGTCTCTGTTCATGTAAGGCACCTCTTTCGTGTTGTGTGTTCGTTGTTCTATACTACTTATTCTACTGTCTGGATTTGGCATCTTTTCGGAGCAATTATGTAAAATATGTGGAATGGACAAATAGCAGGAAAGTCTTTTCTTTTTGCGATTTTGTGGGAAAATAACCGTAGAGAGGAAAGGAGTACGATCAAATGTCACATCATATAATCGTTGTCGAAGACGATCAAAATATAAGAAATATAGTAGAAGCTTATCTGAAAAAGGAGGGCTATCAAATCAGCGTGGCGGAAACCGCAGAGCTTGCGCTTGAAATTGCGGATAAAGAAACGCCGGATATGTGGATCATGGATATCATGCTTCCAGGAATGGATGGATACGCACTTTGCAACAAAATCCGTCAAACGAGCGAAGTGCCGATCATCATCATCTCGGCGAAGGATGAAGAAATCGATAGAATACTCGGCTTGGAGCTTGGCGGAGATGATTACCTGACCAAACCTTTCAGCCCAAGGGAATTGGTTGCGCGCGTGAAGCGTTTATTTAAGAGATGGAACCCCCAGGCAAACCAGGAACCACAGCCGGCTAAACAAATGGATCTCCAAGCGGGGGACTTGCAGCTGCAATTAGGAGAACGGCGTGTTTACTGGCATGAAGCAGAAGTAGAAGTGACAGCGAAAGAATTCGAAATGTTAGTCATCCTTGTGCAGAATCCGAACCGAGCCTTTTCACGTGATGAATTGCTTACACAAGTGTGGGGAGAAGACTATTTCGGGAGTGATCGTGCTGTGGATGATTTAGTAAAACGACTCCGCAAGAAAATGGACGGCATTCCGATTGAAACGGTTTGGGGCTTTGGATACCGGTTCAGAATGAGCGAAGCATGAGATTGAAAACACAGCTGAACATTGCGTTTACGACTTTGCTTATTATTGTGATGGGATTCACAGCTATTACGCTGTATTCGCAGCTGAAGGGTTTGCTGGTTACCAATGAGACACGGCAATTAGAGGAAAGCGGTCAAATTCTACTCACAGCAATCAGTGGTGTAGATTCAATTCCTGCCGCATCACTGGACAATATGCTTAATAATCTAGATCTCAAAATGTTCCTCTATGATGAAGAAGCAGAGGAAGTCACCTATACCAACCTTGTTCGGTTAGACGCGGAAAGATTTGCTGAAAAATATGATACTGCTCCAACTAAAAAAAATACCATCTGGCAGGAGAATCGAAACAGTTATGTAGTCAAATCCATAGCAACTGGTGAAAATCAGAATATGGTCATCCTGCGTCCGATTCGTGAATTAGAAGAAGTGCAAGAAAGCTTTTTCCAGCGTATTTTCCTTGTATTTCTAATCGGCGTCATGATAGCTATTCTGATCAGCACTTACCTGACACAGCGACTTGTAAAACCTTTGACAGAATTGAAGTACCAGCTGAAAAAAATCCAGCGGCGCGAATTCGATAATATTGAATCTGTAAAAGCAAGTGGTGAAATCAAAGAAGTAGAGCAAAGCGCGATTGAGATGGCTAAGGAATTGAATCGTTATATTACGTCTCAGCGTCAATTCTTCCAAAATGCCAGCCATGAATTGAAAACACCGCTTATGACAATTCAAGGTTATGCAGAGGGAATTAAGGATGGCGTCTTCACAGGCAAGGATCAGGAACATGGCCTTGAGGTCGTTGTTTCCGAGATCAAGCGTTTAAAACAGCTGATCAATGAGATGATCCTTTTAGCTAAGCTCGACAGCGAGGAAGGCATTTATAAAGAAGAGCAAATAGAAATAGAAGAGCTGGTCAATTTGACGATAGACCGTGCCTTGCCGATTGCAAGCGACAAGAATATTCAACTTACCTACAATAAACTGCCTGCAATTGTGATTAATGGGGATAAAGAGAAACTTCTTCGGGCAATGATGAATATAACGTCCAATGCAATCCGCCATGCTGGCAGTCAAGTGCATATCTCTGTTCAGCCAAGCACTATCCGGCAAGTCGAAATCACCATTAATGATGATGGACCGGGCATTTCGGAGGACTTGCTGCCAAATATGTTCCAGCGTTTTGTTAAAGGTGAAGGCGGAGAAACCGGACTTGGCCTTGCGATCTCCCGTGCGATCGTTGAACGGCATAATGGGATCATTCGGGCAGGGGAGTCAGACCTAGGCGGAGCAAGCTTTACGATAATATTATAATGTTAATGTTTGCCTATCCTATTGTGCCGCGCATGAACTGTGGTATAATTAACAGGTTGTAGTCGGATAGGATTACATGAAGAAGAGGAGACATGTATACATGCAATTAAGAGAAGATATTCGCAATATCGCGATTATTGCCCACGTTGACCACGGGAAAACGACTTTGGTTGACCAGTTGCTGAAATATTCTGGTACTTTCCGTGATAATGAGCACGTGGATGAGCGCGCAATGGATTCCAACGACTTGGAAAAAGAGCGCGGAATCACAATCTTAGCGAAAAACACTGCGATTAATTATAACGATACACGTATTAACATATTGGATACACCAGGACACGCCGATTTCGGTGGTGAGGTGGAGCGCGTACTGAAAATGGTAGACGGCGTTTTACTTGTTGTGGATGCTTATGAAGGCGCAATGCCCCAGACTCGTTTCGTATTGAAAAAAGCTTTGGAGCAAAAGCTTACTCCGGTTGTAGTCGTAAACAAAATCGACAAACCGAGTGCACGTCCTGAGCATGTTATCGATGAAGTACTTGATCTATTCATCGAGCTTGGTGCTGATGATGACCAGCTTGAATTCCCAGTTGTCTATGCGTCAGCATTGAACGGTACTTCCGGTGAAGAGCCAGATGGACAAGTGGAATCAATGGATGCCATCTTCAAAACGATCATGGATAACATCCCCGCTCCAATCGATAACTCTGATGAAGGCTTGCAATTCCAGGTTACTATCTTGGATTACAACGACTTCCTTGGCCGTATTGGTGTTGGTCGTATCTTCCGTGGTTCCGTTAAAGTCGGCGATCAGGTTGCCCTGATGAAGAAAGACGGTTCCGTGAAGAACTTCCGTATTACTAAACTATTCGGTTTCATCGGTTTGAAACGAATTGAAATCACAGAAGCAAAAGCTGGTGACATCGTTGCCGTTGCTGGTCTTGAGGACATTAACGTTGGAGAGACTGTCTGCTCAGTAAATGCGCAAGAAGCATTGCCGGTTCCACGTATTGATGAACCAACATTGCAAATGACATTCCTAGTAAACAACAGTCCGTTTGCGGGTAAAGAAGGTAAATACATCACTTCCCGTAAAATCGAAGAACGTTTGCTTAACCAGCTTGAGACAGATGTAAGTCTACGCGTAGACCCAACTGATTCTCCTGATGCTTGGACAGTTTCCGGACGCGGAGAGCTTCACCTTTCCATCTTGATTGAGAACATGCGCCGTGAAGGCTATGAGCTCCAATTGTCCAAACCACAGGTAATCCTTAAGGAAATCGACGGCAAAATGTGTGAACCGGTGGAACGCGTACAAGCAGACGTACCGGAAGAATACACAGGAGCAGTTATGGAATCCTTAGGTTCCCGTAAAGGTGAAATGGTCGACATGATCAACCAAGGCAACGGTCAAGTTCGTCTTGAGTTTCGTGTACCTTCCCGTGGATTGATCGGTTACTCTACAGAGTTCATGTCCCAAACACGCGGATTCGGTATCCTGAACCATACATTTGATGGGTATGAGCCTGTCATTGCTGGACAGGTTGGCGGAAGAGCAAAAGGTGTTCTTGTAGCTCTTGAACAAGGTAAAGCATCTACTTACGGTATCATGAAGCTTGAAGATCGCGGTATCATCTTCGTAGCTCCTGGTACAGATGTATATGCAGGTATGATCGTTGGGGAGCACAGCCGTGATAACGACCTTACAGTTAACATCACTGTGGAAAAACACCTGACTAACGTACGTTCAGCAAACAAAGACCAAACTTCCACAATTCGTAAAACACGCGACTTGTCTCTTGAAGAGGCGATCGAGTACTTGAACGATGATGAGTATTGCGAAGTAACACCGGAATCCATCCGTCTTCGTAAGAAAATCCTTAACAAGAACGAACGTGAAAAAGCAACGAAAAAGAAAAAAGCATAATAAAAAGCCCAGCATAAATTGCTGGGCTTTTTTGCTTATACGTTGTGAAAAAGTCACTTATACCTTAAAATGGGAATAGCTCTATTTGGGCAGAAAGGAAGGATGATATGACCAGACTATGGAGCAGGCTCCGTTTTCTGTTCAATTTCCGCAAATCGATTCCATTTCTGAAAGCTTTCTTCATAGCTAAAGATGTGGCAGCAGCCAAGAAAGTGACAGCCGTTGCATTGATTGTCCTGTACTTTGTCTTCCCTTTTGACTTGATACCTGATTTTCTAATCGGAATTGGTATCGTGGATGACCTAGCAGTAGCAACATTCATCCTGCAGCTCATCATTAAAATGGCACCAGCACATTTGAAAGATAAGTTTAATGCTGACCGAAACGACAATAAGGTTATAAATATATAATAAAGCGCCCAGTAGGGCGCCTTTTTTTATTACAGGGGCCGGCTCGTGTCATAGAAATAGGATGCCTGCTTTACAATCTCTTCGGATCTTTATAACCAAACATCCAAGTAAGCGTGAATGCCACTGCCATAGCAACCAAGTTTATCAGGATATAAAAAGGAAGCTGACTATTCAAATAGAGCAGGGTGCCTGGTATGACAGTGATACTCATTCCTGTTCCAGCTAAATCGAGCAGGGATGCAAGGAAACCTCCAACACCTCCGCCAATCAATCCCATGATAAATGGCTTTATGAATCTTAAATTGATACCAAAGATGGCGGGTTCCGATATACCAAGAAATGCTGAGAAAGAAGATGGCAATGCTAACGCTTTCAATTTAGCATCCTTTGTCTTTAGACCAACTGCAAGACAAGCAGCACCTTGCGCAGCCATACCGCATGTAATGATTGCATTGAAAGGATTCATTCCGCGATTCTCCAATAGCTGAATCTCCAGGAAATTGAAAATGTGATGCACACCTGTGACTACAACGAGCTGATTGAGAGAACCGATCAATAATCCCGCAATCCCGAACGGTAAATCCAATACAGCCAATGTCCCAGTCAAGACAAGATCCTCGAGAGAATGAAAGATTGGACCAATTGCAAACAGTCCTAGTGTGATCATGACAGTCAATGTAAGGAAGGGGGTAAGAATCAAATCAAGTGCTTCCGTTATGCGACGGCGTAATGCTCTCTCTAATTTTGCACCAATCAGTCCAATGAAGAATGCCGGCAGTACAGACCCTTGATAGCCTACAACAGGTATAAAACCAAATAGAGTGATAGCTTCTGCGGATCCATTTGCTACTTCATAGGCATTGGGTAAGGCAGGATTCACAAGCATCAGACCTAATACAATACCTAAAACAGGGCTTCCGCCAAATACTTTAAAAGATGACCAAGCGACTAATGCGGGCAGAAAGGCAAATGCAGTATCAGTCAGAACTTGCGTAAATAAAAGGAAATTTGCGGGTATATCTGCTGGAGCCAAGCCGAATAGGTGGAGAATTTGATCCTGTGTCAGCAGACCGCGCAGCCCCATAAATAAGCCGGTTGCTACGAGGACTGGGATAATCGGTACGAAGACATCCCCGAAAGTCCGGATTGCCCGTTGGAAAGCAGAACCTTCCTTTTTACCAGCTTGCTTTACTTCCTGTACAGATGCACCGTCAATACCAAGTGCCTGAAGCTCATCATAGATTTTGTTTACGGTGCCGGTTCCAAAAATGATTTGATATTGCCCAGAGTTATAAAATGCACCTTTAACCTTATCTATACTTTCGACATTCTCCTTGTCAATCCTCTCTTTATCATGTACAACGATTCGAAGGCGAGTTGCACAATGAGCTATAGAGGAAATGTTCTCTTTTCCTCCAATGGCGTTGATGACTTCCTCAGCAATTTTCCTGTTATCAGTCATTATATATCACCCTTTCAAGAGTAAAATTTATCTATATAGCCACTGCACTGCGTTAAATGTTGCATTTCCTCCTTCGGTAAAGAAGGCAACACCGTTACTATCCTTTGCTGGGAATATCCTGGCGGTCATGACGGCTTCTCCGTCATTGATGAAAATTTCAACCGAGGATTGATCGACAAACAATCTGAGTGTTATTTTTGTTGCATCTAATGCATAACGTCGAATGCTTCCATTGCCATTTTTCATCGCCGCACCTGACCGTGTTCGGTCTAAGACAAGATACTTAGAAACTGCGTCATAATAAAGCAGCGTTTCTTCCGTAACTCCAGTTCGAAATGAAATTCCGGCTTTTGCCGCACCTTCCATACACAGTTCGCAAATCAATTCATAAGAAGATCCATGTATTTCTTCAAGCTGGATTTTAGTATTGTGTACTGTATGTGAAGCAGTGTTTTTATCTTTTCGAAGCAGTTCCACTTCTTTGACAGGTCGCTGCAGCAGTATGCCCTCTTTGATGGTAAGTTCTCTCGGCAGCGTAAGGCAATGTGCCCAGCCGTGCATATCTGTTGGATAATCAGTATCTGGAAGTCCCATCCAGCCAATGAGGATGCGCTTCCCATCTGGTGAAAGGGTAGTTTGCGAAGCGTAAAAATCGAATCCTCTATCCATTTCCATGAAACTGCCATGCTGAAAGTTAGGTACTTCTGGATCGATGGGTTCTCCTATCAAGAAACCCGCCTGATGGATATTTTCAAAACGATTCTCTTCTGCTGGTAATCCTTGTGGACAAAAGAGAAGGACACCTTTTTCTCCTAACTCAAAATAATCAGGGCATTCCCACATATATCCGAAATCAGCAAGGGATGTTTTCAGCTCCCCAATGAATGACCAAGTATGCAAATCATCTGATTTATAAATCAGCACACATCCCGTCTTATTCAGCCGCTGTGCTCCTAAAACAGCATAGTAGCGGTCATCTTCTTTCCACACTTTAGGATCGCGGAAATGGGCAGTGTAGCCTTGAGGAGGAGCATCGATTATTGGGACGTCTTGTTTTGTGATATGCCCCTCTTGATCCATCACTGCAAGACATTGATAGGGATGCCTCACCCAGTCTTTATCCCTTGTATTTCCGGTGTAAAAGAGGTAGAGCTTTTCATCCTCAGCCAAGGCACTGCCCGAGTATGCGCCATGTGAATCATACTGCCCTCCGGGTTCTATGCCAATCCCCATATCCTTCCAATGAACCAAATCTGTCGATGTTACATGATACCAGTACTTCATTCCATGGACGGGACCAAATGGGTGCCACTGGTAAAAGAGATGGTATCGGTCATTGTAATACCCAAATCCATTTGGATCGTTCAATAATCCGGTAGGGGGCTGAATATGATAATGCTGTCTCCAAGGAGAGGCATTAACCTTCTCCGCCAGTTTTTCCAATTCATCAGGGTCAGCCTCCGATAATAAGCGGTATTTATCTGCATTTGTCATGTTATCACCACTTTCATAACGATTTTCGGAACCGGTTCCAAACAAGGTGAAAAAAAACCAAAGAATTAGGTCCATAAGTAATGGAACCGGTTTCTTTGGTAATAGCATATACTGTGTCTTATATTATGTCAACGCTTTCACGTCTTATTAATTGCACAGGGTAGGTGGTGAGGCTCTCGCAGTATTCATCCTCGATAAGCTCTACAATTTTTTCACCTGCTTTTTTGCCAGCGTCTAAGTAATCGTATTTAACCGTAGTCAAACCAGGTGTGACAATCTCTGCTGTATCATAACCTCCAAATCCGGCAATTGAAATATCAACAGGAATTCGAAGGTTAAGTTGATGTGCTGCTTTGATTATACCCAAGGCGATGTTATCGGTTGCTCCGACAATCAAGGTAGCTTCCGTTTTGGAAAGGAAGCTTTGTGCCAGCACCATCGCATCTTGCATCCGGAAGCTTGTTTCCAGATAATCAGCATGGCAGTCATAATGTTCCAGTGCCTCGCGGAAACCGCGTTTCCGTTCGATGCCCACTGCAATATCACTTTCTGTTACGCCGAGGTAAATTATTTGACGATGCCCTTGCTTTACAACAAATTCGCCCATCATCTTTCCTGCTTCATAATCGTCATGTATCAAGCTCGGGAGTAAAGGATGCTGCTGACCTACCAGCAGAATTGGTATACTTGCTTCTTTTATAGCTTGTAAGTGTTCCGTGGTAATTTGTGTAGACATGAGGATGATGCCTGCGACCTTCTGTCTGGCAAAGTTATGGATCGCTTCAATTTCCCGGCTGACCTCTTGATTGGCACTTGCAATCAGTAATTGATAGCCCTGCCTGCGTAAGGATTCATCAATCCCCATCATTGTATGAGAGGCTGCAAAGGAATCCAGACGAGGTACGATGATACCGACCATAGCAGTTTTCTTAGCTTTCAGACTTTGGGCAAATGTATTTGGTACATAATTTTGTTCGTTTATAATACGTTCCAGCCTTTTCTTTGTAGCTGTACTGACAGAGCCGCCATTCAAATAGCGAGATACCGTACTTTTTGAAACTCCAGCCAGATCTGCAATATCCGCTATAGTTTTCATCTCTTTGTTCCTTTCAAAAAGCATTGATTTTCCTCAGTATACTATGAGAATGACGGAGTTGTCATAGAGACTAGATTTCGCGTCTCAATGCCCGCAGTACATCCACATTCGTAGCCTGTTTTGCCGGTCTGGATCCCGATAGGATCGTAACAACCAGACAAATGGTAATGCTAATGGCAGCTAATAGAAACGGAATAGATGAAAGCTGTAATGTGGTTGGTATTTCCTCTTCGAATATCTGCTCCAATATCACTGGAACTCCGGCATTCACAAGGAAGCTGATTAAATAAGCAACAGCTGTACCAATCAGTGCTCCTGCTAGCCCGATGAACGTACTTTCCATAAGAAAAATTTGTTTTATTGTTTTAGGGTTTGCACCAATTGCCTTCATGATGCCGATATCCGGTGCGCGCTCGGTCACTGCCATCGTCATGGTATTGTAAATCCCGATGGAGGCGATCAGTACTGCAATCGTACCTACGATTATGAGTCCGGCTTTCGCAACATTGAACAGGATGTTGATGTTTTTCAGCTCCTCCAAATTCGAATAAGCTAAATAGCCTTTCTCATCCAAGGAGTTCAGGATAGGTTCTACTGCTTCGGCATTGGAAGCATAAACTTCTACTTGGTCGTACAGCGGATATCCCTGCTCTGTATAGCTGTCTGTTACATCTAATGCTTCATCAAGCGTTCTTTTCAGTTCAGGAGTTGTCTTTACGGAATTCGTGTAGATGTATTCGTTTGCCGGTGCTGCTTCAATCCCGACAATTTGGACTTTTTCCGTTGCTGTGCGAGGCTCGCTCCCGTCTTCCGGAAAAGTGGATGCCTCGAGCTCGATTTCTTTGTTGAGGACCTCTTCCTCGTATAGATATTCAGGCTTTATCGTACCATCCTCTGCAAACTTGTCCTTTTCTTCGACGCCATCTTTCCCCAAGAATGCAGCAAAATCACTGCTGATGACAATCTCATTTTCTTTCTCCGGCAACCTCCCGCTGCCAAGTTCGATTCCTGCCTGTTTTTCGCTTTCAAAATCAACAGTTATAGCGGAAGGCATCTCGTTCGTGTAACCATCTAAATGAAAGTTAGTTTCACCAAGACTTTGAATTTGCCGTACAGCATCCACATTCTCGATTTGCTTCAATTCAGTTATATTTTCAGCCGTAAAACCTAGCTGTTCTTCATCATCAGTACCGTAAATATCAATTTTTGTAACAGCCCTGCTTTCCAGCTCGTCTTTGATTAAGGAGTCATGCAGACCAAACCCGACAGACGCTAGTACAATCAGGAAACAGCTCCCCATAGCAGCTGCAAGTATGGTCATGAACACACGAACTCTATTCTTCTTCATATTCTGCTGGACAAAACGCCATTTATCTTTGAATGTCATACCGGCATCACACCTTTCACTTTTTGCATCTGACCGTCCCTGATCTCCAGCTGTCTGTCCGCAATTGCTGCAACTTCATGGTCATGTGTGATGATAAGGAAGGTAATGCCTGCTTGTTTATTCAGCTTTTGAATGAGAGAAAGAAGTTCTGCTTCGGTATCGCTATCCAAGCTTCCAGTCGGTTCATCAGCCAGTATCAGCGGCGGATCAAGTATTAGTGCTCTGGCTATCGCAACGCGCTGCTGCTGCCCACCTGATAGTTCGGATGGATAATGATCCGGAAATGCTTCCAGCTCGACTTGCTGTAGCATATCCGCTACTTTTTGTTTGCGTTTTTGTTTCGGTGTTCCGTTCAAAATGAGTGGCAATTCGATATTTTGAGCTGCGGTCATACTTGGTATCAGCTGGAAGTTTTGAAAAATATAACCGATATGCTGTAAACGGAAGTCTGCTAATCGTCCTTCGTTCCAGCCGGTGATTGGCGTCCCATTAATTTCTACTTGCCCACTTGTTGGCTGGATAAAGCCGCCAATAATATGCAGTAAGGTCGACTTGCCAGAACCGCTTTTACCGACGAGGCTCACAATTTCTCCTTTCTCAACGCGCAAATCAATCCCGTGTAATACGGGTACTATCGTTTCTTTCGCTTTCTTTCCCATCGTATAGTGATGAGATACTTGTTTGATTGTTATCATTGTTTCTCCCCCTGTTATAGCCTGCTATTAATAACGACGGCAGCAAGAAGGAAAAGTATACAAAAAAATCCTGCTGTCTTATCGGACAGCAGGATCCCGGTGTTTATTTATTTCTTCTTTTGGCGGAAACCGCCGGCGATATCCGCGCGTTTGAACTCTTTGCGGAATGTTACTTCACGGGCATCAGATAAACTGACGCCATTCATGCGTACAGGCTGATAGTTGCCGTGTTGCTTAGCCATGCGATCATCTCCTTTTTACAGGTTATCAAAAGTGTGCCCATGGCATTTATAATCTAAACAGGGTTGCATCTTCTAAAAGAACCGCTATAATAAAGGACAATATATTGAGCCGATAAGAAAGAGAGTACTGCAGCTGGAAACTATAGCGAGTCCCGGACGGTGGAAGCGGGACGCGGAAAGCGGCAGGAACCGGACTTTCTTGGCTGCATCCCTGAACGAACGTCAAGTAGGGGCTGCCGGGAAACATCATTCCCGTTATCCAATTGAGCAGGTCCGAACAGGACAATTAGAGTGGCACCGCGGATTAAAACCGTCTCTTCCAAGTGGAAGAGACGGTTTTTTTATATTTGAAGGAGGAAATAATGTGTACAAATCAATTGCAGCAGAATTAGTAGCAAAAGCTTTGAACAAGCCAGCAGAGGAAATGACCCATCAAATCGAAAGACCGAAACAGCTGCAGCATGGAGACTATGCTTTTCCTTGCTTTTCGTTGGCGAAGGAAAAGAGGCAATCACCGCAAAATATTGCGGCAGAACTAGCAACAGGTTTAACACATGAAGTGTTTTCTTCTATCACAGCAGTTGGGGGGTATGTTAATTTCACACTCCATAAAAAGCTTGCCGGCAGCAGCGTGCTGAAGGATATTCTTCAGCAGCGCGCGGCGTACGGAAGTACAACTATCGGACAAGGGCAGACAGTTACTATTGATCTGTCTTCTCCTAATATTGCAAAGCCTTTTTCAATGGGGCATCTGCGCTCGACCGTAATCGGGAACAGCATTAGTCTTTTGCTGGAAAAGCAAGGCTATGACGTTGTAAGGATCAACCATGTAGGTGATTGGGGTACACAATTCGGCAAGCTGATTTGCGCTTATGAAAAATGGGGTGAGGAAGGAAAGGTGCGTGCCAACACGATTCCGGAGCTTCTGAAGCTGTATGTCCGTTTCCATGAAGAAGCAGCGCACAATGAACAGCTGGAACAAGAAGGGAGGGACTGGTTCCGAAAGCTCGAGCAAGGAGATGCGTATGCAAATAAGCTCTGGAGCTGGTTCCGTGACGTATCAATGGAAGAGTTCGATCGTGTTTATAAACTGATGGGCGTACGCTTTGATTCGGACGCAGGAGAAGCTTTCTACAATGACAAGATGGAACGTGTTGTAGAGGAGTTGGAGCAAAAAGAACTGCTTAGTCTGTCGGAAGGTGCCCAGGTAGTACGCCTGGATGAATTTGAACTTCCGCCTAGTCTGATCAAGAAAAAAGATGGCGCTACACTATATGCAACGCGTGATCTTGCGGCAGCTATCTATCGCAAGGAAACATACAAATTCTCCAAAAGTCTGTATGTTGTCGGACATGAACAGAGTTTACATTTTCAGCAGCTGAAACTAGTGCTGGAGAAAATGGGCTATGAATGGGCTGAAGGAATCACCCACATCCCATTCGGCATGGTACTGCAGGATGGCAAAAAAATGTCGACCAGGAAAGGAAAGCTAGTACTGCTGGATAAAGTACTGGAACAGGCAATCCATTTGGCAGATGCTAATATAACTGAAAAAAATCCAGGGTTGGCTAACAAGGAAGAAGTCGCAAGACAAGTCGGCGTTGGTGCTGTCTTATTCCATGACTTGAAGCATGAACGTATCCACGATATAGAGTTCTCGTTGGAAGATATGCTTCGTGTGGAAGGAGAGACAGGGCCATATGTGCAATATACGCATGCTCGAGCTAGTACGTTGCTGGCTAAGGGAGGAGAATTCCAGGACGGTTCGGAAGTCGATGAAGAGACAGCAGTGGCTGCTTGGCCGATTCTATCCCTGCTGCTGCAGTTCCCGGAAGCAATCGCCAATGCCGGAACCAACTACGATCCTTCCAGAATCGCCAAATATGTAATTGATCTTGCCCAAGCGTTCAACAGCTATTATGGAAAAGTGCGTATCCTCGAAAAAGATGAAAAACTCGGTGCACGATTGGCAATTGTCGAAGCTGTTGCATCCGTTTTGGAGGAGGGTCTTCGACTCTTGGGGATTCACGCACCGAGACAAATGTGATTAGCTCCAGATCGAATTGCCGGTAACAGGATCCAGCTTCGGAATTGGGACTTTCGGAATTTGCTGCAGCGCTTGTTTGTATTCGCCTGACTTGCCCGTTTTCGTGTCAAAGGACATTCCATCCGGATAAGCACCAAGTACTTGAAAATCATTAGATTGCTGCATCCGTTTGTGGGCAGTACCGGCAGGCAGCACAATGACATCACCATGGGAGATTTCCAGCTGTTCTCCATCCGGCCCGCCTAGCTGAACAGTTGCATGGCCGCTCAAAACTCCCAGTACTTCATGGACAGTACTGTGATAGTGGTGATACGGAAAAATGCCATTGACCCAGCTGTTTCTCCAGTGATTGGATTTGAAAACCTCCTGCATCGTATCAGTATGTTCGAAAGCATTCTTATAATAAAGAACAGGAAGCTTATTATTTGGATAGATGCCATCGTCGTGAAAATGGAATTTTTGCATGATGTGCCTCCTTTTTCTTTGTTATTTACCCGACTGTTCATCAATTGAATTCCTTTTTATACAAAATGTACTATTTTTCATGCGAGTCTGCGTTTATAATACGGATAAATAACTCACAGACAGGCGGTAACGCATGAAAATAAAAGCATTTTTTGTCGCATTGTCGGGTCTTGTCATTCTTACGTCGTGCAGTGGAGGAGTTCCGAAACAGCAAACAGAAGCGGTTCAGGCAGTGCAGCAAAAAATAGTGGAGCTGGAACCTAAAGAGGTGCCTGATAGTCGGTCAATTTCCGTTACTGCTATCGGGGATGTGCTCCTGCATAGCTCCATTTATCATGATGCAAGTACAAAGACAGGCTATGATTTTGATCCGATGTTTCAAGATGTTAAACCCTATTTAGATAGTACGACGCTCACTGTTGCCAACCAGGAATCCATTATGGGCGGGGAAGCGCTAGGCGTATCCACTTACCCGAACTTCAACAGTCCTGATGAAATTGGCGATACCTTGAAGGATATGGGAGTCGATGTAGTCACGATGGCCAATAAGCATACATTGGATCAAGGAGAAGCTGGCGTGAAGCATGCTACTGCTCAGTACGAGAAGATTGAAATGGCATATACTGGAGCGTATGCGAACAAGGAAGATAGCAAAAAGCTAACGATAGAAAAAACAGCAGAAGGTATTTCGGTCGCGTTTCTTAGCTATACGTATGGGACAAACGGAATTGCGGTACCTGAGGGCAAGGACTATTTAGTCAATCTGATTGATAAGCAAAAGATAAAAGATGATATCGGCCAAGCTAAACAGCAAGCAGATGCTGTTATTGTCAGTTTACATTTCGGTGTTGAATATGAAGATGATTCTAACGAGGATCAAAAAGAACTTGCTCAGTTCGTTGCTGATCAAGGTGCAACAGCAGTTTTAGGCTGTCACCCTCATGTGCTGCAGCCTGTTGAATGGCTGACAGGAAAAGAGGGAAATAAAACGCTCGTCATCTATTCTCTTGGGAACTTCATCGCTGCTCAGGAAGAAATCGATCGGCGTATAGGTGCAGCTTTTCAATTTGATATTGAGAAAGATGGAAAGACGGTAACTGCGAAGTCCCCAAGAATGCTCCTGACATATCTATCCTTTACTGATTGGAAGCATTACCGTATTCAGCCGATGTATCAATTGCCGGAAATGAAAAGTACTTATGAAGCGAAGAAAAAGCATATGGCGAAGCTTGCACCAGATCTTTCCTTCATTGAAAAAGATGCATCAAGCTAAGTGCTTGATTTCCGCCTAGTGTGTACCGTATCTTTAGAAGGAAAAGCAGAAGGGGGAAACAACAATGGAACGCATCAATACAAAAGAAAAGTTCAATGAAGTTATCGTGAGTGAAGAGCCGGTCATCGTTAAGTTCTTCGCAGACTGGTGTCCGGACTGCACACGCATGAATATGTTTATCGATCAGGTGCTTGCGGAATATGGCAATTATAAATGGTATGAGCTTAATAATGATGAAGTACCCGATGTTGCAGCTGAGCAGGACGTAATGGGAATTCCATGTATTCTCCTATTCCAAAACGGTGAGAAGCTGGCGCACTTGCATAGTGCAAATGCGAAATCTCCCGAAGAGGTTATCGCATTCCTCCAACAGCAGCTTGGGTAACTATTTGTAAACCGAAAAGCTTTCCTGTCCAGCAGGGAAGCTTTTTTTATAGGAGTATCTTTTCTTTGACTAAAAATGTTTCCTTTGGTAAACTCGTGCTAATAACAACAAGAAAGAAGCGATCTTTATGGATAAAGAACGAGACAAGGGCTGGCTTAGCAGAGCTGGGGATGCAAGTCTGGAAGAGTCGAACCATAGTGTGGCTATTCCGGAGAATGGGAGCTTCTTCAAAAAGCTATTCGCTTTTATGGGTCCAGGTGTACTTGTGGCAGTTGGTTTCATTGATCCGGGTAACTGGGAGACGTCCATTTCAGCTGGTTCTTCCTTTGGCTATATGCTGCTTGCTGTCGTCCTGCTTTCCAACTTAATTGCCATGCTGATGCAGGGGCTGGCCGCCAAGCTCGGAATCGCAACTGGCCGTGATTTAGCGCAGGCGACAAGGGATGCCTTCCATCCGAAAGTGGTCGTGGTACTGTGGATGCTGACAGAGCTGGCCATTATAGCAACAGATTTGGCTGAGGTTTTGGGTTCTGCCATAGCACTTAATTTGCTATTTCACATACCGATCATGGTGGGCATAATCATTACAGCGCTGGACGTCCTTTTGCTGCTTCTATTGCAGAAAAAAGGATTTCGCTGGATGGAAGCGATCATTACCGTACTGATGATCACCATCGCGGGCTGCTTTCTTTTCGAGTTGATTTTTTCGCATCCTGCTCTTTCGGAAGCATTGAAAGGCTATATCCCTTCGCCGGAAATTGTGACCGACCCATCGGTCTTATTTCTGGCGCTTGGTATTCTCGGTGCAACTGTTATGCCGCATAATCTGTATCTGCATTCCTCTATCGTGCAAACAAGGAATTATCGGGATACAGAAAAGGGCAAGAAGGAAGCAGTGAAATTCGCATATATAGACTCGACCTTCTCACTCGGAGTTGCTTTCTTCGTCAATTCAGCGATTTTAATCCTTGGTGCAGCTGCTTTCCATACTATTGGGCAGCATGTGGAAGGAATTGAGGATGCATACAAGCTGTTAAGTCCTGCTATTGGTGCGGGCGCTGCCAGCTTCCTTTTCGGTTTTGCACTGCTTCTATCTGGTCAGTCTTCGACTATTACAGGTACATTGACCGGACAGATCGTCATGGAAGGATTCATTCAGTTCCGCATAAAACCCTGGGTCAGACGGCTTGTTACAAGAATCATCGCCATCATTCCTGCGCTGATAGTCGTGGGGATTTGCGGCCCTTCCAGCACAGGTGATTTGCTTGTTTGGAGTCAAGTAATTCTTAGCCTGCAGCTATCCTTTGCAGTCATCCCGCTTGTACTGTTTACAAGCAGCAAGAAAAAGATGGGTTCCTTCGTGAACAAGCCTTATATTAAAGTGCTGGCGTGGACAGCCACAGGATTAATAGTCTCGCTGAATGCATTCATGCTCGGATATATGATCGTGACAGGGCATGCCTTATAAAGCCGGTTTCCAGCCGGCTTTTTTTATTTGCCAAAGTTTAACCGATCCAATGCGCAGGGAACATTAATAGGGAAGGAGAGGAGAACGATGCAAACATTCGAACACGCTGTATATCTAGTGAATGGAAATATGGACGATGATCTCATGGAACGGGAACTGGGACAAACATTGCCAAAGCTTGTGGCATCAGTCAAACAGCTAGAGGTCATGCAAACGAACGATCTGGGGGAATTGGTGAAATACAGCAGGGAGGTTGCAGGAGACATTGATCTATTGATCATACACGGTGGTGACGGTACCATCCATCAAGTGATCAATGCTATTGCACCTTTACCGAAGCGTCCGACAGTTGCAATCATTCCGGGAGGTACTTGCAATGATTTCAGCCGCATGTTAGGGTTGCCGCAGAATTTAGGGAAGGCAGCTGCAGCAATCGCTGACGGGAAGACTGCCTCGATAGACATTGGCCAGTATGAGGAATCGTACTTCTTGAATTTCTGGGGAGTGGGGCTGATTGCGGATGCATCGAATAACATCGATGAAGATCAGAAATCCCGCTTAGGCGTACTATCGTATTTTATCAGTACCTTAAGAACGGTCAACCAGGCTGAACCATTTTCATATCAAATGGAAATCGATGGTGAAAATGTAGAGGGAGAAGCAGTTATGATTCTGGTAATGAACGGCCGGTTCATCGGTACAAGAGAGTTTGCAGGGCCAAATATAAGGCCGGATGATGGTAAGCTGCATGTAATATTTGTGAAAAATTCCAATTTGACTAGCTTTAAAGAGCTTCTCCAGATCAAACAAGATAAAACAGTTCTATCTGATCTTACTGAGGTAGGAATTCAGGAAGCTGAAAAAATTCGCTTCTTGTCTCCTGCGGGTAAAGCAATTGATATGGATGGAGAAGTTTATCAGGAAACATCTGGTGAGGTAAAAATCCTGCCTGGACATCTTGAAATGATAATTGGAGAATAGTTTGACAATTCGTTTCATAACCTCTATACTGGAAATACTTACAAGGAAAAGGAGGGGAATCAGATGTTGCACACACTTTCGCGTGAAGCCGATCAAAATCTATTGCATCGCCGCGCGATTATTCATGGTTTTGTTGGTAACGGGATACGTATGCCCTTTTTTACCAACTAAATAATGGATAATGTGCAGGATCTATTTCTCTACAGCAGAAAGAAAAGGCGTTTCAGAGAGAACCACACCCTGCGTGTGGTTTTTTTGTACCCTTTTTTAGAATTTGTCAGAGTCAGACAGTCTTGCTGTCTGGCTTTTTTTTTAGAAAAAGGAGCGGATAACATGTTAATTACATTGAAGGACGTCAAGAAAATCATGGGCGGTAATATATTGTTCGAAAAGCTGAACCTGGAGCTGAAGCCGGGGGAAAAGATTGGTTTGGTCGGTCGAAACGGCAGTGGTAAATCAACGATCTTTAAATTGATCATCGGAACGGAAATATGTGATGGAGGGCAAGTGTTTATACGCAAGCAAGCAAAAATAGGTTATTTAGAGCAAATTCCAGTTGGGCATGCCGGTACTGTGAAGCAGTACTTGATGGGTGCATTCGATGAACTTGCTGCCTTGCAGGAAAGAATGCGGAAATTAGAGGAGCAAATGCTGGATCCGGGAAAAATGGAGAAAGCATTGGCTGCTTATGGAGAGGTGCAAACTGCATTTGCAGAAGCAGGCGGCTATGAAATGGATGCAAACATTACCCGGACAGCAAATGGGTTGCACATTGGACAGCTGCTGGAAGAACCTTTTGCCAAACTGAGTGGAGGAGAGAAAACAAAGGTGGGCTTGGCGTATGTACTCCTGCAGCAGCCAGATTTGCTGCTGTTGGATGAGCCGACAAACCATCTTGATCTGTCAGCTATTGAATGGCTTGAAAACTTTCTGGCAAATTACGCAGGAGCTGTATGCGTCATCTCACATGATCAGTATTTCCTGGATGCAACTGTATCCCGGATTGCTGATTTAGAGGATGGGGAGGTGACTGTTTATACCGGCAACTTCACCTCTTATCTGAAACAAAAGGAAGCGAAGCTCCTGCAAGAATTCGAAGCATACAAGGAACAGCAGAAAAAGATCAAGAAAATGAAGGAAACAATCAAGAGGCTGAAGCTGTGGGCGAATCAGGCAAATCCCCCGAATGAAGGACTGCATAAGCGTGCACGTAATATGGAACGCGCATTGGAGCGGATGGAGAAGCTGTCCAGGCCTAATATTGATCCGGCAAAGATGAGGCTTAAACTTGCTGCAGACGAGCGCAGCGGGGAAGATGTCATCCGTATGGAATCAATAAGAAAGGCCTTCGGTGAACGAGAAGTGCTGCGGGATATCATGCTGCATTTGCGTTATAAAGAAAGGGTAGCTATTGTAGGGGATAACGGCAGCGGCAAGTCGACATTAATCAAAATTGTCCTTGGCAGTTTACGTGCTGACAGCGGAATCGTTAAGATCGGGAGTGCAGTGCAGGTGGGGTACCTGCCGCAGCATCCACTGGAGGATGCGGATCCCGCCATGCGGATGATTGATTATTTCCGAACGGTGATTTCTGTGGCGGAAGCAGAAGCAAGACATATGCTGGCAGCATTCATGTTCTATGGGTACGCGGTGTTCCAGCCGATTGGGCGCTTGAGCGGAGGAGAAAGAATGCGGCTGAAACTTGCCATTTTTATGCATCAAGGTATCAATTTGCTCCTCTTGGATGAACCGACGAACCATCTGGACTTGGAATCAAGGGAGGTTCTGGAGGAGGCTCTGGGGCGTTTTGATGGAACGGTGCTTGGTATCAGCCATGATCGACATCTGCTGAATACCTGTTTTGATCAGACAGCTTACCTGGAAAATGGGGTGCTTCATCGTTATCCGGGTAATTATGAAGAGACAAAAGACCAATGGAAGATAGTTAAACAATAAAAAGCTGCGAGCATTGCTCGCAGCTTTTCTTTATGCTGTCGGAATTCCGCCAGTGATGCTGTATACCTGTGCACTTACATAGCTTGATTCTTCAGACGCAAGGAATACATACACGCTGGCAAGCTCAACTGGCTGTCCTGCACGTCCGGCAGGTGTTGGCGGTGTGTTGGAGCCGAATTCAGGGATGTTTTCCTGCAGCTGTCCGCCGGAAATTTGCAATGGTGTCCAAATTGGCCCCGGTGCAACAGAGTTCACGCGGATTCCTTTATCGGCAATCTGTTTTGCCAGACCTTTTGTGAAACCGATGATTGTGCTTTTCGTAGCTGCATAATCCAGCAGCATTGGAGAAGGATTGAAGCCTTCCACAGATGTCGTCGTAATGATCGAAGACCCCGCTGGCAAATGCGGAAGGGCAGCTTTTGTCAGCCAATAAAGCGGATATACATTTGTTTCAAATGTCGCTTTCAGCTGCTCGGTTGTCAAATCTGCAATGTCCTCTACAGCTTGCTGCTTACCAGCGACAAGTGCAAGGATATCAAGACCGCCTAATTGTTCGACTGCTTCCTCTACAAGCTTATAGTTGAATCTCTCGTTTCGAAGGTCTCCGGGTATAAGTACGGCCTTTCTCCCTTCTGCCTCAATTAGTTCTTTTACTTCTTCCGCATCTGGCTGCTCTTCTGGTAGGTAGTTGATAGCTACATCGGCACCTTCTCTTGCGTAAGCAATAGCAGCAGCACGGCCGATACCGGAGTCACCACCAGTAACCAGTGCTTTTCGTCCTGTCAGTTTTCCGGATCCTTTATAGCTATCTTCTCCGCAATCAGGCTTTGGATCCATATCCTTCTGCAGACCGGGCGGATCCTGATATTGTTTCGGATACGTATCATGGTAATATTGTGTTTTTGGATCTTTTGGCAATTAAGACAGCTCCTTTTCGTTTCGTATATATGCTATTGATACCACGTTTCATTTAAATCAAACTGCATATTCGAAATGTAATGGGTTGCATGAAGAAAAAAGCGGAACTTTCCTGAAAATAGGTTTTAAGTACTAGGTGCGGGGGTAATATTTGGTAGAATGCATTGGCAGGAGACAAAAGGAGAATGCAGATGAGACATCGCAATGTAGAAGTATACATCAGTGATCATTGTAAGCAATGCGAGCAAGTGATGGAGCAGCTTGATAAGTGGAATATTTCTTACAGTGTCAAAAATATCACAAATGCGCCCGCTGTATTGAAGGAAATGCAAGCACATTCCGTTTACAGCACTCCGCTTGTCCTGATCAATGGTGAAAAGGTTCTAGGGTTCCAAAAAAACAAGCTTCAGCAAATGCTTGGGCTTATCAACAGAATGCAGTCCACACGGACACAGTTCAGCTATTGAGCAAAAATCAACGTATCTGCGGTGGTTTTTGCTTTCTTTTTAATGTTGAGAATAACGCCCTTCCTTCGCCTAACATACGATAAAGGAGAAATAGGAAAGGTGTGTGGAGATGTATTATTACGATACGACAGAGCCACGCTCCCATGTACAGCAGCAGATGAGCGATGGCCGGCAGCGTTATTATTACGAACCTGTTTATCAAACCGAGCCTAGAGAGCAATTTAATGATACGATGAATACTCATACATGGATGCAAGCAAATGTAAATATTGGTGATACTAACAGACAGACCGATCCTTATGCCTACAATCCATATCCTCCTGAGTATTTCAGTCAGTGGGGAGGCTGGCAGCAAGCACAGCAAACGCAGCCGCCGCAGCAGGTAACGCCGTATGAGTATTTCAAAAAACCACCTCTTGCGCCGTATTGGCATGCATATGCCCAGCCGACAAATATCCAGCAGCCAAAGCAGCAAGCACAGCTGACAAAAGGGCTGGCAACTTACTTTCAAGATAAGAATGGCCAAATGGATATCAATAAGATGATGTCGACCGTCGGACAGATGGCTTCGACGGTGCAGCAGGTTTCTCCAATCGTCAAATCACTCGGTTCTTTTTTGAAGATACTGAGATAAACAATAAGGAAAGCGAAGATGATCGAATGACAGGAATATTATGTATCCACGGCTTCACCGGTGGTACGTACGAGGTGGAGCCCTTAACTGAGCATTTAATGAATCATACGGAATGGAAAGTGGAAATGGTCGCTCTGCCTGGTCATGGTAAGGCAGATGAGCTGTCCCTCCGCGGAGTCGGTCATAGAGAATGGATCAAGGCTTGTGAGGAAGCATATGAGCGTCTTGCACAAGAATGTACCCAGGTCTATGTGATAGGATTTTCGATGGGCGGAATGATTGCTTCCCATTTAGCCGCCAAATACGGTGCTGACAAGCTTGTCCTGTTATCAGCATCGGGTAAATACCTGAACTGGAAGCTGCTGACGATTGAGGCCTGGCAAAACATGAAAAAGCAGCTGAGCGGCGACATTGTGGACGACTTGACCAAACTGCGGGAAGAGAAAAAAGGGAAAATTCCGTTTCGTGCATTCTGGGAATTCAAGAAATGTGTAGATTATACAAAAAAAGCATTACCTGCAGTTTCCTGTCCCGTATTCATTGTGCAGGGAATTCAGGACAGCATGGTGCCGCATCGTACTGTAAACTATTTGCACAAACATCTTGGCTCCCAGAAGCAGAAAATGGTTCTCTTTGACGAATCGAGGCATCTTCTGTGCCTTGGTCCGGATATCGACCAAATCTGTATGCAAGTGGAGGAATTTCTGCTTGAGGCTTAATATTTGCCGGTGAGTGTTTAAGATCCATCCTAAAGGAGAAAATAGAAACAAAGCTGTGAAAGCCGGTAGGACTGCTGCTTGAAAATAATATAACATTTCCAAAGATCTGTTAGACATTTGGAAGGGCTTTAATGAAAAATATTACACGTATATGTACGTGTAATCATAGATATAGGTAGAATTCGGATAAATAGTGTGTTACTATAATTAAATCCAATGAATGCTTGCTTAAGGCCTCTTCCCAAGCGTGGAGGAAGGCTTTTTTATTGTGTATAACTGCCGTGCTTCATCAGTGAGACTTTTTTTATATAAAGGAGTAATTAGAAATTGACAACATTTAGTTCATTAGGTATTTCGGAACCAATTTTAAAAGCATTAGATAAAATGGGATTTGAAGAGGCTACACCGATCCAAGCCGAGACAATTCCATTCGCCCTGGAAGGAAAAGACGTACTAGGTCAAGCGCAGACTGGTACTGGTAAAACTGCTGCCTTCGGTATCCCGATGATCAGCAAAATCGATCGCTCTAAACGCCAAATCCAAGGTTTGGTTATTGCACCGACTCGTGAGCTTGCTATCCAGGTAGGAGAAGAGCTTCACCGTCTTGGTCAATTCAAAGGAATCCGTACACTTCCAGTATACGGTGGTCAGCATATGGACCGTCAGATCCGTTCACTAAAAGAAGGCCCGCATATCGTCGTTGCGACACCTGGCCGACTGCTTGACCATATCCGCCGCAAAACGATCAATATCAGCAATGTTCACACTGCTGTATTGGATGAAGCAGACGAAATGCTAAACATGGGCTTCATCGACGATATTCGCGAAATTCTTTCCTCTATCCCTGAAGAGCGTCAAACTTTGCTATTCAGTGCGACAATGCCGAAAGAAATCCGTGATATCGGTACGAGATTGATGAAAGACCCTACAGAAGTTAAAGTAAAAGCAAAAGAAATGACTGTAACGAACATCGATCAGACTTACATCGAAGTTCAGGAAAGACAGAAATTCGATACACTTTCCAACTTGCTTGATATCGATGAGCCAACATTGGCAATTATATTCGGCAGAACGAAAAAACGTGTTGATGAAGTGACTGAAGGCTTGCAGGCTCGCGGTTTCCGCGCAGAAGGTATTCATGGCGATCTTACACAAGGCAAGCGTATGTCCGTGTTGAACAAATTTAAAAATGGCCGTGTAGAAATTTTGGTAGCGACTGACGTTGCTGCACGTGGTCTTGATATTTCTAACGTAACGCATGTATATAACTTCGATATCCCGCAGGATCCGGAAAGCTATGTACACCGCATCGGTCGTACAGGACGTGCTGGTAAAGCTGGACAAGCTGTCTCCTTCATCACGCCAAGAGAGATTTCTCACCTGCACTTGATCGAAAAAACAACGAAGAGCAAAATTGCACGCAAAGATGCTCCGACTAACGACGAAGCTGCACAAGGACAGCAGCAGATCGCTATCGATAAAATGATGCGTACGATCGAAAACAAAGATCTAAAAGCATACAACGAAAAAGCAAACGAGCTGATCAACCAGTTCGGTGCTGAAACAGTTGTTGCAGCTGCTTTGAAAATGCTGACAAAAGAGCGTCGTAATACACCGGTTCGTATTACTTCCATTGCTCCAATCAGCGTAAAAGGCAACTTCAAGGACAAAAAGAAATACCGTGGCGGCGGTTCCCGTGGCGGTAATGGCGACCGACGTGGCGGCTATGGCCGTAACAGCAATTCGCGTGGCCGTAACTACCAAGGACAAGGCAAACGCAATGGCAGCGGAGGCGGCGGCTACCGCGGCAAACGCAACAACGATAACTAATTAAAAAAAGACACCTGAAGGGGTGTCTTTTTTTATGGCAAGAGTCTTGGAGTATTATTTCCAAGGCTCTTTTTTCATTCAAAAACGAAACAAATTTCCAGTCGAAACGTATGGTAACCGAAGAGGGGGAAGAAGATGAAGTCACAGCCACGTAATAAAATTGCAGTGAATGCAAAGAAGGTTTGGCGCATCAATGCCAGCCTGTATATGCTGCTGCCAGTCATTGCAGCAGCGGTTCTTACGTTTTTCTGGAATACCTGGTCCATTCCGGATGCTATCATTTATATTGCCTGGGCTATTATCGCCGCTAGCTTGATCTTCTTTATCTGGCTGCTTCCAGCGCTGCGATGGAGAAGGTGGCGTTATGAAGTATTTGAGCAGGAGATATACATACAAAGCGGCATCTTCATTGTTACGCAAACGATTGTGCCAATGATCCGGGTGCAGCATGTCGATACCGAGCAAGGACCGGTGCTGAAGAAATTCGGTTTGGCCACGGTATCTGTCTCAACAGCTGCAACGACACACAATATACCAGCTTTGGCTTTGGAGGAAGCTTTGGAGCTGCGTGACCGTATCGGAATACTTGCTCGTGTGGAGGAAGAAGATGTCTGAACCGAAAAGGATGCATCCAATCAGTATCGTCCTCCGGATGCTGAAGCTCATCAAAGACGCCATTGTTCCACTTGCTATTGCATTTATCGCATTACTGAGGGATATGACTAAGTTATTTTGGTGGAGTCCTTTCGCACTTATTGGGGTTATCTTACTGCTAAGCGGACTGTTTGGATTTTTATATTGGTACCGATTCACATATCGGATGGAAGATGATGAACTCCGAATTGAATCTGGGGTTTTTATAAGGAAAAAGCGTTATATATCCCGACATCGTATCCATTCCGTGAATACAAGTGCAAATATCCTTCACAGACTTTTTGGTCTGGTCAAGCTGGAGGTACAGACAGCAGGTGGAGGAAAAGAGGCGGAAGGGATGATTCCGGCCCTTTCCCAGTTGGACGCTGCGGCGATACAGCAGTTTGTAAAAAGGAAAGGGAATATCGTTCTACAGGAGAATACGGAGGATGCACCGATGCGAGAGGAGCGGAACAGCTATCGGCTCAGTTTCCGCCGCTTGCTAGTCGCTGCTGCTACCTCGGGCGGCACGGGTGTCATTTTCGGGTTCCTTTTTGCAATTACACAGCAAGCAGATGAGGTAGTTAATATAAATATCTATTCTTTTGCTTATGATTGGCTATCGCAGCAGAGCTTGCTTCTATCTATCATTTTTGTCATCGGCAGCTTGGCGTTGACATGGATGGTAGCCATGGTTGGAACGATATTAAAATATTGCTTCTTTGACATAACCAAGCAAGGGAATGAGCTTTCCATACGAAGAGGTTTGCTTGAAAAAAGGGAAATGACCATACCGTTGCATCGAATTCAAGCACTGAAAATAGAGGAAAATATCTTTCGCCAGCCATTCGGATTACTTGCGGTGAGTGCAGAAATTGCAGGTGGAGCAAGTGATGCTGACAAAAATAGTTTTTCCACTGTCCTTTTCCCACTGCTGAAAAAATCTGAGCTCGCTAGTTTTCTTAATGAGCTGTTACCTGAATTTGTAGTGGAGCCGAGCTTTAGGAAGCCGCCGAAGCGTGCATTGCTTCGATATCTATTTCTCCCATCGCTCCTTACTGTTCTAGCAACCGGGGTGCTAGTCTACTTCTTTGGCGGGTACGGGCTGCTGGCTCTTCTGCTCGTCGTAATTATCATTATCTTCGGTATCCTAAGCTATCGGGAGGCTGGTGTGTCCTGGGAGACAGATATGCTTACGATGCGGTACCGGGAGCTGACACGAGTGACTGTCCATGTGAATCGTAAAAAGGTACAGGCTTTCTATGCATCCCAGCATTACTTCCAATCAAAAAAACAGCTTGGTACATTGAAGATTGCTGTTGCATCAGGAGGGACAATGGGAAGCAGATTCAAGGTAAAGCATCTGGAAGAAAAGGATACAAAGGATGCCTCTGACTGGTATTCCTTCCGCAGTTAAAAAGAACCGCACACCATTTGTGCGGTTCAATTCATATAATCGTAGATACCGATAAGCACTAAAGCTGCGATAACAATCCACATGATAACCTTCTTGTTGGTTCGTTTCCCATACGGACGTTTTTTCCAGCGGTCTGCATCAAAGCCTGCATCGTCATCACGCTGGCGAGGTCGTTTGTTTCGATAAATGGAGAAAGGCTTTGCTTTTATAAGAAAGAGTGGGGCTAGTACAAATCCTGCCACAGCTCCAGCTAGATGTGCTGTGAGGTTTATATTTGCGGAAAACAATGACATTACAATACCGACAAGGAAGATGATGACGATCAATTGCGCATTTCCGGGATCTATCAAATGCTTGCGGAAATAAACCATAAACAGGTAAATACCAAACAATCCATAGATTGCACCGGATGCTCCTATATGACTGACAAAGCTGTAAGGATCGAGTACATAAGTCACAGCATTTCCAACAATTCCGGTCAGCAAGTAAAACAGGATGAACTTCAGTTTCCCTAGCATTTGCTCGAGAGCGGGTCCGAATATAACCAGCGAGAAACAGTTGAAAAGCACATGCGAGATGCTTCCGGGTGCGTGCAGGAAGATAGGTGTTACGAGCCTCCAGTATTCTCCGCCAGAGATGAAGAGATTCACACCTGCTCCTAATTGATAGAGGCTGCTTCCGAATTCAGTTGGCAGCAGGCCTGTTATAATCCAAAGCAGCAGATTAACTGCTACGATCAAGCTGATGACAGGATAAGCATATAAATATTCTTTAAAGCTTTCATTTCTGCGGAACAATCCAATCCCTCCTTCATACCTTCTTTTAGCTAACAGCATAGCGTAATCCAATGAAAATTGCTTGTCATAACATCTTATAACTTTCCCCCCTGCTTTTATACATATAGGGTACAATACTCGGTAGAGAATTCAGTTGGAAGGTGGGTTGTGCGATCATGATTAAGGGTATCGGATTAGATATTACAGAATTGGCACGTATCGAAAAAGCGATTATGCAAAGCGAGAGGATCCTGACTAGGATTCTGACAAAATCAGAACAAACACATTATCATTCACTATCTTCAGATAAACGGAAAGTGGAATTTGCTGCTGGACGCTTTGCTGCAAAGGAAGCCTACGCAAAAGCAAGAGGCACCGGTTTAGGCAAATTGGGTCTTCATGATATTGAAATAATGCCGAATGAAGCAGGAGCGCCAGTCCTCAAAGCCAGCGACCAGACAGAGGGGGAGCAGGTTTTCCTGTCGATTACCCATTCGGATGCATATGCTGCTGCGCAAGTGATCATTACGCAGGATAAATAGACTTGTTTGCATATTATGTGGGCCTGTCTCATAAATTGTAGTGCGGGTAGGAGGGAACAGCGTGTATATTGTCACCGCAAAGGAAATGTACGAAGTGGATCGTTATGCAATGGAGGAAATAGGGATCAGCGGCAGCATCTTAATGGAATCTGCCGGCCGTGCCATTGCGGAAAGGATGAAACCGCTGATCGGAACCACGGACAGAATATTAGTCCTATGTGGCTCCGGCAATAATGGCGGCGATGGATATGTAGTAGCCAGGACGCTGCTGAATGAAGGGTATGATGTGGCTGCTGTCCAAGTAGGGCGCAACCTGACAGCCGATGCAGCGATGCATCAGCAGGTTTACGACCGGCTTGGCGGTGAAGTGATGGATGTGGAAGCAGACGCTTTCCAGCCCGCATTGGCTAAAGCGGATATCATAGTGGATGCGATGCTGGGCTTGGGTGTTCGCGGCAGGCTGCGAAGCCCCTATACGGAAACCGTTCAAGCTGTCAATGACAGTGATGCACGTGTTTATGCCATTGATTTGCCTTCCGGTGTACCGGCGGATGATGCCTCGGAATTTGAAGAAGCGATCGAAGCCGATTACACCTTCATCATCGAAGCGCCGAAACCTAGCGCCTTCATCCAGAAAACAGCACCATACTACGGAAAATGGGATACAGTATCCATCGGCCTGCCGGCTGCCTATCTAGGCAGACAAGCCGGTGCCAGAACATGGACTGAAAAGGACGTGAAGCGGTCATTTCCGATCCGGCAGCCTTTTTCCCATAAAGGGACAAATGGCAAAGGATTCCTCATCGGGGGAGGAATTGAAATGCCAGGATCAGTTACGATGTCCAGCATGGCTTCTCTTAGGGCAGGAGCAGGTCTTCTGACTGTCGGAACCTTGCGCCAGGTCATTCCATCTGTATTATCCCACTTGGCAGAAGCGACATTCACTGCTTTGAATGAGGAGAATGGCGTGATAGCCGATACGGAAGACTTGGATGTAAGTGCTTATGATGCAATTGTCGTCGGCATGGGAATGGGACGGAGCGAAGCAACAGCTGCCTTGACGAAACGGGTGCTTGAAGAAGCGGAAGTTCCTGTCCTTTTAGATGCTGATGGTCTTTATCATATCAAATCCGACCTGGAGATCCTTCGGAATAGACAAGCTCCGACAGTTTTGACGCCGCATCCTGGAGAAATGGCCATGCTGCTGGATATGAAAGTGCCGGAACTGCTGGAACGACCATTCGAGCTGGCTCGGAAATTTGCGATAATGCATCAGGTACATCTCGTGCTGAAAGGGGCATACACCATCATCACCGCCCCAGATGGCAGTCAGGTTGTCAATACGACTGGCAACCCTGGTTTAAGTAAGGGCGGAAGCGGAGACGTACTCTCCGGTATCCTCCTTACAATGCTCATGCAGCACGAGGATCCGATGGAGGCAGTTGCAAACGGAGTTTACATCCACGGAAAAGCAGCCGATGTATTGGTCGAAGATTCGCATTCCCAGCAGGACTTATTGGCAACTGATCTTATGAAGGGGCTGGCCAAGGTTTTTCGTACCATTTCCGATTGACGGGGGCATGTTCTCTTTGTTCGCTTTATAGCTGACAAAGGAGTGTGACCATGAAAAAATTTGCTGGTTTGATTGTCTTTGCTGCCTTTTTATTCTTATTAGCCGGCTGCAGTGAAGCCTCTCAGGAAGATGTAGTAAAGAAGCTGGAAGAGACATCAGCTGAGCTGCAAGGCTACAAGGCCGAAGCCACTATGAAGCTGAACACAGGAGAAGAACAGCAAGCCTACGGTATTGACGTGTGGTATCAGAAAGACGACCATTATCGGGTCTTGTTGAAAAATGATACAGATGAGCAGGGCAGTCAGGTGATTCTTCGCAATAAAGATGGCGTATTCGTTCTCACACCTGCTTTGAAGAAAAGCTTCAAATTCCAGAGCGAGTGGCCTTATAACAGCAGTCAGCCGTATTTGTTCCAATCGCTCGTGCAGGATGTTCTGAAGGACAATACTGCGACCTTCGAATCCACAGAAGAGCATTATGTGTTCCAGACGAAAACGACATATCAGAACAATACAACGCTGCCTTACCAGGAAATCTATTTCAACAAAAAAACATATACACCTGAGCTGGTAAAAGTATTGGATAAAGATAAAAAGCCGATGGTCGAAGTAGCCTTCTCCGCATTCAAACTTGATCCGAAGTTCGGTGAAAAGGACTTTGAACTAGAGAACAATATGACTGGATCTCTATCCGGGGTACCAGCTTCTGCAGTACCGGATGAACAGCAAGGATTGACTGTGTTATATCCGACAGAGACGGCGGGGGCTGCACTTGCTGAGGAGAAGGAAGTCAATGCTGACGGGAAGGAACGGGTAATCCTGACATATGAAGGCGAGAAGAGTTTTACATTGATTCAGGAACAAGCGGATGTATCCGAGACTGCTGCAGCCGCAGCGATACCGGCTAGCGGCGAACCAATCAGCCTTGGTTTCACCGTAGGAGCCATTACCTCCTCCAGTCTGACATGGACAAACAACGGCGTCGATTATATGCTTGCCAGTGAGGAATTGACGCGGGAAGAAATCCAGGAAGTAGCGGCATCCATCAATGGCCAGGCTATGAAATAATGAGCAGAAGCAGACGAACCCAGTCTGCTTTTTTGTTTTCCTGCTATAATAGACGGAGGTAAAAATTCTAGGAGATGAATACAAAATGAAGGTCGACCATTTTTATCGGGATTCTTGGGTGGAAATAAATCTCGATCATGTTGAATATAATATAAAGCAACTGGCAGCACATATCGGGGAAGACAAAGGGATTTATGCGGTTGTCAAAGCGAATGCATATGGGCATGGATATGCCCAAGTCGCGCAGGCTGCGCTGAACGCCGGAGCATCGGCGCTGGCGGTCGCTTTTCTGGATGAGGCGATTCATTTGCGAAAAGCCGGCATACAGGCAGCAATCCTTGTGCTCGGAGCAACTCGTGCTGAGGATGCGGCAATTGCTGCAGAGTATGATATTTCGCTTACCTTTTACCGTAAGGATTGGCTGGAGGCAGTGCGTGCCCAAAACTTCCGCAAGCCCCTTCAGCTGCATATGAAGCTGGATACGGGAATGGGGAGATTAGGCTTCCGGACAGCGGAAGAAATTCACTCTGTATTGCCAATGCTTGATGCGCCGTCTTTAACCCTGGAAGGTGTCTATACACATTTTGCAACAGCTGATGAGTCTGATTTGGCGTATTTTGAAGGACAGCGAAGCAAATTTGACGAGTTATTCAAGTCTCTGCGGGAGGAATGGCACCACCCAGTCATCATCCACACAGACAATAGTGCAGCCAGCATGCGTTTTGCTGCGGATGAGTCGGATTTTGTCCGTTTCGGCATCGGCATGTATGGACTTTATCCGTCAAAGACCGTCAAAGAAGAGCATCCGATAGCACTCCGTCAAGCGTTTTCCCTGCACAGTAAACTAGTGCATGTCAAACAGCTTGAAGCGCATGAAGCGGTGAGTTATGGCGCAACCTATGAAACAGATAAACCGGAATGGATCGGGACACTGCCTATCGGATATGCCGATGGATGGATCCGCAAAATGCAAGGGTTCGAGGTACTTGTAGATGGCAAGAGAATGCCGATTGTTGGCAGGGTCTGCATGGATCAATGCATGGTGAAGCTAGATAAAGCCTATCCTACCGGTACCGAAGTTGTTCTCATCGGTTCGCAGCTGGATGCTTTTATCAGCATGGATGAAGTGGCAGACTGGGTAGACACTATCAATTATGAGATTCCTTGCCTTATTGGCGCTCGAATGCCGCGCGTCTATAAACGCTCTGGTCAGATTGTCGAAATCGCCAATGCACTTTCTCCTGGCGAAAGCGTATAATTTTCGGCAGGAAGTCAGCCTTTCTCCCAAGCTTTTTGTTTGAAAAAGGCTTTTTTTATCAAAAAGTTCCGGGGGGTCCTTTGCAAACACATGGCTCGGATGGTATGATGAAAGTGGATTTTTACAGAAACGACCCGAGCGAATTGGTGGAGGTGTATGGTTGTGTCCGAAGGCTTACAAGAAATCGTTGTAAAGCTGCCTAAGAAACTCCTGAATGAGGTGGATGGTTTGATGCAGAACAATAACAATAGTCTCGATCATTTCTTCTATCAAGCGGCTAAGTCATACGTGCAGGAAAGAAAGAATATTCGTGAGACCATGCAAAAAGGGTACATGGAAATGGCACGTATCAATCTAAATATCGCTTCAGAAGCTTTTCAAGCTGAAGAGGAGGCAGAAGTAACGTTAGAGCGCCTTGTAAGCGGGGTGTAGGCCTTTGATCGTTAAAAGAGGCGAAGTCTATTTCGCCGACCTGTCCCCGGTGGTGGGATCAGAACAGGGGGGCGTGCGCCCGGTATTGGTCCTGCAGAATGATATCGGAAACCGATTCAGTCCGACCGTCATCATAGCAGCGATAACGGCACAAATCCAAAAAGCCAAGCTGCCGACCCACGTGGAGATCGATGCCAAGAAGTATGGATTTGAACGGGATTCCGTCATTCTTCTGGAACAGATCCGAACAATCGACAAGCAGCGGCTGACTGATAAAATCACACAGCTGGACCCTCCAATGATGGAGAATATAAATCGAGCACTTGAAATAAGTCTAGGGCTTACAGAGTTCTAGGTATGGAATAGTCCTTGCGTATATAACGTGAGGGCTTTTTATTTTGATTTCAGTCCTATTGGAATTTGGTATATACTAAGAAGAAGTCGCCTTATTGGCAAGGTGGGCGTATTGGTGTTAGATTAAGAGTAGATAATAGTGACCTTGAACATATGACTGCAGCAAATCAGCCTTTGACAAGGTGAACGTTACAATACGGGGGTTTCATGATGGCAAAAAATCTGAAGGAGATTCTGGTTGGAAATAGTAATGATCTGGTTCAAATGTGGCTTGAGGAAGTCGCAGAAAAGCAGAAGGAAGTAGCAAATTCCGCTATTTCACAGGATCTTTTCGAAAACACCAATCGGGAATTCGTCAATATCATTTTCGGCAGTGTCGAGAAGGAGAGTTTGACTTCCGATCTGGACAGTTTTACAGAACGCGTTATTAACTTAGGTTGGCCGCTCAGCTATCTAACGGATGGTCTGCAGCTTTTTAAGCGTGTCGCAATTGAGTTTCTCATTGAACATGAAGAATTGGATGTACCTGTACCAAAGGTTCTGCGTCATGTGGACGAGCTTGTCAATCCAGTGATCAACCAGCTTGTGAATGAGTATTCCGGCAGCTGGGAAAATACAGTTTCACTCCAGCGTGTCGCATTGCAAGAGCTTTCTGCACCGTTGATTCCGGTTATGGACAATATTACGGTCATGCCTCTTATCGGTACCATTGATACCGAGCGTGCAAAATTCATAATGGAGAACTTACTCGATGGAGTGATCAAACATCATGCCGAGGTTGTGCTGATCGATATCACCGGGGTGCCAGTTGTGGACACGATGGTTGCGCATCACATCATCCAGGCGGCAGAAGCAGTGAGACTGATCGGTTCTACTTGTATCCTTGTTGGCATTAGACCCGAGATAGCTCAGACGATAGTGAATCTTGGGATAGATCTTAGTAAGTTCCCGACGAAAAGCTCTCTGCGCAAAGGATTTACAACGGCTCTTGAAATGACGAATCAAATGATCGTACAAACAAACAGCGAAGAACAGACCATAGAAGAGCTGATCGATTCGCTTGATAGGAGTGAACAATCGTGAGAATTCCAATATTGAAGCTGCATAATTACTTGCTGATCAGTATCCAGATTGATCTTGATGATCAGACTGCCATTCAATTCCAGGAAGACCTGCTCAACAAAATTCATCAAAGCGGAGCAACAGGGGTAGTTATCGACCTGACGTCTGTTGACATTATCGATTCCTTTATCGCCAAGGTACTAGGTGATGTGGTGACGATGTCAGACTTGATGGGAGCAAAAGTCGTGCTGACCGGCATTCAGCCAGCCGTAGCAGTAACACTAATTGATTTGGGCATTCATTTGAATGAGGTAACTACGGCATTAGATCTAGAACAAGGATTGATTAAATTGCGCCAGGAACTGGAGGAGTGAAAATGGACTTCAGAACCTGTGTAAATATACAGAAAGAATGGGACATTGTCGGTGCCAGACAATTCGGCCGCGACTTTTCGAAGAAGCTTGGCTTCGGGATTGTTGACCAGGCCCGTATAGCAACTGCTATATCAGAGCTTGCACGCAATATCTACCTGTATGCAGGAAGCGGTAAGATCTGCTTCGATGAGGTGGAGAACGTCGGTTCACGCGGAATTTGCATTGTTGCCATTGATACAGGTCCCGGTATAAAAGATATCAGTCAGGTAATGGAAGATGGTTTCTCCACATCTGGAGGTCTTGGCGCAGGTCTTCCTGGTGTAAAACGCTTGATGGATGAATTCGATATAACTTCAAAGACAGGCGAAGGAACGGAAATCCGCGTCGTTAAATGGGTTCGTTAGAGGAGGTTGATGCCAGGTGGATGCGCTTAAGCTAGATCTGTCACACTATCGTGAACTGCTCAAACAATACATCAATACACAAGACGAGTCTGCCTTATACGAGGCAGAGCAGATAAGTAAACGCTCCATCCAGCATAATATCTCGCTGGAGGAGATCATCAACACGCATATCAATGCGCTGGAAGATATTTATCCTGATCTTCCGGAGAACATTCAGCACTCGATGAGCTTTCTGTTGGAAGTAATGATTTCTTACGGGCTGGCATTGCAGGAATTCCAGGATCTTCGTGAAACACAGCTGGAGATAAAATCGGAAATTTCCGTAGCGGCCAGAATGCAAAATACATTGCTGTCAACAGTGAAGCCGGATGTAGAAGGTTTCGATATCGGAGTTGTCAGTGTACCTGCAAATCAAATGAATGGTGACTATCACCACTTCATCCATCATGAAGATGGTACTGTAGGTATAACGGTGGCTGATGTGATCGGCAAAGGTATCCCGGCAGCATTATGCATGTCGATGATCAAATACGCGATGGAAAGCTTTCCGTCTGAGCATAAAAACCCGAGTGAAATACTGGAAAGCCTTAACCGGGTAGTGGAACGGAATGTCGATCCAAGTATGTTCATTACAATGTTTTATGCACTTTTCAATCCGGCAGCCAGCACAATATCCTATTCATCAGCGGGACATGAGCCAGGCTTCTATTATCATGCTGCTGACGATACCTTTGAAGAGATTCGGGCAAAAGGTGTCGTTCTTGGCGTGACAGATATGGCCCAGTACCGCCAGTATGAAAGGGAGATCCATGCTGGGGATATGGTTATCCTGCTTACCGACGGTGTGACGGAATGCCGTCAAGGAGATCGCTTCATCGAGAGTGAGGAAGTGCTTGAGGTTATCAAGAGCTTTTCCCATCTTTCAGCGCAGGAGTTGGTGGAAAGCGTGTATAAGCATTTTGAAAGACTCCAGGATTTTCACCTGCGAGATGATTTTACATTGATAATTATCAAAAAAGATGTTTAAAAAAAGGACAAACGGGTATTACATAGGAATGGTAACTAGCCCTTAGGAGGTACATGATGAACTTAACTGTTGACGTACAAGAAAAAGAAGGAAAATCAGTAGTTTTATTAGCTGGTGAAATAGATGCGTATACAGCTCCTAAACTGAAAGAGACACTTTTATCCCTTACCGAAAAAGAGGGCAGTAAAGTGGAGGTTAATCTGGAGCATGTTAATTATATGGACAGTACCGGATTAGGCGTATTCGTTAGCGGGTTGAAATCGACAAAAGAAAACAACAGTGAATTGAAGCTCGTACAGCTGCAGGACCGTGTATACCGTTTGTTCGAGATTACAGGTTTGATCGATGTGATCGATGTTGACAAAACAGTACAAGGTGGCTATTAATTATGGAATCTTTCGATTTTATCGAGATTAAAGTACCGGCTAAACCAGAATACGTTGGGGTAATTCGACTGACCAGCTCAGGTGTTGCAAACCGGATGGGCTTTTCCTACGAGGATATCGAGGATTTGAAGGTTGCAATTTCCGAGGCGGTAACAAACACTGTGAACCATGCATATGAGAAAGATGAAGATGGCGAAGTTACAATTGGTTTCGGTGTTTATGAAAATCGGCTCGAAGTCATGGTCGCGGATCATGGCGGCAGTTTCAACTTGGATCAAGTGAAACGGAATATTGGACCATATGAAGCTGCAGAACCCATTGAACAGCTGAGGGAGGGCGGTTTCGGTTTATTCCTGATTGACGCGTTGATGGACAAAGTGGAAATCAATAGCGATTCCGGAGTGATCGTCCTCATGACGAAATACCTTCATGAAAATGGGGTGGGACTAGATGACGACCAAATCTCAACCACACAATAACCGTGAGGATGAGGTTTATAAATGGATAGATCATCTGCAAAAGTATCCCACAGATGAAGAAATCCAAGAAAAAATCGTACTCACATACAAAGATCTTGTCACATCCATAGCGAGGAAATACTCTAAGAACAGTTCCATCCATGAAGATTTGGTTCAAGTTGGAATGCTCGGCTTGCTTGCAGCGATCCGTCGGTATAATCCGGAATTCGGCAAGTCATTCGAATCATTTGCTATTCCGACCATCATCGGAGAAATCAAACGTTTTATTCGTGATAAGACATGGAGTGTCCATGTGCCGCGGCGGATCAAAGAACTCGGTCCGAAAATTCGTAAAGCAATCGACGAGCTGACTACTGATAATCAGAAGTCCCCGACTGTGGCGGAAATTGCTGCTTTTCTGGAAGTGTCCGAGGAGGACATTTTAGAGACAATGGAAATGGGCAAAAGCTACAAAGCATTGTCTGTTGACAGAAAGATTGAAGCTGATTCAGATGGCAGTACTGTAGCGATCCTTGATTTGGTAGGTTCGACGGATAATGGCTACGAAGATATTGACCGCAGAATGCTGCTGGAAAAGGTGCTGCCGATTCTTAGTGAGCGGGAGCAGGAAATTCTTCGCTGCACTTATTTTGAGAATATGAGTCAAAAAGACACAGGAGAAAGACTCGGTATTTCTCAGATGCATGTATCGCGTCTGCAGCGCAGAGCCCTGCGCAAATTACGGGAAGCCTTACAAGCTGAAGGTGCTGACAGCTTTGAGTGATACTTATCTCCATATGGATGTGTCGGCGTTTCAGGAGCCTAAAAAGGGCAACTATTATTGCGGAGATAGTTATTTCTATCACGAATCGGAACATGAATTCATCTGTGTCCTGGCGGATGGTCTTGGAAGCGGAGAATTTGCGAAAGAGTCATCACAGGTTGTAGTAGATGTGATTCAAGACCATGTACACAGCGGAATCGATGAATTGATCAGGAGATCAAACGAAGTGCTGGTAGGGAAACGCGGAGTTGTCCTCGGTATCCTAAAGGTGGATTATCGGGCAGGTACGTATTCCTTCACTAGCATTGGGAATATCGGAATCATGACGATTACGAGCGGCAAAAGGGAACGCTGTATACCAAGCCAGGGTTTTCTTGCAGGGTATCCGCGGAAATATAAAATTTCCCGAGGGATTCTACAGGATGACATGATATTCGTCATGTTCTCTGATGGGGTGTCTGATAACGAGCTTACACAAGACCTTTTCAAAGAAAAGGACGTACGCAAGATACGGGATATGTTCGCTCTTTCCAAACAAAAGCCGCATAAAGATGATATTACTATGATAGCTATGAAATACACGGAATAGGATCGGTACCTGACTCAGGTGCTGATCCTTTTTTTATCTGTCCGCCAATTCTGCTACAATGGACATAGAAGCAGTCAGGAGGAAGAAAATTGGAAGCAACCATTCAAGCCAGACTCATCCAATGGGTCGAAAAAGAAACATCAATTAAGCAATCATCTATTAAGCAGGTCATCAATTTGCTGGAAGAGGGCAATACAGTACCGTTTATTGCGCGTTATCGGAAAGAGCAGACTGGCGCTCTTGATGAAGTTGAAATCAAAGAGATTCAAGATAAATGGGAGTATGCTCAGCAGCTCCATCAGCGGAAGACAGAAGTAATCCGCTTGATTGAAGAACAAGGCAAACTGACAGAAGAACTGAAGCGTGATATTCTGGCAGCTATGCAGCTGCAGCGTATCGAAGACTTGTATCGCCCCTATAAGCAAAAGCGGCGCACAAAAGCTACAATCGCTAAAGAAAAAGGCTTGGAGCCTCTAGCCAAGGGGTTGTATGAGCAAACAATCCAGCACCTTGAAAAAGAAGCCAAAGCATATATCGACCCTGAGAAAGAACTGCAGACGGTTGAAGAAGTGCTGCAAGGTGCAAGTGACATAGTAGCCGAATGGATCAGTGAGCAAGCTGCTTTCCGGGACTATATCCGAGAAAAGACAGAGAAGCAAGGTGTGCTGTTAACGAAAGTAAAAAAGGCAGAAGACGATGAAAAAGGCGTATACGAAATGTATTATGAGTATCAGGAGCCAATTCGTCAGATGGCGTCCCATCGGATATTAGCTGTCAACCGCGGTGAGAAAGAAGGCATACTGCGGGTAACTGTTGAGCCTCCTGCAGATGTCATTCTAGGTTATCTTAAACGGAAAGTCATCAAGCAAAGAACTGCTGCTGATGTGGCATCTATCTTGCAGACAGTCATAGAGGACAGCTATAAGCGTCTCATCCAGCCATCCGTCGAACGGGAAATTCGCTCCATGCTGTCAGAGAAAGCGGAAGAGCAAGCAATTAAAATCTTCTCGGAGAACTTGAAAAACCTTCTTCTCCAGCCGCCATTGAAGGGCCGGGTTGTATTAGGTGTGGATCCGGCTTTTCGCACGGGCTGTAAGCTGGCAGTAATAGATGAGACGGGAAAATTGCTCGAAAAAAATGTCATCTATCCTACTGCACCGCGTCATGATATCAAAGGAGCTGGTAAAGTCGTTGAGGCATTATTGAATAAGTATGATGTAGAACTGATTGCAATTGGTAACGGAACTGCATCACGGGAAACAGAACAATTCATTGCAGATGTAATAAAACAGACGGAAAGCAACGTCGCTTATATAATCGTGAATGAAGCGGGTGCAAGTGTTTATTCTGCATCAGAATTAGCGAGAAAAGAATTTCCGGAACTGCAAGTAGAAGAACGAAGTGCTATTTCCATCGGTCGCAGAGTTCAGGATCCATTAGCAGAACTAGTCAAAATCGATCCAAAATCGATTGGTGTTGGACAGTACCAGCATGATGTGGGACAAAAAAGATTGAATGATTCCCTAGGTTTTGTTGTGGAGACTGCGGTAAACCAGGTAGGTGTCAATGTAAACACAGCTTCTGAATCCTTGCTGCAGTATGTATCTGGATTTAGTAAGACGGTGGCAGCGAATGTCGTGAAGCAGCGGAATGAAATTGGTAAGTTTTCTTCGCGTAAGCAGCTTAAGTCTATTCCTAGGCTCGGCAGCAAGACATATGAACAGAGTATCGGATTTCTGCGTGTCCTGGACGGCGAGGAGCCGCTTGATAGAACGCCGATCCATCCAGAGAGTTATGCTGCCACAAAGCAGCTTCTGAAGCGGCTTGGTGCGGATGTAGTGGATATAGGGACAGATAAACTGCGTGAGAAGCTTGCAGATCTTGATATAGCCGTGATTGCTGCAGAATTGGGCATCGGTGATCTTACTCTCCGGGATATCGTACAAGCCCTTAATCAACCAGGAAGAGATCCGCGTGATGATTTTGATCAACCATTATTGAAGCAGGATGTATTGGCAATGGAAGATCTTAAAGAAGGGATGGAGCTGCAAGGGACTGTCCGAAATGTCGTTGATTTTGGTGTGTTCGTCGACATAGGGGTTAAGCAAGATGGACTTGTCCATATATCCAAAATGTCTAATAAGTTTGTGAAGCATCCGATGGATATTGCATCGGTAGGAGATGTAGTCACTGTTTGGGTAGATAGAGTAGATATTGACAAACAGCGAATTGCACTTACAATGGTGAAGTAACAATAACAGCGAAAAAGCCCCTCTCCCCTCGTGGGACAGGGGCTTTAGCCGCCGTTGGACTGCTGTTTCCGTTTATAAAAGAACCAGCATTGATTCAAAACCTTCAATTGGTTCACGTTTTTAGTAAGGAAAGCTTGTGAAAGTTGATTTTTCAACCAATTAGGCATTCTTTTACCTCCTGCAGCCTATGGATGTCGGAAAAAATGAATGTCTGCAGTATCATATGCATAACAGAAACGGGAGGTGCCTGCGTTAATGAGAGAAATAACAATGGATAATCTGCAGCAAATCGTCGAAGAGATTTCCGTCGCATGGTTCAATCGGCCATTTGTCGATACAGCAAGGTATAACAATAGGCTGCGAACGACTGGAGGCAGGTACCTGCCGGGTAAACGGATAATCGAGATTAATCCGAAGTATTTGCAGGAGCTTGGGCAGGAAGAGACAATTGGAATTATCAAACACGAACTATGTCATTACCATCTTCATATAGAAGGGAAGGGGTACGGTCATAGGGATCCAGAATTCCGCGAGCTCCTTCGGCAGACGAAGTCACCACGCTTTTGTAATATGCTTCCGTCTGTTAAGGAAAAGAAGCTTTTATATTACAGATGTACGAAATGCAAGCATGTGTATAAGCGAAGAAAGACAGTGAATACGCGTAAATATGGTTGCGGTAAATGCGGAGGGACGCTGAAAAAGCTAGAGAATACTGAGTTACTGGAGAAATAAAACAAGAAAGGACAAAAACTTTCAAGAAAAGTGTTGACGTGTTCCGTAATCCATGATAAATTTATTAAGCCGTCGACGAACGGTGCAAGAAAAAATCACGAAAGTGGTTGACACACAGCGAAAGATGTTGTAAGATACATAAGGTCGCTAACAAAGTGATTAAAACTATTCCACAGTAGCTCAGTGGTAGAGCTATCGGCTGTTAACCGATCGGTCGCAGGTTCGAATCCTGCCTGTGGAGCCAATGGAGAAGTACTCAAGTGGCTGAAGAGGCGCCCCTGCTAAGGGTGTAGGTCGTGTAAGCGGCGCGAGGGTTCAAATCCCTCCTTCTCCGCCATCTCAAATGGCCCGTTGGTCAAGCGGTTAAGACACCGCCCTTTCACGGCGGTAACACGGGTTCGAATCCCGTACGGGTCATCGTTTTTCATAACGAGTCTTTAAAGGCTCGGTCCGGTAGTTCAGTTGGTTAGAATGCCTGCCTGTCACGCAGGAGGTCGCGGGTTCGAGTCCCGTCCGGACCGCCATTTATTGGGCTATAGCCAAGCGGTAAGGCAACGGGTTTTGGTCCCGTGATCGTTGGTTCGAATCCAGCTAGCCCAGCTTACTTTTTTTGTTGTGAGCCATTAGCTCAGTTGGTAGAGCATCTGACTTTTAATCAGAGGGTCGAAGGTTCGAGTCCTTCATGGCTCATCTGTTTAAAGTGTGGGTGATCATATAGATCTGCCGATGCTGTGAAACACAGACAGCATTTTTCTTTTGACTTTAAGCGGTCGTGGCGGAATGGCAGACGCGCTAGGTTGAGGGCCTAGTGGGTGAATAACCCGTGGAGGTTCAAGTCCTCTCGGCCGCACCAAAAAAAGTGTTGACAAGTTATGAGTTAAATGATACAATACAAAAGTTGTTCTTAATAAGCGCCCGTAGCTCAATTGGATAGAGCGTTTGACTACGGATCAAAAGGTTAGGGGTTCGACTCCTCTCGGGCGCGCCATTATTTCTCCGGGAAGTAGCTCAGCTTGGTAGAGCACTTGGTTTGGGACCAAGGGGTCGCAGGTTCAAATCCTGTCTTCCCGACCAGTAGTTCCATCCAGCCGAATGAAACATTTAAATATGCGGGTGTAGTTTAGTGGTAAAACCTCAGCCTTCCAAGCTGATGTCGAGGGTTCGATTCCCTTCACCCGCTCCACTATTTCAAACAAACGATATGGGCCTATAGCTCAGCTGGTTAGAGCGCACGCCTGATAAGCGTGAGGTCGGTGGTTCGAGTCCACTTAGGCCCACCATATTGATCTTTGAAAACTGAACAAAACAACCAATTACGAACTAAACGACATGATCGCAAGATCAACGTCAGCTCTAAC
>NZ_JBISEQ010000003.1:0-376733 GCF_044383785.1 Terribacillus sp. JSM ZJ617 | reverse complement strand
ATTCCTGCAGGTCCTGTTGTTCCTGTCGCTCCTGCTGCTCCCGTTGGACCGGTAATTCCTGCAGGTCCTGTTGTTCCAGTTTCTCCTGCTGCTCCCGTTGGACCAGTAATTCCTGCAGGTCCTGTTATTCCAGTTTCTCCTGCTGCTCCCGTTGGGCCGGTAATTCCTGCAGGTCCTGTTGTTCCTGTCGCTCCTTCTACTCCCGTTGGACCGGTAATTCCTGCAGGTCCTGTGGATCCAGTTTCTCCCGTTGCCCCAGTGATTCCTGTCGATCCCGTTTCTCCCGTTACTCCGGTGAGCCCTGTCGGTCCGGTTTCTCCGGTAACTCCAGTAGATCCTGTGGATCCTGTGGCTCCGGTTTCTCCCGTTACTCCAGTAAGTCCTGTTGATCCGGTTTCTCCTGTTACTCCAGTGATTCCTGTGGACCCGGTTTCTCCCGTTACTCCAGTAAGTCCTGTCGATCCGGTTTCTCCCGTTACTCCGGTAAGCCCTGTCGATCCGGTTTCTCCCGTTACTCCAGTGATTCCTGTGGACCCGGTTTCTCCCGTTACTCCAGTAAGTCCTGTTGATCCAGTTTCTCCCGTTACACCAGTAAGTCCTGTGGATCCAGTTTCTCCCGTTACTCCGGTAAGCCCTGTCGATCCAGTTTCTCCTGTTACTCCAGTGATGCCTGTGGACCCGGTTTCTCCTGTTACTCCGGTAAGCCCTGTTGATCCTGTTGATCCCGTTACTCCAGTAGGTCCTGTTAAACCGGTTTCTCCTGTTACTCCAGTGATTCCTGTGGACCCGGTTTCTCCTGTTACTCCAGTGATGCCTGTGGACCCGGTTTCTCCCGTTACTCCGGTGAGCCCTGTCGATCCTGTTTCTCCCGTAACTCCGGTGAGCCCTGTCGGTCCGGTTTCTCCGGTAACTCCAGTAGATCCTGTTGATCCCGTTACTCCAGTAAATCCTGTTGATCCTGTTTCTCCCGTTACTCCAGTAAGTCCTGTTGCTCCGGTTTCTCCCGTTACTCCGGTAAGCCCTGTTGCTCCGGTTTCTCCTGTTACTCCGGTAAGCCCTGTTGCTCCGGTTTCTCCTGTTACTCCGGTAAGTCCTGTGGATCCAGTTTCTCCTGTTACTCCGGTAAGTCCTGTGGATCCGGTTTCTCCCGTTACTCCAGTAAATCCTGTGGATCCGGTTTCTCCCGTTACTCCAGTAATTCCTGTCGATCCGGTTTCTCCCGTTACTCCAGTAATTCCTGTTGATCCAGTTTCTCCTGTTACTCCAGTTATCCCCGTAGCTCCGGTTTCTCCCGTTACTCCAGTGATTCCTGTCGAGCCGGTTTCTCCCGTTACTCCGGTGAGCCCTGTCGGTCCTGTTTCTCCCGTTACTCCAGTGATTCCTGTTGATCCAGTTTCTCCCGTTACTCCGGTAAGCCCTGTTGATCCGGTTTCCCCGGTTTCCCCTGTTACCCCAGTGATTCCTGTCGAGCCGGTTTCTCCCGTTACTCCGGTAATCCCTGTCGAGCCGGTTTCTCCTGTTATCCCAGTGATTCCTGTCGAGCCGGTTTCTCCTGTTACTCCAGTTATCCCTGTAGCTCCGGTTTCTCCTGTCACTCCAGTAAGTCCCGTTGATCCAGTCTCTCCCGTTACTCCAGTAAGTCCTGTTGATCCTGTTTCCCCTGTTACTCCAGTAACTCCCGTTGCTCCAGTCTCTCCTGTAACTCCTGTTGATCCGGTTGCCCCGGTAACTCCAGTGATTCCTGTAGAGCCGGTTGCCCCGGTAACTCCAGTGATTCCTGTAGATCCAGTTTCTCCCGTTACCCCAGTAATTCCTGTTGATCCAGTTTCTCCCGTCACTCCGGTAAGCCCTGTTGATCCGGTTTCCCCTGTTACCCCAGTGATTCCTGTCGAGCCGGTTTCTCCCGTTACTCCGGTGATTCCTGTCGAGCCGGTTTCTCCCGTTACTCCGGTGATCCCTGTTGCCCCAGTCTCGCCGGTTTCTCCGGTAAGCCCTGTTGATCCGGTTTCTCCGGTAAGCCCTGTTGATCCGGTTTCTCCGGTAAGCCCTGTTGATCCGGTTTCTCCTGTTACCCCAGTGATTCCTGTTGCTCCGGTTTCTCCAGTGACTCCGGTGATCCCTGTTACTCCAGTTATCCCCGTAGCTCCGGTTTCTCCTGTCACTCCAGTAAGTCCCGTTGATCCAGTCTCGCCTGTTACTCCCGTAAGTCCGATTGGTCCGGTTTCTCCTGTTACCCCAGTGAGTCCGGTCGCGCCAGTTTCCCCTGTTACTCCGGTAAGTCCTGTTGAGCCGGTTTCTCCCGTTACCCCGGTAAGCCCTGTCGATCCAGTTTCTCCTGTTACTCCAGTGATCCCTGTCGATCCTGTTACTCCTGTTACTCCTGTTACTCCAGTGGGTCCGGTTGGTCCAGTTCCCCCAGTAATGCCTGTGATTCCAGTAGCACCGGTCACACCAGTATTACCCGTAACCCCTGTTGGTCCTGTAGGTCCTGTTGCTCCAGTAATACCAATTCCGCCTCTATAAATTGACAGTGTAACGTCATCTACGAGGATGTTGCCTATAGCAGGACCCGGAAGTGTATTAATCAACAAGAAAATTTGTGCTGTTCCTTGAGGTGCTGTGACGGAGATACCAGTAACTTCTCTCCAACCTCCCTGTGGAGCTATAGGTATGTTATCTGAAGGTATATCCAGCAGCAATCCTCTCCCCACTGTTTGGAAGTTTCCCGTTAGAAAGATTATTTGTATCTGTACTGTCGGTGCAAGCTGTTCACTTTCCCTCGCCAAGTAAACTGACAGATTATAACTATAGCCTGCTATAACAGGTGACACGTATTGCGCTATGAACGCAGTCTTTTGACCACCATCCAGCCTTGCTGCATAGTTGCCGCTATGCGTATATTGCTGAGTGATTGATGCAAAAGATGAAACCCATGGTACAAGACTGCCAGATTCGAATCCGCCATTCCTTACGATGTTCTGGTCAGGCATCGTTTAATTCTGCCTCCTTCAAATAATAAAAGAATTCCAATCCACATAATTTCTCTCCTATAACTATTCAAACCAAAAGCTACATGAACCCTTGTTTGACCTATATTCCTATAAGTTTTCCAAAATTGTACAAGTCCGCTCTTTTCATTAAATCAAGAGCTATAAAAAAGTTTTCTGCCAGATTATCTGACAACAACCCTTGCACCACTGTATTGGTAGCGCTTACAAGTAGTTTGAATGATTTAAAGAATCTGAAAATTTATCCAATAAGCTGTTGACCTAGCTTGTGTTAGGCGTTATGATAACTGACAATTAATCAAATAAATGAATTTTCAAATTATTCAATTCAATCAATCTATGAGCATCCAACATGTAAAGAGAAAAAGAACTTTTGCAACTGGGAGGTGTTTTGATCCAATGCGTAGTGACATGATCAAAACAGGGATTGACCGCGCTCCGCACCGCAGTTTGCTGCATGCGACCGGTGTTAAAACGTCTGACTTAGGAAAACCGTTCATCGGTGTTTGCAACTCTTACATCGATATCATTCCAGGACACATGCATCTAAACAAATTCGCTGAAGTAGTAAAAGACGCTATTCGCCAAGCAGGCGGTATCCCCTTCGAATTCAATACGATTGGTGTAGATGATGGCATCGCAATGGGCCATATCGGAATGCGTTACAGCTTACCGAGCAGGGAGATCATTGCAGATAGTGCAGAAACTGTTATACAGGCGCATTGGTTCGACGGCGTCTTCTATATACCGAATTGCGATAAAATCACACCGGGTATGCTGATGGCATCAGCAAGGACGAATGTCCCTTCTGTCTTTGTTTCCGGAGGTCCAATGGAAGCTGGTGTAAGTCCAGAAGGGAAACCATTGAATCTCGTATCCATGTTCGAAGGTGTAGGTGCCGTGCAAAACGGTACGATGACCGAACAGGAATTAGCAACAATCGAGCAGCTTGCTTGTCCGACTTGCGGATCCTGCTCCGGTATGTTCACAGCAAACTCTATGAACAGCCTAATGGAGATGCTCGGTATGACCGTTCCTGGAAACGGAACACTGCTAGCCACATCCGACGAACGGCATGAACTGATCTATGAAGCTGCCAGACACCTGATCCGGCTTGTTAAAGAGGATATCCGTCCGCGGGACATTATGACAAAGGAAACCTTTGATAATGCCTTCGCTTTGGATATGGCTATGGGCGGTTCAACGAATACAGTTCTTCATACAATCGCCATCGCTCATGAAGCCGGCATTGATTATGATCTGGCAGACATAAATAAGATTGCAGAGAAGGTTCCTTACCTTTCCAAAATCAGTCCAGCTTCAGATTATTCCATGCATGACGTCCACCTAGCCGGAGGAGTCAGTGCAATCATCAATGAGTTATGCAAGATCGATGGCCTTCTTCATAAGGAGCGTATTACCATCACTGGTAAGACAATAGCTGAGAATGTGGAAGACTACGAGATCTTAAATAAAGAGGTTATTCGTCCATTGGATAATCCCTACAGTCCAGTTGGCGGGTTGAGTATTCTGTACGGTAACCTTGCACCCGACGGCAGTGTCATAAAAGTCGGAGCTGTTGATCCTTCCATCAAGAAATTCCTCGGTGAGGCAATTGTCTTTGACTCACAGGATGAGGCACAGGAAGGCATCACGAACGGAACCGTGCAGGCAGGACATGTCGTCGTCATCCGTTATGAAGGTCCAAAAGGCGGACCAGGGATGCCCGAGATGCTCTCCCCTACTTCTGCTATTGCGGGACGCGGTCTAGCTAAAGAAGTCGCTTTGATAACAGATGGCCGTTTCTCAGGTGCGACCCGAGGCATTTCTGCCGGTCATATTTCTCCGGAGGCAGCTGAAGGCGGACCAATAGCATTTGTTGAGAATGGTGATCCAATTTTGATCGATCTGGAAGCACGCAGCATTGAATTGCTTGTGGATGAAGATGTTCTGGAGACACGCCGACAGAATTGGAAACAGCCCGAACCTAAAATCAAGTCTGGTTACTTAGCAAAATATGCAAAGCTCGTAACCTCAGCTAACACTGGCGGGGTCATGAAAATATAACCAAAACGAAGACGGGACCATAGAGACGGAAGCATTATATTCACAGAGAGCCAGGGGCGCTGGAAGCCTGGCAATATAATCCGTCATCTCTCTTCCCTGAGTGCGAAGCTGAATTACAGTAGGCTGAGCCAGGTGTACAGCACCTGTTACCAAAACGGAGCTGGCAAATGCAGCTCCATGAGGCAGTTTACCGTAAGGAAGCTGTGAACTTGGGTGGTACCGAGAAAAGCAAAGTCTTTTTTCCCCATTTCTTGCAAGATTGCTTGAATGGAGAAAAAAGGCTTTTTTTATATATCAAAATCTATTGGAGGGATATAACCATGAAGGTGAAGGCTCAAGCCGTACAAGAAAGAAATCCTGCTGCCGAAGTTCCAAAAACGGGTGCTGATTTATTTGTAGAGGCACTGCAAGCAGCAGGTGTTGATACTATTTTCGGCTATCCAGGGGGAGCTGTACTCCCGATCTATGATGCCTTGTATCGCGCAGAACCTCAGTTCCAGCACATCTTGACTCGACATGAACAAGGAGCAATACATGCCGCAGAAGGCTATGCACGTGTTTCCGGAAAGCCCGGGGTTGTGATTGCGACTTCTGGACCTGGTGCGACAAACCTTATAACTGGAATTGCCGATGCAATGATGGATTCCCTGCCGCTTGTCGTATTCACCGGCCAAGTAGGCAGAAGTGTCATCGGAACAGATGCTTTCCAAGAATCAGATGTGATGGGAATCACCACTCCTATCACAAAGCACAACTACCAAGTCCAAAGGCAGGAAGATATGCCGCGCATTATTAAAGAAGCGTTTTATATCGCCACAACTGGACGGCCAGGACCTGTAGTAATCGATATTCCAAAGGACATCTCGGGTGAGGTTTACCAAAGAGCTGCTGCTGAGGAACCTATTCACCTTCCAGGTTATCAACCGACATTGAAGCCAAATAACAATCAAATCAAAAAGCTTATCCATGCCATATCGACTGCGAAACGCCCTATTTTGCTGACAGGAGCAGGTATCCTGCATGCAAAAGCGTCGAAAGAAGTCTTAGCATTCGCAAAGCGTTTCCAGCTGCCTGTCACATCTACCCTGCTTGGACTAGGTGCCTTTCCAGCCAGTGAACCGGAATTTCTTGGTATGGCAGGCATGCACGGGACATACGCAGCCAACCGTGCCCTATATGAATGCGATTTGCTAATTAATGTAGGTGCCAGATTCGATGATCGCCTTACAGGCAACCTGGCGCATTTTGCCCCGCAAGCAACAATCGCACATATCGATATCGATCCGGCAGAAATCGGGAAAATCATACCTACCAGCATTCCTGTCGTGTCTGATGCCAAGGCTGCACTGGAAGAACTTCAAAAAGCAGAAGCAGATATTCCAGACATCCAGACATGGAGAAATCATCTGCAGCAGTACAAAGAAGATTATCCGCTATGGTTCAACAACCCTGCACAGGATCTCATTCCGCAATGGGTCATGCAGGCCGTTCATAAAGCAACGAAAGGAAATGCCATCGTCACGACCGATGTCGGGCAGCATCAAATGTGGGCCGCACAATATTACAGTTTTGACCAGCCCAATCGCTGGGTGACCTCTGGCGGACTCGGCACGATGGGATTCGGCTTCCCTGCTGCAATCGGGGCCCAGCTGGCAAGTCCCGACAGTACAGTCATCAGCGTAGTCGGGGATGGCGGATTCCAGATGACCATGCAGGAGCTTTCCGTCCTGCAAGAGCGAAAACTGCCGGTGAAGATACTGATAGTCAACAACCAAAGTCTCGGCATGGTCAGGCAGTGGCAGGAATTCTTTTACCAAGAGCGTTATTCCGAGTCGCTGCTGGATATCCAGCCGGATTTCATCAAGTTGGCTGATAGCTACAGCATAAAAGGAGTCCGCTTGGAAACACAAGAGCAGTTAGTGGCAGAGCTTCCTTCCCTGCTTCAATCCGACGAACCAGTTGTAATTGACTGTCGTGTGCTGCGTCAGGAGAATGTGTTCCCGATGATTGCACCAGGAAAAGGACTGCATGAAATGATTGGAGTGAGTCGATGAAGCGAATCATTACGGCAACCGTTCAGAATAGGAGCGGTGTGCTGAACCGGATAACAGGTTTGATGCAGAAAAGACAATTCAATATCGATAGTATTTCAGTAGGCAAAACTGAGGTGGAGCAAATCAGCCGTATGACCTTCGTCGTTGAAGTAGAAGACATGCAGAAGCTGGAACAGCTCACAAAGCAGCTTCATAAGCAGATTGACGTACTGAAAGTAGCCGATATTACCGATCACGCCATAGTTGCTAGGGAGCTGGCACTCGTAAAAGTCGTCTGCCCCCCTGCCAGCCGGAATGAGCTGCAAAGTATCATTGCTCCTTTCCGTGCCAGCGCAGTTGATATCAGCAAGGACAGCATGATTGTTCAGGTAACCGGTGATTCGGATAAAATCGAGGCCTTCCTCGAGCTTGTCCGGCCTTATGGAATCAAGGAATTAACGAGAACTGGTGTAACGGCCTTCCTACGTGGGCATCAGCCGCAAGCTGCGGATGGAAACACGTATTCACTTATAACCAATTAAAAATGGAGAGGAATGACGAGATCATGGCAAAAGTTATCTATCACAATGACATTCAAGAAGAGGTATTAAAAGGAAAGAAAATCGCAGTAATCGGTTATGGCTCTCAAGGCCATGCTCACGCGCAAAACTTGAAAGAAAGCGGATTTGATGTTGTTGTCGGAGTAAGGCAAGGTAAATCATGGGATCAAGCAGTCGAAGACGGACATGATGTGCGTTCTGCTTTTGAAGCAGCTCAAGCAGCGGATATCATCATGATGCTTGTTCCGGATGAGCTGCAGCCTGCTATCTATAAAGAAAGCATCGAGCAGAATCTGGAAACTGGAAATGCCCTTGTATTTGCACATGGTTTCAACGTTCACTTCAACCAAATCGCACCTCCATCCAATGTGGACGTATTTCTTGTTGCACCGAAAGGCCCGGGTCATCTTGTCCGCCGTACGTACACAGAAGGCGCTGGCGTTCCTGCCCTATTCGGTATCTACCAAGATGTCAGCGGAACTGCAAAAGAAATCGCATTGGCATATGCGAAAGGTATCGGAGCAGGTCGTGCTGGAATTTTGGAAACAACATTCCAGGAAGAAACGGAGACAGATTTGTTCGGTGAGCAGGCAGTCCTTTGCGGCGGACTTACAAGCCTTGTCAAAGCTGGCTTTGAAACATTGACAGAAGCTGGTTATCAACCAGAAGTTGCCTACTTTGAGTGTCTGCATGAGTTGAAACTGATCGTCGATCTTATGTACGAGGATGGTCTGGAGGGAATGCGTTACAGCATCTCTGATACAGCTCAATGGGGTGATTTCGTTTCTGGTCCGCGAGTTGTCAATGATGAAACAAAAGCTCGTATGAAAGAAGTGCTGGACGATATCCAAAACGGTACATTCGCGAAAGGGTGGATCTTGGAGAACCAGGCCAACCGACCACAATTCAATGCAATCAATGCCAGAGAAACAAATCACCAAATCGAAACAATTGGGCGCGAACTCCGCGAATTGATGCCATTCGTCAAACAAGGCAAGAAAAATCAATCCGCTGAGGAAGTGATTGTCCATGGCTCAAATAAAATTTTTTGATACAACACTGCGAGACGGCGAACAGACACCGGGAGTCAATCTAAACAAACTGGAAAAGGTTGAAATTGCCCGACAGCTGGAACGCCTCGGAATGGATGTATTGGAAGCGGGCTTCCCCGCTTCCTCCGAGGGTGATTTCCTCGCTGTACAGGAAATTGCCAAGACCATTAAAACTACCGCTGTCACAGCATTGGCCCGGGCAAAGAAAAGCGATATTGATACCGCCTGGGAAGCATTGAAGGGTGCAGAGCAGCCAAGAATTCATGTATTCTTGGCCACCTCCCCTATCCATATGGAATACAAGCTGAAGAAAACACCTGAGGAAGTGCTTCGAACAGCTGTTGAGATGGTTACTTATGCGAAGGAACGGTTCCCGATTGTCCAATTTTCTGCAGAAGATGCTTCCAGATCTGAACTTCCCTACCTTGCCGAAGTTGTTGAGGCTGTCATAGATGCTGGTGCGACGGTTGTAAACTTGCCTGATACTGTCGGTTATGCGACACCTGCCGAGTACGGCAGAATGTTTGCTTATATGAAGGAGCACGTTCCGAATATCGAAAAAGCAGATCTATCCGCACACTGCCATGATGATTTGGGAATGGCTGTAGCCAATAGCATTGCTGCTATCGAAAACGGCGCAACTCAAATTGAAGGAACGGTTAATGGCATTGGAGAACGTGCAGGAAATGCTGCCCTAGAGGAAGTCGCGGTTGCCCTTCACATTCGTAAGGATGCGTATGAGCACTCCTCCCGCCTCATTCTGCATGAAATCAAACGAACGAGCAGCCTCATCAGCAAATTGACGGGCATGACGGTGCCAGGAAACAAAGCAATCGTCGGCGATCACGCCTTTGCTCATGAATCTGGCATCCACCAAGACGGAATGCTGAAGCATGCAGAAACCTATGAAATCATTACGCCGGCACTAGTCGGGATGAATGCTACCAATCTAGTACTTGGAAAGCATTCCGGACGACATGCTTTCAATACTAGAATCGCAGAACTTGGTTTCACACTATCTGAAACACAGCTGCAGGAAGCATTCGACCGCTTCAAGCGCCTGACAGATAAAAAGAAAGAAATCACGGATGATGATCTCTTTACCATTGCACTAGATGTCCAGACAAAGCATGATCCAGTGAAAACGTATGAAGTGAAAGCCCTTCAAGTAACAATGGGTCCGCAAAATCTGCCCACTGCAACAATTGCCCTGCAGACTCCGGATCATGGCATCAAGGAAACCGCCCGGACCGGTCATGGAACAGTCGAGGCTATTTATAATACATTGGCTGCTTTGATCGATGAAAAAGTAACACTTACTGACTACCGCATTCATTCTGTCGGAAAAGGCGAAGATGCTCTCGCTGAAGTACATGTACAGCTTCAAGTGGACGGTGATCCCTTTACCGGCCGCGGCACGGCGAATGATGTGCTGAAGGCGTCAAGCCATGCCTTTGTCAACGGCGTGAACCGCGCTTTGCGTGCCGCAACTATGAAAAAGGTTCAAGCATTAATTTAAACCCTGACCTGGAGAGTGTTAACTATGCATAAAAACATCGTACTGCTTCCGGGAGATGGAATTGGTCCTGCTGTGACAGAAGCTGCGGCTTCCGTCCTGCAGCAAGTGGCCGACATCTTTTCCCACAACTTCAGTTTCACAAGTAAAACGATTGGCGGTGCAGCCATAGATGTATTCGGGGAACCGCTGCCAGCAGACACCCTTCAAGCTTGTAAAGAATCAGATGCCATTTTACTTGGTGCTGTAGGAGGACCAAAATGGGATCAGCAGCCTCCTCATCTGCGGCCCGAAAAAGGGCTGCTCCAGCTGCGCAAGGGTCTGGGTCTATTTGCAAACCTTCGTCCCGTCAAAACCTTTCCTTCCCTGCTTGCTAGTTCTCCGCTCAAGCAGGAAATCGTTGAAGGCAGCGATTTATTGATTGTAAGGGAGCTGACCGGAGGACTTTATTTCGGGCTACCAAGCGAACGCCGTGAAGGTGGTCAAATCGTTGTCGACACCTTGCATTATGAAAAAAGCGAAATCGAACGGATTGTCGATACAGGTTTCCAGAGCGCAATGCTCCGGAATAAGCGTCTAGCCTCCGTCGATAAAGCAAATGTACTCGAATCCAGCAAACTATGGCGTGAAATCGTTGATGAAAAGAGAAAGGACTATCCGGAAGTAACGGTTGAGCATATGCTCGTGGATTCTACTGCTATGAAACTCATTACAAACCCAACCTATTTCGATGTTATTGTCACTGAGAACCTATTCGGCGATATCCTGAGCGATGAAGCATCCGTGCTTACCGGGTCTCTGGGCCTCCTCCCTTCTGCCAGCCTGCGTGAGGATCAGCTCGGTTTGTATGAGCCAGTGCATGGCTCCGCTCCGGATATAGCCGGCAAGGATATTGCCAATCCGCTTGGAGCGATTCTTTCAGCAGCCATGCTGCTTCGGTATTCATTCGGAATGGAAAGAGAATCCGACGCTGTGGAAGCAGCTGTAGATAATGTACTGCAAAACGGATACGGAACAACCGATATGCAGGTGGATCCAGAGAAAATCGTCGGTACGAAAGAAATGACTTCTCTTGTCATCGAACAGCTGACGACAGCAAAAGTGAGTTCTTAAGAAAGGACCTGAGAACAATGAAGCAACCAAAGACGATTATCGAAAAAATCTGGGAAAAGCACACTGTTGTACAGGAAACGGATAAGCCGGATCTTTTGTATATTGATTTGCACCTTGTGCACGAGGTAACATCCCCGCAGGCTTTTGAAGGTCTGCGCCTGGCAGGTCGCAAAGTACGGCAGCCAGAACGCACCTATGCCACAGTTGATCACAATGTACCGACAATCCACCGTCCGCTGATTCGTGATGAAGTTGCACGAAAACAAATGGAAACGCTGCGTACGAATTGTGCCGAATTTGGAATCCGCCTAGCTGACATTGACCATCCTGATCAAGGTATCGTGCATGTCATTGGCCCGCAGCTCGGGCTGACGCAGCCTGGTAAAACAATAGTATGCGGCGACAGTCATACTTCCACCCACGGTGCATTCGGTGCTCTGGCATTCGGAATCGGGACGAGTGAAGTAGAACATGTGCTTGCTACTCAGACACTTTGGCAAAACAAACCAAAGACGCTTAATGTGCATATTGAAGGATCATTAGGAACAGGCGTGACTGCGAAAGACTTGATCCTGGCCATCATTGGTAAATTCGGCGTCAAATTCGGAACCGGCTATGTGCTGGAATATACCGGCAAAGCTATCCAAGAGTTATCAATGGAGGAACGGATGACCGTTTGTAACATGTCCATAGAAGCTGGTGCCAGAGCCGGCCTGATCAGCCCGGATGAGACGACGTTCGAATACTTGCGCGGCAGAAGATATGCACCTGAAGGTTCTGATTTTGATGCTGCTGTCTCTGAGTGGAGAAACCTTGCTACTGACGACGGCGCTGTTTATGACCATACCGTATATTTGGATGCATCAGAAATAGAACCGCAAGTGACATGGGGAACAAACCCTGGTATGTGTCTGCCGATATCTGCAAGCGTACCAGACCCGGCACTTATCGAGGATAGGGATGAAAGAGCTTCTGTCGAACAGGCCCTTGCTTATATGGGCTTGGAGGCAAACCAACAGCTGACTTCCATTGAGATCCAGCATGTATTCATCGGCTCCTGTACGAATTCGCGGATTACAGACCTGCGTAAAGCTGCAAGTGTCATCAAAGGAAGGAAGGTCCACCCTTCTGTCCGTGCGATGGTCGTTCCCGGCTCTTTCACAGTCAAGATGCAGGCAGAACAAGAAGGCTTGGACCAAATTTTCCAAGATGCAGGATTCGAGTGGCGTGATGCTGGCTGCAGTATGTGCCTGGCAATGAATGAAGATGTCGTGCCAGCAGGCGAACGCTGTGCTTCAACGTCGAATCGAAATTTCGAGGGGCGTCAAGGAGCTGGAGCTCGCACACATTTGGCCAGCCCGGAAATGGCTGCGGCGGCAGCAATCGAGGGGCGATTTGTCGATGTCCGGCAGGTAGTCGCACCAACTGTGTAAGGAGGATAGAAAATGGAACCTATCAAAACGCATAATGGTCTTGTCTACCCGTTGCCAAAACGTAACGTCGACACTGACCAGATCATACCAAAGCAATTTTTAAAGCGCATTGAACGAGCAGGTTTCGGGCAATTTCTCTTTTATAACTGGCGTTTCGATGAAAATGACAAGCCGCGTACAGACTTCTCCTTGAATCAGCCGAAATATGAAGGTGCATCTGTTTTGGTCGGCGGTGACAACTTTGGCTGCGGCTCATCACGCGAGCATGCTCCTTGGGCTCTTTTGGACTATGGTTTCAAAGTGATCATTGCGCCGAGTTTTGCCGATATCTTCTACAACAATACAACTAAAAACGGGATACTTGCAATCCGTCTTTCCGAGGAACAAGTAGACTATTTGCTCGATCAGGCAGAAAAGAATGCTTATACCCTGACAATAGACCTGGAAAAACAGAAAGTATATGATAAGCTAGGTTTTGAGGCAGGCTTTGACATTCCTGCCTATAATAAACATATGCTTTTAAATGGACTAGACGAGATCGGCATTACGTTAAGTTATGCTGATCAGATAACACAATTTGAACAAACACATTAAAGGAGTGTGAAGGCATTGGGGATTGCTTAAGTCAGAAAAAGATACAAGCAGCAACAGCTTATTTGAAGGATTTGGTACATCACACGCCAATCAGGACATCCACTTCATTGGACAAAATGATGGGCAGGAACGTATATCTGAAGATGGAGAACCAGCAGAAGACAGGTGCCTTTAAAGCACGCGGGGCCATTTTTAAAATTGGCAGCATGAGTGAAGACGACGCAAAGCGCGGTGTTCTTGCTGCTTCTGCTGGCAACCACGCACAAGGTGTCGCTCTCGCAGCAGCAAAACGCGCTATTCCAGCTAAAATCTATATGCCAATTCATACTCCGAAGCCGAAAGTAGAAGCAACTAAAAGCTATGGTGCAACGGTTGAGTTAGCCGGTGAAACTTTCCAGGAGGCACTATTTGCTGCCCAAAAGGAACAGCAGCATTCTGGAGGTACTTTCATCCATCCTTTCGATGACATCGATATTATCGCTGGACAGGGCACGATTGCCGTAGAAATGCTGGCCGATCAGCCTGAACTCGACACGCTCATCGTTCCGATAGGGGGTGGCGGCCTGATAAGCGGTATCGCTTTTGCTGCCAAACAGATCAAGCCTTCTATTCGCGTCATCGGTGTGCAAACAGAAGCTGTGTGCGCAACCTACCATGCGTTCCACAAACATTTGATACCATCCCTCCCTTGCACGACAATTGCGGAAGGGATTGCTGTCAATGAGCCTGGCAAGGTGACATTGCCGCTGATACAGCAATATGTGGATGATATTGTCACTGTTTCAGAGCGTGAAATCGCTGCTGGTGTCTTACAGCTGCTCGAAAGGCATAAGACGCTCGCTGAAGGTGCCGGCGCCGCTGGCTTTGCGGGACTGATGCGCCATCATCAAAGTATACGTTCCGAACATTGCGGAATCGTCATCAGCGGTGGGAACTTCGATCTTCATAAGCTGTCTGAGCTGCACGCACTTACTATGCATCTCCCCGCCAACAGCATGGCATAAGAAAGAGCAGGAAGCCTTTTGCTTCCTGCTCTATTTTTCTTTTTCCGGCTTCAGTCTGCCAGCTTGCTTCAGCTGCTCACGAAGTAAATACTCAATTTGAGCATTCACACTGCGAAAATCATCGTCTGCCCATTTCTGCACCATATCATAGATATCCTGGTTGATGCGCAACGGAAAACTCTTCTTTTTTGCCATAAGACCCCTGCTTTAATATAGTGATCCATTGTTCACGACGGGCTGTGTCCCGCGATCGGAAACAATGGCCACCATCAGATTGTTCACCATCTGCGCCTTGCGCTCTGGATCCAGTTCCAAATCGCCTTCGTTCAATGCTTCCACAGCATCCATCGACATACCGACTGCACCTTCCACAATCATTTTGCGGGCAGCAATGATTGCTGCCGCCTGCTGACGCTGCAGCATCGCTTGGGCAATTTCTGTTGAGTAAGCAAGATGCGTGAAACGTGCTTCCATCACTTCCACGCCTGCTTCATTCAGACGTGCTTCCAATTCTGCCTGTAGTTTTCCAGTAATTTCATCCCCATTCTCACGCAGAGAATAACCGGATTCGTTGAAATTGTCATAGGGATAATTTGAAGCGATATGACGGATTGCTGCTTCACTTTGAATAGCGACGAATTCTTCGTAATCATCTACATTGAATGCTGCTTTTGCTGTATCTACTACACGATACACAATCACTGCAGCTATTTCAATTGGATTCCCTTCTATGTCGTTTACTTTTAGTGTCTTGGAGTTGAAGTTGCGAATACGCAAAGTGATTCGCTGTCTCGTAGTAAGAGGGATAGTCAGGAATAAACCATTGGCACGGATTGTACCGATATACTTACCGAAGAATGTTACAACGTAGGCTTGATTAGGAGGTACAATCACGATTCCGGTTACCAGCAATACAGCAACAAGGAAGAGAATGACTGCTACAACGACACCCTCCTGTGTCAAACTGAAAATACCAGCACCCGCACAAGCAAGGATGATCAGCACCCCGAGGAAACCATTTAAAGCAGCAGCTTGCTTTTCTTTCATACACGTCACTCCTACATTTTAATATTAAAGTGATATCACTTTAATATTATTATATATTCTGACAACATACTTTGCAACCCGGAGACAAGTCTATATACTTAAAGAAAAAAGATCGGGGAATTCACATGTTATATCAGGTCTTCAGACCATTTCGATTATTGCATCGCTACCTTGTCGATAAAAAATATCCTAAAGGAGCGTATATCGCCGAGAGATACCGCGTCATCCGTAAACTTGGTTCCGGCAGCTATGGTACTACTTATCTGTGCGTTGATAGCATCCAGCAGAAGACATGTACAGTGAAACAGCTTCGGCGCAGCCGTCAGGGCCGGAAGAAATATTTCCGTATGTTCCAGCAGGAATATGAGTTGCTCAGCAAACTCAAGCACCCTTCCATTCCGGCTGCCAACTCCTTTTTTCATACAGAGGATGGTTATTTTTTCGTGATGGATTTTGTTTCTGGTGAAAATCTGGAACAGCATATCTTTGATACAAAAAAGCAATATAACGAAAAAGAAGCACTTGCACTGACAATCGATATAGCTCAAGTTGTAGACCACCTGCATACACATCGTATCTACCATGGTGATATCCGAATACCGAATGTCATGCTTGCAGATGGACATGCTTTTCTCATCGACTTTGGACTAGCGAAACAATTCAGAAGTACAAGGAATTCTGAGGAGCAGAGTCGTCTGGAACAGGATCTGTTTGATTTAGGTGACATCCTGCTTTATCTTTTGTACACCACATTTGAAAAAACAACTAAAAAAGCCCTCCCTTGGACGGAAGAGCTCACTTTGACACCCGCATGCAAGCATGTGCTCGAAAGATTATTAGGCATCAAGGAACCTTTCCCTTCTGTGTTTGAAGCGATTGATTCCTTGAGAAAAGCAAAAGAAGCAGCAGATTAACTGCTGCTTCCATATCCACGGCGTTTATACCGGCTGCTGCCGCCATAACGGTTGCGACCGTAGCCGCTGCTGCCGCTAGAGCCACGGCGTCCTCGATAACCACTAGAGTCATAGCGACGTCCTCGATGCCCGCTGGAATCATATCTTCTCCCGCGGCGATGGCTGCTCCCACCGGCGGATTCCTGTATTTTACGGATGAATTTCTTGAACATAGATTTCCCTCCCTAAATAACAACTTGTCTATTAACGCAAATGATACCATGTTAGTTTCAAGAAGTACGTTTCTTTACAAATTCTTAATAATTTGTCAGCGAAATGAGTCTTTCCACTCTAGCCTCGAAATCTTCCATCCGAATAAACCGGCCTTCTCTGATCTGTTCTTTCCCTTCTGCAAATACCAGGATAGTCGGTGCTCCAAATGCAAGAAATTTCCCTGTAACTTCCGGCACCTCACTGGCATCTGCATATCCAAGTTCTACTTGTGGATGAGTCTGCAGCATATCCTCCATTCGCGGCAGCAAGGCCTGACAGACGCTGCAGCCTGGTGAGGATATGAATAAGACAGCAAGTCTATTCGTACTGATAAAACCTTCCACATCGTCGATGCTATGCAACTTCATTCCATCCACCCGCTTTTCGTTGTGTTTTCCTCCATCATATAGAATCATACCCCTTGATGGCGAATGATATGATATAGTAGACTCTGGGGATATTCAAACATATTTTGACAAAATTCTGGATTAGCAGATTAAAGGAGAAACATATATATGGCAAAAGACGATAAACAGGAGTTGCGCCGCTCACAGAAAAAGCGGAAGAAATCCCGCAAGAAGCGCGTTATCCGCAATATATTTATAATTGTATTGCTTTTGATTCTCATTCCGGCAGCATATGCTGGTTATCTTTATGTAAAAGCAGGTAATTTGGCCAATGATTCTTTCGTAGATGATGGCCGGGACAAATCATCCCTTCGCGACAGTGCAGTAAATCCTGCCGAAGATAGTGTCAGCGTCTTGTTCATCGGATCTGATTCAAGCCAAAAACGGGAACAGGACAATATCGGTAAACGCTCCGATACGATGATTCTGGCTACCTTCAATAAAGATGATAAAAGCATTAAAATGCTTAGCATTCCGCGTGATACGTATACCTACGTACCTTATCTAGAACGCAACACGAAAATAAATGGGTCGTATAACGGCGGTCCTACGGCAACAGTGGAAGCAGTCGAAGAACTGACTCAGGTTCCAGTAGACTATTATATCGATGTAAACTTCGAGGCATTCATCAGCGTTGTCGAAGCACTAGATGGAATTTCAGTTGATGTACCTTATGAACTGGAAGAAATGAACTCCAAAGATGAAAAAGGTGCCATCCACCTACAGCCAGGTGTCCAGACGTTGAACGGGGAAGAAGCACTTGCACTTGCCAGAACAAGGAAGCAAGATAGTGACTTTGCCCGCAGTGAACGTCAGCAGCAAATCATTGAAGCAATGATGGATAAAGCGACGGACATGAGTTCCGTTCTTAAATATTCCAGTCTTTTGGATGCAGTCGGCAGCAATATGCAGACAAATATGACGTTCGATGAGATGAAGAGCTTCATTTCTTACGGTGTGAACAATAAATTAACAGTAGAAAGCCTGAAGCTCGAGGGCCAAGGCGGAAACGGAATTGTCCCTGGTTATAGCGCCTATGCTTTCCTTCCTGATGCAACATCATTGGCTAATGCTACGCAGACGATGCGTGATCAGTTAGAGCTTCCTGCTCTTGATAATACCTCTACAACCTCGCCTTAAAAAAGGCGAGGTTTTTTATGTCTCTTTTGGTACGACGACACGAATTTCCCCGGGTAAAACTTTGGCTTCAAAAGGCAGCGGCTCCCCTTCATCTCCATCTATATTGACCACAAGCTCTGTATCGGAAGCAACGCTGATTTCATCCGCTTGAAAGTAGGCAACTTGTTCATTGGCAGCCAAATTCCCTTTAAAAATATCAGGTATCAGCTTGACCGCTTTTGTAATGGACAAATCATTTAAAATGAAGACATGAAACAAATGATCATCCACTTCAGCTTGCTCGGCAAACTTTTCGAAACCAGCTACAGAATTTGTTAGTGCAATAAGCATCATATATGCCTTATCATTATAAGCTTCCTTTTCACCTTTATGGACATTGATGCGGAAGGGTGTCTTATCTCGGAATGCTTTTGCACCTTCCAACAAATAAGCAAAATGGCCATATTTGCTTTTCTCCTCCGGGGTGACATCATATACTGCTTCGGCAATTACCCCTACAGCTAAAACGTTCATAAAATAACGATTATCTAATTTACCAATGTCTACTGCTTTTATGTGGTAGTCCTCGAGTAAAGCTAGTGCCTGCTCCGGTTTTCGTGGTATTTGCAAAGCACGAGCAAAGTCATTCACTGTGCCGAGCGGGACAAAAGCAAAATTGGGCTGCTGTTCCTTTTCGGCCAATCCACTGATACACTCGTTTATCGTGCCGTCCCCGCCCATCGCAAGCAGGGTTTCATATGTACCATCACAAGCGGAAGCAGCAAATTCGGTTGCATCCCCCTCTTTTTCGGTATACCTTACTACCACTTGTTCGTGCCGCTTGCCAAGTAGTCCTACAGCTTGTTCCTCATATTGCATCGCTTTTTCCTTCCCTGATGAAGGATTGATAATAAGCATTGCCCGCACAGCTTCCGCCTCTTTCTCTTTTTTCTATCTTATACCCCTAACTGGAAGATCATGAAACAAATCGAATTACTACAAAATGAAAATAAGCATCAAAAAAGACCTCCAAAAGAGGTCTTTTTAATTTAAAAATATAAATGCAAGGAAGCCAATCAGGATAAGCAGAATGACCCCAATTACTTTCCATCCTATACCGCCTGCCAAATCAGCAAGGTTTCCATTTTCAACTCTGTTGAACGCATCACTGACAATTCCTGCTGGATTTATTTTTAATTCTTCTTGTCTCAATCGTTCTCTTTTCATCTCTGGAGTTTCTCTCTCTTTAATCATAACAGCACTCCTCTTTCAATTCTGCTTTTTTAAAAAAAGCCAGCTTTCTAGATGAAAGCTGGCTAAGATAAGTTAATTTAATCCGTCAATCGTAATCTGCTCAATGGTGGCGGATGTTGCACCATCCTGCATTGCAGCCTCAAAGCTGACTTGATCTCCTTCTTTTAGGAAGATTGCATAGGGTGCATCTGTCGAATTAATGCTGTAAATAACATCCTGGTCCTTCAGCAAGAATTGAATTGTTTTCGCCCCGGCATTGTCCGAGGAAATATAGAGACGGTTCACTTCCCCGCTCACTTGCTGGTTAGGAGCGTCTCCTGTGGATTCTGCTGTACTTGTGTCTGCACTAAGCTGGAGTCGATACGCCTCTAACGTACTTTTAGCATTATCTCCAAACACAACATAGTCAGAATCTGCTGCCCGGACGTATGCATACTGCTTGAAAATACCATTGGAATCGAGCACACTGATGACCCAGGTCGGATTACCGTCTATATTGTAGAGTACGGGCATTTTTCCTTCCCATTTTTTCTCAGGGTATTCCTTCTCCACCACTTGCACAGCACCAGAGGAATCCATGATGCCATTGTTCTTCTCACCACCAAAGAATGTGACTTCCCCTGTCCGGCCATCGACCATTGAGTAGCCAAGGGCAGAGTCGATATTTTCTTTCGGTGATTTGAAATCGGTGAAATACTGAATGCTGCCATCTTCAGAGAAGACAGCTGTCACGCCATGCTCCGTTCCGTTGTTGTTCGGAATCTTCACGCCGGCTTTCCCGAAGTGTCGGTTCCAAAAACCGCCGCTGTATTCGCCATAATACGTATTAAGCTTACTGGCCATTTCTGGTGATATTGTGTTCTCAATAAAATCAGGCGCTTGATCAGCGTCATAAATTTTTGACTCTCCGTTGTACGGGTTCACAACGACAACCTGAATATCATCGCCGTTTGCTTTTTTGGTGAAAAGCTTCGGCTGGTATACTGTCTGAATGTACCATGCTTTTCCTTCTTCATCGACTTCCAAGCGTGCGTCTCCCTCCTGGATGTAGGAAGGGTAACGGGAGTAAATAATCCGCTGCAAATCTTTATGGAAGTATGCCGATGGTACATAGGATAATTTATTTTCCACAAATTCAGGCTGTGCCCCAAGATCTGTCGCGTCAATGACAAAGTAGCCGGAAGTCTCTCCGCCTTTCAGCCATTTGAAGAAACCGTCAAATTCCACTGGCGCGATGTATTCATTCGTCCCGCCAACAGTTTGCGTCTGAAGGCTGCCGAGATGATAGAGCTGTGTATCCGGTACTACGCTCATCTTCTTGTTCATTTTGTTCCGGACTGAGCTCGGCGCAATTGCTATAGGTGTCTTATCTTCATCAAGCGGTTTTGCTTCTTCCTCTGTTGATTTAACTACGTGGTCATACGTAGACTGATAAACTGCAAAATTAGCAATCACACAAACAACTGCTCCGATAATAATAACTGCTAATAGTATTGCCGCAAGTGGAACACCTGCATTTTTCGATTTCTTTTCTGCTTTTTTGCTTGCAAGAAGCGGAAAAGCGGCAAAGAAAATACCGATTGCGTTCAGCCAAAGGATATTTTGGATTATGAACGCTGGTAACACGAAATAGATGATAATGACTAGTACGATGTAAGCAGCAATACCTGTTGCCACGTATTGCTGGAGCTTTGCCTTTCCTCCTCCAGCTGCCAAGTCAGCCAGAGCGATCAGGATAAAGCCAGCAAGACTGGCTAAAGCAATTAAAAAGATCATGCTGTTCCTCCTTTTGATGTCGTAATACCTATACGGTATAAAGGAAGAAAAAGTTTCATCTCATCGCGTGTGTATTACATATGTACCGCCAATCAAATCATGAAGCCCCCGCCTATCCTCCATCACAAGCACCATAACAGCACTAATCAGTAAGGATATACCTAAAGTAACTAATACCAGCAGTCCATTGCCTACGACCTCTCCAAGAATCATGTTGGTAAACGTGACATCTCCTCCGTCTGTTCGTTTGATTTTAATTCCCATTAGCCGCTTTCCAATGACATATCCTTTCCATAGAACAGGAAGTACTGTCAAATATATAACATATCCAATATCCCATAAGGAGCCATCTGACCATTCAATAGAAAATTCCCTCTGTATAAAGTAGAGCAGGATACTGATAGGAATAATAAGAATAAACATGTCGATGATACTAGCGAAAAACCTGATTCCAAATCCTGCACGATTAAATTCATACATTAAGATAACTCCTCCCAAAAATAATTTTAACATATAATTCCATTTATTGATGCAGCTAAAAAGGAAGCTGGACATAAGCGTTTTGGCAAACAAAAATGGACCTGCTGGTGAATAGAATAGTTCACCAGCAGGTCCATTTTAAAAATATTTAAAGTCTACTGCTAGTTAAGTAGGTACTTGCGCCATCTACACATAACTTTTCGAAAGCCATTACATGCAGTGTTATTTATTGAAGTAAGAAGTAAGACCTCGCCCTATGAAGTTTGCAGAAACTGGGCTTTTTCCGATTTCCCTTGCCCATATTGATAATTGCCCTATATGATGAATTTCATGAGCAATAATATGTCGCATGACTTCACCCCAAGTATCCGTTACAACTCTTCCATCTGATAAGGTATCGTAAAATATACGTCCCTCCATATTAGCATCCCATTTGTTAACAAAGCTTTCTACTTCTAAATGAAGATCAGCGTTTAATTCTCGAACCTTTTTCAAGCTCTTATAAGCATCGAAACTGTCCTGGAAGTCGGTTTTGTCTTGTATGAGACGTATCCAGCTCCATTCGACATCAACTATATGGAAAAGTGTATGTAATATACTTCCCTTTCCACCCGTGCGGTCTAGTAGCAGTTCTTCTTCATTCAACTCTTCACACCATTGATACCATTCTTCTCTAACCATCCAGTTATATTTAAAAAATAATTGCAAAGAAAACCCTCCCAGTTTGGAGATAATTAAACGGTGACAAAATACCAGAGCAATACCAAACATTACATAACTACTTTTTCTGCATGCCTTTGTTGAATTCCTTGTTTAATTTATTTGCCCTATGAGAAGGTAAAGTAATACAAGAGGACACAAATAAGCAATTAAACTGCCATCTAATATCTATTGAAGATAAAAAGGACTGCTTTAAAACCAGTCCTTTAATGGATTACTTGTTTATTTCAGTTGTTTTAGTTCAAATCTGTCGAATGCAGCCCAATTACCGGCTTTTGCGTCAGAACATACTCCAATTTCAAGCTGTCCATTTGAGACCCGAATATCATCGATTTTGTACTTTGTATAATTTGTTACCTCTCTTGAGCCTATTTCAGTTATTTTCTTAGTTTCGCCGTAATCTGTTGCATAGAAGTGAAGCTTGTTCTGACCACCACCTGAGCGAACCCAAACGCTTGCCTCATAGGTTCCATCTGGTATGTTTTCTACCGTTTGTGCAGTCCGCTGTTGATAAGCATCCGAGTGCCAGTGCGTAAGTTTGTAAACTCCAGTAAAAGGTTCATCTGCATCTGCTTTGTGTGCTGAAACACCGTTATTCCATTCCATCCACTGATTTAATGTTCCTGTTTCAAAGCTGCTGTTTTCAATCAGGTTATCGTCTTCCTGAGGAGAAGGACGAGGCCACTCATAGGTCCCTACCGTTCCTGCCGGCAATGCTGCAGTAAATTGCTTGCCTTCTGATACAATTCGAAACTTTTGGGCTTTGTCAGTCTGGTTGATAACCACTGTTACGATAGAGTCGTCAGGATTAAGGAATGAGACATTTGTAACCGAATCACGAGATCCGTAGTTACTGTCAATCCGCTTCGCACCACGATCTACAAACTTCGAGTAATTTCCAGTCATATAATAAATCGGTATTTTCCAGTACTTATTTACGTTATCTGCATTTTGAATCAACATTGTTGGATCGGGTGTACCAATCCAATGGTGAGTGCTTATGTCGCTATCAAGCATCGTTACCCATGCATTGTAGCTTGCTGCACCGTTTCTGAAGTATTGAGCAATTCGGTCTGCTCCAGCAGTACCCCAGACAGATCTTTCGGTAAGATGAATGCTTTTATCCGGAAAAGCCCGGCTAATTTCTCCCATTGCTTTAGGTTCACCAGCATAATCGTGAAATGCGATTCCTGCTATTGATTTATCTGCCGTTCCGTCCTCGAAAACGGTTGAAACGTAATCCCAAGCTTCATTGAAGTTATGATCAAATGTCCATAGTTTTGTATCTAAGTGATGGGCATCCAGTTCGTTTCGGAGTAAAACTGCCAGTTCTCTTTGCTGTTCCGGCGGCATGTACATACTAGGATAATCGATTTCAAGCAGCGGTTCATTTTGCATAGTCATCGCATATATCGGAATTCCCTGTGCTTCATATGATTGGACAAATTTCCGATAATAAGCTGCAAGTACTTCTGTATTCTTATCTTCTAACCGCCCGCCTATCAAACTTTTATTTGTTTTCATCCAAGCAGGCGGGCTCCATGGTGAGGCAAATATTCTGATGTCTGGATTGATCTGTAATGCTTCCTTTACTGTTGAGACAATATTTAGATCGATATCACGCTGAATGGAAAACTCGCTTAGATCATAATCCGTCTCCGTAATAGGAATATCATTATAGGTATAAAATGCATCTTGTGCGGTAAAATCCGAAGTTCCAATCGTAAGCCGGATAACATCCATCCCTATTCCTTTCTTCGGATCAAACAGATCTTTCAGCACTTGCTTCCGCTTACCTGGTGCCATTTTTGACAAATTGTAGATCGATGATTCCTCTAAAGAAGTACCAACTCCAAGCATCTCCTGGTACTGCTTGTCAGGGTCTACAAAAATCGTCGTTCCGTCAATTTCCTTTTCTTCTGTTATGTCGATAGATGGCTGCTGATCCAGCTTATACGTGATTTCTTTCGGTCCCTCGTACCAGCTTCTGTCAGCTGGAGCATTTTCCGAGCTGAACCATACCTTCACTTCTTCTTGCTTAGATTTGGCAAGCGTAAAGCCTGGATTCATTGAAATGATAAGAACAGTAATAAGAACAATGAAAAATGGTTTCGACAATCTTTTTATAACATGCATTGTCTTAATCCTTCCCTTCAATTGCTGTTATAAGCCTTACTCTATCTTCATTCATCATAATATTAAAGCGCTTACATTTAATAGGTACCAATATCCCGAATTATTTACCAGATTATTTAGCAGTCGAAAAATAAAAGAACCTCTGCAGAAGTTCTTTAAGCAAATCAGTATACATCTCAACACGGAATAAACATCAGAATACTATTCATTCTTCCGGTCTATTCATGTATGCAGAATGTCTTGTAAAGTATGGCCAAGTGTTTTAAATCTGAAGTTATACCCTTCACGTTCCAATCGGTCAGGTATAACCCAACGGCTCTTCAGAACCAACTCTGGTTCAGTCCGAATGAAAACGGATCCAATCTCCAGCATCCATTTAGGAGCAGGCAAGCCGAATGGAGTATTCAATTCCTTTCTCAGTGTATGCATCAATTCACGGTTTGTAACAGGTTGCGGTGCAGAACAATTGAAAACGCCGCTCAGGTGTTTCTTTTCTCTTAAGAAAAGTATGATTTGAAATAAATCTTCGATATGTATCCAGCTAAACATCTGCTTTCCCGAGCCTTGTATCCCTCCCAATCCGAAACGGACCAAATTCCGATACGGGGTCATGACTCCTCCATCTTTACCTAGAACAATAGCAATGCGCAAAGCGACCTGCCTTGTTTCGGACAACCTAAACGAAAAGAATGCATCCTCCCATTTCGTGGCAACATCGACTGAGAACCCTGAACCAATTTCTCCATCAGCTTCTGTCATCGGACGATCCTCCGCATGACGATAGATGGTGGCCGTACTGCTATTAATCCAAAGTTCAGGAGGATTGCTGCAGGACTGGACAGCCTCACCCAATATCTTAGTAGTAGTAATCCTGGAATTCATTATTTCCTGCTTATTCGTTCCATTGTATCGGCAATTAACAGATTTCCCAGCGAGGTTGATGAGAAGTTCAGCATCTTCCAATGTTTCTTGAATGGATAATTTATCATCCCAGTGGATGTGTTGTTTTTGCCTTGAGATAATACTGACCTCATAACCTAATTCCTGAAATCTCTTTTGAAAGAATTCCCCGATAAATCCTGTTCCTCCAGCTATGACCACTTTTCTCATATTTATTACTCCTCGCTTATCTATCAATTTTGAAATCATCATACAATAAAATCCCATCTCCTTCTGAAGACAGAACCTTTATTATGCGGTAATCACCCTTTGGAAAGCTGTAATTGAAAGCATCGAATGATGCAAAAAAACTGGATTCAGAACCAGGATCAATGATTATGCCATCCTCATGAAAACCCACATTGTCTTTAAGTGGTATCTGTAACCATTCTTCTTTCTTCTTATCATACTTTTCAAGTACATATGCACGACCTATAGCAATGGGAAATTCACTATTGTTTTTTATACGAAAATTAAAGCCATCTTCCGTTTTAATGTTATCAGCTTCTATTTCGAGCAGTACGTCCTTTGCAGACGTCAACTCATCTGCATACTTACTTGGCTCAAGCTCTGTCTCACAACCAGCTATAAAGATCAATAACAATAGAAAAATGATTTGCTTCACAATAATCCCCCTCCATAAGCAAACTTTATCATAGTTATACCCTTACAAAAATACCCAATTCAAATTAACCAATCGTCGATATGATGAATACGCATCACATCAAACAGACCGCAGAAGCTATAAAGCTGATCGGTTCTACGTGTACCCTTGTTCGTTTCATTTGTTTTACGAATAAATTTCAGTATAAAAAATTAGGGGTTGATTCCGAAGTAGCTAAACATTATTATAAAACCTATAGAAATACTCGGAATAAGAGAGGTGCTTCCATGCTTCAAATGATCTTAACAGGTTTACTATGCGGGTCGTTGCTTGGATTTGTGATGCAACGTGGTCGTTTTTGTTTAACAGGCGGCTTTCGTGACATGTATTTATCGAAAGATAATCGCATGTTTTACGCACTATTAATCGCAATAGCTATCCAAAGCGTTGGCGTTTATACATTGATAAGTTTAGGGGTATTCGAATTTAATGCTGGTTCACTGCCGATTGTTGCTGTAATCATTGGATCCTTTATTTTCGGTATCGGTATTATCTTTGCTGGCGGATGTGCCACAGGTACTTGGTATCGCGCAGGAGAAGGATTAATCGGCAGCTGGATTGCATTGGCTGGCTATATGCTTGTAGCTGCCATGATGAAAACAGGCGTTTTGCTGCCACTGGACACAGCAGTAAAAGAAGTACAGGTAGAGTCTAACTCAATTGCCGCAACATTTGGTTTGAATAACTGGGTTTTAATAGCTATTCTTGTCGTGATTGTCGGGTTTGTTGTTTTCCGCACTCTAAGAAAACCAAAAGTCAAAATTCCCGGGTTAAAACCGAAGAAAACCGGTCTTGCACACATTCTTTTTGAAAAACGCTGGCATCCATTTGTCACTGCAACTCTTATCGGACTCATCGCTATACTTGCTTGGCCTTTAAGTATCGCTACCGGTCGGATTGCCGGATTAGGAATTACAACTCCTTCTGCTAATATTCTGCAATACTTAATTACAGGGGAACTAAGCTTTATCAATTGGGGCGTATTCCTTGTACTCGGTATTTTCTTAGGTTCTTTATTTGCTGCAAAAATGAGTGGTGAATTCAGATTCAGGCTGCCTGACCTTAAAACGACGATCAATAGTTTTAGCGGCGGATTGATGATGGGCTTTGGAGCAGCTTTAGCCGGAGGCTGTTCGATTGGGAATGGTCTAGTTATGACTGCAATGATGACATGGCAAGGATGGATATCTCTAGGGTTCATGATGTTAGGTACATGGACTGCGTCATACTTTGTATTTGTACGTCCACGAAAAAAGGCTAGTCAAACTACACAAGCAGCGACTGCTTAAAAGGAGTGTATAAGAATGAAAAAAACATTGGAAGTAATGGGGATGGTTTGTCCATTCCCGCTAGTAGAAGCAAAAGAAGCAATGAAGGAAATTCAAACAGGCGATGAGCTGGAAGTTCAATTTGACTGTACACAAGGTACTGAATCCATCCCACGCTGGGCTGCCGAGGCAGGTCATGAAGTAACGGCATATGAACAATTAGGCGAAGCTGCCTGGACTATTACAATAAAAAAGAAATAAAAAAGATTGCAGAGAAACTTCTATATTCTCTGCAATCTTTTTCTATTAAATGAAGTGACAATCCGCAACAATACTCTTTGTGGACCCGAGGCAAAAACTACTTAACTTGTTAACGTACTCAAAGTTCTCTATACTTTCACTAGGAGGGGATAATAATGAGTGAAGACATATCGAAGATTAATTACCGCGAAGTTATTGAGTATTCATTGGATCCCTTAATTGTACATACAGATCTAAAGATCATTTATGTCAACCATGCGGCTGAATTATTCTTTAATGGAAGAAGAGAAGATATCATTGGAGCTAGCCCGTTAGATATTTTTCATGAGAGTTCTAAATCAGCGATTCGAAAAAGAATTCAGTCGGCTTATGCTAAGCCTGCAGAAGTGATAGAAGAATCCATCTTCAAGCTGGACGGTACAACTGCAGATGTGGAGTTATATTGTCACCCGGTCTTGATTGAGGATACGAAGGCCATTCAAACTTATGTAAGAGATATCTCTGAGAAAAAACTAACGGAGAGAAAAAGCCAGGAATTGATGAATCAAATCAATGAACTTTCAGCTACTCTCGTGCCTCTTTTAAACGGAATAGCCATTCTTCCTTTAGTTGGTTCAATTGACGAGGAGCGGGCAAAACATCTTTTGAATCTTGTTCCTATTAAAGCGAAACAACAGAATGTACACTCTTTGATTATTGATTTCTCAGGTATCTTGCAATTAGACAAAGTTGTAACAGATTATCTCTTCAAGATTAATCACGTTCTCTCTATGCTTGGTATAAAGTCTGTCTTTACCGGCATGAGACCAGAGCTTGCGATAGAAGCAGTTGAAATGGATATCAGCTTGTTATCATCACCAACTATGTCTACAGTAAAAGATGCTTTGGATTACCTAGGCGTGCATTAATTCGGACTTCTTCTTTATATCTTATTAAGCAGTTCAAACATGATTTTTACAACTTAAAAGAGGAGCCGAAATATATAACGGCTCCTCGGAAAAATAAATTTTAACTTTATAGCAAAACTCTCTCAACTGCCAAAGGCCTTAAAGCGCTCGTTTCATCAATATAGATGAATCCATCATACCGCTGTGACATATGAGAAGGCACATAATTACCGAACTGTTCAAACTCCGGTCGATACACTACACCTATCGCGCGATGTCCGATCTTCTGCTGGAATAAATGTTTATTCTCTATATCGAAAAAGAGTATTTTATCAAATGCGCCGGCTCTATGCATGAGGTCCTCCCATGATCCCCCAATTGCTTTTGGAACAATCTTCACATCATGATTGACTCCCCATTCATCCGCAGCTATTACTGTTCCTCTGTTCGTACCGAATCCGATGATATACACATCTTCCTGAGCATTTTGCTGCCGTATAAGCTCGCCGACATTGACCATTCCATTATGCGCCATGTCAGTGGCTCTGGCGTCTCCAACATGTGTATTATGCTCCCAGACAATCGCCTTAGCTTTTGAGCCATAAAACTTCATAACCTCGTTCAGAGCATGCACCATATGTGTATCCCTTATATTCCATGATTCTTCATCTCGAACGACCATCGAGCGGTAAAAATGCTCGGCATTATAAGCTACGAGCGCATTTACCTCCAGGTTAAGACGGAGCTCCTCTTCACATGGATACTGATCTTTCTTTTTTTGAATCGTTGCTAATAGCTTTGCAACCTCATCAATACAGCCTTCAGAATATAGACCAGCAGAAACAGCATATTCCTGATTGTCTCTGTTGAATGGTTCAAAACAAGTAAATGCTTTTTTGGCAATTTCGACGTCAGGGGAATCAATCTTCGTTAAGTACGAAATCACTTCCTCCATGGATTCCCAAAGACTGTACATGTCTATTCCATAGAAGCCAACTTTCGGCTGCACGTCGTGATTTTCATTGTATGTCTTCATCCACTCAATCAAATCAAGAATTTCTTCATTCGCCCACATCCACGTCGGCCATCGATTAAAGCTGCTAAGGACCTCCCGAGCTGATTGGCTTTCTGTATCATAGCCTTTGATGTAGCGGTTTACAGCCTGACAAGCAGGCCAGTCCCCTTCTACCGCCACAAAAGCAAAACCTTTCTCCATGATCAGCTTTTTGGTTATCTCCGCACGTACGGTATAGAACTCAGATGTACCATGCGACGCTTCTCCAAGCAAAACAAATTTTGCATTGCCGGTCCTTTCAGTTACGATACTTAATTCCGCTTCACCAGTTAATGGTATTGCGTATTTTTTAATCGATTGTATTGTCTTTAAATCCATTTAAAAACCCAACTTTCACTTTGAAGTGTGTTAGGTTTAAATTGTGATTAATGTGATGAAAAAATACCTTCAGTTAATATTCTGCCACTTTTAATCGACGTATTTTTGCTTTTTCTTGGATTTCAGCATATCTCCTGTCCAGCCCTTCGCCTTCAAGAACCAGTAAACCAGAAGAGTCGAAAGTAGTATTAAGATGAGGGCTCCTGCATACCCGAACTTCCACTTCAATTCTGGCATATCATCAAAGTTCATGCCCCATAATGCGCCAAGCGCCATGACTGGTGTAAAAAGGACAGTCATAACAGTCAGTGTCTTCATAATCTCATTGCCCCTGAAAGAAGAGACGACATCTTCAAAATCAATCAATCCTCTGATTTCCTCTTCATACGCCCGAACAAGATTCTCACAGCGTTCAAAACGATAATGTGTTCGTTTAAAATAGATGTTCTCTGTATATTTCTCCCCAAATGCTTCGACTACACCAGTTTTAACCTCTATAAACGGAATCAAAAAGTTCTTCCATACTAATATCTCATGCCGATTTTCAGCAATTTTGTTAAGCAGCTTTGTATCATTATTCTCTTTTACCTGCCAAAGCAAGTCCTTCAATCTGACTTCATATTGATCGATTTTATGTAAAAATGCTGAAATGATTTCTCCCAGGAGGATCATAAATCCTTCAATCGCATTGTCCGCATGTTGCATTTTAGCGAGAATATCATCTTGGTTTGTAGTCGGCAGCAGCTTAAAATCTAGTGCAGTTGTCAGCAGCGTGGTCTCCTTTACAAAAAAGTGAAAAAGGTGCTTTTCTTCCTTCTTGTCTGCTTCCTGAACGTATATGAGCGAGCCCCAAAGAGCCAGAGAGTCCTGATTTGTCGTCTCCATCTGCAGACTATTCGTGTCGGAAGAATGTATATGTTTTACCCATGGAATATGTATGGTGTATGCGTTTAGCTCGTCTTTTTTCTCTAAATCCTTCTTCTCATCTAACTGAAGCCACTCCCATGCAGTACCTGAAAAAGCGTGCTTCTCCATGTTTTTCCCTCCATTTTTTCTTTTCTACTTCCCTTATATGTTGCGGGATAATCCTTTCTTCTCACCTCACTTTCCACTGTCACCACTCTATAAATCAGAATGTTTCAGCAAGAAATCCTTTACAAATCGAGCTATCTTTTTTACTATAGACGTATCAATTGCATAAGCTTGCGACGCACTGGGGGAGCTGGTAACGGCTGAGAGGAATCAAGTGATTCTGACCCTTAGAACTCGATCTGGATAATACCAGCGTGGGGAAGTGCAGCCAGAATTGCCCTATTTCTTTCTGTATATTCTGCGACTGCGCCCTATGGTGCCGTCGCTTTTTATATGCAAAAAAATAGGAGGAATCATGATGGAAATCCAAAATCATTGCGGGACCAGCCGGATTGCCGGTTGCAGTTTTTCGGTTTATCCAATGGCCGACAGGTTCAAAGAAATTATATTAGAGGCACTAAGAACCGTGGATACGTCGAAAGTATGGATTGAGACGGACGATGTCACTACACTAGTGCGCGGGAGAATACCGCATGTATTCGATGTCACCTCTGCTATTTTCCTGGCAGCAGCCAAAGATGGCGATCATGTTGTGTTCAATGGTACATATTCCATCGGCTGTCCTGGAGATTCTACTGGGGATGTTTATATGGCTGAGGATGAAACGAAGCTGAACCTTCCGAATGTTAAAGATATAAAGCTTGAGACAGCATCCAAATTCTCGCTTTATCCTTTAGGCGGCGGAAATTATATGGATACCATCTATACTCAGATAGAGAATATGCGCACTCGAGGGATCACTGTTTCCAAGTCACATTACTCTACTCGTCTTGATGGCAATGCTTTTGACGTCTTCGATGGTTTGGAGCATGTTTTCACTGAGACTGAGGCGTCCGGATCATCCCATACAGTTATGACGGTGACAATGTCTGCGAACAGCCCGTCTGCCAAGGGTGTAGTCAAATGAAAAGCTGGCGCATGAAAGATATCGTCGTCATGGCAGCACTCGCTGTCGTGTTCGGTATTGTTTATCTCTTATTCCTTCCGGTCAACGTCGTCATGATGGGACTTGTCGGACCAATCGGAACCGATATCATCTTCGGGGTATGGTTCCTCGTCTCCATCGTTGCAGCGTATATCATTCAAAAACCCGGAGTTGCCCTTGTATCGGAAACAATAGCAGGAGTTGTCGAAGTGCTGATCGGAAGCAGCGTCGGACCAATTGTCATCCTTTCTGCTATTGTGCAGGGACTCGGTGCTGAAGCAGCATTTGCTATCACACGCTATCGCTCTTATCATGTCCTTGTATTGATGGGTGCTGGTGTTGGAGCTGCCATCACAAGTTTCATCTGGGGTTATTTCCGCGGCGGCTTTGTGGCTCTTGACCCTTCTTACGTTGTGCTTATGCTTGTTGTCCGGATCATCAGCGGAGCTGTCATAAGTGGCTTGATCGGCAAAGCAATCAGTGAGGCGCTGGCGAAAACAGGAACATTGACTAGCTTTCCTCTTGGCAAAACTTATCGCCAGCGAAAAGCAGGATGAAACAACCCCTTCTGGAAGTAAACCAGCTTACCGTGACATTTGAGGAAGAAAGCAATCCTACCTTATCTGATTTGAGTTTTACGGTCCAGGAAGGAGACAGCATACTCCTGCTTGGACCAAGCGGATCCGGTAAGAGCACACTCACGTACTGTTTGAACGGGTTGTATCCAAAAGAACTTGATGGAAAGATGAGCGGCAGTATCTACTTCGCTGGATCCAAGATCGAGGATTTCAAAAGTGGAAAAATCAACTTAGAGGTTGGTACTGTATTTCAGGACCCCGAAACACAGTTCTGCATGCTAACCTTAGAAGACGAGATTGCTTTCGGCTTAGAAAATAAAAAAATGGCTCCTGATTTGATGAATTCAGAAATCGATCGTGTCCTTTCCCTTGTAGGTTTACAGCATCGGAGAAAAGATCAAATTCACACCCTATCCGGCGGACAGAAACAAAAGCTTGCACTGGCTGCAGTTTTGGCTCTCGAGCCTCGGATGCTTATTTTAGATGAACCGACGGCCAACCTGGATCCGGCTGCGAGCAAAGACCTTGTCGAAACAATACGTAAGTTAAAAGAACAGCAGGATATCACACTTTTTATCATAGAGCACAATATTGACTATTGGCTGCCAATTATTGACCGGACAATGCTATTGGAGCGAGATGGCTCTTTATTCTTTGACGGAGATTTGAGTGAAGCAGTCAATCTCTATGACGAGGAGCTGCAGCAGCGCGGCATTTGGCTGCCAGAAGCAGTTCTGCTTGCCAAGCAAGCACAGCTTCCAAAGCCTTGGCCGCTTACTGTTGACCTTCTCCCTCATGGTTTGCAGTTTCAGACGAAAACTTCAGAGGTTTTGCAGAAGAAAGAGCAAATCATTCAGGTGGAGAATGCTGTTTTTCGTAATAAAGAAAAGGTCTTGCTGGATATCCCTGCCCTTACTATTAAGCAAGGAGAATTCCTGGCTATTACAGGTAAAAACGGCAGCGGAAAGACACTTCTTTCCCGACAAATTACTGGATTGCTGAAGCCCACAGCCGGAGATATCGAATTTCTCGGAAAGAAGTTACGTCGTTGGAAAACAAATGAACTCTACCAGCAAATCGGTTATGTATTTCAAAATCCTGAGCATCAGTTTCTTACAGACTCTGTTTGGAATGAAATCGCCTTCGGACAGACAGTAAACACGGATGAAATTCAGAGGGTCTTGGAGGAAATCCAGTTAGCTGTACAAGCCGATAAGCATCCTTTCACCTTGAGCCAAGGTCAAAAACGACGGCTCAGTGTAGCGACCATGCTTGTTCAAAAACCTCAACTGCTCGTGCTTGATGAACCGACATTCGGTCAAGACAGCCATACTACTGAAGTACTGATGGATCTAATCTGGAGACATCATCAACGCGGGTGCACCATTGTCATGATTACACATGATATGGAACTGGTCGATCGTTTTGCTTCGCGCGTGTTGATTGTGGATCAAGGGCGTATAGTAGCAGATGACCAGCCTGCAGGAATTTGGAAGAGAAAAGATCTGTCAGACTATGGACTCTCCCTTCCCGCAAAAGAAGCTTATAATAAGCGGACACAGGAGGACAGTCTCTATGCATCATATCAATCCTAGCATCAAAGCAGGGACAGTGACGATAGCAGCAATCGTCATTGCTTTCCTCTTTGATCCATTGGCACTGCTTTTGTATATAGGCTGGACCATGGCTGTCACATTGCTGTTGGGTAAAGTACAGATAAGGAAGTACCTCCTCTATCTGCTTCCCTTCACCCTGTTCGCTATCGGTATGCTCGTATCCACTCTGCTGTTTGCGAAAACACCGGAAAATCCTTCTGTCACACAGCAGTTCCTCTTCTGGGACTTGCCGAAAGAAACGGTGCAGGATGCACTTGCATTAGCTATCCGAGTTTTCAGCTACGCTACACTGTCCTTGCTATTTGTCCTGACAACAGACAAGGTGGCGTTCATCTTAAGTCTTATACAGCAATGTCGCGTTTCACCGAAACTGGCATACGGCATTTTAGCTGGCTATCGCTTTTTGCCTTTATTAAAAGATGAATTGACGACGATCCGCTCTGCGCATCTTATTCGGGGAGCCAAAACGAAAACAAGCAGATTCAGCAGATATAAACAATACACGATTCCCCTGCTGGCAAGTGCGATCCGCAAAGCTGAACGGACTGCCATAGCCATGGAATCCAAAGGCTTCACAGGAGAAAAAGACCGCACATTTTACCGTACGTATCATACTAGTTGGACAGATTGGATGTTTGCTGCAGTCATGCTTGCCGCCATTGCGCTATGTATCATCGTTTCCAAGTCGTTTCAGTAAACGGCAGAAGGGTTATAATGGAGAAAAAAGGAGAGATGAAGATGTGCGGCAGATTTACATTACTCACTCCCTGGGAAGAGCTCCTGCGAACCTATGATGCTGTCTCAGAGATGGAAGCACTCGAACCAAGCTACAATATCGCTCCAACGCAGCAAATTGCAGCAGTCATCCATGACGGGACCAAACGCCGGCTCGGAACCCTGCGCTGGGGACTCATCCCGCCTTGGGCACCAGATAAGAAAATCGGCAGCAAAATGATCAATGCCCGATCCGAAACACTGCTGGAAAAACGCAGCTTCAAGAAAGCATTTCAGAAACAGCGCTGCCTCATTCCCGCTGACAGCTTCTACGAATGGAAAACCGAAGACGGTAAAAAACAGCCCATGCGCATCCAGCGCAAAGATAAAAACCCACTCACATTCGCAGGTCTATGGGAGAAATGGCAGGATGAAGATGGAAGCAACATCTTCACCTGCACCATCATCACAACCGAAGCAAACAGCTTCATGCAGCAGATACATAACCGAATGCCGGTTATACTGTCAGCTGCCTCCCAGGACATCTGGCTTGATCGGGAACAGCAAGACCCAGATAAATTGCAGGAATTATTGAAGCCTTATTCCGAGGAATTGACGGCTTATCCTGTCTCTACGCTAGTGAATTCGCCGAGGAATAATAGTGAGGAATTGATTAATCCATTGTGAAAGGAGCATGCCCGGGGGCATGCTCTTTTTTTGCAGTAAATTGTATACTCAATATTTAAGACTAGAATCTTTTTGGATAAAATGGAGTCTCCTCTTTAATTCTTTTGGTTCTATTACTTTCGTGTAAACTCATATTCAGAATCTCCACTACATTTTGCTGCGGGTATACCCGCTTTATATCTTTGAATAGCTTCTCTAGTAGCGATGCCAATATCAAATGTTTTATCAAAAGGGGTACAATAACCCAAACCCATGTGTTGTCCAAATTTATCCAATAAGTCATCTAATGTTCCTTTTTCTATGATATTCTCAACTAAGCACAATGTTAACGAGGTATCATCTGACCAGGTACCTGGAGGTTGGTTATAAGTACCATAACCTTATATGTCATCTATATTAAAAGTACCCCTTTTTTTTAAACTCCACAGGAACTCCAATTTAATTCCCTAAAAAAGCACTATACATAGTTGGAAGGACTCTATTTTTTATATTCAGCCTTAAAAATCATTTTATTATCATCCTGCCATCTATCTACCATTCTTCTTCCTGACATATTCTCACTTACTTATCTAAACTCAAATTTAGGATATTCTTTAATCTTCTTTTCTAATAGCAGTTGCAATGCGACATTTAAACTTCGATCCGTAGGGGAAATGGCATAATGATGAGGGAAGCGATATCTTCACCTGTACCTTGATCATAACCGAAGCAAACGACCTTATGCAGCTGACCCATAACCGAATATCTGTCATCCTGTCGGCTACCTCCCAGGACAAATGGCTCAATCAGGAACAGCAGATCTTGATAAATTACAGCCATTGCTAAAACCATATTGCGAGGAATTGACAGCTTATCCAGTTTTAATGTTGGTGAATTGCCGAGGAATAATAATGAGGAATTGATTAATAGATTGTTAAAGGAGCATGCAGACATGCTCCTTTTTATGTAGATGTTTATTTAACTAAAATTATAATTATCTGCATTTATCTTATACCCAATACTCATTTCCACATAATCAATTCCAGAGAGACTGTTCTTAAACTCTATAAAAACTGGAGTAGCTTGCTCTAAATGATTCACTTGTAAATAACTCACTAGTTCCCAATATTTTTTTTGAGATTCACGATCAAAATTCTTCATTATTCTCTTCATCACCATTGGGCTTAGAGTAAAATAACTGTGAAATCTAATCTCTTCCTCTGAAGTAACTAGACCTTTTATTGAATCTTCCTCTACTGATAAGAAAATTTCTGCCATCATAATCTCACTTTGAGGATCGCTTAATATGGAAAAGAACATATTTCCAGACAAATGCAGACCACAGCCTTCTAAAATACGTCTAAAATCATCCATCGCTTTATCGATATCTTGAGGTCGGAACTCGTAATATTTAGAAGCTACATTGCGATAAGAAAACTTGTGGTTGGTTATCAATTGGAATCGCCCCGCTTTATAGGTACATAGACATCTATAATAATGTCCTCATATACTTCTAGCAAAAAACAATAATATGTGTCTTCCAACTCTATATTTTTCGAATCTGCATAATCCTTGATTTTGGAGTATGCTGTTTGAAAATCTATTTCTTCTGAAGCCTGACGCAAAACCAATGCCTCTCCTACTTCAAACTCTGGCTCAAATCGAAAATTTGGATGTGCCTCTAGTTCCACCCATTCATTTATTGGTAGAAAATATTCGAACTTTCCAAACTTAGGCTCATTTTCTACTGTTTTGACTGAAAAGAAAATTGGACCATTTCGATAGATATCTTCGTTCAAGGTGAAGTTTTCCATGACAACTACACCTTCCTGCCAATCCTCACGCAGCATGGTATCCTTATATACTAATACATTGGAAAAATAAACTTGCTTTGCTTCAATGTTCATGAAAATTATTTCCCTTCTCAGAATATATGGTGTTAAACTTTCTTTTCTTATGTACATTGATTAAGGATTGAGACCTTTTTTCTTTTTCGTACGTTTAAAACTTGAATTATATGGAAATAAATTCCCATTCTTGCTATAATTAAAGCTTTTAAATCTAATTTTACAATATAGGATAATAAGTTGTTCTGGAAGTACGAATTGCATTGCCAAGAATATCAAAGAAGATATTACAAATATGAAAATCTCTTGGATATAATTTATATCAATAGAATTCAAAATAGAAATAATTATCAATGCTAAACCAACACTTCCAACCATAATAATTGGCTTTTTACTATTGATAAGTGACTCCCATTTTGATCTTGACTCTACTTTGTTTGAATCAATCCTGAAAGCACCTCTATTTAATAGTATTAATAACCGGAGTAAAGTTAACACTAAGACAAGGATTGCTGCGGTTATTAACATACCTGCAAGGCTAATTACTTTTGACTCATCTACCTCTGGCAGTCTTCCGATTGATAAAAGAGCTGCCATGAAGAAAATCCATCCAAACAAATTTTGTGATATTATTATCGTCAGTAAGTATTGTAACCTTTGGTACTTTTTGGAGATTGATGGGAAGCTGAAGATTAGAGAGAAGAAAGTAATCCCAACTGTAATCCATAGATGATACTCCCTAATAATCTCTTTATTTGGAAAGGTGGAATAATCAAAAACGACTATATAAGTTAACGAGAACAAAATAGCTGTTAAAATAATCGATACGATTATCATAATGCGTAAACTTTCAATACTTTGTCGGTCAGATTCTAAAGAACTTCTGAATGCTGCAAAATCTTGTTGTTTTAATTCTTTCAAAGGATCGCCCCCTACTTACATTTACTTGATGTAAGATTATGTGAAAATTAACTAGAGAATTAAATGGATTGACTTACAAAAATTTATTTAAACCAGCCTTTTAATTTTTGGAATCCTCCTTTAGCTCTATCCATAATCGATTTCTCACTCTTACCAAATTTCAGGTTCAGCATTGCATTTGCTGCCACACCTGCTGCTACTCCTATAGCTGTCCCGACACCAGGAATTGGAATAAATGCTGTTCCTGCCGCGGTAAAACCTGCTTGTACAGCTGTACTAACTGTTGTATCAATCGTTGTATCCTCAACAGCTCTTATATGGGCGTCTGCTCCCTTTAAGCCTTCTTTTTTAGCGTCATTATAATTACTATAGTAACCAAGGCCAACTCCGAGAGGTGCTATCGCTTTTCCAGCTGTTTTGGAAATACCTTTGACCGTATCGTCTAGATCACTTACTAATGATTTCACATTAAAAGTATCTTTTATCCCGCCTTTAAACCCTTTACGCCATTCTTGTTTGAAAGATTCGTATTTCTCTCCAATCGATGCTTTCTTTTTCCAGCCATTAAGCATTGGGTATTTCTCAACAACTGGCTTTCCTGTAGTAGACCATACATGCTTTCCTGCTTTTTTATCATAATACATTAACGTTGCTTTCTGTTTATACTTTACTTTCGTATCATAGGTCCAGTGTTTTTTTGCAATACCAGACTGTTTATGTTTGAGCTGCTGTCTCGCATGAAAGTCCGGTTCTACACCTAATTTTTTTAATGCATCTTCTGATGCATAAATACGGTATATAGGTTTACCTGTAGTCTTATCAACTGAACGTGATACTGTTAATCCTAAATCCTTTGCCGCTTGCATTACGGGCTTATTGGTCGTATATCCAGACACAGCATCCTTCATGTAGGTAATATTTGTAGTTGCCTTGTTTAACGCTGCCATGACATTTGCAAATGATGAATCAGCTCCTGTATTAAAACGTTCAGTTCCCGATTTCTTGCCTGCTTCCGTCATGGCGTTACCTATTTGATCAATTACTTTATTCAATCCACCAATGTCATCGTAATTGGATGATTGATAACTATTCAGGTTCTCGTTTGTAGTCTTTGCGACCTCTTCAGATTTTTCTTTTTGTATGGTGGATTCCTTCAGCTGTGGTTTATCCAAGCTGCAAATATCCAAGATTCCATTGATTGTTTTATGGATGGAATCTTCCTCAGTTTCTAGCTTAGCATGTTGAGAACCTACTTCTTTATTAATTTCTGTGAGATAGTCATTTTCAATGATAGCAGCTTTATCTGTATCCACGACAGTAGCAAAAGTCTCTATGTGAGTGGTTAAATTTACCTCTAATTCACTCCATAAATCTTGAAACAATTTGATAGTCATTCCATGTACATTAGTATAATAACTTTTTGCATTATCCGCTGCTTTTCCACTAAAGGAATCCATCTTAGTAATTTTATCTATATCTGAATTTAACTTTTCTAAAACCTCTTTAATATTACTTGAAATATTGGCCAAGTCCTCCGAAAATCTACTAACCTCACTCATGTCCACTTTATGCCCCATTATTCTAACCTCCACGAACAATCTATTCTTCGGACTGTTGTTTTATTTCTTACCTAACTGCTCATCAGTGTCCCGCATTGTTTCTCCTACCTCTTTCAATGTTTGGATATCCTGCGTCAGTAAGGTCTTATATTTGTCCAAAAGTTCTAGTGCTTTTATCATTTGTTCTAGATCTTTCGTAAATGGCGCAATATTTGTTTTTTCCAGCGTATAACTTTTATGTTCGCTAAAAAGTAAAGCTTCTGCCGATGCTTTTAGACTACTGACATTGGATTCGAATACTTCCATGTTTATAGCTACTTCCTTAGCCATACTCTCACTCCTTCTCCTTCTCCTGCCTTATTCGACCTTCCACGTTGCTCAAAGACATAGTTAAGTTCTCTGCACTGGCTAGACAACTAGCACGATTCGCTTCGAAGCGGACTATTTCATCATCAATTGTTTCTTTCGCTTGTTTTGTTTTTTTAAGAAAGAGCTGGACTTGTTCTTTGTATTCCGCATAAGCGTCTGAAAAGCGGGTTTCTTCTTTCCCCTTCCAGCGCTTTTTGTCTATTTCAAAGGAGTCAATTTTACTTTTGTCTGCTTCGAGTGCAGTGATATTTGCCTGAAGACTGTTAGAAGCCTCCTGGAGGCGACTGATTTTATCGCCCCAGATATTTGCTTGGCTTCTTGCATCACTGATTCCATTCAGCAAAGATCGTTTTCGTGATTGCAAAATGCTCAGATTCTTACTCAAAGAAATATCCTCCTACTCCGGTATTTTCACTTTCACATGCTGGTGATCCAAGGCTACATAGCACTCGTACGGCTCAGGATATTTCTCCTGGCGGATAAAAGGCTGTTTGAAGATATCCTGATCGCCCAATCGCATACCTACGAGACCGAATATGGCTTGATTGCGAAGATACTTTGGTACTTGTTCATAGCTCATGCCAAGATAGTTGTAGTCGCTGCAAATGATGAAATGAATGCCCGCTTTGCTGCCGCGTTCCATCATGAGAGTAGCTTCTTCAAGAGTAAGTCCGGCACGTTCCGTGAAGTCCTGCAGGTCTGCAATTTGAACGAGCCATTTTGGTTCCGATACTCCATCTGAATTTCGTTGCTTGATCTCATTTATAAGCTCATTTTTGATAGTTGAGATACCAATTGATTCAGATACATAAGCGTGCATGTCTTTCCCTACGTCAGCCATATCCTGGTCTGCTGTATCAATAAGCATCGTTTGATAAACGTCTTTTAATAAAGTAACGTTCTTCGCGACAGATCTGATCATACGATCCAATCCATCTTTCCGGTCGCTGATGACTGTCATATGATCATATTGCGCCGGATTATAGGCAACAGGCAATACTTCTTCAAAATCAAGCCCAAGCGGTACTTTCTTCTCTTCCAATATCCGTTTGGTACGGCGCTGTTCCTTGAATTCAAGGAAGTCGACGACACCTTCTGGCATCATCGGGATAGCATCTGGATAGTCTCCATCCCATACTTCGTTCATGTCTTTCGCTAAGTCTTGAATCCGATCAAGGATTTCCAATGCTTCTTCCCCGTGTTCAGGCAGCATGGTCTGGAATAATGCTGGTTCCTCCATTTTTACAAGACCTCGGCCTGCGATTTCTTCAATTTCTATATCGGTGCGTCCTACAATCGATCTTGCTTCGTTGGACTCGATCAGGTACAAAGCGATTTGTGTCTTGATATTGGACAGCAAAGGCATGCGCATCGCACTTTGGCGGCCGGCACTGATAATCAGATGAATTCCGATGCTGGCACCTTCCCGTGCAATCTGTGTGATGACCTTCTCGAAATCGTCACCGAAATCACTGTCTCTGACAGACTCATAGTTATCAATCACAATACAGATATTCGGTACAGTCTCTCCGCTTGCTTTTTCGAACAGGCCTATGTTCGCCACACTGTACTGGCTCAGCTTTTGTTTACGCTGCTTCATGACCCCATTCAGCATTCGGATTAATTTGCCTACTTTCTCGACTTGATCGACGAGGAACGTATCGGCTACATGCGGCAGATTCTTCAGAGGCAACAATCCGTTTGTACCAAAATCGAGTAAATATACATGCAGCTGTTCCGGGTTATGCTGTCTCACCAAATCCATGACAACTGTCTGCAGGAATGTCGATTTCCCGTAACCTGGACTCGCAAATACAGCAATATGTCCGTCTTTGGATAGATTTAGCGTCAATGGAATCTGCTGCTGCATTTCCGGCTGGTCGAGTAAACCAATCATCGGCTCCAAAGGCTTTTTCGGTTCTTTCCATGCATCGCGGAATGAAACTGGGTGAAGTTCCGGCCCGAAAATCTTTTCTGGCAGAGGCGGCAGCCATGGACGTGCTAAAGGTTCAATGCGCTGCTGTTCTGTGTAATCCGCAATATGATCAATGATGGCATCAAGCTCTGATGGAATCTTTTCGATGGATTCCTTCTTCTCCAGTCCGCTTAAATCTTCCGTTAGAATGTCATATTGCCCCAGATCATTGATACTGTAGATGGTAAGATCCACATGGTCTTCATCGTTTTTATCCGGAATATAGTCTGCTCCGCTCCATGCACTCTGGAACAGTTCATAGATTTCATTGTTTCCAACTTGCAAATAAGCACGGCCGGGCAGTGTGATTTCTGCTGCATCAGGTGTTTTGATAATTTCATTCGAATCGCTTGCATTCTGTACCTTCAATGCCAGCTTGAACTTGGAGTTGGACCAAATTTGATCATCTACTACACCGCTTGGCTTCTGTGTCGCAAGAATCAAGTGGATACCCAAGGAACGTCCGATACGGGCCGTAGAAACAAGTTCCTTCATAAACTCAGGCTGTTCGGACTTCAGCTCGGCGAACTCATCTGAAATAAGGAATAAATGCGGCATTGGTTCAGCTGCTTTTCCTTGTTTGAATAGCTTCTGATATTGGTTAATATGGTTGACGTTATACTCGCCAAACAGACGCTGTCTTTTTTGCAGCTCTGCTTTAATGGAAGCTAAAGCACGCATTGATTGTGCACGATCCAAGTTGGTGATTGTACCCATCAAATGCGGCAGATTGCGGAACAGATTCGCCATTCCCCCTCCTTTATAGTCAATCAGGAGGAATGCTACTTCATAAGGATGGAAGTTTACAGCAAGCGAAAGAATATACGACTGGATAATTTCCGATTTACCAGATCCTGTCGTACCCGCTACCAATCCGTGCGGACCATGTGCTTTCTCATGAAGATTAAGTTGGACAATATCTTCTTTTCCTCGCAGTCCAAGTGGTACAGCAAGAGTCTTGTATGTCTCATTTTTGCGCCAGCGTGCTTGAATCGCTAATTCTTCTACCTTCTCTACTCCATACATCTCCAGGAACGTTACTTGTTCTGGGATGGAATTCTTCAGGTTTTGGAGATGGTTTAGTGGAGCCAAAGCCCGAGAGACCGCTTCTTTGTTGAAATCCTCCGGGAAATGATCTGGTTTGAATGCTTTGTTGACGAGCTCAGCTTCTTCCAGGATGATTTTTCCGTCATTGCTATCACGGATATCGATGACTGTTTTCACATGCTCCGGCAATGCCCGCATCACATCTTGAACGAAGACTAGCGATACGCCGTATTGACTTGGATCTTCATTGAAAAATTCCATGATTGTATGATCCAATATCAGCTTTTCATCGGTAATAAGGACAACATAATGTGGTGAGAAATAAAGCTTCTCATTCGAATTGCTTTTTTCATCTACTTGCAGCTTCCGCTCTTTCAGCACTTGATACAAGCTATGGAGTACTTGGTCGCGGGAACGTTCATGATAAATGAAGCCTCGAACATTGATGTCTCGCACACTTGCATGCGGCAGCCAGCGCATCCAATCCCACTCTTGCTTTTCTTCTTCCGGGAAAATCGTAACGAACTGCAAATCATGATAACTGTGGAATAAAGAAAGCTGCATCACTAATAGCTGAAGCTGCTCCAGAACAAGCTTTCTTTGTCCGATATAACCGACCGGTCCCTTCGTCAGGGACGTGATGACCGGAACATCCTGCAATTCTTTGAACTGGTCTAGTAAATGTCTTGCTTCATCCACCAAATCATCTTGCTCCTGTGTGAATTCTTCCTCGTTGTAGAGAATTTCAAAGCTTGTATCCACGCGCCCTAACCCTGTACGGAAGTTCAAAAAATCGTGGTGGTAAGGTGTTTTCTCATAAATACGTGCTTCTGTCGCAGCTGCCATCTCAGATATTTTCTGAACATCAGGATAGTGGTAATGAAGCGCATGTCGCTGTTCTTCACTTGCATGATATAGTTCCTTCGTTTTTCTCTTTAGGTAACTCTTATACGTTGCTTCTCTGTGTTTCATGTCCTCTTTGTATTTACGCACATTTTTCACATAAGACGTGATGGAGAAGATGACCGTAACCAAAGTGGCGATCACCATAACGATGATGAAAATCCCGCGTGGCTGAACCAGTGAAATAGCGACCAAAGCCGCTATCATGACAAGCGGCGGTACAATATTCCTCGCCAATTGCTCGCTTGGCTTACTAGGCTTATTGGCTGGTTTGGCAATCGTGCGTTTCTCCTCCGGTTCCCGGTAAATGATGCGCGGAGAACGATGGTAGTCCGGATACTCCCCGCCGTATGGTTTTTCTTGACCGATCAACTCCGTGAAGGAAGCACCCAAACCTCCATTCGAGTTGATTTCGATCGTATCGGCGTAGATTGTCATCATGACGCCATCTACAAACAGGATATCTCCATCTTCCACCAGTGCATCATCTTGGAGCAGGCGGTAGTTATGGTAGACGCTTCCGCTACGTAAATCTATTCGAAAACCATCCACACCTGTTTCACGCAAAAGTACAAAATCGGCTTTCCAATGCTGTTTACTTATATCATTGTAGGTCGCCGCACCGCATGTGACAGATTGCTGGCCGGCAATATCAAATACGTTGTACATATTCGTATCAATTACATATAGCTGCAGTTCTCCTATTTGTTTAGCAGCACGAATCTCCTCTTGCTGATAGGATAGTTTCTGTCCGTCCCAGTCCAGTTCTATCATAGTTGTCAGTCCAGCTATCGTTACCTGGTCCTTGCGCTTATCCCCGATGATTACAGTCTGACCTGATTGTTCTGGCAAATGGCATTTATGCAGTTTATCTTTATATGCTATGAGCAGTGTTTTATGTGCCATCTATTCTTCTTCCTCTCTATGCACTCCATCCATCGCTGAAGACATCATTTCTCTTCTTCTTGTTTATTCTCATCAGCATTTTGATCCTCAGTGTTTTGCTGTTCCTCTGTTGCAGCTTCCTGATCAGGTGCCGCTTCATTACCGGATTCCTCACCAAGTGGATCCATATTATATTCTTCCAGCAATTTATCCAGCTGATTTTGGAAATCATCAACTTGTCTGTCACGATCCGTACCCGATAGATCCGGATTGTTCTTCACTTGTTCGATTTTCTTGATCAAGCCGTAGATGATCAGCTGCGGATCATCGATATACTTGGCTTTATTCAAGGAAGTATCGAATTCTCCACGACCGTTATAGATCCAATAAAGCAGATAATCTTGGTCACTCTTCAAGGATACATTTTTTAAAATTGATTCTTTTTCTTCATCAGATAAAGCTTCTACTTGGATATAGGAATACGCCAGTGCATATTTTGTCTGGCTCGGCAGCTTTTCCGGATCCTCTTCTGCCAAAGTTGAAATAACGTCATTGTAATTGTCCGCTAGGAACTCACCGTGCGCTTCCAATTGCTTATCTTGGAAAGGGTCCTTGATCAGCGCAAAGTAAACAAGCGGCGCTGCCAGCAAAACACTAAGGATAATCATGATGATGGATAAGTGTTTATATAACCTAAAACGTTTTGTCGGTAAAAAGCTCATCGTTTTATCCGTTTTTTTCTGTTCCTTTGCATAGCTCTCTTGCAGGAATTGCCTTAATGCATCAATCGTTTCAAGCTTTTGGATTCTCTTCTCAAAATCTGATTCATTTGCATTCTCAAGGGAGCCATGATAAAGCTGATCGAATGAATATTTCTTCGAGAACATGGCGATGCTCAAGCATTTATATTGTTTAAGGAATGTCTCTGACTGCATATCGAATGGGGGTACGATTTCACGGACACCGCGATGAATCACTTGCGGCATCAAGTTCTCATCGAAGACGAGATTGTCAGGATGAAGGAAAAACGTGATCCGACTGGACAAAAAGCGTTCAAGTTTGCCAATATTGCTCAAAATGCGCAGTTTATCATCTTGGCGCAGCTTTTGGACGTCAGACCACTTTTTATGATTGGGATTGGTGTTGTAGATGAAAGCTAAAGTATCTTCCTCTTCTTGTACCTCCATTGGTACAAACTGATCGGAAGGTTGGTGCATCAAATGAAGCTGCCGGATATCTTTTACCGAGGTTTGTGATTTGGGCATTGTTATCCGGATAGTTTGTTTATCCTGCTGCAGGGTATATGTAGCGTTATCCAATTCTATTTTTCTCTCATTCATGTTTTGCTGGCTCCTTCACAATTGGCACACACGGCTCTTTACATTATAAGACTACAAGTACATCGCCGTCTGTGACTGGATAGTCTCTTAGATAGTCATCATCCGCCAGGACAAGATGCTTGGTTACGATCTTGATCGTGGAATGAATGTCATTTGTTTCGATATGCAATGTATCCATTACGTGATGAAGCAGCTGCTTCACCGTTAGTTGGGTGGGGATTCGCAAGTCATAGACAGATCCTTCTCCGCTGACAGATTGGAAGTCCATCGTGACGTTAATATGTTTCGTGTTGGCCATCGTCTTTCTCCTAGTCTAATAATTTTCGCATCATCATATATAAGCCGATGCATAACGCGAGCGCTATTCCAATCAGGAAATAAAGTACTCCATTTCCGGAATCCTCTTCAGCTTGATCCGCTGCCTTCTGACCACTGGCAGCTTCAGAGGTATAGTCTGCGGTAAATAATGTATCCTGCACTTCCTCTAATGAAGATTGCTTATTGATGTCCAGTGTAAAAACACTATCTCGCAATGATTCTACAGCCGCTCTTTTGCCTTCCGCTTTTTGCTGAATAACCTCTGTCGTTTCCTCATTGAATAGTCCTGGGAAAACTTTTTCCTTCTCCGTTTCCTTGTTATCTGTCCCAACATCTTTTTCCTTCTGTATACGGTCGATTTGCATCTGCAGACTTCCACGTTCATTTTCATCAGAATTAGTTTCTGCTGATACTTCTATAGGTAGAAGTATCAGCAGAATAATGGTGAATATGAACGCCAAATCAACCAGCTTCCGTTTGGTTATCATCGGCATTATCTACTCCTTTATCCGATTGGCTAATGACCAATAGGTTGGCTAAGGCACCTACAGCCGCTGCGATGACCAGTGCAAATATCGCAACAGCATAGTTGACCGAGCCTTCTACAATACGAAGCATGAATGTTTCCATGTATTGAAGAGGAGAAAACTTCTCAATTGTCGGGAATGCTGTGCTTGCAGTACCGATCGCATCTGTAAAGAACAGATACAAACTGAATATCGCCAGCAGGATGAACATTCCGATCATTTTCATCTGTCTTAACAAGTATGTCGCTATCAACAGCATCGCCGTGATAAGGAGAGCCATGACAGCTGTCAATTGCAGTTTGTTCAGATCGTCAATTGGCAAATAATAGCTCGATACGATACCAATGACGATACCTTCCAACAGACCAATACCAGCTGTAATGATAGTGACTGGTGCGTGCTGTACCATCAGTGACATATCTGATGCAAATTGATCATCCTGTTTTCGTCTCATATGCAACGTTGAGATGACATAAGCCGTGAAGAGAACGACAATGAAACTGATCAGCACTAGATAATAAGGCGTGAAAATCGTCTCAGCTTGTGCTGCAATCGTACCTTCATTGCTTGTCTGGACAGGATTGGAAAGGAAATCATATAGATTTTCATTCTGCCTGTCACCGACTCGGCTGTTTGCCAGCACTTCCGTGAAGTTCTCCGTGAAGTTCTGATCATCCGACAGCTTGTCTGTCAGATTGGAAGCAAGCGTCTCCGCATCGCTTACTAGATTTGTACCGCTCTCTTCGATTTCTCTAGCTTGCGTATCGATACTATCAAAGGTTTCGTATACTTGATCAGCTGTATTCGTATTACTTTGTGCTTGCTCAGCTAATGACTGACTCGACATCAGAAGCGGCTGGAATTCACTGCCCAATGTCAGGACAGCTTCCTGCTCACCCTGAGCATTCGTTTGGATTTCTGTCTGACCATCCAGTAACGTCATCATTTGTTCGCGCCATGCTGCTACATCTTCTAATGTCTGGCTGACATTGTCATTCAAGACCGCTGCTTGCTCAGTCGTTGCAGCAACCTGGCCAGTCAGTGTATCAGCATCTGCGATAGCTTGCTGCACCCGCGACTGGTAGTCTCCTACTTGCTGACGGAATGCTTCCGCTGGTGTTTGAAGCTGTTCTGTGACGCTGCCAGTGATTTGGTTTGTCATATAGCCAGCAAGAAGATCCTTAATGTCTTTTTTCTTAAACAAGTAATACAGAGAGTCATTGGTAGCCAAATCATTTAAGCTTACGGAACTAAAATTATCTGGTAGTCCATGCAATCCAAAACCATAATAACTTTCGTATAGTGAGCCAAGTTCTTGATAAGCAGTGATTGTATTTGTCACAGTGCGAATCAACGTCTCAGTCGTATCATCCAAGTCTTCTACAGGCGTACTGATTTGATGCTCGATGATATTGTCTTTGATATAGAGCTTCTCAGGCTCATCTTTATCTTCTTCATCTGGTTTATCATTGCCTGGCTGTTCGTTGGAATCTCCTGGTTCCTCGCCCTCACCTGGTTCACTTGGCTGATCGGTTCCTCCATCAGCTGGGTTTTCACCCTGATCATTATCAGGCGGAGTTACTGGAGTTTCAGCATTATCTCCATCAGGCTGATTTCCTTCATCAGGCGAAGTTTGATCATTTTCTCCATTATCAGATGGTGTATCTTCTGCAGGTGTATCTTCGGTAATCGCATCCTCTTGAGCTGGCTGGTTATCGTCATTTTTGACTTGGGTCGTTGCGAGCAGATTTCCTTTTGTAGGTGCGTAAGCCAAATCATCTGGTTTATCTACGTCTCCTATATCCTTCTGCTCTAGAGTCCAGCTCCAATCGATGGGCTTGTAAACATCGAAGCTTCCTTGTTCTTTCCGTAGGGTGAGATTCACCTTAAATTCGCCCTCACGGTTAGCTGGTAATTTTACTTCGCCACTTTCTATTGCTCCTGTGTAAGACTGCTCTGCTTCACCTGGAAGCTGGATTCCCAAATGACTAACTTTGAAACCTTCTGGAACTTGTAAACGGAAAATCTGACCTTCTTTTTTATTTTCAGGAATGTTGACACTATCGGTTACCTGAACACCTTCTCCTGTCAGCTTCTCATTCAATCTGTCAAATTCATCTTTCAAAATAGGGGAAGGATCCCGATCAATGTTTACATTCTTAATTTCTTTCTGATATTTTTCTGTCATTGCAATGACATTCGTAATCTCATTTACTGTACTATCAGGCAAGCCTACATTTTGAAAATCTTCAATATTCAAAGAAGGCAGCTTTCCAATAGCTCGGTTAATTCTATTAACAGCAACTTGATTAGGATCTTCAAACAGCGCATTGATATTTAAATACTGATCTTCATCAAGTTCTTCCTCAATCGTATCCCTGATTCTATCCTCAATCTTAGCCCTGAATTGCTCATTGCTTTCCGTCAGATACGCATCAATATCCTGCTGTAAGGCTGCAACTCTTTTAGAGGAATCCTGCAGCTGCTGCTGTAGTGATACAGAACCCGAATAGATATTAGTCGTATTTAATGAAGTAACTGGACGGTTCATTACTGTATCAACAGCATTCCGCTGACTTGCTGCGAATTGACGGTTGATTGCTTCATTCGCAGCAACAAGCTGATCCAGTCGCTGGTCGACTTCCCCAGCCGTCAAACCTTGACTGAATTGATTGATTTGATCCTGGAAGTTTACAAGTTCCGTGTTATTCGTTTCTTTTAAACTCATCACTTCTTCCAGGTTGCTGACGAAGTCTTCTCCGAGCTGCGTTTCGTCAACTAGCTGATCTTCATAGGAAGCCAGTAGCTCACCGAAACTTGTGAAGCTTTCTTTTGAAACTTCGGTATTGTCTCTTACCATACCAAATTGATCGGTATAGCCAGACAGCGGCTGGAACACATTTGAGTTATAGGAATTCGTATATGCCGCTTGACGGTTGACCATCTGACCAATGCTATCCTGTGCATTCTGCAGATTCCCGATGATGCTGGCAAAATACACATCAATAACTCTTCTGTTAAAATCATTCAGGATATCACTTGCTGTTTTTTCCGCTTCTTCCTTCATGCGCGGATTTTCAGATGCATTGATCTTATATTGCAGCACTACTTGCTCAGGTGCTTCAGCAGTGATATTGAGTGATTTCTCCGAAAAGTCATTGGGAATTACGATCATCATATCGTATGTATTATTCTTCAAGCCGCTTTCCGCAACTCCCCGACTTACGACGAACCACTCATGATTCTCATTCTCACTAACCGAATTGACAAAGGCATCCCCGAAAGCAAGCTCGGTACCATTAAACGTAGAACCTTGGTCTTCATTTACAAGTGCAACCGACATATTCTGTGTTTGCGGCTGTTCCGCGGTCTTCGTCGTTTCCTGGTGCAAGGTTAAGTAAGATAAACCAGACGCTAGCAATACGATAAGTACTAAAAATAAAATCCATCTTTTATCAAACTTTTTCAATGTATTATCAACTCCTGGTGTCTCCAGTTTGTATAGTATGTGTTTTTAAGTATCGTTTACAGTAATGATGGATGGTACATATAACTTGTTTTTTTACAGTAATTGGGCTACATAACGCATGCGTCATGCAGCCCACCCTGTCGTGTCATGCGACGGTCAAACAGCAGCCAGTTGGGTGCTTATCTGAATCCGAAGTTTTGTGATAGTGCTTCGTCCTGCTCTTGTACTGCTTGAGCTGTTTTCTCGAGCTGCTGCTGGATATCTAGCATAAGCTGGGAGAACTCTTGAACTTTAGGCTTCAGCTGGATGAATTGATCATCAAAACGATCGAAAGCTCTACCTTCCCACTCTGAACGAAGTTGTACCTGCAGATTACTTAGATCTGTAAGAACGTCATCAATTGTTTGAGAACCCTTACCATATCTCTTTGCATGGTTTTGTAACTGCTCAGGGGTCATGCGAATTTGTCCTGACATTTGCTCAGCTCCTCATTTAATTAAATTTTACAGAAGGTTGTAACGATTCCAATAAATGTATACCCATTACCTTCTAAAATAAATCCTAAAGAAAGGAAAATTTAAAGTCAACGGAGTATGAAACGATTTCCAGAAATTAAGCGGTAAGTCCCGAGACTCTATAGGCAGATATCCCGGTTTAGGAAAAGAAATAATATAGTACCATTATAATAGTCTTATAAACTGGTAATTTGAGGTTTTTTGCAAAATTAAGACGAATTGTAGCAAAAGAGGACTTTACAATTATTTTACGTAAAGAAGTACGTACAAAACGTCAGTATTAAATAAAAGAAGAGCATGTGTCTCCACATGCTCTTCTTTTAAGCAATCAGTTTTAAACCTACAGCTGAAGCCAAGATCAGCGCAATACAGACGAGTCTCTTCCAATCCTTCGATTCCTGGAAGAAAAGCATCCCGACGACTGCTCCGCCTGCAGTTCCTATTCCGGTCCAAATCGCATAAGCAGTCCCCATCGGCAGATACGACATGCTATAGGATAAACAGCCAAAGCTTCCGGCGAATCCGAGAACGAATAAGCTGATGTTCTTGAAGCTGGGCTTCTCATTTAGTTTATTGATCATTGTCACACCAAGCACTTCAAACATACCTGCTATGATAAGCACAATCCAAGCCATCAGGCACCCTCCTCTGTCTGTTTGTCCCCAGTTACCAGCTTAAGTCCAATAACACCTATGAGAAGAACTGCAATCAATGCTACCTTTGCCAGTTTAAAAGGTTCCCCGAAGAATAACATATCTACAATCACGGTACCGGTCGACCCAATCCCAACGAATACTGCGTATACGGTACCAACAGGCATATGTTTGCTCGCCTTCAGCATCAAATAGAAGCTAAGCAGGATACAAACAATCGTACCCGACCATTCAAGCGCATTATTTGCGTGCTTTAACCCAATAACCCATAATACTTCAACCAGTCCTGCCAGCACTACGCTAAGCCACTGTTTTGTCATGTTCATTTCCTCCAATCAAAAAAAAGCCTGGGAGATAGAAATCTCCCAGGCTTTTATCCTTCCGTGTCACAGCATTGCTGTGCGTTTTCTCTCGGACCAGACCAGCTATTAACTGCGGAACCCTAGAAAACTATCTGCCATATTCATCTGGCCATTATAAAGGATACAAAAGCACGATGCAAGCAATTCTGATACAAAGTATTTATACTAGCTAAGTCAGGAGGAATACGATGCAATCATTCAGAAACTTATTTCAACAGCGGATCAATATGGATAGCGAAGTGACATTTGAGAATCTTCCTATACTATTACAACGTTTTGCTCAGTCCATCCCCTTTGAGAACCTGCGCATTATTGAGAAACATAAAAGTCTTCTATCTAAAGAAGGTCTGCAGGAAAAAATCCTTCTTCACAGCGAAGGCGGCGTTTGCTATGAACTTAATACGCTTCTTTATCATTTCTTAGTGGATAGCGGATTCGATGTAACGTTAGTATCTGCCTGTATTTACGATCAGGATAAAAATGACTGGAGTGCTACCGGTAATACACATGTCACTATCCTTTTGAAGCGTGATGATGAAGAATATATTGTCGATGCCGGATTTGGAGCTAATATACCTCTTGCTCCACTTCCTTTGTCAGGCGAAATGATGGCAACTGCTAATGGCCAATTCCGTATTATGCCCTCTGATGAAGGTTACACGCTGGATGTAAAATTAGCGGATCGAGACGACGATTGGCGTATAGGATATTTTTTCTCGGTAGAAAAACAGATTACCGACATGACTGAACTGGAACAAATGCAGCATATTATTGAAACACATCCTGCTTCCCCTTTCAATAAGTCACCGCTGCTTACAAGAAGGACAACAGACGGTCTGTATATTCTCACTCCTTCTTCCTTTACGAAATGGCAGCACGGTGTCCCTGAGAAGCAGACGATTGGCAAGGATGAATATAAGGAATTGTTACAAACTAGATTTGACATGCAGGGGCCGCAATAAAATGCGTCCTCTTTTTCGTGTGTATGAATTTATCTGACGAGAGTTTTGTCTATTTAGTCCAAGTGCAAAATCAATCATCTGGTTTTTGCTGCTATCGAAATCAAAATGAGATCTGTGCAGTATTTAGGCCGATGGGGTAAGGATGGACTTCAGGAACTCAAGAATTGGCTGCTCTCCATGATGTAAGTGACGTGAATAGAAAAAGGATGACCATTGTGGTCATCCTTTTGATTAATTCAGTTTCTCACCTTGATACACATCTGCTGCCAGTGGTGCACTAAGCATTTCTTGGGCAGCTGCGCTGAATTTTTGGAAGTGGCTGCTAGTATTATGCGCTTGGACAGCCTCCATGTCCTTCCAATTCTCCACCATGACAAAGCTGTTACCATCTTTTGGATCCTGGAATAGGTCGTAGCTGTTATTACCTGCTTCTGCACGGCTTCCTTCCATAACTGCTTCGATTTCTTGAAGGAATTCTTCTTTCTTCTCTGGTTTGACTGACATTCTAGCGTGGATGATAATCATAGTTTCTCTCTCCTTATTTCCATTCTGTAATTTGTTCTACCGGCATACGATAGGATTTGTAGCCAGCATCTGCTGCTTTCCCGATAGAAAGCAGCATGACAGGAACATAACGTTCTTTATCCAAATCGAATGCTTCAGCAATTTGGTCTTTCTCAAATCCGCCTATCGGATTTGTATCATAACCATATGCCTTTGCAGTCAGCATAAGCTGCATGGATACTAAACCGCTATCGATAAGGATTGATTCCCTATTTTTCTGTTCCGTAATACCTGAAAGCAAATTACGAATAGAGACCACTTGCTGATCTTTGACCTCTTTCGGCATCAGACCATGCTCTACTGCTTTTCCATAGATTTCTTCCAGGTAGTCAAGATTATTCATATCAGCAAATACGGCGATTACTGCAGAAGAAGTTTTCACTTGCTGCTGATTGAAGCGGGCAAGCGGCGCAAGCTTTGCTTTCGCTTCCGGGCTTTCGATGACAACAAAGCGCCAAGGCTGCAAGTTGACTGATGATGGCGCCTTCGTTGCTACAGTGAGCATTTCAGACATTTCTTCTTTACTGATTTTCACGTTTTCATCATACGTTCGGATGGAACGGCGATCCTGTACGATTTGCGAGAAAGCTTCCTTGTTATATATGGATGTTTCGTTCATTTGTTTTCTCCTCCTAGCTGATTCTTTGTAACACGGGACACATTTTCACTGACTTTGCTCAGCATTTGCAGGAATTGTTCTAGCTCGCCTTCCGAAAATCCAGCGAGAGTCTCATTCACGAACTGGCTTTTTTCCAGATAGGATTGCTCGATATGACGCTTTGCTTCCTCCTCCAGCTTCACCCATGTAGCTCGCTGATCATCAGCTTTCTTGTAGCGCACAATCGTACCGGCAGCCTCAAGCTGCTTTAAGTGTCTCGTTACAGCGGCGGCATCGATATTGACTTCCTTTTGTAATGCTGATTGGGTCACTTCCTCATGCTGCAGCAAATAATGAAGAATCTCCACCCGGGATGGGCTGGCGCCTAAGCATACCTCAAACTTTGAGCAGAGCTCTTTATTTACAGCCTGTAGCTGCAGGAAAATCTGCAGACGGACAGAACAAGCAGTCATCGTCATAACCTCTTCCTAATAGTTGATGCATCAATAGTTGATAGGTCAATCATATATCTAAATTTATTGTATGTCAATAATCCTGCTCCTACTTTTACCTTTTCTATTTTGTGATGGCCTTTTATGTTCAGTACTTTTGAATAAGCATTTTCTCGGTTTGATGAGTAAGATTCTGTTTCATCTTTAGGCTCATGGGGGTTTCGCCATATCTGCTATAAATATAAAGAAGCTGGAGGTTCATCCCCCAGCTTTTATTACGGTAACTCAATCATTATTTTAATGTTGCCTGTTTCAGGTGCAGTCAACTCCTCAAAACGTTCCGGGAGGGACTCTAGGGATACATTACAGGTAATGAATGGTTGAATGTCTATTTTTCCTTCTTCCAGCGAATTTATAACGGTTTCGAAATCTTCCTTGGTAGCATTTCTACTTGCGTATATGGTCAATTCCCGCTTATGGAATTCCTGATCTGAAAATTGAAGCTCAGCCTGTACCAAGCCTACATAAATTATGCTTCCTCCATGGGCAGCATATTTATAGGCATTATTCATGGAGTTAATATTACCTGTCGCATCAAACACCGCTGTCGGATAATCCCCATCAGTGATTTCAGCAATATCATACGCAGGGTTTTCTTTTGCATTTACTGTATAATCCGGGGAGGCCCATTTTTGACAGAATTTCAATCTTTCCATACTCATATCCATAACAATGACTTTTGCTCCAGCGAGCTTTGCATATTGCATGATTCCTAACCCGATTGGACCTGCCCCAATCACCAGCACATATTCATCTCTTTGGATATTAGCCCGACGGACCGCATGTGCGCCTATACTCAAACATTCCACGATAGCAGCCTGATCGTAAGACAATTGATTGATTTTTATCAAATGGCTGGTGGGTACCGAAATATACTCCTGCATGCCACCATCTGTATGGACACCAAGCACTTGGATATTACGGCAGCAATTCGGTTTTCCCTTTCGGCAAGCTATGCATTCTCCACATTCCAGATAGGGAATGATTGCCACTTTATCTCCTAGGGAAAGGTCTTGGTTTTCTTCATTCAATTCAGCAATCTCACCGGAAAGCTCGTGTCCCAGAACTCTTGGATAGGAAAAAAAGGGCTGTCTGCCATGGTATGCATGTATATCTGTTCCGCATACCCCGATCCTATGAATCTTCACTAAGGCCTCCCCTTCTTTAACAGCAGGCCTTTTCCTCTCTGTCACTAATAATTGATTGGGACTATTGCATACGATCGTTTTCATAAAAATTCCCCCAGGTTTAGGATAAGATACCTGAATCACAGCGTAACGCCATCTTTAAAGATACTAATTTCCCTAAACTCAAACTTTTCGTTATTCGTACGGCTTTTTCCGGAGGCAAGATTGATAAGGTCTTCAATCAGCTCATCAGTCAAATCCTCCATTTTCATTCCGTCTACAAGCCGGCCCGCATCAAAGTCAATCCAGTTTTTCTTTCGATGTGCCAGCTCTGTATTAGTGGAGATTTTCACTGTAGGAACCGGACCTCCAAAAGGAGTTCCTCTGCCAGTAGTGAATAGAACGATATGTGCACCAGCTGCCGCAAGAGCCGTGACAGAAATAAGATCATTACCTGGTGATTGGACCAGATTCAATCCAGTCACTTTGACTTTTTCCCCATAAGGGACTACATCCTGGACGATCGAATGACCGCCTTTTTGGGTACAGCCAAGCGACTTTTCCTCCAGTGTCGTAATGCCACCCTTTTTATTACCTGGAGAGGGATTTTCATAAATTTCCTGTCCGTGTCTTATGAAATACTCTTTAAAATCGTTTACTAGATGAACAATTTTATGAAAGACTTCTTCATTGGCTGCTCGATTCATGAGGATCGTTTCTGCACCGAACATTTCTGGTACCTCGGTCAGTATGGAAGTCCCTCCTTCAGAGATGATCCAGTCAGAAATCATGCCTGCTAATGGATTGCCAGTAATACCAGATAACCCATCTGAACCACCGCACTTAAGACCAATTTTCAATTTTGAAACCGGAACAGACTGTCTTTTGAATTGTTCCGCATACTCCACAAGCTCCCCGATCAGCTCCATTCCGACCTCGAATTCATCGTCCACTTCCTGTGATGTTAAAAACTTGATTCTTCCAGCTGGCTGTTCTCCTATTACCTTTTTGAACTCTTCGATTTGATTGTTTTCACAGCCAAGACCGACCACCAAAATACCGGCTGCATTTGGATGATTTGCCAGTGAAGCCAATAATGTTTGGGTATAGGTTAAATCATCCCCTAGCTGAGAGCATCCATATGGATGGGAAAAGTGGTAAATACCATCGATTTGATCTCCATATAATGATCCGCCCATTTTAGCCAGATGCTCACACATTTTGTTGATACAGCCCACTGTGTTGATGATCCAAATCTCATTCCGAATGCCGGCCTCTCCATTTTCCCGAACATACCCATTAAAGTAAAAACTGCTCTTCCTTATTGGTTGATTGGATGCCACATCCGGTTCATAGGAGTACTCCAGCAATCCATTCAAGCCGGTTTTTACATTGTGGGTGTGTATCCAGGAACCCTCCATGATGTGCTCGGTAGCTATCCCAATGGAATAACCGAATTTCAGGACATTATCTCCTTGAGCAATCTCTTTGACTGCAAACTTATGGCCTTTTGTGATGTCTTCGGTAACCTTTATGGATTTAGATAGTTCCTCAATCAAGATTGTTTCCCCCATGCGGATGTCACGCAATGCAACAGCTGCTCCATCATTTTCATGCAATAGAATAGATGCATTTAAGCTCATCGTTTGCCCTCCAATTCCGCTACTAACGCAGCAGTTTTTTCAGTCACACCTGGGATTTCATGTAAATTCTCTCCCCATATTTCCTTGTTTTGCAAGATTCCTTTCACCATTGTGTGAAGCGATCGTTCTTCACTTTGCAGAAGACCCCATTGTGAATGGAAAAATTCAAGAACTCGTTCATTATCACGGATAATATAGGTTTTGCCGTTAAAATCACTTCCTACATATCTTCCATCTAACAATTCAACCTTATAGAAGCAGATGATGGCCGCTAGAGCCTTCATGATGTTTTCCGGCAGTCTACCGTTCTTGATAACATATGCTTTTAGTGTAGGCAGGAGCCTCGATTGGAACTTGGAACAGGCATTAAGAGATATATCTGAGAGTCTATGCTGCAAAAAGGGATTGAGAAAACGTTCCCACACAGCCTCTCCATATGCTAAAGATTCCATAGGATTAAGATCTAGCGAGGGTATTATCTCCTCAATAATCGTATTCTTAATAAAAAGTGCCATCTCTTTATGTGTTACTGCTTCCCTCACGATTTCAATGCCCATCAAGATGCCTAGTTGTGCCATGAGTGTGTGAGACCCATTCAGAATACGAATTTTTCTAAGCTGGAAAGGCTTTAAATCATCTACCCAGTTAACGTTTAGACCAGATTTTTTTAAAGGGAGGAGATCATCGAGCCTGCCATCCCCTTGGATTACCCATAAATGATAAGGTTCGACAACATTTAAAAAGGGATCCTCATATCCCGATTCTCTGAATATCGTCTCGGCCTCCTGCTCTGGAAAACCAGGGACAATCCGATCAACAAGAGAACTCAGGAAAAGATTATGATCATGCAACCAGGAAATAAATTCATTCGGCAGATTCCAATCCCTGCAATGTAATAACACTATTTCCTTAAGGAGCTGCCCATTGTGTTCGATTAATTCACAAGGAAGCATAATAAGCCCTTTATCAGTGTCACCGTTGTATATTTCAAAACGTTTATAAAGGAAATGAGTCAGTTTGGCAGGGAACGTTTCCAAGGGACTGTTCTCGACTACATCGCTTGCGATATAGACAAGGCCTGCTTCCGTCGTATTGGAAATGACAAATTTCAGCTCCGGCTCTTTTGCCAACAGCAAAAATTCGTCCCATTCCCGGTAAGGATCTATTATCTTAGAAAAGACATCAATGATCTGACCATTCTCAACCGTTTCTCCGTTCTGAATCCCCCTGGTCAGGAGGGTAAACAGCCCTTTCTGCTTTTTCAGCTTCTCCATCTTCTCACTGCCAGATTGGCGTGGATTTGTTACGGCAATTCCGCCATTGAAGTTCCCCTGTCTATTTGCTTCTTGTATCATCCAATCAATAAAGCCTCTTAGAAAGTTTCCTTCCCCGATCTGAAGGATTTTTACTGGCAGCGTTTTACGATCCTTACGATCATTGACTACTTCTTCCATGCCCCTTTGTTTTAGCAAGGTCCTTCGTCCTTTCCGATGTTGATTCCGAAATTACATTAAACGGAAAGAGGTCTCTTTACGTTTACTAAACTATAAAGAAACCTCTTCTACCATCCTGCGGAATTTAGTTTCCGGTAATCGTTTTATCTGCGTTACCAGGAACAACTGTCCCTTTAATCGGACGAACAAAGCGAATGACAGCCAGCGAAGCAAATATTGCTAATCCGCCTGCAAGCAGGAACGCTGCAGTGTAAGTGCCAGATCTATCAACAAGGAAACCAGTTAGCGTTGGGCCGATAATACCCGCTGTGTTGGCAAGGAAATGCATGAAGCCCCCGACTGAACCGACATTACCTTGGTCAACAACGTCTTGAACGATTGCCCAATAAATAGAACCAGTTAGGTATAAGAAGAATACTGAACATGCCACTAACCCAACAGCACTAAACGTTGTAGTAACTAGGCCAGCTAGACCAATGCATATTGCAGAGGCAAGTAAGCATGTAACTAATACGACTTTACGGGAGAACAGCACGCCTTTTCTAGCAAACTTTCTCAATACAAAGTCAGAAACAAAACCTCCCGCAGCAAGGCCTATAAAACCAAGAACCCAGGGAATGACTGTGACGATACTCATTTCCTGAACGCTGACTCCCCTTGCATCTATTAAATAACTAGGGAACCAGGTTAAAAAGAAGAACAAAATATAGTTATATGCAAAGAAAGCAAATGCAGTGAACAAGACAGTTTTTTGTTTTAGATAGAAGGTCAATGGTTTCTTTTCCCTTGGAGCGGCTTCTGTTGTAATATCTTTCTCCACAGCAGGCTCAGCTGGCTTTTCTTTTACAACCTTCCACCATATAATCGTCCATATAAAACCGATAATCATTATTAGGACGAAAGATAATTTCCAGCTGTATGAGATGGCAATGAAGCCCACGATCGGACCTGCTATAGCACCACCTAGCGGAGTTCCGCTGTTCGCTAGTCCTATAGCAGAAGCCCGCTGATCAGATGGAAACCAGTTATTCACCATTTTATTAATAGTGGCGGAAAGAGGGCCTTCCCCCATTCCGAACAAGATACGGATAATGATTAAGCTAGTGAATCCGACAGCAAGCGCAATGGCCCCGCTAAATACAGACCAGACAATCATAGCTACAAATAAAGTGAGTTTAGCCCCGTACCTGTCAGCAGCTACCCCTCCCAAGAAGTTAAAAATCGCATATCCGACTGAGAAACTGCTGAAAATAATCCCCATTTGAGTAGCGGTAAGTTCCAGATCCTCCGTAATGAACGGTGCTGCAATGGACAAGGCTGAACGGTCAAGATAATTAATGATTCCGGCAAAAAACAACAAAATCATGACAGCTAGTTTCCCTTTAGTAAACAATGATTTCATGGATTTACCTCCTTAGGGTTGTAACAATTTTAGATAAAGCGCTTACATTTTAGGGTTATCGATTTACCTTACATCCATAAACCCACTAGGCATATAGATAGTAAACCGATTTACTTTTGAAGTAAAAGGCGGAAGCAGCCTTTATTGCTTTAAGGAAAGACAAGAGTTCCTTTCTAGAAGACTCGGCTTTAGGCGAATAACGCTTTTGTCCTTCTCTTCCAAGTCTTTATTCATTTGCTGCAGCAATAAGTCGACTGCTTTGCCAGCCATTTCGATTGCCGGTTGAGATACTGTTGTAATGGGAGGAGTGAAGAAATTGGCAAAAGGAACTTCATCAATTCCAATGACCGCTACATCCTCGGGTATTCTCAAGCCCTGTTCTTTTATATATTTCAGTATTTCAATAAGTACGATATCATTACCAGCCAGCAAAGCTTGCGGTGGAGTTTCCAATTGAAAAAGTTCCTCTAATGCTGGTGCAATCTGATCGACATCAGCTGTTTTTATATACTCTGATTTTACTTGCAGTCCACAGGCTTCCATAGCATTTCTATATCCTTCAATTCTCTCCACCCTTGGACTAATGTTTCTGATAACAGAAGTAGTGAGTATGGCAATTCGTTCGTAGCCTTTATCAGCAAAATGGTCAACTGCCAGCTTAGATGCCAGATGGTTATCAAGCATCACTGTTGCAATATTCAAGTCCTTGATGGTTCTGTCCATGAATACAATCGGAAAATTATCATTTAGCATACGCTCATAAAGATCCAAATTGCCTCCAGTTGGAAAGATTATGATTCCGTCTACCTGTTTTGCCCTGAGCATTTCGATATATTTCTTTTCTTTTTCAGGTTCATCATCCGCATTACATACAATTATTTGAAAACCTTTTTCATGAAAGAAATTCTCAACTGCACGGATCACATGTGTAGAGAATGTATGGAGGATATTCGCTACAATGACTCCAACCGTGAAAGTAGTTTTTTGTTTTAGGCTTCGAGCCACAATATTAGGCTGATAATTCAATTCTTCTATGGCTGATTCGATTTTTTGGCGTGTTTTTTCACTCATATACTCGTACCGCTTATTCAGGTATTGAGATACAGTGCTTTTAGATACATTGGCTTGCTTTGCTACGTCTGTGATTGTAATTGGTCTCATTCTGTCAACCTCGCCTGATTTGTTCCGTACTTCTATTTATAAACTGTTTTGCAGTACGATTCATTTCTTGGTTATTATAACGCAGAAGCAAGCACGGTAGAATGATAGATGTATTAACCTTTCAAAAATATCAATTTAATTATACACCTGAGTATGCCATGAACCCTCCATCAACAGGTACGGTAATACCTGTAACAAAACCGGAATAGCTGTCATCCAGCAGCCAAAGCATTGTTCCCAGCAGATCTTCCGGTTTCCCGAATCGCTTCATTGGAGTACCGTTTATGATTTTGTTGGATCGAGCCGTATAGCTTCCATCTTCATTTACAAGAAGGTTCCGGTTTTGTGTCGTTAAGAAGAAGCCTGGTGCAATGGCATTTACCCTTAGTCCGGTCTCTGCAAAATGAACTGCCATCCACATCGTGAAATTATTGATGGATGATTTAGCCGCACTATATGCTGGAACCTTTGTCATTGGTGCATAGGCACTCATGGAAGAAATATTCAAAATGGACGGTGCCTTTGCCTGCAATAAATCCTTTCCAAATACCTGACTGGAAATGAAGGAGCCGGTAAAATTAGTCGCAAACACTTTTGAAAATCCATTTTCTTCTAGATCGAAGAACGATTTCCCTGTATCCTCATTTTGATATGTTTCCGTATCTGTAACAGCATCAGAATGATTTCCACCAGCCCCATTGATTAGGAAATCCACTTGTCCAAAGGTTCCTAAAATCTCTTCACGAGCCTTTTCCATAGAACTTTTGTCTAGAACATCAGCTTTCACGGAGATACTAGTACCCCCTGATGTCTGAATCCTTCCAACCACATCACGGCCATTTTTAGCATCCCTGTTCAAAACAGCTATATTCACGCCTTGTCGGGCAAGCTCGCTGGCCATTTGGGAGCAGAGGACACCGCTCCCGCCTGTAATGACTGCCACTTTTCCTTTTAAATTTTCATGAATTGGTATCAAGTGCTTTCACCTGACTTCCTTGCTTCATATGCATCCCATAATCCAAGCAAATACATAATACCAAGTGCACGATCGTAAAGCCCATAGCCTGGTCTGCATTTCTCGCCCCATATATGGCGGCCATGGTCTGGTCTTACATATCCATCGTAGTTTTGTCTATGTAGCTCAGCTACGACGCCATTGATATTGATGGAACCATCCTGCGTATAATGGGAAGTCTCTACAAAATCTCCATTATCATATATTTTCACATTTCTAATGTGGGAGAATGGTGCACGCGATGCGTATTTTCTTGCTACCTGGACCATATCATTCTCCGGATTTGCTCCCATGGACCCTGTACATATAGTAAAGCCGTTGGCAGGAGAATCGGATATAGATATCAGTTTTTCATAGCTTTGTTCCCCAGTAATGATCCGTGGAAGACCAAAAATCGACCATGGTGGATCATCCGGATGGATAGCCATTTTGATGCCAGAAGCTTCCGCAACAGGTAGGATTTCTTTCAGGAAAAACGCTAGATTATCCCATAGCTTGGTTTCATCGACCGTTTTATAGGCTTCAAAGAGCTCAGTGATCTTTGCCATTTTTTCTGGTTCCCAACCCGGAAGAGTAAGGTCCGAAGCTTCCATCACAGTACGGATCAAATCCTGCGGATCTTGATCTGCCACTTTTGCTTTTTCGTAAAACAAGGCAGTGGAACCGTCTTCCAACGGATGGAACATATTCGTTCGCGTCCAATCAAATATCGGCATGAAGTTATAACAAATCACCTTAACCCCAAATTCGGATAAATTACGTATCGTCTGCTTGTAGTTCTCAATATAGTGCAGTCTTTCCTCATTGCCTAATTTAATAGATTCATGGACATTTACGCTCTCTACAACCTCCGAATGAAACCCAAATGATTGAATATATTCGACTTCTTCTTTAATCTCATCTTTTTCCCATGCTTCACCTACTGGTTTTTGGTGAAGGGCCCATACAATACCTTTAACACCTGGGATTTGTTTGACGTGTTCGAGTTGAACTGTGTCATTGTCTCTTCCATACCAACGAAATGTAATGTTCATGATACTCCTCCAGCAGCTTTATTTGCTTTATCGTGATACTCACTGCATAGTTCCACCACGGAATCATAACCGCCACTTTGATAGGCTCTGTTTAAGTCGCTGCTAATGCCAACTGCAATTGCCCCTGCCTTCAACCATTCTGTTATATTATCCAGGTTTACACCGCCTGTAGGCATCACTTTCACATTTGGAAGTGGACCGTTAATGGAGCGGATAAACGATGGCGGGAATTGACTGGAAGGAAATAGCTTGATAACATCACATCCAGTTTCCAGCGCCTGAATCATTTCCTTGATCGTCATGCACCCCGGCAGGTAAGGAATTCCATATCTGTTGCATACTGTAGCGGTCTCAGGGTTCAAAGACGGACTTACGATAAACTGGGCGCCAGAAAGAATAGCATGCCTCGCTGTCTCAGGATCTAGAACAGACCCGGCTCCAAGAAGCGTTTTTATTCCCGCTAACTCCTTGAACACTTGATCGATATTGGGGGTTGTGTATGTCAGTTCAATGGCTTCAATCCCCCCATCAGCGGCTGCTTTTGATAGTTCAATAGCTTCTTCTGCTGTATTGCCGCGAATGACAGCTACCACTTTCAATTCAGTTATACGGGCTAAGATTGAATGTTTAGCGATCATGTTATCTCTCCTTAGTCGAATATGATAACTGCTTTTCTTACCTGATCAGGATTGTTTTCAATGAACTCAAAAGCTTCCCGCACTTGATCGAGAGTGAAAGTGTGTGTTATCAAACCGTTCGCCTTGAGCTTCCCGCTATTCAGTAAATCCACTACTTTCGGAAACTGGTGGGTTTGCAGCCTCGAACCAGTTATAGTTATTTCTTTTTTCGTAATCGGCAGCTGGGAAATAGAAGAGAATCTCTCGTCAAAGCCAAGAACAACCACATGTCCGGCTTCTGATACCACTTCTATGGACAGTTCGAAGGTGGATGGCAGGCAGACGGCATCTATCACTACATTTGCACCCTCTCCATTTGTCCATTCAGAAACTCGCTGCCTCACATCTTCTTTTGCAGCGTTTACTGTAACATCGGCACCATTCTCTCTCGCAAAATCAAGACGCGATTCACTTAAATCCGTAATCAGAACTTCTGCTCCATGAAGCTTTGCAAGCTTCAAGATACAAATCCCTATTGGTCCTGCTCCTTGTATCAAAACAGTGTCCCCTTGGGCGACACTTCCTCTCCATACCGCCTGTGCACCGATCGTGTACGGCTCAGCCATTACAGCTTCTTCCCAAGGAAGTTCTGAGTCAACCACATGCAGCTGCTTTTCAGGAAGAACGAGCCATTCTCTCATTCCACCATCTTCATGAACGCCGAACACAGACAATAAAGCGCATACATTTTGTCGGCCTTTTCGGCACGCATAACACTTTCCGCAATATCGAATTGGTTCTACTACGACATGGTCTCCTACTCTGATATTTTTTACTTCGTTTCCAATATCCACAACTTCACCCGTAACTTCATGCCCAACCACACGCGGAAGGGTTGCAAGCGGGTTCGTTCCATGATAAATATGCATATCAGACCCGCAAATCCCTACTCTTTTAACCTTTACCAATACATCCTGAGTGCTCTTTATTTTAGGCAGCTCAGCTTCAATGACAGCTAATTCACGAGGACCTTTAACTTGTAATGCTTTCATTTTTGTTCTCCCCTGTCAGGTATTCATAAACGCTGGAGGCGATTCTAATCCCATTCTCCGTATTATTTTCTTCATGAATTTGTTCTATTTCCCCCGGAACAAATACACGCTCAATACCTGGAGCGGGCGGTACCTGTTTAAGCTCATCCATCATCCTGTCCATTTGTTCGAGGAATGTGTCGGTATCGGTAAAGAATGATGGATTGATGACACAGAAATAATGACCCAATTTACGTTTTTGATCTAAGTCATCATACATTTTGGAAATATGAGGACCGAAAGCCGCTCCAGCTAATAAACCAGAAAAAATATCAACAATGACAGCAAGTCCATACCCTTTTGGACCTCCAAATGGGGAGAGGGAAACAACTTTGTTCGGGTCTGTCACTGGTGCGCCATTGTCATCCACACCCCAGCCAGACGGAATATCTTTTCCTTCCTCACGGGCCTGGAGGACTTTTCCCAAAGCTACATTGGAGGTGGCCATATCCAAGATAAAAGGCTTATTGTTTTTGGCTGGAACACCATAAGCAATCGGATTTGTTCCAAAGAAGGGAGCACTGCCCCCAAACGGAACCACCACTTTGTCAGTATGGGTCATGGCAATCCCGATCAGGTTAGCTTCGGCCGCTTTTTGAACAAAGTAGCTTAATGCTCCGCAATGGCTGCTGTTAATAGCTGTAACCATGCCTACTCCACTCTGTCTTGCCATGTCTATAGCATGATCGATGGCCACATCGCCAATCACATGGCCAAATCCATCGTCACCATTTACTATCCCGGTTACAGGTCCTGTCGCTTTAAATGAGATTTGGGCGTCAGGATTAATCCCTCCCGCTTTCAAACGGTTTACATAATGTTCTGTGCGCAGCACACCATGAGAATTAACATTTCGAAGATCAGCATGGACCAAAACCTCTGCCACTTTTTCAGCATGTATACCGTTCAGGCCAGCTTCTTTCAATTTCCTGCTTGCAAGCTCCTTTATTTTTTCCGCTTCAATCACTACTGTTGACATGTTACTTGCCTCCCACTCACTCTTAATTTGAACGATTTTCACGAAGCATTCCGATGTTTTTAACTTGCATTTAAAACTGTCTATGATAGCTGGGTCGAGGAGAAAAATAGATGGGCAAACTCTTACTAAGCAATGGACAGGCGTTTACATGCTGAGCTGCTATATATGGGGTAAGGAGATGGTGGAACCTCGAAGACCGAGATAAGAGTAACAAACTCTTTGTATCTGCACTCCGGAGTTTCCTTTACTAAATCGGTTTTGTAAACTGATTTAGTAACAGTATAAATGAAAGCCCTTTCAAATATCAATTAAATATCTGTATTTTTTAAATATTATTTCTTTTAAATAACCACTCATTTTATCAAAAAAATTCGATTCATAAATAGGCATTTATCAAGAACAATATGTTGCATTTTCAAAATAGAGGCAGTCCGCAGAACCTACAAACACCATCAAAGAAGAAAACTTATTATACAAAAAAACAGCCAATCTCCGATGCAATATCGGTGATCGACTGTTTGTATATTTTTTCTTTATCACTTCACAATTTGGGCAGTATTTAACCGCACCACCACCCTTATTGCGTCGTTTCTTTCCAGCTGTCGTCCATTACCATTTTGCCTGGCCATGTGTAAGCTGTTAGTCCTCCATCAACGATCAAGTCCTGACCAGTGATATAGGAGCTGTCATCTGATACAAGGAATAAAACAGCCTTGGCAATTTCCTCCGGTGCTCCGAGTCTGCCCATTGGAGCAAGCCATTTATTCGATTCACGGAAAGCTTTTCCCTGTTCCTCTTCTTTTGAACCTGTCAGTTCGTCAATCAATGGTGTTTCGATAGTGCCTGGCGACACAGAGTTAGCCCGTATTCCTTGTCTGCCATAATCAATGGCAGTTGCTTTTGTAAAGTTGATAATACCGCCCTTGGCTGCGTTATAGCCAGATCTGTCCAGATCGGCAAAACTCCCGCTCATCGAAGCATTATTCACGATAGCGCCTTTCCCATTTTCCAGCATAAGCGGTATAAGAAATTTGCTCATCAGGAAGGTTCCCCTCAGATCTGTCTTTTGGATGCTGTCGAATAATTCAATTGGATATTCATGCACTTTGCCGCCTTCTTGATCAATACCGGCATTATTGAAGAGCACATCCACTTTTCCATAAGCGTCTTTTACCTGATCAGCAAATTTCTTCACACTATCTTCGTCAGAAACATCTACTTCGAAGGCTTCTGCTTTTCCTCCATCCGATAGAATGGATTCTACCAAACCTGTCATCTCATCTTTCTTTATATCCGCTACTAGTACTATAGCTCCTTCTTTTGCAAATAAAGAAGCAGTTGCTCGACCAATACCGGTAGCTCCGCCGGTCACGACTGCAATACGATCATCTAATTTCCCCAATGCTAACATCTCCTTCTATTAGGCTTCCCTAATGTTTTGCCGATCAGAGGAGATATAAAACATACTTTGGTGACAACGCGCTGGGTTTGAGATTCAAATCTGCTAGAGCTTATTGCCATTCCTGATGAGCCTAAATTACATGATTTAATTAAATTATTGAGTGCGACAGTACCCATCAAAAAACACTTCCATATTAACGGTAGAATACATGGTTGCCAATCTGTTCCACATGCTCCTGTGTTTCTGCTATCCAGTTTGTAGTAGCTGTTTCCGGATTCATGAACCAGACTATGTCCTGCATATTATCTTTTTGCATCAATGCATCCGCCACTGCTTGTACCGTTTCTTCTGTTGGTTCACTTCGCCATATGACACCCGAGCTTACAGGCTGAAACTGCCCCTTCTGCATGATTACATCATGAATTGAATCAGGGAATTCATCACTTTCGATACGATTAAGGACGACAGTAGCCACTGCCACCTTGCCGGGATAGTCCTCTCCGCTCGTCTCAGCTTGTACTAACCTTTGAAGCAGCTCGATTTCTTCAGCTGAATACTGTTTTTGTTCAATTGTCGCTTCTGCCAAGTCTTTCGTTCGATCATCTCTTTCAGATAAGACGATGGATGCAGGGCCGTTTTCAGAATGCGTATCCTTCTCCGATAGCATAGGCTGGGTTCTTTCATCCGCATAAACTCTTGCAGGATAGACATTCTGTTTCAGATCCTTTAATGGCAGGTATAAAACCAGACATAGGTTACTGATAAAAAAGAAAGTCAATAAAAAAAGCGTAAGAAGTTTCTGCATAATCAAGTCCTTTTCTCGTTATGTATGTCCAAAATTAGTCCATAACGCTTAATACCCAGTCACCTTGGCTTACAAACATGAACGTGTCATTACTAGTGTATGTCCTTGCCTGAAAACTAGTCCTGCCAATGAGTTTCTAGCTTGGAAATCTTTTCTCGATCGTCAAGATACTTGCCCATCCTTCCCTAGACTGCTGTGCATAAAGTAAAGGGACAGGAGGAATGTTTATGAGCTATACACACTATTCGCATCCATATGGACAATCAGCATATACAGCAGACTACAGAACAAACCAGGAGGATCAGCGGTTCGGATTCGCTTTCATCCCATTCATTGGCGGATTGGCAGGAGGTCTTCTTGGCAGTGCTTTAATCAGCGGACCGGGCTATGGTTATAAATATGGATATAACGCTCCTTACCCAGTGCCTTATCCTGTTCCTTATCCATATCCAACACCTTATCCGTATAACAACTATTACTATTCCACGCAGCAGCGTTAAAATAGAGGGGCAGCTAGACTGTCCTTACATAATTACTGCCAGGAGTGCCACACTATCGGCAGGAGGTGGGATAGATGCAGCAAAGACAAGATAAATCGAATCAGCGTGATGAAGCAGCAGAAGCGATCGGTTTGGATCAGGATGAACAAGCGATGAATGGCGAATACGGTCATCCGGAAACAGAATATGAAAACAACGCCCACAAGCAGAAAAAAACACAGCTATAACAGCTGTGTTTTCTTATATCATACAAATTTAGAAGCTATATAAGTTACGACGAACCATACTGCCAGGGCAATGACAATCCCTAACATGAATCCTTTGATGAATGTAGACCGACTGCGCACCTGCCTGCACCTCTTTTGCTTTTTATCTGTAGTCTTTACTTCGCATCCGCTTTTTATAAGTGCGCAGCTTTTTCTTATTTCTTGGCAGCAGTATCAGTCTTGGCGCCTTGCTTAGCCGCCTGCTGCTGTTTTTGGTAGTCTTCCCGGAACTTATCCCTCGCGGCGGAAAAGATGCAGAGCATATCTAACCCTCCCATAATCTTGATACTTCTGTTTTGCCAAGTTGGCTAGTAATTAAAACTTCTTTTTTTCAAAAATCCCATCGTATTTTTGATAAATTATTCGGAAGCATAAAATGCTTCCGCTGCTTTCGCCGCCTGTTTACGCAGAACGGAAAACGGCATACTGCCCTTCTCTCTCTTCAGCTTTACGAGTAGCTGCTGCCATACTTCCTCTTCCCTGATACTGTCCAAGAGCTCATGTCCATCCCAGGTCAACCCATAGATGAGCAGCTCCTCTTCTTCCTCTTCCTCATCAAGAACGGTATCCATTTTAATTAATTTCGCTTCCTTCATCAGCTGCAAGTGATAATTCATTTCTTCTTCGGAATACTCATCTTCTTCTGTTACTTCCAGCGCAAAACCTCCCTCTGTGAATTCTGCTTCGATATCCAGCAGGAGACTTCTGATAAGAGACATATCCCGTTTCAAATGCATCACCTCTATCCATTATTTCTGTCTTTGTATCCAATTTCCTTCAAGAAAAAAGACTCCCTTTCACGGGAGTCCAGTTTTACTATCATCTTAATTCTATCAGCACTTCTTCGGTTGTATACTGCGTCTCTTTTGCTCTTGCCTGCAACGACACCAGCTCTCCTTCACGCCATGCTGAAGCAGCAATTGGCTGAGATGCCTGATAATCCTGACTGTCCACCCGAATCACGTAATGCCGTTCTGTGCCTTGGAACTGGCTTATGATTACTTCTCCTTTCAATCCATCCGCTTCTGCCGGTAACAGCTGCCATTCCTCCGGTCGGACAGGATAAAGCTGCTTTTGTTTCAGCTTTTCTGATACGCCATTATCCCTCCAGCGTATTTGACTGCCGGCAGGTACAAAATGGTCACCATGCCACGTACCTTCTACTAAATTTGCTTTCCCAACAAACGTAGCCACAAAAGGAGTTTCCGGACGCTGATAGATTGTTTCTGGAGCATCTGCTTGTTCAATCTTGCCTTGCTTCATGACAAGCACTCGATCAGCCATTGCCAAAGCCTCTCCTTGATCATGCGTAACATAGATGATGGTGGCACCCAGCTTCTTGTGAATCTGCTTGATTTCCTTTCGCATACTGATACGCAATTCCGCATCCAGAGCACTAAGCGGTTCATCCATTAGCAGAATATCAGGTTCCGGAGCGATTGCCCGAGCTAAGGCTACACGCTGCTGCTGTCCGCCTGATAGTGCTGCAGGATATCTTTTCCGGAAAGATTCCATTCCGACAAGCTGTAATACCTCAGTTACTCTTTCTGCCTGTTCTTCGACCGTCCGTTTTTGGGTAAACCGATGATTTCTCAATGCAAAGCGTATGTGTTCCTCGACCGTCATGTGAGGCCAAAGGGCAAAAGATTGGAAAACCATGCCTATATTACGATTTTCCGGCTTGCTGCTATGTTTGGAATTAGCTACTTCTTTATCACCGAATCGTATAGCACCGGCCGTAGGCTTCATGAAACCAGCCAGCAATCGCAGCAATGTAGTTTTTCCACAGCCAGACGGACCGAGAATAGCGAGGAATTCCCCCTCTGGTATCGTCAGATCCACTTGGCTCAATGCAGCGGTTTTCCCATAATGCTTTTCCAATCCTTGTAATGTGATCATGCTTTTTTCCCCCTTTGACTCCATTTACGCTGCAACACGAGATAAGCAATACCCCCGAGCAGAATTGCCAGGACAATCAATGACGAATATGCAGTCGAGTACGTGCTGTAACCAGCTTGCTCGAAACTGAAAATGATCACTCCGACTGTCTCGGCACCGCTGGACCAAAGCATACTGGAGACAGTCAGCTCTGTCAGCGATGTCAGCAAAACAAGCAGCGCACCACTCAGGACACCCGGCAAAATAAGCGGCAAGAGAATTTGCCTCCATCTTGTAATAAGATTAGCGCCGTTCGTCCGCGCTGCCTCCTCCATCCGAGCATCCAACTGCGAGAAAGCAGTGTAGCTGCCTCGGAACTGTAATACAAAGAACCGCGTTATATAAGCGATCAATAGAATAGCTGGTGTGCCATACACACCTGGATACCAGCCAGGTAATGGCTGCATCCACATCAAGATGATGCATAGCGCCAGTACCGTCCCTGGAAGGGCGTAAGGCATCGTAATAATCGCTTCCAATATCTTTGGAAATCTTCCTTGCCTATGGGAACGGTAATAAGCAAATATAGTTCCGAAAATAAGACAGACAAATGCAGTGATGAGTCCTAGCAGAAGACTATTGTTTAAGGATCGAATTACTTTTTCATCCTCAAATAAGATATAGCGATAATTTTCCAGAGATAAATTCTCCCATGTCAAATCGATTCCATATGCTTGAACCAAACTGACTGTACCCATTGCCAAAAAAGGCACCAGGCTTGTACTTAGCAGAAATATCCAAAGGACTGTCTGCAAGATTTTCCTCCGGCTTGGGCGCAGCTGGATTCGAGGCTCATTATCCGGCACAGTTGTTTCTGCAACTTTGCTTCTTCTTAAAAGCCATACTTGAATCAGCGTAGCAGCTGCAGCAACGATACCAAGCAATACGGAAAGAACAGCTGCCCGACTGAAGGCACTTGGTCCATAGCCGATGACTTGTTCATAGATGTATGTACTCAGTACACGGATATTCGCAGGTATACCTAGAAAAGCTGGCACACCGAAGTTATCCAGATTGGACAAGAACGCTAGCAAACCTCCGCTGCAAATACCAGGCAGGGCCATCGGAAGAATCACTTTTCTCCAGGTTGAGATACGTGACGCACCCGAGACCATTGCAGCAAGTTCTGCATCACGAGGAATTCTGCGGAACACTTGTACTGTCATCAAATAGACAAGCGGGTAATGTGATATACCGAGTACGAATATAATTCCTCCGACACTGTATAGATTAGGCATCAGCCATTCAGGCAATCTACCAAGCGGACCTGAACTGCTGAAAAACTGTACCCAAGCAAGTGTCGTAATATAAGACGGAATGATGAAAGGCAAATAGATGAACAGCTGCATAACAGACTTACCGCGAACATCTGTATATGCCATCATTGCAGCCATCGTTATGCCGAGTATCATGGACAAGACAGTACTACCGAGGACGATATAAATTGTATTCCAAAGTGTTTTCCAAGTGACAGACTCCCTGAGCACCTCTGAATAAGCACTGACAGAGAGGCTCTCTCCAGAGGTGAAACTCATTAGTATCAGCCTGACAATCGGCAGCAGGAAAAAGAAGATGAGGATCAGCATCCCGATTATAGTAGGAAGCTTGCGGAGGGCGGTATGCCCGCCTTCTTCCAGCTGTCTTGATTTCATAGTTAGTTGCATGGGTTGCCCTCCATTTGCTTATTTACCGAACAGGTCCTCAAATTGCTGTTTGTCTTTATTGCGTGATGTATACAATGCTTCTGTATCAGCCTGTAATACTTTCATGTCATCGTATGTCTTCAGCCCTTCCGGAGCATCGATTCCTTCACGGATCGGGGTATAGCCCAGCTCTGCTGCCAGCTTTTGTCCTTCTTCAGATAAAACATAATCAACAAAAGCTTCTGCTGCTGCAGTGTTATCTGTATCCTTTGTGATACCGATCGGTTCCGTGATGACCGGGACACCTTCCTCTGGATAAACGAGCTCAACTGGAGATCCATCCGCTTTGGCCCTGGCAGCAAGATAATCGACAATTACACCATACTGCTTGTCACCGGAAGCAACAGATTTCAATACATCACCGTTTCCCTTTACTACTGCAGTTTCTTGGGTTTTGAGCTTTTCATAGAATTCCCAGCCAAAAGCATCCTGTCTGGTCAAAACACCAAGATTGTATGCTGCAGCACCAGAGTAAAGCGGACTAGGCATGACTGTCTGAGCCTTTGCATCAGCTTCTTCTAATGCACTCCAGCTAGTTGGTACGTCACCTGATTCGGTATTGGCTACTATTCCTGTTGCCATGATTTTCGTTCCTGTATAATAATGATCAGCATCTTCAAATTCATCCGGGACGCTAGCCAATTCTCCAGACTCATAGGCCTGCAGCATATCCTGCTCCTTCAAATCCTCAAATGTCACACTGTCCGCAACGAGCAGGACGTCGACTTGTACATCTCCTGCCATCTTCTCCGCATTCAGCTTGGAAATCACTTCTTCGGTACCAGAACGGTATGTTTCTACTTCCACCTCCGGGTAGAGCTTTTCAAAGCCCTCGACCAATTTCTGAGCATCCGCATCCGGCTGGGATGTATAGAAGCTGAGCGTACCAGCGATTTCTCCGTCCGAAGCACCTGCACTGGTACCGGCTTCCTCTTGCCCGCATGCTGTAAGTGCAAACAATGCAGTACCTACGATACCTGCCATCCATTTTCTTTTCATCCCAATCTCTCCCTTTACTCTGATATATTTGTCTCCATAGACTTAAACCAGCGTTCTACTTGTTCTTGTTTGCGTTTATAGTGGGTGCGCAATTCAATCGGTGAGACGGTTATGTATCCTTCCTTCAACAAAAGATAATCGCTTGCCGGATGAAAGTTCTCCAGCTCCCGAAGCTGATCCTTCAGCCAATAATATACTTCACCATGGGGATCATGCAGGCCAACGAAGCGATACCGCGATACACTCATGTCCATCGGGATGACTTGAATCCCTTTGTACTCCCGTTTATCGACATTCGGCAAATTAACATTCAGTAAACCGACCGATTTCGATCTATGCTGGAGCAGAACTTCTGCAACCTGATAGAAAAGAGTCTTTACCTTGGAATAGTTCACATGGTGAACAGAGCTAATATTCAAGCTGACGGAGGCAGACGGGATGTTATATAGGGCAGCCTCCACAGCCGCGGCCATCGTGCCGGAGTAATACACATCCCTCCCCAGACTAGGTCCCAGATTGATCCCTGAGAAAAGGAAATCCGGTGTTTCCGGAAGCAATACTTCCACACCGAGCTTGACACAATCAGCAGAAGTACCGTTAAGGCTCCAAGCTCCAGCAACACCCGGAAAATGATACATCTCCTTTACACGAACAGGCTGCCGTGAAGTAATAGATTGGCTGACAGCGCTGAATCCCTGATCTGGGCAAACGACATATACGTCGCCGAAATGCTGCAGTGTCTCAATCATCGCCTCTACACCAGGAGAGAAGACACCGTCATCATTGGTAACCAATATTTTCATGTGACGCCCTCCTCTGCTTGCATAAAGCCAGACAGACAGCTTTCAGCTGCATCCTGCACTATCTTTTCCTGAGGTTCATTCCAAGGCAACATTAAAGAAAAATACATAGCCTTCACAGCATTACTCCTTTCAATTGTTCCTATATTGTTAACTGTACAAGCTGATTGTGAAGCTAGTGTTTAAAGTATTGTGAAGATATGTTTAATTGTTGTAAAAGAAAGAAAATTGTTACGGGAGACTTATTCTCAATAAGAACAGCCATTTATCTATCACTCTGTCTGTTTGAATGTAAATAATTTACAACATATACATAAATTGATTCTTTTCATGAGCATAGAAAATCTTGTGATTACTTTTGACCTACTCTCCGTTAGAAGTCCGCTAAGAAAATGCAGATTATACTAATTTGCCACAGAATCTTAATGGTATATTCGATTTAATTCATATACATTCGTCATTTCCTATGAGACAATGGATATAGAAATATAATAAATAGGTAAGGAAGTGGGTTCGATGCTCTACAGAATTGTCCGAGAAGCGAACGGAACGAAAACCTACCTAAAACATTCTAGTTCATCTTCAGATATGCTGTTCCGTAATGAAATGGAAGCAACAGATCTGATGGAGAAGCTTAATTCACAGACGAATAGCGATGTCCGGTGGTCGGTTCAAGCTAGTATAGATTAAAAGCGATATCCTGAAGGATATCGCTTTTTCTTTTACTTATTAAGAAGAGATACTTCTGCAATCAACCTTTGAAAAAAAGGATAGACTACTTGTTTTTCTGCTTCTCTAAGATGATTTTCCAGAAAAGATTGTTCTCGGGTGAGCAGATGAAGAATAGCCGTTGCTGCTTTTTGATGCCCTGATGGAGTGACATTATCCAAGATTATTTTGAACTCGGAAAAAATAGAGAAAGGCAGCAGCTGCTCCGCTCGTTTCAAACCAAGTTGTGCACGACCAGGTGCATAATGATGCAAAAGCATTCTGGCGAGCGGATCGGTAACTTGCTGAAGCATAGCAGCTGCCCATGCACCATTCCCTCGCAGAGCAGCTTTTCGATACTGGAAGAGAAACCATGTCAAATCTATTATCTGGCTGCCATATTCTTCATCTGACATCGTCAGGTTTTGTGTTTCTTTGAATTGATCCAGCAAGTGATGCGGATCTAAAAGAGTTTGAAAATAGTCGCTCTGTTTAAACGTCTTTTCCGTTACTGTGAACAAATCCACATGGAGGAAGTCCTCGTAAACAACAATTAACTGTGGCGCAATTATAAATAGCTCTTCGCTATAAAGCACATTTTTATATGCGGAAAGCAAGGTCAATCTTTTCATCAGAAAGTGATTTAAGTCATTTTCTTCCACTAGGCAATATAAATCTATATCAGAGTACGGGTCCTGTTCTCCTCTGCCAAAAGATCCTTTTACGAATATGGCTTTGACTTCCTCTTCATTTGCTAAAATATCTGCTAGTCTATCTAATGCTGGTTGGTGCATTCAGCTCCCTCCTTTTTCCATATATTCCTTCCACTTTACACGAAATGCAAAAAAACTCCAACACCCTTTACGAGTGTTGGAGTATTACTTAATTCAAATATGGAATCGGGTTCACTGCATTTGATTTACTGCCGTTCCATGCACCTGTGTGCAATTCGAAATGAAGGTGCTGTCCTTGTGACATACCTGTATTCCCCATTGTTCCGATCTGCTGCCCTTGGGAGACACGCTGACCTGCACTAACTTTCATCGAGGTTAAATGAGCATATACAGTGGTATATGTTTTTCCATCAATAGAATGGCTCACAAAAATCACATTTCCGTAGCTGGAAGAATAATAGGCTTGTGACACCGTACCAGAAGCTGCTGCCCAAATCGGCACATTAGATCCACGCTTTGCAATATCGATTCCGTAATGGAATGTACCCCATCTTGGTCCGAAACCGGAAGTAATACTGCCAGGTGCTGGTGTAATGAAATCACCACTGGACACAGGAGCCTTGGATGTTTGCTGCTTCTGTTTTGGTGCAGTATTTGCCTGTTTAGCTGGAGCTGAAGCTGACTTAGCAGATGCCGACTTCGTATCTGCTATTTGCTTCTGCTCAGATGTTTTCTGCTTCGGCTCTTGTTTTACTGCCGATTCGCTTGCAGCAGATGCAGAAGCTTTTTCCGCTTCGGCAGCTGCCTCTTTTTCAGCTGCTGCTACTCTAGCAGCTTCTTCCTGCTTTGCTTGCTCTGCACGCTGACGCTCTTCTTCCTTGCGTGCTTCTTCCTCTGCTTTCTGCTTATCACGGTAAGCAACCTCTGCAGCAATAGCTTCTTCCTGGGCAGCCAGCAATGCGGATTCCTCACTCAGACTGACAAGTTCTTCAGAAGTTACATCATATTCTTCCATAACATCTGCAATAAGCTTGTCCTTCTCTTTCTGCTGATCTGTCAAGGTTTGCTTTGTCTCTTTTAAGACATCTGCCTGCTTCTCTACACGAACAAGCTTTGTTTGACGCTCTGATTTCTTGGATTCAACATCTTCTAAGTCCTGCTGCTGAGCTTCCATCAAATCCTGATCGGCTCCCATGATTGTGCTTACAGCATCAACACGGTTCAGGAAGTCCGAAAAACTCTTGGATTCCATGATGACATCCAAATATTTTACCTGACCCCCACTTTTCTGCAAAGAGTGCATCCGATCCTTCAGCAAACCGTGACGCTCTTCGATCCGGACTTCAAGATCAGCAATTTCCTTCTTCAATGTATCAATATCAGATTCCAAGCTGGAAATCTCAGATTCTGTATCTGCTAGTTTGGTGTTCGTTTCACCGATTTTGCCATCGATTTCCTCTAACTCAGTGCGGAGTTTCTCAGCAGCAGCCTGCAAGTCATCCTGCTTCTCTGACTTCTCTGTTTGCTGCTCTTCATTCTCCGATTTCTTCCGTTCGACTTCTTCTCTTTGTTCATCCAAATCCTCATAGGCAAAAGCAACATTACTAGATACCGGCAAGACAAGTGCAGCAGTTCCGATCACTGCAGCCAAACCGATATGCAGCCATTTTTTTCTCAAATCCGTTCCCCCTGTGAATCTATTTATTTGATTTTTGTTTCTTATAGCCCTAGTATGATTAATCTGTAATGAATAGAAAATAAAGTAATCTCCGGAAACAGTATACTATACGAAAGTGTGACAAAACATTACAATAATGTTTCAATTTCACCGTTACTAGAAATGAATGGTAAGCTTTCCTGTAGAAAATATAAAAAGCATGCACGATAGTTGTGCATGCTTTTTATATAACAAATAATACGATAAATGAAACGATATAGATGAATGCTAATAATATCCCCAAAATCATGAAAGGCACCCTCATCTGCTTACTTTTGACAGCTCCATAAAATAAGAGCCCGACAGTAAGCAAGGCCACCGCCAAGATCAGAATCAAACGCACGCTTGGTGGCATGATACAGCATCTCCTTACAAAAAATAGTCTATTCCTTTATTATAACATGATAGAAAGTCACCTTGCTTTGATTTATGTCCATTCTTTAACAATAACATTCAAACACTGCATCTATTCAAATCTATTTAAACGAAAAGGCTTCATATCCACTGTCAATTCCTTCTCCAGTGCCATTTCACTGAGAGCTTCACCTACTGCACTGGCGAATTTGAATCCATGGCCTGAAAAGCCGAGTGCGAACATGACTTCAGGGTAATCCGGATGATGATCAATGATAAAATCTTCATCGGGAGTCATGCTGTACATGCATGTTTTCCCTTCCCGAAGCCGAAATGTTCCGCCGCCCATAAATCGAGACAGGAAGCTTAACAGCTCTTCTGCGTCACCATCATGGAATGGATCACTCTTCCGATCTGGGTGTATCTGCAACCCGGTGTCATGACGTCCGATTTTCAATCCAGTCCTGTTTACATCAGGAAACCCATAATATGTACCCATATCCGTGTCAAAGCTGAAACAAGGAAATTTGCCTTCCTGAAAAGATTCATCAGCGTGCAGCCAAGCGAATGTCTTCCGGGTGACTGTAATCGGCAGCTGCAGTCCTAGCTGTGACAGCAATTCTCCTCCCCATGCTCCTGCTGTTACGATCAGCTTCTTTCCACTATATATCTCATTATCAGTCTTTACTTTGACTTTGCCCTTTTTTATATGTATTTTTTCTACACGCTGGCCTCCTGCAAGTTTGGCTCCATGGGAAGCAGCAAGTTCAGCGTATCCATTCAAGATCTGATCCGTTAACAGATAACCTGCATCCTTTTCATAAGCGCCGAAATAATCAGAGGGAATAGTCAAACCTGACCAACGTTTTTTCATTTCGTCCGAAGTAAGCTTTTGCACATCCAAGTCATATTTTTCACCGCTCTTTAAGACATTCTGTATAAAAGGACTTGATTCAGGCCCGCAGTTTAATACACCTGTTTCAAGCAAAATGTTTCTTTTGATCCTCTGCTCAAGATCCTTCCACAATTCTCTGGCACGGAGAGCAAATGGCACATAAGCCTCCCCTTCGCCATATGCATGACGGATAATCCTTGTTTCCCCGTGGTGGCTTCCGTGGGTATGCGGAGGATGATAGCTGTCCAGCATCAATACCTTCTGTCCTTGCTTTGCCAGCTGATAACCTGCACTCATTCCCATTGAACCAGCTCCGAGAATGATGATGTCGTATAGCATGTTCCTCACCTCATCTTTTCAGTAAATTAAGCATATCGAAAGAGGAGTTGGCGGACAACTTCTAGAAAGAAGTATTTTCGGAGAACAGGCTGCAATTTACCTAGTATAAAGGATGCGATTATGTGCCATTATACTGGAAGTGTTAACAAAACACGGTAGTAGAGAAAACCTATGGAGAGGGAGTGTAAATAAAATGGATTCCCAATTGGACAAAGCTATCCAATACATTGATATGACGCTTGCCGAAGGACTTTTTGACCCAATGACGCGACTGGAAATGCTGGAAACAAAGCAAAGGCTGGAACAAGCTGCAAATCAGGAAAAAAGTCCTTAAAATGGCTCAACGACAGCTTTTCTAAACTTACTGACACTGGTTGAATTAACAGAAACTATCCATTATAGTTATTTTTGTCATTATTTTACCTATGTCAGGAGCGATTTTTTATGGAACCACAACAAAGAGACCATCAAAGCAATGGTCAAATGAGAATCATGCAATGGGTATGGACATTGGTATTAACAGGTATCCCTCTAGTCAATATCATCATGCTGATCATCTGGGCAGCTGATCGTGCCAATCCAAGAAGGAACTTTGCCATTGCTACATTTATTGTAATGGCCGCAGTTATCGTAATTTATTTCATTATCTTCATGATTTTCATGATTCTCGGCATCGCACTATTTGAATCAGATCCAACGTATTCCGACACATACTATTATTGATAACTTGTCAGAAAGTTAGCAATTCTACTGCTAGACTTCTAAAATCTGCGAAAATATCATATGATAGAGGTTGCAGACAATAATAGAGGAGTTTTTAGTCGTGACAGTACTTACGAAAACCGAAAGTCTGGATAAAGTTCTTGCTGAGATGAACATGCGTTCTAAGAAGAAGCGTGCCCGCAAGAAATTCATCAAGCAGGCAATTCAACAGCTGGCAACTGAACACCAAACAGCTGTAGCGGAAACGCCGCTAGTCGAGACAAAAGCAGCATATGCTTATGATAAGCTTCCAGTAGGATTCATGATTAAGATCGGAAAACAGCATTTCTCTGAGGAAGCTATCTTCCGTTTCTATTACAATCAGAACCATCCGCAGGAGTATAAAAACAAGGAATTGCTGACAGAACGTTTCCAAGCATTAGTGGAAGCAGCATCTGGTTCTACCAAGACTAGCTTGATTGAAGCTCTTGATCAACAGACTTCCAAATAAAAATGACCGCTCAAGCCTAGCTTGGGCGGTTATTTTTGTATCGTGCTGTCGATTTGGATACTTTTCAAAGCTTGGCTTGCAAGCTGATCTGCTTCTTTGTTTTGATTTCTATCCACATGGGCATATTGCACCGTTAACCCAATTCTCTTCACGACATCATCCACTTTATCTGCCCAGTATTTCAGTTCTTTCTCATAAACTGGCCACTCTTCCGACATCTGATTGACGACGGTTCGGGAATCTGTGTATACCTCTATTTCCTGATCTTTCACTCCTATTTCCGACAAAACTCCTATCGCAAAATGCAGAGCTGCATATTCCGCTTCATTATTTGAGATAAGCTGCTCCATCTCCTGGTTACGCCGAAGACGGTACTCCTTTTGATTTTGGTCGTAATGAACAACACATCCCAGGCCGCCTCTGCCTGTTTCCTTATCAAAACCTCCATCCACATACACGCGGACATTATGCGGTTCTGTTTCCAGTTCCTTCATGTAGCTGCGCAATTCCTTTATGGTCCATTCTGTCTCATATTGATCCAGAAGCTCTAACTGCGGTACTCTTCCGCTCTGCTGCATATCTTCCATCAGTAAAAGCGCAGCACCTGGCAGCAAATAATCTGATAAGAATTCCGCTTCTGTTCCTTTAGGTGTACGATAGATCATCTTCATTCGCAATTTCACTTTACTATCCCTCCCCTCTTATTCTACCCCATTTCATTATATTTTTATTTTTTGAATAAAACCTTTGCTTTGTTTTCTGAATTATTGTATAGTACCAAAGGGCGAACGAAATAAAAGACACCACCAAAAATAATTCGTCTTTAGAGGGGTATAAACATGGAAAATGTATTTGATTACGAAGATATTCAATTAATTCCCGCAAAATGCGTAGTAGACAGCCGTTCAGAATGCGATACGACTGCTACACTTGGAAACCATACATTCCGTCTGCCAGTCGTACCGGCAAATATGCAGACGATCATTGACGAAAACATCGCCACTTATTTGGCTGAAAATAATTACTTCTATGTGATGCATCGTTTCGAACCTGAAACAAGAGAAGCCTTTATCAAGAAAATGCAGGAAAATAATCTGATCGCATCCATTAGTGTAGGAGTAAAAGAAGACGAATATGGTTTCATAGAAGGACTGGCAAGCAAAGCTTTGGTACCTGAATTTATTACGATTGATATCGCTCACGGTCATTCCAATGCTGTTATCCGCATGATTCAGCACATCAAGAAGCATTTGCCGGAAAGCTTTGTCATTGCTGGAAACGTCGGTACACCAGAAGCAGTCCGGGAGCTTGAGAATGCTGGAGCTGATGCAACGAAAGTAGGCATCGGTCCAGGTAAGGTTTGTATTACAAAGATCAAAACTGGCTTTGGAACTGGAGGCTGGCAGCTGGCAGCACTGCGCTGGTGCGCGAAAGCAGCAAGCAAGCCAATCATCGCTGATGGCGGTATCCGCACTCATGGCGACATCGCCAAATCAGTTCGCTTCGGAGCATCTATGGTCATGATCGGCTCCTTGTTCGCTGGTCATGAAGAATCACCTGGCGACACGGTAGAAAAAGATGGCAAGCTGTACAAAGAATACTTCGGTTCTGCATCTGAGTTCCAAAAAGGCGAAAAACGTAATGTCGAAGGCAAGAAAATGTTCGTTGAGCACAAAGGTTCACTTCAAGATACTTTGACAGAAATGGAACAAGACCTTCAGTCTTCCATCTCTTATGCTGGCGGTACAAAATTAGAAGCAATCCGCAACGTTGATTATGTTGTTGTTAAAAACAGCATCTTTAATGGCGATAAAGTTTATTGATAAAACTGGCTGTCGCGTTAATACCGACAGCCAGTTTTTTATTTCATGACGTATTTCATTTGATACATCAGTCAGCTTTTTGATTGCTCTAAATGAATTTCACTATTCTCATGACGATAGATTTGATCAACACAATAGACATAATGATGAATAATATAAGCATAAACGCATCCTGTCTAATATCGTCAAAAATGGTATAGGTTACACTGAGATATAATGCCAACATGCTTATAATTTCTAAATCAGATTAACGAAGTCAGACTTAAGCATACCGCGCTCCTTATATCGAAAAATTCAGTTTATATATATATATATATATATGACAGGACATCCTCACGTTGTAAAAGTATGACAGACAGTTTATATTCTACAACTTCCCCTTCAACACTGATAATCATTCTCATTGACTGTTCCCCAGCTTTCTGGTAGCTTTAAAGGAGAACGAGATTTATGAGGAGGCAATCCTATGTTTGTCAATCAAGTTATTTTCGAAGGTGCACTCGACGCCCAAGATAAAATTATAAATAAAGTAAAGCATACGATGGAAGAACTGACTGATGTGGCTGGCTTGCATTCAGCCGAATGCTGGAACAAAGATACGAAAAAAAGTGATACAGTCGCTTATGCTATTGTTACCAAGTGGGATCAAAAAGCTGATTTCGTAGCCTGGATCTCCCGAGAATCACATGTAGCAGAGCACCGTGCAATGCGCAAAGAAAATAAAGACAAAGATCAAGCACCTGTCATGACGAAGACATTGCTGCAATATGAAGAAGCAAGCTTCGTATAATAAGAACCCCCCCTCTGCCTAAGCAGAGGGGGGGGTTCTTTATACCCTTTTGATAGTAAAAGTGAAGCTGTGATCTCCATCAGATGATAGCCTATGCTCCGGGTGCACCGGTGCTCCCCAGCTATCATCGCCCCCCACACCCATCTGCTTGCCAGAAACAGTCAGCACAGTATAATGTACTGGCGGCAATTCATAAGCATGACCGGCTTGCTCAATCTCCAGGGCAGTATGCGGAGATGCATTGCATGTAATCGGCTTATCATCAGATTGAAGTTCAATCCCGCTTCCCTTTTCACTGGTAAGCCTCAGCCAGCGAACTCCCGTCCTTGTGCCAGATTCCTGCGGTCGTACGTAAGCTGTACCGTTTGTTTGAACCGTATTCCGGAACCGGCTGAGCCTCGCTCCATGACTTCTGTCCGCGTAGTTCTCTTCTGGCCCCTGGGCAAACCATTCCAAATTGCTATAATCTGCAGAAGTCCGGAAAGAAAGAGCAAATGTCGGCAGATCTGGTAATCCTTCTGCCCCTTGGTACACTGCTTTCACACGGATACAACCATCCGGGAACACGGAATAGATTGTTTGGACTTGCAGCTTTTGTGCTATTGAAAATGCATAGGTAAATGTCACATCCACTTGCTCAGTCCCTATATCCAAAGCCACATCCGTACATTTCCTCGCAACACTGGCTGCCAGCCAGACCCCTGCTGTATAGCTATGCTGATAGCCGTTGTCATTATCCGTGCTTGCCCGCCAGAATGTCGGATGAGGAGGTGTCTCAATCAGTTCCTCTCCGTCATAACGAAGCGACGTCAAACTGCCTGCTGCTTTTGAGAATTGAACACTGAAATCATTGCCATATACGCCGATATTTACATCTCCTTCGACAACACGGAGCGTACCAGAAGCTTTAGGAATCTCTGCTTTTCTCTCCCAAACATATTGTCCGAATGCGATTTCAAATCCCGCATCCGCCCATAATGCTGCTTCACGCAATCTCATGCTGGCATCGATTGTGTATGTTCCTGGTTCTGCTATAACACTTGCTGGAATATCCATCTCATATTCTGCTTGCTGACCAGCTGAAACATCTTGTTCAATGCTTCGTTCATAACAGCTTTCTCCTTCTCTACGCACTGCCAAGACCAATTCATAGGCACTTGTATCGGCAAAGAGATTTTCATTGCGCACTACAATTTTTTTATCATCTATATCCAATTTGATATTCTGATAAAGATATTTCACTTCCTGCATTTTCGGAGAAAGTTTACGATCGGCAAAAACGATGCCATCTGTACAGAAAATATAATCAGTCGGCCGATCCTGGAAATCGCCGCCATATGCCAGGAATTCCTGACCGTAACGATTCTTTTTCAGAAGTGCCTGGTCCATGTAATCCCAGATAAAACCGCCTTGGTACATTGGATAGGCATTTTCCAAATCAGTATATTTGTACATGCCGCCCAACGAGTTGTTCATCGCATGGGAATATTCACAGCTGATAAATGGTTTCTCCGGTTCACTTTCCAAATACTCTATAATGTCTTCCACTTTGGCATACATCCGGCTTTCCATATCACTTGCTTCATCGTATTCCCGTGCGTGGAACACGCCCTCATAATGGACAAGTCTGCTCGGGTCCTTTTCACGGAAGTAATTCGCAACATTGACGATGACTTCGCCAGCGTACGATTCATTACCACAGGACCAGATCAGAATGGACGGGTGGTTTTTATCCCGTTCCAGCATGGATACTGCCCGGTCCATTACGATATCCTGCCATTCAGGCAAATTGCCCGGTACGTTCCAGGATGGCTCCACTTGTCCAAGCTTCTGCCAGGAACCGTGCGATTCCAGGTTCATCTCATCGATAACATACAAACCATACTCATCACATAGCTCATACCACCGAGTCTGGTTCGGGTAATGAGAAGTCCGGACTGCATTGATATTATGCTGCTTCATCGTTCTAATATCCCACAGCATATCTTCTTCGGTAACGACCCTTCCTGATCTCGCATTGAACTCATGTCTATTGACACCTTTGAAAACAACCCGCTTACCGTTTAGGCACATCACTTTGTCTATCATCTCGAAACGGCGGAAGCCGACGGTCTGCGGAATGACTTCGACAAGCAGTCCTTCCTCATTGTAAACTTGCAGATAAAGAGAATATAGATTAGGATTTTCCGCACTCCATAGTTGCGGTGAATCTACATGAAATGAAACGACAGCTGTTTTTTCATGGAATAATCCTTCAGCTTCCTGTACTAAGCTTCCATGCTTGTCATAAAGGCTGCCTGTTATTTTTGCAGCCGCTGGTATATCCTCTTGGAATAGCATTGCTGCCTTTAGCGATCCTTTTGAATATGTTTCATCCAATCGTGCTTGTACAGACAAATCAAAAACATGCAGCTCTGGTGTCGTGTATAGATACACATCTCGGAAAATACCCGAGAAGCGCCAGAAATCCTGGTCCTCCAGCCAGCTGCCTGTGCTGCGCTGATACACCTCTACCGCCAATTTGTTCTCACCTGGCTGGAGATATGCTGTCAGATCGAATGCTGCTGGGGTAAAACTGTCCTCGCTGTAACCGACAAATTGACCATTCAGCCAAACGTAGAATGCCGACTCTACACCCTGGAAAGAGATATATAACGGCATGTCTTCCATATGCTTTGGTACAGTAAAATGTTTCACATAGCTGCCGACGGCATTATCCTCCATCGGCACCTGAGGAGGCCGGATATCATGTATTCCATCCCATGGATACATCGTATTCACATATTGCGGTGTCCCGTACCCTTCCAGTTGGATATGAGCTGGGACAGTAATGGAATCCCAACGACTATTGTCGTATGCTGCACTGTAAAAATCCGCAGGACGAACAGCAGGATTCTGTGCGTAATGGAACTTCCATTTTCCATTTAGACTGTGGCGCCAAGGCATTTCCTTCTTTGCCTTGGCCTGTTCCAAAGTCTCAAAATACACATGATCAGAATGAGCTGGCACACGATTCACCGCGAACACACTTGTATCCGAAAGCCAATCCAAACTTGGAATTACATTTGTATTGATTGTCATATTTACTTCCTCCCTCTCTTTCTGTTACTTCACGGAACCCATCATTCCAGCTACGAAATGCTTCTGCATGAAGAAGAAGATAATCGCTGTCGGCAATGTCGCAATAACGATTGCCATCATGATCATGCCGTAATCAGGCGAGTAGCTGGAACCTAGATTCGAAATAAGCAATGGAATCGTCTGTTTATCTGGTGACTGTAAGACGACTAGCGGCCAGAGATAGTTATTCCAGCTGGCCATGAATGTAATGATGGCTGCAGCGGCGTATGTTGTCTTCATCGTTGGTACATAAATTCGGAAAAAGATACCAATCTCCTTCAAGCCATCGATCCGGCCTGCTTCCAAAATTTCTTTAGGAAACATTTTTGTACTCTGACGGAAGAAAAAGATAAGGAATGCTGTCGTAATACTCGGCAGAACTACAGCAGTTAGTGTATCAATTCCGAGAAACGGAAAGATTGGTGTGATACTGCCGAACATACGGAACAAAGGCACCATCAAGGCCGCAAATGGAATCATCATCGACAATAGTAAGATATTGAATACGACATCTTTTGCTTTGCTGCGATAAATCTCAAATCCATATCCCGCCAAAGAAGCTATCAGCAAGCTAAGGACTGTTGTAGCGACTGCAATAATTGCTGAGTTCGTCAACGCTGGAACTAAATCTACTGTTTGAAGCAGATTCTTGAAGTTCTCAATAAAATGTCCACCGGGCAGTAATTTCCCTCTCGTAACATCAGTAGACGTGTTTGTCATGCTGACAACCATCCAGTAAAACGGGAAGATGGAAATGATCGCACAGATGCTGAGGAAAAGATAACCGATTACTTTGTTGGATAGTCTCATTTCTTATCACCTGCCGCTTTGAATTGGATGATCGAGAAGATAACAATCAAGATTACGATGGCATAGGAAACAGTTGCAGCATAGCCAAAGTCAGGCGTGTACTTGAAGGACAAGTTATAAATATATTGGGAAATGGTCATGGTGGCATTTCCTGGTCCCCCAGCTGTAATGTTCATTACCTCATCGAACAATTGCAATGTCCCGATTGTCGATGTGATGGATGTGAATAGAATGATCGGCTTCAGCATTGGAATCGTAATCTTGAAGAACTGCTGGATAGCAGAAGCACCATCGATTTTTGCAGCTTCATAGATGGATCGATCCACGTTTTGAAGAGCAGACAAATAAAAGATCATATTGTAACCAGTCCATCTCCATGTGATTGCCAGGATGATGGTGATTTTCGCCCAAAACGGGTCTGTCAACCACTGAATTGGCTCAGAAACCAGATTGATCTTCAGCAAGGCCATGTTCACGATACCGTCTGGTGCAAACAGGTATTTAAACACAACTGAGTAAGCAACAAGTGATGTTACACATGGAAGGAAAATGGCTGTTCGGAAGAATCCCTTCCATTTCAGTGTCTTATTGTTCAGTACAACAGACAGGAATAATGCTAACAAAATCATGACTGGTACTTGAATGATCAAATAGATGACCGTATTCTTAACCGTAGTCAGGAATACAGGGTCCTGAAATAGACGGATATAGTTCTCAAATCCGACAAATGACAGATTCACACCGCTGCCAGACTGGAACGACATTATCAATGCCTGCACCATCGGGAAGAAATAAAATATTCCAATTAAAAGTGAAGCTATCGCAACAAATGACCAGCCGACCAATGTATTTTTCAGCCTGAGGGATCGTGCTGGACGAGGTGCTGGTTTTTCTGCAAGTTTTTCCGGTCCTAGTTTTTCAGGAATATTCATGAATGTGGGCTCCTTTCGAAAGAAGCCCCGGGAGGCAGCTTTTGTTCGCGGCGTCCCAGGGCACTTGGTTTACTTCGCTTGCTGTTCTGCCAGCGATTGTGCGTTTTCCATAACCGTATCTAAATCTTCGCCCTGCAAATATTTCTGGATTTCATTCGCAAGGATATCCTCGATCACATACGTATGAAGACCGTAATTGACCTGTGGAATTTCTTCTGTCCAAGCTGCGAAATCAGACATTATCTTCTGACCGCCAAAGAATTCATCTTCTGCTTGATAAGCTTCTCCTTCAGCTGCAGGCTGATAGGTTCCGACACCGCCTACTTCTTCAACGAACTGCTGATGGAAATCACCGTCGGCACCGAATGTCTGGCCTAAGAATTCAGCTGCTTTTTCTTTACCAGGGATGTTCAATACATACCAGGAGCTCCCGCCTAAGTTGGATGCATTCACTGATTCCATGCCAGGAAGTTTCGGGAATGGTGCTACTGCCCACTTACCTGACTGAGATGCTTCCGCTTTAACAGAAGGAGTGATCCAGTTACCACTTGGCAGCATGGAAATGTCTCCATTATTGATTGTGGCAATGTACTGGCTCCAGTCTGCATGAGGTTTCACCAAGTCTGCATCGATCATTTCCTTATACAGACGGAATGCTTCTTTCAGCGCATCATTATTAGCTATATTCGGAGTTACTCCATCTTCCTCCAAATACCATGCACCACTTGTCTGGATCATCATACGCAACAGACCTAGATCTTTTGGATCCTGCGTGATCATTTGCTTGCCTGTAGCATCTTTCACTGCTTTACCGATTTCAATTACTTTCTCCCAATCAGCGTCCTGCAGGTCATCGATGCTGTATCCTGCTTCTTCCAGGTAATCAGTTCGTACATACAAACCAGCTACACCTGAATCGAAGGGGACCCCATATTGCTTGCCTTCAAAGCTAGTCGGCGGCTGTTTGTACTTTGCAAATTCATCGATCGAGATTGCATCGTCAACCGCGTAAAACATATCCGGATAAGACTGCAAGAAGCTTTGCGCACGATAGTCCTCAATCAAAACGATGTTCGGTAGGCCTTTCGTTGTCCCAGAGCTGAGACTAGTATTGAGCTTTTGGATGATGTCGTCCTGTGCATACTCGATAACTTCAATATTAAGCTCACTGTTTTCCTTTTGATAAGCTGTCTTCGCAAGCTCAGCTGCTTTTATATTGAAGTTCGGGTCCCATGCCCAGACTTTGATATCGTTCGTATCTGCATCCGCTTCCGAGCCGGAACCCGAAGAACACGCAGACAGAACGAGCAAACTAACAAATAAAAGTGCTAAAAACTTTTTCATCAAATTATACCCCCTCTTTTTTTGTAAGCGCTGTCTTTATGATTCAATCTTAGCATGCGTCTACTATCTTCTGTTAGGAATTTATTGAGTCATACTTGGATTAAATCTCTATATTGATAACGCTTACATAATGGATATTAGGATTATTTTTTGTTACTTGTATTTTCTACCGCAATTTACTTTACTCCGATACCGCCTCTTCAGTACGACAGTTGAAATATGTTTAACTCCATCCATGCTGACTGCCAAGCAGCTGCATCATATTACGTCTCTTTCTTCTTCTTTTACTGCAGGCAGCCTTAATTTTACTTTCGTACCCTGTCCTGTCTCACTCGTGATGGACACACCATATTCTGTTCCATACAGAAGCTGGATTCGTTCATGTACATTTTTGACACCGATACCGGAAAACAGCTGTCGATTGCGGTTTGTATTAGGCAAATATGCACATGCTGCCATTCCATCGCCATCATCTGCTACTTCACATACAAGGTCGTCTGCTTCCTTCCATACAAGCACTGAAATAGTGCCTTCAGCTGTTTTATTGAAAGCATGGAAAAATGAGTTTTCGATAAAAGGCTGCAATATCAGCTTTGGAATAAGATAGTCCAAACAATCCGGTGACACCATGAACTGTACCTGAATCCTATCCCCGTACCGTTTCTGATTGATTAGCACATAGTTTTTTAAATTCTGCAGTTCCAGCTCTACGGTAACCGACTCATCAACATTGCCGATTGTATTTTGCAAAAGCGTGATGAACGCATCAATCGTTTTTTCAGCTTCTTCCCTTTCCCCCATCATGACCAAGAACTTGATGGAAGCCATCGTATTATAAAGGAAGTGGGGATTGATCTGCTGCTGCAATGCAGCCAGCTCCGCATGACGCTGCTGTTTTTGGGCTTCGATGAGTTTCTCTACATATACTTGCAGTTCATCCATCATGCTGTTGAAAGCAAGGCCAATTTGATTTGTTTCGTATGTACCTTCATACACGAGCCGCCGCTTCAGTCCTTTCTTTGGTACAGCTTCAATGTCTTTAACAAGCTTCGATAGGGAGTTGGTCAGCCGCTTCGTAACAAGGAAAACAATGATCAGGGCAAGAACGACAACACCAGCTAGCAATAATGCAATTTGTTTTGTATCAATCAGATTTCCGACAGCGGTCTGCTTGTCCACCATATTGACTAGGTACATATCAAAATAAGGCAGATATTCTGCCAGCATAATTTGATTCGTATCCTGAAACTCGACCTCCCGGTACGTTTCTTCATCGGTTTGCATGTTTTTTGCCTGCTGACTAAGTTCAGGAAGCGATTGCCCGATGACATTCGTCAGACTGCTCGAGACCACCTTGCCGTTTTGATCGAGCACATAAAAATCATTACCCGGCTTTACGTAGTCTGTGTAAAAGGAACGCAGCTGCCCCTCTTTAATCGGAAAGTAAACCGCACCATATGACTGATCTGTTTCCCGATCAAGCAGTGCCTTCGCCGCAATGACATAATTATCGGATGCTTCTCTTGAATCCTGAAAATAAAGCAGCTTGTTCGGTTCCTTGGTGATCGTTTCCGTAATGTCATGATTACGAATATCTGTTGGTGCTGCAGGCCAATACGTAAAGTTCGTCCTGTATGAGATTGCATCTTGATCAGCGATTGCTATTTCCACATTTTGATCACCTAGCTGTTCCCGCAGATGATCAATTTGGCTCATTACAAGGTAAAGACTCATAATACGCTCATTATCCGGCTCTTTCTCTGATAAATAAGCCTCGATTGTGCTGCTCTGACCGATATCGGTAGCCGCCATCACAATGCTGTAATTCAATTCTTCAAAATCATACTGAATCTGATCGATGATCTGTGAATTGGTAATGCTGAACTTTTCTACGAAAAACTGCTCAGCCATCCGGATTGTCGTAAGAGTTACGGTAATAGCAACTAAAATAATAAGTGCAACAGTTATAAGGAACATCTTCATAAACAGACCATTGGGCTGAAGACGGTCTTTGATCAAGTTCATCAACTTCCCCTCCTTAGCTCATCATCCGTTTTCGCCGATATTGCGAAGGAGAATAGCCTGTTTGCTTTTTGAAAACACGACAAAAATAACTGTGATCTGAAAATCCGACTTGCTCACTGATTTTTGAAATAGGAATATCGTTTTGTCTGAGCAAGGAAATAGCTGCCTCAATTCGGATACGGTTAAGGTACTCGCTGAAACCCTCTTTGCTATGGGTAGAAAAATAATTGGATAAATAAGAAGGACTAAAATGGAAATGGTTCGCAATATTCGTTAAAGATAACGATTCATGATAATGCGCCTTGATATAATCCGTCAGTTTCCGCATATGGCCCTGTCCTTCCTCTGTTTCCACAATCCGCTTTACTTCTTTTAAAAATGATTCAACCGTCTGATTAGCTGTATAAACATCCGCTGATTGACCGACTTGTTGGAAATACGAATACTTCTTCTTCTCCAGCACTTCTGTCTGGTAATCCATATTACCAAGCAGCACCATTAGATTGAACATAATATTATTCAGAAAAGCTTTGTATTCGCCAATATCCTGTTGGTAATCCAGAACCATCTGTCCGATATGTTCCTCTAAATAAGTAAGAGCTTCCTGAAAATTTTCCCGCTTGCACTCTTCGATAAATCGATCCAATTGGAATAACTGTCTCTCCTCAGCCAGTGGCGGCAGGATGTCTTCCGACAGATAAAACTTCCCCGGAAAGAAAAACCGATAACGCTCGACTTTTTCCAGTTCCTTTTGCTTTCCTTTCAGTTCCGAGAGATTAGCAAAAGCTTCTGTACTGCATACAGCACCTGATTTCGGTAATTCCCCAAATAAACCCTCACTGAATGTATGGTCGCTGTTCCACAAGTATATGTGCAGATCTGAAGTTTGTAAGATCGACGTCAGGACTCCCGCTTCCTTATCTATATATTCATGAAGCGGCTTTGTTGTCTTATTTGCTTCCAGTCTATAGCTTACTACTTGAAAATGCTTATGCGGAAAATATGCAGCATCTTCTTCTTCCATACGGATATCAGTTCCTTCATAGAGAATACGCAATTTTTCCGTTAAGGTTTGCTTATGCTCTCCCTCACTGCTAAGATGAAATCCTTCCAGCTGGCCTGCTGCAAGGCGCAAAGTCTTCAGCAGCACTTCTGCATTCAGCTTCGGTTTAAGAATATAATCGATAACTCCGTTCTGAAAAGCACTTCGTACATAATCGAATTCACTGAAGCTGCTCAGTACGATCAGTCCGATATTCGGGTATTTTTCATTTACCATCCTCGTCAAAGCTTCGCCGTCCATAATCGGCATGACGACATCCGTGATAACAATATGCGGGTTCAGCGTTTCAATCAGTTCCAATGCTTCTTTTCCATTTGAAGCTTCCCCAACTATTGTGAACCCTTCCTTCTCCCAATCCAAATAGTATTTGATGCCTTGTCGGATAAGAATTTCATCATCGACAATTAACGTCCTGCACAATTCCTTTGTATCCAAAATGCATGACACCCCTTTATCAGGCTGCTGCTTGATCCTGTTCGGAAAGCGCTTTCTTTTATAGTGTGACGGATATAGGTATTTGTCAAGGTGCGTTCAATGGACTGTAATAAAAATCACAAGTTTTGTCAGTACATTATGATAAGATGAAGATAACCTAATTTTTCCAAAGGAGAGATGACTTTTGGCACTGCGGGAACGACGGAGACAACGAAAAAGGGAAGCTGATCCGAATCACAAATGGGATATTCTGGATATTCTGCTTTGGCTACCTGAACTTCTGTTTTTACCTCTTCGCTTACTCGCTTGGATCGGTCGCGGCATTCTGCGTTTATTTCAAATGCCTTAAAAGGAGAACCTGAATGGGGAATACAATTACGCTTTTAATTATTATTTTAGCAGTTGGCAGTACACTCTACTTCGGTATCCGCTCATTAATGCGGCGTTTAGGAAGTAAGTAAATGCCTTTTCTCATGTGTTTTGTTTTCCACCAGACGGGAACACAATCCCCAAAAGCACATGCACATGAGGAAAGGATGAAGCAGCTTGAAGAAAGTGAGACTTGGAAAAAGTGATTTGGAAGTAACACAAATTGCTTTAGGAACATGGGCCATGGGTGGCTATATGTGGCAGCATGAGCCAGATGAGGTCAGTGCCAAACGTACTGTCCATGCCGCACTTGACCAGGGCATCAACTTTATCGATACCGCACCTGATTATGGACTCGGGAAGTCAGAGGAATTCATCGGCAAAGCATTGCAGGAATCCAGTATCCCGCGTGACAAACTAATCCTAGCCGGAAAACCCGGCGTCAGTTGGACAGAGGATACACAATTGTTCCGGGATATGCGCCCGGACAATGTGGAAAAGGAACTTGATTTAACGTTAAAGCGTTTAGGAACGGATTATCTGGATCTTTATCAAGTGCACTGGCCAGACCATGAAATTCCTATGGAAGAGCTCGCTGGCGTGATGCACAACCTATACAAAAAGGGTAAGATTCGAGCTATCGGAGTCAGTAATTTCACGCCACAGGAAATGGAAGCTTTTCAGCGAGAAGCACCACTACATGTCACACAAAATCAGTTTAACATGCTGCAGCGCGGTTTATGGGAATGGTTTCATTACGCTAAACGACATGATATTGGCGGCTTGGCCTGGGGACCAATGGCACATGGCTTGCTTGCAGGGGCACTGACGAAATCGACTACATTCTCAGAGAAGGATTTCCGCTCTTCTCACCCACTATTCGAAAGCGGCAGATTCGAAGCAATCCTTGATGGGGTCGAGCAATTGAAGAACTTCGCAGCCAACCGCGATAAGACAATCGCTCAATTAGCGATGCGCTGGGTACTGGAACAAGACGGAGTGGATGTAGCCATTTGGGGTGCTTATTCGCCAGATCAGCTGGATGAAGTGACAGGTGTTGAAGACTTGTCTCTCAGCAAGGAAAACCTGCTTGCCATCGACCAGATCCTGAAGCTGCATATCGATGACTGGAGCAGCAACTATCTGGATACCTATGCACCAGCAGAAAGATCGAAAGTTAACGCATAAAAAAAGAAGCACCAGCCCTTTGGCTGGTGCTTCTTTCATTTAGGAGGAAGTCCACTGTCCTCCATTGATATGGATCGTCTGTCCTGTCATATAAGAACTTTCATTAAAGCCAGTACTTGCTCCACTTTTCAGTGATGACCAAACAGAAATTTGAAATCATCGGAATGTAATGGCACCTGTTACTATCGCTACGAGAATAATGAATAATGAAGTCAACACAGCCCATTTAACTGCATATCGCTGAAATGCACCAAGATCGATTTTCAACATACTGACAAGCAATATCGTAGAAGCTACAAGCGGGCTCATTAGATGTACCGGCTGCCCTAAAATGGAAGCCCTGGCGATTTCAATAGGATCAACACCGTAGGCTGATGCAGCTTCAGCGAATATAGGTACCATTCCGAAGTAATACGCATCATTTGAAAGCACAAAGGTCAATGGAAGACTTGTGATGGCTACAACTACCGGGAAAAGTTCACCCATGGACGGCGGAACGAATGCGACAATCGAACCTGCAATTGCATTGACCATTTCTGTTCCGGACAATATGCCAGCGAAAACACCTGCAGCAAAGACAAGCAAAACAACTGTGATTGCATTGCTTGCATGTTCCGCAATACGCTCTTTTTGTATTTGAATATTAGGGTAATTGATAGATAAAGCCAACACAAAACCTATGAGGAAGAGTACTGCCGGATGCATAATTCCCATTACTAGCAATACCAAGATAGCTATGACAAGGAATAAATTTATCCAGCGAAGCTTTGGCCGCTTCAGTAAGTCCCCTTCCAAAGCTGCAGCCATATAAGGTTCTGACTCATAGTTACCGGATTTTATTTCCGTCACTCCTATACGTTTCCGTTCCTTAAGACCGAGCATAAAAGCAGTAAAGACGACGAAAATCATACCTCCAAGCATAGTGGGCAGAAGCGGGACAAAGAATTCCGAAGGATCGAGCCCTAGTACCGCGATTGCTCTGGTTGCAGGACCTCCCCAAGGAGTCATACCACTGATGATACTCAAGGCCAGCATTGCGACTGTTGCCATAACAAGCGGATTCATACCAATCCGTTTATACAAAGGAAGCATTGCAGAAACCGTGATCATGTAAGTAGTGGTTCCATCACCGTCCAATGCAATCAGCATTGCCAGTACAGCTGAGCCAATCGCAATTTTTACAGGATCACCCTTTACTAGTACTAGTATTTTCTTGATTAGAGGATCGAATAGACCGGCATCAATGAGGATTCCGAAAAACAAGATAGCGAATAATAACAAGGCTGCAGAACTCGCAACAGTTTGCAGTCCATCCAAGATCATATCTCCAAGGCTTCCTCCAAATCCTCCAATTAAAGCAAAGAAAATCGGTGTCAACGTCAAAGCAACAATGGGAGAAAGCTTTTTGGACATAATCAGAACAGTAAATACAATCATCATAGAAAAACCTAATATCGTCAGCATGGTCATTCCCCTCTCTTTGAATACGCTTTCATTTACTTGTGTAAGAAGCATTTGACTTAGCATATTACATAGTGGGAGATAAGTTAAATATAAGTATTTTTGCAGAACTCATAAGTATTTTTTATATTGTTACATGCTGTTCCTGTTTCAAAAAGCCGATGAATGCTTTCACCACTTGCAGATCAAGTGATTTCGGGTCATACATCAACCATGTTTCACGAAGCAAAGGCTCTTCCTTTTCATTCGTCAGACCAATACGGTAAAGCTGATCGGATTCACGCAGGCATATTTCAGGCACGATCGAATAACCCAAGCCATGTTTCACCATCTCTTTGCATGTTTCCTGCCGATCCACCTCCATTGCCGTGAGCGGTGCGTGCTGCAGGTGCTCATGTATCCACCCATCTATGATTGTTTTCAATGAGGTATCTGTATTGTATTTAATAAATGGAAGTAATGGCAGCTGACCTATGCTGATTTGCTGTTTTGAAATGATATACAATTGTTCCCTCGTCAGTATCTCCTTCACTCCTTGCCAGCGGTGATTTCCACGCAAAATGCCTAAGTGTACATCCCCTTCATCCAATAACTTCATGACCCTCGTACTCCAGCCAGTCTGTACATTGTATTGGACATTCGGATAAATGGAAGAGAACTTTGTCAGCAAGCCCGGCAGTTTATATTGAGCGAAATTACTGGACACCGCTAAACGCAGCGTACCTTGAACATCCTTCCCTAGATTAGCTATCGCATCCTTGGTTTCCTTCAGCTTTCGAAGCATCTCGACAGCATAATCTGTAAGGTACTCCCCTTCTACAGTCAGGGTGATTCCCCTGTTCCGCTTTGTAAACAGCTTTACGTTAAAACTCTCCTCAATCTTTTGAATGCGGTATGTCAAAGAAGGCTGAGATGTGAATAATCTCTCAGCAGCTTTTGTGACACTTTTTTCTTCACCTAATAGCTTTAATAATAGCCAATCCTTTTCATCCATTGCTCACCCTCCTAGGTAATTACTCATAGTTATAAAATTATTTTTAATTAAGTCAAAAATAATTGTATTTTATTTTATCAATGTTCGGAACTATGCTGTCAGTATAAACTACTTCATCCTAAAAAGGACGTGAGCAGATGGAAAAAATCCGTATTGTCTACATGCGCGGCGGCACAAGTAAAGCTGTTTTTCTTCATGAAACAGATATGCCTGCAGAAAAGGAAGATTGGGCGCCTTTCCTTCTTGATTTAATGGGAAGTCCTGATAAACGGCAAATCGATGGATTGGGAGGCGCCAATTCCTTAACGAGCAAAGCTGCCATCATCCGAAAAGCTGAGAACGATAAAGACTTTGATGTCTACTATACTTTTGCACAAGTGAGTATTACAGATGAAACAGTTGATATGAAAGGAAACTGCGGCAATATTTCTTCTGCCGTTGGTCCATTTGCAATTCAGGAAGGGCTTGTCCCTGTCACAGAACCGATTACGTCTGTAAGGATCTGGAATACGAATACCCAAAAATTGATCATTGCCGAAGTAGCTGTTAAGGATGGTGATGTACAAACCACAGGTTCGACAGCCATACCTGGAGTACCTGGTTATGGGTCGGAGATTGCTTTGACATTTTGCCATGCAGAAGGATCCGTGACTGGCGAGTTGTTACCTACCGGAAATGTTACCGACGTACTTGAAACGAGCTTTGGCAGTGTTAGATGTTCTATCGTTGATGCTGCCAATCCTTTAGTTTTTGTAGAAGCTGCTGACCTAGGCTTACAAGAGACCATTCTGCCAGCTGCATTCGCTGAAGCAGACCTGCAGCGATGCGAGGAATTACGTGCTGCTGCAGCTGAACTTTGCGGATTTTCCACTAGAGAAAATGCGACTAAGCTTTCTCCGGCAGTTCCAAAACTCACATTGATCGGAGAAGCACAAGCATTTACTGATATGAACGAAAATATGTACTCGACTGAGGATATGGATATCCATGTGCGCATGCTATCGATGCAAAGACCTCATGAAGCACTTGCAATAACTGGTGCAATCTGCACAACTGCTGCATGTGCTATTCCTGGAACTTTGCCGCATAAGCTTGCTCGAAAAACAGCAGGAAACTTACGTATTGCCCATCCTTCAGGCATTACTGAAACAGCATACAGCAGCTTGTCAGAAATAAAAGTAATACGTACAGCCAGAAGAATTCTCGAAGGCACTGCATATGTAAAGAAGAACTATAATTTAAAGGAAGTATTTGCTGCAGAGAATTAAAAGCTGTCGATAGTGACAGCTTTTTAATTTATCTTGATCAAACTTAAAATTTAGTAAAGTTACCTTCTTTGAATGCGACTAATAATGTTAGTTCGATTCCAGATATCCTCTATACTCAGACTTCTCTCACCAAGGTGAGCTTGTCAGCAGCTAGTGTAATATTCTCTTTTAAGTAGGAAGGCGCATTTTTATGTATCAGTATTTCCTCTGTTGTCATCCACATTAATTTTCCTACTTCTTCCGCGCTCTTTGCATAAGGTTCACCAGCTATATCCTGGCAAAGAAAAACGATATCGATAACATGCGTACCCTTATCCGTTACAAATGAAGAGCTGTTCACATAAGTCAAGTCCTCCACTTCGATACCTACCTCTTCAAAAATCTCCCGCTTCAGTGTCCTTTCCAAAATATCAGAAGATACGCCTTCCAAGTCACATTTACCACCAACCATGGAAAGGCATCCTGCTGCATGCTCTTCTTTTTCACTTCTTGTGATTATCAGCCACTTACCGTTACGGTATATGGCACCTTCTACATTAACTACAAACATTGAGAATCCCCCTTTCCATTAGTAAAAATATAAATCATAGATATCTTGAATTATCCAGCAAATAAAACATGAAAATCCCCAGTTCTTTGCACCCTCTGAACTTCCTCAATGATACAATTATAGTATGCTATTCCAATAACTAGAGCAAGGAGGAATAGAATATGACAAAGGCAGTAATATTTGATATGGACGGTACCCTTTTTCAAACTGATAAAATACTGGAATTAGCTCTTGATGAGACATTCTCTCACTTGCGTTCATTAAACTTATGGACTGCTGATACCCCTATTGATACATATCGTGAAATTATGGGAGTTCCGCTGCCTACAGTATGGGAAATCCTGCTTCCTGAACACTCAAACGAAATCAGACAGCAAGCGGATGCATATTTCTTAGAAAAGCTAGTGGTGAATATAAAGAGCGGAAAAGGTGCTTTGTATCCGAATGTGCCAGAAATTTTCCGTTTCTTGCGTGAAAATAACCTCAAAATCTTTATTGCTAGTAATGGGCTCACTGAATATCTTCAAGCTATTGTAACTTATTACAATCTGGAGAAATGGGTAACGGAAACATTCAGTATTGAACAAATCCATTCACTCAATAAAGGAGATTTAGTCAAAATAATAATTGATAAATATGAAATTAAGAGAGGTGCAGTTGTTGGTGACCGCATATCGGATATCCATGCAGCGAAAGATAATGGACTAGTTGCTATTGGATGTAATTTTGATTTTGCAAATGAGACAGAATTAGCTCAAGCTGATTATGTTATAAATGATTTGAGTGAACTCCAGCATGTAATAGCCAAATCTAACCTTTTTTCTAAACAAATTCATTATTAGGAGGTGCCTATGACTACTGATTTTTATTGCGAGGAAGTATTGAGCGGATAAACTCCAGTGAAGAAGGTAATAGAAACCGAAAACGTATTGGCCTATCACCATACAAAACCTTTTTTCCAATACATATTGTTGCAATACCAAAGAAACACATTCCTTCTTTGATAAGCTTAGAAGATAAGGATAATAGTTTACTTCTTGAACTGCTTGGCGCCATTAAAGAAGTTGCGGCTTTAGTTAACAAAGAACATGGAGCATGTAAAGTCATTACAAATATAGGAGACTATCAAGATTCTAAGCATCTGCATTGGCACATTGTAACTGGAAAACCTTTAAAATAGCTATTTACAAGGAGATGCTTCATGAAATATATAAGTTCACAAAAGAATCCGGTAAACTTATTACGCAATTTGATTCCAATTTTAAGATGACACGAATTGGGATGTTGGAAAAGACTGCACATATCGGATATATATATTTAGAGAAAAACGGTATCATCGGAAATCACCAGGCTGTTACTCCTCAGCTTTTACTCATCATAAGTGGAGAAGGTTTTGAGAAGGGAAACGATAATACTTTCAATGAAGTTAGTACAGGAGATGCAGTATTTTGGGATAAGGGAGAATGGCATTAGACAAAAAGCGCTGATGGGATGATCGCTCTTGTCATTGAAAGTGAAGATCTTTCTTCTTCCCTTCTATCTCAATTAACGTAGGAACCCACATGGGTTCCTATTCAACTACATGAGGAGAACTTTAAATAAGCTGTGCTCCCGACCATCTACAGAATTTCACTTCTGTTTACTTCTTGTGTATCCCGCCCATTCAATAATTGCAGCTTCTAATAAATCAGCGCCTATACCAATCTGCTCCATTTCTGTGTATTCATCAGGATGATGGCTTAAACCATTTTTGGAAGGTACAAATAGTAATCCAGTTGGACAAAGCATTGCCATATTCATTGCATCATGTCCTGCTCCACTTGCCAAATGCGTATACGTATATCCTTTTTGCTCACAATTAAGAGACAGGGAATCTATTACTTCTTTATCAAGATTGATAGGATGCTCATCACTCAACACACGGTGCTCAATACTAACATTACGCTTTTTCTCTACTTGTTTTACCGCAGTAAATAGGCTTTCAATTACTCTATTCTTTGAATCAGCAGATGTTCCCCTTATATCAATTTTCATCATAGCCAGATCTGGTATCACATTGATTGATCCTGGTTTAACTTCACATGCACCCACTGTTGCCACCGTACCGTTACCAGCTTCCCTTTTTGCAGCCTGCTCCAGCAGCAAGGCTATTTCCGCTGCACTCAAGAAGGCATCCCTTCGATAATCCATTGGTGTCGTTCCTGAGTGAGATGCTTGCCCTTTAATTTTTACTTCAAATCGTGTTGGAGCAGCAATTCCTGTAACTATACCAATCTGTTTTTGTTGTCTTTCTAAAACAGGACCTTGCTCAATGTGCATTTCTAGAAATACTTTAAACTCCTCTTTCTGACGGGTACTCTTATCTATCTCATTAAAGTTAAGGGAACATTCAGAAAATATATCACGAAGAAATTTCCCTTCGCTGTCACTGAGCTCAGATAAAGATTCCAATTCTAATATTCCTGCCATTGGCTTGCTGCCTATTGTGGAAATACCGAATCTTGAGGATTCTTCACATGCAAAAGCAATGATCTCAATCGGGTGTTCTGTTTCAACCCCTTTATCATTTAAGCTTCGAATAACCTCGAGGGCTGCTATAACGCCTAATGTTCCATCGTAATTTCCACCATGGATCACTGTATCTAGATGGGAACCGCATGCTACGACAGGAAGATCAGGGTTACTGCCTTCCCTGCGTGCTATCACATTTCCACAAGTATCAATCCGAACATCCATACCTTCTTTTCTGCAAAGGTTGCTAAAATGTTCAGCCGCTTGTCGCTCCTCTTTAGAATAAGCTATGCGCGTTACTCCATCTTTCGAACGACCGAATTGATTCATTTCATATAATGTCTTCTCTAAGCGTTTTAAATCCATAGCTTACCTCCAGCATCTAATTCTGTATAATGTTACCTTAACTTATTTCTACGTTTCTCCTTGATTATGCACCTCCGAGCTTATAAGACTAATTATAGTCATTAACCCATGCTATATTTTCTTACCAACTCCAAATCATTCTCATCAAAAGGGAACAAATTATCACTTATTTTATTCTGTAATAAATACAATGACCTTAAAGCATATTCCTTTAACTCAGCGGGATAACCATACTTTACACTGTTAACCTCAAATTCATCTTCATCTACAACCATCCAGTCTTCATTTCTTCTTTTCACTACATCCAAATCCAAATCAACAAATCTAAGCTGATTGTCATTAAGCACGGAAGGCATTGCAATATTGCAGTAATACGAAAGTATTTTACCTTCTTCAATCTCCATGGCAACTGTGTAGCCTTCTTTAAAGAAGAAGTACTCCAACGAAGTGGCATCTATTGTAAAGGTTGTATTTTTCGTATGGTGTTTCAACTCTCTGCCGCTTTCACAAAGAACCATCGCATACTCCGGCGTTTTTCTCAATAAACGACCTTTCCATTCATAGTGCGGAATATCGGGATATTTCATTGATTTCATATGTATCACTTTATTCAAGGTTACTTTCCCCCAGGCTACGTTATGGATTCCTAATGATGATGTTACCTTCTATAAGATTCTACCTGCTCAACAAATCAGGCAACCTCTCAGTATAGAATAATAATAGACTTACAATAATCGTAATATTTGATAAAATCAGTCTATCATAGTTTTAATTGAAATAGGAAAAGGTCATTAACTTATAGAAATTCATCAAAAATAAGAAAAACGAGGTCAACACTTATGGAATTCTCTATTAGACGACGAACAAATGAGGAAATCAATGAATTCATTACATGGACTTACGAAGGTATTTACTCCTGCTCTTTAATTATGACCATCTCGGATTAGCAGTAGCAGAATTTAATAAACAAGCTATACGAGAAAGAGTGCTTGTAATGATTAGAGGAAATTCTTATAACTTTATCATTTTGGCTAAAGATTGGAACTGATGAAGTAACTCATTAAGATTTCCTTTTTAGATTATGTTTCTGTTATATAAAAAAGCAGGCTCATTAGTTTAATGAGCCCACTTCTGATATTGCGTAATCTGGATTATTTGTAAATACACCGTCGACTTTCAAATCTAACATTTTATCAGTCAATTTTTTCTCATCGTCATAGTAATAAACATGGAGCTGAAGATTATAATCATGTATCTGCCTAACCAACTCAGCATCCACACTACCCGCATAAATCCCTACACCTATTGCATAATTTTTAATATGCTGCATGGTAGCACCATCAAGTTCTTGAACCTCTGCTTTACGCAATAATCTAACAAAAGGAATATCGTTGTTAAGTTCGTGGATCTTCTTCATGCTTTCTTCTGAAAATGACTCGATGATAACTCTTTTCTTTTTAATAAGATCCTTGCTATTGAGGATAGAGACCAACTGCTCCTCCATTCCTATATTCCCTTCGCTATCTGTTCTCGTTTCTATATAATAATGGACAGAATCACCGTAATGTTCTACAATCTCCTGAAGTGTTAGGATCTCCTGCTTTTTATCGACATGAAGGTGCTTCAGCTCTTCTAATGTTAGATTCTCAACCCTTCCAGAACCATCTGTTATGCGATCCACGTCCTCATCATGGATTGCTACTAGCTCCCCATCTTCCGTCTGGCGCAAGTCGATTTCAATATAATCCGCTCCGTCTTCCTCCGCTCGGTCATAAGATAAAAAAGTATGCTCAGGCTCCAGTTCCGAAGCCCCTCTGTGTGCGATGATTAATGGTTTATATGTAGGTATACTATTATTCTCTCCTTCTTGTTTAACAGCAGGTGTACATGAGGAAAGAATAAATAAAATGGATAAAAATAAGTAAAAAATAGATGATTTATTCATAACTTTACTAAACTACCATAACAAGTAAAATATTACAATATATCATTTCCTGTTCTTAAAGATTATTTATTAGCTCATTACACGTATTAAAATTCATTAAAATAAGCCCCTAAATATAGGAGGCTTATTTTATTAAATCAGAATCCAGCTTCATACTGTTTCGGTACAATATTCTCTTTTCTCAACTGCTTAGCAGCTTCCAATGTCCAATAAGGATTTCTTAGCATGCCTCTTCCAACTTGTACAAGATCTGCTTCTTCATTTCCAATAACAGCATTAGCTAGGATTGGATCATCCAGTCTGCCAACAGCCATAACTGGAACTTGCAGTGCTTCTTTGATTTGACGTGCTAATGGTACTTGGTAAGCAGCATGTGTGCCTGGTCTGCCCCAAGCAGCAATCTGACCTTCACCACCGGAAGAAACGTCAAATACATCTGCACCCGCATCTTTGTATGCTTTGGAGAATTCGATACTTTCCTCGATGCCATAGCCGCCTTCCACATATTCTCTTGCGGAAATTCGCATAATCAAAGGCATATCAGCTGGCATTTCTGCTTTAGCTGCTTCTATAACTTCACGACCGAATTTAGTCAAATCCTGTCCATATTCATCATCACGCTTATTCGTTAATGGAGAATGGAATTGGTGAATAAGGTAACCGTGTGCCCCATGAATCTCGATTGCATCGAACCCAGCCTGTACCGCACGTCTTACAGCTAAGCGGAATTTCTCTACCATACCTTTTACTTCTTCTGTTGTAAGGGCTCTAGGTGTTTTGGAATTCTCGTCAAACGGAATAGCGGATGGTGCCACTGGTTCAGGCGCATCTTCTGCTTTGCGTCCGGCATGAGCAATCTGGATACCGATTTTTGCTCCATGGCTATGTACTGCCTCTACAATCTTTGCAAGAGCGGGTACTTGTTCATCAGACCATAAACCTAAATCATAATCCGTGATTCTTCCATCCGGCTCTACATCCGTCATTTCGACGATGATGAATCCTGCACCGCCAACCGCTCTGCTGACATAGTGCATGTAATGCCAGTCATTCGCTATTCCATCTTTCTTTTCTACAGAATACTGGCACATCGGCGGCATAACAACTCTGTTTTTCAGCTCTAGATTCTTTATTTTGTAAGTACTGAATAAATTTTGCACGTTTAAGACTCCTTAGCAAATAAAATATATGCATAACGCATGCATTTAATTTATCGGTTTTAGTATATTCTGTCAAACGAAAGGCATAACAAAAAAGCACCCTTTCAGGTACTTTGATTGTTTACGTCTATAATTTCTGCAATAATTGCTCTAATATGTGTGCAGAATCCACTTGAGCAAAATTTATGCTTATTACCTCTTGAAACGTTTTGAGACCACGCTGCAGTTTATTCTCCCCTAATTCCGTCATCTGCGTATATGTACCTCTGCGGTCATCCGTACACACATGTTTTTGCAATGCACCGCAGCTATCGGCTTCCATATTCCCGACCAGCCTGGACAGAGCACTTTGGCTCAACCCGATTAATTCCTGCAGTTGCTGCAAACGAAGCTTTTTTTCTGGAGCCTTGGATAGATAGTACAATACATAAAACTCTCTAATTGATAAACTGTATTCTTTTTGAAGAACTGTTTCCAATTCCTTCTTTATTTTCATTTGTAAATTATCCAGAGCCAGCCAGTCATCCATGAATTCATGGGGTGTATTCATACGATATTCCACCTATTCTAATCTCGAATGCTATACATGTTACTATACTGGAATTGAAGGGGCAGCTCAAATTTATTTTATAAGAAAACAGACCATGTAAATCTACGTGATCTGTTTAGCAAAATATTACTTGATTCATTCAGATTCCTTTTTATTTTGTTCACTTAGTTTTTCAGACAACTTATGTCCTTCGATATCTACATCAGGAATTATCTTATCCAGCCATTTAGGCAGGTACCAAGCAGCATGTCCCATCAGCTTCATTATTGCTGGAATAAGTGCCAAGCGAACGATGAAGGCATCGAACAACACACCAAATGTCAGAGCTAGTCCCATTGACTTGATCATCGTATCTCCCGCAAAGATAAATCCAGCAAATACAAAGATCATAATCAAACCTGCAGCTGTTACGACAGGACCACTATACTTCAGACCGGCTAAAATAGATCTGACCGGATCCTTGGTGATTGTATATTCTTCGTGCATGCGACTAACAAGGAATACTTGATAATCCATTGCTAATCCAAACAGAATACCGATAACCAAGATTGGCAGGAATGCCAGGATTGGCCCTTCTTCCGGAATACCAAGCAGGCTATTCAAATATCCATCCTGCAAAATGAATACGGAAAAACCTAATGTCGCAGTCATAGTGAGAAGGAATCCCGCTACTGCGGTTAGCGGTACTAATAAGGAACGGAATACGATCATTAGCAAAATAAATGCAAATCCTACAATGATCACAGCAAAAATAGGTATTGCATCATTCAACTTTTCAGCAATATCGATATTGATTGCAGTCAGACCAGTAACTCGTAACTCGATATCCTCTCCACCATCATTCAAAGAAAGCTTCCTTATATCGTGAACTAGGTCCGCTGTGGCACTATCATTTGGACCTGTTTCCGGTAATACATTAACGATTGCATACTTTCCGCTATCGTTAGGCATGGCTGGAGTTACTTGGCTTACATTATCCAATTTACCAATCTCTTCTGTTGCTCTTTGGAACTGTACTGTCTGGTCACCGCTTGTTTCGGAAGCGTCAACCAAAACAGCTAAAGGTCCGTTAAAACCTTCACCGAATCCATCTGCCAATAAATCGTACGCTTGCCGTGCCTCATCATCTTTTGCTTTCATTCCATCATCAGGTAAGCCCAACCGCATATCGGTAGCCGGGATGCTGATTATTATCAAAATCACGATGCTGAGAATCGCAACTATTAGAGGCTGCTTTGTAACGAATCGTCCCCAGGCGTTCGAGTCAGTTTGTCCTTTTTGAATTTTAGCTGATTTACTTAACAGACGATTCTTCTTCTCTATTTTTCTGCCTACGAAAGCCAATACAGCGGGACCAGCAGTAATGGACACTAGTACTGCGAAAAGAACACTTATTGCAGCTGTAATCCCCATTGCTGCAAGGAACGGAATACCTACTACAGTCAATCCGCATAAGGCAACAATTACTGTCAGACCTGCGAATATTACTGCTCCCCCTGCCGTTCCGTTAGCCCTTGCGATGGATTCGTTAACCTCGATACCTTCCCTTACCTGCTGCCTATGTTTAGAGAAGATGAACAGCGCATAATCTATTCCAACAGCTAAGCCGATCATAACGGAGAGAGACAAACTGAATGATGTAATGTCGAACATACTTGCGCCAATCAGCGTTACGCCAATGCTGGCAACCAAACCAAGTAATGCGTTCAATATCGGTAATCCAGCTATGACAAACGATGCAAAGGTGATGCTCAATACAATGAAGGCCATTACGATACCAATCACCTCGGAGATACCTCCGATTTCTACTTCAGACGGTATGATATCGCCTTTCATTGCAACTTGTATTCCTTCGTTTTCAGCAATTTCAATACTTTTTTCAGCATGTTCCAACGAAGATTCCGGAACATCGGCAGCAGCTTCTTTATATGTGATATCAGCATAAGCAACACTTCCATCTGCACTTACAGTCTGTGCTTCAAATGGATTTGCTGCAGATGCTACTTCGTCATCTTCCATTATCTTATCAAGCACGTCGCTGATTGTTTGCTGTGAAGGTTCAGATGTTAAACTCTCGTTACCCTCTGCACCAAACACAATCCTTAGCGACCCAGCATCCGATCCACTTGGAAATTCATCCTGCAATAAAGCATTTGCTTCCTCGGACGGTGTTCCCGGTATACTCATATCACCCGAAAAAGACGGCTTTAATAGAAAAGCAGAAATAAAGATGATCGCAATGAAGGCAACCCATCCTGCAAGAACAGACTTTTTATGGAATGCACTCCATTTTCCTAATCTATATAACAATGTTGACATAAAAATCTCCCTTCTCATTTTAGAACCTGAATATCTTACTCCATTCATATTAGGGGGAGCGCAAATAAAAAAAACGTACGTTTGGGCAGTACGTTTTTATAGAACCTATAATTTATTATAGTTAAGGTGAATCAAACCTGATTCAATGGCTACAGCAACCGCTTCCGTTCGGGAATCCACACCCAATTTATTAAAGATAGCTGTTAGCCTTGATTTTACTGTCCTTTCCGAAACACCCATATCAAAAGCAATATCCTTGCTCGTCGTCCCTCTGGCAACCGCTTGAAGAATGATGATTTCCATTCGGGAAAGCTGGACTTTTTCTTTAATATGTTGCCTTTTTTCCTGATAATCCCGGATTCTCTTCATCATATCCTCTCCTATCAGGGTCTCCCCATTCATAGCAGCATCCATAGAATGAAACAAAGATTGGAGACTGGTATCTTTCAGGAGATAACCTTTTGCACCTAAAGCAAATCCTTCTGCCAGCAATTGGTCTTCATTATAAGTTGTGAGAATGATAATAGGCACCTTAGGATGCGTAACAGATAGCTTACGAATTGCTTCCATGCCGCTCATGACAGGCATGTACAAATCCATCAATATTATATCGGGTTCTAGATCATTTACAAGCTGGATTGCTTCTGCCCCATGTCCGGCTTCGCCTATGGTTTTATAATTTTCATTTGTTTCTATAAGCAATTTCAGACCTTCTCTTACGACTACATGGTCATCTGCGATAAGCACTTTATACGTCATTTAATCCTCTCCATTCTCCGGAATACTGACTGTCACTGTTGTACCTTCTCCCAATGTGCTGCTAATGTGGATCTCTCCGCCTAAAATCCTTACACGTTCCTTCATACCAATTAAGCCGTAATGCCCTTGCTTGTTTGAGATTTCTTCTGCATCAAAGCCAACACCATTATCCTCCACTTCTAAACGGATACGATTATCCAAAGTGCCTGTAATAGAGACAGAAGCTTCGCTTGCCTTGCTATGACGTGCGATATTCAACAGACATTCACTAACGATTTTGGAAAGATGCTCAGTAATTTTCGGCGATAGAGATTGCACGACTGCATAATTTAAACTGCATGGTATGCTTGTTGCAGTTGTAAACTGCTGTGTATTTTCGCGCAGGATGTACTCTAATTCGATATTTTCTTCGTGTAAACGTAAGTCATCAATGACAATCCGGGAATCTGCCAATACGGAGCTGGCACCTTTCATAGCAAGCTGCGCTATTTGCTGCGCACGCTCTTGATTTCCATTAGAAAGGTGGACATTGATTGCCTCGAGCTGCATTTTTATACCAGCAATCCCTTGTGCCAGCGTATCATGCAAATCACGTGCCATCCGCTGCCGTTCACTATACAGCGTTAGATTCTCTACTTGGTGATGTGCCTCTTCCAGTTCCTGCAGTATTTGTTGTATTCTTATTCTTGCATTTACCTGTTTGAAGAAGATTGCAGCATAGGCAACAATTATTAAAGTAGCAGGGATAACGATAACAAAATAGGTAAACAAACTTTCTTTTGGGATAATAATGACTGAAGCAATAATAGATAGACCAGCTAAAATGACAAAGAAAGCGAGCCTGTTTCTACCGACCATCCCAACTAGCTGACCTAGGAGTAAGGGAAACAATGCAATAATTGTTACCGAAACGTTGTACATTAAAAAGGCACTTCCATATACAATTAATCCTTGGACAACAAAATACATCCAAGCTCTTCTCGGCAGGAACCTGTTTGAAAACCAATATAACGTACTAAACATAATGATCAGCAAACTAAATGAAGTGCAATGCAAAACAGAACTTCCTGATACAATTTGTATAATTAAAGAAGCAGTAAAAGTAACAAAGATCCAAATTAATCCTGGTATCCTTGCTGCGACCATATTATTGTTTTCTTGTTTTATATTGTTTTGAGTGTACACATGATTGTCCATTTTTTTCTCCTAAAGATATCCTTAAGAATAGTATGCACCATTCTAAGATGTTCTGTCTTTCCCGTTCGGGCATTTCACTCTAGAGTTTTCTACTTTTACTTTCGTGTACTTGCACTTAAGTAAGTCTGCTATGTCTGCGAAATATGGTACCCGTATCATGAGCAATTTCTTTAAGCTACATCTATTAAGCACAAAAAAAGAGAAGGAATATCCTTCTCTTTCCGTATATCACTTCATCCACTCCGGCTTATGAAATTCTGGAAACTCTTCCTCAATCACCTTAGCAAACTGCTCCGACTCCACTGCTTCCTTTATATCCTGAACAAATTGCTCATCTTTATTTTCTGTAGAGACTACTACGCGGTTCTGAATGTCCTCCGGCAATTCGTCAAGTGCGAGTGCTGTCGCTAAATCGATGCCAGCTGATATAGCGAAGTTTCCATTAATAGCAGCCAAATCAACAGATTCCAATGTCCGCGGCAGCTGTGCAGCTTCAACTGGTTCAAATTTTAAATTCTTCGGATTGCTTATCACGTCTTTCTCTGTGACCCGCAATGGATCAGCATTTTCATCGATTTCAATTAGACCATTATCTCTTAGGACGGTCAGACCACGACCAAGATTAGTCGGATCATTAGCAAGTGCAACGGTGCTTCCATCTTTTATTTCATCCAGTGACTTGAATTCATTTGAATAAATACCGATAGGTGCTGTTGGAACTGTTATAACGCTGGTCAGCTCCATGTTGTTCTCCTCAGCGAAAGCGTCCATATATACTTTATGCTGAAATAAATTGGCGTCCAGTGAACCGGTTTCCAATGATTTGTTCGGCTGCACATAGTCATTGAACTCCTTTACTTCCACTGTATATCCTTTATCCTCCAGATACGGTTTTACGCCTTTTTCAAGCATGTCGCTATACGGAATTGTTGCACCTAGGACGATCTTTTTATCGGATGAGGCACTGCTTTCTCCGGAACCGCAGCCAGCTAAGACTGTGATGAATACTGCGGCAAATAACAATAAAACAGCTTTTTTCATTTTCGTTCCTCCTCATAGTTCATCTTTTTGAGACAACTCTTGCTATAAGATCACCTAAGTACTGAACAACTTGAACGAGTACAATCAGTACGATGACCGTAGTGAACATGATTGTATTATCGTATCTGTAGTATCCATACCGTATTGCCAAATCTCCGATCCCGCCTCCGCCTATTGTGCCGGCCATAGCAGAATATCCAATAAGACTGATAGCTGTAATAGTTAGTCCTGTGATTAATCCGGGCTTTACTTCCGGAAGGATGATACTTTTGATAATCATCCACGGAGAAGCTCCTACCGCCATAGCTGCTTCAATCACACCCTTGTCTATATCCCTGGCTGAGGATTCTACGATTCTTGCATAAAACGGGATAGCTGCAACAGATAAGGATACAGAAGCAGCTAAAGGACCGATCGTCGTATTGAGCAGAAATTGTGTGAAAGGCAGTAAGAAGACAAGCAGAATAACAAAAGGAACCGATCGAATGAGATTGATAATTAGCCCGGCTATTCTTTTTACCACCACATTTTCTAAAAACAAACCTCGGTCTGTTACAAATAATAGAATTCCAAATGGAAGCCCAATCACGATCGCCACAGCCAGAGCGATGGAAACCATTAGAAGCGTTTCAAGAAATGCTTGGTTCAATTCAGGCAAGATGGCGATTACGCGATCCATCATCAAACACCTCCACCTTGCTTACTTTATCTCTCAGATAAGCAATTGCTTTATTTACTTCTGCTTCATTTCCGTTCAATTCCATCACGAAAATTCCCAACGGCTTGCTTTGGATGTACTCTACTTTGCCGTGAAGTATATTGCCGCGGATCGGAAATGCCTGCAGCATATCCGATACAACAGCATCGGCAGCAATGCTGCCTTTGAATTGCAGCCTGACCAGCTTTCCGTTTATCTCTCCCAATAATTCTTCAGGGAGATCAAAACTAAGTATAGTCTGGATAAACGATGCTGTCAGAGGATTGGCAGGATCGGAGAAAATATCATAAGTTGGACCATGCTCTACCACTTTCCCATCCTGCATTACTGCACAGCGGCTGCAAATCTCCTTTACAACCTCCATTTCATGCGTGATGACAACGATTGTCAGACCCAGTTCTTTATTTATTTTCTTCAGCAAAGCCAAAATTGATTTTGTCGTACCAGGGTCCAAGGCAGAAGTAGCTTCGTCACATAAAAGGATCTTTGGCTGATTCGCAAGTGCCCGTGCAATACTGACCCGCTGCTTCTGACCGCCGCTAAGCTGTGCTGGATACTGATGTTTTCGATCCTCTAACCCCACCAAGGCAAGCAGCTCATCAACTCGCTGCTTTATTTGTTTTTTATCTGCTCCTGCAGCTCGTAATGCAAATGCCACATTCTCAAATACCGTTTTTGAGGAGACTAGATGAAAGCCTTGAAAAATCATACCGATCGACTGTCTTGCTTTTCGCAGATTCTTTGGCGACAGCTCCTGCAAATCAACTCCATCAACAAAGACTTTGCCAGACGTTGGCTTTTCCAATAGATTGATGCAGCGCAGCAAGGTACTCTTGCCCGCTCCGCTGTATCCAACTATTCCAAACACTTCACCAGCTTCAACGGTTAGAGTCACATCATCAACGCCAATGATCTCCTTTCCCTTGCTGCTGTATTTCTTTGTGATGTTCTCCAGTTTTATCACCTTTCATCTCCCTCTCCTGTCGGTATTTTCAACTGTCGAAACTTAGTTGCAGGATGCCCAGCCGGTAGTCTGCTTGATTCATAGTCAAATAATTTTTCTCTCAATGTGCCTGATTTGTAGGACTGTTTATAAAGTCCCCTTTCTTGCAGAATCGGAATTACCAGGTCAACAAATGACTCCAAATCCCCCGGTGTAACAAGGTGGTTCAAATTAAAGCCGTCGACTCCAGATTCTTCAAATTGGTGCTGGATGCTATCTGCCACCTCTTCTGGATTCCCGACTATCAAGCTTTTGTCAGGTGTATCAAACCGCTTCAAAGCTTCGCCGACTGTCAGCTGCTTGGCTGCATCCTTTGTCAATGAGGCTGCTTTATAGTGGCCGCCTTCTGTCGTTTTACCATAAGAAAACGGCTCGTCAGGATCCTTTTCCTCAAATTCAGAAATGTCGTATCCGCTTGCACCAAATTGCGCCTTGGCAGCATCTGGACTCCAATGACTTGCATATTCCTGATACTTTTGCTGCGCCTCTTCTGTGGTTTCCGCTACGATGACACTCAGGAAGGAGAAAATCTTAATATGATCTGGATTCCGGCCATGCTTGGCAGCCCTCTCCCTTATATCCTCTGCGTAGTGACGGATACGCTCAGGCGTGGGCCCTCCAACGAAAACACATTCTGCATGCTTGGAAGCAAATTCCCGTCCACGTTCGGATGTACCTGCTTGATAAATCACAGGTGTCCGCTGCGGGGAAGGCTCACTCAAATGCGGTCCCTCTACCTGGAAGTAATGGCCTTCATGATTGATTTCATGTACTTTTTCAGGATTCACCAATACTTGGTTTTGCAGATCCTCAACCACTGCATCCTCCTCCCAGCTGCTTTCCCAAAGCTTATATGAAACCTCCAGGAATTCATCCGCAATCTCATACCGCTCATCATGCTTGATCATTTCGGTCAAACCAAAATTCCGCGCAGCGTTCGGAAGATATGACGTCACAACATTCCAAGCAACTCTGCCCTTCGTCAAATGATCCAGGGTGGAAAAACGTCGTGCATTCCCAAATGGTGGTTCATATGTAGTACTTACTGTAACGGCGAAACCCAAATTCTCGGTTACACTTGCCATTGCAGAAATCAATAGCGCTGGATCATTCAGGGGGACCTGCAGACCATCCCGGATAGAAGGAGCTTTACTATTCCGGTAAACATCATATATTCCCAGTACATCGGCAAAGAAGATTGCATCGAATTTACCGCGTTCGAGTAACTTAGCAAGATCGATCCAATAATTCAGATTCTTGTACTGACGATGCCGCTTACTCTCTGGGTGCTTCCATAACCCATGCGAGTTATGCATCGCACTATTCATATCAAATGCATTCATAATGATTTGCTTTCCCACTTTTATCCCTCCATTTTTAACAAATAAAAAGACCCCTTCTCGGATAAGAAGAGGTCTTTCTAAGTCGACGCAGGCGTACGACGTCCACTCTTCTCATCTTCCAAGCTAGCAGCTTGCTGGAATTGGCACAGTACTGCAGCAGTCTGTTGCCGAGGCTTCAAAGGGCCAGTCCCTCCACCTCTCTGGATAAGAAATGCTTATTGAATTACAGCTCAATATACAGGACAGTCCTCTGTCTGTCAATTGAGTTTTCTAAATTAAATGTATAATTGACAATATTCAAATTATGGATTATATTTATGCCGACAACCGAATAGATACACTTATCTAGAGTCAGGGTAGGAACTGGTCCAGCGACCCTGCAGCAACCGCTTTTCATGAAGCAAGGTGCTAATTCCAGCAGACAGAAATGTCTGAAAGATGAGAGAGAATGCTTACATAACGCCACCTCTTTCATTTGAAAGAGGTTTTTTACTTTATTGGAAGAGGAGAATGTTCATGCGAGAAACTGCCGAGAAAACAAAAGTGTTTGATCAAGTGATACAGCAAGCAAGAATCCTTTCTAAAGAATTCAAAGAACGCGCAGCTCATTTTGACAGCAGCGGCGAGTTCCCATATGAAAACTTCCAGGCACTTAAGGAAAGAGGCTTCTTGTCACTGACTGTGCCGACGGAATATGGAGGCAAAGGATTAAATCTTGTCGAGTACTTACAAGTTCAAGAGATACTTGCACAAGGTGATGCTCCTACCGCTCTATCATTTGGCTGGCAGCTCGGTGTTGTACTGGAAAACGCAGAGAGCAGACAATGGGATGAACAAAGTTTTCAGCATCTATGCAACAAAATCATTCATGACAAAATTCTTCTCAATTTAGTTCAGACAGAAAACGCCACTGGCAGTCCTTCAAGAGGAGCAGCTCCGACGACAACTGCAACGCTGGAAGGTTCCAGATGGAGAATTAACGGCCGTAAATCTTTTGCTTCGATGGCTGCTGCTTTGGACTACAGTATTGCTACCGCAACTATACTTCCATCTGGAAACAAAGGCTTCTTTTTGATCGATCATAGTTTGGAAGGCGTATCTGTGGAAGAAACATGGAATAGCATCGCAATGAGAGGTACAAGAAGCGATGATTTGATTTTGGAAGACGTAATTGTTGAGCAAGATGCGCTGCTTGTGGAAGAAACCAAGGGCAAGTCCACTACAAGAGGCTGGTACTTACAGATTGCGGCTGTTTACCTAGGTATTGCTGTTGCTGCGAGAGATTATACCATTCAATTTGCGTCAGAATTCCAGCCTGTTTCCTTGCCAGGTCCAATTAAGGATGTTCCAGAGGTCAGGAGAAAAATCGGCGAGATAGAATTGGCTTTGTTTAATGCCAGAGAAGTACTTTATGGTACAGCCAGGAAGTGGGTCGAGCACCCTGAAAAAAGATCAGAAATGAGTCCTGATTTAGCTGCTGCAAAACATATTGCCACCAATAAAGCGAACGAAGTCGTGGATCTATGCATGCGAATAGTTGGAGCCCGGAGTTTGTCTGCCGACAATCCGCTGCAGCGCCATTTTCGTGATGTAAGAGCTGGATTGCATAACCCACCTACTGATGATGCAGTAGTGTATTCGCTTGCGGATGCAGTCCTTCGGCAGTAAAAAACTCCTGAATCCATAACGGATTCAGGAGTTTCCTATTTACCAAGCATAAGCATACGGTGCTGCTCCGCCTGGACCCGGGAAAATTTCATCCAGCTGTTTTAAAACGGATTCATCAAGGTGAATTTCTAGCGCATGTAATGCACTCTCGAATTGCCCAACTGTACGCGGCCCAATGATTGGCGCAGTTATAGCTGGATTGGCAAGCTGCCAAGCCAGCGCAACATTATCCTGTGTTTCTCCTAGTTCTTCACATAGTTGACCGAATTGCTCCAATTGCACTCGCTGGGCATCGATTTTATCACCAATCTTATCACTTCGGCTTCCAGGTAATTTTTTAAGTGCATTTCTTCCAAGCAGACCGCCATCCAAAGGACTCCATGTGATAATGCCAATCCCAAGCTGTTCAGCTGCTGGCAATACTTCCAATTCAGCATATCGACAGTTGAGATTGTATTTATGCTGCTCGGAGACCAGACCTAAGAAATGGCGGTTTTTTGCTGCGCCTTGTGCTACCGCGAGCTGCCAGGCAGCAAAGTTACTGGAGCCCACATAACCTATCTTCCCTTGGCTGATTCCTAATTCAAAAGCTCCCCATAGCTCTTCCCACGTTACGGCAGGATCAATATGATGCATCTGATACAGCTCAATGTGATCGGTTTGCAAGCGCTTTAAAGATTTCTCAAGATGACGCCGAATTTTATAAGCTGACAACCCAGCCTCATCATTTGGACCATCGGCAGCATTATGCATGCTTCCGTATACTTTTGTACCCAGAACGACTTTCTCCCTCCGGCCTCCGCCTTGCTTGAACCATCTTCCGATAATTGATTCTGTAAGACCTCGATTTTCTGCACCGTATACATTCGCCGTGTCAAAGAAATTAATGCCTGCATCAAGTGCTGCATCCATCATTCGGAATGCATCCTTTTCTTCTGTAGTAGTACCAAAATTCATCGTACCTAAACAAAGCCTGCTTACCTTCAAACCAGATTTACCAAGGTATCGATAGTCCATCTTAAGGTCTCCAATCTAAATTTTATTGACTTAAGTGAATCTGTTATAGGTGTTTACCCTTTGCTACGGGATTTTGCTCATACGAAACCCAATCACTATAACTTCCCGCATATAATTTTACATTCTCGAACCCAGCCATTTTTAAAGCAATGTAATTAGGAGCAGCCGTTACACCTGATCCGCAATACACGATAACCGGGTCTTTAGTATCCAGCTCAGCAAATCTTCTTTTCTGTTCTTCGCCTTCTTTAAATGAACCCTGATTCAATCCCTCTGCCCAAAATTTATTGATGGCGCCAGGAATATGGCCAGCTACCCTGTCAATTGGTTCCACTTCTCCTATGTAGCGTCTTTCCTCCCTTGAATCTATCAATATGGCAGACTTTTTCTCTTGTTCGACAACTTCCTTCACTTCCTCATAGAAAGCCAGCATATCTTTTCTGATAGTCACTTTAAATTCAGTTGTTACATTTTCAGGTAAATCCTTTGTCGTCTTGTAGCCAGCTTCAACCCATCCATTAAAACCTTCATTTAGTACAAATACGTTTTCATGACCTAAATATTGAAGCTGCCACCAAAATCGGGAAGCATATGACCCTTCTCCACCATCGTAGGCAATTACCGTATGTGTGTTATCGATTCCCGCTTTCTCGATGTCAGATTTAAATTGGCCTATGTCAGGCAGCGGGTGTCTTCCGCCATGCTTTGAAACAGGAGCTGATAATTGTCTTTCTAGATGAAAATAAACAGCACCAGGAATATGGCTTTCTATGTAAAGACCTGCTCCTTTCTCCGGATTGCCTAATTCAAAACGGCAATCTATTATCCTAACTCGATCGTCATCTAGATGTTCATTGAGCCATTCCTTATTAACAGCATAATTCACCTTACATACCCCTAACTAATTTTAGAATAGACCGTGTATATCTCTTTTATATATACTAGATAGGAATGGATGAATCCTTCAAAAACTCAAAGCTTCCTTTAAGACTATAGCGTCGTTTCAGTTATGGTTAAACAGGAAGAATGACTTTATTAGTAGCATCAAATTCACAAAACAGCAGGATTCAATTTAATATACTCTTGCAACACAATTCTTTGAGTAAGCTCTTTAGCTCTAATCTTTTAAAATAAAAAGCCACCCTATATCGGGTGGCTTTCCAATAACTGAATTACATATTACGATTATACTTAGCGTTGAAGTCCTCGTCTGATTTAACAAGATAAATTACACCTTCAATTAAACCGATAATCCCAGGGATACCTGTCCAGCAGAAAACAACATATAAAATCCCCATACCAATTTGTCCTAAGTAAAATTTATGTATCCCTAAATTCCCTAGTAATATCCCTAGTACACCTGCAACAATCTTGTTCTTCATAAGCTACTCCTTTAGAAACAATAATATAAATACTTTTATAGTATAGCTCAAAAAAAGTAATCTTCATTATTTTTTTAGAAAACGGTTTAGGTTTATTTTAGGTTACTTAGAAACAAATCTCTATCAACTTCGACTTAGCAATCTCCCAAAGACCTTCTTTGTAATCTTTATCCCAATCACTAGTACTTAATTCAGGTATGTGCTCCGACGGGAAATTTAATCTAACAATATCTGCAGATTTACCCAAAAATTCTTTGCTGACTTCTGCTTGATGAAAAATGATCAGAGAAGGATTTATTAATGCGCCAATAGTCTGGATCAATTTAGCAACCAATAAGACTGACTTCTCATCATTTGCGTCAAATTCACTTTCAGGAAAAAATCGGTTATTTTCATTTAAAGGAATAAACGATATCTCCCCGCTGAACATCGTATGCCCTTTTACTAGTCTTCCATTGATCAAAATACCCGCGCCTGGTCCATTCGCACCCATGTATATATAGACAAGAGAAGCTTCACTGGATAATCCCCTTCTATTCCGGTAACCGATAACTGCAGCGTTCATGTCGTTCTCCATAGTTAATTCAACTGGAAGATTTAATATGTCCCTCATATTTTGGTTTGCATACATGGGATATCCGGGGATGTAGCTTATTACATCCCCTTTTACAGCCCCAGGTATGCCCATCGCAATTGTTCGGATGGACGGATCCTCTGCTATTTTTGTTTTCAAAAATGCAGATAATGATCGGGGTTCCTGCTTTAAGAAACTCCCCGCAGAAGCTTCGTGTATCTTGTTGCCGAAGGCGTCCGTGATGACATACTTTGTTTCCTCTTTTTCCAGATAAACCAGCAATGTGTGGGCAAAGTCAGGATTATAAGCATAGCTTTGTGCTCTCCGGCCTCCTGCAGATGGTAAAAGGCCCAAGGAAAGCACTTCTCCTCGGTCTACCATCTCCTGGATGAACTTGCTGGCAGTGGGAAAGCTTATCGAAAGAGCTTCTGTAACTTCTGCTTTAGACATACTATGAGCGTTCATCAACAATTGCCGGATTCCTCTTACAATGTTTGCTTTCACCTGATCCTGCATTGTCATCTGATCATCCAACGTACATCTTCTCCTTTATAGATATCACTTCTTATCCCATCTATATAGTAATCTCAATCACATTTCCTTCCGGGTCTTCTATGACACTCTCATAGTATCCATCGCCTGTAGTGCGCGGATTGCCACTGACCGTATAACCGTCCACTCTGATATCTTCAGTTAATCTATCAACCTCTTCTTTACTGCCAACAGAAAATGCCACATGCGCCCAACCCAATTGTTCTGGCAGGGCAGGCTCGTTAACCCCAACTTTCTTCATGATCTCCAATCTGGTTCCACTCGAAAAAGTAAGGAAATAGGATGCAAATCCCTTTTTTTCATTTACATACAGGCTGTTACTCTCTGCTCCAAAATAATGGGTGTAAAATTCTTTCATTCTCTCGATATCCTTCACCCATATGGCTACGTGCTCAATTTTCATTATCAGACTCCCCTTTCTGCAACACTTATTAAATTAGTTTAATAAGTGGATAAATGCTGACTCACTTCATCAATTGAATCATCTTTTGAATCGTAAGCAGAACCCCGTTCTCTTCGTTCGTTTTCGTAATGAAACTGGCTGCTGCTTTCGTATTGTCACATGCATTTGCCATTGCAAAGCTATAATCTGCTATGTCCATCAATTCTACATCGTTCTCGCCATCACCGAATGACATCGTTTCTTCTTTTGTGGCACCCACTAGCTCTTGCAGCTTTTGCACGGTTTTCCCTTTATGGACATCCGCTGCAGTAATATCCAGCCAAGCTGGTTCGGAAGCAACTATATACATTGGTTCATTATATGTCTGCTCAAGTAAGTGCTCTTTTAGCGCAACAGACCCGAGTGATCTATCATATACCGTAATTTTAACAAGCTCTGATTCTATAGCAGTCAGATCGTCTGTTTTCTCCACTTTTTTATATGAATTTCGAACCACATTATAATCGGCTTCAGATATATCTGATCTAACATAAGCAGAGTCCCCGGTACACGCAATAACCGTCACCTTTTGATCATAAGCTTGAATATGATGTATAAGGTCATTACCTAGTGTTTTGTTCAGAGGGAAGTCTTTTATCAGTTCGCCATCCCTTTTAATGCGAGTTGCACTGTCACCTAGCACCCAAATATCAGAATGTCCTTCAAATAGTTCTTCAACCCGTTCACACTGCTTCCCTGTACAAGCGGCAAAAATGATACCATTTTCCTTCATCATCTTATGTGTTTCATCGAAAAGCGCTTTGTCGAAACTCCCCTTGTTATTCAAAAAAGTACCGTCTAAGTCCGTTACAACAAGTTTCAGCATAATCAAATCTCCTTCGTCTGTGAGTAAGTACGAATGAAGCATACATCCTGGAATCGATCTCATGTCAACATATTTTTTATTCTAAAATGATTCCAAGACAACACATAATGTACACAAGCGGCTTTTATAATATGAATAATTAGAAAAAACAAAAGGAGACGTAAGATGTTATTGCTTTTGATCGGCATGCTCGTTGTAGTTATTATTACTGTTACCACTCCTAAGGATCTTTTCCATTCTCCAGATGAAATCTCTGCAGCCGTCGCACAAAAAGCCAAAAGAGATGCAGCGCACTACATAAACTCTAATAGAAACACTATCAGCAAATCTGACCTCCACAATTAATGAAAAGCAAATACAGGAAAAAGAAAGAACAACAAGTTAAGCAGCTTGTTGTTCTTTTTATACCTTATAGTGTTTTAGTCAAAATGTAATCCACTTGTTCTTCATCACCCATATGAAAAGCATGAGCTCCCGTTTTAACGAAACCATTCTTGCTGTAAAAAGCAATTGCGTTTTGATTTTTTTCCCATACCCCAAGCCAAATAGTCTTCTTGTTCAACTCAATAGCTATTTCAATTGCTTTGTTCATCAGGAATTTACCTATTCCCTGTTTCTGAAATTTCCTTCTTACATAGATCCTCTCAATTTCTAATGAAGCATCATCCATTTCTTCAGACTGCGCATCATCTATGTTTACCTTAAGGTATCCAGCTAGTTCAGCATTCGAATAAATGAAAAAGAACTGTGAAGAAGTATGCAGCAATTCCATTTCCAGCTTATTCAAGGTATATGCTTTATCTAAATAAGCTTTCATATTTTCAGGTGAATTTTGGTCCTTGAATGTATCCCTGAAGGTTTCGATGCTAATTTCTTGAAGTATCTGTAGGTCCTCCATGCTGCATTTTTTAATAGTTATAGATGTCATGTATAGCTCCCTCATTTAATCAATAGTCTCGTTTGTTTCCTTTTTTCACATATTCCCAGTCTATTTCAATATTCTTTCTAACCCTTTGAAGAAGATAGTAAAGGCTTTCTACTTCCTGATCAGATAATCCAGCTAATGCAACCTTGTCCGAATGATCATTTTCTCTTCTTATGAAATGATTGACCTGCTCTCCTTTTTCTGTCGGGAAAAGTTTCTTGATTTTTTGATTTTGTTCATCATTTTTCTTCTTGATAAAGCCATTAATCTCTAGCTTTTTAACTGCACGTGCAGCCGTTGTTCGATCAACTTTAATCATCTCTGCAAGTTTTTCTTGAATGATTCCTGGGTTTTCAACAATTCGGACGAGATACAAATACTGTCCCCTGGCAAGATCATATTCTTTGAATTCTATATTGCTTATAGAATCCAATGCCCGAGCTATCATTCCTATCTCGCGTAGAATTTCCTTCATATATACAACTCCGTTTATTTTTTCTATGTATAAATAGTAAAGGTTTTTTGTTGTATTTGCAACAAAAAACCTTTACTTGAATTTGCTATTCAAGAGCCACTTCTAATAAAATACATATAGATATTCTAAAAAAAAAGTGCATTTTATCTTACCAGGCTCTATAGTTATTATCCTAAACGAACAAAATGAGGTATTACTGCAGAAAGACATGATGGATTCTGGGGATTAACCTGGTGGTTTAATGGATTTAGGAGAAAGTTATGAAGAAGCAGCAACACAGGAAGTCTTTGAAGAGACAGGATAACAGTGTAAAACTTAATTTTACTAAATGTATTTTCTGGTTCTGAGTATTATTTAAAAGTTTCAAATGGTGACGAGCTTTATGCGGCTACGGCTGTTTATTATACGAAAGATGCAAGCGGGGAAATCAAGGTTGACTATAGTGAATCAAAAGAAATTCGTATTTTTCTATAGATAACTTGCCTGACAATATAGCTGATAATTATATGAGGGAGCAAGATGAAAATGTATTGATATAAAACATTAGATGGTATTTTAAGTAATCGGTTCCCATAGATTAAGAATGAGAACTAGGTTTTTGAATACGTCCCGCTTAAACTTAATAATTCAACCTTAAGAAACAAAATAACAATATGCTTACTAGGAGGATGAATTTTATTGGAACCAAAACAAGTCACATTTAGAGAGGCAAAAATGCAAGACCTTGACGAAATTGTGCATATGCTTTCAGATGACGTTTTAGGAAACAAGAGAGAGCTTTATAAACAACCTTTACCAGAGAGTTATATAAAAGCATTTCAATCTATCGACTCTGACCCAAATAATGAATTAATTGTGGCTTGTTTTGGCGAAGAGATAATAGGCGTTCAGCAGATTACATTTACTCCGTACATTACTTATCAGGGAGGATGGAGAGCTACAATTGAAGGTGTTCGTACTAAATCCTCAGAACGTGGTAAAGGCATAGGATCCAAGTTAATTCAATGGGCAATCCAACGTGCTAAAAAACGTGGATGTCATATAGTTCAACTTACAACAGATAAAAACAGACCCGACGCAATTCAATTCTATGAAAAGTTAGGATTTAAGACATCTCATGAAGGATTAAAATTACACTGTGATAAATGAACTATGAGGACGAATGATGAATAAAAGTATAAATGAGTTATCCAAGCTTACACCTTTTGCGATATGTTATAGCTAACATAAGTCCCCCATTTGCTTTTTATCATATAAAAACCCTCTTCCACTACAGCTGATTGATTTATACTATATTGAATGATATTAGTCTTCCTACTGCAAAGCAATGTCATTTCTTTCTAAGTCAAGTAACCAGGCTTTTCTTTGGGATTCTCCCTCCATAGCTAATCCCGTTTCAAAAACAATCTTTTGGAAAACGGCCTAATTAAAAAAGCCCCTCTCCGAATAGAAAAGGGCTTTTTACTATCGTACTTCTACATACTTGTTGGAAGCGGTGATACATTAACCGGATATAATTTGATACATCTTGGAACACGCTCACTGTCAGTCCTTTTGTGACGGTACGCTCCACCCGTTAAGGCTCTTTTGTATGTGAGATTCTTTTGTGTAAAGATAAAGATCATCAGCTTGACCTGCATTCTCTTCTACAATACCTTGTAACTCGAAATTTAGTTTCTGTAATAACTTTATAGATAGTATGTTTCTGGGGTCTACTTTCGCCTCGATTATTTTTAGGTTAAGTCGATGGAAGGCATAATCAACTAAACCGTTGACTGCTTCTGTCCCATAACCCTTGTTCCAAAATTGACTATCTAAATCATATCCAATTTCAGCTGTATTTGCCTCAAAATTGAGTGAATTAAAACCACACGATCCTATGATAGTATTAGAATTCTTTTCAATGATGGAATATCTTATGGCTTCTCCTCGTTCAGATAAATCACTTAAAAAGGCAATCATTTCTTCCGCCTCTTTTATTCGAGTAAACCCTTCAATATTCATATATTTTGTTACCTTAGGATTTGACCAAATAGCAAATAATGAATTTGCATCACACATATCCATCTTTCTTAACATTAATCTCTTGGTTTGAATAGTATTGACTATCAAATGCTTAACCTCCATTTATTTAAGTTAAATTTTGGTATGGTATAAGCTTTGATATCTGCGCATAGTTCAGTCCCTTCATGAATATATAGGATGAAATACTGTCATATTAATTGACCAATTTATTGTAGCATTAGATTACCTAAATTGTAATATTCTAGAGTGCAATGGTTTACAAGACTAACTTCATAACTATAAAATCGAGACTTATTTGCGTACTTTTAGATACTTAGTGGAAGCAGTAATATACAAGCCGGTTTTAATTTGATACATCTTGGAGCCGCCAAAAAGTGCTTGTTCATCTTCTGACAGCACATCTCCATAGATGGATTCATACTCACCAGTGACAAGCGCATTCTTGCTCCCTTTTGGAGCGCCTCGTTTAGTAACGTTACCATTCAACTGATCTTCCCAGCGGTCTTGATTCTTCCACTTTCTAATCTGCGAATCACCAACATCCAGTTCGGCTGCAATCTCTTTCAAAGCCTTGGTTCCATTTTTTTCTTTCCATAAGCGAAAGGCTACATCCCGCTTCGGATTGCGAGGTCTAGCCATCTACATCATCCCCCCCTCCATCAATCGAATTAAGTTTAAGTTTTTTTCTATATACAATAAAAAAACACCCGTTTGGGGTGTTTTATAATCCTTATAAATATTTCCTGTAATTTCTAACGTGATATCAATGTTTTTAAATTGAGTAAAACGTTTTGTTTTAGATGGTTATACTGTTTTTCATTAGTATCTTTTAATGCTTCTTCTCTACTTGAAGGAATGTTCATATATAAGATTTCTTCTGTAAATTGAGAATCTGTAAAATCAGTCCGCTTCCCATTTATAATATTATAAAAATGCCATCCATCTGGCAATTTGGTTTTCTTTATTTCTCCACCTAATAAGTCATTTATAACTAATGCGGTTACGCCACATTGCCCTTTTGCAGGATTGTCCTCACTCCATTTTGAACTAGATTCTAAAGACCAAGATTTAATCAAAACCTCCATTATTTCTTCAAACTTATATGTATTATTCTCCATATAAGCATTCCTCCCTCATTGATCAACTTGTCCACAGTCCTTCTTTCTCACAAACACTAAGCACTGTTTCTAACAATGTAGACCCTATACCATTACCTTGGAATTCTAGATCAACGTAAATACCAACTTCTGCAACACCACTATACACTTGGCGAGAGGAATAAGGAGTTAATGCTACCCAACCCGCTATCTTTTCCTCAATCTCTGCAACCAGTCTGCCAAACGACAACTTGTCGTTGTTCCAATATTCCCAATCGGGAGCATTAGTCTCAAAAGTAGCGTTTCCACTCTCTATACCGATTTTTTAAATGTCTCTAACGCTCTCCCAATCGTTTTTATTTAAATCTCGTACTAGTACTGATTTCATTACCTTAGCACCCACAGCAACTTTGTTGTTTTACAGTCACGATATTAGTCTTACATACACCGGTTTCCGGAAGTTTCAATTTCACTTGCTTAGCTGATTCAGCATCACCTGCTATGGAAGCGACAATGGATCTAACCTGTTCATAGCCAGTTGCAAGCAAGAAAGTTGGAGCTCTACCATAGCTTTTAACACCAGCAACATAAAAATTGCTTTCTGGATGTCTCAGCTCTTCTTCTCCATGAGGACGAACTGTTCCGCAGCTATGCAAGTTTGGATCGATAAGCGGTGCTAATGCCGGTGTACTCTCTACAATCGGATCGATTACGTACCGGACTTCTCGTAGGAAGCTAAAGTCTGGCCGCGCACCTGTATTAACTATAATTTCGTCAACGGAAGAGATAACATTTCCTTCCTTACTGCTTAATGTATATTTGGATCCGTCATAATCAATAGCTTCTACATTAAACGGAGCGGATACATCTATAACACCTTGTTCCACAAGCTTATGTGCGCTTGATCGTAATGCACCTCGGGCCGCAAGTTGATCTTGTTCCTCTCCTCCAAATGCAGATACCGGTGATTCTCTTCTAAGAATCCAAGATATCTTCGTTGATGGAAAATCTGCTTTCAGCTCCGCTAGGTTCAGCAATGTATTCAATGCAGAGTGTCCTGAACCAATCACAACAGCATGCTTATCTTTAAATACTTCTGGTTGCTGCTTCACTGCCGGAATATTTGTATGTACTGAATCTCTTATTGAAGAATCAAGCCACACTCCATCAGCATAAGGAGGATTTGGATTTTGCCAAGTTCCGCTTGCATCTATGATTGCTGAAGCCCTTACCTTCTCTAATTTAGATCCATTTTTATAATGGACAACGAACGCTCGTTCATTTCGGTTATCAGACTTTAATTTATCCGCACCATCTTTAGTTAAAGCAACAACCTTGGAATTAAAGCGTATCTTCTCTTGCATTACTTGTAGCTGTGAAAGTGGTTTTAGATAGTCATTTACTAACTCTTGACCAGTTGGCAACTTATCCTTATCCGGATGTTGCCATTCCGTTTCAGATAATAGCTTCGTTGCTGCTTGATTCGTGTTGTACTCCCAAGGAGAAAATAATTGAACGTGACCCCACTCTAGAATGTTGCTTCCTACGCTTTCCCCTTTTTCCAAAATCACAAAGGGTAAACCATATTCCACTAAATGCGCCGCAGCCGCTAAGCCTACAGGACCGCCACCAATAATTACTACAGGTAATTGATTGCTCATATTACTTCACCCCTTTGATTTAGTTGGTACAGCATTTCTCAGCTTTTACCGCTGGACCTCTGAATAAGCAGCAAAGTTCTTCCGAAAGTATGTGGTTCAACATAGATGGATTTAATCCATAATAATTCCACGTACCACGCTTTTCTTTCATAATTAAGTCCGCATCGAGAAGAATCTTAAGATGGTAAGAAAGCTTAGACTGAGCCATTTCCATTGATTCAGTAAGGTCGCAAACACAAATAGGTTCCTCTGGTGATCCAGATAATAACTGTAGTAGCTCCAAACGTTTCGTATCAGCTAAAGCTTTGAATATTCCCTGATAATCACTTAGTACAAGCTCCTTTGTTTCCATAACGCCACCTCCTTACATCAAATATTTTTGATGTTTATAAGCGAATAATACATCAACTTTTTTTGATATACAAGTGAAGTGTGTGACTTATCTGAAAATATATCCATAACATTCAAGTATCTACTTGAATATAATGTAAATTAAGTTAAACTATATTCAAATAGATATTTGAATGACGTGGGAGTGATTGTTGTGAGCAAGAAGGATACCTGTGAAATATATTGTTACGATGAGAAGAAGGTAAACCGTATACAAGAGGATTTGCAGTCAGTCAATATACTAAGTGTTGCTCAAATGTTGAAAGCTATTGCTGACGAAAATCGAGCTAAAATTAGTTATATATTATGCCAAGATGACGAACTTTGCGTCTGTGACATTGCTAATGTTTTAGGAATCACTGTTGCTAATGCATCCCATCATTTACGGACCCTTCATAAGCAAGGAATTGTTAAGTATAGAAAAGAAGGAAAGCTCGCTTTTTATTCTTTAGACAATGATCATATCAAACAAATTATGGAGATTGCGCTTGCTCATCAAAACGAGGTGGAAGTCAGTGTCTAATGAGAATATAGGATTAACCGAGGAAGAGATGAAAGCATACCGCGTACAAGGGCTCTCCTGCTCTAACTGTGCTGCTAAATTCGAACGTAACGTTAAAGAATTGCCAGGAGTCCAGGATGCAAAAATAAACTTTGGTGCGGCAAAGATCTATGTTAACGGCGATACAACAATTGAAGATTTAGAAAAGGCCGGTGCTTTTGAGAATCTAAAAATCCGGGAAGAGAGAGAAAAGAAAGTTGAACGTCCTCCTTTTTGGAAGCAAAAAGAAAACATCAAAGTCTATATATCCGCTTTGCTGGTCCTACTAAGTTGGGGATTGAGTACGCAATACGGAGATCAACATCTTATACCGACAGTAGGTTATGGAGCAGCTATTTTAATTGGTGGCTTTTCTCTCTTTATAAAAGGACTTAAGAACCTAAGCCGCTTAAGTTTTGATATGAACACACTTATGACTATTGCGATTATTGGTGCCGCCATTATAGGCGAATGGGGCGAAGGTGCAACGGTAGTAATCCTTTTTGCTATTAGTGAGGCATTGGAACGATATTCAATGGATAAGGCTCGCCATTCCATTGCATCATTAATGGACATTGCTCCTAATGAAGCATTGGTCCGCCGAAGCGGCAAAGAACTTATGGTTAGTGTGGAAGATATACAAATTGGCGATACGATGATTGTCAAACCGGGACAAAAGTTAGCGATGGACGGCGTTGTTACGAAAGGTATCTCAACCCTTAACCAAGCAGCGATTACTGGCGAAAGTGTCCCTGTGACTAAAGTAGTCGAAGATGAAGTATTTGCAGGAACTCTGAACGAAGAAGGTTTACTTGAAGTTAAAGTTACCAAAAGAGTAGAAGATACTACACTATCGAAAATCATTCACCTTGTGGAAGAAGCCCAAGCAGAAAGAGCGCCTTCTCAAGCTTTCGTTGATAAGTTTGCAAAGTACTATACACCAGCAATCGTAATTATCGCACTTCTAATTGCCACCATTCCACCTCTTCTGTTTAATGCAGACTGGAGTACATGGGTCTATGAGGGCTTAGCTGTATTGGTAGTAGGTTGTCCTTGTGCTTTGGTTGTCTCCACACCAGTTGCTATTGTTACCGCTATAGGTAATGCAGCAAGAAAAGGTGTATTGATCAAAGGCGGCATCCATTTAGAAGAAGTTGGAGCCTTAAAAGCTATAGCCTTTGATAAGACAGGAACTTTAACTAAAGGTGTTCCAACTGTCACAAATCTAGTGACCTTTGGCGGTATAGAAGATGAGTTATTAGCTATAACGGCGGCAATTGAAAATGGATCGCAGCATCCCCTTGCTACTTCAATTGTTAGAGAAGCAGAAACAAACAATGTAAATTTCAGCTCAATTCAAGTCAATAATTTTCAGTCCATTACTGGTAAAGGTGTTAAAGCCGTTGTTAACAATGAAATTTATTATGTTGGTAGCCCTACTCTCTTCTCAGAACTGCATCAAACGATTGATAAGAATCTCAACAGTCAGATTGAGCAGCTGCAAAATGAAGGAAAGACCGTAATGATCTTAGGAACTGCAAAAGAGATACAACTATTAATTGCTGTAGCCGACGAAATAAGAGATTCCTCAATAAAGGTAATCAGTAGCTTAAATGATCTTGGTATTAATACGGTAATGCTTACTGGTGATAATCAGATGACTGCCTATACAATAGGCAAGCAAGTTGGTGTATCTGGCATTGAAGCAAATCTACTACCAGAGGATAAGCTGAATTTCATTAAAAAGTTTCGCAACGATCATAACAGTGTAGCAATGGTCGGAGATGGCGTAAACGATGCTCCTGCATTAGCTGCTTCTACCGTTGGGGTGGCTATGGGCGGCGCTGGAACGGATACAGCGCTTGAGACTGCTGATATTGCTTTAATGTCAGATGATTTAAGTAAGTTACCATACACCATTAAATTAAGCCGAAAAGCATTGCAGATTATTAAGCAGAACATCACGTTCTCACTAGCCATAAAACTCTTGGCATTGTTATTAGTGGTTCCTGGATGGTTAACACTTTGGATAGCTATATTCGCTGATATGGGAGCTACATTACTTGTTACATTAAATAGCTTAAGATTACTAAGAGTTAAGGAATAAAGGGGTAGAACCCCTTTTCTTCACTTATTATATTCATATATGCACATATAAACAAAGTTAATGGAGGGATACAAATGCATTGTGACACTATCGTAATTGGGGCAGGTCAGGCAGGACTTGCTGTAGGGTATTATCTAAAGCAAAAACAACAGAATTTTATTCTACTAGATAAAGAAAATGAGGTTGGTGCGAGTTGGAGAAGTAGATATGACGTAGATATGACTCCTTGGTTCTGTTCACATCGAGGATGTACAATGCTCTGCCAGGATTAGACTTTGAGGGAGACCAACACGGCTTAACTGACAAAAATGAAGTAGCTAATTACCTTAAAAGATATGCTACAATACACGCTCTTCCTATCTCTCTCAATACAGAAGTACTAAACCTCAAACACATTAATGATACTTACTTGATACAAACCAATAAAGGTGATTTTCGAGCAAAGAGTATTGTAATTGCTTCTGGAGCTTTTCAAACTCCTAAGATACCTACACTTTCAAAGGATATATCACTCTGTATTAACCAACTTCACTCTTCTCAATATAAAAATCCAAGCCAACTCATCAAAGGAAATGTGCTTGTAGTCGGCGGCGGGAATAGTGGCACACAGATAGCGGTGGAGTTAGCTAAAGATAGGGAAACATTTTTATCAGTTAGCAGTAAATTAACCTACTTACCCCTGACAATTAATAGTAGGAGTATTTTCTGGTGGTTTGATAAGGTAGGCATATTAAAAGCAAGCGCGAGCTACTTCATCGGAAATGCTATTCAAAGAAAAGGTGATCCTATCTTTGGCTATGAACTCAAAAATGCTATAAAAAATCAAGAAATCAAAGTAAAGCCGAGGTTAGTAAACACAGAAAGAAATGAACTTATATTTGCAGATACCTCTAAAATTAAGGTTAATAATATTATATGGGCAACAGGATTTGAAGGCTCATATCCTTGGTTAGAGGTGGATGGCGTTATAGAAGAAGGTAAAGTAATACCTAAAAGAGGTATCACTCGAGAGAATAGCCTTTACTTCATCGGACTTCCTTGGCAGTATCGACGTGGATCGGCACTTTTACAGGGTGTTGGATTTGATGCTAAGTTTATTACAGAGCAGATCATAAATCACTGTAAGATTAGGCGAGGACGTCTTGATAAGGGAAAGGCGCTTCTCCCAGAGGACTTTTTGCCTCTGAGTAAATGTTAATACTTTTATCATTAAAAAGTACCCAGTTCAGTACCCCTAATGTTCGCAATTTGTCCGACTATTGCTGTTAAACTTAAAAAGAAAGAAGACCGCAATAAATGCGGTCTTCTTACATTGTATAATATTAAAGTGCTTCACCATGCTCACGAACTACTACTACTGGTTTATAAGCATGATAGAAATACTTACTCATTGCATATGGTAGGACCTTTCTATCAACAGGTACACGCATTACTTTTTTTGAACCTGTGCCATAATAGAAGGCATGCCAAACTATCTTTGAGCAATATGTAGGGCTTTTGCTGTACAGGCTTCCTTTAGACTGTATCCCGGATTACTACCATCTTTGTAATTGCTTTTTGCCCACCGTGCTGCTTCTACAGCAACAGATTGTTTCCTTACCTGTAATACGTTCGTTTTATTGTACCTACTGTTCTATTCTGATATTGAATTTATTTTAACTTTTTGTTTAGGTCCAGGTATATGCAATACTTCTCCTCGGGATACCATGATACCTGTGTGACCAAGATATCTCCAGTAGAACCCGTATAACCTCTAAGTTTTGCGATAGAGAAGGTATTCTCATCTGAATCTACGACTTCATATGTATCTTCTGGATTAAACATACATTCGGCTTTGTACTGTTTAAATTCTTCTCCAGTGAGAACCTCAACCTCTTGTTCTTCGCTTAAATTTTCATCATACTCTTCCGCTTCGACACTGTTGTTTGGATAAAAAACTACTAACGACATAATTAATGCAAAACTGCACAACAAGCAATAAATTTACGCATTTTTCTCCTCCTTGTATGTTATATTTCTATTGTAATAGACTTATTTAGATAAAAATACATATTTTTGAAGGATATGGTAAATTTGAAAAAATCCCTATTGGTTTCGATCCCCGTTATCATAATTGCAACAATTGGTACTTGGATTTACTTTGCAGCAAACGGTTCCCCTTGGGAGAAGGAAGAGATTAATGAAATTGTATTTAAGCAACTAGGAATTTCGGATAGTGATCTTAAATCAAAAGATATTGTATGGGAATCAAAGTCAGGCAGATATGAGGTATATTTGGTATATAAGGATGAACCTAACTACACTTACTCATATATTCACAGGCGAGAGTTAGATAAGATACTCCTACTTAGTATCAGAGATAACCATACTGATCAAGACATCCCGAAAGGAAAACATGATTCTTTATTAAATCCACAAAATAACTCATATTAATAATTGATAGGTCCCTGATAAATTCTGGGACTTTTCTTGTTCAGATTATTACAATTGCAGTAGCAATCCTAAATAAAACCGTTCTTTTCTTCTGATAAAACTTTCCTTTCTTAATACCTATCTCCAAAATAAATAAGAATATAAAAAAGCCTATAACCACTGAGGTTATAGGCTTTTCCATTGATGATTCCGACTGGACTCGAACCAGCGACCCCTACCCTGTCAAGGTAATGCTCTCCCAACTGAGCTACGGAATCGATATGTAATGTAACGTCTTGTATTATTTTATTAAAGTTATACGGCCTTGTCAACGCTTTTAGGAAAAGTCTTTACTGATACCTTGAACAAATGGATGTAACTCCATGATAGTAAGCAGTATATCCTCGGTATAAAAAATCGTATAGCCTTCTGCTGTACAGCTGTGTAAAATTAGAATTATCAATCAATTCAGGGGTGAAGTTAATGTCTATGCATGTCAGTCTCAAACAAAAGCAGCAGCTAGCCCTTACTTTGACACCATCTCTTAGGCAATCCATTTCTATTTTACAGTTCTCATCCGCTGAGCTTAATGAATATATACAGGATCAGATTCAGTCCAATCCCGCCCTTCAATTAGACGCATCTCCTTCCAACGACCGGGAATCCAACAGGTCAAATACTTCCGCTGCAGCTGATACATACGACAGAATGGTATCAGAAGAATCTTTGACAGAAAATCTGAAGCATCAAATTTCTCTATTATCCATTTCTCCTGATGTAAGAGCCGTATTATATTATCTAATAGGAAGTTTAGATGATAAGGGTTATCTGATTCTGGATAGGTTACATGCTGCGACTTCATTACGTATCAAGAGTGAGAAATTAGATGATGCAATTGCTATACTTCAAACTCTAGATCCCCCAGGGATTGGAGCTAGAGACTTGCACGAATGCCTTCTCCTGCAAATAAAATCCGATGATTCCCTTGCCTATAAGATTGTGGATGAGCATCTGGGACTGCTGGCAGAAAAAGAATATGAAATACTTTCAACCTTACTCGGTGTAGAACTATCTGACATCTATGAGGCAGAATTGCAAATCAAGTCACTGAACCCTTATCCTGCTATGAACTTCCATACAAAGCCTACTCATTATATTGCAGCAGATGTGATTCTAAGACAAACAGAAAGTGGCATTAGCATTATTGTGAATCAAGCGCATTTGCCAGTCGTAAAACTTGACCCCTCCTTTTCAGCCATGCTTCATAACGACCCATCAAATGAAGTGAAACGATACGCAAAAGAAAGTATCTATGCAGCCTCTCAATTGATTAAAGGACTGGCACAAAGGCAACAGACTCTCTACAACATAACGAAGGAGATACTTGCATTCCAACCAGATTTCTTTAAAGAAGGTACAACTTGCTTAAAGTCCATGACGCTAAAAGATATTGCAAACGCTGCGCAAGTCCATGAATCAACTGTTAGCAGAGCAACTAGCAATAAGTACCTGCAAACACCCCGCGGTCTCTTTGCTTTCAAACAACTCTTCTCCAAAGGAGTCTCTAGTACGAAGACGGATGCTTTCCATTCCGTACATCAGATAAAGGAGAAAATGAAAGAATTACTTGAAAATGAGCGGAAATCCTCTCCTTTATCAGATCAAAAAATTACAGCCTTACTCCAGAAGCATTCCATCGCTATATCCAGGATAACAGTCGCGAAATATCGAATGGAATTAGGATTTGAGGATTCTAGAATTCGTAAAGAAAAAGGAAAGCATCAGAGAAATAACTCTTGATGCTTTCATTACATTTAACTGATAGCTTTCACAGACACTCCTATACTTTCTCTTTCCATCAACTCACATAATGCTTGAAACGCTTTCCGTTCATCTTCTCCTTCTGTCATAACTTCAATAATCATTCCTTCTGTTATTCCAAGTGTCATGATACCAGTAATAGATTTCATGTTGACTTTTGTTTCCTCAAACCCAAGATGAATATTAGATTTAAATTTATTTGCTGCTTGAACTAGCATTGTTGCAGGACGAGCATGAATACCCATTTTATCTGTAACTGTAAATTTCTCTAAGAGCATACTATCTCCCTCTTTTCACTAATAAACAAAGGATTCGTTTCTGATTTTTATAATGTCATAAATGTATCCGATCTCCGACAAGGGAATTTCTACGCCGTAATTCTCTTCGATTCTATAGAATATACGCTTCATCAGATGAACGAACGTTTTGTGTTCTTCCCCGAATTGTTCCATATCAGAGTAATATTCAATAGGGCTTTTCTTGACTAGCCTTTCAACGAGACAACTCATATGAATATATAAACTCATTAAAGTAGGATTTGAGAACGTAATGTTCAATTCTTGCTGGATTTTTCCTAGGATATCGCTCAAATTATCAATAAGCTTGTCAGGATTAAGAATTGTTAAATGGTGAATAACACTTTCGAGAGAGAAAAGCTTCAGCATTGTTTCATTTAATTCTTCAATCTTTGCAGGCGGCAATATCCCACTGAATATTTCATTCAGCTTATTCGTATCTTTCTCTGAAATAATGTCTTCCATAGCTAGAAAGGGAATATGCGGCACCTTCGGATCAAGAGTACCTACAATCCCCAAAACATTATAACTAGTAAAGACATGTTCCTTAAGCCCATTATTCTTTAAACTTAAGAAATCATAAGGAAGTACTGTGATGTTTTTCGTGTTGCCAATGCCTTTCATAAGGAGCTCTTTAATTTTCACCGCAGTACCCATGCCAGTACCACATGTTGTAATGATAGCATTGTTCTTATTATGTTCATCTTTAATCAGTTTGTAGGTTGGTTTGATGGATGCTGTGACGTGCTTAAGTATTTGATCTATTTTATCTTCACGCAGGATTGATTCTCCGACTTCAATAGCCATGGATGTTGTAATGTTATTTAATAATCCAATAGCACCTGGACCCTTAGGTTGCAAATGGTTTTGCAATTCTGTCAGTGAGCCCATATCAACTAGAAAAATGACACCATTGGTCGTATCAATAGCTTCCATATAATCCTCTATCTTATGAATAATATCAATAGGAGACACCTCTAATGGCATATCGAAAGCCTCGAATATGTTCTCGCCAAGTACACTGTTTGCTACATGGGCTATACTGCTTGCTGTGGCAAAACCATGTGCAACGATGACCGACCTGATTCGGTCAGTCCTCTTGTTTTTCTTTAACCCTGAGAGATAAAGAGCAATAACAGCAATATCCAGTTTGTTAACATATACATCAAAGGTATCCCTGATTTTGTTGACGATCCTATTGGCGTAAGTCACTTCATCCGGCAGCACTAACTGAATGGAATCCAACACCTGCTTAGCAGTGCCCTCTTCTTTAGCTGTAAGGGCTGAGCTGCATGCTTCGAACAGATAATGTGTCAGCCCGATAGTGAAGCTTCCCGGAAAGATAATGGATTTATCCACTGGTCTATACTCCATGTACGTAGTAATCAGTTGTTTCAGGCTAAGAAATTCGACCTCTTCTATTACTTTTTGATTGCTGTACATGATTCGGTCAATTTCCTGATTAACGAGGATAGCCAGCTCCGGTATGTCATCCTTAGGATCCGCATTACCGGCTAATCGTTTTATAAGAGACTGATATATATGGTTTAGTTTCCCCGTAGATTGGTTCAAAAAGGGAAAATCATTTATAATTTTTACTGCCGGATGTATGGATATAAATTCATCCGGCAGTTCCAGTACATGTTTTTGTTTATTCAGTAAATAGTATTCGACTATTTCCTTTGGCAAATGGCGTTGTTGTATATGAATTCCATCATCCATAGCATCAATCGATTCTTGATAAGCTTTTGCACAAGACGTAGTAATTACATTCTTTAACTCTCCTACATTCCCTTTTGGACGATAGGCCATCAGCGCACGGATGACATCATGCTGGATACTTAATTTTACGCCGATATTCCTGCTTTCTTTTTCATAGAAAAGGTAGATTAAACGAAACTTCTCATCATCAGATCGTTCCCTTAATGAAGGAATCGATGTGATGATCGGAATTCTCCTTATGAATGTAGGCAGAAAAGTTTCTTCTATTCCTTCTGTAGTTGCAAATAAAAGCCTTACATCTGATCTCTTCCACTTTTGGTTGTCTCCCAATGGATGAAATACTCCTTGGTCCATGAACAGAAACAACTTCTCTTGTCCTTCCGCGGATAGTCGATGCACCTCATCCAAGAAGAGTATCCCACCGTCAGCAGACTCGATGATGCCTTTCGTATCTTTCACAGCGCCGGTGAATGCCCCGCTAACATAACCAAAAAGATTAGCTGTGACTAACTCTGGGTTATCAGCAAACTCTGCACAGTTCATTGTAAGGAAAGGACTCTCAGGAGCAATAAGATTGCTTTCCAATGCGTATTCATACGTCAATCGCGCCAAATTACTTTTTCCTACACCTGTTTCTCCAGCAATCATGATTGGAAGACCTCTTGGAGGATAACTTATAGCAGCTTTTAATTGTTCTATTTGAGTGGACATGCTTCCTTCTGCACCAATAAATACAGAGAAAGGATCCCTTTTTTTGGTTTCTTCATTAAGCAAGTAGTGAAATAACTCTTCGTAACTAGAAAAGCTTGTTTGAGCGACAGATTTATTATAGTGATCCTCCAAATGTCTCTTCATGTGAAAATAAACAGGCCTAGTGTTGACCTTGATCATATCCCCCGAACGATTAAGTTCGTTTAAATACCTGCTTGCAGCACTTCTGCTAATCTGCATCAATGCTGCAATTTGACTGGCATCAATTCCAATCTGGTCCTTATGTTGATCTGGCAGATTAGCAGACAGATGTAAGATTTGTTGGATTATGTTATCTTTTATCAAATCGATCCTCTCCTATCCGTCCTACTGGAGCTCTACCTTTCTATTATATCTATAATTTTCTTAATAGTTAGAAAATATTTAGACGTTAGCCACCTTGCTTCCCATCATTGTATGGAAGTTGGGGAATTTCGGAATTGCTGCATCTATGCCTTTATCAGCTGATAACAACGACGACAGGATTTGAAGCGGCACTATATACTCAAAGGCAGAGAAGTCTTCCTGCTCCTGGAATGCGAAGGCTAAATCCTGATCAGAAGTTTCAAAGGTCCCCTCTTTACCTATTACGTAACAATGATCTGTTATATTTCCCAAGAAGTCTTTCATATTGAGCAGCCTTTCCTTATCTTTGTGCTCTGAGGCCAGAAATATGATGAAGCTGTCCGGGCTGATGCAGTTATAAACGCCATGCATGTATTCTTCCATTTCATAACCAACCACAGGAACTCTCGCAGTTTCCAGGAGTTTCAATGCTCCTTCCAGTGCTGTAGCGTAGTTTGTGCCATATCCGATCACAGCGATATCTTTTGCATGGCAGAAGTCGTCCTTAATCTTTTGATACCATTCCTCAGAAACTTGAGCCAGCGTATCAAGGTTGCTGAAAGTAGTTTGCAGTTTCTCTGACAGTTCTTCATCTTGCTTCCCGGAAGCCTGCATAGCGAAGAGAATCAAAGTAAGAATGGTCCCGACATATCCTTTTGTCTTAGCTCCTGCTCTCTCAACCGAACCGATGGATAAAGGGATAAAATAGTCTACCGTTTCCGCTAAATCACTTTCTGCATACTCGGAAATTCCGATAGTAGGAAACCCCCATTGCTTAGCTTTTTCAATTCCATGAATTGTCGATAGGCTCCTGCCACCTTGTGAAATCCCAATAACAAGCTGTTTACCGCCTAAATGCAGTTGCTCCCGCTCAAAATGTGTTGGATACATTACAAATACCTGTTTGTTTAGTAGTTTTGATATCGTATCTTTCGCCACTAATGCAGCATGGTAGGAAGTTCCGGAACCTATCACATAAATACTTTCGATATCGTTATTTGTGTAAGCTTGCACGCTGTCCCCTATAATATCTTCCTTACCTTGTAAAATTGATGTGAGAACTTCCTTTTCCTCGTGGATAAATTGATTCATTAGATTTGTTTGCATAATGCTTCCCCTTCCTATCAATAGGTTTATAGAATTCCAGCCCACTTGCCTAAAATACCGACAGCAATGATACCGATCATAATATAGTTCACCTTAATCCCTTTTTTCAGCAGCAAGAATAACAGCAATGTAAGCCCTAGCGGCAGGATATTCGGCATTATTTGATCCAGCGTATCCTGTAAGTTAACAGCAGCCCCCTGGATGCTGATTTCTAATGGAGTTGTGAATTGTACCAAAGTTCCAGTCATGGCTCCAATTACAATCAATCCCAATATGCCTGCGCAGTACGACACTTTCTCCATATTGCCCTTTTCATATAAAGAGCTAAGGAGTGTTGTCCCTTGGTTGTAACCCCAGAATGTTCCTTTATAACGCAAGAAGAAGTGAGGGATATTGTAAAGCACCAAGAAGAGGATTGCTCCAAGTATGTTGCCTTGGGTTGCAAGTGATATTCCGATACCTGCCGCTATCACCCGGAAAGTTCCCCAGAAGAAAGAGTCACCAATCCCAGCTAATGGTCCCATCAAGGCGACTTTTATCGCATTAATGGAAGAAGAATCGAATACCCCTTTTTCCCTTGCATTCTTTTCTTCCATTGCGGTTGAGATACCCATGACGAAACTTGAAACAGCAGGAGTAGTATTGAAAAACTCCAAATGCCTTTTCAAAGCAGCAGCCAAATCACTCTTCTTTGGATAAAGCTTTAACAGGATAGGAATCATCGCATATAGATAGCCTAAAGCTTGCATCCGCTCATAGTTGAAGGATCCTTGAAGGTGGAATGATCTCCAAAAAACCCTTCTCAATGTTTTTTTATCTACTAGCTCATCTTGACCAGCATCCATTTGATGATTCAGCTGTTTTTCCTCCATTAGAGAAGCACCTCCTTGTCCTTATCTGTTGGCATTAGCTGATAAATCACGACCGCAATAATAGCTCCAATTACGGCTACAGGCGTGATATCGAGCCCGAAAAACACAGCTAAACCGAACCCTAGAAAATAGAAGGGCGATAATTTCTTAGTGAATGTCATTTGCAGCAAAAGTGCAAAACCTAATGCCGGGAACATATTCGCTGCAACTTGCAGCCCTTCCGTGATAGTTTGAGGAATAGAGTTCACGATACCCTCCACCACTTCAGAACCTAATAGAATCCCCAAGAAATTTGGAACAAAACCATTCAGGAAAAATAGTCCTACAGCAAGCCAGTGCATCAGAACAATTTTCTTTGTATTACCTTCTTCGGCATATTTATCTGCGCGATGTATGAAAGAAGTGTTGATTGTCCTTACAAGGATGCCAAGAGATTGAGCAAGTATGGCTATCGGAACTGCTAATGCCAAAGCAACCTCAGCTCCGCTGTCAGTCATAATGGCAAAAGCTGTCCCTAAGATACCTCCTGTTGTTACGTCAGGCGGTGTTGCTGATCCTACACCGACGATCCCCATCCATACCAGTTCCAATGTCGCTCCAACAATGATTCCGGTAGTGAAATCCCCCAGCACTAACCCTACCAACGGCCCCATGACTAGCGGACGTTCAAACATCATCTGTCCGAATATCCTTCCGTCCAAGATTCCAATCGCTCCAAGCAACCCGATGAGTATAGCCTCCAATACCATAAGAACTCCCCCTCCCGTTTAGACGACAGTTTCGTATAGCTTCTTGCTATCCGTTGGTACCTGACGGATTTCCACTTCAATTCCGCGGCTGATTATTTCGTTCAAATTCTCTTTATCATCTTCATCTACTGCAATCGCTCTGGAAATGAGCTTTTTACCCTCTGCCATCCGCATCCCGCCAAGATTGATACTTTTTATACCGGAGTAACTTTCAACTAAAGCTAAAGCATCCTTGGAATTATCAACTAGAATCAGTGCTTTGAATTTAGGGTCCTCCAATTTTGGAAGTATCTCGATGGTTTCAGACACTGTTTTGACATAAAGTGTGCTGCCCGGTGCTTTTGCTAGATTTAGCGTCATTTTCTTTAACGGGTCACTTGCCGCTTGATCATTTGCAACAATAACTGTATTCACATCAAGGTGGCGGGACCAGGCAAAAGCTACTTGACCGTGTAAAAGTCGATCATCAATTCTTACAAGTTTAATCATTGCTGTTCCTCCTATCTATTGAGGGATACTTTTGGATAACAATTCATTGACATACACAATGCCGTTTTTCGCTTGATGCACACAATGATCTATCAGTTCGTTCGTTGTCATTGCATCTTTCAAACTAAGCATTTCCAATACAAGTGATAGATTGAACCCAGTTATCACATGAACATTGGAACTGCTTGTAAATTCAGCACATAGATTCGCGATGCTTCCACCCAACACGTCTGTGAGAATGATATATTCAGAATCTTTATCATCCGCAACGTTTAGCTTTTCACTGATTTCTTCTTTGATTGAATCCATTGTTCTCTCGGAATCCATACACACCACTTCCATTTCATAAGCGTCACCCATGATCATGTGAACAGAGTTCTTAAGTTCCTTTGCAAGATTGCCATGTGATGCGATGATGAATTTTTTCATCCCTTCACCTCCTCACTTAACTAATAAGCAAGAATCATGCCAATTAGTGTGAAGTGGTAAGATTAACGTTATATTCTGCATATCTCTCTTACTGTGTCACACTATTGCTTTCACAATGAGGATTACGAGGGGGGTGTGACTAGCAGGCCATCAGCTAAGTGACAGGATTACTGCTGTTAATCTCTTGCTTCCACTCGGCAATTTAATTTACTTTGGTAACGCTATTAGGAATGGATGGATGGAAGCACGCACTTTATGAACTGTTCGTACTGGGATCATGGCATCACCAGCTTTGAATCTGTTTATGATGCCGCTAACTAGAACGCTGGTTGAATGATGAAATTAGTCAATCAGCTCTGTCTTGTTGTTAATAAAGGGAAGAAGCTGCCAAGCAAGTTATCATACCTTCAACTATCCAAGTGTATTATAATAAGTAATATACTGGAAAAGAGTGGAGCGAATTTCTATTTCAAAAAAAATAAAAATACTATTAGTAATCATTTGCTTAGTTGCAATTACTGGAATCTCTGTCTATATAGTTTTGCCTTTTTTATCCGTTCATCACGATAAGACCTTGGAAAAAAATCTAAACTACAAGCTAAAAGAGGAAGGTACGAATTCATTGGATCTTGGAGATTATATTGAGTATGATTGGAAGAAAGCTTATATCTTTACTCCTTACACAACTGAAGTTGATATGAAGAAGGTATTAGGCCTGACATTCCATGATCCAGTAAATATGTCAATCAGAGATGATAGAGAACTCTTGGTTGTAATCAAAGAAGATAATACATTTGAATACATGAGCGTCGATCTTCGATACGGGTATTTGCAGCAAAAAGGAGAATACATAACACCCGAGAATGATGTGATTGAAATTACACACCCTTAACTATCAATTAAAGTAAAATGGACCGACTGGCAACTGCCAGTCGGTCCATTTTACTTAAGCTTGCAACTTGCATTCAGCTTTTTCCCCTTAAGATATGCCTTTTGCGTTCCCATCATACATAGGCCAGCTACATAGATCCAGGCTCGATCTATTAATAAATCTTAGCTCACTTAAAAAGTTTATATACCCTTATTACCTATTTTCATGTTTCATCAATTCTTCTTCAAAGAAAAAAGTACTTGGATATTTATTGACTACATAAGAGTATTTTTTCATGTTTTTCACATAATGACTTTTCAAGACCGTTACTAATTCATTCGAATCTTTTATTTTAACTACTTCTCCATTACGGAATATTCCTGCGCTCATAGCTCTCATCCTCTCGGGTATCAATTCAATATATATTATGTCCGCCTTTATGATTCCCCAAAGAACTTCTGTCAACTCTGGTATTTTTATACCGAAATTTCAAAAGTAGATATAATATGTTTTTTATAGCTAATCAAAGAAATAAAAAAAGACCCCCGAAGGAGTCTCTTTTACTTTAATTAGATTTTGTTAACGTTAGCAGCTTGTGCTCCGCGTTGACCTTGTTCGATATCGAATGTCACTTTTTGACCTTCGTCTAAAGATTTGAAGCCTTCGCCTTGGATAGCGCTGAAATGTACGAATACATCTTCTCCGCCTTCAACTTCGATGAAGCCGAATCCTTTATCTGCGTTAAACCATTTCACTGTACCTTGTTCCATAATTGTTGCCTCCTGTTGTGGGAATTCCCACAAATATATTACTACCCTTGTTCAAACATATTATCTCAAGATATATAATACTTCTTGCAAATCTTACACCGAACAAAAATAACTAAATTCATCATAACATATAGAACTGCATAAAGCAAATACAGAAAAGTAGATAAATTTTAAAAGTGTAAAAACCTGGATTTGCCATGTATATCCACATTTCAAGTAGTCCCAAATAATACTTGAATTGCTCTATTATACTTTGATAGCTCAGTCAGTGTAATACATAAAGGTTGGCAAGACATGCTCGATAATATTTTCGTTCCAGAGCTGAATGGCATTGCCAGTTTTGTCTTTTGGTACCCATTTGTGATGTCACTGTTTTAGAATGCTGGTACGCGTACGCTTGTCTATATATGGTTCCGGGATAAAGACCAAAAAATTGATTTTGAGAGGGGCGGCTGGCCGCTGATCGGTTTTTGGTCCCTTGTTATAAAGAGAAAGATCCCTGACAACAAACGCGCTATGACTGATCCCCATGATCATTCTGGTTGACCCACGCTTTGAACATAACCATTCGCTTTCAACTTCTCTTCTGCCTCACCTACAATAACCTGCCTCAGATCCTCCAGTACCGGATGGAATTCCGTATGGGGTTTCAGCATATAAACCATTTCTTTCTCAATATCCAGCCATGTATCCATCGCTGCTTCATTATGCTGCAGCTGTGCTTCCAGCTTATCTAAAGCATTGGCTACCTTTGCCTCGAATGTTTCCTTTGCTTCGAATTCAAGCCAAAGTATCTGCAGCTCCTTACCTGGCTCTTCTTCCAAAGTTGCCCTTATGTTATCCATGGCAGTTTGCTCAGCCAGCTGCTTTTGTTCTTTTCTTTTTGCATCATACAGTGTATCAAAAGCAGGAACATCCATTGCTTCTGCTTCGACTAAATCGTGAATCATGATCATTTTCAGCAACTTTGCCATGTCTAATTTTTCTTCTATGTACGGTTCTATCAGCACAGCCATCAGCCCTACGCGCCATGTATGTTCTGCTACACTCTCTCGCCTGCCGTTCGACAGCCAGCTATGCCGCATTTCAAATTTAAGCTTTTCAGCAAGCTTCAAAACTTGCATGATTCCTTTCATCTGCTTCATTGATATCATCCCTTCCGTAATGATATTACCATAATTTTCATAATGGATATTTGGACTTTGTACGTTATGCATCTCCTTGTTTCTATTTCCTTATTAGTTTTCCAGCAGAACCCCAGCTCGTGCTCTATTTATTGATCTCCAGAGTCAAATTTTTTTTATAATATGAGTACTTCTAAAAGGTAAATTCCACTCCAATGCAGAATGTATAGGCACATTCAAATTAAAAAGGAGATAATAATGATTAATCACGTTGGTCAAGTCATGATATATGTTAGCGATCAGGATCATGCAGTTCATTTTTGGACAGAAAAACTGGGGTTTCAAGTGATAGCGGAAGAAGACGACGGCCAGGGTATGAGATGGATTGAAATCGCACCTACAAATAATGCGGAAACAAGTATCATTCTCCACAACAAAGAAATTATTGCGAAAATGGAACCTGAACTGAATCTTGGTACCCCTTCTTTACTGTTCTTTTCGGATAACCTTGATAGACTGCATGAAGATTTATCAACTGATCACGTAACAGTTGGGGAAATAGTGGCAATGCCATCTGGGAGAGTTTTCAACTTTGCAGATCATGAAGGAAATTACTTTGCAGTCATGGAAAAAAACAAATGATTCCTGGATTACATACACCCCGCCAGATCCATTTCGATTCTGTGAAATGGATCCTTTTTCTATGGAGTTAAAGAGGAAGCAATTCACTCCAAAAGGCTGTACATTACCCTAACATCCTGTATTATTCTTTCTCTTCCTGCCATTCATGGTAAAATGACATCACAACCCTTTCACAAAGCGAGGTTTAGCAGATGAAACGAAATGGTAAGATGGAAAGTGCCATCATAGACAGTATCTATTTAGATGAAAGCTTGGAAGTGCGATGGTATAAACCGGAGACCTTTTCTCCCATGTATAAGTATCAGCTATGCATCATGCAGGATGGCAACGATTATTTCCAAATGGGGCGAATCGCGACGTTAAGCGATCAGCTGCATGGTGATGGTCAGATTCAAAATACAGTTTTCGCCGGCATCCATTATCGCGACCGTTACGACCGAATTGATAAATACCATCCTGATGGAAAGAAACACGAAGCCTTTCTGCAGTTCCTTCTTCATGAAGTGCTGCCGGTTTTGGAGGATGATCTGCCGACATTACATATGGGAGCAACCAGGATATTGATGGGTGATTCTCTGGCCGGCACTCTCTCCCTTGTTGCTGCCCTTCGCTTTCCGCATACATTCGGAGGCGTTGTAATGCAGTCTCCATTAATCGATGAAGCTGTCATGCGGGAAGTAAGAGAAGCAAAGCAGCTGGATAGCTTGTCTATTTATCATACGATCGGTACGAATGAGACAAAGGTTCCTACAAGCTTCGGGAAAGAGGTTGACTTTGTGGAACCGAACCGGAGCTTGCAGGAATACTTCCGCACAAAGCCTGTTGATTATACGTATCGGGAACTGGAGAATGCAGAACATACATGGAAGTATTGGCAGTGTGATATGAAACAGGTCCTGATAGACGTATTCGGCTGAACCTTCGGCCGCATACAGCAGGCCCTGTCTCTGGTATAATAAGAAGCATAAAGCAAACGATACGCATGCTATTCATTCTTAATTGGAGGTATTGAGATGAACTACACTGTAGCAATTTTCCCATCTGAGCAAGTGCAGCAAGAAGCTAATTCGTACCGCAAACGATACGACTCCGCTTACGCACTCATCAAACCGCATATGAAGGTAAGACAGCCATTCACATTGAATGAAGAAGATGATTTGATCGATGCTGTCAGTGAACTGAAACGAATTGCACGCGAAACAGCACCCTTCTCTTATCAAATTGAAAAAGTAAGTACGTTTGCACCTGCTCATAATACACTCTATTTCAAGGTGACACCTTCTGAGGAATTAAAAACACTGCACGAAAAGCTATATCATGGTTTCTTCGAAGGTGAAAAAGCATATGCATTCATTCCGCATATCACGATTGCACAAAATCTTTCCAATGGGGAATATGCCGATTTGCATGGAACGCTGAAGCTGAAGCAATTTCAATATGAAGAACAAGCCACACAGTTCCATCTGCTTCAGGAACAAGAAGACGGGAAATGGATCGTGAAAGAAACTTTTACGTTAGGTGAGGAATAATCATGGAAATATTCGTAGCAGAAAACAGTATTCAACAGCAAGATGCTTTCCAAGTAAGGACACTTGTATTCGTTGAGGAGCAAAAAGTACCGGCCGATCTTGAAATCGATGAACTGGAGAATGAAAGTATCCATTTCGTCGGGTACGAGGATGGAACTCCGGGAGCAGCTGCCAGAATGCGATTACTCGATGAGTATGCGAAGATGGAACGCATTTGCATCCTGAAAGAATTCCGGGGCAAACGTTATGGCAATGAACTAATGTGGGCAATGGAGGAGGAAGCCAAAAAACGCGGCATGCAAAAAGCGAAACTTAACGCGCAAACTCAGGCCATTCCTTTCTATGAACGATTAGGTTATACAGTCGTTTCAGAAGAATTCATGGATGCGGGCATTCCGCATAAAACGATGACAAAACAGCTGTGAGACTTCCTTTTGGAGGTCTCATTTTTTGTATAGTTACGTTTCCTTTGGGCATGCTTTCTTTTAGAAGGGTTGTGTTGCTCGTGGGAGAATACGGAATAATAATCGCGAAAGTGATATTCGGATTTGTTGGACTTTTCCTTTTGACGAAAATACTTGGAAAAACACAAATGAATCAAATTACACCATTCGATTTCATCGCTGCTATTGCAGCAGGAGAATTGTTCGGGAATGCTTTGTTCGATCCGGAAACGGGTATCTCTCATATTGCTGTTGCTCTTATTACATGGGGGGTACTGATGCTTGTCATTGAAAAACTAACTCAGAGATTCAAACGAACGCGTGGATTTTTGGAAGGAAAACCTTCAGTCATTATTTCTAAAGGTGAAATTCAATACAAGGATATGAAAGTAAATAAGATGGACTTCAATCAATTGATGCACCAGCTTAGATCAAATAATGTATTTTCTTTAGCGGAAGTGGATTATGCTATCATCGAATCAGATGGAAGTTTGAGTGTCTTGAAGAAAAGCGAGTACCAGGCGCCCACTAGAGGTGATTTAAAGCTTAAAGAGCAGCCTAACCCACTTCCTATTTCCTTTATTCTTGATGGAGAAATAATTGAAGATAATGTCATCAATAGTGGAAAAACCTTGGATTGGCTCTCACAGGAAGTCAAAAAACAAGGTTTTGATACTGTGGCAGATGTAGCATATGCTGAATGGACACCTACCAACGGTTTGTTTACAAGAGCCTATCATTAAAAATTAACATTGTGTATCAATGTGACGCCCTTTTCCGGTTAGAAGGCTATATGTCTGGCTATCGAAGGGTTTTTCTTTTTCTTCTGATCTTTGATTTTGACGATGCAAGACAATTTGATAATCAAGTCGATCCTGAACGGACTGTTCAAACGTATCCTTCGTTTTATGGGACATAACAGGATTCGTTCTTTCAATTACATAACGGTCGGTTTTTGTGCTGTTGATCCTATTTTGATAATCCATATACTGATAGGATGAAACCGGTACTGTCCAACTCATACAATCTCCTCCTTTATGTATCTTATTCTACTTTTTCCCGTATCCTTCCTTGTTTAACCATAAAAAAAAGCAGCCGAGGCTGCTTTTATCAGAACCAGAAGTTAGGGCGTCTTTTGTTATCATCGTCGTCTTTCTTTTTATCATCATGATCATGTTTGTCATCATGTTTATGTTCATTTTTCTTCCGTCGGAAACCGAATATTGGATCAAAATCAAAACCATGATCGTGTTTGTCATCATGATCGTGTTTGTTATCCTCTTTATGATCTTCATCTTTTTTACGGCCGGAACCAAAGAACAAATCATAATCATGTTTCTTATCATCGTGATCGTGCTTTTTATCATCATGATCGTGCTTATCTTTATGGATATCGTCGGCATCAAGCACTACTTTGTCAGCTTTGATGATGAGATTCTTCACGTGGATGACCTTTTTTTCCTGCGACATGTCTTTCACTCCTTTTTCCTTGGACTCAAGTCTTGATAGTTTATGTAACCCATTAGGATAAGGTGTGCTATGTACGCCTAATCCTGTGTTTTTTCTTCAATAGCAAATACCTACCAACTTCTTGCATAATGCAGTTAAGTGCCCACACATAACAAGTGACCTCTCATATCTTATTAAAGACGAAACGTCATTACTTTATCATTTCGAGAGGGGTAAAATCATGAGCAATGCAACGCGAGAGCGAGAAAGTTCATCAATCGTTGTAGATATCGTCAGAGAAATTGCTAATGCACAAAGAGATATCTCCAGCGAGTGCTGTGCAACAAGTGCGGAACAATCCATTAATGATCTTCTTGGAACTTTGGAGGATCTGTTGGTTTCGATACAGTACCAATCTGCCTTTATAACGACCTTGGTGGTATCTTCCGCGGATATGGAGTAGCTCCAGGAGCAACTCCAGGAACACTCGGACCGGTAGCTGCAAGCTACTACTTCCGTGTAAAGGCAGTTTACGATGATGACGCTGCTGTATTGGAACTGCTTCGGAGCCCAGCTGATATCACACTCATTCCTGACGGTGTCGATGATCAGATAGTTACCGGCTTAGCAGCAACTGGCCTTTGCTTCACAGTTGATTTAACTAAATTTGCACACATCACTACCTTGCCAGCTATTTCTGCATTCCCTACTGGTACAACTGGCACAACTGCTTAATCCAGTTCAAAACAGGAAAAGTTCAATCTTGATTACAAGATTGAACTTTTTTCTTAGAAGCCTAGCATTTTGATGTCACGGATATCTTCAATCTTCAATTCCCGTTTAAACGGACGCCGTATGGATTTAAATTGAATTAGATCTTCTTCCCTACCTGAAATGATGCCGATCAAGCTGCCTTCTGATGTAACGATTTCACATTTCATTCTCGGGATTTGAGAAGGCAGATTCAAGAAATACTCAATCTTTTCGACCGTCGTCAATTCCTTGAAATTCACTTTTTTACTGGTTGGTGCTTCTTTCTTCTCAGCTGTCTGTGTTTTCTCCTCTGCTCGTGCAGCAGCTATACGTTTTTCCTCTATCTGTGCAGTTTCTTGCTTTTCTTCTTCTGTCAGTACTTCTTTCTTTTTTCCTTTTGCCGAACGATAGGCCTGCTGCATTTCTGCCTTTGGCAACTCAAGCTTGGGCTGGGCTATGAACAGCAATGGCTGCTGTCTCCTTACCTTTTCATTGGACACGCAACGTCCTCCTTTGCATTAGGATTCCTACCCATTATATGCAGCTGATGATAGAGGGTGCCCAATTTGACCAAAAGAAAAAGACTGTCTCCAGACAGTCTTTTTTTCACATATTAACTTGTCAGCAGTCCCATAAAAGCTGTCGCCAGCCCGAAATAAATTAAAATGGAAATGATGTCATTAATAGTCGTAATGAACGGACCTGAAGCGATGGCCGGGTCGATGTTCAGTTTATGCATGAGCAGCGGGATGATAGCTCCTGCCAGTGTAGCAATGATCAACGTCGCAAAAATGGATAAACCGACAAGTAAGCCTAGGAAGAAGTCTTTCTGCCAGATGGTCACGACTAATGTAATGACGATACCACAGCTTAGTCCAGTGATAATTCCTGTCAGCCCTTCCCGCATTACCATTCGCATTTTCCCGCGTTTAGCAACATCCCCCGTAGCCATACCTCGCACCGCAACTGCCAGTGCCTGGGTGCCGGTATTCCCCCCCATCCCGCCGATAAGCGGAATAAAGCTCGCAAGTATAGCGACTTGGCTCAGCGTATTTTCGAAACGACTAATCATGCTGGCCGTAATCATACCGAGGAAAAGGAGAACAACTAGCCATGGCAGCCGTTTGCGAGCAGACACAAAAGCACTGTCTTCTCCTCTTTCTGTATCGCTGACACCGGCTAAACGGCTGTAATCCTCATCTGCTTCTTCTTCCATAACATCCAGAATATCATCGACTGTGATGATACCGAGAATATGATTTTGAAAATCGACAACTGGCAGTGCCAGGAAGTCATAATCACGCATCATTTGTGCAGCATACTCCTGATCGCCACCGACGTCGACACTGACAATCCTGTCGCTCATCACCTCTGAAATGAGCCAGTCTTTCTCCGCTATAATAAGATTTCGCAAGGAAATGACGCCGACCAGCTTCTTATCTTGGTCTACGACATACGTATAATAAATTGTTTCAGCATCCGGTGCTTCAGCTCTTAAATGCAGCATCGCTTCCCGCACCGTATCGGTTGCGCTGACACTGACGAATTCAGTCGTCATGATACTTCCGGCCGTTTTATCCTCATAATGCAGAAGATGTTTGATTTCATCCGCTGATTCCTTTTCCATGATCGTGATGAAACTAGCAACCTTGTTTTTATCCATTTCCTTCAATATATCGACGGCATCATCTGCTGACATCTCGGCCAGTACCTGCGCTGCATAACGTGAGTACATCTCAGTGAAATACAGGTCTGCATTTTCCCAGTTGACGTTTTCCATAATCTCTGCGGTTTCATCTGGTGAGAGATAAGAATAAATCTGCTTCCGGATTTCTTCTGGCTGTTCCTCAAAAACTGCCGCCTGATCATACGGGTGCAATTCTAGGTATTCTGCACGAAATTGGTCGATTTGCTGGTTAGCTAGTGCTTCCCTGATTTTATTTTGGTATAGTAAGATTTCTTGGTTTTCCAAATGATCCATACGTCTGCCTCCTCGCTTGCAAGAACACTCAATAGTAAGTAAAATCTTGCCCTTTGTCAACGTAAAAACGGTCGTTCTGTGAAAGGTTTAAAAAACTTTAATAGAGTTCACTTAATTTATCCGTCATTTTGTTGTAAACTGTAACAAGATTATATTCCACTCATTTGCAAAATCTAATCGCTTTTATAGCAGCTAGAGATGCGGAAGGAACGAAAGAAAGGTTTTGTGTATGAATTCTAACAAATTCCGGTTAGATCTAACAATTATATTAGTTTTGATATTGCTTTGTATCGTCTCTTCATTCACGTTATTCGAGCTGCAGCCGACATTATCCGGTATCGCCGCCCAAACACAATATATGCCGCGCCAGATTATGTGGTACGTCCTTGGTGCTGTCGTCATTGCTGTTATGATGCTGCTTGATTATGACCGGCTTCGCCAGCTCGTGTGGATTTTCTACGGAATTGGTATGGTTATGCTGTTGATGTTATTCTTCAAATTCCCAGCTGCCATCATCAATGAAGCAAACGGAGCGACGAGCTGGTTCATCTTGCCGGGTATCGGTTCAATGCAGCCTGCTGAATTTGTGAAGGTGTTTGTCGTTATCGCTTTGGCGCATGTCATCATGTCCCATAACGAAAAGAATACAGTCCGCACAAATAAAACAGATTTGTTCTTGCTTGGGAAGCTGTTTGCAGTAGCCTTGCCCCCTATGGGTCTGATTGCTGTACAGCCTGACCTGGGCGGTTTCCTTGTACTGTGTTCCATTCTTGGAGCTACGATTTTAGTATCAGGAATCAGCTGGAGGCTGCTGTTGACCATATTGGGTGTTATCCTTGGTATTAGTTTATTTGTAGCAATTCTGGCTTATATTTTACCGAACCAGGTCGGTGCCTTCTTGCAGGAAACGATATTCAAACACGTCGAGAGCCGATTCCTCGGCTGGCTTTATCCAGAAAAATATCCTGATTCCAGTTACCAGTACAGATTGGGACTGATGGCCATTGGATCAGGAATTCTTTTCGGAAAAGGGGCATCAAATTTCCAGGTCTCCATTCCGGAAAGACATACAGATTATATTTTTTCTGCCATCGCTGAACAGTTTGGGTTTATCGGTTCCGCAATTGTGCTCTTCTTATTCTTCATCCTCATCTATCGGATGATTCAAGTCGGACTGGAGAGCAACGAGCCATTCGGCAGTTACTTGGCAGCCGGGTTCATCGGGATGTTCACCTATCAGATATTCCAGAACATCGGGATGTCGGTAGGACTCGTACCGATTACCGGACTTCCGCTGCCATTCCTCAGCTATGGAGGAAGTTCGACGCTCGCCTATATGATTGCAATCGGTATCGTGCTCAATATTCACTCGAGAACACGTACATTCATGTTTGAAACACAGAAATAAGCCTTACGTAAAAAGGGAAAGCTATTATAAGCTTTCCCTTTTTGTATATAGGAGTGATTCATATGAAAATAGATTTTATCGGAGATGTGCATGGCTGCTTGCCAGAGCTTTTCGAGCTATTCAGTAAGTTAGGATATGACATAAAGGATCGTTTGCCTGTCCATCCAGAAAAACGCCGGCCATTTTTCATCGGAGATTTGACGGATCGCGGCCCCGATTCCTTAGGTGTAATAGAACTCGTTTACCGGCTTGTCGAAGATGAGCTGGGGTATTATGTACCAGGTAATCATTGTGATAAGCTATACCGCTACCTGCGCGGTAATAACGTACAAGTGAAACATGGATTAGAAACAACAGTAGCTGAACTCCAGAATTGTGAACCGAATAAGCGCAGAAAGCTATCTAATATGTTCCTGCAGCTCTACAAAAAAGCACCTCTATACAAACAAATCCCGGAACTAGGCGTCGTGGCAGCACATGCTGGTATTAAAGAATCCCTAATCGGCAAGGAAGGGAAAAAAGTGAAAAGCTTTGTTCTTTATGGAGATACGACTGGTGAAATGGATGAACTTGGCCGTCCAGTCAGACTGGACTGGGCTAAGCATTATCATGGGGAAGACTGGATTATCTATGGCCATACCCCGGTTCTGGAAGCCCGCACCATTCATCATACTATCAATATCGATACAGGCTGTGTCTTCGGCAACAAGCTTACCGCCTGTCGCTTTCCAGAACAATCCTTGCATAGCGTCCCGTCCCAGCAGCCGTTCGTCGAAGAGAAATTCCGTTCATTCGATTGAAAAGTCAGCCGGAACCGGTGAATGAAAGGTCAGTACGCGTTTCGTAAACGGATGAATAAAGCGCAGCTGCTGGGAATGGAGTGCCTGTCGGCTGATGACACCCGTACCACCGCCATACAGTGTATCACCGGCGAGCGGATGTCCAAGTGATGCCATATGAACACGGATTTGATGCGTCCTTCCAGTAGCAAGCTTTATTTCAACTAATGTATGATCAGCGAAGCTGGTCTGACGGCGAAAGTGAGTGACTGCTGTCTGTCCATCAGGCCGTACTTCCCGTTCAATGATCGAGCCTTCTTTCCTGCCGATCGGTTTGCTGATTGTCCCGGATGATTCTTCCATACTGCCCTCCACCAGCGCGACATATGACCGCTGTATTTTTCCTTGCTTTTGGTCTGCAGCCAAAAGCGTATGGGCATAGCGATGTTTTGCAACAAGCATCAGTCCCGAAGTATCGCGATCAAGCCTTGTCAGTATATGGACAGTATAAGCAAGCTCTTGTGTCTGATAATGCCAAAGCAAACCATTCGCAATCGTACCTGACGGCTGATTCATAGATGGAATCACTGCCACCCCTGGCTGCTTATCCAAGACTAATACGTGTTCGTCTTCAAATACAATAGGCAGCTCGAGCGGCTCTGCTTCCATATAAGCACCAGCTTCTTCTTTCGGCAGCTCCACTTCTAAGCTATCCCCTGCTTTCCCGGCATGCCAAAGAGGCGCCGGCTGCTGATTGAGTGTTACCAGCTGCGGCTCCTCCTTGAATGTCTTAAATAGTCTTCTTGATACTCCTTGCTGTTTAAGGAAATCCTTAATGACAATTTCCTCCTGCAAGGTCCAGCTTAATTTCATAGCTTTTACCTCTTATCTGCAATGAATGAGTCGTGCACACGTTTCCAGAATGGGAACGGACGGAAGCGCGCAAACCGAACACGCTGCTTGGCGACTGAACAAGTGATTGACTCGATATCTGAATGATTTTCTGTCATATGATCAATGGCTATCAGGAAACTTTTGTCCAAGGTCGGTCTCAGTGTACATGGATGATGGCTCGGCAAAATGAGCGGAGAACCTATCGTCCGAAAAACACGATTATTAATCGAAGCAAGCTCCGTCACTTGTATGGATGCCAAAGAAGGATGAATAATAGCCCCATTCAACGCCTTGTTATAGGCTGTACTGCCCGAAGGCGTTGAGATGACAAGGCCATCTCCTCGGAATGTTTCGAAATGCTCTCCCTTTATCGAAACATCAAGTACAACTGATCCATCCGGTGTTTTGACGGAGCATTCATTCAGTGCTAGATGCTCGTCCACCCTTCCATCTTTGTGGGTAATGGATATATCGAGCAAAGGATACTCCACGATATGGTACGGTTTATTGGCGATCTGCAGCAGCAGTTTCTCCAATTCCTCAGGAACCCAATCTGCGTAGAATCCTAAATGTCCAGTATGGATACCAATAAATGCTGTACTGTCCAAACGATGGACATATGTATGGAAATTCTCTAGGAAAGTCCCGTCTCCCCCGACAGATATCGCGAGAGCCGGCTCCTTATCATCATACTCGAAATTGAAATGCGCCAGATGTTCGACAATTGTTTCCTTGATCGCATTCGACTTCTCATCTCCCCGTGAAAGAACCGTATATTTCATCCCAGCTTACACCCCTATTTATGCTTTTTGATTTGCTGCTGATCATGATAAATCCGCTGCGCTTCTTGCACTTCATCCCGAATTTTGGACATTTCCTCGTCCAGCCGGAATGCAGCTTCTGCGGCCGTTTTCAATCTTGTTTTCAATTCTGCCGGTATTTGGCTATCGTATTTATAATTTAGCGAATGCTCATTTGTAGCCCAAAAATTCATGGCAAGTGTTCGGATCTGGATCTCGGCTAGTACTTTCTTCTCGCCGTGAATCGTCTCGACCGGATATTCAATGATCATATGATACGACCGATAGCCGCTTTCCTTCGTTTCAACGATATAGTCAATTTCATTTACGATAGTAAAGTCATTTCGTGCTTTTAGCATTCCCACAACTGTATAGATATCATCGACGAACTGCGTCACGATTCTAAGCCCGGCAATATCCTGGATTTCTTGATGCAGTAGGTCGACGGTGACCTGCTTAGTGGCTGCTTTTTGTAGGATACTGCGTACTGGCTTAACGCGACCAGTGATGAATTCAATCGGGGAATGGCGTGATTCATTTTCAAATTGAGAACGCATCCCCTTCAGTTTCACTTTCAGTTCTTCTACTACCTGTACATATGGTGCTAAAAATACATCCCAATTCATACTCTTCGTAGCCCCTTTTCTTCCCAGCAGCGTCTAGTTGTTCCAGATGCATTATATCTGCTTTCAGTGTATCATAAAAGCAGCTTGGCATAACAATGGAATACAACAGATAGAAGCACAGGGGGTATAAGCATGCCGCAAGAGATTGAAATCGAATTTAAGAATCTGCTTACAGAAGCGGAATTTAATAAATTATATGAAGTGTTTAATATGAAAAACGTGCCTGAAATACAGCAGGTTAACCACTATTTCGAAACAAAAGATTTTCAGCTGAAACAGCATGGTGCTGCACTGCGAATCAGAGAAAAGAACGGAAAATATCAATCCACGCTAAAACAGCCGCAAGGTGAAGGGCTCCTGGAAACGCATGACTTTTTAACAGAGCAAGAAGCAAATTCCTGGTTGCAAGGTTATATTACGCTTGGTCCTGAAATCAGTAAGCAACTGCAGGAATTAGGTATTTCAACCGCTGAATTGATTTATGGAGGATCATTGGAAACTGTCCGCCGGGAACAGTCATATAATGATACAATCATCGTTCTCGATAGAAGTAAATACAGTGATGTAACTGATTATGAATTGGAACTTGAAGCCCAGAGCTATGCACATGGAGAGCATGTTTTCAACACCATTCTTACGGAAAACGGCATAGCGAAACGAAAGACTCCGAACAAAATTCAGCGTTTCTATGACAGCCTCTGAAACAGATAAGTTGCCCAACTTAGTAGGTGGCTGATAAAATAAATTTACAGTCAACCCCTACTCGGGGCAGATGTTATGTTGATTGCTCTTTGCATAAGAAAGGAAGAAACAATGAATCAAGCTGAAACATTGTACGATGGAATTGGCGGACAAGCCATATTAGAGCAGCTGGTAGATGTTTTCTACCGACGCGTGGCAGAGCATCCAGATTTAAAGCCGATTTTTCCGGAAGATTTGACGGAGACCCGCCGCAAACAACAGCAGTTCCTGACTCAATTCTTCGGCGGTCCGCCACTCTATACAGAAGAGCACGGTCACCCGAAGCTAAGATACCGGCACCTCCCTTTCGAAATTACACCAACGCGCAAGGATGCATGGCTTTCCTGCATGGCAGCTGCCCTAACGGAAACTGACATAGAGGAACCTTATAAAAGCATAATATATGAACGACTTGCGTTAACCGCACATCATATGATGAATACACCAGACAAAGAGAAAGGAGAATCGATATGAGCTGGGAATCTTCTAATTCAATACAGCAAAGGCCTGAGGATGACTGTGGCGGATTTTGCGGGTTGTTTCCTTCCTCGAAGAAGCCCGTGGAGATTTACGTTTTTATCGATCCGCTTTGCGAGGATTGCTGGTCACTCGAGCCTTTTCTCAAGAAACTTACAATGGAATATGGTCAATATTTCACTTTACGCCCTATACTGACAGGAGATTATCAGCCACTCGTTCGTGATCGAAGCGAGTGCAGTTACCCGAAAACGGTTCTACAGCCGGATAATATCTTGTTGAGCAATGCCGTTTCCTTCCCATGGCGCACCTCGCTTGCGATAAAAGCAGCGGAATTGCAAGGAAGAAAGGCTGGTACCCGCTTCCTCCGTACTATTCAGGAGGCACTGTTTTTAAACAAACAGGATATTACCGCAGATGAAATTCTGATTGAATGTGCTAAAATTGCTAAACTCGATCTGGAAGAGTTTCATGACGATATGTATTCTGCTTCAGCTAAAAAAGCATTTCAATGCGATGTGAAGCTTTCGAAGGAACTGGAAATTGACGAGTCACCTTCCATTGTCTTCTTTAATGAATCCGAAGAAGACTCTGGTATTAAAATTTCCGGTTTATATAGCTACGATGTCTATGTCAATGTCCTGCACCAGATGCTGCAAAGAGATCCACAGCCAGCGGCAAAACCGCCCGTTGAAGAGTTTCTTTCCAGCTATAAATTCGTTGGAAGCAGGGAAATCTCATTGATTTATGATTGGACGAATGCGCAGACAGAAAAGGAAATGAAAAAGCTACAATTGAAACAGATGGTAGAACGCATTCCGATCAAACACGATACTTTCTGGAAATATAATATTACTTCGAAAGCTGAATAACTTTTTGCTGCACTTATACCAGACAGCCGCACTTATGTGCGGCTGTTTTTCATTGTCTGGAATCGGGAATCGAAGAAAATGTACAGAGGAGGTCTAAACATATGGAACAGCATTTTTTCAATTCAAATGGCTTGCAGCTAGCGTATTTGGACAACGGTGTAGAGTCAGATTATGTACTTGTACTCATGCATGGCTTATTTGCACGAGCGACTCTTTACAAACCATTTATGGAAAGAACAAAAGGTTGGCGAATTATCGCCCCTGATCTGAGGGGACATGGCAGGAGCGGTCATTCAGCGGAACTGACCGGGTATGACCGAGACTCTTACCTTCAGGATTTGGAGGCTTTACTTGAAGAGATTGGCGAAACGAAATATATCGTCTTGCTCGGTCATTCTTTATCCGGTGTGACTGCTTATCAATTTGCAGCCAAGTATCCAGACCGTATAACTGGACTGATTATAGAGGATATGGGGCATAAGGTTTCTGGTGAACTAACATATGCCTTAAAGTTCCAGCAGCCTGCAGATACGCTTGCTGCTCTGTCTCACAGTATCGAACAAGTACAGAATGAAAACCACTTCCTATATTACGCAGAGAGTGCGTATGAGGCAAAAGACGGCTGGAGGTTATGCTTCGATTCAAAAGGTATTAAAGCATCGCAGGATAATCTGAATGGTGATTATACGGATACCTATCAAAAAGTTACATGTCCAACATTGCTTATGCGCGGTGCCCACTCCCCTATCTTGTCGGAAGAAGTATGGGAAGAGATGAAGCAGCTGCGGCCGGAAGTTGAAGCCGAACAGTTTGATAAATGCGGTCATAGCATCCATTTTGAGGATTTGGACAGCTTCAGCCGTTCCGTTCACCAGTTCTTAAAAAAGTGGAAAACATAACAAAAAGGCCTGCCTTTCGGCAGACCTTTTTGCATGTATAACTTCTACTGAGGGGATGGGAGAACAATAATCCAAACAAAGGGGACTTGTTTGTGATGTTTCTCACAAATATAATGTACCATAATGTAATATTAGATGGCAACTGTTATGTGCACAATTTCACAAAAAAGTCACAAGCTCTCTTAGTCTAGTCTTTTCCATACCTGCATAAAGTGATGATAGTCGGAGGTGGCATGATGAAAGGAATCGGTATCCTGTTGATCGCCTTGGTTATTTTGGCTTTATGTTTCAACATTCTCGGTATGCTTCATTTCGTTTCCTTGGCGATTACATTGCCTTTGCTATTTTTATCATTACTAGCCGCATGCTTTTTCTTTACCAGAAAAAGAACATTCAAAGGCATGAAAAAACCGACGCGTTAGCGCCGGTTTTCTTTTTATTTCTGCAATAGTTTTTCCATTTCGTCCAGTTTCTCCTCGAATACATCGAGTGCAGACAGGATAGTCTGTTTATTCGTCATATCTACTCCAGCGGACTTCAGTACTTCAATTGGATAGTCGCTGCTTCCAGCCTTGAGGAATCCTACATATTTATCAACAGCAGGCTGTCCTTCTTCAAGGATCTTAGCAGATAGTGCAGTAGCAGCTGCGTAGCCTGTAGCATATTGATATACATAGTAATTGTAGTAGAAATGAGGAATTCGTGCCCATTCCAAACCGATTTCTTCATCGATTGTTAAACCCTCGCCGAAGTATTTCTTGTTCAAATCATAATACATGGACGTCAGATTCTCTGCTGTAAGCACTTCACCGTCCTGCTGATGCTTATGAATCATATGCTCAAACTCAGCAAACATCGTCTGACGGAAAACAGTGCCGCGGAATCCTTCAAGGAAGTGATTCAGCAAATACAGCTTCTCTTGCTCATCATCCACGTTATTGATCATATATTCATTCAGCAAAGCTTCATTACACGTAGATGCAACCTCGGCAACAAAAATGGAATAGTTACCATATCTGTATGGCTGATTTTTGCGTGTATAATAACTATGCACCGAATGTCCGAACTCATGTGCCAACGTGAACAGATTATTGACGTTATCCTGCCAGTTCATCAGGATATAAGGGTTTGTTCCATACGCTCCTGATGAGTACGCACCACTGCGTTTCCCCTTGTTCTCTTCCACATCAACCCAGCGGTTCTCAAAGCCTTCCTTCAGGATAGACTGATATTCTTCACCTAATGGCTCCAGTCCTTTAAGAACGAAATCCTTCGCTTCGTCATATGACACTTTCATGTCGACATCTTTCACTAGCGGTGTGTAAAGATCATACATATGCAAGTCATCAATACCAAGCACCTTCTTGCGGAGTGCCACATAACGATGAAGCAACGGCAGACGCTCATTGACAGCTTCTACGAGGTTATCATAAACCTGTTCAGGAATTTTATTATTATCCAGCGCAGACTGACGGGCTGACTCATAATTCCTTACTTTCGCGTAGAAGTTATTCTTCTTCACTGTACCTGAAAGTGTTGAAGCAAAAGTATTGCGGAATTGACCGAATGTATCATACATGGACTTGAATGCGTCACGGCGGACACGCTGATCCTTCGATTCAAGGAATGTGACATAACGGCCATGCGTAACGTCAACTTCTTCCCCTTCTTCATTCTTGATGCTCGGGAAAGTTAAATCTGCGTTGTTAAGCATACCAAAGGTAGCAGAGCCATTATCGGTCACTTCGGAAGCTTGAGCAAGTAATGTCTCTTCCTTCTCAGACAGCACATGCGCACGCTGACGGCTGATTTCGTTCAAGGTATGCTCGTACACTTTAAGATCATCATTTTCTTTCAGGAACGATTGGATGCGGCTCTCATCGATTGCAAGTAACTCTGGAACAATATAGCTCATCTTACTTGAGATCTGCGTAATCAATAACTCCGCTTTTGATTGCAGTGCTTGATAATGCCCGTTCGTCGTATCCTGGTCATAACGCATATGCGCGTATGTATAAAGCTTGCCGATACGCTCAGATAATTCATCCTGTAGTTTGAACATCTTATACAGCGTGTCTGCGGATTCTTCAAGCTTGCCTTGGAATGCAGAAATCTTATCTCCATCCTCAGACAATGCTTTGCGCTCTTCCTCCCACAGGTCATCTGTTGCGAATATATTCTCTAGGTTCCAAGTGTTTTCTACTGGTACCTCGCTTCGTTTTGGTAAAGATTTAGCTGATTTTGACACGAACATCCTCCTCCAATGCTGCTTACCTTTTCTGTTCCAATAACTATTTCGAATTTTATTAGGGAAAATCCTTCAACTATAAGCATTTTCTCTCTTATATTATATATAAAAGCATGAGAATCATGCGAAGAATATCCCTCAGAATAGAGATAATCCCTTTTTCTTTACAAAGGTCTCGGAATCAATTTGATCGAACCAGCCGTGCTGGCATAGACGCTGCATGTATGATTCCACGGGATGTTTATTGGAAGATATGGCAAACGGATTTGTATTGACTTCCCATTTTCTGCAGACATACACTAGCCGATTGAGAGATACGCTTTCCATGACAGGTATGTGATCCAATTGCTCAAGCCACAAATCAGTCTGCCAAATATATGGTGGCACAGACATTTGATACTGGGATTCAACAGGCTGCAAAATATATAGTGGAATATCTTGTAGCAGCAATCCGTTATCATACAATCGTGTTACCCAGCGCTTTATAGGAGCAGAAGCAAATGTTAGCGGTTTCGCTATCGCTCTTGCTTGGATACTATGCCATGCCTGATTGATTTCTAGAAGTTTTTTCGGGAGGGTATGGAATAATTGGGGGAAACGTAATCTCTGGAGTGGACGGAAAAAGAACTGACCGATAGTCTGTTTTTTACCTGTAAGGAGAATATGCTGGACGTTACACAAAGTCTCAGTGTTTGAACAATAATATAATAGCTGTAAAGGCATGCTCTGCTTGTGTTGCATTAGGAAGCGCTGTTCTCGTTTCGGCAGGTCGAGCATATAAGTAGATGTACGTTTTAAACGATTTCCTCCTAGAATCCATATGGGAATAATTCCATTTCGCTCATATGCTTCATTACGTCGCAGCAGCTCTTCATCCGATATGGATGCACATTGATATTCAATAGCTATCTCTCTTCCACTAGGGGCATGCAGCAGCAAGTCTGGACGTCTAGCCGATTCTTTTACGCATTCCTCCAATTTGACAGCATAGCCTTGCTTTTTCAGCCAATAAAACAGCTGCAGCTTACCTCGCATATGGTATAAACTCTCCCCGGTTCTGTCCAGCTCGCAGTCGTGGATTTGTTCATGTGCGAAATGAGGAATAACCTTCTTGCCAGCACGTATGATGACTGACTTTCTGCAGGCTGGACAGAGAAAACGCCGCTTTCTAAAATTATGGATTTGCTCTCTTTGATGTGCAGCAAGCAGGATGAGTCTGCCATCCTCTAACTGTGCCTGCAACATATCTATCACCTCCTTGAGTTTAGTATATATCAAGAAATTGCCAGCGCTGAAAAACTGACCAAAAAAGCAAATTTAAGCACAAAAAAATAGACATTCTGTAATGAATGTCTATTTACGAGGGAAGTATTGCTTCACGTTAGTAAGTGCGTTTTCAGCGAATATCACCTTGCCGTATTCTTCCAATCGATAAATCGTTGTCTGGGAATCATAGCCGAATTCAAGGATCTGACTTAGAACATCTTCCTGCTCATCATCTCCAAGAATAGTGTCATCGAATTCTACATACAGCATATATCTGTCTTTGTAATGGAATAATCTGTTTTCGATGCCATACGTCTCTTCAAAGTAGTGGCTAAGCTGAATCACATCCTCAAAGTCACGGAATTGAATAACGAAGGATAATTCCTCTTCATCCTCTTCTTCCCCATCTTGCTGATGTGAGCCGAATTTTTCCTCGAGGACAGAATCGACTTTCTCCTCTACAGAAGATTGAATTGTTTTATCATCGACGTTCAGCTCTAAACTTTCTCCATCTTTAGATAGCTGAGCCTTTGTTACGACAATTTCCAATCCTTTATCCATGGCCTGCACTTGAATCCATAGCGGCCCCTCGACATTGAAGTCCTCTTTATAATTGACTTCATCCATCATCTGCCAGAACAATTGCTCACTTCGTTCACGGTTATACCAAATATCTTCTTTATCAAAGCCGCGATCTTCAATATCTATATAAGATATAAAAAATTTAATTGTATTTTCATTTATTCTTTCTATTTCCATGGTTTTCTCTCCCTCCAGTAAAGTGGCAGGTGAAAAACGCCCTCTTGCCTTTACACTTCCCGTATTCCCTTACCCTCAATCTAACTTTTTCTGTGTGTATTTCTATTTTATGATAAATCCTCCCGTAAGGAAAACAGAAAGGCTTAAGATTGCCGAAAAAAGGCGAATGCCCTTAGAAGGATTCTGTCCATTGTAGCGCATTTCAGATAATTTGTCATCCAAGGGAAGCTGGAAAGAAAAAAGACGCAGATCCCAATGGATCCACGTCCTTTGTCTGTATAAGGTCAGTTGACCATACGCTGTGCTTCACGCAACTGGAATGTACGCACAGTTCTTGGCAAGAAGCGGCGAATTTCATCCTCATTGTAGCCTACCTGCAAACGCTTCTCATCAAGGATGATCGGACGTCGCAATAGACCTGGGTTTTCTTGAATCAAGCTATATAACTTCTTCAATGGTAATTGATCTAAGTTCATATTTAGGCTTTGGAAAACCTTTGAGCGTGTAGAGATGATTTCATCTGTACCATCTTCTGTCATACGCAGGATTTCCTTGATTTCATCAAGTGATAATGTCTCGGAGAAGATGTTCCTCTCTGTGAACGGAATATCGTGCTCTTCTAACCAAGCTTTAGCTTTGCGGCAAGATGTACAACTTGGTGAGGTATAAAGTGTTACCATTAAACTTCACTCCTCAATACAGAATATGTTTCTATTTCTTTGCCCATGGAAAGATTTTATTTAAAATAATTTTAATTTAATCTCTCTATGTACAAGTATACTACAGTGGTCAAGTTATTAAAAGACTTCCTGAAAGATACCACAGTTTTTACACAAATATACGTATGCAACGGTGTTATGGTTCCTATTTACCCTGCCTAAAAGGTTTAAAACCCATTTTAATAAGTTATTTTTGATTTTCTTTCAATGTATCAAAAATACTATCCTTCTCCGTATCTTTAGAAAATGTCAACACTTCATCAGATTCCTGATAGGACTCTCCATACAGCTGTTTATCCTTGTAAGTATGAATCTGTTCGTACATATCCCTCATTGCAGCGAATATCTCCTCCTCTGTCTCCCCATTTGGCGCCCAGTACAGGATTTCCATCGGATTCTCCTCTGCTGTGGCAAGGGAACGGCGGTTATAGCCAATCATCTTGGCGTGCTGGAATCCTTGTTTTTCGTAGAAACGAAGACGTTTTTGGGAATCAGAATCCTCATACTGCAGCGGTTCCACTTCTAGCAGAATTGGCTTTGCGCGTTTCTTCAGCTTATCAATAAGCTTGCCTCCGATGCCTTGTCCGCGTGTTTTAGCAGCGACATATACATAATCGATAAATAGAAAATGGTCGAATTCTGCATACATCAGGACATGCTCTTCGCTCTCATCCTTGAAATATACATCAGCCTTCTCTTTCAACAGTAATTCCATATGCTCCTTCGATTTCATTTCTTCTATCGGAAAATACTTGCTTAATTTCTCATACCAATTCATAAGGCAGCTCCTTCAGCGACATGATAACATAGTTATACCCGCGAACACTCTCCATAAACAAAACAGCCTCCCAAAAGAGAGGCTGTTCCGGATCATGGTGTGAAATCGACACCTTCTGTATAGTTATTTGCTGCATTCCAAATGAGAAATTCGTCGATTCCATTCTCATTTAGCGCACGGATTTGATCTTCTACTTCTTGCTTGCCATATTGTTTGGAAGATACCCATGGCGCTTCAAAGTCCTGAATCCACGGTCTTGATACTGGTTTATTCTCAAGCTTACCTAATACATCATTCTCTACTTTGGCATATTCAGCCGTTAATTCATACGGATGGTCATTCGGAACATCCAATCCAAAATAAGACGTCCAGTGGCTCGGATATATCATCGACGAAATGACATCGACATTGGACGATATTTTGGAGAAGTTCTGACCGATTCCTGGTGCTTCATCCAAAGTCGCAGCGTAGCCGAATATATCAACTGATGTCTGCACATCATAGTTGGATAATTCCTCTTTTGCATATGCTACAAAATCAGTAACGGCATTGACACGCTTCTGTACATTATCCGTTTTTTCATCAGTGTAATCACCCAGATCATACTGCAGTTCATCGTCCTTTGTTTCAAATCCTTCCGGGAAACGGACATAATCAAACTGAATCTCCTGGAAGCCCATCATAGCTGCTTCTTTTGCCAGCTCGACATTGTATTCCCATACTTCATGCTGGAATGGGCTGACAAATGCTTCCCCTCGTCCGTTTTTCCATACGCTGCCGTCCGACTTTCGGAAGGAAAGCTCTGGCTTCTTCTCGGCTAATAGCGTATCTTTGAACACCACGATTCGGGCAATCGGGTAGATCTTATGCTTTTCTAATTCCTCCAGCATCTTTTGCGGGTCGTCTATGTAGTTTTGTGCTATGTCGTAGTATGGAGATTTTTTATCAGGCGTGTATGTAATGTTACCATGATCGTCCTTGATATCGATGACCATTGCATTGAGATCTGTTTCGTCCACCATCTTCACCAAGCTGTCGAATTTCGCTCCCCCTGCACTAGGTCCTGTCACATATATACCTCTGACAGCATCGGGATACTCAAAGGATAAATCTGATGAATATGTAAATCGTTTCATTACTTGCGGCACTTCATACGTTTCGACAGTCGAGGAACGGGCAGTAAGCTGCTTTCCTTCCAATTGCTCCCCTTCATTAGCTGCAAACGCAGCTGTTGGCATTAACGCTGTAACTGCAAGTGCGGCACTCATCATCGACTTCTTGAATTTTCCCATTCTATCAATCTCCTATTTGGTAGTTAGTTTCATTATAAGGGAGATATTTGGCAGATGAAACCGGTTTTCCCAAGTCTTTGACGAAATCACCAAGTTTATGTCGGATTATACCTCCTCTTCCTACTTAACCTATTTTTTCATGGAGCAAACCTAAAATAACACAAAAAAACCGCAGCTCATGGCTGCGGTTTTGCACATTAGTTTGTAACAGTGTTCTGTTTTTCTTTTTTGTATTCCTCAAATTCCTTCGAAGTGCACAATACCCAATGTCTTGGACTAATCTCACGGAATTCAGGCTCTTCGCTCGTATCATGCTGACTTGGATCATATACGATACGTTTACGATTGCGCTCGTAGATTGGATCCGGAAGCGGAATCGCGGAAAGAAGGGAGCGTGTATACGGATGCACTGGATTCTTATAAAGCTCCTCTGCATCTGCAAGCTCAACTAGTTTACCGAAGTACATAACACCAATTCGATCACTGATGTATTTTACCATGGAAAGGTCATGGGCGATGAACAGGTAAGTGAGTCCTTTTTCCTTTTGAAGCTGCTTCATCAAGTTGACAACCTGTGCCTGAATTGATACATCAAGCGCTGAAATCGGCTCATCAGCAATGATAAATTCTGGGTCTACTGCCAAGGCGCGGGCGATACCAAGACGCTGACGCTGACCACCGCTGAATTCATGTGGATAGCGGTTGGCATGCTCTTTGTTCAAACCAACTGTTTCCAGCAATTCGTAAACTTTTGCTTTTCTTTCTTCGGAGTTCTTCGCCAAGCCATGAATATCAATACCTTCTGCAATGATATCCATAACAGTCATTCGTGGGTTCAAGGAAGAATACGGATCCTGGAAAATCATCTGCATCTGACGGTTGAACTTCTTCAACTCAGATTTGTTCTTCTTCCCTTGGACGTTTTCTCCTTTGAAAAGCACTTCGCCATCTGTGGAGTTGTATAGACGGATGATAGAACGGCCAGTTGTAGATTTACCGCAGCCTGACTCGCCTACAAGTCCGAATGTCTCCCCTTTATAAATATCAAACGTCAATCCATCTACTGCTTTGACGACGTTATTTCTTCCAAGTTTGAAATGCTGCTTCAGATTCTTGATCTCAAGTAATTTTTCCTGACTCATTATCGCGTCGCCTCCTCAGAATGATCCATTGACTCAATCCGCTTCTTAACTGACTCAGGCGGCTCGACCTTCGGTGCATTTTCATGCAATAGCCATGTTGCTGCATAATGCGTATCAGAGACCTTGAACATTGGCGGCTGTTCAACAAAGTCGATTTCAAGGGCGAATTTATTACGCGCTGCAAAGGCATCCCCTTTTGGAGGTGCAATCAAATCAGGCGGTGTACCAGGAATTGCAAACAGTTCCTCTTCGTCACTCTCAAGTGTCGGCATAGAACCGAGCAGACCCCATGTGTACGGGTGCTTCGGATTGTAGAACACTTCATCAGTTGTTCCAATCTCAACGATCTTCCCAGCATACATTACCGCTACTCGGTCTGCCACGTTGGCAACAACACCAAGATCATGAGTAATGAAGATGATAGATGTATCTACTTTCTTTTGAATGTCTTTCATCAATTCTAGAATCTGAGCTTGAATAGTTACATCCAATGCAGTTGTAGGTTCATCCGCAATTAAAATACGAGGATTACATGCAAGTGCCATTGCGATCACAACACGCTGACGCATACCACCGGAAAACTGATGGGGATATTGTTTCATACGTGATTCTGGATTTGGGATTTGAACCAAATTCATTAATTCAATCGCTTTCTTCTTTGCTTCTTCCTTGCCAAGATTCTGGTGCTTTAGCAAACCTTCCATAATCTGCGTTCCGACTTTCATCGTCGGATTTAGAGAAGTCATTGGATCCTGGAAGATCATTGCCATCTCCTTGCCACGGATAGCTTGCATATTTTTTTCTTTCAGTTTAGTGATATCTTTATCATCGAACAGGATAGAACCATCTTTAACAAAACCATGCGGCTTCGGAAGCAAACCCATTAATGCTTTTGTCGTTACTGATTTACCAGAACCTGACTCACCAACGATTGCAAGTGTCTCCCCTTTTTTCAAATCAAAGGAAACGCCCCTTACTGCTTGCACTTCACCACTGTGGGTCTTAAATGAAACTTTGAGGTCATTCACCTCAAGGATATTATCTTTTTTCAAGGTAGTCGCCTCCTTTAATTATTTCCTCATCTTAGGATCGAATGCGTCACGTAGTCCATCACCAAGAATATTGAACACGATCATAAGGACTGAAATTAAGACTGCTGGGAACACAAGCAACGATGGTGTAGTCAATAATGTTTTGAATCCATCATTGATTAATGTACCAAGTGATGCTGCTGGTGAAGGCAGACCTAGTCCAATGAAGCTTAAGAATGCTTCGAAGAAGATAGCTGATGGGATCGAGAACATTGTATTAACAATAATCAGACCCATAACGTTTGGAACTAAGTGTCTTGCGATAATTTTTCGGTTAGGTGCGCCTAATGTACGGGCTGCGAGAACAAACTCATGCCCTTTAAGTTTCAGCACCTCACCACGCACAATCCTGGCCATACTTGTCCAGCCCGTTATCGTAAGTGCTATGATAATCGCCCAAATACCCGGGTCAAGAATCAGGATCATTAAGATTACAACTACTAAATTCGGTATACCGATGATGACTTCTAAGAAACGCATCATATAGTTATCAACACGGCCGCCATAATAAGCAGCGATACCGCCGTAAGCAACACCGATTACCAAGTCAATTAATGCTGCAGCTACTGCAATTAGAAGGGAAACTCGCGTACCATCCCAAACTCGTGTCCATACATCACGGCCTAAACGGTCGGTACCGAAATAGAAGTATTCATCTTTTACACCTTTAGCTGCATATTTATCATAAGTAGCTTTTACTTCAGCGGAGTTTGGACTACCGTCTCCCTCGCTGACAGTTTCAAATGTAATAAATTCTTCTTGATTATCAAACTGCAAATTCGCTTTCATTTCAGCAGCTTGAACATTATTTCCATTAAAGGTCTTTGTTTGCATACCATCTAAACCTAGGAATGATATGTCCTCCAGCACAGGAATTCTCGGACCCATCAAAGAACGATTTAGATCCTGCTCTTTATACGTATAGTCGCTGGCAACCGGAGCGAAGATACTCATCAAAACGATAACAAGCAATAGAAACAGCGAAATCATGAAAAATACATTTTTCCGCAGGCTTCTTACTGCATCCTGTAGAAGTGTAGTACTTTTACGAGCTATAACGTCGCTTTGCTCTTCGGTGCGGTCGGCAGGACGGAAAAGGTTTTTATCCAGTTCTTTTCTTCGATTTTCCATCATCTCAATCCTTTCCAGAAAGCCTAATTCTAGGGTCGATCAATCCGTACAAGATATCGATGATCAATATCATTACAATAAACACGACTGCGAAGAACATTGTCGTACCCATAATGATAGGGAAATCATTCGAAGTAACTGATGTTACGAATTGTTCGCCAATTCCAGGAACTGAGAAGATTTGCTCAATAACAAGTGTACCTGTAAGCAATCCTACAGCCAGTGGTCCTAGAATTGTAATCAAAGGAATCAAAGCATTTCGGATACCGTGCTTGAAGATGATAGCAGAACCAGCTAAGCCTTTCGCTCTTGCTGTAGTAATGTAATCTTCATTTAAAACTTCAATCATCTCTGTCCGCATGAATCTCGCACAAGTAGCCATTGGGAAAATAGCTAAGGCTATTGTTGGCAATATCGAGTATTCAAAGCCATTCCATGTTGCTACTGGAAGGATACCCCATTTTACTGCAACAAAGAACTGCAGCAGTCCGGCAAACACGAAAGAAGGAATAGAAGTACCTAGAACTGCAACAATTGTAGATAGATAATCCGTTATACCATTATGATAGATAGCCGAGATCAAACCTAGCAGTATACCGGCAACTGTCCCGATAATCAATGCTTGGATACCGAGTTGAGCGGACGGCCCAATTCGATCACTAAGAATGTCTGATACTGGACGATTATCATATTTGAAAGAGATACCAAGGTCACCTTGGACTAGACCGCCAAGATAATTAACATATTGTACTGGTATCGGATCATTCAATCCGTATTTTTCAAAGATTACTTCTTGCTGTGCTTCTGTTAATTTATCTGCATTTGCCAATGGAGATCCTGGCAATAGCTTCATTAACACGAATGAAATAGTAGCTATTAGAAAAAGCGTGATGATCATATAGATGATCCGCTGCCCTATGAAACGCGCCACAAGCGCACCTCCTAAATTAGTTGTCGCAAAATTCGCCATTATTTGATAACAATCACCAATGGAAAAGAGAGTATATGCCATAGCGGGCTATACTCTCTTTTTCCTGATTCACTTCATATAAGTTTATTTTTAAACTTATTCTTCTGCAGCAGCGTTATCCGCGTATGCCCACTTGTATTCGAAGTCGTTACCAGCTGGGTTAGAGAATACGCCTTTCATTTTCGGACTTACAAGGAATGAGTTACCTGCTTGATACAATGGTGCAATTGCAGCATCTTCAAGCAATACTTTCTCAGCATCTAGGAAATTCTGCCAGCGCGCTTCTGGGTTAGTCGCGTTTTCAGTAGCAGCCTGTTCATTTAGAGAATCATATTCCTCGCTAGAGTAAGCCATACGGTTGTTTTCCCCATCAGTAATGAATAGGTTCATGAAAGTGTAAGGATCGATGTAATCCGGACCCCAACCAGAGATTTGAATGTCAAAGTCTCCAGCAGTATCTAGATCAAGTCTTTGTTGGAATGGTACTTGTAATACGTCAACAGTAAGACCTTCCAAGTTAGTTTCCAACTGTTCTTTCAAGTAATCTACGATTTGTGTAGAAGTATCTGTATCGCCTGTAAGGATTTCAAGTGTAATTTCATCCTGACCAAGCTCTTCTTTTGCAGTAGCCCATGCTTCTTTTGCAGCTTCTGCGTCATAAGTCAATAGATCACCATTTGCATCGCGGAAGTCTTCACCGTCTGGACCTTTAACAAAGTCTTTAGGCATTAGTCCATTAGATACAGTAGAACCGTTGTTCAGTACTACGTTAACAAGACCATCTTTATCTACCGCTTGTGCAACAGCTTTACGTGCGTTTACATTTGCAAGAGGAGTTTCCTCGCCTGTGCGATTTTGGTTCAATTTCAAGTACCAAGAAGCCATATCAGGAACTGCTACGTAATCAGGGTCATTGATACGCTGATCAACGAATTCAGCAGTTAATGGAGCACGATCAACTGCACCTGTGTCATAAAGGTTAACACCAGTTGCGATATCTTTACTTACTTGTAGATTAATTTCTTCTAACTGAACATTTTCAGCATCCCAGTAAGTGTCGTTCTTTTCGAATTTCATTGTGCTTCCATGGTTCCATTCAGTCATTTTGAAAGGACCGTTGGAAAGCAGGTTTTCTGCTTCAAGTGCATAGCTATCGCCTTGTTCTTCAACAAATTTCTGATTCAAAGGCATGAATGTAGGGAATGTAGTTAATGACTCGAAGTATGGAACTGGCTTTTCAAGCTGCACTTCCAATGTATAGTCGTCAACTGCTTTAACACCTAGTTCATCAAGTTCTGCTTCGCCAGTATTGACAGCAGTAGCGTTTTCGATAACGCCGCCCATCATGTATGGACCGTATTCAGAACCTGTATCAGGATTGATCGCTCGTTGCCAAGCGTAAACGAAGTCGTTTGCTGTGACAGGGTCACCGTTCTCCCACTCAGCATCTTCACGAAGTGTGAATGTCCAAGTAAGACCATCTTCACTGACTTCTGGATCGCCAGTAGCAATACCTTCTGCTAGGGAACCATCTTCTGCTAGACGGTATAGACCTTCTTGAATTTCGGAAGTCCACTGGATACCGTATTGGTCATCCGCAAGTGAAGAATCCATAGATGGAATCTCATCTCCGATTAATAGGTTGAATACCTGATCGCCGTTAGCAGAGCCTGAAGCGCTATCTCCGCTTCCTTCTCCGCCGCCGCTTCCGCCTGAGCTGTCAGAGCCTCCGGAACATGCAGCAAGGAATGAACTAAGTACTAAAACAAGTGCAAGCAATAGCCAATTCGACTTTCTCATGTTAAAACATGACCTCCCCAAAAATTCTAAATTTTATCACTTTTCTACGAACAACTTGTTCGCAATTAGAATTATACAAGTTTTCTCACAATTTGTGCACCCCTAATTTTAAACGAATTTTACAAAAGTGCGAAAACATTGCATTTTCATAACAAAAAATAGGTCTTATTTACTAGTTTATTTTACGGATTTCACACTTAAATTTATACTTTTTACACAAATCCAAGTATAATTACCCCTATGAGCAATCATACGTAATAGGAAGAAATGTTCTCCATTATCATTTTTATACTTGTGCTATAATTGTTCATAATCTTTTGAAGGCGGTAATGTATATTGTTTGGTAAAAGAAATCTGATTCTATTAATAATTAACTTAGCAATCACAGGATTGCTTTTCTTCTTATCAGATCAGCACAATCTTCTTTCTTTGATAAACTCCCTCTTCTATGTAGCTTTCTTCTATTTTATCGTAGCACTGCTGTTGTTCGTCATAAAAGGAAGAGTACTGGATGGGATAACAAGAAGTTTTAGGAGATTTGGTAAGTATATGAGCAGAGGTATGATCGACTTAGAAGAGAATGGAGAGCCATCTGAATGGGTAAATCGTTCTTTCCTAAGCTATATGCAGCTTCAAGCTGCTGTCTTAATTGGGCTGATGCTTATCTTCCTTGCGATCTACTACCTCATCTGAGAGACCAGCTTGCAAACCGGTCGCAAGATGCATATAATGAATAACTAACAGGATTATAAAAGCGACGAAGAAAATATAGTACGGTACTCCTCTGGTTTAAGAGAGCTTGTGGCTGGTGGGAACAAGCACCATGGGTAGCGGAAATTGGGTTTTTGGAGCTGCGGGATTGCTCCCGCCGTTTAAGCAGGCGTTAACTGCATCAAGTGATCCTTCATTTAGAAGGATAATTAGGGTGGCACCGCGGTCTATTCGTCCCTGCAGCAAATGCAGGCAGCGAATGGATTTTTTTGTGTCTTTTTTTAGGAGGATGATTTAAGATGAAAACAATTTTTTCAGGTATCCAGCCAAGCGGCAGCTTGACACTGGGCAACTACATCGGCGCACTTAGCCAATTTCCTGCTCTGCAGGAAGAGAACCAATGCTACTTCTGTATTGTTGATGAACATGCGATTACTGTACCGCAGGACAGATTGAAGCTGAAGCAGCAGATCCGTTCTCTTGCAGCACTCTATTTAGCTGCTGGAATCGATCCAGAGAAATCCGTTCTCTTCATTCAATCCGAAGTACCTGCGCATACGCAGCTAGGATGGATGATCCAATCGATCAGCTATATTGGTGAATTGGAACGCATGACACAGTACAAAGATAAATCCGATGGTAAGGATGGTGTTTCAGCTGCTTTACTAACGTATCCACCGCTTATGGCTGCCGATATTCTTCTATACAATACGGATATCGTTCCCGTCGGCGATGATCAGAAGCAGCATTTGGAGCTGACTCGCAATGTAGCAGAACGTTTCAACAACCGTTTCAATAATATCTTTACTGTACCGGATATCCAAATCACGAAAGTCGGTGCACGGATCATGTCCCTGCAAGAACCGACGAAGAAGATGAGTAAATCCGATGCGAATTTAAAAGCTTCTATTTTCATACTGGATGAACCGAAGCAAATTGAGAAGAAAATCAAGAGTGCGGTTACCGATTCCGAGGGCATCGTTCGCTATGATAAAGAAAACAAACCGGGTGTCAGCAACTTGCTTACAATTTATTCGGTCGCGACAAATAAGACAATCGAGAAAAGCGAACAGGAATTTGCAGACAGCGGGTATGGTGAATTCAAACAAGCGGTTGCGGATGCAGTCGTTAACATGCTATCTCCTATCCAGCAGCGTTATTACGAATGGATGGAAAGCGATGCCTTGGATGAAGTGCTTGATAAGGGCGCAGAACGCGCACAAGCAGTTGCAAACAAAACATTACGCAAAGCAAAAAAAGCGATGGGATTAGGTCGCGGAAAATAAAAAATAACCGGCAGATAACTGCCGGTTATTTTTTATGAAGTTTTTGCCTGATCATTTTGTTCAAGCTCCCATAGTTTTTCGTAGAAAGGCTGGCCTTTTACCATCTTTTCGCATAGCTCTTCTTGCTTCTTGCTCCATCCTACGGAAACTCCATCGTATAGCTTCTGCCATGCTTCCTGAAATGCTAGTGAACGATTCATATGATACTCCTCAGGTTTCCATTCTGTGAGCCAGTATCTGACCTGTTCCAAATTCTCACTCGTCTCTAGCTGATCCATCGTCATCATTAGAAGCTGCTTCAGCTGTCTCTCTTTTCTTGTGAGTCCAACCATTAAATCGGGTTTCAGGGATAGGATGTGGTACTCTTTCTTTTCCTCTTCTTCCTGCCAGTTAAAGATTTCGGGATGAGCATCTTCAATCATCTGGTAAACTAGCCGCTCCTGCCGGGGAATTAGCCTGCTTTTTCTGACAGGCGTGATATACCCCATCGTATCGATTGCAAGGATTGCTTTTCCGTTCGTTACAATGCAAGCATAGTCGATGGCGATTCGCTCTTGATTCTTGCGAAGGAACGCTTTCCGGTGAATCATGTCTAACATTGGCTTTGGAAGCTCCCTCAAATCATTTTCGATGTATGCGAACAGCGCATCTTCTATGTAGAGCAGCGGTACCTGATCGAGCAGTTCGATGCCGTCTTCCTTTCGCCATTCATGAAAGGAGCATACATTATAGCCATTCTCTTCTCCTTCAAACCAGTTCACCCAAATATCATGCATAAATAACATAGATAACCCTCACTTTGCTTTTCGATTCTGCTAATCCGACTCCGGTACGCGCTTGCATGCAGCTAAAACCATTGGGTGTAGGGAGCGCGTGCCGTGTGGCTTGTAGTAGGATACATTATGACCAACCAGCAAAGATTTATTCTTGTATTATATGATTGAAAAAATAAAAAAACCCCCTAAGAATTAGGAGGTTCTCTAAATCACTGATATTGCTTGAATACAAGTGCAGCATTGTGGCCGCCGAAACCAAGGGAATTACTCAAAGCGGCGCGAACTTTCTTCTCACGTTTCACGTTTGGTACATAATCCAAATCACAAAGCGGATCTTTCTCCATCTGATTGATTGTTGGTGGAATCATACCGTCTTGGATTGCTTTGACACAAATAATCGCTTCTACTGCTCCAGCAGCACCAAGCATATGTCCTGTCATTGATTTCGTCGAAGAAATAGCTGTCTGATAAGCATGATCTCCTAGAAGCTGTTTTAAAGCGGCTGTTTCAAATTTATCGTTTAGCTCTGTGCTTGTCCCATGTGCATTAACATAGTCGATATCATCTGCCTGCAACCCAGCGTCTTCCATTGCCTGACGCATCGCACGTACAGCACCTTCACCTTCTGGAGCTGGCGCAGTGATATGATAGGCATCACCAGATGCTCCGTAGCCGACGATTTCCGCATAAATCGTTGCACCACGTTCCAAAGCGGAATCAAGTGATTCTAAGATTAAAATACCCGCTCCTTCTCCCATTACGAAACCATCTCGGTTTGCATCAAATGGACGGCTAGCCGTCTTCGGATCATCATTAAAGGAAAGTGCTTTGGCAGCTGAAAAGCCAGCGAAAGCCATTTTTGTTAAAGGTGCTTCCGATCCGCCTGTGATCATTGCATCTGCATCACCACGTTCAATTACCTTGAAAGCATCTCCAATCGAGTTCGCTCCGGATGCACAAGCTGTAACCGAGCAAGAGTTGATTCCTTTTGCACCAAGCTGGATGGATACTTGGCCAGAAGCCATATCCGGAATCATCATTGGTACAAAAAATGGACTAACACGACGAGGCCCTTTAGTCATTAGCTTCTCAAACTGCTCTTCATATGTTCCCATTCCGCCAATACCAGAACCGATCCATACTCCTATGCGATTTGCATTTTCGTCTGTAATCTCAAGATTCGCATCTTCGACAGCCATCTTACTCGCTGCCACAGCATATTGTGTGAAAAGATCCATGCGTTTTGCATCTTTCTTTTCCATATAATCTTCAGGATTGAAATCTTTTACTTCCGCTGCAACCTTCGCAGGGTAATCATCTTTATTTACTCGGGTTAAGACATCCACACCCGATTTACCTTCCAAGAGATTCTGCCACGTTGTAGCGGCGTCATTTCCAACTGGTGTCACCGCACCTAGTCCCGTGACAACTACTCTTTTCTTTTCCATACGTTGTTTCCTCCTTCTTCAGCAAAGAATCATGCTGAAGCTGTTCTGACTGGTCTAATTATAATAATGACCATGATAAAGTGCATAATCTGAGATATATTGTAACGTATTTTTCGTGTTCTGTAAGCTGTTAAGTAAAAACAATCTATCTTCCCTTTCAATAAATTAGGTAAAGACATAGACAAGACGTTGTCTGCGAACATACTGTAACGTATGGAGGTGCGGTGATGAGAAGAGACGAACGTATGGATGAATTCCTTTTTGGAAAGAGAAGGAATTCAGAGCCAGAGCCGGAACGAGAGGAATTAAAAAAAGAGGAACCGAAAAAAGAATTCAATTTAATGGAGACAGCAGGCACAATCATGGAGACTTATGAGCAGCTCTCTCCATATGTAAAACACCTAAAAAACCACGCGACAAAATTCATTAAGAAAAAATGAAGAATTGACTGGACGGAGCAGGCTTATTCATAAAAGAATCTGAATTGTGCATAGTGTTTGTGTAAACTAGATAAATCATCCTTTATATTACGTGTGATAGCAATAGCTGCTCGATCTTCCTGCTCCGGACATACCTCTTTTGTATAAAAACGATAATTGTTCGTGCTTCCATCCCCTGATAACAGCTTGCTAATCGTTTGCATCACAGATTTGATTGGCAGTGCATTTCTAAGGAAATCTTCATCATCAAACAAAATCCGTTTGCCATGCCATTGAACTGCTTCCTCATCTCTTGCCATCCATTCACCGTATAAGATTGGTAACAGAATTTGTTTTTCTAGTTCAGGAGTATCGTCTGCAGCATAACTAATATCTACATGGTATTGGCTTTCAACACTTCTGTCCGCCGTGCCGAAGAAACTGACATGCGCTTTATACTCTGTGTCCTGCACTCCTTCGCGGAACATAGCATGACGCCCTATATACATACTTAAATGCGTCTCTCTATCTGATAAGGATTGCCCATGCAGACCTGACACTTCATGGCCATCTTCCAATAATGCCTGGACTAAATGATACCCTTCCCAGGAATAACACTGACTAACGAGGAAATGCATGAATTTCACTTCTCCTATCCATGTGAGGATTTGCACAAGAATCATTTTCTTTTTGACCGGAACCTGCTATGATAGAAGTATATGTGTGAATAATAGAGGTGATACTAATGCGGTTTGTCGCAACAATTATTTGGGCTTTCGTCCTAAGTGCTGTCGCAGCGTTTGTGCTGACGAGCATGTCAGGTGATCCATACGATATGTCACTAGTTATCGTCATGACAATCATCTTCAGTCTAGGTGTATGGACTGTATCTGCTGTTCTTCCAAAAGGAGAAGAACACGAATAAAACCTTGCCGCTTGGCAAGGTTTTTTCTTTTACCATGGAATAAGACTGAGTGCTGCCAATCCTACAAGCGGTAATACCAGCCGGCGAAAACGACCGCCGGGATATCCGTACCCGTATCCGTAGCCCGGATATCCAAATGGATTGCGATAATCGTCGTCGTCATCCTCTTCCACATAATCATACTGCTCATCTGCAGGTATTGCGAGATGGACATACTCATCATCCACATCCAAAACGATGCCATCCATCTGATAGCCATCCATAAGCTGCACAATAACATATTGATTTTTATGCTGCTTACACATATCCATCATATGATGGGACTGTGGATGTGATTGTTCATAAGAATTCGTCACGATGAACCTTCCCCCTTTACACCCTCAGCCTATGCCGGGAAAGTGTCCTGTGTGCAAAAAAAAGCCCTCTTGCAGGGCAAGAGGGCTACTTATTAATCCGGAATCCCTAGCGCTATCTTCGCATAACGGGACATGCGGTCTTTAGACCACGGCGGACTCCATACAATATTCACTTTCGTTTCCTTCACTTCTGGAATATCCATAAGAACCCGTTTGACATCTTGTTCGATATGGCCAGCCAGCGGACAGCCCATCGCAGTCAAAGTCATCGTAACAATACCAGTACCATCTTCATCTATATCTACTCCGTACACTAGGCCAAGGTTAACGATATCAATTCCTAATTCAGGGTCGATTACGTTTTCCAGTGCACCGAGCATATTCTCTTCCAACGCTTGATCCATTCCTGCTCCTCCTTTATCCCAGTTCAAGAAACTGTTTGTCTGCATCTATTTAAACATATTTTCGTCAAAATAGAAATAAACTGCTACAGTACCTTCACCAGCCATGCCGTTCCAGCAAGCATCGCTTTTCTGGAAACCTTGTGTCCGGATCCCGCTTCCGTAACATACGTGAACTGCTCCTGATCTACGGCTTCGTATTCCAGCATCTCATAGAAACTGCGGGAATGTATATACGGAACAACAGGATCTTGATCACCATGCCAGAAGAACATTGGCCGATCTCCAATTGCCTCCGGATGCAGGGATAGATCGATACTCTCAAGAGAGGTAAACAACTGCTCCAATTCTTCCTCCGGTATATTCATTTCAACACCGGATTTCTTTACCGCATCCACCATACCGCGGGCAAATGCTGCAATCTTTGGAGATCCCATCATTACCATACCAGCCTGGATCCACTCAAATTGTGTCAGCGCAGCACAAGCCGTGATACCACCCATACTTGTACCGCCAATTGCAAAGCGATTATTCTGTATTAAGCTTTTTTCAGATGCATACTGATGAATCTGCTGTAAATCATATAAATTTTCCTTTACGATTGCGAAAAATTCCATCTGGCGTTTATTGTTGCTAACACCGTCTTCTCGTATACCATGGTGAAGAGCATCCGGCAAAAGCACACGGTAGCCTTTTTCAGCGAGCATGTACGCAATAGGAAGATTATGTTCCCTGGCACTAGTGAAACCATGGAAATATGTAAACACAGGAAGTTCTTGATCTTCAGCACCTGCTTGCTCTATTCGAAGCAATGGCACCTCGTTCCAAACTTCTTCTTTAATGACGATCATTTACTTCATCCTCTTCAACGTTTTCCATTACCTACTGCTTCATCTTAGTATGTCCAGGCAGCTTTTGTAAATCGAAACTCCTTCGTCTTGACGATTTCTTTACAGATACGTAAGAGAAGGATACACTATAATGTACAATATAGAGGTGATAATAAATGGAAAAACATTTGATAGCACTTGATTTAGATGGAACACTTTTAACAGATGACAAACACATCTCAGAAAAGAACAAGCAAGCCATAGCGGCAGCAATACATGCTGGTCATGTTGTCGTTATCGCAACAGGAAGACCGCACCGTGCTTCCTTGGCATATTATCGTGAACTCGGGCTCACTACCCCGATGGTGAATTTCAACGGAGCGCTCATCCATCATCCGGATGATAAAAAATGGGACGCTGTCCACTCCCCTATGCCGGTCCGTACTGCACGTAAAATCGTGGACACATGCAATAAACTTGATGTGAAAAATATCATTGCAGAAGTGATGGATGATGTATATATCGATCGCTTCGACCAATACTTACTGGATTTGTTCCACTTGGAGGAAGAAGATGATCCGATTAAAGTCGGCAGCTTGAAGCAGGCATTGCAAGATGATCCAACTTCCTTGCTCATTTATCCGCACGAAAACCAAGTTGCTTCCATACGGGAGTCGCTCGAAAAAGAGCATGCTGAAGTAATTGAGCATCGACGATGGGGTGCACCATACCACATCATCGAAATCATTCGCAAAGGTCTGAGTAAAGCAGTCGGACTGCAGAAAATTTCCCATTACTATGATATACCGCAGAAAAACATCATCGCCTTCGGTGACGAAGACAATGATTTAGAAATGATTGAGTATGCTGGTGCAGGAGTTGCAATGGGCAATGCAATCGGACCATTGAAGGAAATCGCAAACTATACAACAGGATCGAATATGGAGGATGGCATTGCATCCTTCCTTCATTCTTATCTAAAGCTCGAAGTTCCGGCAAATTAACAATTTTTACAAATCATAATTCCTGCGTGCAAGGAGCAAAATAAAAGCGTAATCGGGTAAAGCCGGTTATGCTTTTACTTCTTTAGACGTTCGGAGGGGTAACGAATGAGTAAGAGAAGTAAATCTAAACGGTTCACAAGTCAAGGAGCGCAATCGGTGAGGCAGCATGACGATGTTTTCGTCTACCGCGAACGTTTCAGCGATAGTGTGAAGAAGCATCAATCAGAAAGCCATAATGGAGGGTTTTAGGATGGAAAACTTCTTCGAGAGAGCCAAGAAAAAAGTGCAGGGCTTGACTAATAAACCAAGCCAGGATGACTCTGCAACAGCGCAAGAGGCTATCCAATCTGCATACAACGATGCATCTGCAGAAGAAAAGCAGCAATTGCAGGACTTCGAGCAGAAGTTCAACCAGTAACAAAAAAAAGGCAGATCCGTTTTTCGGATCTGCCTTTTTTAATATTATTCCTTTTTAAATGCAATGAATCCTTTGTTTCCATGCTGCAGGATTGATTGCAAAATAACAGTCGACAGCTTATTCGGCGGGTATGGTTTGATCAAATAATGATTGATTTGATAGTGCTTCGCCTTGTCCATTTCCTGAATAGCACTAGAAATAAAAATCGGAATTTGCTTTAGCTCTCGATGCTGTTTGATTTCATGAATGACATCCCAGCCATCCAAACCTTCACCAAGCATCAAATCAATTACGAATGCTGCTGGTTTTAAATACGGCAGCTGTTTGATCAGTGCCTCTCCAGTTATAAATCGGCTCACATCAAAGCCAGCATCCTTCAACTCATCCTCCAGAAGAAGCGCTAAACTGCGATCATCCTCAAGCAGAATTATTTGGCGGCCGCATTCGACTTCTGACTGGAAATGCTTATCTGCCTCAACCAATGGCAAAACAATTGAAAAGACACTGCCCTCACCTTCCGCTGATCTGACCATGATTTTTCCATCATGAGCTTCAACGATTTCTTTGCAAATTGCAAGACCTAATCCAGTACCCCCAATTTTACGGCTGCTGGAATTATCAAGTCGATTGAATTTCTGGAACAGTCGCCCCAGTTCTTGATCCGGTATGCCGATACCTTCGTCCGAAATATGGACATAAAGCTGATGCTCCTGCTGCTGAACAGAAACGACTACATCTCCGCCATCCGGAGAGAACTTAATAGCATTACTGAGCAGATTCGTCAGCACCTGGATCATTTTGTCCCGATCAACACTCACATGATCGTAAGCGCTATTTTGCTGAAGAACAAGATTATGATTGGTGTTTGTAGATTGGAAGTTCTCGATCACCTGCTCTACAATTGGTGTGAAAGGCTGTTTTTCTTTCACATATTCTTCCTTTCCTGCTTCCATGCGCTGCAAATCCAGAAAATCATTAATCAGGTTCGTCAGCCTTGTCGCTTCCTGATGAATCGTTTGCAAGTATCTCGCTTGGCGCTCAGGTTTCAGATCCTTGGTGATCATCAGCTCTGTATAGCCGAGTACACTTGCCAGCGGTGTTCTTAGTTCATGGCTGACCGTACTAACAAGATTTGATTTCATCTGATCTACTTCATATTCCGCAGTAATATCACGGTAAACAAAAAGGGTACCGATTTTCTCATCATGTCGTTTAATAGATACATGATAGAGCAACAGTATTTTGTTCTGCATGCCGCTAACACGCAGCCGCAGTCCGCCCGCAGGCTGCTCCCCCTCGAAGATGGCTTGTTTCACATATGTTTCGTATTCTTCCTTGTTCTCGATATATACACTGCTATACTCCATCCAACTCGTATAATCATTGCAAGCGTCCCGGCGGGATTGCACGGCATCAAGCTGCAGGTATGCCTGCCAATTGGCGTTATACTGCAGTAGCTCGCCTGTATTGCTGACAAACTGGATTCCTTCATTCACATTATCGATGATATCCTGATTAAGCTGTCTATTATATTCAGTCAGCTCATAGGATTCGATCTTATCTAGGAATAAGCTGAGTCGTCTCAGTATCCAATTCAATTCTCTCTGTTCTGACTCATGGAATGGACGCTTGAACCTTGTACAGATAAATACTGCAACCAGCTCTCCAGCAGAGTTCTGCACTGGAATATGCAGGTCCTCACAAATTCCGTTTTCTCGATAACCTGCTTCCCCTTTGTCAGCTTGCCTTTCAAGTACAAATGGTACTGGATTTCCTTCCAGACGTTGAATCACAGTCTGAAAATGCGCAGCTACCGGCTCTTCAAATTGTTTTGCAATCCCAATTGCAGCCCACTCAGGAGTCTCTGTCATGAAAATGACTCCATGATCATACCGATAAAGAGCAGCTAACTCTTTCATGATCGTATCCAGGAGTGCCTGTTTCTCCATCGTAACGGATAAAGTATTATTCATTCGATTCATTCGTTCGATACCTTGCTTTGTCTCCTCGGTCTCGCGCAATGAGTCTCGGAGCATCTTCTCAGTCTCTACAATTCGAGTAATGTCCTGTTCGATCACGATAAGCTGTTCTATCACCTTGTCTTCATCTGAATACGGCACAATTGTGGCATGGACCCAATAGCTTGAACCATCTTTTTTCAGATGTTCCAATGTGCCACTCCAAGCGTGACCCTTAAACAGCTCAGGAAAAACTGTCCTGATGTCTGTCGTATTCTCTTCATGCGCGATAATCCCAAGAAGACTCCTTCCGATTAGCTCTTTCTCCGGATACAGAGAAATGGAACTGAAATTCTCATTAACCTGCGTAACTATCCCTTTGTTATCCAGTACGATTACCATCGAAGATTCATTCAATGCCCAGTTCAAATTACGCAGATCATTGACGAAGCTCTCCAGCTGTTCTTGCTGTTCAGTGAGTTTCGTATTCTTTTCGGAAAGATTCTGCTCCCGATTTCGAATACGCTTCGTCATATCCCGGAATGCATCCGACAGAATACCAATTTCATCATTTCGCTCAAGCGGCGCAATAGTTACATTTTTCCCTTGCGCTACGTCATAGGAAGCATTTGATAAATCATACAAAGGCTTTCCTATGTTCCGAGTGAACTGTCGGTTAAAGAATAACAATATACCGAATATAAGCAGGACAAAGAGAAACAGCATATAAGATTCCCGCGTGTTATCCCCCATGAATTCATCATGCAATTCGGTTACAGCATCCTCGTTATGCTGTCTCAAGTTTTCTGTAACACGCAGAATATCATTGATTTCGTCTATCCGCTCATCTGCTACATCACCTGTAATGACCTGCAGATTATCTGACTCAATAGCTTCCTGCAGCTCTGGATAATAGGTATCCCAATAGATAGCCTCAAAACTCTGGAGACGTGCCAGATTCTCACGTTCTTGCAAGGAAAGATCAAATGTTCCTAGCTTAGCCAGGTTATCCTCTAGCGATATGTGGGATTTCTCTGCATTTTGTCTTTCCTGATCATTTGTATAAAGAGCATAGCCACGCATATGGAATACCATGTCACTGAAGTCGGATTTAATATTCTGCAGAACGCCTCGCTTCTCTACCAAAACATTCCGCTCCTTCTCATATTGCTTATTGGTGGAATAATGCATATAAAAGAAGGCTGCAATGCCTATCATCGTTGCCAGCAGAACAAAGAAAAGAATATAAAGAAACTGCCTCTTAATCGATTTTCGAAAGTAATTAGGCATTAAGTATGTCCTCTACTAACAAAATCAGCTGAGCTGGACTAAACGGTTTCGCCATATAATAAGGAATTCCCACTCTTTTCGTCTCTTCAATATCAGCCTGCTGTGTCTTGGCCGTCAGCATAATGATCGGACATTTCCGTTTCCAATCTGCTGAAAGCGACTGGGCTACCTCAATTCCTGTCTTGCCGGGCATCATATTATCCAGAATCACCAAATCAAAGATTTCTGATTGCATTTTTTGCAGTGCTTCGTTTCCATCAACTGCATTCTCAATCTCATGACCTTCATCTTCCAAAGTATCAGTAATTAACATACGCAATACCTCTTCATCGTCAGCCACTAATATTCTTGCCATCTTATTTCCCCCTCTTAGGTGCGGAGCGTCAGTCTTTTGATTCTGGCTGCCACTTCCTCGACATGAAATGGCTTTGTCATATAGTCGTCCGCTCCAAGCTCCAGCGCTTTCACTACATCCTGGTTATCCTGCCTGCCTGTCAGCATCATAACGAACAAATTCTTTTCGTTTGAATATGTGCGTAAAGCTGACAGCACTTCGAGTCCATCCATATCCGGCATAACACCATCAAGGAGAACAATGTGCTTGCCCGCCTGTCTGATCCAATCGGAGTCTAACAAAGAGCTACCGTCTGCAAAAGCTCTTAGCTGAACACGGTACCCCCATCCATCTGTAAGCCTTCCAGATTGTCCTGAAGCAAGGAACGAATGATAGTATCATCATCTACTACCGATAGATAAAGAGATTTGTAAGGCTCTTCTCCCATATTATGATGACAAGATTCGTAAACATTTACTTGCTGCTTTCCGTTACGTTTTCCGTAATACAGCGCTTGGTCTGCTTGCTCGATCAGCTGCTCCAGCAATAATTGTTCATCACTTACTATCGATGCCACTCCAGCTGTAAAGGATGTATAGATAGTTGCCTGAGCCAACTCATGCGGCTGGTGTATGTAGCCCTCTAGGATCTTGCGCAAGCGGCTTGCTGCCAGTTCGCCCTTAATGCCTGGCATGAGCAGAAGAAACTCTTCTCCTCCATATCTGATGACATAATCCTCTTCTCTCACAGCACCTTTCAAATAGGCAGCAAAATTCCGCAGGACAATATCACCGCTAGCATGACCATATGTATCATTCACTTGTTTAAAATTATCGATATCAAGCACGGCACATGTAAAATCCGACTCACGACCAGCCGGGAAGCCAGCTAAGAATGAGCGGTTATATACTTGTGTTAGTGGATCGACTATGACTTGCTGCTCCATCGTATCTAAAAGTTTCAAACGATTAAAAATGATTTCGATTACCAACTCATCCACTTCATGCTGATCAATTATATCTGTGATGCCATTCCGAAAATAAAGCTGCTTTTCCTCAAATTTAAGATTTCCGCCAATAAACATAACAAAGGAAAACATCTTCTGCTGAACATAGACAGTATCTTCCTTAGTAATATGCTCTCGCCAGCTGCCATCTACCAGTGTTATAAGTGGATGTGCTTCATAAAGATGCGCAATTGCACGTTCTTTGTCCGCAGCTACAATTACTTGAAGCCCCTCCTTCTCGATACGCTCTCTCGCTCGCATGAGCCAGTCATTATTGCTGGATATTAACAGTACAGGCTCCTGCCTGATAAGTTCCCGTGGTCTAGCAGGAAGTTCAGCCTGCTGCTGTAATACTGCCTCGATTGCCTCTATGACTGGCATCCAAATATCTTTCGGCAGACGTTCTCCTTCTATTTCCCCTATGCGGATCAGCTGGGCTTCGGCAACTTCAGACAAGGTATTCAGTCCTATAGATGCTCCTGTGCCTTTCATTTGATGGACTAGCTGATACAAATCTCCTTTTCGTATCGTGTCCTGCTGCTTGAACATCACAAAACTTTCATTAATTTTCGTCGTAAATATCTCCTGGTATTTCTTCAATCTGTACACCTCTATCTTTATTAAGCACTTAACTCTTGGTGTAATAGCTAAGATTGCAGGTTGATTATATCACAACAAAAACCTTCAGCTTTGTTTCCCTAAAAATTTACTATTATAAAATAAATCAGTAAGTTTTACTATCAGGAGACCATATAGTAAGTGACCGAAAAACCAGATAATAATAGCCAACCAATCATCCACAGCTGATACGGGCTGATTGGCTAGAAGTGATAAGGGAAAATAAACACAGGCAGTGCAGAGACTTAAACCAATACCGATTATCCATCTGTTTCTCCCTAGTTTCTTTTTCGACAAGAAGTAAACTAGGACAATTGCCCAGGAAATAATAATGTGAAAGAGATTGAGCATATAATCATTCCAATCCACCTGTCGAATAAAAGGGATAAAATCGACATTAAGCAATAATGTATAAACCTTAATAGCCGTTATTTGCTGCCAAAGATACATCCAGGCTGACAGCGCAATACCAGCTATACCACCAATGCATAAAATACGAATCACCATCGAGTATTCCTCCTCTTTACCTATTCACTACCCAACCCCGTTTCTGCTTAAGCAAGTTATTTCCCACTTTTTAAATCGTTCTCTATCTGCTATGATAGTGGTAAGTATGGACGCTAGGAGGCCAATAGCATGAGTATAAGAGTGGAAAATACCCCGAATCCGAATGCGAAGAAATTCACTACTGATAAAATTATCTTTGAAGGCAACGGCAGTGTGTCTGTCATGCCTGGACAAACGAGCGAGTACGCTATCATGAATCAGCTAATGACAGTGGAAGGTGTCGATAATGTTTTCGGCTTCCAAAATTTCATTACAATTAACAAGCTGCCAAACGCAGATTGGGACGAGCTTTCTGCGAAAGTCGTCGCTGTCATGGAAGAAGCAGGCTATTAAAAAAAGCTGAGGAGCCAGAATGCTCCTCAGCTTTTATTTATCTTTACGGAAGAATCCATAGATACCAGCTGTCTCTACAACGTTCATGAAAGCTGATGGATCCACTTCTTTAATAATATGTTCCAAATCATACAATTCATATCGGGTGATAACGAGCATCAGCATATTTTTATCCTGCTGTGTGTAACCACCTCGGACTGGAATAATCGTAATACCTCGTACCATTTTATTATAAATCGCTTTAGATAGCTCGTCCGCCTTTGTTGTGACAATCATTGCAGTCACCTTCTCATAGCGGGTATGAATCGCATCGATTACTCGAGTCGAGACATACAGGGTGACTAGCGTATACAAGGCATTCGCCGGTTCATTGAGGACACCTGCCAAAATGATGATGATCCCGTTCAACAGTAGGAAATACGTGCCAACAGGTCTATCCTTCAGACGAGACAGAATCATGACGACAATATCCATTCCTCCAGTAGAAGCACCCCATTTTAATGTCAGTCCAACACCGACACCAGCAATAACGCCGCCGAATACAGCATTCAGGATAATATCATCCGATAGAGCATGAATCGGAAGCAGCTCAAGCATAACTGTCATACAAGCAACTGAAAAGAGACTATAAATGGTAAAGCCTTTGCCCACTTTCATCCATCCTAGAATCGCTACGGGGATATTCAATAAGAAAAGCCAGATCCCTGTACCGATTGAGGTGATGCCAAGAACTTGGGCAAAGAAATCGAATAAGAGCTGTGCAGCTCCGGTAAAGCCGCTGCCATATACACTTGCAGGTATCAGGAAGAAATTCAGTGCCACCGCATTGAGCAAGGCTCCGAATATAACTACCACAATACGTTTCACTTCAAAATAGAACAATTATGTACCTCCTTAAAGTCCCATACATTAAAAAGCTTGCGCAGAACGGCTGAAAGCTATTCCTGCGCTAAGCCCGCGAATCATTATAGCCGAAATCACTCTGGATGAAAATAGTTTTATTATGTAAGGAGCTAATATAGCCCCTAAAGTCATACACGAATCTTCACATCATGATGTCGCAGCCAAAAGTCAATCTGTCCTAGATGCGCAAGCAACTGCGGACCGGTCATCAATTGACCGAACCACGGAGCAGTCACATCCTGACCTTTACTTTTGACAAGTGCCTCAATGGATTTCCGGTCAAATAAGTCAAATAACCTCGCATCATCATCCCGAAGGATTTCTTCCAACCACTGCACGACAGCAGCCGTATAAACCGGATTATGTGTTTTTGGATATGGACTTTTCTTCCGATAAAGTACTTCATCCGGCAAAATTCCTTCGAGTGCTTTTCGAAGTATGCCCTTTTCCTTATTGCCATACGTCTTTATTTCCCACGGGATGTTCCAAACATATTCCACCAATCGATGATCACTAAACGGAACTCGGGCTTCAAAACTTGCTCCCATGCTCATCCGGTCCTTTCGATCGAGCAATGTCGGCATGAACCAATGCATATTCAAATAAAACATCTGCCTCCGTTTTGCTGCTTCGGCTTCCTCACCAGGCAGCAGTGGTGTTTCATCAATTGTATCTTGATATCTATCAAGCATATAGCCATGCAAATCAAGGTCATGCTGCCATTCCTTCTTTAGCAGACTGTTACGGACTTGGGCCGAGCGAATCCAAGGGAAGCCTTCTCTGTTCAAGTCATCCTCTCTATAAAACCACGGGTAGCCGCCGAAGATTTCATCTGCGCATTCGCCTGATAATGCCACCGTCACATTCTCCTTGATTCGTTCACAGAACCAGAATAAAGAGGCGTCGACATCCGCCATACCAGGCAGATCACGGAGAATGGTCGCTTCTTTTAGTGAGCCAGCTAATAATAGATTATCCATCACATGTGTCTTATGATTCGTACCAAATGCTTTTTGCATTTTCATAACAAATGTCTGGTCGCTAGCCGGCTGGAAATCGCTTTTCTTGAAAAACGTATCGTTTCCATCAAAATCGATCGAGAATGTCGAAAGCTGCCCTTTGCCTGTTTCCTTATAGTGATTCGCTGCAATAGCGGTTATTGCGCTAGAATCAACTCCGCCTGAAAGAAAGGTGCCGAGCGGTACATCCGATACAAGCTGCCGTATGACAGAATCTGTAAGTAATTCCCTTACTTTTGCAGCAGTTTCTTCTATAGAATCTGTATGCTCTCTGCTTTCCACATTCCAATACCGAGTCAGCTTCAAACCGTTCCGATCGAATTTCCCTATGTGAGCTGCCCGCAATTCCTTTATGCCTTTGAAAACACCATGCCCAGGTGTCCGAGACGGACCGAGCGCCAAGATTTCTGAAACCCCTTCATTGTCAAGCACTGCTTCCACTTCTGGATGAGCAAGAATCGCTTTCAGTTCTGAACCGATCAACAGCCCGCCATCCTGTTCCATATAGAAGAGTGGTTTTACACCTAATCTATCTCTTGCAAAAAAGAGGGTTTCCGTTTTGTCGTGCCAAATAGCGAATGCAAATATCCCATTGAATTTCTCGACACATGCTTCCTGCCACTCAACATAGCTCTTAAGCAGCACTTCCGTGTCAGAATGGCCTTGAAAGGACCATCCACGCTGCTTCAATTCCTTCCGAATATCTTCTGTGTTGTAAAGCTCACCATTATAAATCAATGTATAAGTCCCGCGCTCATCAGTATACTGCATCGGCTGTTTGCCTCCTGCAGCATCTACTACAATCAGTCGCCGGTGACCGAACAGGACATGTGGTGCGCCCCAATCGTTGTACTCATCCGGACCCCGTTTCGATAATGTCTGAGCCATTTTTTGGATCACAGGTTTCTCCTGCTCCAGATTACGTTTGAAATTAACCCACCCGGTTATACCGCACATATGCCCGCTCTACTCCTTTTCTCGCCTAAGTCATATATTAAGCCGTTACTTCTACAACATATGAAAAGTGGCGCTAAACGTGAGCAAAAGAAAAAAACCTGCCTTAGTAGGCAGGTTTATGGCAGGAATCCCATCGGAAGGATACCAAAGCCAAGCAATAATGTAATGACTAGCGCGATGAAGAAGATAATCCACCAAGCTTTTGCGGACTTTTCCTTCTTCAGTTTCACGAGAATCATCTCCATGCAGACGACGACGATCAGCCCTGCAATTCCCTTAATGACCGCCTGGACAGTAAAGGAAGATCCAGATGCGTCAAAATATCTCCATAATAGAACAAATCCAGTATAAAGGATGAGCAGATAATCAAGCCGCAGAATCATATGCGGAATTGTTGCCTGCTTTACTTTCTTCTCGCTATAAAGAACAAGCGCAAAGAAGAAGAGCAGAAGACCGAGTCCCCAGCCTATTATATGTGTAAGTATCATTCCGTCCATGGTGCGCCTCCTTTTATTATGTACCCGTACATCATACCATGTTTCCCATTATTGCCGCATCAAGACACACGCTGTTCGTTTTTCTTCCGAAGCGGCTGAATTTTCCCATATGTCAGTATGCGCCACAGCCATTCTATAGGTCCGAAGGTGAAATAACGGAACCATACACGGCTTAGCACAACTTGAATTACAAAGACGCCAATAACAAAGCAAACAAAGCCTAGCAGGGAAAATTCTGCATATAAGCCGAAGCCGATACCGTAGAACAAAACGAACATCAATACAGACTGGAATAAGTAATTGGACAAAGACATGCGCCCGACATAGCTTAACTGACGTGCAATCCAGCTGAATACAGGGAGATTTGATAGTAGCGTTATCAAAGAAAGGTAAAAAAGTGCACACGCTGGACCGCCGATATAATCCTGAGCATAACTCAGCCAAAGCGGAGCACCAATTAAGTATGGCCCTGCTTTAAGAACAAGAAAAAGGAATCCAGTAATAATAGTGAACCAAATGAGCTTGCGTCGGTTTGCTGAAGGGTCATGAAGCAGCTTCGTGCGCGCAAGATATGCACCTAGAAGCATTAATGGCAGCAGCATAAATATACCTACGATTATGCCCCCGACTCCGTTCGACATTGACCAGTCCGCGATGTTCTGCTGCAGGATGTCAGTGTATGTTCCATTGCCATAAGCAGTCAGCTTGCTTGTTATATCCATCGTGCTGGACAGCATTTCATCCATTCCTTCTCCAAGCATTGATAATGCCAGAGTTGAAACCGTAAGCAGCAGAACCACAGGAACAAGCAAAACCGGAATCATCGTCAGCAAAACCCATCTCGGTGTGTAAAGGAATGGAATAAGCAATAATCCAATAATTGCATATGTAAAAAGAATATCGCCATGCCAAATAAGAAATGCATGGATTGCTCCAAGTCCCAGCAGCACTAACATCCTTCTGCTTAGGAACCAGCCTGGCTTGATGCCGTCGCGTTTCCGGCTATCGAAAATAAGCTGCATGCCGAACCCGAATAATATGGAAAATAACGTGTAGAAACTAGCTTGAAAGAATATATCGATGCCGCCTAGCAGAAAGGTATCAAGTGGCGAATCCCATTCAGGTGAATCAATTCCTGGCATATAATAGGGAGAACCGAATGAAGGTGCATTTACCATGAAGATACCCAGTATGGCCGCCCCTCTTGCTGCGTCGATCCAATGCAGCCGTTTTGTCTGTGGCAAAGGTCTTATTTTTTCTTTCATCTCATTCCGCCTCTCGCTTAGTACAGATGCATCATTTACAAAATTAATATGGATGCTCTCTGTCAAAATTGCTAAAATTAGTATATCACATGCTACATAGCGGAAAGGGTTAATTTATGTTTAAGAAACTAGCTTCTGATGCTCTAGGTCTCTCTGATATCGGCAAGATCATTCCTCCAAGTGATTACGATAAGACGGATGCTGATGATTATGTCATGAATGAAAATAACGAAAAAATCTACTTTTTGATTAAAACGAAACAGGATGAGTATTGCTTTACAAATCTCTCCATCATCCATGTTGACGGTGAAAGCGCCGTTTCTTCCAAACGTACGCTTCGCCGTTACCCATATATGCAGCATCGCATCAGTAACGTGTATTTGGAAACAGCGGGTAAAGTGGATTTGGATATCGAAATTAAATTTTCCATCGATAATCAGGTAATCAGTATCGATGTTAAGAAAGACCAGATCGATCAGCTTAAGGATTTATATAAAGCTTTGCTGCGCATTGCAGAGATCAATTATGAAAACGGCTTATTTACAGATATGGCACATACAAGTCTGGATAAAGCAGCAGCCATACTCCAGCAATCACGTTATACAGACGGTACGCTGGATGAAACGTACCAGAAATTGACTGAATTCGGCTTCGAATGGCTGACATCTACCAAACATAAATATCATGCACATGATTTCGGCGCAGTTTACGAAAAATATATCAACAACTAAAAAAGAGTGACTCGCACTATGCGAGCCACTCTTTTTATAGCGGGCCTTCCCAAACCCCGTCGTATTTTTTATCAGTACTCAATATCTCATGTGCAAATGTACATACCGGCACAATTTGTTTCTCTTGTTCTCTTGCATAATCTACGACTCGATCTATCAATTGCTTTCCAATACCTGCGCCCTGCTTATCCTCTATTACCATAGTATGTTCAATGACAATATCATCAGATTCTGTGAATGTCACCTCTGCATCAGGCTGGTCACTATTTCCGATATAAAATCGCCCTTTTTCTTGTTTGATGTCAGCCATCGTACCACTCCTTCCTTTCCTTACTCTACCCGCATGATCAGCTAGGTATTCATATGGAAACCTGGTGTTTGCCGCTTCTAAATGTAGGGTAAAATGCAATGATCAAACTCAAGTAGAAAGGCGTCCTATATGCTTATCAAACTTTTACCGAGACCTTTACGAAAATATCTACATATGACAAAGCGTCAGCGCAAGCATGAGGCGCAGCTTAATCTTTGGATGATGCCGACAATCTATATCGCAGGAACGCTTCTTCTCGTAGCGATTCCACTGCTGTTGGATCTATATTTTGATTTACCAACTAAAACAACGGGATTCTTCAATGCTTCTGCTTCGAATACTGGTACTCTCGTGAGTGTATTAGTCAGCGGTACACTGCTTTTGGCAGCTTATACTTTGAACTCGATCCTAGTAGTCTTAACAAGTTTCAGTTCAGAGTATTCGCCGCGCATGCTTTTCAATTTTATCTCCGATAGGACGACACAGCATATTCTTGGGCTTTTTTATGGAAGCTTTGTGTTTATGCTCATTTCCTTCCTGTTTGTCACGAACAGTTCCCGCGATTATTTTACGGCTGTGCCGATCGCGTGTACGCTTGTCACACTGGCGGCAGTTATCGGTTTTGCTTTATTTGTAAACCATACAACAACATGGATGCAACTGCACAATATTGTGGATGCCATGAAAAGCGAGTCGGAAAGGATCATCCAATCGACTTTAATTGATGAGCTGGAGCCGTACCGCTGTGATGAACCTGGTTATACATTTGAGGATTACACAGGATACACTTGCAAAGCATCTAATTCCGGTTATATACAGCTGATTAACTTTGTGGATATGATCAAACAGGCAAAGAAAGATGATGTCGTCATAAGGATGGATGCCAAAGCAGGTGACTTCGTGTTGAAAGGCAATCGTTTGTTCAGCTATCGCGGACCCGGAGCGCAGGATGTGCAAATCGAGAAGTACAGCAAACTCATCCAAATCGGGCATAAACGATCCGAGATACAAGATGTAGATATGAGTATGAACAAACTAAGTGAAATTGCCATCAAGTCGATTGGAAATGATGATCCAACCTCCGCTATCAATACGTTTCATCAAATGGCAGATCTGATGATTAACATCGATGCATCTACCACACTCCACCCTTATTTGCAGGATGAAGAGGAACAGACAAGAGTCGTTTATAATACCGTCACTTTTTCTACGTATCTACATGAAGGTTTCGGACGGATTCGGCACTATACTCAAAAAGATTATCTCTTGATAGTGGAAATGATCCAAGTTTTCATCCGGATGACTGATACTATATCTGAAAAGAACTTCCCTATAATATGGGAGTTCGCCCAAGACACAATTCTCCATATCTCAGATTCTGCTTTCTTCCAGGCAGACCGAATTCGCTTACTGGAATATCTAAAACAATTAGCAGAAGTTACCGGCCATGCAAAAGATTATTACCCGCTGGAAAGACATCTCCAGCCAAAATGAAAAAGGAGACAGCAATGTTGCTGTCTCCTTTTCTTATACTCGTCGCAAGAGGCCTTTATCAAAGAAGTATAGATAGCTTTCCTTGACCGGTTTCTTCCAAATTCGTTCAATTGCCTTAGCGTAAAGTTCAATCTGAACCCGGTACTTCTCTGTGAGAATTTCTGCTCTCCTATTCGGATCTTCTCCGTAAAGTGTATCCGTTTTGTAATCCAGGAGCACAAGTCCATCTTCCTCCACTAGAATCTGATCGACCACTCCCTGAACGACTACCCTGTCAGAAGCTGCACCTGTCCAGTCGTTGTACAGTTCATTCGCAGGCAGTGCCAGTGTAAAAGGAGTTTCCCGATAGAAGTGTTCAGCTTGGCGTATGCGATCTGCTATTGAAGACTCTAGGAAATCAAGTATCCGCTCCACGTCAATTGATGCTGCAGCATCCTGCTGTAAAAATTCCTTATCTACCAATTCTAGCAGGAACTCCTCCAGCTTCTTCTTATCCCATTCCTTTCGGATATCAAGCTGCTGCAAAACAGCATGGACTGCACTGCCTCGTTCTGCTGGTGTAAGTTCCTTTGATTCTTGCAGGAAACGTGGTCTGCTGGCAATCGGAGCTCTTTGCTGAATACGGTTCATTATACCACTATCACTGTAGCTGTCCCGTATTTCCCGCTGACGCTTAATTTCAGTCACAGTCTGCTTTGCCCGGAACTTTGTCGCTTCTGTATGCAGGTAATGATAAGTCAGCCGGTTTTCCACTTCTTCCTTCCAATCCGGATCCTCTTCACCCGGATTCCAGTCAGTGATACGTTGAAGCAGCTCTTGGTTTGCTTCTTCTTCCTGTTCATCAGAAGTTAGATAGTCTCTGCTTTCTTGGATACGGATTCGCCACTGGGAACTATCTGCTGTGATTTCTGTCGGCAGGTGCTGTGATAGCTCTTCTGCTCTCAGTTCCATCGCTTGTTCATGACGCATTAGCGCAGGTGCCACCCAATCCAAATAGGATGTTGCTTCCAGTCGGTAATGCGACGGCAGCACCCATGACGGATGATCAGCAATTTGACGCCACTTTTGCAGCTTTTTCTCCAATGATGCGACATTGCCGACCATGACCAGTTTTTCCTTTGCACGTGTCAAAGCAACATAAAGCACACGCATTTCTTCTGCCAATGATTCCCGCTGTTTCTCTGCCTTTAATGCATGGTAAATCAATGTAGGATACATAAGCCGTTTCACTGGATCAATATATTTGCTGCCAAATCCTAGATCTTTATGCAGCAAATAGCGGTTGCGAAGATCCTGCTGATTGAACGTTTTATCCATCGCACCGGTGATGACAACAGGAAACTCTAGTCCCTTACTTTTATGAATGGTCATGATCCGAACAACGTCTTCCTGTTCACCTAAAGCCTTAGCGGCTCCAAGATCGTCTCCTCGTTCCTCCATACGTTCAATGAACTTCACGAAGCGGAACAGTCCGCGGAATGATGTATTCTCGTAGTTTCGGGCACGATCATAAAGAGCACGCAGGTTCGCCTGACGCTGTCGACCGCCTGGTATACCGCCAACAAAGTCGTAGTAGCCTGTGTCCCTCATGATCGACCAAATTAATGCTGATAATGCTCCCTGCCTTGCTTCCATTCTCCAGGAGCGCAGCCACTCCAGCAGGCGTTCGATTTTGATAGAAATCTCATCATTCGCCGTTCGAACATAGACCCTCGCAGCTTCGTAATAGCTGCTTCGCTGATCTGCTAGTCTTACTTTGGCAAGGTCATCTTCCTTCAGACCAATGATAGGTGATCGCAAAACAGCAGCAAATGGTATGTCCTGTAGCGGATTATCAATGATTTTCAGTACACTCATCATCACTTTTATTTCAATTGCCTCCAGATAACCTGTCGAAAGCTCTGCGTATACTGGAATGCCTTGCTGCTTCAGTTCCTCTACAATTGCCGGTGCCCACGTCATGGAGCGCAGCAGTATGACAATATCCCGATATTGAATATCGCGTTGCTGCTGTGTGGATTTATCGACAACCTTCATTGCATCGTGGCCATCGTGACCGATCCATTGCTGAATCATCCTGCTGTATGCTCGCCCTTCCAGCTGTGCTTTCTCCAGATCCTCCACCATTTCGGTGTCGGTGTCAGCATCTTCTGCTTCCTCCGTACCGTCGCGATTGATAATAACTAGCTCAACGTCGGTATCATCTTGTCTCAGGTCATCATACATTTTGTTTGCATAGATGAGTTCTGCTTCTTTTTCGTACTGCATTTCCCCAACATCTTCTGAGAAAAGCTGTCGAAAAATATAGTTTGCTCCGTCGAGCACTTGCTGCCGGCTGCGGAAGTTGCTGGCTAAATCAATTCGCATAGCTGGATGTTCTGGATCAGAAAAAGCCTTATATTTATTCAAGAATAATGTCGGTTCAGCATGACGGAAGCGATAGATGCTCTGTTTTACGTCTCCAACCATAAACATATTGCCACTTCCTGAACGGTCAGAAATCAATGTAACAAGTGTTTCCTGCACGAGGTTTGTATCCTGGTATTCATCTAATAATAATTCCTTGAAACGGTTCTGATAGCTTTCGGCAATGCTTGAGGGAATGATTTGTTCCGGTGTACTGTTTTCATCGATCAGCACCTCAAGACAAAAATGCTCCAGATCTGAGAAATCGACTAATGCCCGTTCCCGTTTCTCCAATTGATAACGGCTGCGGAATTGCTTGACTAGCAATGCGAGCTGTTGGATCGACGGATAAAGCTCCAGCATATCCGTTAAATAGACTTCAAGCTTTCGAGCAAACCAATCGCCGGAAAGCTTGCCCCATCTCTTTTTATAAGAATCACGCAGTGCTTTTGCCTGCGATTTTTTCATGTCATTACATTCAACCTTTTTGCCGGAAAGTCTGCCGAACGATTGCTCTTTTATGAAACTTACAGCGTCATTCCAGCTGCCTTCCACAAGGTGCTTCGCTTCGGCAATGAACTTCCTTTCAGCCTCGAAGGTTTCTGCGTAATGATGCGGCCCATCCGGTTCGCGTGTCAGAGCAAGACCTTGATCTGCTTCCTGCAGCATCGCCTGCAGCTGATCATTTGCTTCACGTTTCAATACTTGCAGCCATGGCAGTTCATTCTCATCCTGGATAGCAGACACATTATACAGCTCTGCCATCTGATCCAGCCAAGCCTCCGGATATGGATTCTGGGTAGCGAAATCATATAACTTCAGAATAAGATCTTCCACTTCCAGGTCATTGCGGTCATTGCTGAAACGATCAACTACGCCAAAGAAAGCTGCTTGCTCCTCGCCTTCCTTACCGTACCATTCTTCCAGCAGCTCCCCAATTACTTCTTGGCGAATCAGATCCGCTTCCAAGTCATCTGCAATACGGAAACCTGGATCCAAATCCAGCATATACGCATATTTGCGTACAACATCCAGGCAGAACGAGTGGAGCGTGGAAATAGACGCATTCTGCAGCAATGACAACTGCTTACGAAGATACTGAGAAGAAGGGTTTGCCTCCAAAGCCTTTTCAAGAGCTGTTCCAATCCGGCTGCGCATCTCTTGTGCAGCTGCATTCGTGAAAGTCACGACTAGCAGCTGATCGATATCAACCGGATCGTTTTGATTTACAAGCTTTTGGATAATTCGTTCAACAAGAACAGCCGTCTTACCTGAACCTGCTGCAGCTGCGACTAAGATATCATGTCCTTTGGCATCAATAGCCAGCTGTTGTTCGTCAGTCCACATTACCATGTCGTTCCACCTCCTTCTTGATGCTATTCAGTACATCTTCATCCTTCATATCTTTTATTGCACGATATTTATTACCGGCAAGTGATGCGTCGAATTGACACACTGCCTTGAAATCACAAAACGTACAAGCACTTCTATCATGATGGCGATAAGGATTCAAATGCACTCCGCCATTTGTTATATCCAGTCCAGCTTGCTCCATTAAAAATCTAGTATGCTGCTGCAAAGCATGGAAAGTGTCTTGATCTGCCGTCTGGGAACCAGCTCGGAATGCACCATCTTTTTTCAGGCCTGCCGGAATGATCTTACTCATACCTGATTCCAATGACGTGTCCATCATACGGGCAACAGATTCGTTTTCCAGCAGCATGCCTTGCATCTTGAACTTCTTGAATATCTCGTCCTCAATATCCACCTGTGATCTGCTCGATTGCGAAATCAGCGGATTATGCACATGGAAGTATAATACACCTGCCGGGGTCGCCTGGAGACCAAGCCACTGCTCCGAATGAGACAGAACAACATCCAGATAAGCGAGCATCTGGAGCGCGAGACCATAGTAGACTTCTGTCAGGTTCAGCGCTTTGCTGCTGGATTTATAATCGATAATACGAAGAAACAGATCTTCCTGATCGATTGCTTTGTCGACGCGGTCGATACGTCCTCTGAGCTGTACTTCATAGCCATTTGGCAGCGTGATCTCAATCGGCGGCAGTGTCTGATTTTCCCCGAAGTCAAGCTCAAGCCCAACTGGAGAGAACTTGCTTTGCCGCGCCTGTTCACTCAGCGTGTAGGCAGCACGTGCGATAATTTCCTGAAGCTTTTGCTGGATATACTTGAACCTGTTGGAGCTATGGAGAATCTGATTCTGCAGTACAGGTGCGAGGTTGCCCATCGCTCGTTTCGCATATCCTGTTGCATCTTCCCGGTTAAGCTGCGCATAATTCCGGCCATCCAGCTGTACCCAATCTGTAATCTGCTTCAATGCTTCATGGAAAAGCTGTCCGATATCCGGCGCATCCAGCTTGTAAGTCCGTCTGTTTTCCAACCCAAGACTGTACTTAGCAAAATGCTGATAAGAACAGCGGTAGTAGGTTTCCAAGCGTGACACACTTGCTTTCACCTTTTTCGGGAAAAGCTGCTCCTTTGTCTCTTCCGCCAAATCCTCTGTTTCATTCCGATAGAAGAGGCTTTGCAGTATCCTCCCTGTCAGCTCATCCTCGCTCTCATGGCTGATGAACCAGTTCAGTACACTATCCCAGACAGGATGAACTGGATAACCCCGCATTTTACGGGCCAGCTGAGTCGTAAGAGCAGAACGACTCTGATCGATAGTAGCAACAAAACGAGCCGTATCCAGACTGTCCTCCGGATCCTGAAGCATGCGCTCGTCACAGCACCAGTCGAATAAATCTTTCATGCGCTGCACGAGTGAAGAAGCCATCTTCGCCTTTCCTTCTTGATCACTGATTGGATAGCTTACCCAAAGCTGTTCACTTGCTGCCGTGAATGCAAGGTACATATAAAAGCTCTCATCCAGCAGCTGGCGCTTGCTTCCGGCCGCAAGCTGTAAGCCGTATACGGCCAGTACTTCCCGGTCCTCCTCGCTGATAAGTCCATCGGGCTTCGGTTTCATTGGCCATACGCCTTCGTTGACACCAAGCAGGAAAGCACATTTCAGTCCGCTTACCTTACTATGGTCGATCGTTCCGACAATCACTTGATCTAAGCTTGGCGGGATATGAGCGAATTCAAGCGATTCAAAACCCGTCTCCATTGTGTGACGGAAAACTTGAAAGGAAACGCGTTCGTCCCCAACAATCTCCACTGCTTCATCCAACAGCTGAAGTACACTATCCCACACTTGGTCCTGCTCTCTTGCTCTTTCCAGCTCACCACGATCGTCGAAAATAACTTGCATTCCCTCAAGGCGCTGCGGTACTTGCAGCTGTTCCAGCCAATTGTAAACAGCAATCGAGCGCTCACGGAATGTCTTACCTTCCCGCAGCTTTCGATCAAATTTCTTCATCGCATCCGCAACTTGACGGCGATAATGATTGATCCGTTTCTGGGTTTCCAATTCCTTATCAGTTTGCCGTGTTGTATCAAATCCGCGGAACCGCTGGAAAATCCAGTCTTCTTTCTGCAGCCAGCGATCCCTGGAACGAATACCATACTCAAGACAATAGTTCTCTAATTCATCAATTGCTTCTTCTGTCAGTGGATAAACTTCATCAGTCGATGGGATGAAACCTGTCTTCAATACGCGGAAAACAGCTTCATATCGCCAATTACCATCAACGACTTCCATCCCTGATCGAATCAGTTCCAGCAGCGGGTGATGAATCATCGGCTTTTTCTGGTCAATGAAAACAGGAATATGATAATCCGCAAATACTGTTTCGATCAGCTCATGATATACATCCGCCTGTCTGAGAAGCAAAGCAATATCCTGATAACGGTAACCTTTCTCCCGTACAAGCTTAACAATCTCCTGCGCGGCACCTTCGACCTCCGCTCTTGGGTGGACTGCCTGCGCCAAGGTGATTGGTACTTCCTGCTTCAACATTGGAGCTGGACGTGTCTCCAAGTGCTTCTCTAAATGAAGGAAAGCTGGGTTATGCCCAAAGCGCCCATCGGCAGGATTGAGCTGCTCGATTGAAGTGATCGGCACATTCCTTTCTTGCGCCGTCTGTTTAATCTGAAGGAATGTATCATGTGTGCGCGCAAACAAATCCAGCTCGTCAACATCCTGACGGTTTGCACCGTCCAATGTAAGTGTCACTGTTACTTGATCGGCTTCTGTCATCAGTGCACCGATTACCTCCAGCTCCTGCGGCGTGAACTGGTGAAACCCGTCCAGGTAAATCTCCGATCCTTTAACAGAATGCGACAATGGTATTTTAGACGCAAGCATTTGCAGCTGATCCTCGCTGTCAATATACTTATCCCGTAAAAGCGCGGTCAAGCGATCGTAAATATAGCTGATATCCTCCAGCTTATCCCGAAGTGTAACTTCAGGGGAATGCTGCTGTTGAAACTGCTCCATTTCCCGGATTTGAGCATGAAGAAGCTCTGGCGTAACACGATAGCGCTTCAGCTCTGTGATCATGCTTTCCAGCTGCCCCATAAAGCCGTTCTTCTCGATCGCTTTCTGAAAGACATTCCAGTCAGATTTACGTTCCTCGGTAATCTTCCGGAGCATCATCTGAACACCTGTTGAGGTAATGAACTGCTTGGTCGCACCGCCTGTCTCCTGCAGGATATACCAAGCCAGCCGCGACAGACTGTATACCTGTGCACGGATACTTCCTTCTACACCGGTTTGCCTGATCAGCGCTTGCTCCTGCTGAAAGGTCATCTGGTCCGGAACCAGATAAAATATATTCGAACCCATTGGATCACTTTTTAATTTAGCTGCAATCTCATCGAGACATGCACGGCTTTTTCCCGCTCCAGACCGGCCGATGATAAAACGTACACCCATTTTAAGCTCCACTCCTGTCTTCCAAACTAGTAATCTTATTCTATCATGTTACACGGGTTTAGGGAAAACAGATGCGCACGTTTGTTCGCTTGTATATACTGGAAAAGCCCCTTATCAAAGATAAGGAGCTAAACTCCAAGTCCAGATGCGGACATTGGCCAGAATTGGGCATCCACCTTCCCGACAACTTGTTCAATCGGGATGAAGCCAAAAGAGCGGCTATCAAGGCTGTCCCTTCGATTATCACCCATTACGAACAGCATTCCTTCGGGCACTGTCGTTCTCCCGGTAACGTCTTTCAACGTGAAATCATACGTCAGCTGACCATCGACATCATCCTTATACGTTTCCAGATAATGCTCCGGTCTGTATTCACCGTTTACAAACAGTCTGTCATTTCTAACTTCCACTGCATCCCCTGGCATTCCAATGACACGTTTCACATAATCCTCATCCTCTGTTGCGTGAAAAACGATGACATCAAAACGCTGGATACTATCTGCGTCGTTCATGAACTTGTTCACCATCAGGAAGTTACCGTCCTGCAAGGTCGGCTCCATTGACTCCCCTTCCACTCGATAATCCGCAAAGATTAATTCTCTGGAACAGAAGATCAAAAGCACGATGCCGGCAAACAAGAAGAAAAACTTCCAACGTTTTTTCTTTTTCATGCGCCTTCCCCCGGTGTAAGTGTTTTGCAACACTTTACCCCGGCTTGAATAGCTTTAATCCTTATGTGACTGCTCCTGCTTTCCGTTCTTCTTCTTCAATCTTCCTTCTACGTATTTACCTACCGTCCAGAATAGGATGATTGCAACAGCTACAACCACCGTCTTAATCGGATTTTCTGCAAAGGAAGTCAAACTTTCACCGACGTATGCAATAGAGAAGATCATCAGCGCTTTCCCGAGAAATACCGCCAAAGCGAATTGCTGCACACTGATTCTCGATAATCCTGCGACCACATTGATGATAGCCGAGGGCGAAAATGGAAAGCATAAAAGAATGAATAATGGACCAAAACCATGACGATCCAGCCATTCAGTTATTCGCTTTACTTGTTTGTTATGCCGCAGCCAATTGATTATACGTGTATGTCGGTACCGCCGTATCAGCCAGAACACAGTGATTGCTCCAAGCGACGTACCAATCCACGAATATAGGAAGCCCCATAGCAGGCCGTACGCCACAGTGTTCGTCAGTACGAAGACAACAAGCGGCAGAAACGGCAGGAAAGCTTCCAAGTAAGGAAGCAAAATGCCGGGTATAGGACCCAGATTCTCATATCGATCAAGCAGGGACTTCACATAATCGTCCCATGTTCCATTGCGGAACATTTCCATCAAATCGTTCCATCCAAAGCCTAAGACCATCTAACCATTCTCCTATTCCCAGCAAAAACATCTTTTTACTATTCTAAACGAAAAGCCCAAGCATGCAAAGTCTGACAGGATTATCCCTTCTTTTCCTGCATTTGGTTAGTATTTTTTTGAAAATTACCTGTAATATCCTGTTTTCACTTTGCATACAATAGGGTATACTAGAACATACGTTCGTACTAGGAGGAAAGGCATATGCGTTGTCTTAGTGAGTCGGAATATAAGCTGGGGTCCCGCTTTCTATTTCTATCAATGGCCATTGTTGTCCTGCAGCAGGATATCCGGATTGTAGAAGAAGGAAAGCATAAGATAAAGGCGCATCTGTTACATACATTACAATCGATGGAGAAGCGTGCATTGGAGGAACGACAACAGCTGCGCATTCAGCTTCGTCAGCATAATTTGCAGGTTGTTACAGCAGAGAAAAACGACGCCTTCACCACTTTCCTGTTCATCACGAAGGAGTGTGAGGAAAAGCGGAATTATTTCAATCCAGCGATTCGGAAGAAAGTCGAGGCAATCCTGATGGAGCTTACACAAAAGGCTCCGCAATCTGATCCCCGCCATACTTCCACAAATGCCTGATTCGCTTATCCAGCAGGAATCTGTATTGTGCAGTACGCTGCACCTGATTCATCATCGATCCATACGAAACATCAAGGGTAAGTGTGTAGCCATTCTTGAATATAAGGGTGGTTCGCTGATGCGGGGCGGCTTCAATCCGCTTGATGTGGGAATGAGAAATCCAGGAGCAAGCATGGGAGAGTGGTGAAGAGGTGGGAAAGAAATACATACCGCTGACAGGGTCAATCGATATCGGGGCCTTATGAGTGATACCGCATATGTCTTTCACACCTGCCTGTCTTCCTTTTAAACTGCTTCCATAAAACTTGCAGGCCAAATCAATGAATCTGCTCGGAGGGGTGCGAAAGGTAAAACTATCTTCTGTCTCGATTACCTCACAGCCTGGCTGACCGTTTTCGAGGAGCTTCGGAAGTACAGCCATTGTAAGCGGCGTAAGTTCTGCCATGGTTGGATTTTGTTCTATCTGCTGCATCTTAAAACATCCTTTCTGATGCAGGAAAAGAGGGATTGATTCTACAATAGCAAAATTTCAGGCATGAAAATAGGAGAACTCTGTTTTCTTAATAGAAATCTTACAAAAACAGGTAGAACTCATGCTTCTACCTGTTTTCTTGATAAGATTCTATTGTTTCGATACGCTCCTGGTTAGATGGATGCGTGGAACGCAGCCATTCAAATAGCGGCCAAGGATTCGGATCGCCTTTTGAGACCTGCTGCATATTCCGGAACATGTGAATGCCTGCTTCTGTATCAGGTGCGTGTTCCAGCGCATAAGCATCTGCCTGCCGCTCCATTTCTCGCGACACATAAAGTGAAACAGGCTCGCTCGCAAATTGCAGCGTGCTAAGGATAAGCAGGAAGAGTGGTACTGCTCTCAGCTGATGAGCACTTATCTGTCTTTTAGCCAATAACTTATCTGATAATTTTTTAGTTACCCAAAGGAGGACAAATCCTAGAACCAGAAAACCAGCTGTCCCCCAATACACATGATGCAGCACATAATGACCGATTTCATGGGCGACGATGAACAAAACCTCATCTTGGGCCAAGCCGTCGACTGTTGTATCATACAACACTACACGAGCACTGCCGAACAGTCCTGTTACATATGCATTATACGTTACTGTTTTAGCACTTTTATCTATTTCCAGAAGTGTTGCATCGGGAATTCCTGCCTCACTAGTCAGCTGCTCGATTTCCGTACGCAACTCCCCGTCAGGAAGGTGATAGAAATCTTCATAAAGCGGATCAATCCACATTGGCTGGACATAGACGATGAAAATGGCACTTGGTACAAGCAAGAACCAAAGAAGCATCCACCAGTTTTTTCGGAATCTTTTCATTAGATACTGCGATATCAAAACAACTGCTGTGACAGCCAAATAAAAGAGAAATAAGCTTAGTACGTATTCCCCTGCCCAATCCCCGAAATTCTGGACACTGATCTGCGCTTGACGCGCATTCCAATAACCCGCAAACCGGAATGGAAGCTGAACAATACCGTATACGATAGTCAATAAAAACATATAGCCAGCAGTTGCAAAGAGTTTGGGCAGTCGTTTTTCCATGCTAGCAGCTATTTTCTGCAGCTTATCGTTCTTCCAAACAACATAAAGAAATAACGGCAATAACGGCAGCCTGGAAAAATAGACTGCATGACCGATACTTGCATATGTGCTTACATCCGCATTCCATTCTGTATAGATGAATGGAAAGAAAATCCAGATAGCTAAAAGATAGATAATATAAGCAAGAAGCACCCGTTTCATCCGATTCCTCCTTCTGAAAAAAAGAGACGGCCCGAAGGTCGTCTCATAGATAATCAGTACATAAGATCAATAAAGTCATCTTTCTCGATCTTACCTAGGTAATGGCTCACATTCACATCCGCCAGCGCTTGCTGAATCGACTCGCGCTCATAACGGACACCTTTCAGTTTTTCCTCGAGTTCACCGACTTCGCCGACACCGAAGTAGTCACCGAAGACACGGATCTGCTCGATGATTCCGTTCTTTACATCCAGGCGGATATCAACATTGCCTGATGGGAATTTATGTGTTTGCTGGATATTGAAGCTAGGTGATTTACCGTAGTTCCACTCCCACTTCTGATATCGTTCTTCGCTGATTTTGTGGATTGCTTTCCAATCCTCTTCTGTCAGCTTGTAACGGGGTACATCCTTCGTATCTTCCACATCGAAGATATAACGAAGCAGGATATCCTTGAATTCTTCCATAGGAATTTTATTTTCCATGAACTCCGAAATATTCGCTACACGGCTGCGAATAGATTTGATTCCTTTGGATTCGATTTTCTCCTTCTTCACCTTCAAAGCTGATACAACATGTTCGATTTCCGAATCATACATCAGTGTTCCATGACTGAACATCAAACCGCGTGTGGAGAATTGCGCATTCCCGGAAATTTTGCGTTCACCGACAAGCAAGTCATTCCGCCCCTTCAATTCTGCTGGTACACCAAGCTTGTTCAATGCATCCGTAACCGGCTTAGTGAATTTGGCGAAATCCTGGAAGCTGTTACCGTCGTCCTGTGTGATAAAGCTGAAATTCAAATTACCCATGTCATGGTATACAGCTCCGCCTCCGGATAAGCGGCGTACGACCTTGATGCCATTATCGTCTACGTACTTTGTATTGATTTCTTCAATCGTGTTCTGATTCCGGCCGATGATGATGGATGGTTCATTGATATAGAAAAGCAAATATGTATCGTCTTTGCCGAAATTTTTCAGGACATACTCCTCGATCGCAAGGTTAATCCTCGGATCTGTAATACCTTCATTATCGATAAAACGCAAAATAAAGACCCCCAGTGTCAGAAATTGTTTATCCTAGTAATATTCTACCGAATCCTCAGCATGATAGCAATTCAGACAAATGGGAAGGTATTACCCTTCCCATGTCAGCCCTTCATATGCGAGCTTTACTTCTCCGCTGTATACGCTGCTTGCTTCCTCCAACAGCTGCCTGTGTTCTCCAAAATGCGGCAGATGACTGAGGAAGAGATTTTTCACACCTGCCCGCTCCGCAATGCCGCCTACCTGCAGACTGTTCATATGACCGGCAGATTCCCCATCCTGATGCTGATAGAAATTGCAATCGGTGATAAGCAGATCTGCATCCTTGCTGAACTCCGCCCATTCCTCTAAGTAACTGGAATCAGCTGTATAAACAATGTCGGAAAAACCATCTGAAATCCGCATACCATAGCAGGGCACTGGATGCTTCGTTTTCATGAAAGTGATCACGAAAGGACCTATGCTAAGAATTTCATCCTGCTTATAGGCAATCCCCTCGGTGAATTTATGTTTTAAGCTCTGGAAGCCTGCATCGTCCTCTTCATGGCCATAAATAGGCAGCACATCATCTGTTCCTTTCAAGCTGTTTTGTACTTGCCAAACATGCTGCAAAGCACCAATGTCCGCTATGTGATCAGGATGATAATGACTTACGACAACCGCATTCAATTCCTTCGGATCAATGAAAGCTGGCATCCGTGATAACGCACCGCTTCCGCAATCCAGCAGCAGAGCATATCCTTCCTTCTCCACTAAATAGCAAGAGCTGGCACTTTCCCTGCCTGGATAAGCTCCCCAAAATCCTATAACTGTCAATTTCATACTTTCTAACACCTCTCCTTCTATTGTTTACCTTTACCGAATTCCTTGCATGTAAACCACATAATCTTTAAGGAGTGCTCCCCTTAGGGGCTGGTCTCCTTTATGCATATATGACATAATATAACAAAAAGAGAGAAAAACGCATGTGGGGGTATATAACTTGAGACCAGAATTGACTCGTATGACGAATGCAGATGATTTTCTAGATTATTATTGGCTGAAAGTAGAACTTGTCCAATTCTGCCGTGAGAATGAATTGCCTGTCTCTGGATCCAAAATGGAGATTACAGCAAGAATTGAAAGCTTCCTGCGGAATGGTCTCATTGAAAAACCAAAACAGAAACAATCACGCAGGAGAAAGAAATCCAATGAACCGCTCAGCCGTTCTACCATTATTACAGAAGACCATCGCTGCAGCCAGGAAGTACGAGCATTTTTCAAGCAGGAAATTGGAGAACATTTTCATTTCTCTACTTACATACAAGACTATTTTCGTGCAAACATTGGTAAAACATACGAAGATGCTATTAATGCGTGGCATAAAGAAGAAAATCGCAAGCAAGATCCTGCTTACAGGAAAGATATTGCCCCTCAGTTTGAGTATAATCGATTTATTCGTGAATTTTTCTCCAATCCTATAAACAAAGGAAAGACACGCAGCCAAGCTGTCGAAGCATGGAACAAGAAGAAAAGCAAGCCTTATTCCCATAGTACCTGACTGCTCCAAGAATGATAACTGCTTCCATAATATCTGAAATAACAAGGTACAAAAAAAGCTTCTCCCTTAGGAGAAGCTTTTTTCACGCAAGTAAGCAAGTACGTTTTGTACGGCTTGTTCGCCGCTATCGATACAATCCGGAATACCGATTCCATCATAGGAACCACCCGCAAGGAATAGACCAGGAAGGTGAATCGCCATATTGGCGCGCACATCAGCAACACGCTGCAGATGGCCGACTACGTATTGCGGCATTGCTTTTTTCCAGCGGCTGACCACGGAAAAGAGCGGCTTGCTTTTTATCTTCATAATTTTATTCAAGTCTTTTAAAGCGATCCGGACGATTTCCTCATCAGACAAATCCACTATGCCGCTGTCATCTGGTCTGCCGACATAGCAGCGGAGCATGACTTTGCCTTCAGGAGTGGTGCCTTCCCACTTTTTATGCGTCCATGTGCATGCTGTAATCCGGTACTTACTGTTGCGGGAGATAACAAAGCCTGTACCATCGATATCTTTCTTGATGGCAGAAGCATCGAATGTCATCGCTACCGTTGCAACAGATGTCGCCTTCATCTCTTTCAGCTGCTCCATGAAATCATATTGACTCAGCATACGCTGAACTGCAAAGAAAGGCGAAGCAAGTACTGCGGCGTCCGCTCGGAATACCTCTCCGTTGCCTAGCAGCAGATGATAATGATCTTCTTTTCGTTCGATATGATCCACACTTGTTTCTAAATGGACAGTGCCTGGATCAAGCTTTGCTTCCAAACCTTCCACCAATGATTGCAGCCCGTTCTTCAAGGAAAGAAATGCGCCTGGAGGCTTCACATCTTTCTTTTGTTTCGGCGGCTTCGGCATCGTCGCCTGCAATCCTTTGATCACACTTCCATACTGCTGTTCTACTTCATAGAACTTTGGATATGTGGCCATCAAACTTAATTCATCAATTTCACCTGCATAGACACCGGACAAAAGCGGTTCGAGCACATTCTCTACCAATTCATCACCGAAGCGCCGGCGGAAGAATAATCCCATGGATTGGTCTTGAGCTTCTTTTCCTTTCGGCAGCATCGGTTCAACACTGATTCGAGCTTTCGCTTTAGTGGAAAGAAGACGCGATTGATAAAATGGCTTTAATTCTGTCGGTACACCCATAAAGGCACGTTTCGGCATTTTATGTAGCTTCTTGCCCGCTAAAATGTAGGATTGTCCTGTATTGTTTCGGACGAGATCCTTTTCCATGCCAATGTCATGTATCACACGGGATGCGGACTCCTTACGTGCTAAGAAGGAATCAGGGCCGCGTTCAATCACGAATCCATCTTTTTTCAGCGTGTCGATCTTTCCGCCAAGATGGCTGGAGGCTTCAAACAGCATCACTTCATAATCCAGACGGTATGCACGGATCTGCTTCTGAAGATAATAAGCGGTTGTCAGGCCGGCAATACCGCCCCCGACGATCGCGATCTGTTTTTTTTCAGCCATGGCGCTCAACTCGTGCCTGCTGCTCCAATACCACCTTCGCCAATGTATCGATGAACTGCTGGTCCGTGTTCGGCATTGCCGGACGGTAGTATTTTGCGCCTAATTCGTCACAAACGACCTTACATTCATAGTCATTATCATACAATACTTCCAAATGGTCCGCGATGAAGCCTACTGGTGCATATACGAAGGAACGATAGCCCTTTTTCTCGTAAAGCTCGCGAGTAAGATCCTGTACATCCGGTCCAAGCCATGGATCAGGAGTATTACCTTCACTCTGCCAGCCAAGCTCAACGTTTTTGATACCAGTCTGTTCCTGAATCAAATCAGCTGTACGTTTCAGCTGATCCGGGTACGGATCACCATTTTGAAGGATTTTTTCCGGAAGACTGTGCGCAGATACGATCAGCGCTGCTTTATCACGCTCTTCTTTGTCCATGCCAGCAAAGATCTCTGAAATATTATCTGACCAGTATTTGATAAAGCCTGGTTCGTCGTACCAGCTTTCTACAGACGTAATTTGAAGATTACCAGCTTCTGCAGCGGCTTTATGAGCACGCTCGTTGTAGGATTTCACACTGAATGTGCTGTAATGTGGTGCCAATACGAGTGAAATAGCTTCTGTAATACCGTCTTTTGCCATTTCGGCAACACCATCTTCAATGGAAGGCTCAATATGCTTCAAACCAAGATAAGCCTTGAATTCGATAGCTTCCTGAGAGTTGTTCAAAGCTGTTTCGATAGCATCAGCTTGTTCCTGTGTAATACGCGCAAGCGGGGAAATTCCGCCGATTGCTTTATAACGGCTAGTCAAATCCTCCAGCATTTCCGGTGTAGGCTTTCGTCCGTGCCGGATATCTGTATAATAACGTTCGATGTCTTCTTCTTTATAAGGCGTGCCGTACGCCATAACTAATAAACCAACTTTTTTCTTTGTCATGTCTTACACCTCGGGTCATAAAATTGAGTTTTGTTTAGCGGAATACGAATGGATGAAGGAAGTCAGCTTCTTCAGCACACTAGGGCTTATTTCCGGTGTCACACCGTGGCCAAGGTTAAACACATGCGGTCCAGCTTCCCGGCCCTGATCCAAAATCGATTTAGCCCTTTCTTCCAGCACCTTCCAGTCACTAGTCAGGAATGCTGGGTCGAGATTGCCTTGAAGCGTCTTCGTGATGCCTTTTTCTCTTGCTTCCTTAATAGATAGTCTCCAGTCAAGCCCGATGACATCTACCGGCAGATCATTCCATTCCATGATCAGGTGACTAGCTCCTACACCGAATAGGATGAGCGGAACTTTTGTATCACGCAGTTCATTGAAAATACGTTCCATTGTCGGCTTGATGTACATACGGTAATCTGCTGCATTCAATGCCCCTACCCATGAGTCAAAAATCTGAATGGCTGATGCTCCGGCTGCCACTTGTGCTTTTGCATAAGTGATGGATACCTCCGCAAGCTTATCCATCAGTGCGAACCATGCAGCAGGGTCACTGTACATAAGCGATTTAGTCTTATGGTAGTTTTTGGATGGTCCGCCTTCGATCATGTAGCTAGCCAATGTGAACGGCGCACCAGAAAAACCGATCAGCGGTACTTCCAGCTGTTCCTCTGTCAGGAGCTTGATCGTATCCAGAATGTATGGGACGTCACGCTTTGGATCCAGGGTTCCAAGCTTCTCCACATCATGAATGCTGCTGATAGGGTTGGCGATCACTGGACCGATTCCTGACTTGATATCGACATCCACGCCAATGCCTGGCAGTGGTGTCATGATATCTTTATATAAAATAGCTGCATCGACATCATACTGTTCGACTGGCAGTCGCGTCACATAAGCTGCAAGCTCAGGCTGATGCGTTATTTCAAACAGGGAATATTTCTCTTTAAGCTCGCGATATTCTTTTTGCGATCTCCCGGCTTGGCGCATATACCATACTGGCGTATAATCCGTTGCTTCTCCACGAAATGCACGCAGTATTGTATCGTTTTTGATGTTAGGCATAATCGTTCTCCTTCGTCTCCTCATTATCCGTTCCAACTATACGAAATTTCATGAGCATTTGTATAGCATTTGACTCATAAAATCCCCATTTTTTAATGAATTGTGTCAGAGTCGTGAAAATCGTCAGAATCCGAAACCGGATAGGACTGTATGGTTGGATTCAGCACCGCTTTCATCTGTCAGCGGGTTGAATGGAACTACATAATAGGATGTATCTTTCAGCGGATTGACTTTATCCACTGTAAAGGACCCTTTTCCTTGTACTTCACCGATTTTCTCTGCTCCATTGTCTGTTTCTTTGTAAATATGATAGATGATTCGCTTGTCTTCGCTCGCTGTCCAAGTCAAATCAGCATTGACGATCCGCAGGCCGCCGAAACCATATGAAATCGAAGCATCTGTAATGGTCGGCAATTCAACCGGACCACCGATATCCTCTGCATTTTCCGGCTTTTCGAAGCTCGTGGACATTGTCCTATATTGGGAAACTTGGCGCAAAATCGATTTCGTCAGAGCAGTAGGCATCGAACTGCCGCTCTCCAGATAGTTTTCATCGTTTGTTTTGTCATACCCCATCCAGCTTACCGCGACATATTCCGGTGTGTATCCGGCAAACCAAGCATCCTTATCTGCATTATCCACTGTCGGATGCTGCGTCGTTCCCGTCTTACCAGCCAAGGCACCATAATAAGTACCAGCCGTACCGGTACCGCCGGTGATGACTCCTTGCAGCATACGTGTCATATCCCAGGCAGTCTGTTCCGAGAATACATCTTCTGTTTGAGGTTCTGCCTTGAAGGCTGCTTCCCCGTTGCGGTCATAAATCGCGTTGATGGACTGTGATTCGATCCATTGGCCCTCATGGGCGAACGTACGGAATCCCTCCGCGACTTGCAGCGGTGTCAGTCCTTTCTTCAAGCCGCCAAGGGCAATCGATAGACCTTTATCCTCCGGCAGGTCGATGTGCATCTTCTCCAAATACGATTTGCTTGTTTTGATACCGATTTGATCAAGCAGCCAAACAGCTGTCGTATTCTTCGATTCTTGCACGGCTTCATACATCGTTATATCTCCCTCATACTGATCGTTATGGTTAGATACCGTGTAGTCATCATCGTAAGTCTTCTTCTCATCCGGCAGCTCACTATACGCATTGTAATCTCCTGTATCCAATGCTGGTCCATACACCGCAAGCGGCTTCATCACAGAGCCTGGCTGTCTCTGGACTGTCACACGGTTTATGTCGCCGTATTGGAACTCACGCGCCCCCACAGCTGCGACGATTTTACCGGAATTTTGATCAAGCATGACAAAGGCCCCTTCAATGCTATCGGTCGAGCCATCGAAATACGTATCATCCTGCATTGTATTATAAGCTGTGCGTTGGATATCTTCATCCACATTCACTACGATGCGGTAACCGCCAGTACGCAGATTTTCCAGAGATAAATCATATTTCTCCTCCGCTTCTTCTGCTACCAAATCAATATAGCTTTCGATCCAAGGACGCTCTTGCTCTTCTTCAGGCTCAGTCACACCAAGTTCTTCCGCCTGCGCAGCTTCCTTCTCTTCGGCTGTAATGTAGCCCTGTTCTTCCATCTCGTCCAGCACGAGATTACGTCTTTCCTTCGCCAGATCAGGGTTATTATTCGGCGAGTACGTATTCGGTGCTTTTGACAGAGCTGCAAGCATCGCACTTTCCGAAAGTGTCAGATCGCTTGCGCTTTTATTGAAGTAATAATTCGCAGCTGACTCTATTCCATAAAGACCATGAGCAAAATAAATTTCATTCAGATAATATTCGAGGATCTGCTTTTTCGTGTAATGCCTCTCCAAGTATATAGCAGCCATCGCTTCCTTCGCTTTCCGGGTAAAGGTCTTATCATTTTTGAAGAAGAGATTTTTGGCGGTTTGCTGTGTAATCGTACTTCCGCCCTCCACTTTGCTCATCGCCAGAATGTCACGGTACAAAGCTCGCGCAGTCGCTCGAAGGTCGATGCCATGATGACTGTAGAACCGGGCGTCTTCTATGGAAACAAAAGCGTTTTTCACATGTTCGGAAATCTCATCGAATTTGACAGGCTCCCGGTTTTCTTCATAGAATTCCGCTATGACTTCCCCATCCTGGTTCTCAACTGTCGAAGCAGCTTTCAATGTCAGATCATCTTTATCGATAACGAGTCTTCCTCCGAAAAATAACAGGATATAGGCAGCGGTCATTCCTGCCAATATGATACCCGCCACGAGAAGATATAGAGTCTTCCGCCGCATCCGTATGTGCTGCTTATGTTCTGATCGTTTCATAACGTTTCTTTCACCTCTAACGTATCCCCATGTTCATTCTATATCCTATATTATACGACAAAAAATGCCATTTACCCATCTTTCTATCGAATGGAGTCCTAGCTTGCATTGCACAATACGTAATTGCTACACTGACTTTAACATACTGCCAGGAGGTTGAATACAAATGATCGTACACTTCACCAATGGTACTACTGAATTTCTTCGCCAGCTAAAGGCGAAAGATAAAGCAAAAATCTGGGTGTTCGAAGGAGCAGAGGGAGCCCTCGCTTATACAGAAGAACCAAATGCTGCTAAATTCACGGCGCCGCGAACCTATGAACAGGTAACGGGCACAGGCAGCCTTCCAGATGAAGGTTATATCGCCATCAACAATATTCCGGTCACAGACGAAGGCCGGCCGATCTTTGAGGATGTATTCAAACGCAGAGCCGGCAAAATAGAGCAAACTCCCGGTTTCAAAGCGCTCCGGGTGCTTCGTCCTCAAGAGGGAAACACGTATCTAGTGCTGACAGCATGGGAATCCAAACAGCACTTCGAGGATTGGAAGAAATCAGAAGCTTTTCAGCATGCTCATAAAAAAGATGCCGACCAGCCGAAAAAGCCGCCATTCAGTGGCGGACCAGCATATGTCACCACCTACCAAATCGACAACGAATAAAAAAAGGGCCTGTCCAATTACACGGACAGGCCCTTTTTTTCAGCTATATCAATAAGAGCGCACTTTTTCTCTTTTTCCAAGCTTATGCTGCAGCCATTTATATAACAAAATCCAAATGACCAGAAAGATCATTCCGTACGCAAATCCGGCCAGTACATCAGTCAAATAGTGGACACGGAGAACATACCGGCTAAAGCCAACCAGCAGGACGATAATAGCTGCTATGCATGCAGCTATATACCGCTGGCTGCTTTTAAGGTAATGCCAAAGGAAATACAGGATGATGCCATATGTAATAAAGGACACCATGGAATGGCCCGATGGGAAACTGAATCCCTCACCATCCACTAATGCCAGAATCGTCGGGCGCTCCCTCTCTACCAATTGTTTAATAAGGAAATTGAATTGATAACCTAAAGCGGTAGCCGTAAATACAATACCTGCTCCAATAAGATCTCGTTTACCAATAGCTAAGAATAAACCAAATAAAAATGCGAGCACGCCCAGAACAATGCTCGAACCAAGCTCTGTAATCCAACGGAATACTTCATACCAAAATGTGCCCTGCAATGATTCCGCAAATGGAGCTGTCCATTGATCCAGCAGCGGATCTGTGTGGAGTCTGACATCAATCGTGAATATAGTTGCTGCGATAATCGCAATTGTAAATAGCAGTATGTATCTTTTTCTATTCGTGAGTTCCATCTTGTCACCTCTGATTGATTGTACTATGGTACTTGTTTAGAAAACAAATACCTGGGGAATATACCTTACTAGATAGCCAATCAGAAAGGATGATAAACATGGCAGACAATGTTAGAAAAATCAAGGACGACTCTCAACTACAGGAACTTATTGATGGCTTGAACGTAGACTTGGCAAATGAATATGCCGCTTCCATCATGTATACAACATACAGCTCAGCTGTTTCAGGCCTATATCGTGCGTATTTGAAACCATTTTTCGAGGATGAAATCACGGATGAAATCGGGCATGCAAAATATTTAGCAGATAAGATTGTAACACTCGGCGGCGTGCCAACCACTGTTCCAGCTGAAGTACCATATCACACCGATATAAAGAAAATGCTAACAGAAGCACGCGATGCAGAACAGGATACGATCGACCGTTATGAAAAACGCAGAAAGCAGGCTGAAGATCTTAACTTGACAGAGCTGGCCACCAAGCTGGAAGATCTGATTGCTGATGAAACAAACCACCGCGACGAGCTCAACCGTCTTTTGAGCGACTCCCGCCTATCCTAAAGTTCAAACCCATAACCATTGGTTATGGGTTTTCCTATGCATTTTTCTGAATAAATCAATAATTATTAATAGGAAATGTGCTATACTGGTCTTATTTCATATGAATAAGGAGGCTGGTGCAGCATGCTAGCGAAATTTTTCACCAAAATCGATGAACTGTATGATGATATGGTTACTACAAGAAGATACCTTCATCAGCATCCAGAACTGTCCTTTAAAGAAGAAAAGACAGCTGCATATATTGCTAATACATACGAGGAACTTGGTATTCCCTACGAAAAGAACGTTGGAGGTAATGGTGTAGTAGCCACTCTCAAAGGCGGAAAGCCCGGTAAGAAGATTGCCTTGCGTGCAGATTTTGATGCATTGCCAATCCAAGAAGAAAATGATGTACCTTACAAATCTACAGTACCGAATGTTATGCATGCATGCGGTCATGATGGACATACAGCTACTCTGCTTGGCATCGCCAAAGCAGCCAAAGCATTGCAGGACGAGTTACCAGGAACGCTTGTTTTCGTCCACCAGCATGCAGAAGAATATGCACCAGGCGGAGCAAAGCCGATTATTGAAACTGGTATCCTAGATGACGTGGATGCCGTGTTCGGAACCCACCTCTGGTCGAACACGCCGCTTGGCACAATTGAAACAGCGGATAAAGAATTCATGGCAGGAGCAGATCGATTTGAAATTGAAATCATCGGTAAAGGCGGTCATGGTGCTCAGCCGCACCAGACAAAGGATGCCGTGCTTATCGGATCTCAAGTCGTAACAGCGCTTCAGCAAATTATCAGCCGCCGCTTGGATCCATTGTCAACAGCTGTTATCACCGTCGGTACTTTCGAGGCTGGCGCAGCTTTCAATGTAGTTGCCGGAACAGCCAAGCTTACTGGTACAGTCCGTACATTTGACACTGCGGTGCAGGAACAGATCAAAGTGGAAATCGAGAATGTACTGAAAGGTATTACAACCGCTAACGGCGCAAGCTATAAATATGACTATATCGAAGGATACCCGCCAGTAATCAACCATCCAGCCGAAGCTCAATTGGTACTGGATGCTTCGAAACAAGTCGAAGAAGTCAAGGAAGCCAACAAGGTACTGCCTACGATGACTGGTGAGGATTTCTCTTATTATCTGCACAACAAACCAGGAGCTTTCTTCTTTACCGGTGCTAAGAAAGAAGATCATTATTATCCGCACCACCATCCGAAATTCGACTTTGATGAAAGAGCAATGAGCATTGCTGCCAAGACATTACTCAGCACTTGCATTGCTTACCAATGAAAAAAAGATCAGCGTGATTTTTCACGCTGATCTTTTTTATGTTAACAACCGGATGCGGTATGCATGCATCGCAGCTGTACCTAACTGTTCAAGAAACTTCCCATTAATGATGGCACCGACGAAAGCTCCGACACCTGGCAGCATCTGCACCATTTTGATCAAATCAATATGGTCACGGTATTCTTGCTGCAGTACCCTCCAATTCACATCCTCGATAGCACCGGTAACTTTGTTCCAATCACGGATTTCATCCCATAGCTTAATCCTCGTTTCACTGCTTGAGAAAGTGGCACTGAAAATCTGCAGCAAGAAAACACGTTCACTGAAAGCTGTCACATCAAAACCATAGATTCTGCCAATATCGAATAGGCATTTCATTTTGATGCTAAGGAGAAGCGGAAAATCGGCCATTCCTAAGAGGATACCTCCAGCGCCAGTACCGGCACCTTCCAATCTCGCCGTTGTTTTATAACGATTGATGACCTTCCGAACCTCTTTCTCACGTTGCTCGAAACTCCATTTCTGTTCAACCTTGATTGGATAGATGTAGTTGGAAGACGTCAGGCTGAGTTCTATCATTTGGCGGATAGCTGTCGTAATTGCAGTATGAACAGCTGCCGGAATTTTATCTGTAATAGTATCCTGTGTTCCTTTGGAAAGCCGTTGAAACCTGCCACCGCGCCTCTGCAGGGAATGATAATAGAACATCGCTTCCTTCAATTTTCTTTCCTTATAATAGTCATCCACCATCCGAACCCCTCCTATTTCAACCGTTTCGGAACATACATACGGACAAACCCGATACCGAAGGCAAGTCCGGCAACAAGAGCCAAAGCAAAACCGACCACATCGATGCGGAGAAGGAATACTAGACTAAGCAGCACTGCTTGTATAATGGCCAGCTGCTGGAGAAGGGATAACAATGCACGCTTACGCGTATCACCCGCTACCGGATAAAGATCCATCCAAGCGATTGTCCGGTGATGCTTCCACATTCCAATAAGCTGGAAACCGGTCAAATAAAGGAACAATAAAGCGAACGCCAGCTGCACCCAAAGATTCGGAATGAAGTAGATGATGACGCCAGCAAGAATCGTCAGCCGAAGAAAGAGACCGAAATAGTCCCCTCCTCTGACAAAAGTGATCCGGAACAGATAATCATAAGTATGCTTCTGTTCGAACGGAACTCGACTAGTGAAGAGGTTGACGAGGGATTGCCGCTTATGGACTTTTGTCTTCAAATGCGGTACATCAGCAAATTGGTTAGCAATACGGTAGAACGCCTGCATGCGTGCTTGGTCTTTTTCGATCAGCAAGTCCCAAGCGAGACCACCCTGCTTCCGGGTGAAAGTATAGTCCACAAAAAGAAGTACGACGAATAGAACCGTCAAAACTGCCGCAGCAATAAGATTGCCTCGTAAAAACAGCCAAAAGCTTCCGACGTTCAGCACCAGCCGCAGCGTCTGTTCTATTCTTCTGATGTTGACATTCCGTATCTTCAGCATCCACCAATTCATATGAAGGTTCCAAAGCTTGAAAACGAGCAGAACAACAAATACAAGCAGATAGGATGCAAAACCCTCTCCTAGATCTGCCGCGAAGAACAATGGCGCCAGTGCTGCTGCAGCCAATATTAATAAGTAAAGCTGCGTAAAAAAGCTATACCCGATGGTTAATTTGAAATAGCGGTGCAACTTTGGCTCAAGCGGAAGCATGAATATCATATCTGCTTCTTTCAATAAAGTCCGCACAGGGCTGTAGCTGGCCAGGAGACCGAATACAGTACCGATCAAAAGCGCCGCAGGAAAGTCCGGAGTTAATCCCTCTAGCCACTGCTGATAATAATAAGCGAGCCCCGAGATAAGGAACAGCATCGCTATCATAAGATGCTGGTTGAATATGTACCGCAAATAGCGATTCATTTCCTTCATGTGCTCGGTAAGCCGCTGTTTGAAAAATGTTTCTGCATTAAACATGGCTATCTTCTTCTTTCGTCAGCTGTACATATAAATCATCCAGTGTGGCATTTCGCATATCGAATTCATTGCGCAGCTCTTCCATCGTACCAGCTGCCCGCAGCTTTCCATCATGCAAAATGACAATGCGATCACAATAGCGTTCGGCTGTCGCCAAAATATGCGTGGACATGAGGACGCCCGCTCCATTTTCCTTTGCTTGATTCATCAGCTGCAGATAGGATTGGATACCGAGCGGATCCAGTCCGACGAATGGCTCGTCCACGATGTAAAGGTCAGGTTCGACAAGGAAAGAACACATGATCATCACTTTCTGACGCATCCCTTTCGAAAAATGGACCGGGAACATCTTCAGTTTCTTTTCCAGCCGGAACTCCTTCAATAAAGGCGGAAGCCGCTTATCGAACTCCTCCTTTGACAGATCATATGCTTGCGCAGTAAGACGAAGATGGTCGTATAACGTCAATTCATCATACAGTACCGGCATTTCCGGTATATAGGAAAAATTGCTTCGATAAGTTTCAGGTGATTCAGCAAACGTGCTTCCATTGATCTGGATACTGCCGCCCTTTGGCTGCATAAGACCAATGATATGCTTGATCGTCGTACTTTTTCCTGCACCATTTAGGCCGATCAGCCCGACAATTTCCCCTGCATCAACTTGGAACGATATATCGTGCAGGACATTTTTATGTGTATACCCACCTGTCAGTGAATTAATATGTAATAAAGGCTGCATTACCCTTTCCCCTTTCTAAAGCACGCTTCTGCTAAAAGTTTACCAAAGCACGCCGTATTTGCCAAAATAAAACGGTTATAACCTCTGACAACCTGCACATACTAATTTCGAAGCAAAGATGTTGCCAAGGGGTTTCCAAAGCAGGACCCATTCTTAATATAATGAGGTGTTGGTAGGAGATACAGACCGCTACGTCCGAAAAGTAAGCTGATTTACATTTGTAAGCAAGCTGAAAGTGTACTGGCGCAAACCTCGTAAGCCGCTGTACAGTTCGAAATGGTTTTACTCTTGGCAACCTTGCTTCCAAGGCAGACACTCCCAAAACGCGAAGAATTCCAACATTCCGGCCGTTACGGGATGTCTGCCTATTTTATTCGACTTACTTTACAAGCATGTCCATTCCTTTATACAATATGTATACACGTTAAAGGAGTGATCGTATGCACGAAAAGGATTGTATCTTCTGTAAAATTGCTGCTGGCGAACTGCCATCTGCGAAAGTTTATGAAGATGACCACGTACTTGCTTTTATGGACATCGGCCAGGTGACAAAGGGACACACCCTCATCATTCCGAAAACACATACGAAGAATATTTACGAAACACCGCCCGAAGTGGCACAGGAAGTTTTTTCTCGTGTACCGCTGATCGCAAATGCAATTAAAGAAGCTTTCCAGCCCGCTGGTTTGAACGTGTTGAGCAACACAGAAGCGGCAGCAGGTCAGACTGTTTTTCATCTGCATGTGCATCTAATCCCGAGATACGGCAAAGACGACGGCTTCCACGCTACATTCGAACAGCATGACAATACTGCCAGTGAACAACTTGGTGAATTGGCAGAAGCAATCAGCAGTAAAATCCAATAAGATTGTCCTAACAGGTTTCACTGCTACATAGGAAGAGAAAATAGTATAATGAAGTAGGAAGGAGTGGAGACGATGGCAAGTGGCAAATCAATCGCTTTAGGTATACTTGTAGGCAGTACCGTCAGCGCTGCAATTACATTGCTGACAGCACCATCCTCCGGCAGTGAACTGCGCGCAGACGCTAAACAGCGCAGTGACGAATGGAAGGTTACATTCAATAATTTGAAGAATGAAGGTACACAGCTGAAAGAACAGATCGCCAGAACGTCCAAAGAAGGCGCTGCTATGTTCAAAGAATTATCAGCTGAAGTGAAGACTTCCATAGACAGCTGGAAACGTACAGTTGAACCACATCAGAAAAACATCCAGAAAAGCTTGGCTCAGATTGAAAAGAGCCTAAAAGAACTGGAAGACAAAGCGAATCAGAAAAAAGGCAACGAATAAAAAATGCTCTCCATTATGGAGAGCATTTTTTATTGAAGAAAAACCTCTTCCTTGAAGGAGAGGTTTTTCAATCATTCCATTATTTCGCTTCAAGATCCTCAATTGAATCCGCATCTACATAGCTAGGTACGACTAAGCCAGTTTTCGCACCTTCCAGGTTAGGTCCAAGATCAACTACTTGATCTTTGTATTGCTCATACAAATCACCATGTGTCGTCGGCAGCCAAGCTGCTACCATGGCATCAGCTTCTCCATTAGCAACGGACTGCCACATAACCGCGTTATCGAGAGGAGTGATTTTGGCATTGTATCCTAGATCATCCAGTACAACTTTCATGACATTGGTAGAAGCAACTTCAGAATCCCACTCTACATACGTAAGGCTGACTTCTTGTCCAGTACCTTCCTCGGCTCCATCTGTCCACTCAGCTACTTGATCAGCATGTCCATCAACCCAATTTCGTGCAGCTTCTGCTGGGTCGGTACCCTCACTTACTTCCAACATGACTTCTCCCATATCATCCGTTGACCAGTTGAATTGATCAAGCACTGTGTTGGCACCCGGTACATCGTCAGCAAATCCCTGGCGAGTCATGGTATTGATTGTTTCTTCACTTCCAAATGAACCCTTCGGATCTTCCAGGTACTTTAGATCATATTTACTGAACATCCAATGCGGTGTCCAGCCAGTGATAATGATTGGCTCTTCATCCTTGACAGCCTCGCCTAAAGTTGTAGCCATTGCACCACTGGAGGATGGCTGCAATGTCCAGCCATTCAGCTGGTCATAATCTTCAATTGCTCTTTCTGTTGCACTCATGACCCCAGCTCCAGCTTCGATACCAGTAATCGTGTAATCGACTTGTTCGCTGAAACTGTCTGAGCTGGAGCTGTCATTACCGCACCCTGCTGCCACCAGTGTCAATGCTAGTCCTGCTGCTGCCCCTAATGTTTTCCACTTTTTCATGTCGAACTCCCCTTTTTCTTTAATTAGTAAAAGCCTATTTAAGGCGAAACACTTATTTGGATTTATCTTTGTAGATGTTCTGCGTAAAACGGTCAATGATGATTGCCAGTACAACAATGCTAAGTCCCGCTACAAAACCAGGACCAACCTGTGCCCGCTGCAATGAAGATAGTACTTCACGCCCAAGACCTGGTGCACCGATCATGGATGCGATAACTACCATGGAAAGCGCCAGCATGACTGTTTGGTTGATACCTGCCATGATAGTGTATTTCGCCATCGGCAATTCCACTTTGAATAGCTTCTGCGGTCCAGTTGAACCGAAGGCATCTGCCGCTTCTACCAGTTCCTCAGAAACTTGTCGGATACCAAGGTTCGTGAAACGGACAGTTGGCGGTGTTGCAAAGATCAGGGAAGCAAAAATACCCGGTACAACCCCGATACTAAAGAAGGCAACTGCCGGAATTAAGTAGACGAAGGCAGGCATTGTTTGCATGAAGTCGAGAATTGGCGTAATGATTGTTTGTGCGATTTTACTCTTGGACATCAAGATACCAATCGGGATTCCGATGATAATACACAAAATACTGGAGGTCAGTACAAGTGTGAACGTATCGATCAGCTGATCCCATAATCCTTGATTCCAAATGAACAACAAACCGACAATACTGAATACAGCTAATCCGAATTTCTTACCTGTCATGAAAAAGGCTAATATTGCAACTAGCAAAATGAAGATGACAGGAGGGATGGCATCGAGACCTGATGTAATCAGATCCATCAAATCGCCTAGTCCATCCTTAATTGGATCGAACAAGAAAGCGAATGTATCAGTGAGCCAGCTAACAAAATCCGTTGTCCAATCTGCAACCGGCAAAGCCTCTACGTTTTCCATGAAATTAAGCATTCACATTCACCTCCCCCTCCCCAGCAAGTGCTCCGATAACAGCACCTCTGACGATAATTCCTAATAGCTTTTCGTTTTCCGTAACTGCTAACGGAACTGGGGAGTCATGGATGACTGCGAACAAATCATGCAGCGGTGTATCCTTCTCTACTGTCGGCACATCCCGCTGAATAATTTGCGATAGGTTTTTCACGTCATTCTTTCTGGCTTCATTCGCTGCATCGGCAGTAATGATACCTTGCAGTACACGTTTGCTATCCACAACCAGGATGCTGGACAGACCTGCTTCCCGCATACGTTCCAATGCCACTCGAGGCCCATGTTTTTCTATGTTTACAGTTTCTGGTCGTTTCATGATCTGCTGAGCAGTAAGTACTTTCGCACGATCCACATCCTCGACGAACTTCTCGACATAGCTATTGGCCGGATTCATGAGGATTTCTTCAGGAGTTCCAATCTGGACGATGTTTCCGTCTTTCATCAACGCAATACGGTCTCCGATACGGAGCGCCTCGTCCAAGTCATGCGTGATGAACAGTATCGTTTTTTTCATTGTTTCTTGCAGATCCAATAGTTCATCCTGCATATCTTTCCGAATGAGCGGATCCAGGGCTGAAAAAGCTTCGTCCATCAGCATCACTTCTGGATCGTTTGCTAACGCTCGTGCCAGCCCCACACGCTGCTGCATCCCTCCGGACAATTGACCTGGATATTGATCAAGATAGCTACCGAGACCAACAAGCTCCAAGGATGTCTTCGCTTTCTCGCTTCTCTCTTGTTTGCTCATTCCTTGCACTTCCAGACCATATTCTGCGTTCTGCAAAATCGTTCTGTTTGGAAATAATCCGAATCGCTGGAATACCATACTCAGCTTTTGTCGCCGTACCCGGCGAAGCTCCTTCTTATCCATCTTCGCCAAGTTTTCTCCATCAATATAAACATCGCCTGTTGTAGGTTCGATCAAGCGGTTGATCAGACGGACCAATGTAGATTTACCACTACCTGAAAGCCCCATGATGACGAAGATTTCACCAGCTTCTACTTCAAATGATGCACGATTGACTCCAACTGTGCTTCCTGTCTCTTTTAAAATCTCTTCTTTCGTCTTACCGGCTTCTGCTAATTGCAATGCAGCCCTCGTGTTTTTCCCGAATACCTTAGAGAGATTTTCTACTTTAATAATCGGCACAGCATTCACCTCTTTTTCCTGTAACATGATTGTCATCATTAAGATAACTTCCTGTAACAATGACTCGACTAAATTTATGTTATAGAAAAAGTTCATACAACACAAACTCTATAAATTGTCGTTTCAGTCCATAAAGTTTGTACAGAATATACTGAACAAACTTTAACAGCACTTTTCCTTCTATTTCCTCCTTTATGCTCCAAAATACTATGCAAGGAAGCAATTCCTTTAACCTTTTATATCGTGTAAGCTTGATACAACTGTATAGGTAAGGGGAGGTAACAACTATAGTGAATGAAAAGATTTCATCATACGAGACACTTATAATGGAATTGACGAGGACGGGAGAAATGTTTCATTTGTCCGCAACCGAAGCTCGGCTGCTCGCAGTGTTATATATTGAGAACCGTTCACTTACCTTGGATCAAATGGCAAAGTTAATCGGAAAAAGTAAAACAGCTGTAAATATAGCTGTCCGTAATCTATCTCACTTGGAACTCGTTGATCGTGTATGGGTTAAAGGCTCAAGGAAGGATTTCTATACGAATGTCGAACCCTTATATAAAAAGCTGATGACACTACAGGTCAAACAATGGCATACGCAGACAAATCGCCAGTTCGAGGCTATGGAGCAATTAAAAAGGACCCTCCCAGAAAATGATCCGGATTGGAAGCATATGCAGGAGAAACTATCCAGCAGTCTTCAATTCCATCAAGAAGCTGCTGCTATACTCGAAAAAATAACCGCTACCAGCTCGAGCTGATAGCGGTTCAATTTGAAACGAAATTTCATTTCCTCCGATAGATAGCATTCCTTGTATTCATACATAAGAAAAACCCCTTCCCAGAGGAAGAGGTTTCCTTAATTATTTTTTAGGCTCCAAATCTTCGATAGAATCTGCATCTACATAACTAGGAACGACCAAACCTGTTCTTGCACCTTCGAGGCTGGCACCTAGATCGACAACTTGGTCCTTATATTGCTCATAAAGATCACCATGTGTCGTAGGCAGCCATGCTGATGCTGTTGCATCTGCTTCGCCCTGCGCGACTGCCTGCCACATGATGGCATTATCAAGCGGTGTAATCTCTGTTTTATAGCCTAAATCATCCAAGACGACTTTCAAGACATTTGTAGATGCCACCTCGGAATCCCATTCTACATAAACAAGACTTACTTCCTGTCCATTACCTTCCTCAGCACCTTTTGTCCAATCAGCCACCTTATCAGCATGCGCATCTACCCATTTCCGAGCTGCTTCTGCCGGTTCTGCTCCTTTATTAATCTCGAGCATCACTTCTTCCATATCCTCTACACCCCAGTTAAACTGATCGAGGACCTTATTGGCACCAGGTACATCATCTGCAAAACCTTGGCGTGTGAGTGTATGAAGGGCTTCCGCTCCGCCATAGGAGCCTTTCGGATCTTCGAGATACTTCAGATCATATTTTGCGAACATCCAGTGTGGAGTCCAGCCTGTGATGATAATAGGCTTTTTGTCCTCGATCGCATCATCCAGCGCAATTGTCATGACACCACTTGAAGATGGCATGATCTCCCAGCCATCAAGCTGATAGTCATTAAACGCCTTCTCCGTTGCTTTCATGACGCCGGCACCCGCTTCGATGCCTGTTACCGTGTAATCCACTTGCTCGCTGAGGCTGTCTGAGCTGGAGCTCTCACTGCCGCAGCCTGCTGCTACCAGTGTCATTGCCAGACCAGCAGCCACACCTAGTGTTTTCCACTTCTTCATGTAACCGAACTCTCCTTTTCCACGTAACGGAAAGCCTGTTACAGGCTTTATCAGTTATTTAGATTTATTTCTATAAATATTTTGTGTAAAACGGTCAATGATGATGGCCAGCACAAAAATACAGAGTCCAGCTACGAAACCAGGACCAACCTGTGCACGCTGCAGCGATGCCAATACTTCGCGACCAAGACCAGGTGCACCGATCATGGATGCGATAACGACCATGGATAGAGCAAGCATAACCGTTTGATTGACACCTGCCATGATAGTGTATTTTGCCATTGGCAGCTCTACTTTGAATAACTTCTGCGGTCCAGTCGATCCGAAAGCATCCGCTGCTTCGACTAACTCATCGGATACCTGGCGAATACCAAGATTCGTAAAACGGACTGTTGGCGGCGTTGCAAAGACAAGGGAAGCAAAAATACCCGGAACAACCCCAATGCTGAAGAAAGCAACAGCTGGAATCAAGTAAACGAAAGCAGGCATTGTTTGCATAAAGTCCAAAATAGGTGTGATGATTGTTTCTGCAACTTTACTTTTTGCCATCAGGATACCAATCGGAATACCAATGATGATACAAAGGATACTGGCGGTCAGCACAAGTGTGAACGTTTCAATCAGCTGATTCCAAAGATCTTGGTTCCAGATAAATAATAAACCGATAACGCTGAATATCGCTAACCCGAATTTTTTCCCAGTCATGAAAAAGGCCAATACAGCAACTAACAGTATGAAAATGACTGGAGGAATGGCAGACAAGCCATCAGTAATGAGGCTCATAAAGCTTCCCAAACCTTCCTTGATCGGATCGAACAAGAAAGCAAAAGTATTAGTCATCCAGTCGACGAAAGTAGTCATCCAATCTCCAACTGGTATTGTGTTTAAATTTTCCATGAAATTAAGCATGGCCATTCACCTCACCCTCACCAGCAAGCGCACCGATAACCGCACCTCTGACGATAATTCCCAATAACTTTCCGTTCTCCGTAACTGCTAACGGAACAGGAGAATCATGGATGACTGCAAACAAATCATGCAATGGCGTATCCTTTTCCACTGTCGGCACATCACGCTGAATGATTTCTGATAGGTTCTTAACTTCATTCTTTCTGGCTTCATTCGCTGCATCAGCAGTAATGATTCCATGCAGCATACGTTTACTATCCACAACAAAGATACTGGATAGACCAGCTTCCCGCATACGCTCAAGCGCAACACGAGGGCCGTGCTTGTCTATATTTACAGTTTCTGGTCGTTTCATGATTTGGTGAGCAGTAAGTACTTTTGCCCGGTCTACGTCTTCAACAAACTTTTCAACAAATTTATTGGCCGGATTTATAAGTATTTCCTCAGGCGTGCCAATCTGGACGATATGACCGTCTTTCATCAAGGCGATGCGATCACCAATGCGGAGTGCTTCATCTAAATCATGCGTGATGAACAGAATCGTCTTCTTCATTGTTTCCTGCAAATCCAATAGTTCATCCTGCATATCTTTCCGGATAAGCGGATCCAGAGCAGAGAAAGCTTCATCCATCAGCATCACTTCTGGATCATTTGCCAGTGCACGTGCCAAACCTACACGCTGCTGCATCCCGCCGGATAATTGGTCAGGATATTGGTTAAGGTAGCTTCCCAACCCAACAAGCTCCAAGGATTCTTTCGCTTTTTTTGTTCTTTCTTGTTTACTGATTCCTTGAACTTCCAATCCGTATTCTGTATTCTGCAAGATCGTGCGGTTTGGGAATAACCCGAATCGCTGGAATACCATGCTCAGCTTTTCCCGGCGCACACGACGAAGTTCCTTTTTGTCCATCTTTGCCAGATTTTCTCCATCAATATAAATGTTACCTGTCGTTGGCTCTATCAGACGATTAATCAGTCTTACCAAAGTGGATTTACCACTTCCTGACAGACCCATGATAACAAAAATTTCACCGGCTTCTACCTCAAATGATGCACGATTTACACCAACTGTGCTCCCTGTTTCTTTTAGAATCTCTTCTTTTGACTTACCCGCTTCTGCTAATTGCAGAGCAGCCTTCGTGTTTTTCCCAAACACCTTAGAGAGATTTTCTACTTTGATAATCGGCACAGTATTCACCTCTTTTTCACTAGTCTTCTGTAACTTATCTGTAATAATCAGGATTATTTTCCTATCCCTTTGTTTCGACCCTATTAATACTAAACATAAAAAACAAACAAATCAAACGAAATGAATCGTTATATCTGAACATATAGTACGTACAGTATATACTGTACAAAACATAAGCTTGTTTTCCTTCTATTTCCGCCAAAATACTCCAAAATACTTTGATATGGAGTATATTCATTCTTTACAGGTTCCTCTAGGTTCGAGAAAATAGTTAAATACAGATAGCACTTCATTATAGGAACTTAACATAGAGCTGTCGTGCTGCTGGCTATATTATATGTAGAAAAACGTCAATCACTCTGAAGCAGAGGGTAATTTTGATTAAGAGAAATATCACATAGCTAGCCCGCACCATATGTTCATAGCCAGATTACAGAGAAAAAAACCGCTATCAGCTCATGCTAATAGCGGTTTTTCATATCCAGTAAAATCAGTTCATCAACCAGACCCTTATATGTATCGTCCTGTTTTTCTTCACGAAGTGCCAGCAGTACATCCCAATAATACAGCTTCTCTGGCAGCATCCCGACGAATTCCAGAAGCAGCGACGTGTAATCGAGCAAGCCTTCTTCCTTTTGCTCCTTATATAAGCTATTAAGCCGCTGGAGCATATTTAGGACGGCGGCATACTCCTCCTCATTTATATTCCGTTCTATGAGGAGCTTACGGAAAGGGTATTTATCCAACACTCCAGTCTCTGCAATTAAATGCAGATGAAAAGACAGCGTACTCTTTTTTTCTTCCTCCATAAAAACGCTTCCTTTGCCTTTCATACTGACCGTTTCATACAAACGGATCTTGTTCTTATATTTTAAAGTAAAATTTCCAGGAAAGCTATTGATTTTCCCGCCCAAACGTACTAATATCTCTTAAGTGAAGAAAGCTGACCCTAATTTTAAGTCAACTGAAGGGAGCCACTGGACATGAATTGCTGGAGAAGTGTCGATGCACAGAAAGATCTCGGTACCAATCGGATATTCCTTATATCCACAATGATAGGTATATTGACATTCATCATTCTTTATCCGATGCTGACGCTCATCCACCCAAAAATGAAATTAGAAGAAACTGGTCTATTACTATCAATAATTTCTCTATATATGCTTCCGCTCATCCACGGTATCACACATTTGATTCCTTTTTGGATAACAGGGAAGCGCTGTGAATATAAACTGCAATGGAGCAGACAATTCATCCCGACCGTGCATTTCAAGGTTAGAACCAAGACAAGCCGGATTATACCGTTTCTTTCCTTAATTATGCCGACTATACTGATTACCCTGCCTTTGCTGATTGGAGCTATTCTCTTGGATACGATGCCTATCTATTATATCCTTCTTGTCAGTGTGAATGCAGGCATGACCTTCTCAGATGGCTTCTACCTTTGCAATTTATTGCAGGCCCCGCGCAAGTGTGTCATTGCAGGGACAGATAAAAGCTACGATATCTTGGTCAAATGACGCTCCCCCTGGAGCGTTTTTACATATGGAAAAACTGTGGAATTGCCGCCACAGGTTCCCTTTTATCCTTGAATATGTGATATATTGTCTTATGGGGAAACGGCGGACAAGCCGCCAATCAAATATAAGTGGATTAGGAGTGTTTGTTTTCATGAAGAAATTGGCTATCGCTGCAGTATTCGCGACAAGCGTTGTCGCACTATCAGCATGTGGTTCCGGTGAGACAGTGGTAGAATCAAAAGCTGGGGATATCTCCAAAGAGGATTACTATCAGGAACTAAGTGACAAATACGGTTCTCAAGTATTACAGACAATGGTTCTGGAGAAGGCCCTTGACGATAAATATGATGTGGACAAAGAACAAATTGACGAACAGGTTGACAAATTGAAGGATCAGTATGGAGATACTTTCGAATCTGTCCTGCAGCAAGCCGGCTATGCAGATGAAGATGCCTTCCGCGAATCCGTGAAAACAAGCCTTCTTCAACAGCAGGCAATTGCAGATGGCGTGGACGTTTCTGATGAAGAAATCCAAACTCGCTATGATCATATGAAAACAGATCTAAATGCAAGTCATATCCTAGTTGCCGATGAAGATACAGCGAAAGAAGTTAAAAAGAAGCTTGATGACGGAGAAGATTGGGACAAGCTTGTTGAAGAATACTCTACAGATACTGGTACAGTAGAAAACAAAGGTTCTCTCGATTGGTTCACTGCTGGTACAATGGATGCTGCCTTTGAAGATGCAGCTTATAAACTGAAAAAAGGTGAAATCAGTGATCCAGTAGAATCCAGCTTTGGCTGGCATATCATTCGCCTGGATGACACTCGCGATACAGAACAGGAAGTTGGTTCCCTTGATGACGAACGTGACCAAATCAAGACAGAACTAGCTATCCAGAAAGTAGACTCAGCTAAACAACAAGAGAAAATCAATAAAATTCTAAAAGATGCAGACTTTGATATCAAGATCGACGAATATAAAGATCTAATCGATGATATGACTTCTACATCAACAACTTCCGGCTGATAATAAAAAGACCGAAACGAATTCGTTTCGGTCTTTTTTCATTACTTTTTAACTGCACGTCTCGCTTTTTCTTCCTCGATACGCTCCATATAAACATTTCCTTCCCGCTCGATGAACTGCTTCTCTGTTTGATAATCATGCCGTTGCGTCCGGAATGCCATGAAGCCGCTGCCGATCATGCAAAGAAAAATGAGCATGACCCACAATGGAATGTCCGGCATTGTAATACCCCCTTGTCCTTGTTGTGTAATATCTATGCAAGTGGACAAGGATTCATGACAAAGATCAGGACGCTGCCCGCTGTTCCTTCTGGTAGCGTTTGAACATCGCGTTATAGACGAAGGCACTCACTAGAGCTAGCAAAGCAAGAATCGTGAATGTGAGCTGATAGCTCATATAGCTGACGAGCACAAGGCTAAGCGGCGCAAGCAGCTTCCCAAGTGTGAAGCGAAGACTTGCTGCGGAAAAGTATTGCCCTCTGCTTTCTTCTGTGGCCAGCGATGCGACAAAACTTTCCTGTAAGCCAACTACCATAAGCTCCCCGATTGTAAAGAGAATGATTGCTACCACAAAAATCCAGAAGCTCTCCGTCATCCCGTAAAGCCATATACCTGCAGCATAGGCAATGCTTGATGCGACAAACACTCGGGCAATCCGGAATTTGATGACAAACTTGGATGTAAATACTGTGAATATAGCTACTAACAAACCATTTAAAGCCAGGATAAGTGAAAATGCTTGTTTTCCATCCACCTCTATGCGGAAATCACCAAGTGCAAAAACGGTTTGATTGGTAATGACTTCGCTCGTATAAACAGCTATCAGGATATCCAGCTGCATGAACGTCTGCGCAACCAGCACACCCGCCACGATGAAAAGGAGGAAAGTTCGGTCTTTAGCAATGATGCGATATGTCTGGAGTTCTTTCCAGACAGCTTTATACCATGCTGCATGATCTGCTTTCTCTTGCTTCTTCTCTGGCACTGTTTCACGAATGAAGACTTGCATAATGACAAATAAAATGGCAGTAAGCAGGAAACCAGCCAGCAGCATTTGAAAACGGTACGAATAAAATAAAACGGTCCCAATCAACGGCCCTACCACTACAGCTATATTGAGGCTTGTATAGAAGACCGCAAAAACGGCAGTTCGATCTTTTTCCTTAACCACATCGGCTACCATCGCATGTGATGCTGGCCAATACAACGCACTCCAAATACCAAGGAAGCTAAACGCAAGGAAAGTCAAGGCTGATGATGTCAGCCAAGGTGAATTCGCGTATGCAAACACGAGGAAGGTGACGGATTGACCGGCAACCGCAATACTCATCATCCTTCTTCGGCCAAAGCGGTCAGCACAATATCCCCCTACTAAGCTTGCAAGTACGGAAAGCGCTTGGGATAGCATGAGCAGCCATCCAGCTCTGTCCTTCCCGAAAGCGTCCTGGAAAAAGATCGTCATGAACGGGAAGTAGGCCCAGAACAGGAAATTCATCATTGCTTCCCCAAGCAAGCGAATCTTTAAATTGCGATCCCAATCCTTCCATCTCATATAATTCCCTCTATTCTATTTTTCTCTCTATTACTTTCACTCACGCTCGAAAGCAGGTTTATAAAAGCTGCGGTTCTCCAAAGAGAAGACGCGCTCCGAAAAGTCTCCCGGCGCTACTTTATCCATGACACGCTGCAGTGTATTCATTTTCGCATCAATCAGGTCGATCATATGCAGAAGCTCCGCTTCACGCACGAGCGGCGGCTTCGGACTGCCCCATTCCCCTTTGCCATGGTGGCTTAAGATCATATGCTGTAAAATCATCACTTCTTCTGCCTCGATTTGCAATTCCCTGGCGGCCTGGGCGATTTCATCTGACATGATCGAAATGTGACCGAGCAGCTTCCCTTCTACCGTATAAGTAGGATTCGTTGCACCTGAGAGTTCCCGTAATTTACCGATATCATGAAGAATGATTCCTGCATAAAGCAAATCCTTATTGATCTCCGGATACAGATTTTTCAATTCGCGAGCAATCCGCAGCATCGATACAACATGGAAAGCCAGCCCGGAAACAAATTCGTGGTGATTACGTACTGCCGCCGGATAAGCAAGCAGCTGCTCTTGATAATTGGATAGAAAATACCTCGTAATTCGCTGTAAATTCGGATTCTCCATATCAAATATGAATGATGTCAATTCTTCCAGCAGCTGTTCCTTCGAAAGCGGCGCACGCTTGACAAAGTCATGCGCATGTACACCATCATTCGGTTCTGCCACCCGAATAGCCTGTATTTTAAGCTGCAGACGACCGCGGAATGCGTTTACCTCACCTTGGACTTTAATTACATGGCCAGCTTGATAGCGCTGTTCATCCGCAGGTGATGCATCCCATAGCTTCGCCTCGATATCCCCGGTATCATCACCTAATATCAGTGTCATAAAAGCTTTACCATTACTTGCAATGGCTTTGTCTGCTTGTTTAATCAGCAGAAAGCTATCGAATTTATCGCCTACCTGAAAATACCCAATACCTTTTTTCAACGCTATTCTCCTCCCTCATAAATACAGCCCTTACTATTCAGCAAGGGCATCATGCTCCAATGCCCTTTATCTCTTTGGCGGCTTTGGAACGTATTTGAATATTTCTCCTGATTCGACCACATTGATGAACTGCAGGAGCCACGTGTAGTAATCGCGAGCATATTGAAGACGGTCAATATCTTTGTCGATTCTCTCAATTAATTCTGGATCCTCAACATCTTCCTTCAAATGCTTCAGTTCCTCAATCGTCTCCTCAGCTTCCTCCAGATTCGATTGCGTACTTTTCTCCCACTTATTTCCGAAGAGCGACGTAAAAGATTTGTACCAGTCTTCCTCCGATTTATATAGATCCTTCCGCATACCTTTTTTATATGCAGGCTCTACCATTTTCATCTCAGCTAATGCCCTGACTCCTGTTGACATGCTTGTTTTACTCATCTCCAAAGCATCTCTCATATCATCCAATGTCATTGGTCGATCCGCAAAATAAAGCGCACCATATAGCCGGCCAACAGATGAGGTGATTCCATATAAATTCATATTCTTGGCAATGACCTGTATGAATTTTTCGATAGATTCCTCGTATTTAGCCCAATTTTCTTCGTTACTCGGCACTGCCCGACCCTCCAGCTTACAATAATCCAATTTTTATCTTAACCAGTTTACCATTATTGTCACCTTTTTGCGAATGCTAAAACGCTACAACGAACCAGTTTTCTGCGTTTTTTCAAGCTGAAGCAATTTAGACTGCTGAGTCCATTCAGGTGCCGGTTCTTCCCACGTGAACAAAATGATCTGCTGCACATCCGCGGCAGCCTGAAGTATAGGAAGAAAGCGTCCTCTTCTTTCAATATCTGTATGGCTGAATGCGTCGTCAATCAATAACGGAAAGCTCTGCTGCATACCAAGATGTCGGGAAAGCGCCAGCCGCATGCAAAGATAAAGCTGCTCAATCGTGCCTCTTGAAAGCTGCCCCAAGGCAATGTCCCTGCTGTATCGATCTTTCACAACCAAACTACCCGCTTCTGTCAGTGCCAGCCCGCTATACTGATCTGCTACCTGAGAAAACAAACTGCTGGCTTCTCTAAGGACTTTCGGAAATCGTTCTTCCTGAAACGTTCTTTTTGTTTGTGAAAGCATATCGTAAGCAAGTTTCCGTACAGCCCACTTCCGTCCAGCCGCTGTCAGCACCTGCTTCTGCCGCTGCAGCTCATGATAAGCTGCTGATGCTGTTGTGTCCGATTCAAGGTCAGCAAGCTTAACTTGCAGCGTGGCGGCGTGCTGTCGACATTTATCCAGCTCCTCCTCCACAGCCTCTTGTTCCGTTTCAAGTTTGGCAATCACTTGCTCCACTCTATCCTGTTCATATTCCACTTCTTCTGATCTGTACTTTCCGTCTGGCACAATGGCTCTTACCTGCACATGGAAATGCTCCAATTCTTCGAGAAGCTGCTTTCTTTTCCGATATTGCTCTGCTGCGTGCAGGAACTGATGGTAGTCATCAGCTCCGCCTTCTTCAAGCAAAATAGCTTTTTGTTCCTGTAACGGCTTGAGCTGCTTATCCAATTCTTGTAAAAACCGCTGTATCTCCTGCTGTCGTTCAAAAAGCTGTTCCTTTGCGTGTCTTAGCTTTTGCTGTGACTCGATTACATATTCTGCTTGCTCTATTATTTCCTCTGGCCGTGCACCAATTGTTACATCCATTATGTCACCCAGTCGGTCAATAGAATCCGTATAGCGCTGCTGCTCCTCTTCAAGCTCTCGCTTTACCCTGTTCTGTGCCTCTAACAGCTGCTCTTTTGCTTTCCACTCGTGAACCGCTTTCTCCCAATACACTAGTGGCACGTCCGTTAAGAAAGGAAATTTCTCTATCTGAATAGCTATCTGTTGCTCCAGATACTCTCTCCTTATTACTTGCTCAGACTGTTCTTGCTGTAACTCCATAAGCTGTACTTCCAACGGGTGACGCTGCTCCTCCAATTGACGCCAGCGGACTCGCAACTCCTTCTGTTCTGTGAGTTTTTCAGAAATATAGGAAGAGCTCTCAGAATGACCTCCGGGCTGATGCCCAAGGCGCCAGTTCAAACCAGCACCAACCAGCAGTAAAATACCACTTCCAGCTAAGAGCCAATTTGCAGTCAAAATACCAATACCACTTAATAGTCCTGCAAAAACAACCAAAAGGATAATAGGTGAAATTGTTCTCTTACGTAAATCATTTCCTCTATGTTTTCTGTCATTCTTGTTGTGAAGGTCCCTATATTCCTTTTCTGAAAGCAAACTCTGATGGATCCTATTTTGCAGATGATCCATTTTATCTATTTCCTGTCTCTTCTCAGCAATAGACTGATGAATTCGCTTACTCTCTGCCTGCAAAATCATCATTTTTTCCTGAAGCGGACGCCATTCCTCGGAGACTTCCGCCATATGTGAATTCCAGGCAAAATATTCGGGATACGGATAGCTGAGATGCACACGAGCTAGCTGATTTCGAAGTTTATCACGCTCTTCCTCCAATAGCTCGATACGTTTCTTCACAGCTGTCCAGTCTGTCCTGGCGCCCAGTTCATACAATTCCTTGTATAAGTCATCTTTCAACAACTTCTCTTTTGTCGACACCAAATCCTTTTGTATTAAAGCAGATTCCTTCTTGTGGACATGATATTGAGCTTCCAAAGTCTGAAGCTGATACTGGATTTTCTGCATCTGTTCGAATCCTTCAGAAGGAAAACCTTCCACATGTGCCAGCTGCTTCAGCTGTTCCTTCGCGAAAGCGGCCTTCTTTTGCCATGGAATAGCTTGCAGCACTTGTTTCTGGACACGGATCTGAGCGCGAAGCTCTGCCTTGTGATTTTGCAGCTCATTTGTTTTTTCAAGTGTTGCGCGCAGTTTCTCTTTATCCGGCTGATAAGCTGCTTCCTTGTCTGCTAGCTCTTGAACAAGACGTTCCTGTTCTGAGACGGTATGCAGCATAGCATTGATTCTCGGCTTCCTTCCTTGAGGACGGAATAGCTGCTGCAATTCCTGCTGCAGCTTTTTCTCCAGCTTATGAACATCTGCTGATCCTGTCTGACCTGCATCCAATAGGACTTGCCCCAGATGCTCCTTGTCTGTGAGCTGCAAGGAAATAAGTGCTTCCGTATCCAATGTGAAAACCTGGCGGAATACGGAAGCATCCATACCGCCAAGCTGGTCCTCCAGCCACTGCTGATCTTTTTGTTCAGAACCTCTATAGCAGACAGCTTCACCATTATGCCGATCCAGGATCCGTTCGACAACTGCTTGTCCACCAGGTAAACGGAGGGTGAGTCTTCCGCCTGGAGTACCCCCTGTCCTTGGTTTATAAGATTCCAGTTCCCGCGTACGCATCCCAAATAGTATGTAGATAAGAAAAGCTTTTAATGTGGACTTACCAGCCTCATTCTCCCCCTGGATGATCACAAGAGAGCTCTCTTGGAAATCGAAAGTATAATCATGCCATTTACCGAAATCATAAATATGTCCGCCGCTGATTTGCATCGTTATTCTACCTCCAATAAAGTTTGGAGCAGCAGTTGTTTCGCTTCACCGAGCAACTCCTGTAATTCTTCCTCGGAATAAAACTGCTGGATCTTACGGTATTGACGATTTCCCATCAACTCCTCCAAACTTCGTGTCATTTCATCAGCTGAATAGGAAGTGGTGTACAGCGCTGCAGTGAAGTCGTTACGTTCCAGAAGCAGCTCTTCCTTCATGTCAAGGGTTGCCTGTACCGTGAAACCTGCAAGTACAAGCTGGCGGCCCAGATTCTGCTGCTGCTCATTGATAATTTCAAGCAGCTCCTCCAAGCGCTCCTCCTGGCTCCATCGCATCAATAGATGGGCAGGACCATGGAAGATCACGTGAAGTACAGCATCCCCAAATGCTTCCTCCCATCGGAGACAGCTTTCCAGCAAAATCTGTTCCACATCATATAATGCTGATCCTTCTTTGACATCCACGTCCACTGTTTCAAATCGGATATCCTGCAAGGGAAGAAATGACATGACACAGGATTGGCCCTCCAACTCCACTAAAAAGCAGCCTTTCTCCCCAGACTCTTTGCGATGTCTGCCCTGGATATTCCCCGGGTATACAATAGGCGGCTGCTCTGACAATACCTCGCGTTTATGAATATGCCCAAGCGCCCAATAATCAAAGCCGGTATGCTTCAGCTCATCTACACTGAAAGGAGCATAGACATCCGCATCTCCGCCTGTCCCCAGACTGCCATGGAGCATGCCTATCTGGTAAATCCCTTCTCCTTTGGCTTCGTACTCCAGCGCCTTTCGAGATTTAATATGTCTTGTCGTATAACTGAACCCGTGGATCGCAGCTGCTGGCTCACCATTTTTCTCATGGAAGAATGTTTCCACTTTTTCGGTTTGAAAAATATGTACATTGTCCGGGTAACTCATCATTGGCTGTTTTCCTGTAAAATCATGATTTCCATACTGCATGTACACATCGATACCGTGCTCTTGCAACTCTTTACAGGCTTCACGCAAGGCAACAAGTGCTTTTAGAGATTGTCTGTTAGCATCAAAGATATCTCCAGCCAGTAAGATAAAATCAACTTTTTCAGATATTGCACATTGTACAAGCTGTTTCAAGGCTTGGAAAGTGCTTTCCTGCAGCCGGCTTTTCATAGCAGGATGCGCAGCAGTCAATCCTTCCATTTGGCTATCCAGATGAAGATCGGCAGCATGAATGAATGTTAGTTTAGGCAGCATAGAAGGTTCCTTTCTTTAGTCGTCGTTTGCTTCTATAGTAGCATGCACCTCTTGCGAATGCACGTTCGGTTTCAAAACAAAAGAAAACCCCCTTGCCAAATGGCAAGGGGGTTATTGCTTACGCCTCTGGCTGTCCGTAAAGCTCTTCCAAAGGTTTCGTGATGATTCTGCTGATATCATTGATTGCGATGTTCAGACGCTGTTCTTGTTCCATCAATTTTGCAATTTGTTCGTCCTGCTGCACTACTTGAACTACGCTTTGTGCTTTTTGAACTTCTTCTTCTGTAATTTCCTGTCCTTGCATTTGTTTTTGCTGCAATTCAAGTTGGATGTTACGGAAGTTTTCGAACATCTGCTTGGAAGATGGATCATTCATTACCGTATCATAAGCGGCTTTCAAGCCTTTGAATTCATCACTTTCACGGATTGCTTTTTCTAAGTCATACGCATGATCGTACATATTAGCCATGGGTACGTACCTCCTCATTTTTACTCAAGTTCCACTATAACAAACCGATAGAGCGCTGTATAGTTCGAACCATCAGATAAAGAGGGCGATAACTCCCTGAACGATCCCGATGATACCACCCAACAGGAATCCGAGGTATGTAATCAGCTTGAATTCTTTATTAGAGATAGCCAGGACAAGCTCTTCCACTCGTTCCAGAGGAAAACCGGATACTTCTTTCTCGACCATCTTGGAAAGCTCCAATTGTTCCATGATGACCGGCACCTGCTCAGATAGACGCTGTAGAACTCGTCCGACAAGCATGGTCAGCTTTTCTTCTATTACATGGTCTTGCATATCTTTCGTATACACCTGGATTGGTGTGTCTAGCAGCTCATCAAACGGGATCGATTTCCTGACGACTTGCTGAATAGCCTCTTCCACTGTTTCTGGACCGATTGTTTCCGTTACATCGCCTACTGTCTTGCTCATCAGCTTATTCAGCTCACTAGCAAGCAGCTGCTGCAGCCAGCGACGGGTGCCTTCTGACCCGACAGATTCGATGATAACAGGCTGAATTTTATCGACTGCACTGCTAGGATCCATAAAAGAGGACAGCATACTGCCAAGAAAACCCCTGCCTTGCAGAAAGCTTTGGACAAGCTCCTGTATTTTGCGACGGCCATCGTAGCTATCCACATAAGCTGCAAGCATCTGCTGAATATGCATTGCTGCTCTGTCAGCAGCAGCCTCTGTCTTTTCTTTCAATTCCTCTGGCAACAAGCTGCCTAGTTCTCTTTCTGCTTGTTTCTCCAGCTGTGTTTTTAATAATTCGGCAGCCTTTTTGTGCAATATATCCGTATCCACAGCTACATTAAAATCTAACAGCAGCTGACGCAATGTTCGTTCTGAACGCAAAAAACGGAACACTTCACGTTTTGCCCAACTGTTGACCTTCCATTGGAAGCCTTCATCAACCAGCCTTGCTTGCATGCCCTTCGGCGTAAGAAGATGGTCAACGACCGTTTTTCCAAGCGAACGGGCCAAGTCACTTCTGCGTTTTGGTATTAATCCCGGAGTAAATGGGACTCGCCATTTCCCTATATATATAGCGCGATGAGGCTTAAACAGCATCTTTATCGCTAAGTAATTCGTGATACCGCCAATCAAGGCACCAATAAGCGCCATGGATAAAATCAACCAAATATCTCCACTATTCATGTTGTATCGACCTTTCTGTTTACTTCGGTTTTAGTATAATACAAATAACACCAATTACAAAGAAACAGATTGTATGGATAGGAGAAGTGCGTATGAAGGAGGAACTGGAAAGACTATTTTCGGGTATCATAACGGCAGACGGCCTTAATGGACTTGATACGAATACATACCATTGGTTTCGATTGGAGAATGGGGAGACTATCGGTTTGCCAGCCAATCAGCTGAACGAACGAGAACTTGCCTTACTTCATCACTTTGGTTCACCTGTTACAATACCAACTGGCAGCAGTACAGATACAGCCTGGTATCAACTGCTGCACGGCGGAAAAACAGCGGATGAACTAACCGAGAATGCTCTATATTCGTCTGGCTGCCGCTTCATTTTCTTTACTGTGGAGGGGCGTGTTAAACCCGAGGTGTTCAGGGAAGCAATGGATAGTCTGACTGATCATCCGCTTGCATGCCTGTGGTTTACGAAGCAAACAGGCTTACTGATCGAGAGCCGTCAAACAGAACCTATTCTTTATGAAAAAGTCATCGACATGCTGATGTATGATTTATCTGTCCCGCTCCGGCTATTCGTAACTCCTTGGCTGCGTTCAGTAAAACACGCTTCTGAACAATATGAGTGGCTGCTGACAGTGCACAAACAGATTCCATTCCATTCAGCCAACCACGTGCTTCATTTCCATGATGCGTTACCGCAATTGATCAGTATGCTGATGCCGGAAAATGACCGAAAATATATCATGCATCACATCCTGCAAGGATTGCAAGAAGACGACGAACTGCTCCGGACAGTGAATATGTATTTCACTTGCAATCAAAATCTTACTCTTACAGCGAAAAAGCTGTATATACACCGCAATAGCTTGAATTATCGTTTAGACAAACTAACAGAGAAAACTGGTCTCGATATACGGAAATTCCAGGATGCGTTTGCCCTATACTTGGCCCTGCATAACCTTCCATAAAGAAAGAGGCACCGAAACGGTGCCTCTCTTGCCATCAATATTCAATTAGAATTGACCGCCGCTAAGCTGAGACTGTGCAGAAGCTACAAGACGTTTAGTGATCTCTCCACCGACAGATCCGTTTGCACGAGAAGTTTCGTTGCCATCAAGACCTACACCGAATTCTTGTGCGATTTCGAATTTCATTTGATCAAGTGCTTGTTGTACGCCAGGTACTAGCAATTGGTTTGAGCTGTTGTTGTTCGCCATGTTTGTTCACCTCCTATGCCTATAGTTTGGGCAAGAAGGCGCTTTTTATCAGGCTTACTTATTGGAACTCCTGGTCAAACATGGCAGTTACTTCGGATAAGTCATTTCTTCTGGTTTTATATAGGAATCGAATTGTTCTTCTGTCAGTAATCCACTTTCTATAGCTGCTTCTTTCAATGTTTTATTTTCAGCAAAAGCTGTCTTAGCAATCTTGGCAGCATTTTCATAGCCGATATGCGGGTTCAAAGCTGTCACAAGCATTAAGGACTCTTGAAGATTTTTTGCGATTTTTTCCCGGTTTGGTTCAATTCCGACTGCACAGCGATCATTGAATGAAAGCATACTGTCGGCCAGAAGCTGCGCAGATTGAATAAAGTTATAAGCAATAACGGGTTTGAAAACGTTCAGCTCAAAATTTCCTTGGCTGGCTGCAAATCCAATTGCAGCATCATTGCCCATCACTTGCACAGCTACCATCGTCACAGCTTCACTCTGGGTAGGATTCACCTTGCCAGGCATAATGGAGCTTCCAGGTTCATTTGCCGGAATTTCAATTTCACCGATTCCGCAGCGCGGCCCGCTTGCCAGCCAGCGTACATCATTAGCGATTTTCATCATATCTGCCGCAAGACCCTTCAGCGCCCCATGTGCATACACGAGCTCATCATGACTTGTCAGAGCATGGAACTTATTCACAGCTGAAATGAATTCTTTTCCAGTAGCCTCAGATAGTTCACGGCAAACCTTCTCAGAGAAATCAGGATGGGCGTTCAAGCCGGTTCCTACTGCAGTTCCGCCAATTGCAAGCTCTTGGACAAACGGCAGGCTTGTCCTGATCATCTGTTCCGATTTTTCCAGCATACGATGCCAGCCGCTGATTTCCTGTCCAAGTGTTAGCGGTGTTGCATCTTGCAGATGCGTACGGCCTATTTTCACGATATCCTGAAAAGCATCTGATTTTTCTTTCAACGTTGTTTTGAGCTGGATCAAAGCAGGCAATACCACATCTTCCAGCTGTGTCACAGCAGCTATATGTAGAGCTGTCGGGTAAGTATCATTGGAGCTTTGAGACTTGTTGACATCATCATTAGGATGCAAACGCACTTCTTTTCCTTGTTCTTCAAGCCACTTGTTTCCGACATAAGCAATAACTTCATTGACGTTCATATTCGATTGTGTCCCGCTGCCTGTCTGCCAGACAACTAGCGGAAAATGATCATCCAGCTCACCGCTTGTAATTTGATCCGCAGCATAGCCGATTGCATCACTTTTATCTTTTTCCAATAAACCTAAATCATGATTGGCCTTTGCGGCACTTTTCTTAAGCAAAGCGAAAGCGTATACAATTTCTTTCGGCATTCTTTCTGAACCAATCGGAAAATTCTCCCTGCTCCGCTGTGTTTGCGCTCCCCAAAACTTATCTGCAGGCACCTGAATTTCACCGATAGTATCTTTTTCCACACGAAATTCCATTTTACTTCCCCTCTCCAAAGTCTTCATTTGATAAGGCATCTTTATTGTAACAAATAATCTCTAATTTTGCGGCTATCATCTTCGGAAGGTTGGCCATCTTTTCATTTTTGAAAAAATTTAATAATTTCGCTACCTTTCCGGTTTACAATATGTTAGAATCGAGTTGAGTTAATAATCAATCAATTTTATTTCGTGCAGCATTTATAAGCACATTTGGACAAGTAAGTCTTAGGCATACCTTCTATGCCGCTAAATCTGTATGTGACCTCCCATCACATAAATTGGAGCCACTGCCCATTAGGACAGCGGCTCTTTTTCAGCTCTTAAGATCGGACTCCATTTGGAAATGCTCCTCCAATGTCGTTCCTTCTTCATAAATTTGCTTCGCCAGATCTTTTCCGACATATCGGATGTGCCATGGCTCATAGCTGTAGCCAGTTATATCGGATTTCCCTTCTGGGTAGCGAATGATGTAACCATATTCATGTGCATGTTCTGCCAGCCATTTCCCTTCATCTGTATCGATGAAAGTCTCTTCCAGCGCTAATGCCATCTCTGCAGATGTCAAATCGATAGCGAGCCCTGTTTGGTGCTCACTTCTGCCTGGTCTGGAAGATACTTTATCCGTCTCTTCCTGTCCTTGGGTCGCTACGTTATTCTCATAAATTTCCTTTTGCCTTGCTTCCGATCGGTACCCGCTTGCAGCCACAAGTTCCATCCCGTCCTTTTGGGATGCGTCAAACAGCTCTTCCAATGCTTCCGCTGCTTCTTTACGCATTTTTCGCTTCTCCAGATGCTCACTGAAGTAAAACGGTACGTCCGGCTCAACTAAGTCCTTCGGTTCCCAGCCATCCGGAAACTTTCTTGTTTTGTTCACGACAACTTCGATACTTTCCGGATTATCGACCGTCACTGGTTTCTCGATTGTCCCTACCACATCTTCTGCTTCTTCCTGATGCTGGTCAGGCTTTGCCTCAGCGGTTTCATCAGCAGCAGTATCTTCTTCCTGTACTTGTTCTGCCTGCCGATTGTCGGTCTGCTTCTGGGCAGTTTTATTTTCATTTGTGTCTTGATTCTGGCTTGTTTGCTGGTTTTGACATCCAGCTGCAACTAACACAGCGCTAAGCGCAGCAAACAGCATCAAACGCTTCATTTCTAAAATCTCCTCTTCGTACATCTAGTTTTGAAAATATTATAGCATAGGTGCTAATTATTTTCGCACGTAAAAAGACCTGCCTTGTCCGATGACAAAACAGGTCCTATAAAAATTTTATGTTATTCCAAAGTATAGGGGCGGTAAGCTGCACTTAATTCCTTGAATCGTTCCGCGTCTTTTTGGTCGATACACTCATTAATCTGTGCTTCCAGTTTATTCTTGTTCCAGGTAAAGTAAAATTCATCCAGCATAAGTCTTGTGGCCAGCTTCACTTCAAACGAAATTTCCCGTTTAGCAGTAACATAAGCACGCTTCCTCTTCGTTCTTTGCAGACGATAGACAACTTTATGCTTTTTCATGGAACGATTCCCCCTGGTTCCTTTTTTCCATTATGCTGGATTCACATTAATTTTGCAACAATTTTCTGATTTGTCCGTTAAATTAATGTAAATGCGGAACGGGGTGATGTTTATGTTCATTCGGATCAGGCGGTTTGACAAATTTCAATGTCAGTAATGCTGCAACAAAAGCTGCTCCAGCAAATGTAACGATCAACCAAATAAAATCCACTTTCAGCAAAATGGCTACAGCAGGCGGACCAGCAGCAACACCGACGTAGCGCATGGCACTTAACAATGATGTGATTGTCCCGCGAACATCCTTTTCCATATTGCTTGTAACCAAAGAATCCAAACAAGGCAGACCTGCTCCGATTCCTACGCCCGCAACAAGGAATACCGCCATCATGAAGAAAATCCCCTTTGAGAAATAGAGAGCGATTGTTACGACACCCGCAACAAGCACACCTGTGAATATAATCCACTTCATCAGCTTCCCGTTATTTTTGATCCATTTACCTGTCAGATAGGATGCCAGACATAATGCTGCCAGTGGTATAGCCAAAACCGCACCCTTCAGTATGCCGTGCATGCCGTACTTCTCTTCCAATACCGTGCTCAAATAGAATAGGATACCGAAAAGAAGAAACATAAGAATGGCCCCAATCAGGAAGGTAGCTGTAAGCCAGCCGCCATGTTCATGAAATGTCGCCTTCGTGTTTTTCAAGAATGTCTTAAAATCATTGCCTTTTTTATCATCTTTCGGCTTTTTAATAAGAAAGAGCACCAATAAGAATGAAATTGCACAAAACACAGGGATCGCATAAAATGGCAGATACCAAAGGAACCCCGCCAGCAGTGCTCCAAGCACTGGGCTCAATACCTTCCCAAAAGTATTGGCAGTTTCAACAATACCTAGTGTGGCACTGACGTCCTCTTCTTTTTCAAACATATCTCCGACTAGCGGGAGTACAACTGGTGCTGCACCTGCAACACCTATCCCCTGCAGTATCCTTCCTATCAGGATCCATATATACGGATTATCACTGCCAACAGCAAATATCCCAGCTATCAGTCCGCCAGCTCCAGCTATAACCAACGAAGGCAAAATAACTGCTTTGCGGCCGAAACGATCGGATAAGAAGCCAGCAACCGGGATGAATATGATAGCTACAATGGAATAGAATGTAATGATAAAACTTGATTGCAGTTTGGTTATATCCAATTCCTTTTCCATCAGCGGAAGCACGGGCAGCAGCATGCTGTTCCCAAGTGTCATGATCAAGGGGATGGATGCCAATGCTACAATTGCCCAGCGCATATCCTTTGGTGATTTTCCTGATTTACTTGTTGAAGCATTTTTTTCACCCATATGTCGTCTCCTGCCTTTCACAAACTACTTTCATTTTCTGCAAGACAGGAGTTTTTTATCCAACGAAAAAATCCCAGATTCGTCTGGGATTAATTTGCCTGCTGCAGCAGGGCTTCTTGATCTGCATAAGTCCAGTAACAATTGCGCCAGCCTTGTTCTCGAGCCAGCTCCTCGAAGTTCTCTGCCTCGCTGCCGTAGAAACGGATGATCGCTCGCTCTGGTGTCTCTTCCTCGGGACCGATCACGATATCCAGTTCCTTGTAAAACCGTACCCCTTCCAAGCTGCCTTCAATAATGATCTTTTCCTGGCTCATTTTTTTCAACCCCTTCGTATAATGATGAATCAGAAGAATATAATGTACTATCTTGTACCCATTCTGGACATGCATTAACCGTTCCTGCTCCAGAATCAGATCGGAGGAAATTTTACATATGGGCCAGTATGATAATCTGAAAGCTGGTGAGAAAGGAGCTTTGCTCAGCATAGCTGCATATTTGCTGTTATCCTTTATCAAATTGCTTGTCGCCTATGTCGGTGATTCAGATGCCTTGCTTGCCGACGGGCTGAACAATACAACAGATGTCGTAGCCTCTGTTGCCGTATTAATCGGACTGCGCATCTCCCGCAAACCGCCTGACACTGACCATAGATACGGTCATTTCCGGGCGGAGACAATCGCATCTTTAGTTGCTGCCTTCATCATGATCACCGTTGGCCTTCATGTCTTGTTTGATACACTGGAGCGTTTAATGGAGCCGGATTATGTCCAGCCTGATATGCTGACAGGCTGGACTGCCTTAGGCGCAGCAATCGTTATGATGCTTGTATACCGTTACAATTCCACCTTGGCAAAACGAATCAAAAGCCCCGCACTTATGGCTGCTGCACAGGACAATCGCTCAGACGGGTTGGTCAGTATAGGTGCTTTCGTAGGAATATTCGGAGCTCAGTTCGGCTATTACTGGCTAGATCCTCTGGCAGGCTTCATCGTAGGAATACTGATCTGTAAGACAGCATGGGATATCTTTTATGATGCAACCTATTCCCTTACGGATGGATATGATGTGGACAGGTTATTGAAGATCCGTCATAGCATCCTCGAGGATAAAGATGTTTTGGAGGTTGTCGAAATCAAAGCAAGACTGCACGGTAATCAATCCCTCGTTGATGTCATCATCCGAGTCGACGCATCTCTCAATGTAAAAGAAAGCCATGCCATCACGGAAAGATTGGAAAGGCTCCTTATCAAGAAGCATGATATATTCCATACTTTCATCCATATCGAACCATAGAAAAAAAAGCCTATACCAAGCATGGTATAGGCTTTACTTTATTCCTCATCTTGATTTGTCAGGATGACTGGACCATCTTTTGTGATGACGATTGTATGCTCATATTGAGCGGATAAAGAACCGTCGACTGTACGAGCCGTCCAGTTATTATCATCCATTTGGCTGCCCCATTCACCGATATTAAGCATCGGTTCAATTGTGATGACCATACCTTCTTTCAAGCGTGGCCCTTTATTCGGCAACCCAAAGTGCGGGATATGCGGATCTTCGTGGATAGTAGGACCGATTCCATGTCCTGTGAAGTCACGCACGACTGAAAAACCTTCTGCTTCTGCGTATTCCTGGATTGCATGACCGATATCACCGATTCTCGCCCCAGGCTGCGCTTTTTCAATTCCTTTGTACAGGGATTCTTTTGTGACTTCAAGTAATCGCTGTGCTGCTTCACTGATTTCACCGACTCCATAGGTCCAGGCAGAATCCGCTAAACCGCCATTTAAATTAACAACCATATCGATTGTTACGATATCTCCATTTTTCAATGGCTCGTTTCTTGGGAATCCGTGGCAAATTTCATCATTTATAGAAGCACAAGTTGCATATGCGTAGCCATTGTAGCCCTTCTGCTCGGCTGTTGCGCCATGCTTGGCCAAATATCCTTCCACGAATTGATCGATTTCCATTGTTGTAATGCCCGGCTTGATCATGTTACGGATTTCTTTATGAATATCAGCAAGCAGCTGTCCAGCTGCTCGCATCATTTCTATTTCACGCTCACTTTTGCGATTAATCATATATTTCTCTTCCTTTCTGACGACAAAGCTTACTTTTCCACTATAGAGTGTATCATATTATGCCAAAACGTTTAAATCGTTACGCTGATTATGTTATTCAATCCAACCGTTCATCGTCCTTCATATTGGAATGACTGGCAATCAGCAAAGCGAAGACAAGCAGGACTATCGCCAACGCATACAGAAGGATTGTAAGAGGATTTTCATGGTCAATGATAATCAGCCGAATGATTGCTGTAATCCCTATGTAGATGAAATAGCGAAGCGGAAAATGGTAGTCATGCGTGAAGTACTTGATGATCAAACTGATGAACTCAAAATAAAGGAAATATACGATGATTCCTTCCGCCAGATAAAAGTAGCTTACCTCTTCATTGCGTATTAGCAGTACATCGAAGATGAATACTGTTTTCTTCAGAAGGAAGACGACAAGTATCATTGCTAGGATGGTCAAGGTAATATTCAATACTGTTTGGAGAAATACGGCAATAAATGCCGTTTTCTTTTGCAGATTCCGCATTTTTACCACCTCCTATGCTTGTCTTAAATATACTAGTAAGAGCGACATGATATGCGGAAGGATATAGCCTTTTTTTATGGCAGATAATCTTGAATATTTGGCAAGGAAAGCCCAGAATGGAAGTAATAGACAAGGAGGTCCTGCAGTGATACAAATCGACCATGTACATAAGCAATATGGAAATAAGAAGGCTGTGAGCGATGTCAGTCTGATAGTCCCAAGCGGCAAAATATTCGGTTTTCTTGGACCAAATGGTGCTGGTAAATCGACAACGATCAAAATGGTAACCGGTGTCTTGCCGGTTGATTCAGGGACCATCACCATTAATGGGAAGAACATCACTTCGGATACAATTGTTGCGAAGCAGGAATTCGGCTACGTCCCGGATAGCCCAGATTTATTTTTGCGGTTAAAGGGATTGGATTATCTCCATTTCTTAAGTGATATTTATGGGATTGCAGCGGATGTTAGAGAGGCTAGAATTGAGGAATACAGCAAGATGTTCAGTATCTATGAAGCACTAGGAGATCAAATCAAGACTTATTCGCATGGAATGCGGCAGAAGCTATTTATAACCGGCATGCTTGTGCAGCAGCCCTCTGTCTGGATTCTGGATGAGCCAATGACAGGCTTGGATCCCAAATCCTCTTATCAACTGAAGGAACTAATGCGAAATCACGCAGCGAACGGCAACACTGTCTTTTTCTCCTCTCATGTGCTAGAGGTGGTGGAACAGCTTTGTGACGAAGTGGCCATCATCCGGAAGGGTGAGCTTCTTTTCCAAGGTACTCTAACGGAAATGCGGGAAAGATTCCAATCCGATGAAAGCTTGGAGCATATCTTCTTGGAGCTGACTCAGGATGCATAGGCCGATCCGCTCCCTCGTCCGTATCCAGCTGAAGATGCAGTATGCCAACGTATTCAAGAAACCAAGTGTAGTTATCGGATTAGTATTCGGGATAATTGGATTACTTTTTATCGGCATGATATTCGGCGGGTATATGCTGCAGATCATTGACATGATGTACAGCTTGCTGGAACCGTCAGGCAATACCGAAGCCATTTTAGGCTCCTTATTCTTGATGAATTTCTTTCTCATTTTCATCTTATCGTTCATGTTAATCATGAATACGTTCTATTTCACGGAGGATATTTCGTCATTCCTTCATCTGCCGGTCCACTCTTATCAGCTGCTTATCGCCAAGTCGATGAATCCGCTGATTTATGTCTATTTGCTTACAGCTGCCATGTATTTCCCTGTCAGCATTTACTATGGCATATTAAGCGGTGCTGGCTTTATGTATTATGTCTTTGTCCTGTTTCTTTTCTTCCTGATGCCAACCATACCATATGCATTAGCGGCAGCTGTAGTAATGTTCACCATGCAGTTTGTCAATAGAGGGAAGAACAAGGATAGAAGTAAAGTCATCGGTGGTATTATCGGATTTATTTTGCTCATCTTACTGAATGTAGTCCTGCGCTTACAGCAGGATCCAGAACAAATCGCACAAGTGATAGCTGATAATGCCGAAAAAGGCGGACTGCTGCAGATGGCAACATTGTATTATCCGCCAGCTGCACTGATGTCACATATACTTACAACTGCAGGAGCCTGGCAAAGCCTGCTTTACTTTATCATCGTAATGCTGCTTGCTTTTGCTGCGGGGCTTGTCTTCTTTGCAGCTGCGCAGAAATTCTACTTGAAGGGTGCATTAGGCCTTAATACTGGTTCGGGTAAAGTATTCAGCGGCAAAGGGTTAAGCCGGAAACCGAAGACGATCGTCAGTGCTTATCGTACAAAAGAAATACAGACCATTTTCCGGACGCCGACATTCTTCCTGCAATGTGTCGCTGGAGCTTTTGTAATGCCTGCACTACTGGTTGTGATTTTCCTCATGGGGGATTTTGCTTCTGCCACAACCATGATGGAAGGGATAAGCGGCAGTATGTTATTTGTCGTCATCCTCTTCGCCAATGTCTTTTCCGTTGGACTTAACCCTATCAGCATCATCAGCTTCTCAAAAGATGGACAGAGCTGGGAAGCACATCTGTTTCTGCCATTAACCCTGCAGCAGATTGTCCTTGCCAAACTGCAAGCTGCGTTCCTCATTAATCTACTACCGCTCACCGTTATATTCATGGTTGCTGTACCCGTGATACAGATGAATGTATGGGAAGCATTGATATGGGTGGTTATAGCTTTGTTAGTTAATGCCGCAGTTACTGTCGTCGGAATGGTCAGCGACTTACTGTATCCAAAACTCGGCTGGACGGAAGAGACAGAGCTATTCCAAAATAGGCTGGCAACTCTAATCTCCATCGTAATAACAGCGGGGGCATTCGTTTTCCTTTTTGCTCTGCTGCTCATACTGAAAATGTCTATGCTTGTTTCATTCATTGTTACAGTGCTGTACATCAGTGTGGTTATCGTTTTCCTATTATATTTAGTCAGCAGGCTGCTGAAAATTGCTGACCGAGCAACACTCTCCAGATAAAAAGAAGCTTTGCACGATATTGTGCAAAGCTTCTTTATTTATAAATTAATAGTGGCAGCCGTAGCCATATCCATAATCGCAGCCACCTACATAGGATGAACCGACAATAATCAAAAGGATGAATAACACAACCAAAAATGCGAAGCCGAAGCCTCCCTCATTACCTTTAGACATTTTACTTCCCCCTTTTCCTACAGGATACTGCATTGTATGTGCAGAACCCAGAAAGGAGCGGGCGCATACCTATTCCGTCTTACACATAATCCTTCACTGCATAACGTTTCCCATTTTCAATTTCATTTCCGGTCAGAATTTCGGCCAATACACCTGCAACAAACATTGGATCCCTAAGCGACTTGTTCGTTACATAATCCTTGAACTTCTGTACATCCTGGAATTGTTCTGGTTCGCTCGAACGTATATCTGCCTGCATATCCGTATCCATGATACCAGGATTGTAAGCAATAGCGATATTACCAGTATCAGCTTCGGCCTCTTCAAGAGCGACAGTTTCCGTGTAGCGGTTCAAACCAGCTTTTGATGTGCTATAGGCGCTCCAGCCATGCACAGAACGTTCCGCTGCACCAGAAGTGACATTCACGATGATAAGCGGGATATTATGCTTTTTAGCATATTTGAGGAAAATCGAGCAAGCCAGCATTGGTGCAGTCAAATTAATTGCCATATGAGCTTCCCACTCCTGCAGACTGTAGGCATCAGCAGTTGCAATCGGACCGACCACACCTGCATTGTTGACTAAATAAACAGTATCGTCGGCTTTTGTGAAAATGTCTTCTGCTAATTCCTCGAAAACGTTCGCAGACGCCGCTGTATCCTGTAAATCACCATAGCGGTACGTATAACCAGCATTATCCTTTCCTTCAAAGGAAGGAAGATTATCACTATTCTTTCTTGCAACTCCTATTACTTGAATGCCTTTATCCATTAGTTGCTTGGCAATTGCTTCCCCCAATCCGCGGGAAGCCCCTGTTACTACTGCTGTTTTCATTTTTTCTCCTCCAATTCCCGTAGTATAGCTGGGATTTCTGCATAGATACTGACGATTTCTTTTATCGGCATTCGCACCAATCCGCTCGATGACGGAGCCACAAATTCTATAACATCTTGCATCACCGAAGCTTCCTGAATACCCCAGCCAGTCTGTTTTACCTTGCTGTATTGCTGGTAAACGCCTTTGCCGACAAAACATGCCACCTGCGGTCGGTAATAAGCTAGTTTTTCCCGGAGCATCCTCGCTCCTTCTATGTATTCTTCCTTTGTTATATCTGCTGCAGCCTTGGTTGGTCTGGCCACTATATTCGTAAAACCTATTCCCTTACCCAGCAGATCCTGATCTTCAAAGGGTTCACATTTTCTCTCTGTAATGCCAGCTTGATATAAAATATTCCAGAATCGGTTATTGCGATTTGCATAGTGATGACCGGTTTCGCTTGAGCGTACACTTGGATTGAAGCCGATGAACAAAAGCCGCAGTCCTTCTTGAATGTGATCCGGTATTGGTTCAAGTTCCATTTCAGCACCTCCGCTCTTCCTCCATTGTAGCTTGAGGGACCTCAAGACGCAAAAAAGCACAGTTTGACTGTGCTTTCCCTTAGTTATTGATATATATCGCCTGACTGCCAAGCTGCTCCCAAGCCTTCTCGAAATTTTCGCGATCCACTTCCTGGTCTTTCTGGCCATATGGGTTATTGATGAACACAGTGTCTTCTGTATAACCTGTAACTGCGACGCTATGGACACTGTAAGTAACGTCAACTGCTCCATTTGGTGTGTCCCATGTTTGCATGTCATTAACCGGAGCAAGAGTCGCAGTTGTGATGATCCAAACCGGATTGCCATTATCCAAAGATTGATAAATAGCCTCTTCGACTGATTTACCAGTCATGTCAACTGCCTTTTCACCTGCTACTTGTTTCGCAACATCCATGACTGGTCCATGATAAACACCAAGTCCTGGCCCATTTGGCATGTCTCCGACGAATCCCTCATTTGGATCGCCATGCAGACCGTTGTCATAATTCAGCGGTACGTTTTCAATTTGATCGGCCAAGTCATTCTTTGTTACATCATATCCTGCATACTGCAGGACCATCGCTAAACTCGTTACCTCACAGCCATTATATAGCCGTGGTGCGTCCATTTGGTTAAGAAGCGGCACATCCAAGGGCCCGTCCTCAACCGCTGATAACTGCAGCACATCTTCTTTGTGCGCAATCTCTGTTTTCCTCGTTGCAGTATCTGATTCCGCGCGTATTTCATCCGAACGGTTCTGGTAAGTCAAAATAGCAAATATAAGAGCCAGGGCTGCCAAACTCACTAAGATGATAACATATTTATTTTTCATTTATTCTCTCCTGTTGAATAGCTAGTTGAAAGGCATGATACTAATTATAAAGTAGCCCAGCTTACTATGACAATATACATCAATCTTTTAATAAAAATAAGGACAAATGCCATACTAACCAGGAGGTGATTGGAAATGAGCAGAAAAAAAAGCCAGTATGAAAAAGCAGCTACCAGTGTAAACAGACAAGGACTATCAGAAGACGCAGCAAATCAGGAACCGAAAAGCCAGCTGGAGCAGCGCGCTAAAAAAAAGAACACGAAAATATAAGAAATCCAGCCTCACTTGAGGCTGGATTTTCATTTTTTCCGTGCTACGACGAACCAAAGCTGGGCATCCTGTTCTGCACCTGCTTTAAAATCCACTCGCTGTTTATGAAGTGTCATCTCGACAACTTGATAGTCATCATCAAGCAGCGCATACAATTCTTCTTCCTGGAAGAAATGCGCAATCCGGTCATGCACGAGGAATGTATCCTTTTCCATCTCCACTCCAGAACCATATAGCTTCTCATCTCTTGCTGACAGGCAAGAGAAAATCAATAATCCATCCTTGCGCAGCAATGATGTGAAATGATCAAGCAGTTGTTCACGCTCTTCTTCTGTGTACATATGAAGGATACTCGATAGATAAATGCCGTCAAATCTCTCTGTCGAAGGAAACGGCAAATTTAAATAGTCTCCTACGAAATGATTTACATTGGCTAATCCAACTGCCTTAGCATGGCTGCTGGCACGCTCGATAGCCACTTCTGATATGTCACACGCTGTCACTTCAAATGCATATTCCCCAAAGAAGTTGCTATTCCTTCCATATCCGCATCCTGGTACGAATAACTGCTTCGCCTGATCCGCAGCAAAATATGGATAAGCCATGACAGCTGATGGTGTTGCTTCCGTTCCCCAAATGTCCCCTGCTTCAAAACGACTATTCCAATATGTTTGTAACATCATACTCATAGCGCCATTTCCCCCAGCATAGAGTTATATATACTTTTGGTAAATTATTTTACAAAGAATTTACTATGCATAGTGTAACATGTTTGGACAAGGATGAAAGGGTTATTTCTAAAAAAGATTGTAAAGAAATACTTATTATAATTTGTGCATTTCTTCACTTATTCCCACTCTTCTCGCAGCAGTCCCATACGAATGGAATCATAATATTCTCCATTATAATATCTGCATTTTCTCATACGGGCTTCCATCGTCATACCAAGCTTTTCCCCGAGCCGCACCATCCGTTTATTTCCTGACCAAGTTGTATAACCTACCCTAACAATCGGCATCGCCTTGAATAAATGTGATATCCATTGCCGGAGGGCCTCTGTCCCGTAACCTCCATTCCAATAGGCAGGATCATAGATTGTGATGCCCATCTCCAGCCATCTGGAAGGTTCATGTTCCCAGTAATAACTTACTGTTCCGATGATAGCTCCATCTGTTTCAATCACCCATTGGTCTGGAGAATCTTCATCAAAGCGATAGCTAGCCAAGAATTCTTCCCTCGGCACGTGAACCAAAGGAAAATAAGGTGCGTCCCACTTTTTCCAATCTGGCTCCTTTTCTCCATATTTCAGCTTCCATAACACAGGTCCGTCCTCTTCTTTAGGCGGTCTGATTTTCAGATCAATCACCCTGTCATTCCTCCATTCGAACATGTGGCCACAGCCGCTGCCAGTTTTTCTGTTTTATTCTTTTCAGATAGATAGGATGATAGCTTGCGGCCTTCACGTATAATGGAGTCGGCGCAATACGGCAAGCCAGTAAATCATCCACTCCATATGGCGCAAGCAAGCGTACCTTCTCTCCCTCAAAAGTTACACCAATACTGGTAGCTGTTTCCGGATAGCATTCAATAGCATGCTCCGTATCTCGAAAAGCAGGCATCCTATTGACTTTATGCATTCTGGCCTGGTTTTTTACGGACCATGGTATATCAGGTATCCTCTTCCGCAGCATATTTTCGTATCTTTTTTCTGTTGCTTTCTTTGTATCGGAAGCATCAAAATACACAACATCAACATCCGGAAGCGGAGTTCTTCGAGTATACCCATGTTGGACATCCCAAACCTTTGATCGGACAAATCCGGCGCTTATACAGAAATCAGGGAGGTGTAACATCGCTGCTGCGCTGAGCACTTCCATCATCCATTTGTCTTGTTTGATTGCTTTTAGTATATCTTCTTCTGTTTTAAGCATTAGACACATTCCTTTTTAGCTATTCAGCGTGTATCTTATTTAGGCTCATACCGGTGCACCTTCAAATCAATACGTCCATTCAAGATCTCCAGCCCTTCTTCATACAATCTCTCCAGCTGTTCGTTTCGTGTCTCTTCATCTTGAATTTTCAGTTTTCCATCGGCACTGATGACGCGATGCCACGGAAGATCATGTTTTCGGCTCATGCTATGTAATATTCTTGATACTTGCCTCGCTCCTCGTGCTTTACCGGCTGCGTCACCGATTTGGCCATAGGTCATGACCTTTCCTTCTGGTATTGATTTAATGATTTGAATCACTTTTTCGGTGAAGGGATCCATCACATACCCTCCTTCTTTTAGAAGTATCTGACAATTAGTATAGCAAACTTCCAGTCGCTGTGAAATTTACATGAAAATATGATAGACTCGTTCTAAATAGTCTAGCAGGTCAACTTCTGTTTAACATCATGCTGGACGGGCTATGTAGTAAACGAGAGGAGAATGTGTGATGAAGCATATTGTATTTTTTGACGCAAGCTGCCCACTTTGTTCAACTGCAAAGCAAGTTATCCAAAAATTGGATTGGCTGGATAACGTGAAATGGATCCCGGTACAAAATATCGAGAATTACGAGCGTTTCCGTTTCCTTGCCAAAGGTGATGTGTACGACCGAATTCATATGATGTCTTTCAAAGGTGATATCTACAAAGGACATGAAACTGTCAAGAAGGTATTGACACTGCTGCCAGTTACCGCAGTATTAGGATGGATCCTGCATCTTCCATTCCTTGATCCCTATTTGGAATCCCTATATAAATGGGTATCCGATAACCGCCATGACTGGTTTGGCACAAAACAATTAAAAGCAATTTAAAAAAGAAGGGGCAGCTGCCCCTTCTTTTATAGGTATTTCTTTAGAACTCGTTTACCTTCATAGCTGAATAACACATGTTTTCCCTCAATATACGTTTCCATATGGACGAATCTTCCCCATAGCTGATAAAAGTAAGGCAATGTCCGCTCAAGATACGTCAAATCCAATTCGACACCTTCATAATGATGCTTCAAATAAAGCTCACCATTAGACATATAATCGCCGTCTGTTACGGTCAAATAAGGGAAACCTCCGTTTACCCGCATCGTAATCAGCTGATCGCGGACCGCTTCCCAGTCTTTGTCTGTGATTTTATATTCATTTCCTTGCTTCTGGAACAAGTACATATCTTCCCGGTGCACAAGGTCTTTTGTCAGGTAATTTCGCAGGAAGGATATATCCGATTCTATTTCCCGGACCTCGAACATTTTTTCCCTTCCGGAGCCTGGCTTCACACCATACCGTTTCATCTCTTCGGTCGGATTGTCAAACCGTTCTTCGATATCTTCAAAAATCTTAATACCAAGATAATAGGGATTGATTTGTGATGGAGACGGCTGCACGACACCAGCGTTGAGCTTTGCATACTCGATTGCTTCATCACTCGTCAAATCCATTTCTCGGAGAATACGAGCATGCCAGTACGAAGCCCAGCCTTCATTCATGATCTTTGTCTCAAGCTGGGGCCAGAAATACAGCATTTCCTCCCGCATCATTGTCAGTATATCCCGCTGCCAGTCTTCTAAGGTCCGGCTGTATTCCTCTATAAATAGAAGAATATCTTTTTCCGGACGAGGCGGGAATGCTTTTCGTTTCCTTTCTTTCTTATCTTTTGACTTTCCGCGATCAACAAACCAAAGATCATCATATTCCGTCGACTTTTCCGGACTTTCATCTGTCTCATCGTCATCAATATCCCAGCCGAGCTTCGGCCGCAGCAAGGATGGATCAATATGCTCCTGAATTGCCAGCACAGCATCGAGGAAATCCTCGACTTCCTTCTTGCCGAATTCTTTTTCATATGCAGCTATCCGTTCTGCTGTAGCTGCCATACTATCGACCATGTTACGGTTTGTATTTTGGAATCGAACATTATTTTTAAAGAAATCACAATGCGCAAGCACATGGGCCACAATCAATTTATTCTGAACAAGACTATTGGAATTTAACAAGAAGGCATAACAAGGATTGCTATTGATTACAAGCTCATAAATCTTGCTCAAACCAAGGTCATATTGCAGCTTCATTTTATGAAATTGCTTCCCGAAGCTCCAATGTGTGAATCTTGTCGGCATACCATAAGCACCGAATGTATAAATGATGTCAGCAGGACAAATTTCATAGCGCATCGGGTAGAAATCAAGGCCAAAGCCCTTTGCGATTTCCGTTATTTCCCCAATAGCCCTTTCCAATGCATGTGTATCGGATTGCAGCACGGGCTTTCTCCCCTTTGTACGTAATAGTACTCATACATATGCTGATAAGACAGAAAAAAGACACCCTTTCGGGTGTCTTTTTTCACTCGCTTGCTTTTTGATAGTAATAAACCAGCGTCTCCATTCCTTTATCAAAGCTTTCCAGCGGGAAGCTTTCATTCGGGGAATGCAATCTGTCCTCAGGTGTTCCGAAACCAAGCAGAACCACTGGCATTTGATAAACCGTATCAATCCATTCGACGACCGGAATCGATCCTCCCATACGAACGAAGACCGTTTCCTTACCGAAGGCCTGTGTCAGACTTTCCGCTGCTTTTTGGATCAGCGGATGATTCGGATCGACTTTGTATGCTTTTGCTTTGAAAGGTTCCGGTCTCACTTCCACACGAACGCCAGCAGGTGCATGTTTTTCGATGTGTGCCGTGATTTTCTCCACGATATCAACTGGATCCTGTCCAGGTACGAGACGGCTGGTGATCTTCGCTGTTGCCTCAGCCGGGATGATTGTTTTCGTACCTTCTCCTTGGTAACCGCCGTACATACCGTTGATTTCCAAGGTTGGACGAGCCATTGTATGTTCCTTGGCAGTGTAACCTTTTTCGGAAACCGCTTCCGGCACGCCTACTGTCTGAACAAAGTCTTCACCTGGTGCTTGCTCCATCAGTTTACGCTCTTCTTCAGGCAATTCCTCTACACCATCATAAAAACCTTCTACTTGAACGACTTCTTTTTCATCCTTCAAGGAACTTAGGATATGCGCCAATGCCTGAAGCGGATTACGGACAGCACCACCATACATACCGGAATGCAGATCGCGATCTGGTCCATACACAGAGAACTCAAGCGCAGCTGCACCTTTCAAGCCATAAAGCATAGTCGGCTGGCCTGCTTCGACCATCCCGGAATCGCTGATGATAGCGAAATCGGCTTGGAATTGCTCTGTCTGCTCATGCAGTACAGCATGCAGATTCGTACTTCCGATCTCTTCTTCTCCTTCGATACATACTTTTACATTGATCGGCAGCGCGCCTTCTGTTTTCATGAATGCTTCGAATACTGCCAGGTGCATGAATACCTGACCTTTGTCATCACTCACGCCTCGTGCATAGATCCGTCCGTTGCGTTCTGTCGGCTCGAATGGCTCGCTGTCCCAAAGCGGAAGCGGATCTGCCGGCTGCACATCATAATGTCCGTAGAAAAGTGCAGTCGGTTTATCCGGACCTGCACCAAGCCATTCACCTGTTACGATAGGATGACGCTCTGTTTCTTGGATGGTCACTTTATCGAAGCCGATTTCTTTCAAATAGTCAGCCGTAAAGGCGGCTGTCTTTGCAACATCTTCCTTGTATGCACTATCTGTGCTGATACTGGGAATCCGAAGATATGTATAAAGCTTCTCCAGCAATTTCTCCCGATTTTCCTGTAAATAAGCGACAACTTGATTCGTCATTTGCGCCACCCTTTCCTTTCTTACTAGTGTAGCATAAATCGGCTGATTCTTGTTTAGCTTGTACCTGCTGGTGGAAACTAAATAGAAATACACAGTCACGTCAGGAGGAGAACAATGGGTAATGTATTGATTGTCGCAACCAACCACGACAGCCTGAAACAGACACCCCACACAACAGGACTCTGGTTCAGTGAACTGACGAATTTTTACGATAAACTAAAGACACGTCATGTCATGACGGTTGTCAGTCCAAAGGGCGGAAATATACCAATAGATCATCGCAGTCTTACAGGGCTGTTCAAAAGCCATAAGCTGCGGAAATATTACCGGGCTCCGGGGTTTAGGAGATTATTGGAGAACAGCCTGTCCCCGAAAGAAGTGAATGCGGCCGATTATGATGCCATTTATTTCACTGGAGGTCACGGGACAATGTGGGACTTCCCTGAAAATAAGGAGCTGCAGCAGTTGACTAGGGAAATCTATGAAAACGGAGGAATTGTTGCCGCCGTTTGTCACGGCCCTGCTGCATTGCTGAATGTGAAGCTGTCTGACGGGACTTACTTATTGCAAGATAAGACAGTCACTGGTTATTCCGACCGCGAAGAAACTGCTAGCCTGAATAAACACGAAATTCCTTATAGCTTGGAAGAGCAGCTTAAAATACGCGCACTTACCTACCACAAATCAAAAGTGCCTTTCAAAGGACATGTAGAAGCAGACGACAGACTGATCACCGGACAGAATCCAGCCAGTGTCAAAGATGTAGCGAAAGCAGTCATCAAGCGAATTGAACAAAAAGATTTTGAAGAAAACCCTCGTTCTTTCCGCGCTGTGCTGCGAATTTCAGAGGAAGAACAAATTTTAAGAAGAAAGCCAGCTCCGTAAACGGAGCTGGCTTTTTATCAATCTTCCATTGCTTGCTTCAAGTCTTCGATCAAATCTTCACTATCCTCGATACCAACACTGATTCGTATCAAACCATCCGTAATACCCAATTCTGCTCTGCGTTCCTGCGGAATGGATGCATGCGTCATTTTAGCAGGAAGGGATATGAGGCTTTCGACTGCTCCGAGGCTTTCTGCCAAGACGAAATATTTCGTTTTACGCAGGACTTGATCTGCTTTTTCACCACTGCCGACATCAAAGGATATCATACCGCCAAAGCCCTCTGCTTGGCTTGCAGCAATATCGTGTCCTTTATGCTCAGGCAGACCAGGGTAATAAATCGTACTCACTCCTGGATGAGCTTTCAAGAAGTCGACTAGCTTAACACTATTTTTCTCTATAGCTTCCATGCGGATACCAAGTGTCTTGATTCCGCGAAGAAGCAGCCAGCTGTCTTGCGGTCCAAGAACAGCACCAGCAGAGTTCTGGATAAAGTGCAGCTCATCAGCAAGTTTGTCATCATTTACGACAACGAGCCCTGACACGACATCGCTATGACCGCCAATATATTTCGTTGCACTGTGAAGTACGATATCTGCTCCCAAATCAAGCGGATTCTGCCAGTAAGGTGTTGCGAACGTATTATCGACAATCAGCAGAACGTCATGTTTCTTCGCGATTTCCGCCATCTTTTTGATATCAGTAATTTTCAATAATGGATTGGTCGGTGTCTCGACATAAATGGCTTTTGTTTCTGGTTTGATTGCCTGCTCAACCGCTTCCGGCGAACTGGTATCTACAAATGTGTGTCCAAGCTGATAGCGATTCAGTACTTTTGTCGCTAAACGGTAGCTTCCGCCATACACATCGTCAGTCATGACAACATGGCTGCCTGCTTCAAAAAGCATCATCACAGAAGTGATGGCCGCCATACCGGAACTGAATGCAAAGCCTCTTTTACCGTTTTCCAAAGCTGCAATTGTTTCTTCCAATGCATGCCTTGTCGGATTCCCTGTACGGGAATATTCATAGCCTGTGTGTTCACCAGGTCCTGGCTGTTTGTACGTACTTACCTGGTAAATAGGCACACTAACCGCGCCCGTTTTTTCGTCCGATGTAATTCCACCGTGAATCATTTTTGTTTTCCGTCTCATCGTAATCCTCCTTGGTAGATCTGCTGGCTGAGGTAGCGCTCACTGCTGTCAGGGAAGATGGTCACAATCGTCGTCCCTGGCTTAGCATGCTCTGCTTCTTTAAGTGCTGCAGTGAAAGCAGATCCGGAAGAACTGCCGACAAGCAGCCCTTCTTTGGCAGCCAGCTCTTTTACGTAATAAAATGCATCATCATCTGAAATTGTATGAATTGCATCAAAATATGCTGTATCCATATAATCAGGTAAAAACTCCATGCCTATACCTTCTGTACGGTGTGATCCTGGAGCACCACCGTTCAGGATCGAACCCTCCGGCTCAACAATGACTGTCTTCACTTCAGGATTCTGATCCTTCAAGTAACGCGCTGTACCCATGAACGTTCCGCCTGTGCCGCCACCAGCTACAAAGATATCCACTTTACCTTCAAGGTCACGCCATATTTCCGGACCAAGCGTCTTATAGTAAGTCTCTGGGTTAGCAGGGTTAGCAAATTGCTGCGGGCAATAGCTGTCAGGGATTTCATCCAGCAGCTCTTTTGCCTTTTTAATTGCTCCTGTCATCCCTTCGGATGTCGGTGTATTGATTACCTTTGCCCCAAGCGCCCGCATCAGCTCCTGTTTTTCCTGGCTGAATTTCTCTGGTACGCAGAAGATTACGGAAACCCTGCGTTTCAAGGCAGCCAGTGCAATACCAATACCGGTATTACCCGCTGTCGGTTCAATGATCGTACCGTTTTCCTTCAGTTTCCCTGTCCGAAACGCCTCATCGATCAAATTGACACCAAGCCGATCCTTCACACTGCCACCAGGGTTATAAAACTCCAGTTTCGCAAATAAACGAACTCCCTCCGGAAGAGAAAAGTTCGTTATTTGTACAATAGGTGTATTCCCAATCAGTTCGTGTACTGAATTGTAAACAGCCATTTTCTCCCTCTATTCAGCGAAAACTTGACGCCATTCATCTTTTTTAGCAAGCATTTCTTTCGCGATCTCCTGTGCACCCTCAAGACTATGGTTAGCTGCCCAGCCGCATTGCACTTCATTGCAAGCAGGCACTTCTGTTGCATCGAGCACATCTTGCAATGTTTTTTCCAAAGCGACGAGGATGTCGTCATAGCTGTCATTATTCAAAATGGAAACATAGAAACCTGTTTGGCAGCCCATTGGACCGATATCAAGGATATTGTCGATATTATTGCGGATATTCTCAGCCATTAAATGCTCCAAGGAATGCAGACCTGGCATTTCCATATACTCTTTGTTAGGTTGCTTGAAGCGGATGTCGTATTTGTATACTTTGTCTTGTGCTCCCTCTGTTGTGCCGACTAAGCGGACATATGGTGCAGCAACTTTAGTATGATCAAGGTTGAAGCTTTCTACGTTCATTTTCTTTGTCATGATTGTCTCTCCCCTTACGCTTTTTCTGCTGTGATCAAATAGACGAAGCGGTTCATTTGCTTAAATGTAACATGAAATCCGTGCGTTTGGAAAATGTTACGAAGCACTTGCATCGTCGTATAATATTCGGTTGTTAAATCCTGGACAAGTCTGTCATATCCCTTATCCTTTTCTTCCTGAATTAGCTGGTCACGACCTTCTTCACTTGAGAATACCGTATCAGCAAATATTACTTTTCCGCCTGCTGGAAGCAGCTGTGCATATTTCGTAATTGCCTGCTCCTTCTCCTCATCTGTCAGATGGTGGAATGCCCACGTACTTACGATGGCAGAAACCTCATGATCAGGCTGCGGAAAGGAGAGAAAATCACCGTCTACTATCTGAAGCTGCGGGAATTTCCGGGATGCATGCTCGCGCATCTCTTTGGAAGGTTCAATTCCAGTTACATTCAAACCTTTAGCTAACAGCTTTTCAGAAAGGTTTCCTGTTCCGACACCGAACTCCAGTGTGTTTCCTTCTGCAGCATCCGCGACAGTTTGCAGGATTTCATTGTATTTATCAAACACTTCTTTATATTGTGGATCCTGGCCAGTAACCGTATCATCATACGTCTCTGCCCATTCATCGAACATATCGATAAATTCGCGGCCCATTTCATCACCTCAAGTGTAATATCTCAAATATCCAAGTAAACTAATAAGGATTATCATGTTTATGACAGAAGAATACCATAGTACCTCAGTTTATTCAATGAAAAAATACGATGCCAGTCATAAATTCCACTTTTTAGGAATACAAAGTCAACAACTATAAAAATAGTGGAAAAGTTACAAATTCATACTATATAATAAGATGGAGAGGAGTGGTCGTCATGATCGATCTGCGTAGTGATACGGTCACCAAGCCATCAGAAGCGATGCGAAAAGCTGCTTATGAAGCAGAAGTCGGAGATGATGTCTATGGAGAGGATCCAGCTGTAAATGAGCTAGAGGAAACGGTTGCCGATTTACTTGGAAAGGAAGCCGCACTATTCGTGCCAAGCGGTACTCAGGGGAATCAAATCGCAGTACTTTCTCATTGCAACCCTGGTAATGAAATCATCTTGGAAGAGGAATCCCATATTTTTCTCTATGAAGGAGCTGCTACATCCATTTTTGCAGGTGTGCAGACACGTACACTGAAAGGGGAACGCGGGGCGATATGCCCGGAGGGATTAGCTGCTGCTATCCGCAAGGACGATATCCATTTTCCGGAAACAGGCTTGATTTGTCTGGAGAATACGCATAATAAAGCAGGCGGAGCCGTCATCCCGATCGAGAATATGATGGTGATTGCCCAAATAGCCCGTGAACATCGAATTCCGATTCACTTGGATGGTGCACGTTTGTTCAATGCATCCGTCGCTTCCGGTATTAGTGTGGCAAAATATGCGCAGCTGACCGATACTGTCCAGGTTTGTTTGTCCAAGGGCTTAGGAGCGCCTGTCGGTTCTGTTCTGGCAGGATCTGAAGTGTTCATTGCTAAAGCTAAGAAATGGAGAAAACGTCTTGGAGGCGGCATGCGCCAAGCCGGCATATTAGCAGCACCTGGCCTTGTCGCCCTGCGCGAAAATGTCGAACGTCTCGCAGACGACCACGAGAGTGCTAAGCTATTGGCAGATGGCCTAGCTGAAATTGACGGTATTGAAATAATGAATAAGGTTGAAACGAATATCGTGCTTGCAGATGTGCAAGGTACCGGTATGACAGCAGATGCTTATGTTCAGCTGCTCAAGGAACAGCAAGTATTGGCAAATGCTTTCGGTCCTTACAGTGTTCGTTTTGTCACACATTATGACGTTGGTAAAGGTGCGATAAAGAAAGCTTTGGCAGTTGCTTCATCTCTTTCGAAACAGCCAAATTAAAAAGAGGCTCCCGTGTGGGAGCCTCTTTTTTATCTTTCGTTATTAGGGAAGACACGATTTAGCATATTGCCGAATTCTAAGAAGAAGCCTTTTACTGGCTGACCTTCATCAATTTTGTTGTTGTAGTCTTCTGCCATTCCCAAAAAGTCTGGATCTGCGGATACATATACATTATCGATATCTTCATCGACTGATTTAACTGCTTTTTCCACATCTTTTTTCATCTTGTCTGTTACTTCATTATTGTTGTTATTACCAGTAGCTGTGTTGCCCATTCCGTTGTTGCCTGTGTTACCGTTATTTCCGTTATTATCATTGTTTCCATTAATACCGTTATTACCATTGTTACCGTTATTGTTATCGTCCTTCATATCGACAGCTACATAAGCATTGTTATCCGTTGTAAATACATACGCTCTATCTACACCTTCAACTTCTTCCACTTTTCTTGCTACGTCATCTGCAACCTGGTAACGCGGCTGTTGGTCATCACCATTTTTCTGGCGATCATCCCCATCTCTTGTATTGTCAGTATTACGGTCGACTAAATTATTGTCCGTATTATTGAATCTAGTCGGTTCTACATTGCCCATGCCAGTGTCATTGTTATTATCGTCATTCTGACAAGCTGTAAGCGTAATCGCAGCAAGGGCAGCCATGCTGATTAATTTCCATTTTTTCATTGGTGTTTCCTCCTTTGATTTGCCATACTGCGCTTAGTATGTACGGTTTTTTTCACCCTATACAAAGGAGGCAACAGTGCTGCTTATATCTGCCAGCAATGTTCCTGCTGATTGGAGAGATACTATCTATACCCTGACAGGAAGGGGATAGCGCAATGAAAGTCCAGGATTACGAAAAAGCACTGCTATTCACAATTTGGGGACAGTGGGATGATCTGCTTGTCCTCATGGTACGCACAAAGGATGATATGCTTTCCAAGCGGATTGAAATCTTTTTGCACGCCTTTCATTATCCCTCCGAACAGCACGCAGTCGTGAAATCACACGAAGAGCTGATTCAATATATCGATCATGCACTAGGTCATACAACTCTGTATGCTTTGGATATGTAAAATAGACTCGAGCATTATGCTCGAGTCTATTTATTGGTCTTCAGGCGTTTCACTCTCCAGATTCTTGAACTTTAATTCGAAGAGATCTTTGCGGCGATCATGCAAATGACGTACAGTACCAGTCTTCCGCTGGCGCTGCAATATCTCCAAATCAACATCACCAACAACAACTGTCTCAATATTCGGCGGACACTCTCCAACAATTCCATCACGCGCAAATTCAAAATCAGAAGGTGTGAAAATTCCAGACTGAGCATATTGAATATCCATATTTTCTACTTGAGTCAAGTTGCCAACCGTTCCTGCGATGACAGTATACACTTGGTTTTCAACTGCACGGGCCTGTGCACAGTAGCGAACTCGCAAGTAGCCTTGTCGATCATCCGTACAGAATGGTACAAAAATGATATTCGCACCTTGATCTACTGCATAGCGTGCAAGCTCTGGAAATTCGATATCATAGCAAATTTGGATTGCAATTCGGCCGCAATCTGTATCAAATACTTTTACTGTGTCCCCAGGCTGGATTCCCCACCATTTTCTCTCATTCGGTGTAACATGTATTTTATATTGCTTCTCAATTGTGCCATCCCGGCGGAAAAGATAGGCAATATTATATATATGCTCGTCCTCTTCCACAAAGTGCGAGCCTCCGACAATATTGACATTGTAGCGGACAGCCAGACTAGTGAATAGCTCGATATACTGCTCCGTAAATTCAGATAGTTTACGGACTGCTTTAGAAGGTACTTTTTCTTCAAGGAAGCTCATGAGCTGGGTTGTGAAGATTTCGGGAAATACAGCAAAGTCAGATCCAAAATCATAGGCGACGTCAACATAATATTCGACTTGCCTTGCAAACTCCTCAAACGATTCGATTTGCTTCATCATATATTGAATAACCGTGATCCGCACCGGATAAGACGTTTTGAAATGACGTTTCGTTTTTGCATGATATTCAATGTTATTCCACTCCATTAAGGTAGCGAAAGTTGCGGATTGCTTGTCATCAGGCAAATAATCACGATTAATCCGCATCACGCGAAATCCGTTCATCATTTGGAAAGTAAGTACGGGATCATAGATATTCTGTGATTCCACTTCCTCCACATACTCCCGTGGTGTCATTTCATCCTTGTACTTATGATAATTTGGGATTCTTCCGCCGATGATGATGCTTTTCAAATTCATCTCTGCGGCCAGTTCCCTTCTCGCTTCATAAAGGCGCTTCCCAATCTTCATGCCACGATAATCCGGATGCACCATGACCTCAATGCCATACAAATTGAAACCATCCGGGTTATGGTTTGTGATATATCCTTCATCCGTGATGTCATCCCACGTATGTCGATCATCGTATTCATCAAAATTGACAATCAAACTGGAACAACTGCCAATGATCTTACCGTCAACTTCCACACAGAATTGGCCTTCTGGGAATATATCGATATGACTTTTCAAATGGCTCTTTTTCCACGGCTCCATGCCTGGGAAGCACACTTTCTGCATGTCCAGGATTTGATCAATATCTGCTTCCGTAATATTACGTAAAACAACCTTTTTCTCAAACTGCGACAAATCAAGTTCAGACATAGTAGGTATCCTCTCTATTCAGCAAAGTTCACTATTGTTTTTACCCTTCCTGATATACATGTAGTCCTATTATGAGCTAAAAGCCTGTCTAAAATCGATACTTCCCGGCACAGATTACCTACTTCATCCTAAAAAGGTTTAGTTGTCGTCATGATTTCCATGTCTTTCATCATCACGTGGATCTCTTTTATCATCATTATCTCGTTCATTTCCTTGCTCTCTCGCAGAGGAATGTTTAGTTTCTTCGGATTTATTTCGATGATTATCTTTTTCATTTTCTTTTTGTCTATTCGACTCTTCTTTTTCCATCTGCTTTTCTTTCGCTTTGAATTCCTTCTGAGCTTCCCTCAACTGCTTCTCAGCTTCTTTTGCTCGCTTTCTTTCATCCTTGGATGGCTTAGCTGCTTCTTTTGCTTTTTGTTTATCTTCCTTCATTGCTTCTCTTGAACGCACAGCTTCTTCGTTCTTTTTTTGTTCACTTACTGCTTTTAGCGGTTTGGCTTCTGCCTGTTCTGCCTTTGCTTTCACTATATCTGCTTGTTGATCCGCTTTCTCCCTCTTTTCAGCGGATTCTGCCACAGCATGTGCAGACTGTGAATCAGGGTCCTCACTTGTCTGAAGGGAAGTCTCTTCTGCTTCTGCTCCATCTTCTTCCACATCATTTTTATAAAAATCTTTAATAATAGCTGAATCTGATTGTGTAAGAGCAGGTACAGACTTAGATGAGTCTTCATCCAGGATGGACTCTGCCATAATTTCATTCATGGATTTTTGCTCGTCCTGGGCTGTTTCACGTACCCTATCAGGTACTTGGTAGGAAGCAATATGTAATGTCTCGTTGAAACCAATGATCGAACCTTCTAAGATATTGGTCAGCTGTTTGTCCTCTTGCTTGGTATGAATATAATTCACACCAATAATAATACTTTCCGAGTCAGCTAAAAGACCTAAGTCACTCGATATACGCAAAATACTGGCCGCGACCGTCTTAACATCCTCACCTTGCCAATCATCCAAATTAGCGAGGACTGTTTTCGCGTCTTCGTTCAAAGCTGCCACAGAGACGACATCCATACGATTATTCACTTTCAATTCAATGCTCGGATTGAAATCCAAACTGACGTAGGCATATGCTTTGTTGCCGTTGTACCAGGAATAAACCGGAAATAAAGCCAGAACAAATACAAGCACCAATACGGCAACCCGCATGAAATTTTTCATGGAAGGTGTCCAATGCCTAATTCTTGTTCTCCGAACCAGTTCCTGTGCACTAAATTCGACTTCTTGCCCGATCTCTGCCTGCCCTTGCGCGTTGATTTCCAGGAATGTGCCTTCACTGGTCAACACAATCGTGCTCCGGCGGCTTTGTTTCACGACGACTCCTCTCTTCACTAACTCACCCCCTTCATGTAGTCCTTCAGGTAGATATAATCCTCGCTCAGTATAACGAAAATAGCGAGAATATACTTCCTGTTCCTTTCCAACGTCTTCTTACTAACTGTTACCTTTTCCACTAGCTGCTTAATCGGGATTTTCTTTTTTCTTATCACATAATCCCGCAACTCATGATCTTGATGAAGAATCTTAGCTGCTTCGATGGCCGATTCCCTCGCATCACGATGCTTTGGCGCAACACGGATCAGCTCCTGAAAGGATAGCTTGTATTCCTTCAGTTTCCTATCGTACTCCTCGATTTCAGCACGACGATACCATGCTTCCGTTTCCTGATTATAAGCTGTCTGGGCAGCTTCAGCTTCCCGCGGATTCTCGCTGTCATCTTCATACAGCTCATCGAGCGAAGCAGCCGGAAGGCGGATCCGTTCATGTCTGATATAGTCGATCGTCTTTCGTTTTATCACAAGCTTGGCAAACGAAAGGAACGAGCTTCCTTTGTCATCTGCATACGCAAGCATCGCTTCATTGAAAGCAGAAAGGCCAATGCTGAATTCTTCATCCTTGGTAGGATCGATAAATCTGCGGCATACCTCGGAAACAGATTTCGCAATAAAAGGCTGATAGCTCTCAATCAGCTGATTTTGCATATCGGTATTCCCGGCCTGCACTTGTTTGATTTGTTCTTCTAATTTTCCGCGGTTAGGATCATTAGACTGGCGTAGATACAAGACCTATCACCTCCAGCCTTCTATATTTTTCGTAACATAATTGTAATTTTCGGGTGTAACATGCTAATTTCATTTGTAAATTTCGTATAAGTTCATTCGTAATTTTTTTATATGACATATGGCTTACTCCAATACTTAACCAATATGCCTATCATACAACACCCAGAGTGAAGGGTGCTTCTCAAAATAATTACAAAAAAATTAAATCTCTGCAACAATAACCCCCATAAAAAAGCCGTCCTGTTAAACAGGACGGCTTTTTTTAACCGGCAGAACGTTTGATGCCGCTCTGTTGCATTAAATACATCTGATAATATTGTCCCTTTTTCTCCAATAGGGACATATGATTGCCTTGTTCCAATATCTCCCCGTGATCCAGGACAAAAATCTGGTCAGCATGCATAATCGTCGAAAGCCGATGCGCAATAACCAATGTCGTTCTGCCCTGTTTGAGTACATCCAAAGCCCGTTGGATAATCGCTTCTGTTTCCGTATCGATATTGGCTGTTGCTTCATCAAGGATTAGGATAGAAGGATTGAAAGCCAAAGCCCTCGCAAAGGAAACCAGCTGGCGCTCTCCCATAGAAAGTGTGGAACCGCCTTCCTTGACCGGTTCATCATACTGTTTTGGAAGCTTGGAGATGAATTGGTCCGCTCCTACTGCTTGCAATGCCTGGATTGCCATTTCCCGAGAAATATCCGGATTGTTCATCGTCACATTCGTCAAAATAGTACCGGTAAAAAGGAATGGATCCTGCAGTACAATTCCCATACTGCTGCGAACCTGCTGGCGTGACATTTCTTTTGTATCGACTCCATCGATCGTTATTTTACCCTTTTGATGATCATAAAACCGGAATAGTAAATTCATGATAGAACTTTTCCCAGAACCAGTATGACCAACAAAAGCTGCTGTCTGGCCGCTTTTCACTTGGAAGCTAAGATTCTTTAAGACATAATCTTTATCATTATATGCAAAGCTGACATGATCGAATTCGATCTCTCCACGGTTTTTCTCCCGTTTAGCCTCCAAATCCACATCTTCACCCGGCTGATCAAGCAGCTGGAATACCCGGGAAGCGGCAACACGGGCCTGCTCAAGAAGCGGCAGCTGGTTCACTGCATCTGTAACCGGATTAAACAAGCGGTTCAAGTAATCTACAAAGGCATACAGTACACCTACGGTAACGATTGAGCCTCCTGTTGCGGCAGCACCGCCGAAATACCAGATGAATGCAACAAAAGCTAAATTACGAAGCACTGTCACTAAGTTATGCGAGGTTAAGGCGCTAAGCTTCATCAGCTTACGCTGATAAGTAAAGTTCCGGGTATTAAGGACTTCGAATTCTGCTTTCGTTTCTTTTTCTCTGTTGAACGCCTGGATGATCGGCATCCCCTGTATCGATTCATTGATACTGCCGTTAATCTCACTTACTGTTTTTCGGACGACTTTATTATATTTAGTACCAAAATACTTATAAACTTTCATCCAAGCCCAGAAAATCGGAATGACGAGCAAACAGATAGCAGCAAGCCGGGCATTCAGGAAGAACATCGCAACGAAAATCCCGGCCATATACACGAAACTCGTAACGAAGGTTGCCAGAACCCTTTCATATAGATCACGGATTGCCTCCGTATCGTTTGTGATCCGAGCCACGATTGTACCTGCTGGCCGATCCACATAATAATTGATCGGAACACGCTGCGTATGGGCAAATATATCATTCCGCATCGTGCGGACAATTTTATTGGAAGCCTGCTGGAGCAGGAATGTCTTCCAAAACTGGAATATAGCTGCGATGAATAGAAGTGCTGCATAGACAATCAGAAGTATGATAATCGGCTGGAACTGCGGACTGAAAAATTCGTACAGCTCACCAGCTGATAGTCTCGCAGCTTCTGCTTCTTCAATCCCCACGGGACTTTCAACCGTGATTGTTCCATCCTCATATGATCTGGAACCATCCAAAGGCAAAACCGCATCCGTGAAATAAAAATGCCTGCCAATCTGAAGAATCGTTGCTTCACCGGCTGCATCTTCTTTCGTTTGTATTTCATCAGACCGGACATAAGTTTTTCCATCGTAATTTACAGTTTTATCGGTTTCATCTTCTACCTCATACCAAGTAGCTTCAATACCAAGGATATGGTGATCAATGATTCTTGCGGCTATTAAAGGACCCGCCAGCTCCAGTACCACTGCAATCAGCAAACAGACAAGACCGATACTGATCGTTTTTTTATTGCTTAAAGCGTATCGGAACAGTCTTCGTTCCGTTGTGTTTTTCTTCATGAGGAGATAACCTCCTTATCCTCTAGCTGCTGCAAGTAATACTGACTAGCATACCAGCCGTTTAAAGCCAAAAGTTCTTCATGCGTGCCCTGTTCTATGATTTTCCCCGCATCCAGCACAATAATCTGTTCTGCATGCTTAACAGCGGAAAGACGGTGAGCTGCAATGATTGTGGTTTTTTCCTGGCGCTCTTTCTTCAAATGTTCAATAATATTTGCCTCAGTCTTGCCATCGACCGCACTCATCGAATCATCGAGGATCAGCACTTCAGAATTTTTTATAAAAGCACGTGCAAGGGCTACGCGCTGCTTCTGGCCTCCAGAAAGCGTTACACCGCTCTCGCCAACCTTTGTATCCAGTCCTTCCGGCAGACTCTGAATATCTGTAAGAAAATGAGCGAGTTCCATCACGCGGAATATCTCTTCATCAGATGCATCATGTTTTCCATACCGGATGTTCTCTCTGATTGTTTTAGAGAAGAGAATTTGTTCCTGCGGCACATAACCGATCCAGCTGCGTGTCTTTTCCAATGTAAACTGATCGATCGGCGTACCTCCCAGAAGCAATCTGCCTTCTCCTGGCGGATATTGCCGAAGCAGCTGCTTGAACAGCGTCGATTTACCGGCACCAGTCTTACCGACAACACCAAGAGTTGTTCCCTGTTTGATTTCAAGGGTGATGTTCTGAAGGCGTTCTGTATCATTCCCTGGATAGCGGAAGCTAACGGAATCGAAAACGATATCCCCTGGCTTTTCCTTATCAGCAGGCTGTGAAGGATCTTTTACATCGGCAGGATAATCCAGTGTCGTATTGACACGGTCCAGGGAAGCATTGCCCCGCTGCAGGACATTGATCAGTTCCCCTACCGCAAACATCGGCCAAATCAGCATGCCTAGATACATATTGAATGACACTAAATTCCCTAGCGTGATTTCATTCCGGAAGACGAGCAAGGCGCCATAGCCGATGCCGATTGTATAGGAAAGCCCAACTAGGATTTTCATTGTCGGCTCGAACAACGCATCGATTTTAGCTACCTTGATATTCTTCTGATAGACATCCTCTGTCATATCCTGGAATCGTTTCTCATCTTGTTTTTCCTGAACGAACGCGCGGGTCACACGAATGCCGCGGATCGATTCCAACACTTCATTATTCAGGTTTCCGAAGGCTTCCTGAGCTTCTGTGAAGCGTTCATTGATTGCTTCCCCGTATTTATGCATCACGATTGCCATGATAGGCATCGGGATAAGAGCGACTAAAGTCAGCTCCCAGCTGATTGAAAATCCCATGATTCCAATGATCATCAGCATGAAGATGCTCGAGTCGACCAAGGTTAGCACCCCGAAACCGCTCGTCATATAAATGGCTCTTAAATCATTTGTACCTTGAGCCATCAGATCACCTACTTTTTTCTTATCAAAGAACGTAGGCGTCATACGGAAGAAATGTCCCATCAGCTTGGAACGCATCAACCGCTCCAGAATTGCGGAACCACTGAAAAGCGTGTAATCCCATACATAAGAAATGACGTAGTGTAAGACGATCAGCAAGAGAAATAAACCGATGACTTGCCAAAGCCTTTCTGTCGTCAAAGAGTTATAGTTAATCTCATCGATGGTCTGGCCGATCAGCATCGGCGGAATCAACCCGATCAGACTTGCAATAATAAGAGCGATAATTGCAATCGTATATCGCTTCCAATATTTCAGGAAGAACCAATCCAGCTTTTTCAATACATCAAACATACTTTCCCCAACCTTCTCTCACGAATTTGTCTCAGTCGTTCAGCTAGCCATCATCATTCCAATCTTCTTCCCATGGTCTTGTTTGAACGTTCAGCATAAGCTTTCCTCCTTGTTTTCTTGTTATGATAAAAAGCCGAACAGGAAATCCAGCTTGTATCAACAACTCGTTGAATTTGCGCATAAAAAAAACGCGCACGCCCGCAGACGTACACGTTCTCAGAAGTAAGCAGCAAGCGATATGCGGCAGACTCCGTCCAGATAAAGTTATCCCTGAAAAGATTCCGAACAAAGGAGGAGATGCCCACTATGAAATTGGCTGATAAAAACTATTTTCCGATTATTCATTTTGGGCTCCTCCTTTCAATTGTTATTTTATGCATAATAAGTATATACATACCGGTTTAAAAAGGTCAACGATATTTTCAAACAATTTGAGCAATAAGCAATAGATAAACATTTGTCCTTATGTGGTAAACTAAAGAAGATAACTAAAAAAAGGAGTGTCACGATCTATGTTATTAGATGACATCTTGGCTCATAACCAAAAATTCGTAGAAGACAAAGCATATGCACAGTATGAAACGGACAAGTTTCCTTCCAAAAAAGCTGTCATTCTAACTTGTATGGATGCCCGCTTGCTGGAATTGCTGCCTAAAGCAGTCAATTTGAAGAATGGAGATGCAAAAATCATTCAGAATGCTGGCGCAATGCTCGTTGACACTTCTGACAGTGCCATGAAAAGTATCTTAGTAGCAATCCATGCCTTAAAAGGCGAAGAAGTCTTCGTAATCGGCCACAAAGACTGCGGTATGCACCATTTGCATGGCTCTGATATGCTGGAACAGATCGGTAAGCAAGGTGGAGATGTTGAGACATACTTACGTCAATCATCCAGCGAAGATATTGCAAGTACATGGTTCGATGGATTTAACAGCGTGGAGGAATCTGTAGAAAGCAGTGCATCCTTGATTGCAAATCATCCATTGCTTCCTAAACAGGTACCAGTACATGCGCTCGTAATCGATCCAGCAACTGGAGAATTGACTGTCATCCGCAACGGATACGAAAAAACCAACTGACATTTTGTCAGTTGGTTTTTTTTGAATGTTCTTTTATGATTTCAATTACACGTTGTTTCGCTTCTTGACTTTCATAATGACTCATATTTCGCAGTATTTCATTTTTATGTTCCTTGAGATCCTGTAAATGCTGAATCAAAGAGGCACTTGTCAGCTCTTCTTCTTCCAGTACATCTGCATAGCCTTGTTTTTTAAAGGAGCTTGCATTAAGCAGCTGATCGCCCCGGCTCGCTTTACGAGATAAAGGTACCAAAAGCATCGGCTTACGCAGTGCCAAGAATTCGAATATGGCATTTGAACCTGCACGTGACAAGACAAAATCGGAAGCGGCGAACAAATCATTCAGCCCTTCGTTCACATATTCAAATTGTACGTATCCATCGCGCTTGATTGTATCATCCATTTGATTCTTACCGCAGATGTGTACAATTTGGAATTCTTTTAGCAGCGTATCCAAGCTGGAACGAACGGCTTCATTTATCACTTGGGAACCACCGCTTCCTCCCATTATGAACAGCACTGCTTTATCAGGAGAAAAACCAAGCTGTTCTAAACCAACCCGGCGATTACCCTGAATCAGTTCGTCCCGTACAACTGCTCCAACCCATTCTGCTTTCTTGGCAGATACATGTGATACTGTTTCTGCAAATGTCGTCACGATTTTCTTCGCGAATGGCATTGCCAGCTTATTCGCAAGACCTGGTGTGATATCTGATTCATGAATGACTGCCGGAATATGACGCAGCCAAGATGCAAACAAGACAGGAACGGAAACGAATCCACCTTTGGAGAAAATCACATGTGGTTTCACTTTCCCCATGATTCGATACGCCTGCATTGTTCCTTTCATCACTTTAAAAGGATCTTTGAAATTCTCTTTAGACATGTACCTTCTCAGTTTTCCTGTTGAGATACTATGATAGGTCACGCCTTCCATCGGTTCAATGAGGTCACGCTCTATTCCATTCTTTGAACCAATGTAATCGATCTTCCACCCTTCTTGCCTGAATACAGGAATCAAGGCCACGTTCACGATTACATGGCCGGCAGTGCCGCCCCCCGTAAATAGAATCCGTTTTTCCTTCATGTTGTAAATCCTTCCCTTTCCCATTAAAAGCACTTCTCTATTTAATATATCTGTAATTTATTTGTAATGTAAACGAAACATTTAATCGCCTATTCTATCCTAAAGGATATTTTAGAAAAAAGAAAGGGCTTTTTGGCATATGACCAATATATGCTTTTTCGATCTGATTTTTTCCTGAAAACAGAAAAAAACAGCAGTGAAAAACTGCTGTTCAAACGGAAATTTCTGTCTCTTCGTTCGAGAAGAAGCGCTGCATGGCGTAGAAAACATCCGTTTTCTTCCGCAGCACATAATACCGGAATTTCGGATGATCCATCTTACGGAAAATCTGCATAAGCGTGGAATGACGATTATACTGGTTGACTTCTCCGTAGCCGAACATACTTGATTTCTCGATCAGCTGATTGATCAGTCCAACGCAGCGGCTGTTATCAGATGTAAGGTTGTCGCCATCTGAAAAATGGAATGGGTAAATATTATAAGCTGACGGTGGATATTTCTCATCTATTAACTGCAAGGCCTTTCTGTAAGCCGAGGAACAGATCGTCCCGCCGCTCTCCCCTTTAGAGAAAAAGGACTCTTCATCGACAACATTCGCCTCTGTATGATGGGCAATGAATTCAATTTCCACTGTTTCGTATTTCGTCCGCAGGAATCTTGTCATCCAAAAGAAGAAGCTTCTTGCCACATACTTTTCCCAATTTCCCATACTGCCGCTCGTATCAAGCATGGCAAGTACCACTGCCTTCGAATCCGGTTTTTCAATCGCATCCCAGGTTTTGTAGCGTACATCCTCCGGATAAATCGGAGCAAATGCTGCAGTACCGCTTAAAGCATTGCGTTTGAATGCCTCCAGCATCGTCCGTTTCTTGTCGATATTACCGACAAGTCCTGTCTTGCGAATATCATGAAACGCAATATCCGTCACAATCATCTGCTGTTCATCTTTTTGCTCCAAATTCGGCAGCTCCAGCTGACTGTAGAAATTCTCTTCCAGTTCCTCAAAAGATACTTCTGCTTCGTAATAGTCCTGACCAGGCTGGTCCCCTGCTTCTCCCTGACCTTTACCTGGCGCCTTCTGCTGGCCGCCGGCACGCCCAAGCACATCGCCTACTTTACTATCGCCTTTTCCTTGGCCCGCATGCTTATTCTTGTCTTGGCTATAGCGGATCTTGTATTCATCCAATGATCTAATCGGTATCTTGATCAGATCTTTCCCATTAGACATGATAATATTTTCTTCTGTGATCAAATCGGGCAGCTTGTTCTTCAATACTTCCTGGACCTTCTCCTGATGCCGCTTCTGATCATCATATCCTTTTCGATGGAGGGACCAGTCTTCTTCTGACACTGCAAAATGATTGGAATCACTCATTCGCCAGCCTCCTTAAGATAATTAGTCTATCTTATGCGGGAGTACTGGTATTGATTAAACAAACTATAGAAAAGTGTTAAATTATCTGAAAATTCCGCGTGAACGGATATTTACAGTCACATGAGGAACAATTTTTATTTCTTTGAAATCCTTTTCCCAATCAAGCTTTTCCCAGTGTGACGGATAATGACCATATATGCTTCGGCCGATTCCGAACACATCGCTATTCGCATCTTGGATTATTTTGATTGTTTCATTTGCTTGGTCAGTCAATGCCTGTTCCAGGTTTTTTTTGACTTCAGGTAAATCTTTCAAAGCAAGATGATCCTGTGGGTACTCTTGAATCATTACGGTTAGATTCAATGTTATATCGGTCCTTACTTTGTTCTGCTTATCTGGCTTCGACTTGATTTTACTGGAAAAATCCTCAATATTAATGGTCGTATAGTTATCTGGTTCCGGCTTCTTTCCATCAAATATTTTGGTAGTAATACGAGCTACTTTACCTTTAACCTTCTTCATCAATAAAAAGAGCGTCGTATGTTCGAAAGGAATATCCTTCCCCGTATAACTTGATTTATGGAACAGCGCTAACCCTTCATAAGACACCGTTTTTCCCCCGTCCCCGACTTGTAAGAGCGGTAAGCTGAAGTCTTCCCCCTCTTCATAAAGTTCGGAACCGATCGCTTGCAAACTGGTCTCAAGAGTATTTGTTGTTTCTACTTCCGATTCGACGATACCTTCTATATATTCACTCGGACGCGTCTCGGATTTAGGAACTACTTTCAGCGCTTGTTCTGCATTACCCTTCACTACCACTGGTACCACATCAAGATGCATCCTCGGATCGCGGTAATAGGCATCCACATATGGATAGATGTCTTGTCGGGCAAGCTTATCTCCAAAAAGAACAACATCAAGCTGTGTCGGACTATACGTCGATGATAACCGTCTATCGATGTTCGTTCTTGCTTCCGAGGGAGTATTTCCGGTTGCCGTTAGAAATTGGGTTGATTCCTGTCCCGGTCCTTGTGCGCTATTCTGTACATTCGGTATGAGTATGGTATTCGTATAAACACCATCCTCTGTCAAATCATAGGCAGCAGAAATGCCCATCTTCACTTCCTTGAATTCCCTGGTATCCCAGCAGCCAGACAATATAAGCGTGCAGCTTAGCAGTATCATAGTCAGCTTTTTCATTGTGCTGCCCCCTTTTTCTTATCCTTTCGGCGAAAGAAAGATAGAAGGAATAGTAAAATCGGAATATATATGGTGAAGTATTCTGTAATTAAATCCTGGAAATTAATGATATTTCTGATATGCTTCTCATTTAGTCCTCCCCAGTAGGAAACAGCAAGAACGATGATGGAAGCTGTATATACATTCAGCATCTTCTTCTTCGGCTTCGGTATTTTAGCGAAAGCCCTTTCTGCACCATACAGATACGCTGCAAAAGCTGTCATTGCGAAAACAGTCCACATGGTAAGCACAAAGATATCGATTCTTGTAATAATGACAGAATCCGCAGTTCGAAGCATATAAAGAACAGGCTGTGACACATGTTCAATCTGATCTGATCCAAAATGCGCAAAGGAAACGATGACTGTATACAGGTAGAATAGGAGCACAAGTAAGTTTGCGCCGATCAATGTCCGCTTTTTTTGTTTTAAATCGCCCTTTGCATAAGGAACAAACAGCAATAACAGCACATAACTGCTAAACGAATAAATCGTGACTCGTATCCCTTCCATATAGCCTGAAAAGGAGGCCTGACCGAACGGCAGCATGTAAATGAACTTTGCATCCACAAAACCGAATAGAAACAATGCGGAAATAATAAACAAAATAACCGCGAAAAAGGTGAATACCTTGGCAATGACAGTTAATCCACCTGAAATAGTATAGAGCGCACTAACGAGCAATAGCACATAGAGTACCAGGATCGGTGTTTCCGGTAGCAGCCACTCGTTGATCAGTTCCCCGTAAGACGTCAGAAGGTATATCGCAACAACAAGAAAATAAACATAATATCCGAATCCGGCTACATTGCCTAACGGCTTCCCAAAACTGCTTCTTAGAATATCGAACAAACCTTCACCAGGATAACGGTTGCTGATATGCAACACCATTATTACGAAGACAGTGGAAATCACACCACCGATTAGTAGAGGAATCCAGCCATCCGCCCCAGCTGCTTTATGCAGTACTGTGGACAGATTCAAAATATCGACGCCAATTTGACTTTGAATAAAGATATAAGCAAGTTGGGACAAGGTGATTTTCTGCTTCGTATCACTTACTGCCATTTTCATCACTCAGTTCATTGGACTTGTATGGACGCGGTGATCCTAATTGCTCTGGGCGGCGCTTCATTAAAAATTGCGGAACACGAATTACTGTATCTTTTAAATCCCGGAACTGGATAGGTGTAAAGTAGCTGAGTCCCAACGATTCCATCCGGCAAAGATGGATCAGAACCATCAGTAAACCAAAAGCAATCCCGATAAAACCAAGAACAGAGCTCAGGATGATCAGCGGAAATGTCAGTATCCTTAGCGAATCACTCATTTCATTCGATGGCACAACAAAGGAAGCCAGAGAAGTGAGGGCAATGACGATGACCATCAAATTGGATACCAATCCAGCTGTCACAATCGCATCACCGATAACAAGACCACCGACAATACCAATTGTAGAGCCGATAGGGGATGGCAGCCTGATACCGGATTCCCGTATCAGTTCGATGACGATTACCATCAGAACTGCTTCTACAATTGGCGGATAAGCAATATCCCGAATAGCACCCAGTACAGGTGAAATAAGTGCTTCCGGAATCACTTCAAAATGAAAGCCGACTACTGCTATATAGAAAGAAGGCAGTGTTATAGCCAAAATAAAACTGAACAAGCGAATTAAACGAATATAAGTTGCTACGAGCCAGCGTGTGTTATAATCATCCGGCGATTGATAAAAGGCAAAGAAAGTAACCGGAGCAATTAGACATGTAGGATTGTTGGCAAAAAGAATCGCAATTCTGCCTTCCATCAATTGTGCAACAGTTTTATCGGGTCTTTCCGTACTCAAAAATTGCGGAAAGATACTATACGTGCGATCTTCAATATATTCACTGAAGGCCCCAGCACTCAATAGTGCATCACTGCTGATATTTTTCACCCTTTTTTCCAGTTCCTTCACTACATCTGGATTTACTATGCCCTCCACATAGACCAAGGCAATTTCAGATTCTGTGTAATCGCCAACCGTCTGCTTTTTTATCGTCAGGCTCCTATGCTGAATACGGCGGCGAATGAGATTGATATTCTGCTTGATATCTTCATTGAAACCATCATGCGATCCTTTGATAACCTTTTCGTTCATCGGCTCCATGATAGCCCGGGTCACATTTTGCTGAACATTGAAGAAGTAGCATGTAGCATCCCCTTCTATTAAATAGACAGCTTTACCTTCCAAAAGTGCAGAAACGGCTTTATTGAGATCTTCACTTTCTTCCCGATCTCTAACTCTTTGAATATTCCCATCCATTTCCATTAGCGGTACGAATATATATCGTTGTATTTTATCCGGATCTGTAATGTCATCCAAGTAAACCAACGCTTGTTTATTGCCTGGAAGCAGCCGTACTTTTAGATCAGCCGAATTCTTCATCTCTTCCTGGATATAACGGATGTTTTTCTCTAGTGATACTGTGGATTGATGCGGCGGCATCTTGTCTTCACGTATGACTTTTTCTTGTACTGGCTGGTTCTTCTTCTGTTTGAAAAAACCCATGGCGACGCACCTTTCCAGTTTCATTTTTGTTAGTTTGTGCAGGTGCAGGAAAGATATGTAGAAAAAGAGCACACAAAAAACCGCCCTCATAACGAGGGCGGTTTTTATAGTTTAACCTTCCAAAAGGAGATCGTATGGATCTTCCAGCAATTGCTTGATACGCACAAGGAACTGTACCGCATCTTTTCCATCGACGATACGATGATCGTAAGATAATGCAAGGTACATCATCGGGCGAATCTGGATTGTATCATCCGGCATCGCGATTGGACGTTTTTGGATCGTATGCATTCCCAGGATACCTACTTGCGGTGTGTTCAAGATCGGTGTGGAAACGAGTGATCCGAAAATACCACCGTTTGTGATAGTGAATGAACCTCCGTTCAGTTCATCCAAGCTAAGCTCTTTGTTACGGGCTTTCTTACCTAGTCGGGAGATCTCGCTTTCAATGCCAGCAAAGTCCAGTCTATCTGCATCCCGCACAACTGGAACGACAAGTCCATCATCAGTAGATACAGCGATACCAACATCGTAGAATTTCTTCAAAACGATTTCATTACCCTGGATCTCTGCATTGATATAAGGGAATTCCTTCAATGCCCCGACAACTGCTTTCGTAAAGAAGGACATAAACCCAAGCTTCACATCATGTTTTTCGAGGAATTTATCCTTGCGTTCACTGCGAAGCTGCATAACTGCTGTCATATCGACTTCATTGAAAGTAGTCAGCATCGCCGACGTGTGCTGTGCTTCCACCAGCCTGCTCGCAATCGTTTGACGACGGCGAGTCATTTTTATCCGCTCGACAGGTTTCTCGAATTCTGTCTTTGCCGATTGTTTTTGTTTATCATCTTTTGACTGCTTGGCAGGTTTTTCTTTCGGTTTCGCTGCTTCCTCGACATCTTCCGGACGAACTCTGCCAAATGGATCACGTGCTGAGATCTCATCCAGGCTAATACCTAACTCACGAGCACGTTTACGAGCAGCCGGAGTTGCCAGCGTATTTTTATTGGAGGCAGCCGGTTCAGCCGCTTTGACTTTTGTCTCTTCCTTCTTCTCTTCAACTGGAGCTTCTGCTACAGCTGCCGCTTCTGCTTTCGTCTCTTCTGCTGCAGATGTATCTGCCTCACCGCCAGCCTCGCCATTCTCGTCAACTGTAGCAATGATATCGCCTACTTCTACATCATCGCCTGCTTCCTTCAGCAGTTCCTTTACCACACCGCTATATTCCGCGTTGACTTCCACATTTACCTTATCTGTTTCCAATTCGAGAACCGGATCCCCTTTTTCAACATGGTCACCTGGATTTACTAACCACTCGGAAATCGTTCCCTCTGTAATTGATTCTGCCAGCTCTGGTACTTTCAGTTCCTTCATACGCTAACTCCTCCCTTGGACAGCTTTAAGGCTTGATTGATGATCTGCTTCTGTTCTGTTTTGTGTACAGCAGGCTTTCCTACTGCAGGTGATGCACGATCCGGACGGCCGATATATTCAAGTGTTTGACCTTCTGAAAGAATTGATTCAACTCTTTCGCGGACGAATGTCCAGGCTCCCATATTACGCGGTTCTTCCTGAACCCATCTCACTTCTCTGATTGAAGGGTAGTCTTCAAGAATCTGCTTGATTTTCTGGGAAGGGAATGGATAAAGCTGCTCTACACGGACGATATGAAGCTCTTCAAATGCACCCGCTTCTTTTTCCATCGCTTCTTCCAGATCCACCATCACTTTTCCGCTTCCTAATACAAGTGTTTTAGCTGTTTCAGATGTCGCCTCGTTATTAGGCTGAACACGCAAGGACGAAAAACTTCCTTCTGTGAATTCTTCCAGGTTACTTGCCAGACGAGCACTCCGCATCAAGCTTTTCGGCGTCATTAGCACAAGAGGTCGAGCCTCTTCTCTTCCCCCTAGTTTCGCTTGTCGGCGAAGCAGGTGAAACAGCTGAGCGGAACTTGTCACATTCGCTATAATCAAATTATTCTCTGCTGCAAGCTGAAGGAATCTTTCCACCCGGCCGCTGGAATGCTCCGGTCCTTGTCCTTCGTATCCATGCGGCAGCAGTATAGCCATATTGGACTTTTCGCCCCATTTAGCACGGCCAGCCGCGATAAACTGATCGAATAGGACCTGTCCTGTATTGGCAAAGTCTCCGAATTGCGCTTCCCAAAGAACAAAAGCATTCGGATTGTGTACGCTATAACCATATTCGAAGCCGATAACGCCTGCCTCTGACAGCGGACTATTATGAAGGGCAAATGATTTTGCTTCATCCAAGCCATGCAGCGGAGAATAGGTTGCGTCTGTTTCGACATCGTGCAGCACCGCGTGCCGGTGGGCAAATGTGCCCCGTTCTGAATCCTGACCAGTCAGACGTATTGGCGTGCCTTCCTGTAAAATGCTGGCATAAGCCAGAATCTCACCGACAGCCCAGTCTGCTTTCCCTTCTTCTTCGAATGCCTGATGCCGTTTGGAAATAATCTTGATCAACTTCTTGAAGACTTGGAATCCTTCCGGTCTCTTCTGTAGCTGTCTATTAAGGGAGAACAAAGTATCTGCCGGGACACTAGTCTGGATATCAGGCAGATCACATTTCAGAGCTTCCGGTTCTGGTTTCGGCAGCTTTTCCTTCGCATCTTCTTCCTTCATATTCTGGAAGATATCCTTCAGATGTTCACCGACTTGCGCACTAAGAGAGTCGTAGCCTTCTTCTCCTGTGATGACTTTCTCTTCTTCCAGTTTCGCAGAGAAGATTTTAGCTACCGTATCATGCGCATCGATATCCTGATAAAGGATCGGCTGTGTGGAACGCGGCTCATCCATCTCGTTATGACCATAACGACGGTAACCTACAAGATCAATCAGAATACTCTTATGGAAACGCTGGCGGTAACGGAAAGCAAGCGATGCTGCTGCTACGCATGCAAGCGGGTCGTCAGCGTTCACATGAACGATTGGAATTTCAAAACCCTTCGCTAAATCGCTTGCGTATCGGGTTGAACGTCCATCGCGGCGATTCGTTGTGAAGCCAACCTGGTTGTTTGCGATAATATGCACCGAACCAGCAGTCGTATATCCCGGTAAATCCCCTAGGTTAAGCGTTTCAGCTACAACACCTTCCCCGATGAAAGCAGCATCACCATGGATAAGGATACTAAGCGCTTTCGACGGATCCTGATCCGGATACCCTGCTTGTGATGTATTGTCCTGGGCCGCTCTTGTAAATCCTTCTACGATCGGATTGACAAATTCCAAGTGGGAGGGGTTGTTAGCCAATGTAATAGTTGTATGCTTTTCCTGACCTTCATGGTGTTCCGCTACAGCACCGAAATGGTATTTTACATCACCAGTCCAGCCGCCATGCAGGCCTCTTGAACCTTCTGAAGGAAGCAACTCTTTCTCACCTGTGTGATTGAATTCAGAGAAGATAAGATCGAAAGGCTTGCCTAATACATGTGCTAGTACAGATAGCCTTCCTCTATGCGCCATGCCAAGCATCACTTCATCAGTATCAGCGAGACACGCTTCTTTAATGATAGAATCCAGCATCGGAACCATCGCTTCAAGACCTTCGATGGAGAAACGTTTCTGACCGACGAAAGTACGCGCCAGGAAGGATTCGAAGCCTTCCACGTCTGTAAGCCGTTTCAAAATTTCTTTTTTATCGGCTTCACTCCACCCTGGAATATAGGATGCAGTCTCAATCTGATCCTGAAGCCATTTGCGCTCTTCATGGTTGCCGACATGATCATACTCGAAGGAAGTGGTGCCTGCATACCTTTCCTTCAGTAGCTGAACGGCTTCCAAAGCCGTATGTACATCATTCGGAGCCTCTTCCCAGACAAAGCTTGCCGGTATATCCCGTAAATCAGATTCAGTTAGCTGAAAATCCTCCATCTTGGTCAGTACCGCAGTTTCCGTATGCTCTCCGCCGACTGGGTAGATATCTGCTTCCAGATGCCCATAGCGGCGAATTGCTTCTACAAGCTGAATTGCCGCAGTGATTTTCTTTATGGATGCTTCGGACATTCCTGTTGATGGCGCGTCTTCCCCTTGACGCCGCATCACCCTCGGCTCTCCATACGTATCGAATAGTTCTTTCAATGATGCTTCCACTGATTCCGGATCTTGCCTATAATTGTCGTATTGCTCCTCCACATAACCCATATTCGGTCCATGGAAGTTCTCCCAGAATCTTTCGCTAGATTCCTTTTGTCCCACGACTGTTCCCCCCAATAGAAGTAACTTTTTTTAGAATAGCAAAGGCTTTGAAATTGGAAATTTTTTTAAGTGGCTTGTTACGATTTCACACTCCCAATATACCGTAACAAAACAAAACTTACAACTAAAACAAGAAATTTTTTAAAACGCTTTCTTCATTGATATATAAGGGTTTATATAATTACCTTTCATAAATATCATCATTTTGAAAGCGTTTTTACATTTTTATTTCAGCAAGAAAAAAACATTGCTTTTTTAAATTAAAAAAAGGATAAATGGATAGTTATTTTCCATTTATCCTCCAACTTTATTTGTTTGCTGTTCTTCTTTTATTAAACCAATACAAGGTTCCGCCTAATAGAAGCAGTACAGCGCCAGCCAACAAATAATTATACAGCTGACTTGCAGTTTCAGGGAGAATTCCGCCGAATGGTGTCGCTTTTTTAGAATCTGCAGGTACAGGCGATACATTCTTCGCTGTATTGTCACCCGAAGGCTGTGTTTGATTCACTGGTAGATTCGTATTTCCATTTTGGCTGTTTCCGTCAGGTTTCCCACCGGTATCTTCAGATGGATTCTCTCCACCGCCGATTATCGGATCTTCTTGCCCGCTGTCTCCATCATCTCCTGGTGGATTTTCTGCAGGCGGTTCGTTCCCATTGTCTCCAGGGGCAGGCGCTCCCCCGCCAGTAGTGAACGTCCACAGATCGGACTTCGTCTTGCCGCCATGCGCATCCTCTGCAACAGCATACCAGGCATATTCATGGTCAGAGGTCAATCCATCCCATGTAACAGAAGCAGTTTCTCCGCTTTTAACATCTTCCGCTTTTCCTATTTCCTTCGTGCCGAATACATTCACTTCTACATAGTTAGTAGCTACACGTTTCTTTTGAGCATCCAATTCAAGCCCGATAGAGAACTCGTCCGTTCCCGGGAATTCATCCTCATCATAATAGTTGTAATCATCCATATATGGAGAGTATGTTTTTACTTTGATTTGATCGGTTTCTGCATCAAAGAGCAAGATGCGCATATAGCCTTGACCGCCTTCAGGACCTGCCTGGTAATCGGCAAGCATTTGATAGACTTTGCGATCGGTTACACCATCGCCATCGTCATCAATTTCATCCACGAGCATGTCTGCAGCATGATAGTGGCCACATAGGACAGCGAACACATTTTCATTATCCAGAACAAGCTCCTGATAGAGCTTTTCACCCACTGGATGACGGTTTCCAGATGACAGCAAATATTCATGGAAGTTCAGAATCGCCTTCCGATCCGGATGTGCTTTAAGAACCTCATCCGCCCATGCAATACCCTCATCATCTATGCCCCAGCCAAGATAGACCATAATATAGTCATTGCCATTAGAGGAGATCAGATCATAATGTCCTCTGTTATTCTTATAAGAACCGCCGTACCAAGGTTTATCTTTGAAACGATCCTCTCCGAAATAACGGTAGTAATCAGTATAGTCATTACTCTTCTGCTCCACATCATGGTTCCCGGCCAAGACGCCGTAAGGGACCCCTGCGTCATCCAATACTTGCATCGCCTTATCTGCGACTTCCCATTGATATTCCTGATCCGAGAAGTTCACCAAATCACCAGTATGCATTACATAATCAATATTAAGTTTGTCTTTGTTTTCAGCTATCCAATTCACTTGTTCGTTGTAAATATGCGGATAACTCTCGGAATAATACTGCGTATCAGACATCCAGACGAAACTATAATCATAATCTTCATCTTCAATTGCAATTTCATCTTGAATCAGGACATTGATCTTGTAGTCTTTTACAAAGGCATCGACATTTACGGATCCTTGCAAATCGAAGTCCTCATCTCCTGCTACCTTATAATCAATCAGCTGCCAGTCTTCTTCCTGATGATTCCACGCATACATGGAAACCTTGCGTCCTGGCAGGGAATTACCGCTCCAATTGACTTCGACGACATTCTTTTCGTCAACATCCTTGGAAACAGGAACCTCAAATCGATGGTAAGGGAACTGCGTCTCACTGTCGTTAATTAAATACTTGTCATCTACATCCGCAACCTTATCGATATCCTCGCTGCTGAATGCTTCTTCCCCGTCTGGCGCGTAGTCAGATGGCGGCTCGTAATCTGCTGCATTCTTGTACGCTTTGATTTCACTATCTTGGCTGACTTTATATTTATGTCCTTGATAGAAAGTAACGTCCATATCATCTCCGGTAGGATCTGTCACTTTGACTTCAAGCTCCGGATTTTTCCCGACATTACCCGCTTCATCTTCCGGTTTGATCAATTCTGGAGCTGCAGGCTGCTCTTCAGGAGTAGAGAAATTAATTGTACGAACCTCTTCATTTCCAGCTTTATCAACCGCACGCAGCAGAAGCTGATGATCGCCAGCAGCTAAGGCTGCAGATGAAGTCTCATAAGGAAGCTGAATTTCTTCTCCATCAAGTTCTGCAGTTAGGCTGTCCAGACCGCTCAAAGCATCTTCTGCACTGGCATCAATCGTGAATGGTCCTTTGTACGATTTTCCGTCTTCCATTGCTGTTTCAATGACTGGCACAGTATTGTCAACAGTCACGGAAACTTTGTCAGATGCTTCTCCATCCTTAGCTTCAATCGTGTGTGTACCATCTTCTGTTTTCGTCGTATCCCATTCATATGCATTTGCCTGGAATTTCTCGGGCTGGATGGTGAAAGTGAAATCCTGAACCGGACGATAATTACCGTTATCTCCAATATCAATTACTTGATTTGGATCTGCAAACGCCGGATCATACAAGACAGTTCCATCCCCTAAAACAAGTCGGACATTCTTCGCATCAAAGTCATCCCGGTTTTCCGGAGATTCAAGCTGGAAAGGAGAGGCTTTGTTTCCGGCATGGATACTGATTGTATTCTTTCCTTCCTTCAGCGTATCGGGGTCAACCGGAACAGTAATTGTCGTGTACGTATCGATCCAGTCATCGAATATACGCAGCACTTCCCCATCTTGTACAACTGCATTTTGGAAATACGTATTGATTCCATTCACATCAAATGCGAAATAAGCTTCTGTTTCCAATGCTTTGTCTGTCTGCTCAACTTCTTTCCCGTCAATAAGCAATGCTGTTTCCTGACCTGCGTTATCAGAAGTCGCTTTTAGCTTATATGTTCCAGAAATGAGCTGTCCTTCCTCCACATTCAAACGCGGGCTGGACTCTTTTTGATCACGCTCAATACTTACACGCTTTGTTTCTGTTTTTGTTTCATTGAAACCATCTGTTGCAGCCACGTAATATTCCACATAATCCTTTGCAATCAGCTCTGGTGTATAAACTGTGTGATGATAGTAGCCTGTCTGTTCGTTTTTGGTTAGATCAACCCGTTTGTAGTCACTAGTGTCATCAGTACGATAGAATACGGATACACGTTTGACACCTTTATCATCAGAAGCTTCAGCAGAGATCTGCAGATCTTCCGTTTGATTGATGGTATCTTTGTCCGTCAGATCCTTCACTTCTGGTGCAACGCTATCTTCTTCCACTTGGATAGGTTCGCCGGGAACTTGATCAGAAGTGACAGTTCCAGGAGTACCAAGTATGGTACCAGCATTCAGTTTTAACATATTTGTCGAGCCATCGAGCGGATACTTGAAGTTGATTCCCATATTGGCAACAGTGTCTTTGACGCCTGACACCTCGTTATATGTTGCCATCGCAATTGTACTTCCAGTCTTTGTTGCTACACCGATTCCTCGCTGGTCGCCATTTGCCATCCCGCCCGACTGTACTTTGAACAAGTTTACACCGAGGGTTAAATTCGTGCTGTAATTATTATTAAAATCATCAGCAGTCAAATCATTATTGGAACCGTTGATAATCCAGAATACAGCAGTCTCCCCAGGCTGGATGACTGGGCTTTCGTCCGGCTTCCAAGCGGTCACTCTCGTATCCGGATATACATAAGTCAAATCATAATCCTGCATATCGACCGGAGCTGTCGTATTGTTGTAAACCTCGATGAATTCAAATCCGTCCGCTCCATTTACATTAGAAGAATCGGGCACCAATTCTGTTACTAATAAAGAAGGGAGCACAGAAAAATCAGTATCCGGCTTTTTCACTTCCACTTTAAAAGTATCTGTTTTGGAACTGTTGAAACCATCGGATGTTTCAATATAATATTCGAGCGTTCCTGCTTCCAGGTCAGCAGTAGGAATTTCAGCTTTATATAGTTCTCCTGTATGCTGCATGCTATATTGCTCGAATTCATCCGCGCCCTCTTTTTTGATATAAAGCGTCACATGCTGAATGAAATTCTCTTCTTTTATGGCAGCTTCAATTTGAAGCGGTGCAGGAATGGTAACTGTTTTCACCGGTTCATGACTAATTTCCGGAGCTGTTTCATCTTTTTCGACCTTGACGGTTTCTGCTGGAACTTGTCCATCAATCAAAGCGCCAGGTGAAGCGTTCAGCTGCAATCCCACCTTCTTCATTTGCGCGGTACCGGAAGCTTGGTACGTGATTCCTTGATTCGGAAACGTATCATCGATTCCTTCCGAGTCATTGTAGCTTGCTGCTGCAAGCTGTGCTCCGCTGTCGGTTTGGAATGCAATGGTACGAGCTGATCCATTTGCCATTCCATCATTGTTCATTTCGATTATTTGGTCTTCTGACAAATCAGTCTGATAATGGCTGTTAAAATCAGCTAGCCCAAGTGACTGGTTCGCACCATTCTTGATCCAGATGACAACCTTACCCTTTGGCTCCAATGTGACAGATCGATCGATATCCCAATCTGTCTGCCTTCCATCAGGATATTGATAGGAAAGTTTATAATCCTTCAAATCCATCGATTGATCGGAGTTGTTATAAACCTCGATGAATTCATACGCATCAGCACCGCTGATATTATCACTGTCTGGAACGATTTCCGTGATAAGGACGGGCGGCTGTGTCTGCGGATCAGGCTCGGCAACTGCTACTTGTATGCTCTGAAATCCACTTTCAGGAAAGCGGAGCGGTGCATCTCCACTGACCACATCAATGCTGTATTGGAACGTCGGACTCCATAGCACCTCTTTCGGAACGACAGCTTCCCAATTGCCATCACCTTTGTCTGTCATGTCGACCTTTCGTTCGATCATTCCAGGAGCAGTAACATATGTAAGTACTGCGGAATCTGCGTTTCCGTTTTCAATAGATGCAGTGATAGTAAGATCCTGGCTGCTATCGGCATTGGAAATCGCTTCATGAGCGAGTGCAGGCTGCTCAGGTTGTTCCTCCTGGGCTGGTTCATCCGTTTCTGCTGCTTTCTCTTGTTCACCTTTTCCAGTCTGCTCTTCGGTCTCTTCAGCTGGCTGTTCCTTGGCTTCAGCATCAGCTTGTTCTTCTTGTACCTGGTCCTTCGTCTCTGATTCAGGCGCTGGATCAGACTCTTGTCCTTCTGCAGCAGGTGCTTCCTTCACATCTTCCTCAGGGGAATCCTGCTCCGAGTCTTCCACTGTTTCTTCCTGTTCAGCTTGAGCTTGCTCTATCCTTTCGGATCCTGGTGATGGTGCTGCCAGGATGGTAGGCGTCTCTTGATTATTAGCAAAGTGGATACTTTCTGCCTTCTCCACGTCTTGGAAATGGAAAACAGAAACGGAGGTCTGCTCGGTCGTTGTATCAGTTATGGAAAGCTGCTGTTCATCGTCTGTGAATATGTAGGGGTCTGTCACGGTGGTGAATGCTGCGTCTGTCAATTCCGTACCGAAATGACTGTTGAAAGCTTCGACGGTTGCCTCTTTGTCCAGAGCAAGTACTGCATAGCCATCTGCCGGAATTTGCTCCTCTTGTTCTTGAACTGTAAGTTTTTGCTCCTGGTCGGTTGTGTATATGATGTTAAGATCCTTCCAGGATTTCGCTTCTTTTGTTCCATTATGTACTTCGATAAAAGATAAACCATCAGCACCTTGTTTCTCACTGCCGTAGACTTCTGTGATAGAAACCTTTTCTTCCCGAATCTTTTCCTCTGCATTTACGGCTGGAATGGATGCGGGTACAACTGTCTGCATAAGCAGCAAACATGCGCTGAGACCAGCAGCCATTCGATATGAACGCTTCATATAGCTCCCCCTATCTTTTATCGGGATTGTCTCCCCGCATTCATTCTAGAATTTATGTATTAAGGATCAATGAAGAGATTGTAAATTGTTGCCATAATACTTCGACAAAATATGCTAAAGTGTTAACCAGAAAAAAATAAAGCGACATCAAGCCGCTTTATTCTCCAAATTTTGTTGAGTACGTGATAATCTGTTCAATAAAATGCTCACTTGCAGGAGATCGTACACTTCCCTCGCGCCAAGCCACACCAATCTGCCTTTCTGTCGGTTCGATGAGCGGGATGCTTCTGACATGATGCATATGAAGTGCCTCCAAGGATGGAAGCAGGGCAATGCCCTGTCCTGCCGCGACAAAACCCAGAATTGTCATCATATCCTCACTTTCGAACGCCACTTTCGGTTCCAGTCCATATTTTTCGACTATTTGTTCAAACATCACCCGGGCACTGTAGCCTGGGCGAATAAGCAGAAAGGGCTCGTCTTCTATCTGCTTTAATCCCAGCTGCTCTTCATTTGCGAGCGGGTGTGTATCAGATACATATACATAAAGCTGATCTGACCACAGCTTTCGCCAGGATAGCCCTTCTGCCCCTTGATCCATATTACAGATACATAAATCAAGCTTCCCTTCCCTTAACTGGTTGATCAGCTCTTCCGTTGAGCCTTGATTCAGAGAGAACTCGACGGAAGGATATATCTCTTTATACTGCTTCAACAATCGTGGGATATGCTGGAGTCCCTGCGATCTCATAAATCCAAGCGTAATTTCCCCATACTGCGGATCCTTCATTTTCCGTATGTGTTTTTCAGCCTTGTCCATTTCTTCCAATATTTTGACTGCATGTATATAAAAAGCTTCCCCGTACAGGCTGCGAACAATTCCTCGACCCCTTTTCTCAAAAAGCTGGACTCCCAGTTGCTCCTCCAGCTTCTGAATCGACCGGCTCAAGGCAGGCTGAGAGATGGCTAAAGCCTTTGCTGCCTGAAGATAGTGCTCCCGCTCCGCTACTTCCTTGAAATAAACTAACTGCTGCCATTCCATAAGCTGACCCATACCTTTCCTGCATGCTTTATATGTTATTTATGCATTATACAATACTATTTCAGTATGGTTAACTAAAAGTACAACAAGAAATGAGGGAATTAGTATGGCTATTGAAATTATCCTTATCATGATTGCCGCGGGTCTAATCGTCGGCTTTGTCGGTGCTGGGGGATCTGGGTTCATCATCAGCATCCTGACAGTGCTGTTCGGTTTCCCGATTCACGTAGCGTTAGGCACTGCTCTTACATCAATGCTGTTTTCATCATTCTCGGGTGCAGTCAGTCACTACCGGGAAGGAAATGTCACGTTGCGGGCTGGTTTGATCATTGGTATTTTCGGTGCAGTTGGCGCCTTCATCAGTTCTCATTTTTCCGGAATCATCCCGGAAGATATCCTGAATTATCTTACAGCCGGAATGCTCGTATTATCGGGTGTAGTTCTATGTATTCGTCTTTTGCTGATGGGCAAACCTTCCAACAAAGAAAATACAGTAAGTGCATTCATCTACCAGAACAAGCTTGTTTATTTCATTTCCGCTGCATTGCTCGGTATTATTACAGGTGCACTATCCGGATTGTTCGGTATAGGTTCTGCTCCATTCATCCAAATTGGACTGCTTATCCTGCTCGGACTGTCCGCGCAGCAATCCGCAGGCACAACGATGATGATCATTATTCCAATCGCCTTGGCTGGCGGAGTCGGCTATGCACAGCTCGGTTTCCTTGATATCAAATTACTTCTTGAAGTAGTTGCAGGAACGATGATCGGTTCCTATGTCGGAGCGAAATTCACAAAACGCGTTCGTCCTGTCTACTTGAAGACAGCGATGGTATTGCTTCCGATATTTGCAGGATTTTTACTATTATCTGCATAAATCACATAAATAAGCCGCCGGGATCCCGGCGGCTTATTTATTATCTATTCAGCAAACTTCCTACATAGCGGAGCAGGTCGTTTGCCGATGTGGAATTATAATCATATTCATCGATCAATGTTGCGACTACTTCATTCATTTTCTTCAGCTGCTGCTCATCTGGCGTTTTTGTGGACGTTGTGATTTTTACTACATCCTTCAGATCAGCAAACAGCTTTTTCTGGATTGCTTCCCTCAGCCGTTCATGGGATTGATAGTCGAACTTTTTCCCTTTACGTGCATACGCCGAGATTCGGATAAGGATTTCTTCACGGAAAGCTTTCTTCGCATTCTCCGAAATCCCAATTTGCTCCTCGATGGAACGCATCAGCTTTTCATCAGAAGGCATTTCCTCCCCTGTCAGCGGATCATGCAGTTTTGTCTTATTACAATAAGCTTCTACATTATCCAGATAGTTATCCATCAATGTTTTAGCTGATTCTTCATAAGAATAGACGAATGCTTTCTGTACTTCTTTCTTCGCAATTTCATCATATTCCTTACGTGCTACTGCGATGTAATTCAAGTAACGTTCGCGGTCTTCTTTCGATATGGATGCATGACTGCTAAGCCCATCCTTCAAGGAACGGAGTACATCCAATGCACTGATCGAACGCATTTCCTTTTTGATGATCGTACTGGAAATTCGGTTGATCACATAGCGCGGATCAATGCCGCTCATCCCTTCATCGCTGTGTTCTTTTTTCAGTTCCTGGATATCTGCGTCGCTGAATCCTTCCAGCTGCTTCCCATTATAAAGATGCATTTTCTTCAGCAAGCTGATACCGCCTTGGTTCGATTCTTTCAATCTCGTAAGAATTGTGAACATCGCAGCAATCTTTAGTGTGTGCGGTGCGATATGGACATCTTTAATATCACTTTCCGAGATCATTTTCTGATAGATTTTCTCTTCTTCATCCACCTTAAGATTATAAGGAACCGGCATGACGATCATCCGGGAATGCAATGCTTCATTCTTCTTATTGGAAATAAATGAACGATACTCTGATTCGTTCGTGTGCGCCACGATTAACTCATCCGCACTGATTAACGCAAAGCGGCCGGCTTTGAAGTTGCCTTCCTGCGTCAATGAAAGCAAATGCCAAAGAAACTTCTCGTCGCATTTCAGCATTTCCTGAAATTCCATCAAGCCGCGATTAGCTTTGTTGAGCTCTCCGTCAAAGCGATAAGCCCTGGGATCCGATTCTGATCCATATTCCGCGATTGTGGAGAAATCAATGGAACCAGTCAAGTCGGCAATATCCTGTGATTTTGGATCGGAAGGACTGAATGTACCGATTCCTGATCGTTTATCTTCGGAAAAGAAAATTCGTTCAACAACGACATCTTCTATTCTTCCATCATACTCTTCTTCCAGACGCATCAGGTTTAATGGGGAAAGATTCCCCTCAATCCGGATACCATATTCATCCTCGAATTCCTTGCGAAGATGAACAGGAATAAGATGGAGCGGATCCTCATGCATCGGGCAGCCTTTTATGGCATAAACTGCACCCTCATCTGTCAGTGTATATTCCTCCAGCCCTCGTTTGAGCAGGCTGACGAGCGTGGATTTCCCTCCGCTTACCGGTCCCATGAGCAGGAGAATCCGTTTGCGTACATCCAGTCTCCGAGCTGCCGGATGGAAGTATTCTTCTACCAGCTTTTCAAGCGGTTCTTCCAAACCGAATAATGCATCCTTGAAGAAGCTATAGTTTTTCACACCATCTTCTTCTTCAATGCCTTTATGCTTGATCATATTATATACACGGGAATGTGCAGATTGAGCAAGATAAGGCCGGTCTTTCAACAAACGCAGATAATCAGCGAGCGTTCCTTCCCAGTGGAGCTTCTCTTGTTCCTGGCGATACTGCTGTACCTTATCCAATATATTCATCATTCATTAACCTCCCAGGCATTGTTAAACAAAAGGCGATTACCTTAATGTATGCCCAGGGTTTGGCTATCATGCCAGCAAATCCATAAACGACGCTTACGGCTTCTGCTTCCATCCTATTTCCATATACGACTCATTCGTATATTTATCCAGCATGACATCGTCAAGCTGAAGTGTCTTTTTATCGTTAGGGAATATATGCATCAGCTGGGCCAGTTTCTTCACTATTTTCTTTGGATATGCTTCCGACATTTCCAGCATCAGCTGAATAGCTTCTGCTGCAGGAAGGACTTCCCGATAAGTGCGGGAAAGGGTCAAAGCAGAAAACGTGTCGACGACAGCTAATATTTGCAAATCCACTCCTAGTTCCGGCAAATAAGCACCATCCGGATAGCCTTGTCGATTCAGCCGTTCGTGATGACTTCGCGCATAGCGGCCGAGTAAAGGCTCACCTGCCTGGTGCAGGAGTGTCTCTCCTTTGACCGTATGTGTTTGTACAATCTCATATTCCTCTTTTGTCAGTGACGTTGTTTTATCAAGAATTTCACGAGGTATATCAAGCTTGCCGATATCGTGAAATAAATATCCTGTTGCACAAAGTTCCAGCTGCACGACATTCATATGATAAGCGAGCATCGTGCCGATCACAAAAACGTCCATGGAATGGATGAAAGCGTACGGATCTCTTTGCTCAAGCATATGCCAAAGACTGCTTCTTCCCATCGTCTTCAGGCTTTTGATGTATAGGTCCTTCAAGAAACGGATGCTTTCTTCCTCATAAAGCAATTTTCCATAGCGATATTCAAAAGCGATATAAGATAAATTTGTGTAAAAATGCTTTTCCATACTTCGTTTATATGTTGCTTGATGATCCATTTCTTTCTCCTGTAGCTGCAGAATCATCTGCTGAAGACGATCTGTCTTGCTAAATGGATCAGAAGTCTCTTCTTCCGCTGTTTCCACGATGACGGACGGTACTCTGTTATGCTTCAGCTGTTCCAGTAATGCTGCAGTAATGACTGTCCCTTTATCCAGTTTTGTCTTGTCTGCCAGGACAATGTCACTGCCCAAAAAATCACCTAGTAGTATATCTTGGATGCGTTTACGTTTTAAGATCAATTTCATTCTCCTTTTTCAAAAAAAAGCTGCCAGATCTGGCAGCCTGAGAATCCATTTTCGCAACTGGCTGGCATAGAATCTCATTCCTTAGCCCCTCAAGTTTTGCGTAACTGCCTTTCAACAGTGCTGCCGTATATGTATGTAATTGTTTCCTGGTTGTATTCTGCTGACAAATCAAGCAGCTTATAATAGTCCTCTTTTGTTGGCAGAAGGTCCACCATTTCCACATTCAGTGCTATTGCCAACTTACTGATGCCCACAAAAGAAATATTTCGCTTGCCGTTTTCAATATCGGAGTAGTACGATCGATTAAAACCCGCCATGCCAGCCAATTCCTCCTGTGTCAGCATCTGTTTTTTTCTCAGATATCGAAGCTTATCCCCAAATGTCCGAAGCAATAGCGTGTAATCTCTCATATTATTCATGCACTCCATTATACCTCGTTACCTCAGTAAATCCACCGGATATAAGTGACATTAGTATAATGCTACCAAATAAAACAGGTTAAAGTACTATATTTGCCCCCTTTTATCCATGTCTAAACAACTATAAAAAATAAACTGCACACAAGGTGCAGTTTAGGATAACCCATCGAAGCCCTGCTGACGAAGAGCTTCATAAATGATAATTGCAGCAGTATTAGACAGATTCAAAGATCGAACTTTATCTGTCATATGAATACGAAGGCATAGCTCCTCTTTTCCTACTAGCAAATCCTTTGGAATGCCAGTCGACTCCCGTCCGAAAACGAATAGCAGATCTTGATCTGTGTTACTGAAATCATAATCTGAATAATACTTGGTACCGAAGTTCTCTATATAATAAAAGACACCTTCCGGAAATTTTTCATATAACTCTTCTATACTATCGTAGTAATGGATATCCACGTCATGCCAATAATCCAATCCTGACCTTCTCAGCATTTTGTCATCCGTCGAGAAACCAAGCGGACGAATCAGATGCAAAGCCGTATCTGTCGCAAGGCAGGTACGAGCAATGTTCCCTGTATTAGCTGGAATTTCTGGCTGGAATAGTACGATATGTCTTGGCATATACTTTCACCTCTGCTTTTCTACTTTCAACCTTACCAGTATAGCATAGCAGAGATCATAGCCCAATCTGGAAAAATTTATATACAACGTTCTTTGTATATGCCGGTGAATCAACGTAAGCCCAATGACGCATTCTGCTGTTGGCGGTGTGTGCATTGACCAAAGGCTCTCCTTGTGCATTCCGGGCTACCACTATCGTATTATGGTTGAAATTGCCATCGCCCTCAAAATCATAGCAAATCACATCCCCAGGCCGCAGCAGTCTTGCATCGGCTACTTCCTTGCCTCGTAACCCTTGTTTTGATCCGCTCAAATACCACCGCAAAGCATTCGCCACTGTGAAACTATAGCTCCAATTTTCCCCATTGAACCACCATCCCGAATTCCGGTCCGGTTCTCCCCGCATTGGTGCTCCGCCCGCCCGAAGGCACTGTGAAATGTAATTTGTACAGTCTACTTCAAATTTCTTATAGGCAGGGTTATAATCATTCCACCATCGCTCGGCATACTGAACCGCCGCTCGTCTGTCGTAGGTGAATTGCCGGTCAAAATCCTGATCATTGCTTTCATAAACGACAAGTCCCTGGACATGAGGCTGGACAGCATCCTCTACCCGCTCATTATGAATGATCTGCCCATCACGCATACGGGCTATATGTGTATGCACTTCTTCTTCATGATACGTAGCATGCTGCTTATGCACGAGAAAAGTTGCACATAAGCGGTAGGTAATGATATCCTCTTCCCCATCATGCTCTTCGCTCAGGATTGTCCCTTCTCCTCGAATCTGGGCAACCTTCGCCCCATCCTTTTCATGGAAAGCAATTCGGTTTACAAGCCAATTCCCAGCTTTCTTCCCGTCGACTTCCTGCATCCAATAATCCGCCAGCTGTTCACTCTTCCCCATCTCTATCCCTCCTGTTCTTCCTTCGATATGACATGGCATATCCCCGCAGGAGGAGCAAGCCTCCTACTACGAATACGGATAAAATAGTCATGAATGTCTCCATGCTCCCACCTCACTTGTATGTATGTAGAATCATGACAGTATATGCTTCATCAGCTTGACTGATTCTATTTGTGAAAGCGCAAACATTTTTAGTTACAAATGTGACAAATTTGTGTATCCTTATAAAAAAGGGGGAGAATACGATGTCTGATGTTTTGCAAACCATCCTTAGCCACAAATCAGTAAGATCATTTACGACCGAGCGCCTTACAGAGGAACAGATAAAGGAGCTTGTCTCCGCTGCTCAAGCAGCATCCACGTCGAGTTTCCTCCAGGCGTATTCGATTATTGGTGTGAGCGATCCTTTAGTGAAAAAGGAGCTTAGCACATATGCTGGCAGCCAGGAGTACGTCGTGAATAATGGCCACTTCTTTGTTTTTTGTGCTGATTTCTACCGCCATAAGGAAATGGCTAAAAATTTGCGAGCCGATATTTCCGAAACAATTCAAGGCACGGAAGCTTTGCTGATCGGTACTATCGATGCCTCACTGGCCGCCCAAAATCTTGCCATTGCAGCAGAATCGATGGGATTGGGCATTTGTTACATAGGCGGGCTCCGAAATAATCTGGCAGGCGTTTCTGCAAGCCTCGGCGTACCTGCACATGTATTGCCGTTGTTCGGGATTGCCGTCGGTTATCCGGAGAAAGTAAATGAAAAGAAACCACGGCTGCCGTTCGGAAGTGTATATCATGAAAATAGATATAATGTGGATAAAGGCATGCTGAATGCCCAGCTGGAGGAATATGACCGTACTATTCAGTCATATTACGTGGATCGGACTGAAAACACTCGGAAGACAACCTGGACCGAGCAGGCTACAGATAAGCTCCGAATCCCGAAACGTGTATATATGAAAGATTTTATAACGCAGAAGGGTTGGGCAAAGCATTAAAATAGGCCGCTGCTGCGGCCTTATTTTATGAAGATGTAACTGATTTGAAAAATAACTGCATATCTTCACCTAAAAGATGCAATTGGTCGATAAGCTGACTGAAGTCATTAACTAAATCTGCTTGCTCGCCGGATGCATTTCGAATTTGCTCCACACTTCCGGATAGGGCAGTAATATTATTTTTTATATTCTCCAGAGAGACGCTCATACTTTTCGTAACATCTGTCGTTTGGGAAGACAGCTTCCTCACTTCACTTGCAACTACAGCAAAACCTGCACCAGCTTCCCCTGCTCGGGCTGCTTCAATCGACGCATTCAAACCCAGGATATTGGTTTGCTGCTGGATTTGGGAAATCTCACTTATTGACCCAACTGTCGTTTCTGTCAGCAACATGGATTCCTGAGATTGTGCTGCAATCTCTTCGCTTGAGGCCGCAAGCTCTTCTGAATGAGCCGAAACGGTATGCAGTTTATCCTGGAGTCCATCAATTATTTGACGCAGATTGCCAATGTAACCTTCCATTTTTTCTTGAGCATCCAGTGGAATAGCAATTGCAAATGCGCCAACAACCTCTTTATTGTCGCTCCGAATCGGAAAGGACTTCGCGTGCAGGGGAATACCGTACACTTCCTTAGGTAATAAAACCGAACCATATCGACCCGCTAATGCAGCTTCTAGGTTTTTATCCCCGGCTGGTATCGGACTTCCTATATGTATTCCAAAATCCACCTTTGTAGTAGGCAGATAACTTAAGAATTTTTCTCTATCTGTAATTCCGATCATCGTATCGGTACCGATCATTTTTTGCAGATCCTCTGCTGACTCAACTAAACTATGTAATAATTCCATTCTGATCCCTACGTTTCTTATACACTTATTCGACAGTATCAGGACAATAGTTTTAGGCATTTCATACCATTCAAAGCCTAAAAAAATATCCATATATTCCATCTTGTTATTAAATACCCGGCTTTTTAAATTGCTAAACCGTGAAAATAAAAAAAGAGCATATATTCATGCTCCTTTTTCAGTGTGCCTCAGCATATTCCTCTTCAAACTGCAGTCCTTTGCGCATTTCTTCAAGTACTTGTTCGTCCTGCTCCTTGTCCATAGCTTTTCTGACTGCATCAAAGCCTTCCGGCAACCCAATCTTACCAATTGCCCAGGCAGCTGTTCCGCGAATGACAGGTCGTGGATCTTGTTCCATCAGTTCTATCAAATCCGGCACAGCAGATGTGGTCTTATAATGCGCAATGGCAAGTATTGCATTCCGCTGAATCGGCTTCTTACCACGCCAAGAACCAGAGATCAGACCAAATTTCGCCTTAAACTCTTTATTCGACATCTTGAGTAAAGGTTTCAGCAGCGGTTTCACGACTTCTGGATCTGGCTCCATCTCTTCGTGAAGGTGGAAATCCATGCCTTTGTTCTTTGGACAAACAAGCTGGCATGTGTCACAGCCATAGATACGATTTCCTATTTTAGAGCGAAACTCATCTGGCAGGAAATCTTTCGTCTGAGTCAGATAGGCGATACAGCGCTGTGCATTCAGCTGGCCGCCTTGGACAAGCGCGCCTGTCGGACAGGAATCAATACATTTTGTGCATGTTCCGCAGCTATCTTCTACAGCTTCATCCGGTAAAAATGGAATGTTGGTAATTACTTCTCCAAGATACACATACGATCCGAATTCAGGTGTAATGACAAAGCTGTTTTTGGCACTGAAACCGATACCTGCCCGCTCCGCTACAGCTCGGTCGGATAACTCTCCTGTATCAACCATTGAACGATAGGTGAATCCTTCCACCCTTTCCGCAAGAAACGCAGTCAGCTTATTCATCCGGTCGCGCAGCACTTCATGGTAATCCATTCCCCAGGAGGCCCTACAGAACAAGCCGCGCGGTTCTTCCTTCGTACTTTTTGGTGCATTCGGCAATCTGGAAGGATACGCGAGCGCAATTGCAATAATGGATTGAGCAGAAGGCATAAGCTTCTTCGGTTCAGTCCGTTCCTCGATTGTACCCTTTTCAAAACCTGACTGATAATTTTTCTCCTGCTGCTGTTTCAGTCTTTCCTTCAGCTCCTGAAAGACATCGGCTGTTGTAAACTTTATTTTATCTACACCAATCTTCTTGCTGTAGGCAATCAGCTCCTGCTTCAGCTGTTCTGTATCCATCATACGGCCTCCTTTCTTTTATCATTATTTCCTAATATACATAGTAAAAACGCAATGCCTCGTTACGTTTAAAACGAGACACTGCGTTGGCTCAAGGGTAGTTAACAAGTGCGAGAAAAGCGAAATGATTACCCCGGTTTATAAATAGTATGTTAAGTAGTATAACAAGGTTTTTACATGCACGCAACATTCTAAACATAATTCGACAAATTTTTTTCTCGCCTCCTTTTACACCTCTGTTATACTGGATTTTAACAAGAGGGAGGTATGGATATGAGCTTGTACGATTATTTGTTGACGCAAGACGGGATAATCACGAAAGAATCACTTTTGTATCCTTTTGAAGAACGTGGACTGCAATTCGGTGATGGTGTTTACGAGGTCATCCGTATATATCAAGGAACATTTGATTTGCTGGAGGAACATATCGAACGGCTTTATCGTTCTGCTGAAGCGATTCGGCTGAAAGTTCCGTTTTCCAAAGAGGCATTGGTTGCTTCCCTCCATCAGCTTACAGACAAGAATGACGTTCAAACGGACGCAAAGCTTTATTTGCAAATCACTCGCGGTTCTGCCCCCCGTGAGCATAGCTTCCCGGATGTACCAAGTAATTTCTATGCTTATATCGAACCTAGTGAAAGACCTTTTTCTCTACTTCAGAAAGGCGTTCGCACTATTTTGGCAGATGATATCAGATGGGATCTATGCTATATCAAAAGCCTGAATTTACTGCCGAATATATTAGCCAAGCAAACTGCCAAGGATAATGGAGCTTTTGAAGCTATTCTCCACAAGGATGGCAAAGTTACCGAAGGCTCATCTTCTAATGTATTCATCATAAAGGATGACATCCTTTTCACGCACCCGGCTGCAACAAACATCCTGCATGGCTGCGTGCGGAGCAGAGTATTGGCTCTTGCACCAAACACAGGATTGCAGGTAAAGGAAACAGCATTTACAACAGATCAGCTGCTCCAAGCAGATGAAGTATTCATTACCAGTACAACAAGTGAAATCATGCCAGTCATTGAAATTGAGGGTAAACAAATTGGTGACGGGACACCAGGCGATAAAACGCGCGCTCTGCAGCGTGCCTATGAAAAAGAAAGCGGAATCCAAGCTACAGCATTTGCATGAAGAAAGAGACCGGGACATAAACCGAATGTTATTCTTGAGCGAATACTCCGCTAATATGGGTAACTAATCAAATGACCGAACTTATGCAAATTTTTCTTAGGAGGATTTGCAAAATAGTTCGGTTTTTATATGGCTAAAATATGTCCCAGCCTCTCTCTCTGTTTTTTTGTCTCTCGGATATCATGCTCAATAGCCTACAAGCTGTACGGCGTTCCAATTCGGGTTAAGTGGTGCAAGAGTCAGCTTACATCTGCTGCTTTGCACCATCATCATGGCCGATAATTTCCTGCTTCACGTACTGGATGCTGCGTCGTAGTGACTGTTTTTGATCTTCCATGCACACACCACCACAATTCGGAATATTCTTTCAACTATAATAACTAAACTTTTTCCACCTAAAATAAAAAAAGACAGCCTCAGCTGTCTTATGTCAGTATTTCCTTTATCTTGTCTCTTTTCCAAAAGCCTATGAGAGCACAAATCAATATAATCAATAGAATAATAGCTAGATACGTATAGTTTAAGGATACGATACTTGACCCGACAAGTGCATAGGTCATCGTCCCCGGAAGCACGCCTAATAAACTGGCGGCCATATATTGCTTGAATTTAACACGTGTCAGACCGGCAACATAACTGACCAAATCATAATTGAAAACCGGCAGCACCCGCATGACCAATACATAAAAGAAACCTTCGTCATGCAATTTCTGCTTGATTTTCTCCACTCTTTCGCCTAAATCCTTATCCCCGAACCGCTCGGAGAAAAAATGAGCTAGAAAATATGCGACGATAGCAGCACCCGCGGAACCAATTAATATGAAGATGGTACCCTTAACAAAGCCAAACGCTAAACCGCCTGCAATCGATAATACAGAGGAAGGGAAAAAAATGACGGGTTTGACCGCATAGATTCCCATGTAGATTAATGGAGAAACGATCCCAAATGAGACAATCCACCCTTGGATATCCTCAGGTGACAGTTTAATATGTTCCCGGACGAACCAAAACAGAAAAAGTACAAGCAGCGCGATAGCCGTGCCCTTGACAACCTTTTTTCCTTTCATGATGAGCCTGCCTTTCCTTTGGTATAGTCCAGTCCTTTTTATTGTAGCACAAAAGTCTGTTACCGCTAGTATATGAAGCTCTTACCCTAGGGGTTCGAAGATAAAGGTAAAAACTGCATACAGGAATACTTATTCCCTATCTACTTCTTGGCTGATTAATGGTAAAATGAAATTTATGTGCATATGAGAGCAGATAATAAGCGCTGAAGGCTTATCAGAAATACTGGATAATACAAAGAAGCTAGGGTAATTCCTTTATTCTTTATTCCTTTGATTCTGACTTTCAGAGCTGTAATTAGACAAGGAGCGTAATAGAGTGGACAATGCATGGTTTGAAGTCAGAAAAAGCGGCCCGCTAACCGGAGAAGTTACCATCCCGGGTGCCAAAAACAGTGCGCTTGCACTAGTTGTAGCAGGCTGTTTGACAGATGAGACAATTACAATTCATGATATTCCCGCTATCCGGGATATTTTATTGATAAAAGAGCTTGCCGAAGATATTGGTTTGCATATGGAAGAAAAAGAGAAGAACACATATGAGCTTACCGGCAAACATATAACATCCGGGAAGCTTGATTTAGCAAAAACCTCAGATTTCCGTGCATCATATTATTTTGTCGGAGCTTTGCTGCACAAGGTAAAGACCGTGCAAATCGGATATCCAGGCGGAGATGATTTTGGATCACGCCCGATTGATCAGCATGTGAAGGCTCTTTCTGCACTTGGAGCGACATTCGATTTCAAGCAGCAGTATTATGAAGTAACTAGCGAGAAATTGACCGGTGCGGAGATTACATTTGATGTCATTACATCAGGTGCTACCATCAACGCTATGCTGGCAGCAGCTAAAGCAGAAGGACGCACTACGCTGCACAACGCTGCAAAAGATCCGGAAGTGGTTGATTTAGCGAATCTCCTGAACTTGATGGGAGCAAAGATCAAAGGAGCCGGCACAGAGAAGATCACAATTGACGGCGTTGAGTCCCTTCATGGGGGTATTGAACACACGGTGATTCCGGATCGTTTGATTGCTGGCGCATTTTTGATGGCTGCAGGTGTGACGAATGGCCGGATTACAGTTAAAAATGTCATTCCAGAGCACTTGGCTAGCTGTACGAACAAACTGATCGAGCTAGGTATGACTATTACAGAAGACGATGACTCGATGACAGCTTCAGGAACCGCGCTGCAAGGTGCGCGTATCCAGACAGGCATGTATCCGGAGCTCGCAACTGATTTGCAGCAGCCGCTTACTACGCTGCTCACTCTAGCAGCTGGCTCTAGTACGATTTTGGACAAAGTATATCCAAACCGTAATGGGCATGTTGCGGAGTTGAAGAAACTTGGCGCTGACATTGAAGTGGTTGATCATCAGATCCTGATTCATGGTGTTTCTAAGCTTACGGGCGCAACAGTAAAAGCACATGACGTTCGCGCTGGTACTTCCTTGATTTTGGCTGGCCTGGCAGCTGATGGCGTAACCAAAATCACGGATGTCAAACATATTCAGCGTGGTTATGAGGATATCGTCGGGCTGTTCACACAGCTTGGTGCAGATATCACACTGCATCAGCCTGAGCATCAGACTCAAATATAACATCGACCGCTCCCCCTTGATGGGGTGAGCGGTTTTTTTATGATTGCTGTGACGTGCTTTAGGGTATTATGAGATTGATTGGAGGGAAGCAGATGCGAATCACTATCTTAGCTGACACACATATGCCGCGTATGGCAAAGGTTTGGCCAGCTGCACTGCTCCCCCATCTGGAGCAGGCTGACCATATCATCCATGCTGGTGATCTTCAGGATAGCCGGGTTCTTGATTCCCTTGCATCTTTCGCTCCAGTTACAGCTGTTTCCGGAAACATAGACAATCCCGAGCTCATTGATACATTACCAAATAAACAGCTCCTTACCTTTCATGGAGTGAAGGTTGGGGTAATACATGGACACGGGAAAGGAAAAACGACTGAACAGCGCGCGAAGGCAGCATTTGAAGACGAACATATTGATCTGCTTATCTTCGGCCACTCACATATTCCCATTCATAAGGAAGAAGCGGATCTTGTTCTTTTCAATCCCGGCTCACCAACAGATAAACGGCGGCAGGAGCAATTCTCATTCGGCGAATTGATTGTTCAAGAAGATGGCACATGGTCTTTAAAACATATTTTTTACAAAGATAAGAAAGGATGAATGTAATGGATTTTACAGACAAAGTGGTCGTCGTAACTGGAGCAGGAAATGGAATCGGAAAGGCGGTTGCTCTTCAGTATGCCGCTAAAGGAGCAAAAGTAGCTGCAGTTGATCTGGATCATGCAGCTGCCGAACAAACTGTACAGGAAATGGCAGGAGAAGGACTTGCCCTTCAGACCGACATTCGGAATCACCAGGACGTGACTGATTTTATGAAGCAAACCTTTGACCATTTTGGACAAATTGATATTTTGATTAACAACGCTGGTATCAGTGCGTTCAAGAATATGTTTGAACTAGAGGTCGAAGAATGGGATAGCATCATCAATACAAATTTGCGCGGCACTTTCCTAGCCAGCAGAGAAGCTGCAGGATATATGAAACAAAGCGGAAAAGGCGGCTCGATCGTGAATATTGCATCGACTCGTGCAACCATGTCGGAACCTGATACGGAAGCATATGCTGCTACTAAAGGCGGCATTGTCGCTCTTACGCATGCACTTTCTATGTCATTGCAGGATGACTACATTACGGTAAACAGCATCAGCCCAGGCTGGATCGAAACGAAGGAATATGATAGTCTGCGTCCTGTCGATCATGATCAGCACCCATCAAAACGTGTCGGAACACCATCAGATATCGCCAGAGCATGCATATTCCTGACATCAGCTGAAAATAACTTCATCAACGGTGAAAATATTGTTGTAGACGGCGGCATGACACGCAAAATGATTTATGAACATTAAAAAGACAATGCCCATGGGGCATTGTCTTTTTAATGTTCAGCCTCTTCCTGCCTGGAAGCTTGGATACTTGGTCATACCGCCATCTGCAAATAATGTTATACCTGTCACGTAGCTGGATTCATCAGAAGCAAGCCACACTGCAACAGCTGCAATTTCTTCTGGCTTTCCGATATAACCCATCGGAATCATGCTCTCTACATCTGCTTTTTGCTTTGGATCTGCGAATTTCTCAGCATTGATTGGCGTATTGATTGCGCCTGGTCCGATATTGTTCACACGAATTTGTTTCGGAGCATATTCCAGTGCCAATGTTTCGGTCAAGAGCTTTACCCCGCCTTTACTAGCAGCATAATGTGCAAACAATGGCCAAGGAATCATTTCATGTACACTGGACATATTGATGATATTTCCTTTTACATCATTTTCAACAAAATACTTCAATGCTTCACGCGAGCCTATGAAGGCACCTGTCAAATTCGTTCCGATAACTCGGTCCCAATCCTTCAGTGGCAATTCATGGGAAGGAACCGGGTTTTCGACACCAGCATTATTAATCATGATATCCAATTTACCAAATGAATCGATGGCTGTCTGAACAAGTTTTTTAACGTCCTCTTCCACCATTACATTTCCTTGTATGGCTACTGCATCACTGCCGCTGTTTTTGATTTCTTGGACTACCTCATCAGCTTTCTCGCCATTATTGTAATAATTCACGACTACTTTCGCACCTTCTTGGCCAAAGCGCAAAGCCATAGCTCTCCCGAGACCAGTAGATGAACCTGTGATGACGACTACTTTCCCTTGCAAACTTGGATACATACGAAACTCTCCTTCATTATGATTTTGTATAGCCTAATAGGAAACCGGCAACAACGATCAGGATGATACCGATACTGATACTGATCAGCTGGCCCCTCGTTTTTTTCTCTCCTAATATGAAAATACCGCCAAGCGTGGATATGACGATTCCCATTTGAGATAAAGAAAAGCTAGTCGCTACGCCTACACGCGGCTGTGAAATAAACAAAAACATATTTCCTGTCGCCCATATCAAACCTGGAATGATGTTCTTTATGGTGTAAAAATCATACGGTCTGTATTTCACCGTCAGGATGATTCCGCCTGCTACCATGCCGACAGCCTGCGGGAATAAAGCTGTCCATCCATCAACACCGAAGAGTCTGGCTATGACAACGTATACGAGGTAGCCAACTGTTGAGATGGTGATGAAAATCAGACCTTTTCGGAACGCTCCCCGGCTTGCCTCGTCCGTCTTTTCTCCTTTAGCACGTTTGGAAGTGAGCATTGCACCAATGATAATGAGCAATAATGCCAGAATTCCGAGAATGACAGATCTTGCTGTATTCCATTCACCGAAAACAATCACTCCAAATAGGGAAGTGGAAACAAGCTGCGCACCAGTCGAAATCGGCATCGTTCTGGAAACACCGATTGCATGTACGCTTTTTAACTGGAAGGTTTGACCAAGTGACCAGAACACCCCAGATAAAAACCCAATTAAGAAGATGAATCCAGTCAATTCAGGCCTTACGAAGAAATACAGTACAATCGAGAGCAACAATGCACCGATAGTCGTACCGAGGATTTGGTGATAAGGGGTCCCGCCAAGCTTGACATTGAATAACACGATACTGCCCCAGAACAATGCAGGCAGGACGGCAAGAAGGATATCCATCACGTCACTCCATTTCAATTTTGCTTTACCGGTAGTATGATGAGCTTTCTATCGATTTATGCATAAAAAAAATCCAAAGCTTTAAAGCTTTGGATCACACATGCTGGAATGCCGTCGGCCGGTCCAGTTCGTATAATTTGCGATAATGTGCTGATTCCTGCAGCAATTGTGCATGTGTTCCGCGCATTTTGATTTTCCCTTCTTCCATGAATATGATCTCATCCATCTGTTCCATTCCGACCAGATGATGTGTTACCCACAACAAGGACTTACCCGTCAGGCTAGTGAAAATCGTATCAAGCAGGTCTCGTTCAGTGATCGGATCAAGTCCCACAGTCGGCTCATCCAGCATGACAATCGGTGTATCCTGCAGCAATACCCGTGCCAGCGCAATACGCTGACGTTCTCCGCCAGAAAAGCGCTGCCCGGTTTCTTGCATAGATGTCTGATAGCCTTCTGGCTGACTGGCTACTAAATCATGCAGTTTGACTTGTTTCATAACAGCTTTCACTTCTGCTTCGGTTGCTGTTTCATTTGCCAAAAGCAAGTTATTCGCCACACTTGTATAGAAAAGATACGGATTTTGATTCAATACAGAAACAAGTTTTGTCATATCAGGACGAATGGATGATGCTTCATATCCATTGATTTGTACAGTCCCGGAATCTGGTAACAGCATCCCTTGCAAAAGCTTGAGCAATGTTGATTTACCCGCTCCACTCTTACCGATAATGGCAATCTTTTTACCTTGTGTCAGTTCGAGAGATAGGTTTTTGATAACACTCCCCTGCTCTTCATATCCAAAATCCACACTATTCATAGTCAGCTGTACAGTTTCGAAAGAACCTTCATAGGCTGCAGCCTCAACGGTTGTGTCCTGATCTGATTCCAGCTCGGTGACACGATTCAATGATTCCTCATACCGTGGGTACTTTTCCACAGCATTCGAAACAGGTAGAATCGCCTCGGACAGCGGAATGATGACAAGTACAAATGCAGCAATGAATACATCTGCTATTCTTCCATCCGTGAACAGACTGGCACCGAAAGCAAGCATCGTGACCAGCATGGCAGCAACAACGATTTGCCCGATGAATTCACGATAATATGACCAGTTCTTCGACCGTTTATCAGCTTTGTCCTGTGTTTCCTGACGTTTGAAAAAGCGGCTGAAGAAATGCTGTTTTTGCCCGCTCAAAAGCCAGTCATGTATACCAAGGAAACCATCTGTTACATATTGATACAGCTGGTCCTTATCCTTTTTGTATGCCTGATTGGCAGCACGCATATGCAAAAGTGAGAAAATCGGCATCACAACAACCAGCACGAAGAAATAAATCGCCATAAGTAAAGCGAATCCAATACTAAAGTAACCGAGTGCACAAATACTGATCACATATAGAAGGACAGCGGATGCAGTCGGCAGAATCGTACGCAGATACAAATCCTGCAAGCTTTCGATATCCTCCGCCAATATACCGAGCACTTCTCCCGTTTTCATCGACTTGCTCGTAGCTGCCTTCGGCTCGACCAGATGATAAAGCCTAGTCCGCATCTTTGCCAGCACGCGGAGAATGAAATCATGACTCACCAGTCGTTCGGAATAGCGAAATACAGAGCGACCAAGACCAAATGCCCGAACGAGTACAATCGGCACGTATACGAGCAGGATATTTTCCGGCCGAAGTGATGATTTAGAAATCAAAAAGCCAGATGTGAACATCAATGCTGCAGCTGAACCTACTGTCAGCATACTCAGCAGCAGAATGGTCAGCATGCGATATTTATATTGTTTAACATATGGCATGATCCAGTCACGATGCTTCATGATTATCCCCCATTTGTGCTTTCAGCAAGCGGACATATTGGCCGCGGTTTGCCATTAATTGTTCATGCGTGCCACACTCCGCTATTCTTCCGTTATCCATGACTACAATTAGATCCATTTCCTGCATCCAATGTAGTCGATGCGATGCAAAGAACAATAGTTTACCTGCAGCAAGCTCCTCGATGACTTCTTTTAATTCATATTCCGTTTCAATATCAAGCTGCGCTGTAGGCTCATCCAAAAGGACAATCGAACGGTCACTCAAAAATGCCCTCGCCAAGACAACACGCTGTGCCTGACCGCCGCTTAAGTTACGGGCTCCTTCCCCAATCAAGGTGTCGGATCCTTCAGGCAGCCTATCAACAACATCCCTGAGACCAGCATGACCAATCGCTTCTTCCACTCGTTCATCCGAAGCTTCCGGCGCATAAAATCTTACGTTGTCCTTGATGCTGCCTTGGAATATGAATGGGTGCTGCGGAATGTAAGCTGTTTGTTTCTGCCAAGCTTCAGCTGAGAAGTCCACAGGCTTTCCGTCCAGCTCCATTTGACCGGAAACGGGATCAATAAACCCGCTCAGCAAATCAATGAATGTTGACTTACCGGCACCACTTGCTCCAATTAAACCGACCTTCTGATTCCCTTTGATGCTTAGCTTTATGTCAGACAAAGCAGGACGATCATTGTCGTACATAACAGTCACATCATTTAAAACAAGCTCACTGTCTTCTCCCCAAGCACCTGCTTGATTTCCTTTATGCTTCTCTTTGGCAACCTTGATAACAGCAAGCATCTGGTCGCCAGCATCCTTACCATCCAACGTAGCATGATAATCATTTCCCACCTCACGAATCGGAAGGAAATATTCTGGCGCAAGCAGGAGGATCATCAATGCTGGCTCCAGCAATAGTGTTCCATCAATCAACCGCAGACCAAGTGTCACGGCGACGAAAGCGATCGCAAGCTGCGTGAACAAATCCAGCGCAAAAGAGGAAAGAAACGCAATCCGCAATGTACCTAACGTGGATTTGCGATACTGTCCGCTTACTTTCTCGATCGTCTCACCGTGCTCCTTGCTGCGACCAAGGAATTTCAACGTTTCCAATCCTCTTAAAGAATCCACAAAGTGATTGGAAAGCATTCGATAAGCCTTCCACTGACTGTCCATTTTCTTCTGTGCGGCTAAGCCAAGCAAAATCATAAAAGCGACCAAGATAGGAATGGTAACCAATAAAATGACAGCCGAAATACCATCATGCAGCCAGATATAAACTAGTACAAGCCATGGTGTAATCATATTGGAAACGAGCTTTGGCAAAAACAGCTCCAGATAGTCGCGGAGCTTACCTGCTCCCTCCAGCAAAAAGGTAACCAGATTCCCGGTTCCTTCCTGTTTCGTATAGCGTGGTCCAAGCTTGAATACACTTTCCAAAAATGCTTTCCGCATATCCTCAACAGTTGCTTCTGCGAAGCGGAAACATATTTTTTTGATGATCAGCTGCAAAAGCTGCCTAGCAAGAAAGGCTGCTATAAAGCAGCCTATAAGTGGGATTTGGGAAGTGAAGATTTCCCCATGGAATAGGTGCGTGATGGCCTCCGCCAGCCATTTCGCTTGAAAGATAATGGCCACAGCTTGCAGCAGCGTCAATGCGGATAGCCCTACCAGCACCGTTTTTATTCCCTTGTAAGCCATTAAATTTCTGCCCATTAGTATTCCATATGCTCCTTATGATCTACACGTTTACGGAAAACGTAGTAGCTCCAAATTTGATAGCCTAACACGAATGGCAGCAATGCCAAACTGATATAGGTCATGACTTTCAATGAATAATCTCCTGATGATGCTGACTGTACAGTCAAGCTGTAAGCTTCACTGATAGAACTGATCATTACCCGAGGGAATAGACCAATGAACACAGAAGCAATCAACAGGATCATGATTAAACCAGACATCAGGAATGCCCAGCCATCACGTTTTCGTGTGATGAAGTAGCCAGATGCGATATACACAAGAATACCGACCATGAATAGATACTCTAAAATATTTTCATGGACACTGAACATATCTGTCTTAAAGAATGTCATTCCAAGGAATGCAACCAATAAAATTGCGTTGATTGGCAGCAATTTTTTTGCTGCACTGCGGCAGCGTTCACGTAACGTATCCATTAAACGTAGTGTTCCGAAGATAAGACCATGCCATACGCAAAGCATTGTCAACGTCACACCGCCAAGAACTGTATAGACATTGATGACATCGGACACACCAGCATGCATGTGCATATTCTCGTCAATCGGTACACCTTGGATCAACGCAGTGAACATGATACCGAAAACAAGCGGCGGAATGATACTGCCGAAGAGAATCACCCAATCCCAAGTCTTGCGCCACGTCGGGTGCTCCGCTTTGCCTCGGAACTCGAAAGCCACCCCGCGGCCGATCAGACCGAACAAAATGAAAGCGAAGCAAAGATAAAAACCGCTTAGCATAGACGCATACCAGTTCGGAAAAGCTGCGAACATCGCTCCGATAGCTGTGATGAGCCATACTTCATTCGCATCCCAATATGGGCCGATCGAATTGATGAAAGCGCGTTTTTCCAAATCATCTTTAGCTACAAATTTACTTGCAATCCCGACGCCGAAGTCGAAGCCTTCCAGGAAGAAGAAGCCAACGAACAAAACAGCGACAAGGATAAACCAAAATTCATTAAGAGAAAGCATGTTGACCCTCCTTCGTGAATGGGTCTGCGATTGGTTCTGTTTCTTCCACATCATGCTCCGGCCCTTTTTTGATTTCACGGACGAACAAAGTAATCATGACCGCGAACAGAATCAAGTACATGGCCGAGAAAGTGATGAGGGAGAAAAGAACTTCTCCAGCTGTGACACCAGCACTGACCGCATCCTCTGTTTTCATATATCCAAATACAACCCATGGCTGACGACCGATTTCAGTCATGATCCAACCAGCAGAGTTGCCGATAAACGGGAAGCTGATTGCAACGATCATCAAGCGCAGATACCATTTGCTATTAACGAGTTTTTTACGTGCATAAAGATAAGCACCCCAGATGGATAGAGCTAGAACTGCTCCGCCTAGTACCGTCATGACACGGAAACTCCAGAATGTCGTTTTGACAGGCGGGATGTAATTGCCAGGTCCGTATAGATCTGTATAACGTTCCTGCAAGGAATTCATGCCTTCTACTGAACCGCTGAATGTACCATAAGATAAGAAACTTAACATATAAGGGATTTTAAGTTCTCCCGTATTTTCCTTCGCTTCGGTATCGATATTGGCAATTACTGTCCAAGGTGCAGGATCGGCACTGTCTTCCCAAAGACCCTCACTGGCAGCCATTTTCATTGGCTGAGTTTCCACAAGATATAATGCCTGCTCGTGACCGGATAAAGCGATACCGATACCACTGATCAAAGCGACAACAATTGCAACCTTAAAGGAACCTTTATAGAATTCCACATGTTTCTTACGCAATAGAGCAATGGCACTAATACCAACGATGAATAATGCACCAGTCGCGAACGAACCGAAGACTGTATGCGGGAATTCGACCCAAAGCTGACCATTTGTCATGATTGCCAGAAAGTCATTCATCTCAAGTCTGCCATTTTGCAATACTTCTCCGACTGGATGCTGCATGAATGAGTTTGCAGACAGAATGAAGAATGCAGAGAAAATCGTACCTAGGGACACAAGCCAAATACATAATGCATGCACCCATTTTGGCAAGCGATCCCAACCGAAAATCCACAGACCAAGGAAAGTGGACTCCATGAAGAATGCCAGCAGCGCTTCAATAGCAAGCGGTGCACCGAAAACATCCCCTACAAAACGGGAGTATTCCGACCAGTTCATTCCGAATTGGAATTCCTGTAATATACCGGTGACAACACCGACTGCGAAGTTGATCAGGAATATATGTCCCCAGAACTTCGCCATTTTTTTATATTTATCGTCTTTTTTGACAACATACAATGTTTCCATGATTGCAATGATGAATGCCAATCCTATACTTAACGGAACGAATAGGAAGTGGAACAACGTCGTTGATGCAAATTGGATACGCGAAAGCTCTACAACATCCATTTTGCCGCCTTCTTTCTTTTCATAATTTTATCGGAAACTATGTGAAATTGGTCACAATGTCCTGTTACATTTAGTATACTCCTGTCTTCCTATTTGGGATTGTGAAATATTGAACAATTTGTGGCGTAATCGTCACAGCTTTGTTAACAAACAAAAAAATCCCTTTAGAAAGGGATTTTCAAGTAGTTGTTATGAATTTATTTTGACTTAAATTGAATTCTGTTTCTTCATATTGTTAATAAATCCTGAATTGCCGCGGAGGCACCTTCCGGTAATTCAAATTCGAGTGCTTGCTGTAAATAATGCCGATCCTTTAGCCCGCTACTGCGGAAGTATTGCTCCATTACAGAACGTTTCCCTTCTTTTCCGGGCAACAACCAGTACATAATGTACCATGCCTCCATACTGCTTAGCGGCAGTACACCGGCAATTGTCTGATCCCTTACAGCAGTAAAAGGCATCTCTAATACATTACCTCCATAGGAAACGGCAAAACCTGCCATCAAGTCCACTTGTAAACCATCTGACATAGTGAAGGTTGTACATGACTTCGTTTGAAACCGGTCCAGCGGCAGCTTGTCTTCCGATATGACCGCTATGTTTTGAAGTGTTCTTTTTGCACGGGCAAACTGCTCAGGCTCTACTAGTATATCCATATCATTTGGACTAACTGGCAGCCCTTTTAAGTAGAGCAGCAATGAACCCCCAACAGCATAAACAATCTCATTCGCTTCCAGCAGCGTTACGATTGGTTTGACGTGCAAGAGTTCGCCTTCCTTTCGTTACATTATAAATCCTTGATATACCAAACATCACAAGCATAATGTTCTGTTTCGCTCAGAGGCCTGTCCAAACGCTGAAAGCCTGTCTTCAGATAGAAACGATTTGCTGCAGTCATGTTGCTCAGCGTTTCCAAGTAACAGCGACTATAATGCTTGCTAGCAAAAGTAAGTACTGTTTGCAGCAAATCGCGTGCAATGCCTGTCCCGCGTGTATTCTTGGCTGTATACATCTTCTGGAGCTCACAAACTTCCGGGTGTCCTTCGATCGGACCAATACCGCATCCGGCAACAATCGTTCCTTCCTCTTCCACAACCCAATACTTCGAACCTGGCTGCTGATACAAGGAATAGAAACGACCTAAATCTGGATCACTCCAAGCTGTTCCAGGTTTATCGGCACCGAACTCCTTTAAGCAAGTCCGAATCAGCTGCTCGACTTGCTGATTATCTTTTTCTTCAATTTCCCTGATTCTCATACTTCCACCTCATATGCTTTCCTTTCGAAAATCGGCTCGTTACTTAGAGCCATTCCGTCATGCTCCGGAATCTGATTCGTACTATGTAAACGCGCATACTCCTGCAATACTTGGATCAACAAGCAGTATTTCCTTCTGTTTAGGTACCCTCCTTATTTTACCATTATCCAAACAAATGTATAGAGAATACAAGGTATACAGAAATACAAAAACGCCGTAGATTTTCCTTGTTCCTGCATTTGTAGCTTGATAGCATGATAGATAATGCCTCCTGAAACAAATGCATAAGACTTACCAAGAAGCCAGCCTGCCGCTGAAAACCCCAGCTAAGATGAAACTTGTTAACAGCGCTACACTTCTCCCTTTCCATAAATTGACAAATTCATTCAAATCTGGTCCCAACCTAATACAAAAACCAGACAAATATCTTTGTCTGGTTTACAAACTATCACGTTTTTCCAATTTTAATCCGATCTTATTCAATGCACGCTCCAAATTGGCTTCAATAAGAATGTCCTTTAATTCCATCTGCAGAGATAATGCTTTCAATGCTAAATCCGGATGGAATCCGGTCAGAATAGGGGTCACCCCGATAAGCTTCAGCAAGGTGGCTATCTTTAGCAGTGAGCTGCTCACCACATGATCAATCTGTGAAATACCAGATAAGTCGATGACAAGATAGTCCAAATTCAGCTCCAGACTCTTTTGCAGAGATAGCTGAATTATTTTTTCTGCTCTATCTTCATTGATGAATCCGATAATCGGAAGCACTGCTACCCCAGAAGTAATCGGAACAAATGGTGCTGATAAATTTTGTATCTGCTTGTTTGCATTATCAAGCTCAAGTACAAAAGTCATAAGCGAAGCCATCGTTTCAAATAATCGGATGTGTTCCTCTGTAAACGGAAATGAGTTCGAGTCAAGTCCGCAAATGGTTCCGTAATTCTGTCCGTTCTCAAAATAGATCGGAATCCCGATAAAGCTGCCGCCTCCAAGATTCTTTGCTATCTCAAGCGATTGAGAAAGTTCGCTTTTCGCCAAGTCGGGAATTATTAGTATTTTTCTCCCGTGATCCACACTAAGCTTGCATAATGTTTCACTGAATGGAAGCTTTTCGCCTTCCTGCAGGAGCGTCTCTTTCTGATTTACAACTTTGATGATTTCATTATGAATGCTATCATTTTTAGCGATAAATAGTGTATTAATCTTCACGAATTCACTGATAATATCCAGCACACCCTGTGCCGCTTGATCGAAATTATCAAAAGCACTTACACTTTTGGTCATCTCCGCAACTGTTTTCATTTCCAGTACCTTTCTCCTTAAGCATCATTCGAATATCATACCTTTACCCTAATCAGCTAATCTTATAACCCATTTTATGAAGAAAAGTTAGTAATATTGTCATATAAAAAAAGCACGCTGATTAACAGCGCGCTTTTTACATTTAATTAGCCTTTTTATATGCTTCTGTCTGAGTTTCCGTCACATTTGCAAATTGATTTTCGTCTTGTTTGACCATCTTCATCCAAGTTGCAAAACAGCCAACAACACAAGCCACCGCGAACACAATTAATAGATAAATCATTTTGTGCACCTCACATAGTCATTTGATTATGATTATGCCATGATTGATCGCAGAGGAAAACAATTTGTGACGATGTTCACAAACAGTTCAAATTTCACTGACACACAAATGTCACACTCATTCTCCGATACGGACAAGGTATCTGCCTCGGGCATGACCTTTCAATAAATTAGGTAATGCATCTGGCAATTGCTCCAGTGTCAGCTCTTCTATAACGAATCGTTCCAAATCTCCTGGGTTAAAAGCGGTTGCCAGCTGCATCCATACTTTATCACGAGTTGGTTTCGGGCAATAGACCGAATCGATTCCAAGCAAGTTGATTCCGCGCAGGATGAATGGGAAGACACTAGTCGGAACCTTACCTCCTGCTGTCAATCCGCTCACTGCAGCAGATCCATTATACTTGAGCTGGCTGAGGACCGCCGCTAAAGGTTCCCCGCCAACAGGATCGACTGCTGCTGCCCATTTTTGGCTGGCAAGCTGTTTGAGGTTGCCGTCATACACATCATCACGCGAAATAATACGGGTAGCTCCAAGCTCCTTGAGGTATTCCTGCTCCTCTAGTTTACCTGTGCTTGCTTCTACTTCGAAGCCAAGCTTGTACAATATAGCTACCGCGAAGCTTCCGACTCCTCCGGTCGCCCCTGTAACAAGTACTGGACCGTTTTCTTTATTCAAACCATTCTCCAACAAGCGCTGAACGGAAAGTGCAGCTGTAAACCCTGCTGTACCAATGATCATTGCTTCTCTCGTTGTCATCCCTTCCGGCACTGGGACAATATATTCGGCTGGCACCCTTGCGTACTCGCTATAACCACCATGACGAGCAACCCCGATTTCATAGCTCGTGGCAATCACTTGATCACCCGGCTGGAACCGCTCATCTTCGGAAGTGACAACTTCTCCAGCTAAATCTATTCCCGGTACGATCGGGTAAGACTTCACTACATTTCCATTTGGTATCGTTGCTAGGCTATCTTTATAGTTGACGCCAGAATAGTGGACCTTGATTAATACTTCTCCCTCCGGCAACTGGTCAACGGTCAATTCCTTCACCTGGACCGAGAAGTCTTCTCCCTGTTTATCTGCAATTAACGCTTTAAATGTTTCATTCATCTGCATACCCTCCTACTATCTACATACTAATCTTTTTCATAACCAGACACAATTTATGCGCATTTTGCTAAATATTTCACTTTTCAAATTCCATTACCCTATTTTTATCTGCAATGAAACCGACAGATATTCTTTTAGAATCTTGTCAAGTAATATGGCAAGCTATAATGCAGTGTGATATAATCTCGTGGTCTATCAGAGAAGAAACAACATTATAAAAGGGGGTTATCAGATGAAACAGATAAAGCAGCACTTCCTCAAAGACCTCGTATTCCTCATAGCTGGATCCTTTCTATTTGCCCTGGCAGTGAATATCTTCGCTATTCCAAGTGAGCTGGGTGAAGGCGGTGTAACAGGTGTTACTATAATTTTATTTTATACTCTTGGCTGGGCTCCGAGTATCATGAACTTAATTTTGAATGGACTCTTGCTTATCATAGGATATCGATTCCTAGACAAACAGACCGTTTTTTATACAATTATCGTCGTCATACTCAATTCTATTTTCCTTCATATAACTGAGAGCTGGGAAATAGCTTCTGATCAAGTACTAGTAAACGCAGTTTTCGGCGGTTTATTTGCAGGTGTCGGCATTGGACTTGTACTTAAAGTAGGCGGCACGACAGCAGGCACTGCAATTCTTGCCCGTCTTGCGAATAAGTATCTTGATTGGAACACTAGCTTTGCCCTGCTGTTCTTCGATTTGATCGTAGTGGCAGCTTCATGGTTCATCATCGGTACTGAGAAGCTTTTGATTACTGTAATTATGCTATATATCGCAACTAAGGTAATGGAATTCGTGATTGAAGGGTTAAATCCAAAGAAAGCTGTGTTCATCATTTCCAATCAGAAAGATACGATCGCCAAAACAATTTCCACGCAGCTCGACAGAGGTGTTACGCTGCTGGAAGGACGTGGGTATTATACACAGAACCAGAAAGAAATTCTGTATGTTGTCATCAATAAACAGGAACTGCTTCCATTGAAGAAAATAGTCCGCTCTATCGATACGAAAGCATTCATTACGTTATACGACGTACGAGACGTTTTCGGTGAAGGATTTATGGATATTACAAAATGAGTCAGGGGCGTGTCCATTCGGCACGCTCTTATTTTATACATATCTCCTGTGCAGTTAGCCAACGGGAATTATCGTACGTATTACTCTAAATCGTATTGGATTGCATTCCAGCAACCATCCATAATATGTGCTATTGTTAGTATATTGGCACGATAAAGAGAAATGATAGTATAAGACTTACTGCGTGACAGCAAAGAACTGGCATTGTATCTACATAAAATTTATAATGATACTTGGACTATAATTCGCCCGAAAAAGGAGTACGGAACCATTGGACAAGATAGAAATTGGCGGCCTCCAGTTTGGTTGGGAACTGGATAAAGGCAGATTCATATATGAAGATCAGGATGCAGTTCTCTTTTGGATTTCCAGTGCTATGCGTGAACTTTTTGACACGATAGAGGAGATTTCAGGAGAAGAGGTATCCAATCTTGTTTTCGAAACAACAGGGTATCGACAGGGTCTTGTTGTCGGAGAGTATTTCGAAAACAAACCTGATGTCGGAATTCATCAAGCTGCAGAACTGATCACGAACACGTATGCTTCTGCAGGCTGGGGCAGGACTACCATCAAGGATCTTGATCCGGAAAAACATACACTTACAGCAGAACTGATTGACAGCTGGGAACATAAAATAAACATTGCTCAAGGAAAAACCGAAGGCGGCCGCTTCTTGCCAGCCCATTACGCTGGCATCTTCAGCGGTATGTTCGGAACAAATGTATGGTATAAGGTAGAGCATTATCAATTGGAGGGCTATGAAAGTACTATCATCCATTACTTCCCTTCAGAAGTTACGGTTTCGGAGAATATCCATCAGTTAGCACGGAAAAAAGAATCACAGAAAATCATGGAATTGGAAGCGACTGTCGAAGATAAGACAAGGGAATTGAAAAAGCTGGTACGTGATTTATCATCCCCGATCATTCCTGTACTGGATCATGTTGTTGTCGTTCCCTTAATTGGAAAATATGACGAAGAGCGATCCGAGGAGCTGCTATTTAAAACGCTCGAGAATTTGCCTGCATATAAAGCAAGATACCTGCTCCTTGATTTGACAGGACTGGATAAGGACGTCAGCCAGTATACCGCGAACCTTATCAGCAAGGTTGGATCGGCTTCATCCTTGATTGGTACGCAGACATTACTTGTCGGAATTTCACCAGAGCTTGGCTTACAAATTACCAACTCCGGCATCTCACTTGCAACATTCGACTGTTTCCAAACATTGCAGCACGGGATTCATTATGCTTTAGGGCAAATGGGTAAACAGATCATCTAATGCTAAGAGCCCCTTCAATAATGAAGGGGCTCTTTTTTGTATCTATGCGGACAACTACTAAATGCCTAATCCCAAACTAAATAATAATACAGCTAGGATAACTGCTGCTAATGGAACAATGACTGTCATTGCTCCAAATGCGGGATATGCATCTCGATGTGTTTCTCCCGCAATCGCTCTTATCGTAGTAACGGCATAACCTCCGTGCGGCAGAGAATCTAAAGTACCGGAAGAAATTGATACCGTCCTATGAAGAGCTTCTGGATCTACTCCTATATCCAAATAATGCGGAGCCAAGATTGGCAAGGCTATCGATTGGCCCCCCGATGATGAACCAGTCAATCCCGCAATAACCATTACAGCTAATGCTCCGCCTATTAATGGTGATCCTGGAATACTAGTCATAAAATTCACTGCATCATCGAATGCTGGGGTTATCTTTGCAACTCCGCCAAAACCGACTACTGCTGACGTGTTACCGATTGCAATAATTGCTCCAGTCGTACCTTCGCCCACAGCATTCCAGAAGTTCCTAAAGTACTTTCTGTTTAATAACCATGTAGAGATAATCCCGCCAAGCAAAGCAAGAATCAATGCTGACTGGGCTAATGTATTATGGAAAGCAAAAGCAATAATTAAAACTATTAATAATGGAATTATGCTTTTTAACGGATTCGGGAGATCTTTTCTTATTTCTATTTGATCTGCATCTCTTGCAATGAAACGTTCCCCTTTTTTAGTGGCTTTTCTGATCATTTTCATCAGCCACCAATACCCAAAGACAATCATAAATACAGCTGTCAGTATACTGACTTCCCACCCTGCATAAGGACTTGTTCCGAGAAAGGGAATCGAGATCCAGTTTTGTATCTCAGGTGATCCTGCAGATGTCATTGTAAATGTGGTAGAGCCGAACGCCAATGCGGCTGGTATGAACCTTCTTGGTAAATCCGCTTCCTTAAATAAGCTGACCGCCATCGGATATACTGCAAATGCAACTACGAATAAACTAACCCCGCCATATGTCAATACAGCAGATGCGAGTACTATTGCAAGTACAGCGTGCTTAATTCCTATCTTTGTGATAATCCAATGCGAAACACTATCAGCTGCTCCGCTATCTTCCATCACTTTCCCGAAAATAGCACCGGCCAAAAACATAAGATACCAAGAGGTAATGAATCCGGCAAAACCATCCATATATCCGGTTATAAAATCTACTTGACCCTCATCGGCAAACTGAGGGAATATTGGTATACCATTCAAAATTGCCACGAATAATGCAGATATCGGTGCAACTACCAACAGATTCATACCTTTCATAACTAGAATCGTCAGTAATACTAACCCACCAATAAGACCTATCATACTTAACATAGTGGTCACCTATTTCCATAATAGAAGTGTGATTTCTTAGTTATTTGTATTTTCTCACTCTCAGTAATGCTTGTTCTGCATGACCAGCGAAGTTCTCCAGCTGACATAGTCTAGCAGCATATTCCCCAATAAAGGCACTTTGCTCTTTGGATTCGATTCGTTGATAAGTAACCGTTTTCAAAAATTTACCGACCCAAAGTCCGCCAGTATATCGAGCAGCCCCTTTAGTTGGTAACGTATGATTTGTTCCTATAACTTTGTCACCATACGCAACATTTGTTTCAGGTCCGAGGAATAGACAGCCGTAGTTTTTCATGTTCTCCAAGAAGAAATCAGGATTTTTAGTAAGTATCTCAACATGCTCAAAAGCCAGTCGGTCTGCTTCTTTTAACGCTTCTTGCTCATCTTCTACAATGATTATTTGTCCATAGTCATTCCATGAGACACTTGCCACATCCGCAGTTGGAAGAATCTTTAACTGTCTCTCAATTTCTTCTACAGTTTTTTCAGCTATTTCTTTAGATGTAGTAACCAATGCACCAGGGGAAGTTGGCCCATGCTCTCCTTGTCCGAGTAAATCTGTCGCAATAAATTCTGGATCACTTGTTTCATCAGCAACTACTAGTGTTTCTGTCGGACCTGCAAAAAGATCAATACCTACACGACCATACAGCTGTCTCTTCGTTTCGGCTACAAAAGCATTCCCTGGTCCAACAATCATATCTACTGGCTCCATCGTTTCGGTACCAATTGCCATTCCCGCCATAGCTTGGATACCGCCTAGGATATATATATCGTCCGCTCCAGCCTTATGCATCGCATAAACAGTAGCCGCAGGTACTTCACCATTAATCGGTGGTGTACATGCAATCACTCTATTAACGCCTGCTACTTTAGCCGTCAATACACTCATGTGAGCAGAAGCAACCATTGGATATCGTCCGCCTGGGATATAGCAGCCCACACTGCCAACCGGAATATTTTTGTGCCCCAGAATAACTCCCGGCATCGTTTCCACTTCAATATCTTTCATTGATTTTCTTTGTTCCTCTGCAAAACGTCTGATATTATTCTGAGCAAATTCAATATCCTGCTTCGTTTGTTCAGGTATAGAAGCGCAAATTTCCTCGATTTCTTCTTTTGTAAGACGGAAGCTTTCTGGTGTCCACTTATCGAACTGAAGTGACAATTCTCTGATTGCTTTGTCCCCTTCCTCCTCAATCCTTTGGATCGTTGATCTGACTATCTCTGCAATTTTCTCATCATCACGCTTAATATCTTCGTCAACTTTACCTTTTTTAAAATAAACAGCCATACTAAATCCCTCCCAGTGAAATGAATACGTATGCAAAACACCTAACATGAATTTGCATACGTATGCAAAAATTAACTACAGTCAGTATATTAATTGAAACGCTTTCATTTGTCAAACTATTTTATCTTGTCGTTGTCCTGTGAATGAACTCGCCCTCTAATTTGATGAATTCGGGCCCATGCTTTTCTTCTTTCCGTGTAATCAATTCAATTGTTGTTTCTACCATTTCCTTGATTGGCTGCGCCCAAGTAGACAAAGAGTAATTGGGCCAAGAAGACATCTTTATATCATCAAAACCAATAACCATTGTTTGTTCAGGTACGTAAACGTTGCATTCTTTCAAGGCATCTAATGCTCCTAATGCTGTTATATCATTTGCACCGAATATTACCTCCGGCGTATTACCTTTTTGAATCAGATCCCGTGTAAGAAAAAAAGATTTCTCGTAGGTGTAATCGCCTTCCAAAATAGTGATGTCAGTATTTTTGTCTTTAAAGAATTCCGTAAAACCTTTCTGTCTATCACGGCTGGTTGATGTGTTCACTTTTCCAGTGATAAATACTATGTCCTGTACTCCTAGATCGTAAATGTAGGCACCTATTTTCTTTGAAGCATTTACATTATCGCAAACAACGGAATGGCACTCGAGATTCTTATCATGACGGTTAAATAAAATAACTGGAATGTTATTTGCTTTAAGACGGGTTACAACATTTGATGACAAAAGTGCATCAGTCACAATTATTGCTTCCACATTGTATTCTAGGAAATGGTTGATCTCTTCTTGCTGGATTTCCTCATTCTCCGTATACACAAATAACACGGAATACCCCTTTTCCTTAAGCTTTTTAGTAAACAGACCTAACACTTCATGGTAGAAGGGATTTTGGATATCTTTCATAGCCAAGCCGATCATATTTGTTTTCTTAGTAATGAGTCCGCGAGCCAAGGCATTAGGCTGATAATTCAACTCTTCAGCAGCTTTCATTACTTTTATCCGGGTTTTTTCGGAAACACTAGCACCTGGTGTAAAAACTCGTGATACCGTTGACTGTGATACATTTGCTAATTTAGCGACTTCGATAGCTGACGTTATTTTTGTCTCCATTTAAATTCCCCATATCTGATTTCTATTGGTGTCTTGCTTGTTTTTGATCCTAGTAGAATCTGGATGTAACAGCAACTAATCCTTTTTGCTTTCCAGTATCATGCGTACAAAAGGATATACTTCACCATTTGTGGACTGATCAAAGTACTCCGTCTGCTGGAAACCAATTCGCTCGTACAACGTAATAGCCCGCTTGTTGAAATCAGCTACGGCAAGACAGATCTTTTTCGGATGATATGCTTTTGTGATGTAATCAACCAGAAATGACACAAAATCTTTCCCGTTGCCTTTCCCGGTCAGATCAGGCCGCATACCAAATCCAATTTCTACTTCCTCATTTTCTGATTCGATACTGCAAAAGCCGATGACCTCTTCCATCTGTGTCACCACAAAAACTTTTCCTTCTCTGGCTGCAGGGTCGAGGAATTCAGCCATGTCTTCTTCATCTTGGTCCATATCATAAAAAGCATAGATACCTTCATATCTCCATGTGTTCGCAATCGATTCTGCCTGTAGCTGTGTCATAGGTACAATTTGATACTTTGTCATTCTCTCTGTCTCCGAGCTGCTTGCCATTCAGCCAAATATGTCTGCTGCCGTCTTCGGTTGTACGTTCTGAATACTAGATAGATACCGGTGATAACTCCTATCACAATCACCAGAATAAGCGCAATGATGGCAACAGTATAAAAGGATATTGCTGTCATGGGATTATGACCTCTCTATCTCAAATTTAATACCATTATAGATATAAAACATATGGAAAACCAAGAACATCTTACAAATTATAGCTTCGTATAGTTACAGGGATTAATTTGACTAGATAGGAAGGCTAGCTTGAAATAATTCCAAACCGCCACACAATATCTTTGTTTGTGGTTCATATGCACACAAAAAACCAGCTATGAGATAAGTTCATAGCCGGCTTAGGTTCATTTGTTCACTTTTTCTTCTGCTGCTTTGATCTCTTCTTCAGTTGGTGTGATTGTATTAGCCACCCATTCTTCCCGATAATGGTGGTCCAATGCAGTCAAGCCTTTCTCTGCGTCGTCTTTTTCCGCATCCGGACTAGGAATCTTATCCTCTCGCTCTTTCCCCTGCAAATTCGATCCAGTCACGTCCGGATCATCCTTCTTGCGTTTTAAATATGAAAAGGTACCTGCTGCTGCGGCCACTGCGACTGTTCCTCCTGCGATCCATCCAATATTCATTTTCTTCATCTTGTTACTTCCCTCCACTCATTTGTGATGATTCAGTAACGCTCTGATTATATATTCCTTGTTTGCGCTTTCTTCAAACTAGAATTATGCTTCCTGCTTCAGTTCGAACTCCACAAGATTTTCTCCTAGGACACTGAGTGTAATATGATTGTCACTCATGTTGATATAGCCATATTTAGAACTGGAAGTATCTGTAATACTTTGTCTGAGATTGCCTGGCACCTTCCGCTCGCCATTTTTATAGCATGTATAGATGTGATCGATTGTCACATCCGGTATATGCAGGACATTCTTCAAATAGTAGACTGCCACTGTATTGAACTTGATATTGGAATTCACTTCATATCGCTCCAGGAAATCACGGAATGGTTCCACACCGCTTTTACCTAGCAGGTCAAGATCTTTCACCATGCTATAGGAGTCCTTATTCCGGCGGATCGGACGCTTCTTGATTGATTGGACTCGATTGGAGTCGACGACCGATATGTGCTGTACTGTTTCTGTTTCTGGTTCCTCTGCTGCTGCCGCTTCATATCCAAAACCTTGCTCCCCAAGATAGCTCTTTACCATTATGTCGAAAACCTTGCCTTGCAGATTTTCCGGAAACTTCTGTATCACTGTCGAAATGCGTTCCATCTCTGCCACTAATGCCTCGTACGACGTCGTCATAATTCCCCTCCTATAGCCTTTTTCTACTTGTTTCTCGATTGATTGTGCTATTTCCTGCAAATATTTCAATTTTTCTATATTGAAAGATTCCCTAAGTTACCATTCCACAATCCTTATCTTTTCACACCTTCTTCAGATTTAGGGTTTTCTATGTAACAAGAAGAGCAGTTACTGCTCTTCTCCTCCTGCTCTTTCTTCCGCTGCTTTTTGTTTATCCCACAGTCGGAAAAATGGGTAATAAATAAGGAATGATAGAATAAGGATGACAATCTGCAGAATTGCCCCGGATATGCTGCCCGTAATCAAATAGCCTTGTAATATAGGCGGCATTGTCCACGGAGGTACGATTCCGATTGGCTTTGCAACGATTCCCCAGTCCATAGCCAAGTACGTAATCAGTACCGATATGAGAGGTGTCACTATAAAGGGTACAATCAGGAGCGGGTTCATGACGATAGGCATCCCGAATAGTACCGGTTCATTGATATTGAATATACCAGGTCCTATACTTAGTCTGCCAAGCTGCTTCATCTGCTGACTTTTCGCGAACAATAGCATTGCCAGCACAAGGCCCAGGGTTGTTCCAGAACCTCCGATAAAGACAATATCATTGATTTCGTTCGTGACGATATGCTGAACAGGTTCGCCAAGCTCGAAGGATTTGGCGTTCTCTGCTGTCAACGTCAGCCAAATTGGCCCTGTTACTGCCCCGACAATTGTCGCTCCATGTAAACCAGTACTCCAAAGCAATGTGATCAATAAGAAAATAATCAGTGTACCAGCAAGACTCGTTCCGATGGATGTGAGCGGTTTTTGAAGCAGTACAGTAATGACGTTGTGGATACTGCCGAAGGAACCGACGTTTTCCACGAGCAAGCGGATAACCCAGATAGCTATGATCGCAAAGAATCCTGGTATCAAAGCGGTAAAAGAGCGAGCGACTGCCGGCGGTACTCCGTCTGGCAGCTTGATGACCAAATTGCGCTGTACAATGAATCGATAAATTTCTGTACAAAGCAGCGCAATCAGCATCCCCACGAATAGTCCCTTACTTGTGAACATCGCTGTCTGATAAGCTGTCTCGGTAATATCCACGCCTTCTGGTGTCTTGCCTATTATATACGTTACATATGGTGTGCCGACGAAATATGCTGATAAAGATACAGCACCAGCCGCAAGCGGGTCCACTTTATATGACTCAGCCAAACGATAGCCGATCCCAAAAACGGCAATCAAAGTCATCAATTCAAACGTGCCGCGATATGGATACAATAAGCTCTCCTTAAGCTGCGGCCGCTCAGCTAGGAAATCCATATACGGCTGTATCGGGAAATTGGCAAGAATTAAAAAGAAAGAACCGATGATGATAAGAGGCATTGATAAAATAAGTCCATCACGGAGTGCATTCAAGTGTCGTTGCTGCGCTACCTTCGCAGCAACAGGCATTACTTTCTCCTCCAGGAACTGATTCACTTTACTCATGACTGTACCTCCTCAGCGGATTTACAGCAGTTTATGTAAACGCTTTCAAAATGATGAGGTTTTTTCTGCCCAATTATCTTCTATACAAATCCTGATGAACTAGGTTATGGTGGAGCAGCAGATCCTTATAATTTATCAGGAGGAGTTAAAGCCCATGTTGAAGGAAAACTACCATATCGCTGTCCCTACGGCATTTCAAGGCGACGAAACACTAGACACAAAAAATACCCTTAATCACATACGACGACTATATGATCAAGGTATACGATCTGTACTAGTTTGCGGCTCTACTGGTGAGCAGCATAGCCTTAATCTGGATGAAAAAATCGAGCTTTTAACAGCGTTAGAAAACGAAGAAGTACTCATTAATAAAATGGAAATTTTCTTCGGTGTTTCATCCATCAGACAGTCTGAAGCTGAAGTATTGGCTAGTGTAATCAGTAAAACCAATATTGCTGCCATTCTTTTAGGCTATCCTCCCTACCTCTTACCTACTCAGCACGAAGCGCTAATGTATTCGAAAAGTATTATTTCTTTGGCCGAGAAACCAGTAATCTTGTACAATAACCCCGCTCGTACAGGCTTTGATTTATCCATTGAAAGTGTACTTGAACTTGCAAGACTAGAAACAGTGATTGGCTTAAAAGAAGCGGGCAATCCAAACAAAGCTTCCGATATATTGCATAACCTATCAGAAAAAACGTTTTATATTTACGCTGGAGGAGAGCGGGATCTTAAGCAAAAGATACAATATGGCTTTACGCGTCTATCCTCTATTGCCGGCAATATAGCTCCTATTAAAATTCAATCATGGTTTGAAAATCTGTTGTCAGGAAAGACAATACAACAGGAAGAACTGGATAATATAACTGTCACCTTAAACGCCATCTACAATAGTTCCCCCATTGTTAATGTAAAGAGGGAATTGGGTCATCAAGGCACTAATTTAGGTACATGCAGAAAACCTCTCGGAAATAGTTAATATACTAATACAGATAAAGAAAAGGTCCATTCATCAAATTACATGAACGGACCTTTTTCTTACCTGTGCAATTAGTTTAGTTTTTTTGGCTTGTCTATTAGCTGCTGCAGTATTCCCTGCATAATCTTGTCCCGGGTTGCAGTCAAACTGCTTAAATCGAGAACTTCATCTAATTGTTCGCTTAAGCTTTCATTCTTAAGCTCTTTCACTTCATTATGGATTTTCTCCATCTTATCATCCAATACGGACGCAGAATCAGCCGCTGCTTTTAATTCGCTTGCCAGCCGGTTGGGTATATCTTTCTCATATTTATAGTATATTTTGTGTTCAAGACTTGCCCAAAAATCCATAGCGATTGTTCTTATTTGTATCTCCACACACACGCTTTCTTCCCGGTCAGACAAAAAGACGGGTACTTTCACGATGAGGTGCAGACTTTGGTAGCCATTTGGCTTCGGGTTCTTTATATAATCTTTTCTTTCTATTACGTCGATATCTTTTTGTTTTTCAATCATTTCGCTCAATGCATAGATATCAGACTTAAACGAACAAGTGATTCTAATCCCAGCAATATCTTTAATATTTTCCTTTATTGCTTCCAATGAAAAATCTATATTCTTTTTAAAGATCTTCTTCAGAATACTTTCTGGTGATTTCAATCGTGAACTGCAGTGTTCGATTGGATTGTAATCATGAATAATAGAAAATTCTTCTTTTAAGATATTGATTTTCGTATTCACTTCATCCAGAGCGAATTTGTATACGGCAGTAAATCTTGTAAGTTCTGTTTTTAGTTCTTTAAGCTGCGATAAATTCTCATGTGTCAGTGGCTGCATGTTAACGTTCCTTTCTTCTTGCTGCACAGAATGTTATGACGACAGAAGACGGCCTGCCCTGTTTCCATTTTAGCAGGATTGTTCAGTTTCTCAGTATATCTTTATGAACATTGTCTGTAAAAAGAAAGAGACGCTCTCCGTGAGAGCATCTCTTTTCCTAATCAGCTTGTTTTTCTTTCCTTTTCTTTATCATGAAGGAGTGCTTCCCCTTCTATATCAATGTTCGGCAGAATCTTATCGAGCCATTTCGGCATATACCAAGCAGCATTGCCCATTAAGGACATCACAGCCGGTACGATCGTCATACGAACAACAAAGGCATCAAATAGGACACCGAATGTCAGCGCCATCCCGATTGATTTGATCATCGCATCAGGTGTAACCATAAAGCCGACGAATACTGACATCATGATCAACCCAGCTGCAACGACGACCTTACCGCTATCTCGCATACCTGCTAGTATTGCTTCTTTTGGATCACGTGTTTGGGAATATATTTCCCGCATCCGGCTTACAAGGAATACTTCATAGTCCATCGCTAAACCGAATAGGATACCAATCGCAATGATCGGCAGGAAGGCCAGTATCGGACTTTCTCCTGGGAATCCAAACAGATTGATCATGTTCCCGTCCTGTACAACAAATGTAACAAACCCTAATGTTGCGCCAATTGAAAGCAAGAATCCTAAAACTGCTTTAAGCGGCAGAAGAATCGATCTGAATACTAATACAAGAAGGACATATGCAAGCCCTACGATTAGTAATGCGAAAATTGGCAGTGCATCATTCAGTTTCTGTGCAATATCAATATTGACGGCAGCAGTACCTGTAACAAGCAATTCCATATCTTCATTGGACAAGTCTCTGATTTCATTTACGATATCTTTTGTTTCCTGGTCATTTGGCCCAGTTTCTGGTGTCACACTGATGATAAATACATCACCAGCTTCATTCGGCATTGCTGGAGTGACAGTTTTTACATCATCAAGCTCACTGATATCTTGGCTGACAGCTTGTAAATCCTGCTGGACTTCTTCGGCATTTTCATCTGCATCAATTTTTGCTGCAACTACTAAAGTAGAATGGAAGCCTTCTCCATAAGCATTTGCCTGTATATCGTACGCTTTCCGTTCTGTTGTATCCTCTTGTTTTGCTGTTCCGTCATCCGGCAGACCTAGATTCATATGAGTGAATGGAATAGCAATAACCAAAAGGATTGCTACAGCAAGAAATGTAACAAGCAATGGCCTTCTCGTAACAAATTTACCCCACTTATTGCTGCCAGGCTTGCTTTCTGTCGTCCGCGTGATTTTCTTCAGGAATTGATTTCCTTTAGAAGGAGCAATTCGGTGACCAAGCATGCCAAGGATTGCAGGCAGTACCGTAATCGATACTACTACAGACAAAAGGATACTGATGGAAGCCGCTACTCCCATTACAGTCAAGAATGGAATTCCTGTTACAGCAAGGCCCAACAGACCGATAATAACTGTCAATCCTGCGAATACAACGGCGCTGCCGGAAGTACCTATAGCAATCGCCACTGACTCTTTGACAGAATTACCCTCAGCCAGCTGCTGTCTGAATCGTGTCATGATGAACAATGCGTAATCTATGCCGACCGCAATACCGAGCATCGCTGCTAGCGTCAGCGAGACATTCTGCATTTCAAAGAAGTTGGAACCGATCACGATTGTCAGCAAGCTTATTCCCAATCCAATCAATGCTGATAGAATTGGCATACCTGCTGCTAGGAAGCTAGTGAATGTCACCGCCAGCACAAGGAAGGCAACAATGATTCCGACAATCTCGCCAGCACCCAAATGCATGCCGGAAAATTCTACATCACCAGTTAGTTCCGTCTGAATTCCCGCATCGCGAGTCTCTTCGACTTTCTCCGTCACATTATCAATTGACTTCTGTGATACTTCTGCTGCTTCATCTTTAAACGTAACTGTACCGTAACCAACCGTTTTATCTTCATTTAGATTCTGAAGCTGAACTGGTGTTGCTACGGAGACAACATCCGAATCATCTTCTTGGATACTGTTCAGCATATCTGTAATAACTTTATTGGATTCCTCGGAATCGAGTGTCTCACCATCCGAGGCTTTGAATACAACCTGTACTTGCGCTCCTGATTCTGAATCAGGGAATGCTTCTCTCAGCAAATCATTGGCTTCTTCCGCAGGTGTATTCGGAATACTCAAATCTTCATTAAAAGCCGTTCCAAAACTAACAGTTACGATAGCTAAAGCGATAAGAAGTGCCAATGCTCCGAATACGACGCTTTTCTTATAGTTTACTGCCCATTTCCCTAACCTATATAGAAGTTTTGCTATTGTAATCTCCTCCAATGTCTTCTATTGCATACAAACATGTCAGTATAAGTTGCTGTGTTCACAGCGCATTTGACTCTGCTTACACATTCGGATAAACTTGCATCACTATTAACGCTAACGTTTGTACTTACATTTGTAATGTATACTAACGTATTAATATCTTTCAATAAATATGTGATATTTTGAGCATAAAACGAACAGAACGAGAGGAAGTGTTAGTTTTTGAGGAAATCAAGACAGGATAGTTTGTATTCGCAGCAATATATCATGGAAGCTTTGAATCAATTACTCGAAGAAAACGACCTTGAAGATATCACGATAACGGAGATTTGTAAGAAAGCGGGAGTTGCCCGGGTTACGTTTTACAAGTACTACCACACAATTTATGATGTGATGAATGCATCTGTAGAAGTAAGTATCAAGCGTGCAATAGAGCAGCTCTCTAACATAAACACAACAGATAATATACAGGATGTCATTGCAGACATTACTGCTGGAATAGCTGCCAATCCGACTTCCCTTCAACGTCAGATAAACGCTAATACGCATGGGGTGATTCTTGATTATTTCATACATGCAATCAGTCGCCTTTCGCAAGCAGATACCGTCTTCAGTAAAAAGCTGAACCACTCAGAGGTGTTATTCATAGCAGGCGGCATGTTCAGTATCATCATCCAGTGGTTCAAGAATGACTTGCAAGAGTCTCCTCAGTCCGTCGCGGCAATGATCATAGATTCCCTTCCTAGTTCGGCTCTAAAGAAGTGAATGCAAAAGAGAGAAAGGCTGATGCTCTTTCTCTTTTTTAAGTATATATAACATAAAACTTTTAAAGTGACAGCAGATGGAACAGATGAAGCTCAGGCCATAGAAGAGCATGATTTGCGCATAAGTCTGGATACAATGAATGCAAATTATAAAAAAAGTAATTCTCTATCAACGTTGTATCACAACATACTGCCGATCACGCCATCTGAATTTCCGAGCCAGATCAGCTATCTGATTTTCTCTGCTTATCGGAAAAGACGCTCCTCCGGAAATGTATAGACCAGCAGCCAATTGAATCACAGTATCACACACTGTAAGTCGGTCAGCATCTTCTTCCCCATCCCAGCAAGTATATAGCTCTACCTTCTCTCCATAACCCAGTTGCTCATCTACAAAGCGGAAGAGAGCTTCATAAGAGTGTCTTACATCAGCACATTCCAATTCATACACAAACTTATTGGTAACATGCGGTAGGACAAGTTCCTTTCGACGTTCTATCTTTATACCAAGACAATCATCTTTTGTCTTATATAAGCCAGTATTTCTGTCCCTTCCACTCATGCATCTGTCTAAAATAGACTTTTCTCAGCTCATTTTCATCTATTTGTTCAGCAAGAATCCACAACGGATTGCTCCCATAATCACCTTGCTTGAGTCTTTTATTAGCGGCTAAATAATGCTTTTCTGTCATGTCATCCACCTGCTCCCTCGTTCATCTAGCACCTAGTATACAAGAAACATGCTATACTAACAGCACACTATAACAAGCTATAACACATAGGAGCAGTTTATATGATTACAATCAATAAAAATGAAGCTATTCCGCTTTCCAAACAAATATATGTTTCTTTCGTAGATAAGATCCGCTCCGGATTATTAACTGGCGGAACCAAGCTGCCGACAGTGAGACAGCTTTCCAAAGATCTCGAGGTTAGTCTTGTAACTGTTATGAAAGCATACAAACAACTTGAAGAAGATGGATTTATAGAATTAAGCAAGGGAAAAGGCACATATGTAAAAACACAGCAGCAATCAGAACCAAATATACCTGGACAGGATTTTGACTGGCAGCTGAGCATACCCGATTATTTGCACCGTTCCCAATATGCGCGTTTTCAGGATTCGGATGCAAGCTACCATTTTTCCTCCTCCATGATCGATCCGGCATTATTTCCGAATCAATACATGGATCAGTTGATCGCACAAGTATTTATGCAAAATCCTCGTATTCTTTCGCAGTACGGCGGCATACAGGGAGATCTGGCACTACGTGAGAAAATGGTTCAAAACATGGAGAAATCCAAAATCATAACCACGCCAGAAAATTTGCTGATCACAAGCGGATCCCAGCAAGGTATCGACCTTGTCGCCCGTACGTTTATCGGCCCTGGAGATGTTGTCATCATGGAAGCACCGACCTATCCAGGTGCCATTGATGTTTTCCGCAGCCGCGGCGCAACAATCCTTACAGTTCCGGTTGATGAAAATGGCATGCGCGTAGATATGCTCCATAGCTTATGTGAAAAACACAAACCAAAACTGATTTACACAACACCAACATTCCATAACCCGACTGGAACTATCATGCCGCTGCAGCGTCGTAAAGTATTGCTCGACATCGCAGAGAGCCATCATTGCCTGATCATGGAGGATGATCCATTCAGTGATATCTACTTTGACCGCAAGCCCCCGCTGCCAATCAAAAGTATGGATAAAACAGGACATGTCATTTATTTAAAAGGGTTAAGTAAAACAATTGCACCTGGATGCCGGATCGGCCTTATCGCGGCTTCAGGATCAATCTTCAAACGACTGTATGCCGCAAAAGCAAATATGGATTTGGGCAGTCCGCTCCTGCCTCAAAAAGTAATACTTCCATTAGTGGACTCAACGAAGATGGAACAGCACTTAAAACGGCTGCGGGCTGCTTTGAAAAGACGTCGTGATACCGTGCTAGCAGTACTGTCAGAGCAGGCACCATATGGCGTAACATGGCATATTCCAAAAGGCGGCTTGAATGTCTGGATCCAGCTGCCCACTTGGCTGGACAGTAATGTCCTTTTATATGAAGCGACCAAGCGTCATGTCTCCTTCCTGACCGGTTCAGCTTGCTTTGCCATTGAAAATGAACATAGTACATTTCGCCTTAGTTACTCCTATGCTAATGAAAAGCTATTACAGGAAGGCGTTATGATTCTCTGTGAAATTATGCAAGCAATGCAGCCAGCAAGCTCTTCTTCGCCTTCTTTCTAACAACTCGGCTCTCCTATAGGGATATGTTTTTCAATGCCAAGGAAAAAGCTATCCCTAATCGGATAGCTTTTAACCAAGAAATAGATCCAAAAGGTTGCTGCCCTGTGAAGATTGCTTATTATAAAATTCCGAATAACCGCATTGCGTACAAGAAATCACAAGAAACTGATTGTGCTGTACATCAAATAATTTCGATAGACCAGTTCCTGTCATCGCAACTTCCCTTTCAGAAACTTCTGTCCCGCCACACTTCACACAGCCTCTTTCTTGCATGTATGTCACTTCCTTTATTTTTTATTAATTATACGTAGAAAGTAGAATCAAGGTTTCAAATTATATCCAAATCATTACATAAATGATACAATATGAAATCTAACAAATTTAATATAATACATAAAGTGAGTGAAACTATGAAAAAAGCAGTAGTTGGTATTCTAATAGTTTGTTTATACTGTTTTCCTTATGTTTATAATTCGATGTATCAAGATTTTACTTACCGTTCTATGCTTGGCTATTTACTTATGCTTGTGGCAACTTTACTTCTTTCCTTCTTAGGGAAACTTTTTAGCCATCCAATCTATCTTATAATCGGTAATATTTTATCGGTAATAATATCATTTTATTTCATTAGCCAAATGGCATGGAATGAAGACTGGGGAGGCTACTTCAAGCCTCTAACTCCAAATCAACTATTAATCTTTGCTAGTGTTCTATTTTTGATTCCTCAGGTAATCGCTATTCGATTAGCCAAAAAACTAAAAGATAAAATGCTAGGTTGAATTTACTTATTCTCCCATTCATAGTAGTCAAATAAAAAAGAGGAGTCAGTCCCTATCGGCCATACTCCTCTTTTTTTTATTTTTATATCAACGTTTTAAAATGCTCTTGTAATGAGAGAAAGTATCAAAGCTTGCTTTACCGTGATATGCTCCCATACCGCTTGCCCCGACTCCTCCGAATGGAAGGTAGTGGGAAGTCATATGGCTGATTGTATCGTTGATTGCACCACCGCCGAATGAAATGCTGTTTACGATTTCATCCTGGAATTTTTCATCTTCTGAGAATAGATAAAGCGCAAGCGGTTTTGGCCGTTTTACAATTCGATCGATGATGTCAGCTGGATCATCATATGTGATTACTGGTAAGATTGGCCCGAAGATTTCATCCTGCATGATTGGATCATCCCACGAAATGGAATCAAGAATTGTCGGCTCAATAATAAGCTGTGAACGGTCGGATTGTCCGCCTGCCGCAATTGTTCCATTGTTCAGGAATCCTGCTAGTCGATCAAAATGTCTTTCGCTGACCACATGTCCGAAGTTCGGGTTTTGGACGATGTTATCGCCGTATGCTGCAGTTATTACATCCTTCAGTTTTTCCAACAGTGTTTCTTTCACACTGCTATGAACAAGAAGGTAATCCGGTGCTACACATGTTTGGCCTGCATTTGCGAATTTGCCGCGAGCAATTCGCTGTGCTGCTTCATCCAGATTTGCATCCTTATGGACGATTGTCGGGCTTTTACCGCCAAGCTCCAATGTCATAGGAGTAAGATGCTTAGCCGCAGCTTCGGCTACAATTTTACCGACCCCCGTGCTGCCGGTGAAAAAGATGTAGTCAAAGTCTTCTTTGAGCAGCGCTGTGCTTGTTTCCACTTCCCCTTCCACTACACGCAGATATGCTTCTGGGAAGTTTTCATTAAATATAGTTAAAAGTATAGCTGATGTTTTTGGCGTCAGTTCAGACGGTTTCAATACAGCAGTGTTACCGCCAGCAATCGCTCCAACTAATGGAGAAACCGCCAGCTGGAATGGATAGTTCCATGGTGCGATTACGAGTGCTGAGCCATAAGGCTCTGGCTTGATGAAGCTTTTCGCCCCTTCATGAGAGGCAGCTGTAGGGACTTCTTTTGTTTCAGCCCATGATTCCAAATTCTCTGTAGTAAAGTTGATTTCAGCCAAAACCAGCCCTACCTCTGCCCGTTTAGCTTCCATTTCAGATTTGTTCAAATCCTGCTTCACTGCGTCCAGGATGCTCTGTTCATGCGTCTGAATTAAATTTTTCAATTTATTTAATGTATCTATACGAAACTGTACATCTTTCGTTTGTCCGCTTCTGAAGAAAGTACGCTGTTTCATCAAAAGGTCCTGATAGTTCTCCATTTTAAAATCTCCTTTGCAATGTTGAAAAGGTTCACCTCATTGCATACTATTAGTTGACGTATCAAATATTCAACGAGGAAAAATATAATACACCGCAGAATAGATTGCAAGGGATACGAATTGGAAGGGAAATGATCCACACAACAAAAAGAAGATCACAAAATGATCTTCTTTTTGGAAAAATGCTATTTTATACTTTTACAGCTGTTTCTTTTACCATCTCTAGGAAGTACCCCATCAACCGAGTATCTGCAGTAAGCTCCGGATGAAAAGCAGTCGCCAAATAGTGGCCATCTCTTGCTGCAACGATGCGGCCCGTATCTTCACTCAGCACTTCCACTCCTGGTCCTGCCTCGAGAATATAGGGCGCGCGAATGAATACTGCAGGGAAATCCTCTGCCACACCTTTGATTTCAAGATCTGTTTCAAAGCTGTCCACCTGACGGCCAAAAGCATTTCGTTCCACTGTCACATCCATCAAACCAAGATGACTCGACTCTTGATTGTTGATCCGTTTTGCCAACAGGATCATACCTGCACAAGTACCGAAGATTGGCTTTCCAGCTGTACCAAAAGCTCTTAAAGGCTCTAGGAAATCATAGCGATCTATCAATCTGCGCATGGCAGTACTCTCACCGCCTGGCAAAATCAAACCGTCCAATTCTGCCAGCTGTTCCACTCGCTTGACGAGAATAGCTTCTGCTCCGACGGCTTCTACTGTCCGCGCATGCTCCTGCACTGCACCTTGAAGTGCCAACACACCAATTTTCATTGAGCATATCCCCTTTCCTTTACCAGCCGCGTTCTTGCATTCTGTTTTCTGGAGATAGGCTTGCGATGTCGATTCCTTTCATCGGTGTGCCAAGTCCTTTGGAAAGCTCAGCAATCAGTTTATAATCCTGATAATGTGTTGTTGCTTCAACGATGGCTTTCGCAAATTTCGCTGGGTTATCTGACTTAAAGATACCAGAACCAACAAAGACGCCATCCGCTCCAAGCTGCATCATCAGTGCGGCATCTGCAGGAGTCGCCACACCGCCAGCAGCAAAGTTTACGACCGGAAGCTTGCCAGCTTCACGAATTTGTAGCAATACATCATATGGTGCACCAAGATCTTTCGCGAATGTCATCACTTCATCCAAATCCATGGATATTAGTTTGCGTACTTGGGATTGCACCTTACGCATATGACGTACAGCTTCTACGATATTACCTGTTCCGGGTTCTCCTTTTGTACGAAGCATGGAAGCACCTTCCCCGATACGGCGGGCAGCTTCACCAAGATCACGGCTTCCGCATACGAACGGTACAGTGAATTCCCGCTTGTTCAAGTGAAACTCTTCATCTGCCGGTGTTAGCACTTCACTTTCATCTATATAATCGACGCCCATCGCTTCCAGCACACGAGCTTCCACAATATGTCCGATTCGAGCCTTAGCCATGACCGGGATAGAAACAGCATTCAATACCTCTTCTGTAATTGTCGGATCCGCCATGCGCGCAACGCCGCCAGCAGCACGAATATCAGAAGGCACACGCTCAAGTGCCATAACCGCTACTGCACCCGCCTCTTCAGCAATTTTTGCTTGTTCTGCATTTATGACATCCATGATGACGCCGCCCTTTTGCATTTCCGCCATACCCCGTTTTACTAAATCTGTTCCTGTTTTCGCCATGTTGACTCCTCCTATTTCTCTTCCGTTGTCGGAAAAGTTTGATAGGGGTATTGTACATATCATTAGGGTATAACACGCAAGGTTGGAGTATAACAATAAAATCTGCTTCTGTTTATTTTCCGTTTGCCATCTAGTCTAGTAGGGAGTGTTGTATATATGGTCTGCTCATATCACCTGAAAATGGATGATTATAATCAGAAAGTCATTGGCGATTTCCGATAAAAAAACTATCCGTAAACGATATGTTTACGGATAGCTCTTTTAATGGTTCTATTTGAGCTAAGCATACTTTTATAGGTCCACATCTTGAAAACAAAGAACTTATTTATTTTTCACAGGTAGTGAGAAAGCTGTTTTATAAACTTCAAGAATCGACTCTTTTGTACATGGACGAGGATTGCCTCCTGTACACACATCAGCCATAGCAGCTTCTGCCAACGCATCGAGATCTTCCTCTTTCACACCAATTTCGTCCAATGTTTGAGGAATATTAAGGTCAATGGATAATTGACGGACAGCTTCGATAGCAGCCTGACGATATTCGTCTTGCGTCATATCATCAACTCCTTCAACCCCCATTGCACGAGCGATCTCCTTGAACTTTTCACCAGTGTAATCTTTGTTGAATTCCAATACATATGGCAGCAGTACGGCATTGGCTATACCGTGAGGCGTATTATAGAATGCTCCTAATGGATGAGCCATACCGTGAACCACGCCAAGACCTACGTTAGAGAAAGCCATACCTGTCATATATTGACCAAGAGCCATGTCTTCACGGCCCTTTGGATCGTTATTGACAGCATCCCGAAGCGAACGGGAAATCAATTCGATAGCCTTTAAGTTTAACGTATCAGCAAGCTCCCAAGCAGCTTGTGTCGTATATCCTTCAATGGCATGTGTCAGCGCATCCATCCCAGTGGCAGCAGATAACCCATGCGGCATGGAGCACATCATGTTAGGATCAACGACGGCAACGATTGGAATGTCGTGCGGATCGACACAAACGAATTTCCGGCGTTTCTCTTCATCCGTAATAACGTAGTTGATGGTAGTTTCAGCAGCTGTTCCGGCTGTTGTAGCAACAGCAATCATCGGAACTGCTTTGTTTTTTGTTGGGGCAGTGCCTTCCAAGGAAACAACATCAGCAAATTCCGGGTTATTGATGATAATACCGATACCTTTTCCAGTATCCTGAGGAGAACCTCCCCCAATAGCTATAATATAGTCGGCACCTGCATTTTTAAAGGCCTCGACACCAGCTTTAACGATAGCAACAGTCGGATTAGCCTTCACTTGGTCAAAGATGTCATATGGCAGGTTAGCGTCATCTAGTAAATCAGTTACCTTTTTAACTACACCGAACTTAACTAAATCAGCGTCCGTAACAATCAATGCTTTTTGGAATCCGCGATTTTGCACTTCACCAACGATTTCGTTAATAGCTCCAGCACCATGGTAACTAGTTTCATTCAAGATAAAACGATAAGCCATTTTCAAAGACCTCCATTTTTTTAATAGACTAGTTAATTCCTTTTTGGCTTCATATAGCTATGTGCTTATTGGCCTCTTGTACTTCCCGTCATATGATGTAGAAAATTCCAGCTTGTTTTTAATGACAAAATTATTTCTTCTCTTGGTTATACTGCAGATACACAACATGTGTTTGCAGGTACTCGTCTAGTCCGTGTTTTCCATCAGCACCGCCAATACCGGATTTTTTCCATCCGGCATGGAATCCTTGTATTGCTTCAAAATTTTCACGATTGACATATGTCTCTCCAAACTCCAATTCCTTGCTTGCACGCATCGTTACATCAAGGTTTTGTGTATAGATAGAAGACGTCAAGCCAAATTCACAATCGTTTGCCAGTTTCAAGGCATCGTCTAAATCTTTGAATGTCGCAATAGGAAGAACAGGACCGAAAATCTCTTGCTGCATAATGTTCATCTCATTATTTACATTTACGAGAACGGTTGGTTCATAGAAGTACCCTTTCTCTCGCGCAGCACGTTTACCGCCTGTCAAAATCTTGGCACCATCAGCTACTGCCTCTTGTACCATTCGATCTACAGATTCAAGCGCATCATGGCTAATAAGAGGTCCCATATCAATATCTCCATCAACTAATGGGTTACCATAGCTTACTTCTGCCATTGCTTTTGTTACCTTTGAGATAAACGCTTCAGCAATATTTTCATGAACATACACGTTCCGTACAGTTACATACCTGCCCTGTATTAATGATGCGGGAATCGATAACGGAACGCACCGCCAGATTCAGATCAGCATCATCCATAACAATCGCTGGCGCCTTTCCTCCCAATTCCAACGATACTTTTGTAATATTATCTGCCGCAGCACGCATCACGGCAGCTCCAGCATTATAACTTCCTGTCAAACTAACCATGCCTATATCTTCATTTTTCGCCAATTCTTGACCAACTGTTCGTCCGCTGCCTGTCACGATATTGATAACACCTTTAGGCAGACCTACTTTCTCAATAATCTTTGCAAACTCCAAGGCATTATTAGGGGATAAATCACTTGGCTTCAAGACAATTGTATTCCCAGTTACTAAAGCCGGCGCTGCCTTCCGAGCGACTAGGAAAAACGGAAAATTCCAAGGTAAAATACCGGCAATAACTCCAATAGGCTCTTTATGAACAAATATCTGTTCATTTGGTCGATCACTTTGGACAATATCTCCCTCATAGCGTCTTGCCCACCCAGCCATATAATCGATGTAATCAGCTGTAAAGTTTACCTCTGTTTTAGCTAGAGCCAGCGTTTTTCCCATTTCCTCTGATATTGTTTGTGCTAGAATTTCTTCGTTGTTTCGTATCTCTTTCGAAATTTCCAGTAAGTAATTGCCTCTTTCAAAGGCGGGTATTTTCTTCCACTTTTTCTGTGCACGCTTAGCTGAGTCAATTGCTGCTCTTACATCTGCAGCAGTTCCTCTAGGAATCTCTGAAATGATTTCCTCAGTAGCAGGATTCACAACGTTTAGTGTTTCCTGGGAACTAGAGTCTACAAATTCACCATCTATGAACATTTGATACTTCTTCGTAGTAATCTCCATAGTTTTTCTCCTTTCAAATATCGTAAGCACTATGAAAAACAGCCCACCAATGCAAGCGCTATCATTTTAAGTATCATTGATACGTTTTAACTGACTTATATAGTCAAATTCATCTAAGATGTTTGGAAATAAAAAAGGAGTCAAGTTCTTTTATGGGCCGAAAAAATATTAAGTACTGCTTATCTTTTATAAACGATGCTGTACTAGTCAAAGAAGTTAAGATGAAAACTGCGTATGCCAAATTCATCTAAGGGGTCAGGAGAAAAAGGTACATAGTTCCTTCTGGATAGTTCAATAAGAAAGGTCTTTTCGAGGAGGTAAAAAAGTTATTGTTATAGTTTCGTTTATACGGTCGGATTTAACCACCTTTCCTTTTTTTGACATCTAATCATCAAGTCATCAGATGACTAAATATCTAATGCTATTTAAACATTAACTAGATATATTTGTCAATTTATAATCTAGTAAATTCCCTATGAAACTTAAATCTGAAAACTTTCTCTTTAGTGTCTACTTATTAACCAAGACAAATAAAGAGGAAGCAATCCCATTCTTATGAGTGCTTCCTCTCTTATTAACTGTTAACGTAATTCCTGTTTACTTTCCTCCACCACGCGATACTCACTATTCTGCCGAATCAAAAACAAAAGAACCCCTATCAACGCAATAGCTCCACCAACAATTTGCAGCGGGCTTAATTTCTCTCCTAATAGCCAGACGGCTAGGAGAGTCGCACCAACTGGTTCTCCCAATACACTCATCGAAATCGTGGTCGAATTCACATAGTTCAATAGCATATTGAATATGACATGTGCTACCGTCGGAAAAATAGCTAACAGTAAGAATATCTTCCACTCATCAAAATCATAGCCGCGTATGGGAACCCCGGTCACTAGATTGTAGATATTGAGCCATACAGCTGCCGATAGAAAAACACAGAAACTATATATCCAATGCGACACTTTCTTTACATTGTTCTGCCCGATTAACAAATAGCCCACAACAGCAATCACACATAGAAAAGATAAGAGATCTCCTATTAGAACAGATGGCGTTTGCAAGCCGAAATCTCCCCATCCTACCATGACAACACCAATAATGGATATACCGATAGTTACAATTACAGCTTTTGACGCTCTTTCTCTATAAATCAAAAATCCTCCTATCATCGCAACAATAGGCTGGAGCGAAAGAATGATGGTAGAGCTTGCAACTGTTGTCAGTTTCAAAGAACTGAACCAGAGTGCAAAATGCGCTGCTAGACAGGCTCCTGACAATATGAAAGCCAGCGCTTCCCTCCGCCCAATCTTTTTAAATTCCTTTCGTTTAATCCACACAATCGGTACCAGCAAAAGACATGCGAGATACATCCGGTTCATACTGAGGATCGTGGCTGGTGCATCAGACCATTTCACGAAGATGGCTGCGAAAGATATTGCGATGATGGATATAACTAATAAAATTGCAGTTTGGTTTTGTTTCATATGCAGCCCCCTACTTCGTTCATAACTATGTATATTAATATTTTAGAGCTTGATTGTTTTATTGTCTCGTTGTATTTTAAATTTCTTATAATTATTCAATATCTATCCTAGATTGTACCGCTATTCTTTTTCTCAACAACAAAAAACCGCTAAAATTGTATAACAACCTTAGCGGATTACATGACAATCAATTATTTTAAAAACATTTCATTTCTATTATCAAATCTACTAGTGAAATCTTCCGTGAATGCCTCGATGCTCATATCTGTTTCTTTATGGTGAATAAGATTCTTTAGTAAATCGGCGGAAAGTGTCACTTCTTCTACTCCAGCTTCCATCACGCTAATTACTTGACGCATATTTTTGAAACTAGCAGCTAGCACTTTAGTGGAAAATCCATATGTTCGGAAAGTCTGGACAATTTGCTTGGTGACGATTTCACTATTCCCGTGAGCAAGATCAATACGATTGATATACGGTGCTACATAAGCTGCTCCAGCTTTTGCTGCCATAACAGCTTGCATCGTTGTATAGACTCCTGTCACTGTCGTATTGATGCCTTCCCTCTTTAGACTTCTAACTGCCTTCAATCCTCCAGGAGATACAGGTATTTTTATAAAAACATTGCGAGATAAAGCTTTACTTATCCGTTTTGCTTCTTCAACCATCTGTTCATATTTAACGGATACCACTTGGACATGCAGGGTCTGCTTATCTAGCAAATCTGCTATCTGTAGAACTTGTTTCTCTGCCGTTCCCTTTCCTTTTGCAAGAATAGAAGGGTTGGTAGTAACACCATCCAATGGTAAATAGTCATTCAAATACCGAAATACATCTACGTCTGATTCATCCATTAAGATTTTCATGCAATTTCCCTCCTTCTGCTTAGTGCATGACTTGGCCGCCGGTCACATTGATGGACTGACCTGTCATATAGGAAGCCGCATCGGAAGCATAAAAGATAACAGCATTTGCTACATCATCGTAGGAGCAGCCTCTTTTCAGAGGAACCTTATCAATGTAAATTTGTTCTACTTCACTATCTTCCACACCAAGCTTCTTGGCATAGGATGGAATCAGGCTTTGGAACATCGGGGAATGCAGTAGATTCCCAGGCAAGATGCTATTGACACGAACATTATGTTCAGCGAGATCAAGTGCCAAGCTTTGTGTCAGTCCAACGCCGCCAAACTTGGAAGCAGAGTAACCTGAATTGTGCTTGCTGCCGACTTTACCAGATTTGGAATTGATTTGTATGATGCTCCCTGACTGCTGCTTAATCATATATATACTTGCGTGTTTCGCACATAAGAAGTATCCCGTTAAATTGACATCTAAAGACAAAGCCCAATCAGAAAGAGTAAAATCGGTGATCTTCGTACTTCTCGCTACACCCGCATTGTATACAAGCAAGTCGATGGTACCAAAACGCTCGTTCACATCTTCCATCGCGTTTTTAATAGCTTCTTCATCCGTTACATCCACTGCATAGCCTGCAGTTTTAATGGAGAATTGTCCCGCAATCTCATTAGCCACAGTTTCCGCTTGATCACCTTGCTTATCAAAAACGACGACGTTATATCCTTCTTCTCCTAATCGCTTCGCCAAGTGGGCGCCTAAGTTCTGTGCTCCTCCAGCTACAATTGCAGTTTTATTTAATCCTTGTACCATTTTGTACATCTCCCTTATTTATCTTTTGATAGTCAGTGTTGCTCCTTCTATTAAAGCTGGAATATTCCCTTGTTCAATGACTAGTGTTCCAGGAAGGTTTTCTTCCTCTCCTGCCTCCGGTCGAATTGTAATATGGCCAAGTGCAGCTAGATTTTTGTTTACTGCTTCTCCGACCTCCAAAATTCGGAAAGGCTGATCGCCAATATAAAGTGTATCGCCGACAGATATATCCTCGCTCAGTTCATTCTGCTCATGCAGCAGACAATAATCCGCCAATTCTTCTGGAGCATCTGTTTTGAAGAGAATAAGCATATCAGCATCTATGAATTCAGATGCTAAAGGTCCAATTTTAGTGATTTCTGTTTGATAAATTAACATTGTGTATTCCTCCTTATGAATCGTACATTCCGAAACTAGCCAGCCAAGCAACGAATACTGTTGGAGCTCCCGTTAGGAATCTGCCGTAAAGCACAGCTGGCACTCCTACCTCGACTGTTTCCGTTTCTGCTTCTGCTAGTCCCAATCCTACTGGAACGAAATCAGCAGCTGCTTGGGAATTGATTGCAAATACTGCCGGTAAAGCGAAGTTTGGCGGGATATTCCCTCTGCCAATTTCTACACCAATCAATGTTCCGATAACTTGAGCTATAACAGCTCCTGGTCCAAGGAATGGTGAAAGCAGCGGAAACGAGACAATTGCAGATAAAGCAAGTAGACCCCAAATACTACCAGCAAGCGGCGATAAGATATTCGCAAACACATCACCAATACCTGAGCCAAGAATCAACCCGATCAACAAAGAAACAAACGCCATAAAAGGTAGAATCGTTTTAAGAACCGTATCAATTGCGTCACGCCCTGCTTGATAAAAGACGTTAACAAATCCGCCCATTAATTTTCCAATCTTAGTCATCAATCCGCCAGACTGATCACTGATTTTCTTACTCGAATCATATTTTGGCTTCGAAGCTTGCTCTTCCATCTCTGTTGCTGCACTCGCCTCTGTTTCACCGGCATCGTAAGCACCTTGTTTTTCTATTTGAGCCGGCTTTACCCCAGATACATATATATCTTCCGTAATGAATTTCGCCATCGGACCGCTTTGACCAGTTGGCATAATGTTGATAGTCGGAATTCGTTTCTTCGGATAAAGTCCTGCTCGCAATGTTCCACCGCAATCGATGATGACACACGCTATTTCCTCTTCAGGTACGGAAGTTTTAAATCCGTTCACTACTTCTGCCCCTGTGAGCTCAGCAATTGTATTTGCCACGTCACTAATTGGACCACCTGTGATATTTACGATCTTATTTTTTTCAGACGTAGGCTGGATGACTAACGGACCGCCAAATCCGCCATTTCCTTTTATGATTTTTACAGCGTTAAATTGCTCCCCCATTGCCCTACACTCCTTTTCCGACGTTATTAACTGTTGCGCTCAATTTTACATTTTGCTGCTTCTCGACATAGCTGACCATTAAATCTGTAACCCAACCACGAATCATATTCATAACAAGACCTACTAAAAGATAACGTAACGCCAAATCCGTCGTGGAATGACCGAGCTGTGTAATACCTGATGCGATACCAAGGAAAACGAAGAGCTCTGCTGGATTAACGTGTGGGAAGAATCCATTCATGCTATGACAAGAATAGCTAGCTGCAGCATAGTATCCTGGTTTATAACGTTCTGGAAGAAATCTTCCTAGAGAAAGCGTCATCGGATTAAGAAGGAAGAAGGTTCCTAGGAAAGGCAGCACCATATAACGTGTAAAGATATTCTTTGAAGATTTTGTAGCTAATTTTTCGATTTTGTCAGGTCCTACAAATTGGATTAAGGCGTTCATCGCCACAAGCAGCATGATAAGTAAAGGCACGATGTCGCCGACTAACCCAAGAAATGTCTCTCCTCCTTGTTCAAATAATCCAATGAATCCTTCAGCAGCTTTTACGATAAAATCCATTTCACTTCACCTCTCTGTTTATTTTGAATAATCCAAATATTGATTGTATAGGTGACTTCGGCTTCTCAACTGTTGCGCCAGACATGATAATTTCATACGTTTTCTGCGCGTCTTTCAATGCTTTTCTCAGGAAAGGATCTACACTTTTTATCACATCTTCATCTATATATAATAATGGCTGTCCTTCCAACTTTTGAACACGCTTACATCTAGCCAAAATCGTAAGACCCTGCATCTTTTCCGCCTGAATAATGTTTGCCTTCGCATCCAGGGCCAGCATGAGTACTGCGCCCGAACGGAAGATTCCCTTTGAACGGCCAATCGCTACTCTGCCGACTTTCCTTAACTCAGCGTAGTGTTTATTGAAATTTTTAATTTGAAATACTCCTAAAATGCTTTGTAAAAGGAACCCTACTGCCAATAGAATAATAAATAATAAGATCAATTTATCTCCTCCTTCTTTTTCTTGATGATTGACTTTGCAGTTACCTCATCAGTTATCAGTACATTGGCTATTCGACCGTTGAGAGCACCTATAATAGAATCAGTTTTAGATACCGACTCTACCAAAGCGATGGAATGTTTTACTTCTTTCAGTTTAGTGAAGGGAATGGCAATTGCCCTTTCCTTTAGATCCGTAGCCAGTTCCTGCCCATTAATATCATAAAATCGTGAGCATACATCCCCGACAACTTCCTGATTTTCCAGTTTCTCTACTTCTTCTTTTCCAAGAAAACCACTCCATACCAAATTGGAAGATTTCATTGGGGAGCCGATGCCTATTAGTGCTATAGATAAGTTTTCCCAAAGCTCTTTGATATGTGTCATATATCCGGACTTCAATATCTCACTTTGTGTTTCAACTGATTTTACTATTGCAGCAGCATCGATGAAGTTGGTCTCTCCCCCAAAAGCTCTGGCCATGGAATAGACAATAGCATTTACATGCTCTTCCACCGGCATCTGACCTGGACCGCCTACAAGCGGAACAAATCTTCCTCCCCGCTTATATTGGAATTGTGCTTGCTGCGCCATCATTCCAAGTGTCCTGCCCCATGCACAGCCGACTACATCATCCTTCGTTATGATTCCATCCAGATAGCGAAGCGCTGCCGTTCCAATCTCTTTCAAACTATCTTCCGATGAGGGCACGATTACGACATCTTTCAATCCAAAAAGCTGACACAGCTCTTTTTCGATAGATACATATTCTAAAAGCGTGCTCTCAATATGAATCGTGACTATCTTCTGATCTTTCGCTTTTTGCAGTAAACGTGTAACGGTTGTTCTGTATACACCAAGTTCTTTGGCAATCTCATTTTGGGTCATATTCTCTTCGTAATACATTCTGGCTACTTTCACGAGACGTCTCTCTTCTTGCCAATCCATAGGTAAGCTCCTTTATGCGCATTGTGAATTCAAATGAATGATTGGGTGCCTTATGCAATTAATATAAAACGCTTTCAAAGCAGAATCAACCAAAAACTGCTCATATGACACAATTAACCTTCTATACGCACATATGTGCATGTTCGCTCAAAAATAAAAGGAACATACCGATAGGCATATTCCTTACATTATTATTACGAACAGCCGCCAAACTGGCGCTGTCTCGCTTCTGGATTCACTTGTTCGTCCGCGTGATAGGAGGAGCGGACCATTGGGCCTGATTCACAATGACGGAAGCCCTTCTGCAGGGCAATTTCCTTCAGTTCAGCAAATTCATCCGGATGGTAATACTTCTGTACTTTCAGGTGCTTAAATGATGGCTGCAAGTACTGGCCGATTGTCATGATATCAACACGATGTTCCAGCAGATCATCCATTGCTTGCACAATCTCTTCTTTTGTCTCTCCCAAGCCCAGCATGATGCTTGATTTTGTTGGTGTGTCCGGAGAGATTGTTTTGACACGGTCAAGTAATTCGAGTGAGCGGTCATATGTTGCACGATGACGGACAGAAGGAGTCAATCGTCGTACTGTCTCGATATTATGGTTGAAAATATCCGGCTTGGCATCCATCAGTGTCTTGATGCTTTCATACGTTCCTTTCATATCGGACGGCAGTACCTCTACTGTTGTATTAGGCATCCTGCGGTGAATGGCACGTACTGTTTCCGCAAATATTGCTGAACCTCCATCTTCCAAGTCATCTCTGGCAACAGCTGTGACAACGGCATGACGCAGTCCCATTTTAGCCACTGAATCAGCCACGCGCTCTGGTTCTGCCCAGTCCAGTTCTGTCGGCTTGCCTGAAGTAACTGCACAGAAGCGGCAGCCTCTTGTACAAATGGAACCAAGAATCATGAATGTTGCCGTTTTCCGGACCGACCAGCATTCATAGATATTGGGGCACTTCGCTTCTTCACATACAGTATGTAAATTCATTTCCCGCATCATTTTCTTCAAATCCATATAGTCTTCATTCGTGTTGAAATCAATCTTCAGCCACTCGGGCTTACGGAGCATACCTTCCCGACGTTGCGCCATCGTTTTTTTTACCATTTCCGTTCCTCCTTAACGTGCATATAAGAATTCGTGATTTTGGTATTTCTCTTTGGCAAGTTCTTCGATTGTTTTTAGTTGTACTTCATCCAGTTCAAGTCTTTCGAATGCTACACCTAATCCCTTTTGAAAACCATCATAAAAGGCACCTCTTATATCTTCCATAGTTGTCTGCACAGAGATAAACTCCTGCAGACTGGCAGCTTTGTTCATAAAGCTCTTGTAAGCACGCTCTTTGACACGGTCACTTGGGTATAGGAACAATTCCAGCAAATCCTCTTGCTTCAGCCAGATTGGAATCGATCCGTGCTGGAGGATGACACCTTTTTGCCTCGTCTGAGCACTTCCGGCCGCTTTCTTACCGTCCACATTGATCTCATACCAGGAAGCTTCCTCAAAGCAATTTGCTGTCCCCTTCGGTTTCGAGTCAGCAGGTAAAGCGAATTCCGCTTTGATGCCCAGGTTTTCAAACCCGATCAGCAGCCCTTGTGATAAAACTTTGTACGCTTCTTTGATAGTCGATGGTACTCCTGGATAATCCTCCGATACGATAATGCTGTACGTCAGTTCCTGATGATGCAGTACTGCTTGACCACCAGTAGGCCGTCGGACCAGTTCAAATCCTCGCTTCTCAATTTCTTCTAAATTGAATTTGTTTGTCTTCTGGAAATACCCAACGGAAAACCCGCCAGGATTCCAACCGTAAAAACGTAACACTGGGGCGATCCGTCCCTCACGGTGCCATTGCATAAGCATTTCATCAGCCGCCATATTAAAGGCAGGCGAATGATCACCGTCGTCCCAGAAAACCCATTTCCGCACGCTGTCACCTTCTTATTTACAAAGTTCAAATAATATTAACAATTCAATTCTAACGAACGGCAAGACGGTGAAGCAACCGCTTTCTCAAAAGCCTACTTTCCTACTAGGATTAAATACTCCCAATTACTTACCAATTCCCAGAGTACTTACTTAACTGTGAGGATCTTAATGGCAAGTAAAAAAGCCGTCAAAATGGACGGCTTTTTCTCACGCTTGGGGCCAAACAGTCTTCGCAACATCGACGATGAAGCGCAGTTTCTCCCATTGTTCTTCTTCAGTCAATTTATTGCCATGATGTGTGGAGGCAAAGCCACATTGCGGGCTTAAGCAAATCTGATCAAGAGGGATATACTTTGTTGCTTCTTCAATCCGGCTGATTACAGCATCTTTATCTTCCAGTTCCCCAAATTTCGAAGTTACAACGCCTAGCACGACTCTTGGACCATCCTGCGGGATATACTGAAGCGGTTCGAATGTACCGGATCGCTCATCATCATACTCTAGGAAGAAACCATCGACTTTCTCTTTCGCTAACAGATCCTTTGCAATCAAGTCATAGCTGCCCCCGAACATATATGTGGAGCGATAGTTTCCACGACAGAGATGCGTCGTCACAGTAAGGTCTTCTGGTTTTCCTTCCAATACACCATTGATTACTCTGCGTGCCAAATCAATCAAGAACTCTCTGGAGTGCTCTCCATCGAATTTCGCATCAGGAGAAGATAGTGTAGCAATGTAAACATCATCTAGCTGCAAATAGCGTACTCCTGCATCATAAAATGCTTGGATGGCATCTTTGTAAGTCTGAATAACATCAGCTGCAAAATCCTCAATATCCGGATAAATGGAGTGATCACGAATATCTGTATGGAAGAGCTGATTGGGACTAGGAATTGTCTGTTTAGCTACCGCCCTTCCCGCGACGATGTCTTGGAATACCTTATAGTCCTCGAGGAAAGGATGATCAGGATTGAACGAAACTTTGCCCGTATTTTTAATGTTATATCGTTCTGTTTCTTCTCCTTTGAACAGGTAACCAGTGTCCGGAACATAACCTGTGATGCAGTTAAGATGTTCCAAAAAGTCTGTATGCCAGAATCTTCTCCGGAATTCTCCGTCTGTCACAAGCTCCAAGCCGACTTCAATTTGCTTGTCTACGATTCTTTTGATCTCTGACGTTTCGATTTCGCGAAGATCTTGTTTACTGATTTGGCCTTCTTTGAATTGCTGTCTTGCTTTGTGCAGTACATCTGGACGAAGCAAGCTCCCTACGTGATCTGCTCTGAATGGTGCCGTTTTTGTTTTCGTTGTCATGTTCATCTCTCCCATTTTAGTTTTTTACTTTTTCTATTACTCTTTCAGCAGCCTTTAAGGCTTGCTGCAGATCTTCTATGAGATCCTCCACATGCTCCAGGCCAACAGATAAACGTAAGAGCCCATCTGTTATACCTCGTTTCTTTCGCTCAGCTTCCGGCATGGAAGCATGTGACATCGAAGCTGGATAGGAAAGGATGGATTCCACAGCGCCGAGACTGACAGCGAAAATAGGAATGCGAAGCTGTTCAACAAAAATCTTTGCGTGCTCCCTGCTTGGCAGAGCAAATGATACTACTGCTCCATTTCCACTGGCCTGCCCGGTATGTATGTCATGTCCGTTATGGGTGGGTAAGCCAGGGTAGAAAACATCTTCCACAAGCGAATGCTCCTGCAGGAACAAAGCTATCCTCTCCGCTGTTTCCGACGACTGACGCAATCTTGTACCTAATGTCTTGATTCCTTGGAGCAGCAAATAGCTATCTTGGGCTCCGAGAATAGCACCAAATGTGTTCTGGATGAAAGCCAGTCTTCCTGCGAGTTCTGTATCCTTAGTGATTAGCAATCCGGCGATAATATCACTATGCCCTGACAGAAACTTCGTTGCACTATGGATGACTACATCCACACCGAGTGCTAGCGGCTGCTGATACAGCGGCGTTAAAAATGTGTTGTCCAAGAAAGTTAAACAATTATGTTGCTTTGCTATCCGAACAACTGCCCGAATGTCCGTCACCTTCAAACAGGGATTGGACGGTGTTTCCACGTAAATGACCTTTGTATTTGGCTGAATCGCTGCTTCAACAGAATCCAAATCGGTTAAGTCTACGAAGGAATGACTGATCTGGAATTTTGGAAGTATTTCTGTCACAAAACGATACGTTCCACCGTAAACATCCTCAGTTACAATTACATGATCCCCCGCTGACAGCAGCATGAATGCGGAGGATATTGCTGCCATGCCAGACGAAAATGCGAAAGCATCTGTACCTCCCTCTAGTGCAGCTGCCTTCTGCTCCAGCGCTTCTCGTGTCGGGTTACCAGAACGACTATAATCGAATGGACCGAAATCCTCGAAGCTTTCCTGGTGGAAGGTAGACGATAGATAGATCGGGACGTTCACCGCACCTGTTTGCTGCTCTTTGTGTAATCCCCGTATATATGTCGTTTCTGCATGTTGTTCTCCCATATGATGATGACCTCCTAATCCAGTTTGGCGAATGCTTGCTGTAAATCACCAATCAAATCCTCCGCTTCTTCAATCCCGACCGAGAAACGAAGCAGACAATCGCAAATTCCTCTGGCCTCCCGTTCCTCAACAGGGATATCTGCATGTGTCTGTGTTGTAGGATATGTGATAAAGCTTTCCACTCCGCCAAGACTTTCGGCAAAGGTGATGATTTCCAGGCTGCGAAGGAATGGATCGACCCAGCTGCTTTCCTGGACACGGAAGGAAAGCATGCCGCCTTTTCCTGTATACAGGACGTCTTTGACTTTCGGCTCCTCTGCAAGATAACTTGCGATGCGCTGTGCATTTGCTTGATGCTGCCGCATTCGAAGCGGCAGCGTCTTCAAGCCTCGGATGAGAAGCCAGGAATCGAGCGGAGACAAGACAGCTCCCGTACCGTTATGCAATGCAGCTAACCGATCTGATAGCTCACTGCCTTTACTCACAACAAGTCCGGCTAAAACGTCGTTATGGCCGCCGATATATTTAGTCGCACTATGGATGACGATATCTGCTCCTTCTGTAAGCGGCTGCTGGTAATAAGGTGTCAGAAATGTATTATCAACAATTAGCAACAGGTCATGTGCTTTTGCCAATTGCGCATATGCAGCAATATCGATTTCCTGCATGAGCGGGTTTGTCGGTGTTTCAAGGAAAATTGCTTTTGTATCGTCCGTTATCAATGCTGCAGTCTCTTCAACGGAATGAAATGGCGCATATACCGGCGATACGTCATATGCATCTGAATAGAAATCAAACAGTCGATAGGTGCCCCCATAAATATCCTCTGGCACTAGCAGTGAATCGCCTGAACGGAAAAGGGATAATACAAGCTGAATTGCTGCCATGCCTGAGCTGCATGCAAAAGCTCGATCGCCTTTTTCCAGCATTGCAAAACCTTCTTCCAGGACAGTACGAGTAGGATTCTTCGTCCGTGAATAATCATACCCGGTAGATTCGCCGATTCCTCCATGTGCATAAGCAGTGGACAGATACACTGGCGGATTCACTGCTCCTGTTACTCCATCACTACGATTTCCTAACTGTACGAATGTCGTTTCCAAACTATTTCCCATACCGCTTCTCACCCTTCTCTTAAACAAAAAAAGAACCTTCTCCCCAAAAAGGAAGAAGGTTCAGTCATGACCGAATCAGCTTCTTATCTTTAAGGCGGATACCTTTTGGATTTAGCACCGTGTCTTCTCAGACTGGTTGCTGAGACATCACTGGGCCAAGTCCCTCCGTCTCTCTTGATAAGAAAAGTTCTATATAATTTTTATATTAAAGCTATGTTATCACAAAAGAATGTATAGTCAAGCATTATTTTAAATTTTCTGCCAAATGAATCTTTTACTAATGGAATTTTTAGCGTGGTCATGCCGATCAGGAAAAATAGCGATAAAAAATAGGATTGACACCTAGAACTTTTCGGTCTATCCTTTTCCTTACAACTGATATTTCTTATCGAGATTGGTGGAGGGAATGGCCCAGCGAAACCAAAGCAACAGGCTGCAAGGCGCAGTACTGTGCTAATTCCAGGTGTTTAACACTGAAGATAAGAAGAGCGGAAAATCTTTAAAAGACCCTCTTCTGCCTGGAAGAGGGTCTTTTTTTTGGACTTAATTCCGATTATTTTCATTGGAAATATCAAGATTGTTACAGGAGGTTGGAAAATGGAACAGAACAAGCAGACGCTTGCAGAAGTACATACGGAGCTGGAAGACAATTTCGCAGAAGTCGTGGAGTGGAGACGTTATTTGCATCAGCATCCTGAATTAAGTTTCCAGGAGACAGAAACCGCTCGTTTTATCGCCGACAAGCTGCGCAGCTTCGGCTATGAAGAACTCCAGACAAATATTGGCGGATATGGCATCGTCGCTACCCTATCAGGTAAGGCAGCAGGACCAACTATTGCACTGCGAGCAGATTTCGATGCCCTTCCGATAGAAGATGAAAAAGAAACAGCCTATCGATCCAAGACTCCTGGCGTAATGCATGCTTGCGGTCATGACGGCCATACCGCAGCACTGCTTGGAACTGCCAAAGCGCTGATCAAGCATAAGGATAGCCTGAAAGGTAAAGTGGTCTTTTTGTTCCAGCCAGCTGAAGAAGTACCTCCAGGCGGTGCAAAAGCGATGATTGAAAATGGTGCACTTGATGGTGTTGACTATGTCTACGGTGCCCACCTTAATTCGGCCGCTCCTATCGGAAAGATCGGTGTTGGCGAAGGCTTCAAAATGGCAGCAGTAGATAAATTCGCGATTACTATCCAAGGAAAAGGCGGTCATGGCGCAGCTCCTCATGAGGCTGTCGATCCAATTGTCATCGGAAGTGATATCGTCAGCGCCCTGCAAAAGATCGTCAGCCGCAGAGTCAATCCGCTGGAATCAGCAGTTGTGACACTTGGTGTGTTTCAATCTGGCCAAGCATTCAATGTTATTCCGGATACTGCCAGATTGGAAGGAACAGTACGGACATTCAATGCAGACATACGCCAGCAGGTAAGGAAACAAATAGAGTCCATTGTAGCTGGAATCGCAACTGGTTTCGGCGCAACCTATTCCATCGATTATTTGCATGGCTACCCTGCTCTTTACAACCATCCAGAAGAAACTGCACTTCTGCAGCGTCTTTTTAGCGAACAATTCGGTGAAGAACAGGTTATTCCACTTGAAACCGGTATGGGAGCAGAGGATTTCGCTTACTATCTGCAAGAGAAACCGGGAAGCTTCTTTAAAGTCGGCTCCCGCAATGACGATACAGGCACCCATTATCCGCATCACCACCCTAAATTCGACATCGACGAGCGAGCTTTGCTCATCACAGAAAAAGCATTCACGAAAATCGTATTCTCGTTATTGGGAAGCTAAGGAGGAAGTATATTGAATAAGAAGCTTGCACTTATATTATTCGGCCTGATGGCCACCATCGCCCTTTTCGGGTGCTCCAGCAGTTCCAGCAGCAGTTCCGACGCAAGCGGCGGAGAGCCCGTTGAAGGCGGCGACTTGAACGTTGCCATGACTGCTGATCCTGATACGCTTGACTGGATGTATTCCGGAGAAAGTGCCACCAGAAAAATTGGCTGGCATATTTACGAAGGTTTATTTGCACTAGATCATGATTATCAAGTACGCCCTTTGCTTGCTGATGATTATACCGTTAGTGAGGATAAGAAAACCTATACGATCACGCTTCGTGACGGACTTAAGTTCCATAACGGGCAAGACGTAACAGCGGAAGACGCAAAAGCATCTATCGACCGCTGGCTGAAGGTCTCCTCTGTCGGTAAGATCACTGCAACGCATGTTGATTCCGTAGAAGCCACGGATGACCTGACATTGGTCATTACACTTAACGATCCGTATACCGCTTTGCTTACTGATATGTCTGCACCAAAAGCATCTGCTGTCGTCCTTCCAGCTGACATTGCGGAAGCTGCAGGTGAACAACCGCTGACAAACGAGCAGCTAATCGGTACAGGTCCATTCAAATTTGATTCCTGGAAGCGCGGGAATGAGATTGTCCTATCAAAATTCGAAGATTATCAATCTCGTGAAGAAGAAGACTGGGGCGGTTTGACAGGTAAGAAAACCGCATACCTGGATACAATTCATTTCAAGATTGTAAAAGACCCGCAAGTAATGCTCAATGGTCTGAAGACAGATCTTTATGATTATGTACAGTCCATTCCGCTTGATTTATATGATGTAGTTGATACGACACCGAATGTTGAACCGGCTATTTCCAGCAATGGCTATTCCGTCATCACCCCGGATAAATCAGAAGCACCTTTCGATGATATCAAAGTCAGAGAAGCACTGCATGCTGCACTGGATAAAGAAGCCATTGCGAAAGCAACATATGGCAACAGCGAATTTTATAATCTGGACGGCGCCTTGTTCACACCAGATCAGACAGCTCTTTACTCGGATCAAAACATTGATAGCTTCGATGCTTTTGACCAAGATGAAGCTAAAAAGCTGCTTGAAGACAGCTCCTATGACGGTCAGCCGGTGAAGATCATCTTCTCCAATGACCATGCAGAGTATAAGAAAATTGCCGAAATCGCAGAACAACAGCTTGAGGCAGTTGGATTCAACGTCGAGCTGGAGTCCTATGAATGGGCAACTTACCTGGAAAAATGGAGCGATGGCGCTAACTGGGATATGGTCGTAGTCGGCTGGTCTCCTTTCTTCTCGCCAAACCAAGCCGGTGTAGTGAGCCAGGATTCCAACAGCAGCGGCTGGTACAACAGCGAACGCTGGCAGGAGCTGATCGCCCAGTGGGGTGAAGCAGAAGATGAAGTCCAGCAGCAAGAGATCCTCGCTGAGCTGAATCAGACGATTTATGACGAGCTCCCATTTGAGAAAGTTAGCAACCTTTCCACATTGGATGCACGTACTACCAAGCTTGAGGATTATGATGATTGGTATGGTCCTCGCTTCTGGAATACATGGAAATCACAGTAATGCCCCGAGAAAATCGCCTGCGTTACCGCTGGCGATTTTCTTCCATTTAAAATAAAGGAGTGACGCATGTGTTTAATTACACGATCCGAAGACTGCTTTCTGTCATACCGGTTATGCTAGTCGTCAGCATCATTGTATTCCTGCTCGTTCACCTAACGCCAGGAAATCCAGCCTTCATCATACTTGGTGAAGACGCTTCTCCTGAGGCTATTGCGCAGCTGGAAGAGCAGCTTGGATTGAATGAGCCTTTGTATATCCAATTCTTCGACTGGCTTAAACAAGTCATCACCGGCGACCTTGGTACGAGTGTCTATTCTGCCCAGCCAGTGACGGAACTGATCTTTGGCAACTTTGGACCGACAATCAGCTTGATGATACTGTCCCTGCTCTTTATTTTGGTCATCTCCATACCGCTTGCGATCCTGATTGTGTCCTTGCGTAAAACGATTCTGGATCCGTTATTTACTAACGCTTCCCTTCTCGGTGTATCGATTCCGGAATTCTGGCTTGCGATTTTGCTTGTACTCGTGTTTGGCGTAACATTCCCGATTTTCCCGGTTGCAGGCTATATGCCGCTTGCGGAAGGCTTTGGTCCATGGATTTATCATTTGCTGCTGCCTGCTTTTGTGCTGGCATTAGTGGAAATCGGTATCATTGCCCGGATGCTCCGCGACAGCATGCTTGATTCCGTGAACCAGGATTATACAAAAACAGCACGGGCGAAAGGCGTCCGTGAACGTGATGTATTGATGAAGCACGTATTCTCCAATGCGCTTATCCCGACAACAACTGTTCTAGGTGCCACAGTGGCTGGTCTGCTTGGCGGAACGGTTATTATTGAAACACTTTTTACCATCCCCGGGATAGGACAGCTGCTGATCGACTCGATTCACCGACGGGATTACCCTGTGATTCAAGGCGTCGTGCTATTCATCGCTGCAATCTATGTCCTGGTCAACTTGATCGTCGATCTTTTGTATGCATTCCTTGATCCGAGAATCCGCTATGACTGAGCCGAAGGAGGTACATACACGATGATGTCCAAGAAACGAAATATAATTGCACTTACTATTTTCTTACTCGTTGCATTGGCAACCATAACGGCAAATCTGTGGCTGCCGGTCTCCCCTGCGGCGATAGATGCCAACCAGCGTCTGCTTGCACCATCTGGCACCCATTGGTTTGGTACAGATGATTTTGGCCGGGACATCTTTGCACGGGTTATTGTAGCTGCACGCGTGTCACTGGCTGTCGGCGTCATAGTAGCCGTCGTAGCAACTGTGATTGGCACACTGATTGGACTTGTATCCGGCTATTTCCGTAGTACAGATTTCATTCTGATGCGGATTGTGGATGGCTTTCTCGCCTTCCCTGCCCTTCTGCTTGCATTAGCACTAGTTGCAGCTTTAGGTGGAAGCATTACAAATATCGTCATTGCCCTGACAATTGCCTTCTTCCCAGTTATGGCTCGAGTCGTACGCTCTGCCGTGCTGCAAATAAAAAACGCACAATACATTGAAGCTGCAAAAACAACAGGAACGAATAATATGGTGATCATTTTCCGGTATATCCTGCCAAATGTACTCTCTCCAATCATTGTGCAAAGCACATTCATCTTTGCTAAAGCAATCCTGGCTGAAGCAGCCCTGAGCTTTCTTGGTGTCGGAGTGAATCCGTCCACACCGACATGGGGAAATATGCTGCAGGAATCACAAATTTATATCACGATCGCTCCGTGGTTCTCGATCTTCCCTGGTATCGCGATCGTCATCACTGTATTATCATTAAACATACTTGGTGATGGGCTCCGGGATGCTTTTGATCCGCATAGCGTCAAGAAAAAACGGAAACGGAAACGAAAACCAAAGCAAACAGCACCAGCTGCCTAGAGGAGGTTTCATTATGCTAGAAGTAAATGATCTGCATGTACACCTGGATACGCCAGCTGGCCTCGTCAAAGCAGTTGATGGTGTATCCTTCCGACTCGAAGCCGGTCAGACAATCGGCATAGTCGGGGAATCGGGCAGCGGGAAAAGTGTACTCGCCCACTCGCTGACAAAGCTCAATCCGGAACCACCCGCTACATATCAAAAGGGTGAAATTCTGTTTGAAGGCGAGAATATCCTGACAATGGATAAAAAACGCCTGCGCAATTTGCGTGGAAAAGAAATCGCCATGATCTTTCAGGATCCAATGTCGAGCCTCAATCCTGTTTTCAAGATTGGCAGACAGCTTATGGAGGCTATTCAGACGCACCAGAAGCTGTCCAAAAAAGAAGCTCGCCAGAAAGCAATCGAGCTGCTGACAGATGTCGGCATCCCCGATCCGGATCGACGGATGCAAAATTATCCGCACCAATTTTCCGGCGGTATGCGCCAGCGCGTTCTGATTGCCATTGCACTGGCTGCCAGACCGAAGCTGCTTATAGCCGATGAACCGACTACAGCACTGGATGTAACAATCCAAGCTCAAATCATCGAGTTATTGAAAAGCATTCAGCAGAAATATGGTACCGCGATTATAATGATCACCCATGATTTAGGCGTTGTGGCAAATCTAGCAGACCGGATTCTTGTCATGTATGCTGGTAAAATTGTTGAATCCGGCAGTACAGCTGACATCTTCTATAACACGGCAATGCCATATACGTGGTCGCTGCTGCGCTCGATACCTAGACTTGATGCAGGTGGAACTGAGCGACTGCTCCATATCGAGGGGCATCCGCCGAATCTGATTCACCCACCAAAAGGCTGCAACTTCCATCCTCGCTGTCCATTTGCGAGAGAAGCATGCCTTCAGACTGACCCGCCGCTCTCGGAACGCGGAACAAACCATTTGGCTGCGTGTATACTCAGCAAGCCTGAATTCGATAAAGAAAAACGAGCTGTAGCCGAACGTAAAGGAGTGCTGCTGTCATGACTGCATTATTGGAAATAAAGGATCTTCACGTCCATTTCCCAATTAAGAACGGTGTTTTACAAAGGACAACAGGTCATGTGAAAGCCTTGAATGGCATAGATTTGACAGTAAAAAAAGGGGAGATACTAGGGATTGTAGGTGAATCCGGCTGCGGGAAAAGCACACTCGCCCGAAGCATCGTCGGACTGCAAAAGCCTACTTCTGGAGACATTCTTTTTGAAGGAAACACATATACAGACGCATCTGCCAAAGAGCTATACGAGCTGCGGCGCAATATGCAAATGGTGTTCCAGGATCCGTATACAAGCTTGAATCCGCGCATGAAAGTGAGCGAGAGCATCGCCGCTCCGCTTAAAGCGTACAAAAAGACCAAAAACCTTGAATCGCGCGTGAAAGAGCTGATGGAACTCGTCGGTTTGAATCCAGATGACCATTATAACCGGCTGCCTCATGAATTCTCAGGCGGTCAGCGCCAGCGGATTGGTATTGCCCGCGCTATTGCTCTGGAGCCGCAGCTGATCGTCTGTGACGAACCAGTCAGTGCGCTTGATGTATCCGTCCAGGCCCAAGTGATCAACTTATTCCAGGATCTTCAGAAGAAGTTGGATCTGACGTATGTATTCATTGCACACGACCTTTCCGTCATTAATCACATTGCTGACCGTGTCGCCGTCATGTATCTCGGCAAAGTGATGGAAAGATCCAATCGGGAATCCTTCCAGACACATGCACAGCATCCTTATACAAATGCACTGCTATCCGCAGTGCCGCTGCCAGATCCAGACAAAGAACGCGCGCGAGAACGCATCGTCCTAAAAGGAGAACTGCCCTCCCCTGCTAATCCGCCATCAGGCTGCGTATTCCACACTCGCTGTCCGAAAGCAACGGAGTTCTGTAAGACCAACGTCCCCATTCCGGAAGAACGAGGTGTACCTGGACAGGAAGTGGCTTGCTTCTTTCCAGTTGGAGCGGAGGAGAAAGCGAGAATTACGTTATAAATTGAAAAGCAACCTGCTTTGGCAGGTTGCTTTTTATGTACTATAACCATTCTTCCCTGGATTCATCCATAATCTTTCTACCCCTATCAATTTATAACCTTTGAACTCCATCCTATATAAATCGTTTAGACGATTGTAATAAGAAATCCAAGCCAACTGACTGTCATAATACCCCATCATCAAGGTCATAACAGCACCATGTGTGCCTATCGCTATTTTAGATCCTTGATAGGTTTTCAATAAATCCTCCAATACTGCTATAGCCCTCTTTTGACAAGCAGCATTCGACTCGCCTCCTGTTAAACAGAAGTTTGGATCAGCAAAAGATTTCTTCAACAAAGGTAATAGCTCCTTATCAGAAATCCGCGCATCACCGGAAATAAAGACGCGCTCCCGCAGATCTTCCATTTCATCTACTTCTTTTCCCGCATGTTCTGCCAAGCCTCGGATTGTTTCCACTGCACGCATGTAAGGACTTGAAGCAAAGACCTCTATCCCTTCGCTCTTTAAAGATTCGGCAATTTTTAAAGCATCCTGCTTTCCTTTTTCAGTCAAAGCTCTTGTTCTTTCATTACCTTCCTTAGGCGATTCACCATGTCTAAGAAAATAAATTATAGTAGTTATGTTTGCACCTCCAATCTTTAAATAACTTTTCAGCTCCAGGGCAGAATTCACTTAATCAAATACACTCTCTTTCCTCGGATTGCGCAGCGCTTCGAACAGCATCTTGATTTGAGCTTCTGTATTTCTTTTCAACGACAATGGCGGCAGCTCCGATTCACCAAAAAAGCCTATTTCACTTGTCTCCACGCTTTCCTGTGCTCCCCCGCCGACAATCTCGCATTGCAGGAAGATTTTGTAGTAATGGAACATTTGCGGTTTGTCGGTATGCTTATCTGAATCCAGCACCGCTAAAAGCTTCTTAGGTACAACATCGTACCCCGACTCCTCTTTGATTTCCTTTACAGCATTCTCACTGGCCGACAGCCCTACCTCACAAAAACCGCCTGGCAGTGACCACCGTTCATCCATCTTCTCTTTCACTAACAGAAGCTTCCCTTCCCGGAAAACAACACCGCGGATATCCAGCTTCGGGGTAGGGTACCCTTTTTCTGCTGCAAGTGTCTTCTCAACGTCCTCTGCCGACTGCTTCGTATAGTTAGCGATGATTTCCGCACTGAGCTGCTGCAATTCCTCGTATCTCTCCCGATCGAATACATCCTTTGAGAAATGCAGTCCTGCCTGGGAAATCGCCTGTATTCTTCTTGCCCATTCGAGCCATTTTTCCAAGACTATCACCTATTATCCCGTTATCGTATTTTATTCCTCGTCTACTAGTTTATGCACTAGTTCCTTAGCAGTGATAGGCTCTGCTAAATTTGGGTTTTGCCCGCACCATAAGGACATCATGTTTCTATCATTGTTTTGTGCAGCAGCGGATCGAATAGGCTTTGTCAATGTATTCTGGATAGGAAAGTCCGGCAGTTCCGTCTCAACTTCCCGCATTTCACGGATAAAATCATTTTCGATGCCTCTGGCCGCCTTGCCAGAGAAAGCTTTCGTTAATGTTGTCTTGTCTTCTTGCTGTCCCTCCAGAATTGCTTGCTTATGTAATGGGTTTGCACCGCTTTCTTTACACGTTAAAAATGCGGTGCCGAGCTGCGCTGCTTGTGCGCCTAAACAGCGAGCCGCACGAACACCGCGACGGTCCATTATACCTCCTGCCGCAATAACCGGGATATTCACTTGATCGACAGTTTGGGGTATGAGCGCCATCAGTCCAATCATGCTTTGTTCCACTCCAGCTAGGAAGTTGCCGCGATGCCCCCCTGCCTCACTGCCCTGAAGGACAACCGCATCCATTCCAGCTGCCTCGATTGCTAACGCCTCTGACAGAGTAGTTGCTGTACCAATGGTGTATATACCCGCTTGCCTTAAAGAGTTGATTACTACAGATGAAGGCATACCAAAAGTGAATGAGCAAACGGGGACCTTCTCTTCAATGATGACATCCACCTGTTTATGATAGATTTCTAAGATCTGTTCATAAGATGTGAATCCACTTTCCATTCTAGTTGAGCCTAGTTTATCTAAGAAGGGCTTTAGTGATTGTTGCGACCTGGCAATCGCGTCCTTCTTTCCTTTGTAAGGACTCGGTACAAACAAATTGATACCAAAGGGCTTGTCTGTACCAGCTTTCACTTCCCGTACTTGATGACGCGTACTTTCCGCATTTAGATAACCAGCACCAATCATCCCTAATCCGCCCGCTTCAGATACAGCTGTAACTAGTTCCGCTGTTGATATCCCTCCCGCCATAGGGGCTTGTATAATCGGATGCAGAATGGATAAAGATTCAAGTAAACGATTTGTCATTTCTTTTGCTCCTCCCTTTATAACCTTTGCACACATCATCGGTGGACCCTAACTATTCGAGTTTTCTTTTTCCCATTCACTCAAATACAACCTTGAAGTGACATTGTTTGGGTTATCTATTTTCGTGATAAGCTCCAGACTGTTGCCATCCGGATCATTAAAATGAATTTTCGCATGTGCCATTCCATCATGCGCCCATCACAAAAGGCTCATGAGGGCCAAAACCGAAAGCTTCTCTCGGGTGATATCCTCTTTCTTTTAACCATCCGGATGCAGCTTTTAAATTTTCCAAACTCACTTGAAATGCGACATGTCTGATGGATGGATGATGGGCAAGCTCTGCTTTATCCGATTCCCAAAGACCAAGCCAGCTATGGTCCTTTTTAATCCAAAAGAAAGCTAACCTATCTTCATGAATGTGGGAAAGCTCCAGTCCTTCATAAAACGTGATGGATTTTTTCAGATTACTAACTGGTAAATGTGCTTCGTACAAACCTTCTATCATTAGTTCCGCTCCTTCCTACCCAACTACCAATATATAACAAAAACTCTATTATAAAAATAGAGTCTGAGAATACAATGTAAAAAAGCGGCCATAACGGCCGCCGCTTTTAAGATCCATACCAGAATTTATTTTGTGACAGCACGCGATCATGACCTTCATCCCAGTAGTCTACTGTGTATGAATAATCATAGTTCATGATGCAGCGGATTCCGCTTCCCTGCGCATCGTGACCGATGCCATAGTTATGCGTAAATTCATGCTGTGCTGCGTATGCAGTATTTCTTGTTCCTTGATCAAGGTTTACACTAATCGCACTTCCGGAAGGTGCTCCGCTATAAACATATGCAATACCACCTGCATCAAATCGGCTGTCTCTTGTAAAACCAGCAACAAAATCATACCCGCGTCCATCCCAGTCACGCTGTAAGTCCTGTAGCAAAGCAGAGCTATTTGATCCGCTGGACGACCATTGTCCAACAGCCTCGACGACGTAGTCCACATCATGATCACGGTTGAAAGCATTGTCTGCTTGTTCCACAATTGAAATAATCCTTTGCTGCCAATCCGGATAAGCAGCTCGATATTCTTCATCGGCAACAGCCAGGACTGTCACCTTTTGGCTGCCTGTATCCGCTATACTAAATCCGCCTGTATTACTTTCTGTCCGGTGTTTTTCCACTTCTTTTCCTTTACTGTTAAACTCGACTACATCCGTTGATTGCTCAATAGACGGTGCAGACTCCAAGTCTTTGAAATCCCCTGCTTTAGGGAGCTTGTCTCCAATATGGTCAAAACCGACTGTTTCATGGTTATGCCCATGATCATGCACTGCGTCAGCTAACGATACAGAAGGGACTGATAATAAGGACGTGATAAGCAGAGCTCCAGCAAGAATCGATTTCTTTTTCATATGAATCCTCCTTAAATAGATTTAAAGTAGAATTCTATGATTTTCTGTCAGATTCCTGTCTATCTGGATTGGGAAAGAAAGGCCTAGTTTGTCGGGAAAAGATAGCTTTTGTCACCCTCCCTTTACAAGGTTTTTGACAAAGATATACTACATACTAACCAAAGCAATCCAAAACCTGAACTAATCTAGGAAACTCACTCTCTGCTGCATAGGATTATTTCAATGCAGCAGCTAATTTAGTAAAAATGACACCCAGTGCATGCGCGCCTGCATCCGGATAACCAAGACTGCGCTCTCCTACCGTTCCAGCACGTCCCATCCGTGCAACGATTTCCTTCGTATTCTCCGCACCAGTAACAGCAGCCTCTGCGCCTTTTTTGAAGGCTGTCTTTACATCTTCATTAGCTGCAGCACTCTGCTTCCAGCTATCCGCACATGGTGCGAGTGCATCAATCAATGTCTTATCCCCGACCTCAGCTCCGCGACCAAAGGAGCGTTCTCCAATATCCTGGATTGCCGTTACGACATGCTGCAGGATATCTGCGAATTCTGTTACAGTGAGCTCTTTCTTCTCACCAGCTGCTTTTCCGGCAGCACGGAACGCGCCACCCCATATTGGTCCTGAAGCACCACCGCAATGCTCCATGATCACCATGGAAGAGGCATCAAGGAAGCTGCCAATCGTAAGGTTGTCTTCATCAAGAATATGTTTCCATTCCCGTTTCAATTGACGGAAGCCTTTTGCCACACTATTACCGAAATCCCCATCTCCAGCGTGGGTATCAAGCTTGTTGAAGGCAGCTTCATTTTCAATGATAATTTCGCTCATTTTATCCACTAAGTAGATGATGTTTTCCAGTGTAATAGAGTCCTCTTTTACTTGTGCATACGCGCTGTCTGTTTCTACCTGATAAGAAACATCCGCATTGTCTGCTGCTTCCTTAAAACTGGAAAACGCTGGCTGCTCCACAGGTCCGTCAATCTTGAGAGCTGGTGTATCTGATTCACTGGAGAGCAGAGTGCGCAGCTCATCATCAAGTGACATAATCGTTACCGACACACCTGCCATATCGATACTAGTCATATAGTTGCCTACGAATATCCGATTTATTTTGATATTCCGTTCAGCAAGCTCACGATTGACAGATTGATTGAACAGATACAATTCTTGTAATGGTGTTCCGCCAAATCCGTTAATCAATAAAGCCGCATCTTCCTCTGGCTGTCCTTCCTTCAGCAGATCCTCGACCATCCGTTTGGCTAATTCGTTGGCTGATAGAACCTTTTCCCGTCGGATACCAGGTTCCCCATGGATACCGACGCCATACTCCATTTCATCCTCTGCAAGCTTGAAGGTCGGTTCACCACCTGGCAATGTGCAGGATGTCAAAGCAACACCGATACTGCGTGTCCGAGAGACAGCTTTTTCCGCTACCGCTTTTACCTGCTGTAAGTCACGCCCTTCAGCCGCAGCTGCTCCAGCGACTTTATGTACAAGTACGACTCCAGCAACACCACGTCTTCCAACTGTATACAGACTATCCTCCACTGCGATATCATCATCTACCTTCACATGATCCACTTCCAGCCCATCTTCCTTAGCGAGGTGGGCCGCGTTCTTGAAGTTCATAATATCCCCGCTGTAATTCTTGATGATAAGAAGCGTACCTTTCTCTCCTGCCGTCTCCTTGATAGCTTGATAAACTTGTATTTGGGAAGGCGAAGCAAACATATCGCCACATACCGCTGCATCCAGCATGCCTTCCCCGACAAAGCCTGCATGGGCAGGCTCATGCCCGCTTCCTCCCCCACTGATTAAGGTAACCTTATTTGTCTGTAATTGTTTTCGTTTGATCACTTTATACTTCTTCAATAATTCGAGTTCCGGGTGAGCCAATACCAGCCCGTGACACATCTCCAGGACAACATCCTCTGGTCGGTTAATGATTTTTTTCATTGGTTATCCTCCTCTAATACAAAGCGAAAGTGTCTTTCTACCTCCAGCTTAACAGAACAATCCAGCAATTGCACAAACTAGGTTGACAAGTCTGAATACTTTGTTTACAATCACTAAAAAAATAGTTTTCTTATCAAGAGAGGCGGAGGGACTGACCCAGTGAAGCCTCGGCAACCGACTGTTACCAGCACGGTGCCAATTTCAGAAGGATATTACATCCTGAAGATGAGAAGCGTGAACGGATGGTAGTTACATACCCGCAGCCCTTCTCTTTTATGGAGAAGGGCTGTTTTCGTACACTCTTGATAAGTGAGCTGCTGGAGGGTAAAGGATGACGAAAGTGAAATTTGCATATTGGGTACCGAATGTGAGCGGCGGGCTAGTCATATCCAAGCTGCCGCAGAAAACGGACTGGAGTTTTGCAGCGAACAAACGCTACGCGCAAATCGCTGAGCAGAACGGCTTTGAATATGCCCTTCTGCAAACACGTTTTATCGCAAGCTACGGCGCTGATAAACAGCTCGAAGCAATAACCCTCGCCTCTGCCCTAGCAAGCGTCACCGAAAAATTGAACCTAATCTCGGCAGTCCATCCAGGTCTTTGGCATCCAGGCGTCTACGCCAAAATGCTCGCTACACTGGACCATATTAGCGGAGGTCGCGCCGCTGTCAATGTTGTCAGCGGCTGGTTCAAACAGGAATTCATCAGCTACGGCGAGCATTGGCTCGATCATGATGAACGATACCGGCGTTCCGAAGAGTTCATCCGTGTGCTCCGGGCATTGTGGGAGGAAGAACAAGCTACCTATCGAGGAGACTTTTACAGGCTATCAGACGCCCCTTTGAAACCAAAACCAGAAAAGCAGATTCCGATATTCCAAGGCGGCAATTCCGATGTGGCTCGTGACATGGCTGCTCGTGTTTCCGATTATTATTTCATGAACGGCAATACACTCGAAGGCTTCCAGCAGCAAATCCAAGACGTGAAAGCCCGTGCAGCCAATCAAGGCCGTGATGTAAAGTTCGCTGTAAACGGCTTCGCCATCGTCCGTGACACAGAAGAAGAAGCTGTATCCCTGCTTCGTGATATTGTGAGCCATGCCGATACGGAAGCAGTCGAAGGCTTTCGTGAGTCCGTCAAGGACGCTGGTCAAGCAACCCAAAGCAAGCAAGGCATGTGGGCAGACTCTTCCTATGAGGATCTTGTTCAATATAATGACGGTTTCAAAACCGGTCTGATAGGTACGGCAGAACAGGTAGCTGACCAGATCATTCGTCTTAAACAAATTGGTGTTGACCTCGTCTTAACTGGCCATTTCCATTACGAAGAAGATCTGGAGCGCTTCGGCCGTGAAGTCATTCCACTTGTACGTGAGAAAGAAGCAGCACTGGAAGATGTGACACAGCCCATTTGATATGGGCTGTTTTAACTTAATAAGCTTCCATGATAGCAGATTATTTATACTATTTTTTTAGCTCTCTATTTCTTTCACAAAAATAAAACTAGATTTTCCTCGTTTGTTTAGAAGCAAATCATCTCTTAGTATTTGGCTTCATTTGAAACTCCTTATACTCATTACTTGAACTTCTAATCTTATTTATTTCAAAAACCTACATTAAAAGTCCCGTTTCGCAATCTATCTCTATGTTAAAATAAGTGAACATGCTTTTCACTCTATCAATAAGGAACGGGAAACGATATGAATAAAAAGGACATCGCAACGATTCGCAGGCAATTTAAAAAAGGCAATGATAAACTTAAAATCTCTGATATTTTCAACGTATATATCATGAAAGAATCCAGTGACATCTATCATCACGAAAGTATGCCGTTTGGCATGCTGGATGAAGATCAACAGGAGTTGTTCTTGGGCAATTTCAAAAAAGTACTAGCAGGTCAGCCTGATGAGAAACTATTTGAACTGAAATTCAAACGGGATGTGGAGGACAGCAGCCAATTCATCCTGCACCGCGGCTTACTAACAAATGATGTAGAAGAATGGACGAACGACATGCTGAAGCTTGTTGCTAAGATGCTGGAAGACAGACAGTATGAGCATGATGTGGTCATCTCATTCATCAAGGCAGAATACCTGAAAGCCCAGAAACGCCAGGGTGATGATCAAGAGGAAAGCGCCAATGATACAATGTACTCCCACTCCTTCCTGCTATGCAGTATCAACAAGACACAGGAACCGAAAAAAGAATTGGAATTTGATTATGTGGAAAGGGAATTCAAGTACAATGTCACAGTAAATCCTGTTATCAATCTGCAAGCACCGCTATCAGGATTCTTATTCCCATGCTTCAACGACAGCGCCGCTGATGTGAATCATGTGCTCTACTCTACAGCAAAAGCATTCGAGCCAGACACGGCATTTATCGAGGATGTTTTAAATGCTGAAGAAATCATGACTGCAAGAGATGATAAAAGTGTCTTTGAAGAGATAGTCAAAGATATAACTGGCGATCAGCTTAATACCTCTGCCCTTGCTAGTGTATATGAGGAAATCAATCGTGTAGTAGAAGAAAATGAAGAAGATGAAGCACCGAAGCTTGATAAACAGGATATCCAGCGCGTCCTGACTATGAGCGGCGTAGAAGACGTGACCCCGGAAAAAGTAGAAACTGCTTATCAAAAGGTTATTGACGATGAGAAATATGAAATGAAGGCAACCAGTGTATTGCCGAAGTACAATTCCAAATCCATTAAAATCAAAACGAAGGTTGCCAATATCGCAATAAGCCCAGAAGATCTGCGTTATGTACGGCAAGTTGTTTTCAATAACAAACGCTGTATTATGATTGAGGTTGAGGAAGACACTGTTATTGAAGGGTTTAAGATGGCGGAGGAAGCTTTGGTCAACAAAGTAAATGAAGAATAAGCAGAGTTCATCGGAACTCTGCTTTTTGTTTTGCTATGAGCGTTCATATAGTTGCTCTTTCCTATCAATAAATAGTCGGAATCATTCCTCCATCCATACGGATTGGTGATCCCTTAAAAGCAGAAGCATATGGACTGCACAAGAAAGCAGCTAGTCTTCCTACCTCGGTTGGTCTGATAAATCGCTGTATGGCAGATTGGGGTTGATTATGGATCATAAAATGTTTTTCTTTTTCTGCAAATGTCATCTCTTCATTAGCGTATATTCCCTCGATAATTTGCTGCACATTTTCAGAAAGAGTAGGCCCAGGCATAATTGTATTAATTGTAACTTCGGATCCTTTTGTCAGCATTGATATGCTTTTAGCTAAGGATAAAAGCATAGATTTTGTCATACCATATTGAGGCATCAGCCCCGAAGGCATTATGGCTTCCTCACTTGCTATGAAGATAATGCGGCCATCATTCTTTTCCAACATTTTTGGCAAATAATATTTGGACAAGCTATTTGCAGCTAGTACGTTGGTACGGAAGTATTTCTCCCATATTTCATCGGTTATATCTTCGTATTGCATAATTTCATAGATACCCATGCTGTTAATTAAAATATCTACATAAGGAAACTTTTCTAATAATGCTTCTCTTTGTTGCATATCAACAATGTCGGCTGCAGCATTTTGCGGAGAAGTTGTGGGATAAGCTGATTTGATTTCCTTGACTATTTGTTCTGCTTCTTCGTTATTCCGACCATTTACAAGCACGTTTACTCCTTCCTTAGCCAGTTCTAATGCAATTGCCTTCCCTATGCCTTTTGTAGAACCAGTAACTAATGCAGTTTTATTGTTTAATCCCATTTCCATTTTTATTTCTCCTTTGATATCATTTTAAGCTGTTTCATTTTATGTTCAGCTCGCCATTTCAAGGGTGTATTTCCTTCCCAGAATCGGAATGCCCGATAGAATGAGCTTTGATCTTTATAACCTAAAAGAAAAGCTACCTCTTTAAGATCTAAAGATGGATCTGCTAAATATTCCCTTGCCTGCTTGTGGCGCACATCTCTTACTAGTTCCTTAAAGCTGGTTTGTTCACCAGTCAGCCGCCGTTGTAAGGTTCGTTCGCTCATACCCAACTCACCTGCTACATCTTGTAAGTCTAGTTTTTCCTTCGTTAAGCTGCGTTCTAAAATCCACTTAACTATTTCCTTCAAAGAGTTACTGCGTCTATGCTTTTTTAATGTTTCGTCCAATACTGGGGTTAAAATCTTCAGTAATTCATCATTGTAAGAAACAAATGGATGATCAAGTTCTCTTCTATCCAGTATTAATCGGTTGCGTTCTGCCCCCACTTGAATAGGACAACCAAAGTAATTCTCAAGCACTTGTACGTGAATCATTGAGTGTGTAAATTCTACTGAAGTTGCTTTTATAGGTAACCCAGTGCCGCGACGTCCTAGTTCCAGCAGAAATACAAGTAATGTTCCAATCAGTACTAGCGGAATAGGTTGATCGGTGTTCTGCCAACCAATTTCAATCGTGCATTTCCTTCCTTCTTCTACAATTCGAATATTTTCCGGAGGGCACATTTTTTTGTAACGGGCCATCCTGTTAAGAGCATCTCTGTAGTCACGAGCATGATAAGCTGCCAGGACAGGTGGTGGATATTGAGTAGTTTCAATGACTTGGGGAAGCATAAGCATTCCATCTTCTTTGTCCCCCATAATGTCGGAAAAAGCTCTCCATATAGCGATATATTGTTCCGTAGTCACCTCTGAATCTGTGATCACAGTGAGTGGCATTTTTGCTTTTCTAACTACCTCTTGAGCCGAAATCCCAAGCTGTGTAAATCCTGCCCAGAGTCCATCCGGAATCCTAATATAACTATGTAAAGTCATATATGTACCTCTCTATCTATCAACCCATTATTGCAGATAATGAATCAGCATGATCAGTTAAGGCGATAGTAATTTTTATTTTAAATATTTTTTCTAATTAAGTAATTAGCATTCAGCGACAATACACTTGTAATAGACGTCAATATTACGCTACACATAAATGGTTACCTTTCTAAATAAGTGTACTTTATTAAAAGGATGAATTTCTGTGTTATTTTAGATGCGTGTTGTTTAATGAGAATAGACTTTGATCCTTTAGTTCCAAACAAGATACCCTCAATGGTTGTAAACCTAAGCTGACGCTCAGCAACAGTCACAGCAATCATGAATAGTGTCCTTATTAATACAAACAAGGATGCTGCGCGTTGCAGCATCCTTGTTTGTATTAATTAAGCTTTCGCTTTCTTTCTCTTAAAGATAAAGAGAACTGCACCTGCTGCAAGCAACACTGCTCCCGCCAGCATGTACGTATACATATTCGTAGCGGTTTTTGGAAGCTTACTTCCACTGCTGATCGGGCTAGTTTTGTCATCAGAAACGTTTACAATACTGCCACCTGAGTTGCTGCCGTCACCGCCATTATTTTGACTGCTCGGCGGTGGTGTGCTGTCTTTATCGTCTGGATTATCTTTATCTTCGTCTGAAGGTTTATTATCATCTTTAGGATCTTCCTGTGGTTTGTCCCCTGGATTCTCATCTTGATCATTACCATCATCATTTGGATCAGGGGTTACTGGAGTTCCTGGATCCTCTGGTGTTTCATCATTCGGATCTTCGGCCGGAGGTTCTGCCGGTGCTGGATCAGCTCCTAATAAATCAGTAATACGACCTTCGATGACAGGATCAACCACACCATTCAAATCTTCCACCATGTAGTCACGGAGTTGTTCCCAATCTATTTCACCAAGATCCTGTACACGTCCCTCTGCATACGCTTGGGCGAATACCTCATAACCGTCCCCGCCTTTGGCAGTGAAGTTATTGGTTGTTACCAAATAGGTTTGGTCAGAATTGATATCCACATATTCCTCACCACTTTTCACTTGCATGCTTACAACACGGGAACCTGCTTCCTTCGTGCTGTCATAAGCAAATTTCATACCGGAAACCTGCAGGAAACCGCCGCTTTCTTCCGGTGCCAGGCGAACACTGTACTCCAGAATCTGCTTGATTTCATCTCCAGTCAATTGCACAACTGCTGGGTCATTTCCAAACGGTAAAACTGTAATAACTTCACCGACTGTAATCGGCCCTTGATCGATTGCTGCCCGGATTCCGCCGCCATTTTGCATAGCAATGGATACTTCCGGCATTTTTTCCTGTGCTTTAGTGAGCATTGCATCTGTAATTAAGTTACCTAGTTCCGTTTCGTTTGCACGCACGCTGACATCACTGTCAGTAAGTCTTGGGTTGGTAAGAGGTTTTTTTGCTACTGCACCTGTCTCTTGATTAGATAACTGATCAACTTCCGATTTATAAGCACTAAGTGTGTTAAGTGCTTCTGGATCAGTTTGTTTCTGTGTTACATCGATTAAATGGCCAGAGGATCCGGTTACAACCCCTTGCTCGTTAAAGTTTACATCAAGCTCTCCTAGATATTGCGCATACTGATATGCTTGTACAATAACTGTCGGATCTTTTGCAGCACCATTTTCATCCGTCGTAACGACAGTCGGCTCGTTTAACTGTGTATGAGAATGACCGCCAACAATGACATCAATCCCGTCAACCTGCTCTGCCAGCATCAAATCATTACCGACTGAAGGGTTGCTGTCATAGCCAAGGTGGGAGATGGCAACGATTTTATTAACTCCCATATCTTCAAACGCTGCAACTGCCCGCTCTGCTTCGGTTGCATAATTCGTGATTTTTGCAGCACCTGGGCTGGATGTCATCAAAGTCTCTTCCGTAGTGAGCCCGAAGATACCAACCTTCTCGCCGTTTATTTCTTTCACCATTCCATCGTATACAGTGCTATCCTGCGCATCTTCTGTAAACGTGCTGCTCACTCGGCCACCGGCAAAAGGATCAGCAGATAAGTCTACGTTCGCAGACACAAATGGGAAGTTCGCACCTTCAATAAATTTATTCAAAGAAGCATGACCGTTCTCACTGGAACCAAGATCGAACTCATGATTACCGAATGTCATTGCATCGATATCCATCATGTTTAAAAGTGCCAAATCCGCCTGCCCTTGGAATTGGTTGAAATAAAGTGTCCCAGAAAAAACATCTCCGGCATTAAATAACAAAGCCCCTGGCTTATTTTCCCGAACTTCTTTTACCGCTGTCACCATATTCGCCAGCGGCTCTACACGCGCGTGCGTATCATTCATATGCATGATCGTCAAAGAAAAATCTTCTCCATTTTCATCAGCTGCGTATGTACTAGTCGGTAGAACTATCGATGATAGAATAGCAATAATTGCGGCAGTACGCAGTGGAAAACGGTAACGCTTCTTACCTTTCATAAATAGATACCCCCAAATTTTTAGTGAATCCCCGACAATATACACACTTATCCACCATGCAAGATTGTCGACTGTTCTACATAATTGTAGAAGTATACTATTAATTTATCATTAAAATATTGTGAATAATATATATAATTTCTAAGTTTTATGTTTATAAAATAAAAAGCTAGACGCTTCGTGGCGTCTAGCTCATAAATAGAAGTTTATTCAGCCTCCGTTAACTCCTTCGCAGCTTCGTAGAAGATTTCGGTTGCCTTTGCAATGTGTTCTGAATCAGACCATTCCTCAGGACAGTGACTTAGTCCCGCCCGACTCGGTATGAATAGCATGCCAACATCTGTAAAGTCAGAAAAGATCATTGCATCATGTCCCGCGCCGCTATTGATGGAGCAATATGATACATTACTTTCTCTGCTCTTATTTTCTAGAAGTGTACGGATGTTTTCATTTAATGCTTTAGGCTGGATGTACAACTGCTCTTCAGCCAATATCTCAATCCCATCCATTTGATGCGTGTTTAAGCATTCCTTCATCTTGTTAATCACATTCCGTACATGTTCTTCTTTCCCTGACCTTAAATCGACTGTGAATACAACCTTGTCAGGAATCACATTAGCTCCATTTGGAAACACATTCAGCCGCCCTATAGTGAGAACCGTGCCGTTCCCTTCTTCCACAGCAAGCTCTGGCAATTGACTGATGATTTTGGCTGCTGCTATCAAAGCATCCGCACGACGGTCCATTGGAGTGGTCCCTGCATGGCCTGCCTGCCCTTTGACCGTCACTTCATATTGAGTCAACCCAACGATTGCATCAACAACACCGATAGGAATATTCTTTTCCTCTAAGATCGGCCCTTGCTCAATATGGAGCTCGAGGAAAGCTTTCATCGTTTTGGAGTCTCTTCCCTTTGGTAGCGAAGGGTCCAGCCCTATTTTTTGCATCGCTTCTACTGTAGAAACTCCATCCCTATCTTTAAGGCTAATAAAATCGTCTTCACTTAGCACTCCAGTAATTCCTCGTGAACCCATCAGCCCTCCGCCAAAACGGGAGCCTTCTTCTTCCACTAATGCTACAATTTCGAGCGGATACTTAGGTTTCAAATCATATTCTTGGAAAAGATTCGCAACCTCGAGTGCTGCCACCACTCCAGCTGGTCCGTCATACGCTCCTCCGTTTGGTACGGAGTCGAAATGGGAACCGATCATTACACTAGGTGCATCCTCCAGAGTGCCCTCCAGCTTTCCGAAAATATTGCCGAACCCATCTTCCGTTACATTCAATCCTGATGCTTTCATTTGTTTTTTAATATAGCTGCGGGCCTTTACATCCTCTTGGCTGTATGTGAGCCGAGTCGTACCATTTCCAGGTGTTGCTGTAAACTTTTCTAATGCTTCTATATGCTGTTCGATACGTTCTTTTGTTTTACTCAAGCTATTCTCTCCCTATTACAAGAAACCAACAAAGATTCCTGCTAGTATGACTGACACGATGGTTACTGTGATAAAGCCCCCGACAAGCATTGGCGGCAGCATCCGGCTTGTTAATACTTCTCTTTCTTTTTCATCTTCGGTCAAGGACTTGATAACTTCGTTTGTGATAATGTAATCAGCCGGGAAACCGTAAAGAGCGGTCAAGGAAACCGCAAATGCCATATTCTTGCTTACTCCTAAAATTTTACCTGCAATAAAGGAGAAGATGTACATGCCAATAACTCCGATAACGATAGTTCCAACCAGCGGATATAAGATCTGAAGCATCATGCTTGGTGTAGCCTGGTTCAATCCGTCAAATATGAAGAGCATCAGCACTAAGATTGCAATTCCAAATCCATTAGCCTTTTGCAAAGCTTGCTTTTCAAGGAAACCGACACTAGAGGCAATAACTCCGAACAACAAACAAAGGACGAATGGACTGACTGCGAATAATGGTGCCACCAGAGTTGATACAAGATAGGCTGCATAAGAAACTAGTGCCAGCTTGAAGAACTTAAGGAAATCCGTGTTGTATTTTTCAGGCAATCTCCATTTGGATGGTGCTGCTTCCACAGTAGCAGCTATTTCTTCTTTTGCTTTATCAGTCACGTCCACCTGAAGCTCTCCATTCCGGTAAAGCTTCAACAGTCTTTTCCCTTCTTTCTTCAATACAAAAGATGTAATCGGATAGCCGGCAAACCCTTGCATCACGTAAATGACGATAGCAAACACCGCTAACGACGAAAGACCTGCCGCACTAGCTGCATCAGACATGATCAGGGCAGAAACTACTCCGCCGACTAAAGGCGGAATCGCTACGACCATTGTTTCAAAGCCATAAATAAGTGTTCCAACCGATAGCAGCAAAACAACGATTCCCAAAATACCAGACAGTGCAATCACAATCGTTTTCCACTGCGCTTTCAATTCTTTAACTGACAGCAATGTCCCCATATTGGTAATCAAAAGGTACATCATCATCGTCGCCACAACTGGAGGAACACCAGCCACTGCCACGATATCTGCAGGGAAGAAAGTCCAATAACCTACAAGAAATAAAATTGCACAAATGAATATAGATGGCACCCAAGCCTTCGTCCGAACCGCAACTAAATCACCAATAAATAAAATAAGGGTAAGTATGACTAACGCTAGCATTTGTGACATGAGGGGTCTCCTATCTTCTTGCTGTATTTTTAAAACAATTGAATAGTTAATATTCAAATAAAGACATGTATGAATGATAATATATTTCAAGTTTTCAGTCAATTTAAATTTTTCTTTTCATTATTTTTGGATACCCTTTTACAATTTGAGTCTTTCCGTATTATTGTTCCTAACAACACTTTTTTCTGGATTCTCTTTCCCTATTATGAAAGGACAGCATGCACAAATTCTCAGCATTATGGAGTGTTATATACACTAGTCATAGGATAGTTTTACTAAATTGGAGGTCGGGTATTGTAGCTAAGATGCATGATAGTAAACAACTTTTAATTAGGAGGCAACCATGGATTATATTAATTTAGGAAACTCCGGTCTTCGAGTTCCAAAGTATATACTCGGAACGATCCCATTCAGCGGTACGAATGGCTTTGAAGCTGCCGGTAATGTAAAAGAAGATGAAGCACGCAGAATGGTGGATATGTCCTTAGAGGCTGGGATCAATATGTTTGATACCGCGAACCTTTATTCCGAAGGAGATTCAGAACGCGTACTAGGTGCTGCTATCAAGGGACGCCGGGACAAAGTTCTAATTAATTCGAAGACAGGCTTCCAACTAGGAGATGGCCCAAACAATGGAGGGGCTTCGCGCATTAATATTGAAGCAAGCATCGATCAATCGCTGCAAAGACTTGGTACGGATTACCTTGATTTATACTTTGTCCATCTATGGGACGGACAGACACCAGTCGAGGAAACAATTGAAACGATGACGAACCTCATTAGAAAAGGAAAAATCCGTTACTGGGGTGTTTCTAACTACAGCGGCTGGGCACTTGCGAGAACTTTCACTGTTGCACAGCAGCCTGGATATATCCCGCCAGTCACGCAGCAAATCTATTACACACCAGAAGCTCGTGAATCAGAATATGAGCTGCTTCCAGCAGGAACAGAACTCGGCATTGGCAATATGATTTGGAGTCCGCTCGGTGAAGGACTGCTAAACGGTAAGATCGGACGGAATAAAACTGCGCCCGAAAACACCCGCCAAGGCGGCGGTTGGTCAGAGCCTTATGTGCAGGATCAGGAACGACTCTATAAGGTGATTGATGCACTGGAAGAAGTAGCAGCAAATCATAATGCTTCTGTGCCGCAAATCGCTTACGCATGGGTCAGAGACCGTCCAAACGTAGGGCCGATTGTTATTGCAGCTCGCAATGAAGAACAATTGAAGGAAAACATTGCTTCATTCGAAATAAAACTAACACAAGAAGAGCATGACCTTATTGAATCAGCAGCCCGTCCAGTACCAATTTACCCGCTCTGGCACCGCGCTATGAGCAGCTTTGAAAAAGGAAGCCCAGCGGAAATGACTTATTTGCAGGGGTATAAGCAGTCGATGGGATTGGATGGCTAATCCTAAACATAGAGATCTCAGCTCTAAAGCTGGGATCTCTTTATTTGTACTGACTCTTTTCAACGCAAATTACTTTATCGTAATACTAATTGGCACTGACTATTTCCTATCATCTATTAATATAAAGAAACAGCACTATGACAAAAAGTCATAGTGCTGTAGATAGTCTATTATTTATTCCACATCTTCCATTGCATCTGGATACACAGTTTCACCAATAACTTCGCCGCTTGCTTCATCTTCTATAGAAATAGTTATAGAATATTCATCAGGATCAGCTCCGTTAAATAGCTGGTACATCATTCCGGACATACCTAACCCTAAACTAGCAAATCCATCCATGCTATTCTCATAAGCTTCTTTATCCACTACCATAGTAAATGCGGAGAAATCTTTGTTATAGCTGATATCTTTAATTGATGGATAGTCACCGCTTGATACCATCTCAGCAGTGGATTTATCAAGTTCAGCACTCATTTCGTCCATCAATTTTTTATGTTCTGATTTAGACATCTTATATGTATAAGACCCATCGTCGTTTGCTGTTACTTCTATTCCCTCTTCTTTTGCATCTGCTATAACATCTTCTGCGCTTTGCCCTTCAAAAAACGAAGCCGGCAAGGATACTTCAACGCTAAGCAGGTTTTTATCCACTTTAACCCCACCTTCTTCGTCACTTGCCTCACTTGCTGAAGCTTTTGCTGTTTCCTTCTCTGAGCTGTTCGAAGTATCATCATTTGATGAGCACGCTGCAAGAAAGGTAAGTAATAATAAGAAAAGAATATAAGCCGTTTTTTTCATTTGTGTTTCTCCCTTCGTTTAACTTTACTAAAATCTTTTTTTCCACAAAAAAAGACTTCAGAAATTCTGAAGTCCTTATCATCGCTTGGCAATACGATGATCTGTGTGATACCGGTGGCCGGGGTCGAACCGGCACTCCTTACGGAACACGATTTTGAGTCGTGCGCGTCTGCCAATTCCGCCACACCGGCATGTTAAAAGTATCTATGGAGGCGGCAACCGGATTTGAACCGGTGATCAAGGTGTTGCAGACCTTTGCCTTACCACTTGGCTATGCCGCCAATTAAATGGAGCGAAAGACGGGATTCGAACCCGCGACCCCCACCTTGGCAAGGTGGTGTTCTACCACTGAACTACTTTCGCATACAAGTCAGGCTAAAAGGATTCCATAGGAATCCCAGCCTGTTTACTTGGCTATAGCCTAAAGCTATATGGAGGGCGATCGATGGGAATTGAACCCACGAATGCCGGAGCCACAATCCGGTGCGTTAACCCCTTCGCCACGACCGCCATGATACATATGTTATGGCAGGGGTAGTAGGAGTTGAACCCACACCGACGGTTTTGGAGACCGTTGTTCTACCATTAAACTATACCCCTGTGGTGGAGGGAGTAGGACTCGAACCTACGAACCCGATGGGAGCGGATTTACAGTCCGCCGCGTTTGGCCAACTTCGC